>NZ_CP108080.1:2455000-3682500 GCF_036181745.1 Streptomyces sp. NBC_00259 | reverse complement strand
CCTATGCTGTCGAGAAAAGCCTCTAGCGAGTTTCATGGCGGCCCGTACCCTAAACCGACTCAGGTGGTCAGGTAGAGAATACCGAGGCGTTCGGGTGAACTATGGTTAAGGAACTCGGCAAAATGCCCCCGTAACTTCGGGAGAAGGGGGGCCATGTCCGGTGATGAGTCTTGCACTCTGAGCTGGGGGTGGCCGCAGAGACCAGCGAGAAGCGACTGTTTACTAAAAACACAGGTCCGTGCGAAGCCGTAAGGCGATGTATACGGACTGACGCCTGCCCGGTGCTGGAACGTTAAGGGGACCGGTTAGCTCCATTTCGGTGGGGCGAAGCTGAGAACTTAAGCGCCAGTAAACGGCGGTGGTAACTATAACCATCCTAAGGTAGCGAAATTCCTTGTCGGGTAAGTTCCGACCTGCACGAATGGCGTAACGACTTCTCGACTGTCTCAACCATAGGCCCGGTGAAATTGCACTACGAGTAAAGATGCTCGTTTCGCGCAGCAGGACGGAAAGACCCCGGGACCTTTACTACAGTTTGATATTGGTGTTCGGTTCGGCTTGTGTAGGATAGGTGGGAGACTGTGAAACTCATACGCCAGTATGGGTGGAGTCGTCGTTGAAATACCACTCTGGTCGTGCTGGATGTCTAACCTGGGTCCGTGATCCGGATCAGGGACAGTGTCTGATGGGTAGTTTAACTGGGGCGGTTGCCTCCTAAAGAGTAACGGAGGCGCCCAAAGGTTCCCTCAGCCTGGTTGGTAATCAGGTGTTGAGTGTAAGTGCACAAGGGAGCTTGACTGTGAGACCGACGGGTCGAGCAGGGACGAAAGTCGGGACTAGTGATCCGGCGGTGGCTTGTGGAAGCGCCGTCGCTCAACGGATAAAAGGTACCCCGGGGATAACAGGCTGATCTTCCCCAAGAGTCCATATCGACGGGATGGTTTGGCACCTCGATGTCGGCTCGTCGCATCCTGGGGCTGGAGTCGGTCCCAAGGGTTGGGCTGTTCGCCCATTAAAGCGGTACGCGAGCTGGGTTTAGAACGTCGTGAGACAGTTCGGTCCCTATCCGCTGTGCGCGTAGGAGTCTTGAGAAGGGCTGTCCCTAGTACGAGAGGACCGGGACGGACGAACCTCTGGTGTGCCAGTTGTCCTGCCAAGGGCATGGCTGGTTGGCTACGTTCGGGAGGGATAACCGCTGAAAGCATCTAAGCGGGAAGCCTGCTTCGAGATGAGGACTCCCACCTCCTAGAGAGGGTAAGGCTCCCAGTAGACGACTGGGTTGATAGGCCGGATATGGAAGCCCAGTAATGGGTGGAGTTGACCGGTACTAATAGGCCGAGGGCTTGTCCTCAGTTGCTCGCGTCCACTGTGTTAGTTCTGAAGTAACGAACACGCCGAGACCACCCCGTGGTCGGCCGGTTCGATAAATATCTTCATAGAGTTTCGGTGGTCATAGCGTTAGGGAAACGCCCGGTTACATTCCGAACCCGGAAGCTAAGCCTTTCAGCGCCGATGGTACTGCAGGGGGGACCCTGTGGGAGAGTAGGACACCGCCGAACAATTTTTGAGCCTCAACCCCCGGACCATGTCCGGGGGTTGAGGCATTTTTGCGTTTCAGGGCCCTTGCGAAATCCCTTGGCGGTCGGCGGTGGGTGCCGCCAGGATCAGGGGATGGAGCACATCATTCGCGCTGTGCGCGCCGACGAGTGGGAGAAGGCCCGGGAGATCCGGCTCGCCGCCCTTCAGGACCCCGCGGCGCCGATCGCCTTCATGGAGACCTACGAACAGGGCCTCGCTCATACGCCGGACTTCTGGCGGGAGCGGACGAGAAACGCCGCGGCGGGTGTGGCCGGCAACCAGTTCATCGCGGAGGAGTCCGGCGGGCGCTGGGTGGGCACCGTGACCGCGCTCGTGGAGCGGCCGGCGGCCGCGGTGGGATTCGGTGAGGCGGCCCGGGTCGACCAGACGCATCTGGTGGGGGTGTTCGTCCGCCCGGAGGCGCGTGGGATCGGAGTGACGAAGGAGCTGTTCCGGGCTGCCGTCGACTGGTCGTGGTCGCTGCCCGGCTCCCGTATCGAGCGAGTACGGCTGTACGTGCACGAGGACAACGCGCGGGCGGCGGCCTTCTACCGGCGCTTCGGGTTCGCGCCGAGCGGTGAGTCCGTGCCGGGACCGCCACGGCCGTCCGAGCGGCCGTCCGATCCGCCGGCGCGGGAGCTGGAGTACGAACTGTGGCGGGAGGTCAGCCGCTGAGGCTGTGATCGGGCCAGCGGGCGCGGCCCTGTTCCTCCGAGCGGAGCAGGACCAGCGTCGGCAGTCCCTGGTCCTGTCCGGAATCCAGCAGCTCCGGGAGCAGGGGGAGCGGAGCCACGGCGGCTACGTCGTCCAGGACGAGGGCGAGTGGTGGGTCGAGCCGACCGTCGGATGACCGTGCGGCCATGCGGCGGCCGTGCTCGACCACGCTTGTGGTGAGGGCGGTCAGCAGGGGCATTGCGCCGGGGCGGGTACGAGGGTCCTCGATCGGTTCACCCACCACATAAAGGGTGCCCCCCTCGTCCGTAAATGATTCCAAGGTGAGCGAATCTGCTCGGTTCGGGGTACAGGCCTCGCGGATGTGGATCGAGGAGAGCACTCCGAGCGTACGGGCCGTCAGTTCTTGGGCCATCTCCCGGCGTTCGGCGTGGGCCGTCAGCGCTGATTCGAGAAGTCCGGCGTGGCCGGAAGCGGCCTTGGCGTGGGTGCGCAGGATCCGTACGGGCTCATGGGCGCCGTTGCCCTGTGCCCAGCGGTGGACCTGCTTGAACGGGCGTCCGTCCACCGCGGCGGCGTGCAGCCAGCAGCGCAGGAGCGTTTCCGCGGTGTCGGCGACGGCGGCGTCGAGCCGGGAGTGCGGGCGTACTGGCGCGAACAGCGCGGTCGCGCGGGAAGCCGCCGTCTCCGGGTCCTCGCAGCCGCTGGTCGGTGACCAGTGCAGTCGTGCGGGTGTGTCACAGAGATGGCCGGGGTCGTAGACCAGGACAGGACCGAGCTTGGCCCTGGCGTCCTTGGTCTCCGCCCACACGGTCGGGTCGGAGGTGACGACGAGGGCGGGTCCCTCGGCTTCCCGGATGGCCTGGACGGTGGAGGGGCGACGGGCGGTCGGCTCTCCGTAGACGATGCGAGGGCGGCGCGGCGCCGGGACGACGAGATCGGTCGGCAGGGCCTGTTGGGTCCCGGGGGTCGGTGCGCTCAGCCCTGGTTCACCGGCCTGGCCGGTCTGGGCGGGATGACCGGCATGAGCGGGCAGCTCCGACTGACCCAACTGCCCCGGCTGACCGGACATCTGCCCGGGCTGTGTGGCGAACTCGGGCTGTTCCATATGTACGAGGGGCTGGGGTGCGGGGCTGCTGCCGTTGGCGTTCGGTTGCTGATGAGGCGCGGGGCTGCCGCCCATGGCCGGCACGTCGCTCACCGCTCTTCGCGAGGCGCGCACCGCACGCCAGCGGGCCAGGGTGCCGAGGATGAAGATGGTCAGGACGACCAGGGTCATCAACTGGCCGATGAGCAGGCCCCAGAAGAGGCCGTAGCCGGACAGCTGGGCCGGTGGGGTGGCGGGCCAGGCGGCGGGCAGGTCGTGGGGTTCGGAGACGAGGCTGCGCATCGCGAGCGGCGTGTTCGTGAACGTCACGCCGTCCGGCCAGGCACCGTGGGCGAAGAGGCCCGCGAGCCCGGTCGCCGTCCAGACCAGCAGGGTCAGGCCGAGGAGGAAGCCCAGGACGCCGATGAGCAGGCCGTCCGGGATGCCCCGCGCCTCCTCACGCCCGCGCACGTGCCCCTGTCCCGCACCGGGGCCGTACCCTCGCTCTCTTCCCCGTTCTCGCTCTCGCTCGTGTCGCACGTCACGCCACCGTCGACTCTGAGGACGGGTTCACGTGCTGCTGCTGGTGGTGTTCCATCAGGGCCGCGCGTTCCTCCGCCTCCCGATCCGCGGCGCGTACGTCTTCGGGGAGCTCGGGCAGTGAGGACTCCGTCATCGCCCGGTCCGTGTAGACCAGCGGCCGCTCCGCCTCGGTCACCAGGTGTTTGACGACCTGGACGTTGCCGTTGACGTCCCACACCGCGATGCCGGGAGTGAGGGTGGGGATGATCTCGACCGCCCATCGGGGCAGTCCCAGCACCCGGCCCGTTGCCCGTGCCTCGTCCGCCTTCTGGGCGTAGATCGTCCTCGTCGACGCCATCTTGAGGATCGCCGCCGCTTCCCGTGCCGCCGCACCGTCGACGACGTCGCTGAGGTGGTGGACCACCGCCACGAACGACAGGCCGAGCCGGCGACCGAACTTCAGCAGCCGCTGGAAGAGCTGTGCCACGAAGGGGCTGTTGATGATGTGCCAGGCTTCCTCGACGAGGAAGATGCGCTTCTTGCGGTCCGGGCGGATCCAGGTGTGCTCCAGCCACACACCCACGATCGCCATGAGGATCGGCATGGCGATCGAGTTACGGTCGATGTGCGACAGGTCGAAGACGATGAGCGGCGCGTCGAGGTCGATGCCGACGGTCGTCGGGCCGTCGAACATGCCCCGCAGGTCACCGTCGACGAGCCGGTCGAGGACCAGCGCGACGTCCAGACCCCAGGCGCGTACATCGTCTATGTCCACGTTCATCGCCTCCGCCGACTCGGGTTCGGGGTGGCGGAGTTGCTCGACGATGTCGGTGAGGACGGGCTGCCGGTCGGTGATGGTGTCGCTGACGTAGGCGTGCGCGACCTTGAGCGCGAAGCCGGAGCGCTCGTCGAGGCCGTGGCCCATCGCGACCTCGATGATCGTACGGAGCAGCGCGAGCTGGCCGGTGGTGGTGATCGACGGGTCGAGGGGGTTGAGGCGGATCCCGCCGTCCAGGGCGGCCATCGGGTCCAGGCGGATGGGGGTTATTCCCAGCTCCTGGGCGATGAGGTTCCACTCGCCGACGCCGTCCTCGCCCTGTGCGTCGAGGACGACGACCTGGCGGTCGCGGAAGCGGAGCTGGCGCAGGACGTACGTCTTCTCCAGGGCCGACTTGCCGTTGCCGGACTCGCCGAGGACCAGCCAGTGGGGTGCGGGGAGCTGCTGTCCGTAGAGCTGGAACGGGTCGTAGATGTAGCCCTTTCCGCTGTACACCTCGCGGCCGATGATCACGCCCGAGTCACCGAGACCTGGCGCGGCGGTCGGCAGGTAGACGGCCTGCGCCTGGCCCGTGGAGGTACGCACGGGCAGCCGGGTCGTCTCGACCTTCCCGAAGAGGAAGGACGTGAAGGATTCGGTGAGGACGGACAGCGGATCTCGCATCGGATCAGGGCCCCTATCGGCGCGTGTCGGCGCGTATCAGCGCGCTATCGGCGGATGCCGGTGGCGAACGGCAGCGTGTTCACAAAGGCCCGGTGATGCTCGCGGTCGCACCACTCCAGCTTCAGATACGACTTGCCCGCCGAGGCTCTGATCGTGCGCTTGTCCCTGGCCAGGGCCTCGGGCGTACGCGACGACACAGTGATGTACCCGACAAGATTGACGCCTGCCGCGCCGCTGGCGAGATCTTCACCCCGCTGGTCGAGCCGGCCGTGTGCGGCGATGTCGCGCGGGTCGACCGTACGGTTCATCTTGGCGGCGCGGCTCGCCTCCGCCTCGTCGTTCGTCTTCTCCGTCAGCATGCGCTCGATGGCGACTTCGGTGGGTTCCAGGTCCATGCAGACCGCGACGGTGCGGATCACGTCCGGGGTGTGGACGAGCAGCGGGGCGAGGAAGTTGACGCCGACGGGGGTCATCGGCCACTCCTTGACCCAGGCGGTGGCGTGGCACCAGGGGGCGCGGGTGGCGGACTCGCGGGTCTTGGCCTGGAGGTAGGTGGGCTCCACCGCGTCGAGTTCGGCGGGCCAGGCGTTTCGCTTCGTCATCGCCTGGATGTGGTCCATGGGGTGGTCCGGGTCGTACATGGAGTGCACGAGGGAGGCGAGCCGGGCCTGGCCGAGGGGCTGGCGGACCCGGATGTCGGCCTCGGCGAGGCGGGCGCAGATGTCGGTGAGTTCACGGGCCATGACGACGGCGAGGCCGGCGTCCTTGTCGAGCTTCCTCGTCCCGGACGCCTGGCGGGCGGCGCGGGCCATGGTATGGGCCTCGGCGGCGAGTTCACGGGTGTAGTGCATGCAGGCGACCAGGTAGGCGCGGTGCTGCTCGCTGGAGGTGGACACCATCGACTGGAGCTGGTCGTACGACTGCTGCAGCCAGGCCGGGGACTGTGTGTCGCCGCGCTGGGCGACATCCTTCGCGTGGGCGTCGGGGTCGGCCGGCAGCGTACGGGCCAGCATCTGAAGGCGCGTCACGAAGCCGTCGCCGTTGGCGACATGCTTGAGCAGCGTGCCGAAACGGTCCACCAGGGCTTCCTGGTCCTCGCTGTCGCGCAGTCCGACGCCCGGGCCCTCGATCTCGATGGCGGCGGTCACGGTACGGCGGTCGGCGTGCAGCAGTACGGCGATCTCGTCCGGGCCGAAGGGCGCGGCGAGCCAGTTGATCCGGCCGATGCCGGGCGGTGGGCCGACCTCGACCTCGCGGCCGTCGACACGGGTGCCGGCCTCCATGGCGGCGGAGCGGTAGCCGGTGCCCTGGCGGAGCGAGCGCTTGTAGCTGCGGCTGACCTCGAACCAGCGGTAGAACGTGCGCTGCTTGTACGGGACGTACACGGCGGCCAGGGCGAGCAGCGGGAAGCCCATGAGCAGGACGATCCGCAGGGACAGGACCGGGACCAGCAGTCCGCTCATCATGCCGAGGAACGCGCCGGCGATGATCAGGGCGATCTCGCCGGTCTCGCGGTTCTTGCCGACGATCGCGTTCGGCCTGGCCCGGCCGATCAGATACGTACGGCGGGGCGCGATGGGCTGGGACTGCGTCGTCAACGCCCTCCACCTCCTGTGCTTCCTGTGCCTGTGCCGGCGTTGCTGCCTGAGTTCCTGCGGTGGCTGTGCGGGGTGCTGCCGGGGCCGCCGCTACGGGGCGGAGGTGCGGCGGAGGGGACAGCTCCGCCCCCGGCTCCGCCCCCGGTCCCCGCTCCGGTGCCTGCTGCGGATCCGCGTGAGCTGTGTGCGGCGACTCCGCCGGACACCGCGTTCGCGGGTCCGCCGCCTCCTCCCGTTCCGCCCTGCTGGTGGTTGCGGCTGCTGTGGGTCTTGATGCCCTGGGAGACGAGGGCGGCGGGCGAACTGATGACGGCGGCGGCCTTGTTCTCCGCGCTGCTCTGGATGCGGTTGTTGCGGGATGCGGCGATCTCGTCACCGAAGCCGGGAACGAAACGGTAGATCATCGCGGAGGCGAAGATCGCGAGCAGGATGATGGCGAGTCCCGTGACGACGGCGGAGAACGAGTCCGGTCCGTCGTCGGCGGACAGTGCTCCCGCGAGGCCCAGCACGATGACGATGACCGGCTTGACCAGGATCACCGCGATCATGATCCCGGCCCAGCGGCGTACGTGCCCCCACATGTTCTTGTCCACGAGCCCCGCGTACACGACGACGCCGAGCAGCGCGCCGACGTACAGGAGGACGGCCCGCAGGAACAGCTCCAGGTAGAGGACGCCCGCGGCGAGGATCGTCACCAGCGACACGACGATCAGCATGATCGGCCCGCCGCCGATGTCGTCGCCCTTCTGGAGGGCCTCCTTGAAGCTGCCGAAGAACACGTCGGTCTGGCCGCCGGTGCCTTGCGCGATCACGTCGGTGATCGAGTCGGTGGCGGAGACGAGGGTGTAGAGGATCAGCGGCGTGAAGGCGGAGGCGAGGACGGTGAGCCAGAGGAACCCGATCGCCTCGGAGATGGCGGTGGCGAGGGGGACGCCGCGGATGGCGCGCTTGGCGACGGCGAGGAGCCAGAGGAGGAGGGTGAGGAAGGTGGCGGCGGCGAAGACGACGGCGTACTGGCCGAGGAAGGTGGCGTTGGTGAAGTCCACCTCGGCGGTGGACTTCACGGCCTTGGAGAGGGTGTCGACGACCCAGGCGGCGGCGTCGGCGCAGCCGCGGGCGAGGGAGGAGAGGGGGTCGAGGGAGGAGGTGGGGTCGTTGAGCGAGGGGCTACGGCGAGAGGCTCCGCCGGGTTCGCCGTTCTCGCAGTAGTCGCGTGCGGGGCCGACGATGAGGTCGCAGTTGTCCTTGCCGGAGGGGGACGGTGTCGGACTCGGTGCTGCGTGGGCTCGCGTAGCCAGCAGCACGGCTGCCGTCTGGACGGCAGCTAGAGCAGCCGTGAGAGAAAGCGCACGACGCCGGCTACCGGGCATAGGTGAACCCTCCGAACTCTTCGACAGCCTTGGAGATCTCGTCGGCGTTGGAGGCTGTGAGGTCCGCGTTCACCGGGGCGGGGCCTTCCTTCTGGGAGAAGCTCTCGACCTTCCAGTCCCCGCCGGACCATCGCAGCTTGAGCGTCATCGTGAACCAGTCGTTGGTCACCGGATTGGTGGAGCCGATACCCGCGGTCCCGAATACGCCGGTGCACCAGACCTCCACCGTCGCGGTGATGTCCGCGTACTGCGTGACCTTGGTGCCGACCGGAGCCGTGCGCGAGACGTAGGTCAGCCCTTCGGCTGCGTTTCCGTTCGCGTCGAGTCCGACCTTGTCCAGGAACTCCTTGCTGTAGGCCTTGTCGAAGCTGGCCTCTAGCTCGCCGGCTCTGTCGACGACGAACAGTTGACGGACGATCTCTTCCCTACGTGCGGGCTTGAGCATGTCGGCGGAAACGAGCGTCACCGCATAGTTCGCCGCCGCGCTCTGCGCCCCCTGCTCGTCCCGTGCGTACCCCGCCGGGACCCCCGCGTTCTTCCCCTTCACCGGGCGCACCCCCGTCGCCGCCGTCGGGGCCGTGCCCTTGGCCGTGTCGGTGGTGTTAGGGGAGTTCGTTCCGTCGCCGCGGTTCGCGAAGGCGATGGCGGCGATGAGGAGGACGACCACGCCCACGAGCGTGACGAGGGAGCGTGAGTTGCGGCTGGGGCGGCGGGCGCCGCCGTAGATGTCGCCGGCGGTGCCTTCGGGGAGACGGGTGCGGGTCTGGCCCGTGCCTCCGACGCCGCTGCCGTAGCCGTCGGTCTCGTCGTCGTGGCTCATGCCGCGTGCGCCCCCTCAGCCGTGTGCGAAGCCGTGCCGTAGTACGACGGTAGCCGTGCTGCTCTCCGCGCGGGCGGGGTGTGGTGACTCGACATCAGGGAGACGCAACCTCTGCCGGTGGGCGCGACGGACGGGTGGTGTCGGGTGTGGTGGATGACGGGTGGGTACGGGGAGTCAGACGGCCATCCCGTACACGATGGTGAACAGGGTCCCCAGTGATCCGATGATGAAGACGCCGGTCAGTCCGGCGACGATCAGGCCCTTGCCCTGTTCCGCGCTGAAGGTGTCCCGGAGGGCCGTCGCGCCGATGCGCTGCTTGGCCGCTCCCCAGATCGCGATGCCCAGGCAGAGCAGGATGGCAACGGCCATCACGACCTCGATCATGACGCGGGCCTCGTTCCCGAGGCTTCCGAAAGGCCCCCAGTTCGGGGCGATTCCACCGATGATGGTGGTGATGTCGCCCTTCTCGGCCGCCAGGTACATATAACTCACCGCCCCTGTTGGGTAGTTGTCCGCCCCTGCCCCACGGCACAGGCCACCGCTCCATCTTCGCTGATGAAACCGTCCGCGTGCGCCGACTTGGCGGCTCTCTTTACTCGATCCGCGCACGGATGACCGATCCGGCCGCTCTGGCCTGCGGCGGCGTGGGTCGGCGCCGCTGTGAGGACACGTATAGTCACTCTGTGTATCACGGAGCGTGACTTCGGGCAATGACTGTCGTTGTGGCACTCAGGGCGTGAAACGGAATCGGCCGCACGGCTGACGGGGATTCAAAACCGCGGGGCGGCACCGGAGTCCGGTGCCGCCCCGCGTGAGGGTGGGGTGGGTCAGCGCATGGCGATCATGTAGCCGAGCAGCCCGATGGCCACGGCGATGAGCGCGATGACGGTCACCGCGGCGAAAGTTCCCCCGGCGTCGCCGTTGCGGCGTGCCGTCCTGGTATCGGTCCCCATGTTCTGCACGTTCTGCAGGTTCTGCACTCGTTACTCCTGTGCTGCTCGCCCGGCCGTTGGTCATCGGCGGGGTTGTTCACAGCCTTCCTGGCTGCGTGACACAGCGTAACGGCATCTGGTCCAGACCACTTCCGGGGGTCGCCGGTGCGGCTCAGCGAGGCGAGATGAACAGGCTCTGCGCGCTACGGCCGATCGGCCCCTTCTCGTCATGGAGCCGGGCGTCCGCCAGGCCGATCCCGGCAGGGTCGACGCTCGTACGGGCCTCGACGCACACCCACTCGCCGACCGGGTGGCGGTGCAGATGGACCGTCAGGTCCGCGTTGACGAAGACGTGTCGGCGGAAGTCGAGGACGTTGCTGATGCCGTTCCCGGAGTCGGCGGCCACCAGGACGCGGTCCAGGGGGCGGATCTCCTCGCCCGCGACGAGCGGCATCCTCATCCGCATCCAGCAGGTGCCCGGCCCCTGCTCGCGGAACGTCCCTTCGGTGAACCGGGTGTCCATGGAGGTGTGGTAGCCCACCTCCCACGGCACGGCGAAGAAGGGCGTCTCGGCGGTCTCCCCGGGCGAGGGCACCTGCGGCCCGGACGCGACCGCCGGTCCGGGCTCTTCGAGCGTACGGATGCGAAGGGCCCTGGCGAACATCACGGGTGCCCCGCCCTCGGGCGCGAGGGCGGCCTCGACGAGCTCCACGCTCCTGCCGCTGCGCAGCACGGTCGTGGTCATCTCCAGCGGGCGTATGGGCACCGGGCGGACGATCTCGTACGTCACCCGCGCGAGTCGCATGTCCTCCCGTGCTCCCGGCCGCTCCTCCACCGCCCGCCCCAGCAGTGCGGCGGGCGGGCCGGCGTGTTGGGAATCCGCGTCCCACGGGCCGCGGGTGTGCTCGGTGGGCGAGAAGTGGTTCTCGGAGATCCGCTCGAAGAACGCCTGGGGTTCCGTCATGACGGACCGCCTCTCCTTGATCGTCCCGGCCGTTCCCGGCCCCTGATCGTCCCGGCCGCTCCCGGTGATCCTGCTGACAGGTGTATGGGGCACACGCTACCTACGGGTAACGGAACAGGACCAGCCCTCCTCGGCCCCGACCCGTCGTCCGCCCCCTGAACCGTGCCCTCCCCACCTACACTGGCCCATGACGTGGACGTGGACTGCCTTGCGGCGAAAGGTGATTGACGGTGCGTAAGGCGTGGCTGGTCGCGGGCGGGGCCTTCGGGCTCTGTCTGAGCTTCGTCGCGTTGCTCGTCGTCGGCACGTTCTCCGCCGCGGCGGGGCTCGCGGGCGGGGCGAAGGGAGCCGTCGCGCTGGCCAGGGGAGCCGTTCCGGCGCTCTACCAGCCACTGGTGCAGAAGTGGGGCAATCTCTGCCCGGCCATCAATCCGGCGCTGCTCGCCGCGCAGCTCTACCAGGAAAGTGGCTGGAATCCGCGGGCGCAGAGCCATGCCGCCGCGCAGGGGATCGCGCAGTTCATCCCGGGGACGTGGGCGACGCACGGCGTCGACGGGGACGGCGACGGGGACCGCGACGTGTGGGACCCGGCCGACGCGATTCCGTCCGCGGCCTCCTACGACTGCAAGCTGGCCGGTTACGTGAAGAAGGCCCCTGGCGACCCGACGGACAACATGCTGGCGGCGTACAACGCGGGGGCGTACGCGGTCATCAAGTACGGCGGGGTCCCGCCGTACAAGGAGACGCGGAACTACGTCAAGGTCATCCGGACGCTGGAGAAGAGCTTCGCACGGCCGGCCGGGCGGGTGGAGCCGTCGCGGCAGGCGGCCGGGGCGATCTACTTCGCACAGCAGAAGCTCGGCACGAAGTATCTGTGGGGCGGGAACGGAACGCCGGAGCAGGGCGGGCGGTTCGACTGCTCGGGGCTGACGCAGGCCGCGTACCGGACCGTCGGGATCGAACTGCCGCGCGTGGCGAACGACCAGTACAACGCGGGGCCGCATCCGTCGAGGGACGAGCTGCTGCCCGGCGACCTGGTCTTCTTCTCCGACGACCTGACCAACTCACGGGCGATCCGGCACGTCGGGCTGTACGTCGGCGGCGGATACATGATCAACGCTCCGTACACCGGGGCCGTCATCCGTTTCGACAAGATCGACACCCCCGACTACTTCGGTGCGACGAGGGTCACCGAGGACGGCGCCGCGGCGCTGCCGACGCCACCGCCCTCGGCCTGACCGGAATCTGACGCCGCGTCGGCGATGGCCGGAACTCTGCGTTAAGCCACGGCCCTGAGCTGCGACGATGTGTCACTCTTCGATAACGTCATCGTGATCGTTCCGTGGAGAGAGGAACGTACCGGCGGGGCGAGTCGTTCCCTGGACCGAAGCAGTTGCGTATACACCGCACCGACCACGGGGGGTTGGGAGTGCGGCGCACAGAGGCGTGCGCCGCGGCAGGCGACAGAAGGCAAGGGGCCGCAAGCGATGGCTGGACTCGCACGTGACGGGGCGAATCCCGATGTCGGCCTGCTCTACGACATCAACGGGCTGGCGCGGTCGGCTCCGCCGTGGTTCGACCGCGTCATGGAGTTCGTCGGCGAGTACGGAATCATGCTCGCGCTCGTCCTCGTCGTGCTGTGGTGCTGGTGGACCGTGCGCCGGCGCGGTACCTCCGAGGACTCGGTCGGCGCGGTCGCGGCGCTGGTCTGGGCGCCCCTGGCCGCGGGTATCGCGGTGCTGGTCAACGTTCCGATCCGCGGGTTCGTGGAGCGGCCGCGGCCGTTCGTCGACCACCAGGGACTCGAAGTCCTCGTCGCCGGCAAGACCGACTTCTCCTTCGTCAGCGACCACTCGACGATGGCGATGGCCATCGCGGTCGGGGTCTTCGTCGCCCACCGGGGCTTCGGGTTCGCCGCGATCGGGCTGGCGCTCGCGGAAGGCTTCTGCCGGGTCTACATGGGCGTCCACTACCCGACCGACGTCATCGGCGGCTTCGCCCTCGGCACGGCCGTGGCGCTGCTCCTCGCCCCCCTGGCGCTGGCGCTGCTGACCCCGCTGGTGGCGACGTTCTCGCGCTCGGACCATGCGGCGTGGCTCGTACGCTCGCGCCGTGCGGCGTCGCGTGAGCCCCACCACGAGACGCTGGACATCTCGGACACCCGCCCGGGTGTGCCCGGCCCGAACGACCTGGCGGCGTAGCCGCGAGCCAACTGGCTGTCTCGTGCCCGACCGGCCATCGGACTGATGCCGACCTGCTCCCGCCTGCGAGCCCGGTCGTGATGGGTCGAGATCGGCCCCGTGCCGCCCCAGCGCGCCCCGGGACGGCACGGCCATGAGCTGCCGCCGTGCTGCCGGGTGTCAGGCCTCGGGATGTGACGTCGACTCGTGGGATCTGGCGTCGGTTCGCGCGCGGTCCCTGGAGCGGCGGGCCGGGCCCGCCCAGCCGCAGGTACAGCGAGCCAGGGCGAAGGCTCCGCGTTCGACGGTGGTGGTGTGGTGGGCCGAGGTGCGCACCCTTCCACGGTACCGGTCGTTATGCGATGCAGCGGCGAGCGTGTTGGGGGTTGACAGGCGATGGTGGTGCAGCAGCACTGGCTCGGGCGCGGCGCGTGTGCCGTTGCCGCCGTGGTGGGTGTGGCCGCGACCGCGGGGTGTTCGAACGGTGGGGACGCCGTCGCCGATGCCCGCCCCTCCGCGGATCCCGTCCTCGTCGTACGGCATGCCGTCGACGCCCTGGTCGATGCGGGTACGGCCAGGGCGCGCACCGCCATGGAGACGGCCGCCGGCGGTACCCGGGTCACCATCCGCGGCGAGGGCGGATACGACTTCCGCCGGGCCATGGGCCGGCTGCGCGTCGTGCTGCCGAAGGATCCGGCCGGCACCAGCGGGCACCAGCCGATCACCGAGCTGCTCGCGCCCGGGGCGCTGTATATGAAGGACCGCGGCGCGGGCGTACCGCCGGACAAGTGGGTCAGGGTCGATACGACGACGCTGACGGACGGCAATCTGGTCACCGGCGGCGCGACCGACCCGGCCGCGGCCGCCGAGCTGCTGCGCGGGGTGCGCAGCGCGGCGTTCGTCGGCCATGAGGAGCTCGCCGGGGTGCGGGTCGCGCACTACCGCGGCACCACGGACATCGCGCATGCCGCGAAGGCCGCGTCGCCGCAGGCCCGCGGTGCGCTGTCGGCCGCGGCGAAGGGGTTCGCCGAGGACGCGGTGCCGTTCGACGCGTATCTCGACAGCGAGGGGCGGCTGCGCAAGGTGCGGCATCAGTTCAGCTTCGCCAACCAGGGGCGTACGGTCGACGTCGCGTCCACGACGCTGCTGTACGGCTTCGGCAGTCCTGTCGACGTACGGCTTCCCGACCCCGCCGACATCTACGCGGGCAGGGTCCGAATGTAGGCAACGCACTGTCGGTAAATGGTCCGGACGTGCCATGCGCGGTGCGTATCCCGCTCCCTACGCTAGGAAGTCGACACCGGCCGGAAGAGGTGAACGCACGTGGCTCCCGCCAGTACGCCGACAGTCCAGGACCACCTGGCCCTCGCCGAGATCGAGCTGTGCGGTGAGTTGATGATCGCGGCGTCGGCCGCGGACGGGGAGCGGCTCAGCCCGGACCGTATCGACGAGGTGCTCAACGTGCACGTGGGCACGTCCGACGCCGATTGACGCCCATCGACGCCGATCGACGTCGATTGACGACGGTCATGTACGCAGCAGGCGGGCGATGGCCTTCGTCGCTTCCTCGACCTTCGCGTCGATCTCGTCCCCGCCCTTGAGCGCGGCGTCGGCGACGCAGTGGCGCAGATGCTCCTCCAGGAGCTGCAGCGCGAAGGACTGCAGCGCCTTGGTGGAGGCGGATACCTGCGTGAGTATGTCGATGCAGTACGTGTCCTCGTCGACCATGCGCTGCAGCCCGCGGATCTGGCCCTCGATCCGGCGCAGCCGCTTGAGGTGCTCGTCCTTCTGCTTGTGGTAGCCGTGCACGCCCTGGTCGTGACCGGGCTCGTCGTGACCGGGCTCGTCCTGGGTCGTGACCGGAAGTCCGCCGGCCGTTTCCGTGGTCGTCATCGCGTCCTCCCGCAGACCTGTCCGGTATACCCCTCGTGGGTATATGGTACCGATCCCTGATGGTTCGGGCAGGGCCCCGTGCTGATCACCGTGTTCGATGGGCGACACTGAGGGACGCCGGTTAGCCGTGGCCGGACGATGCGCCTAGCATCGGCCTGACCGAAACCCAGCACCCCGAGGACCCCACGTGCGATTTCGTCTGACCCCCAGGGAGACGAGCTTCTACGACATGTTTGCCGCGTCCGCGGACAACATCGTCACGGGCTCGAAGCTCCTGATGGAACTGCTCGGCGCGGACGGTCCCGCCCGGGTCGAGATCGCGGAACGGATGCGGGCAGCGGAGCACGCCGGGGACGACGCTACCCACGCGATCTTCCATCAGCTGAACTCCTCGTTCATCACACCCTTCGACCGCGAGGACATCTACTCTCTCGCGTCGTCGCTCGACGACATCATGGACTTCATGGAGGAGGCCGTCGACCTGGTCGTCCTCTACAACGTCGAGGAACTGCCGAAGGGCGTCGAGCAGCAGATCGAGGTGCTGGCGCGGGCGGCGGAGCTGACGGCCGAGGCCATGCCGCACCTGCGGACCATGGACAACCTCACCGAGTACTGGATCGAGGTCAACCGGCTGGAGAACCAGGCGGACCAGATCCACCGCAAGCTGCTGGCGCACCTCTTCAACGGTAAGTACGACGCCATCGAGGTGCTGAAGCTCAAGCAGATCGTGGATGTGCTGGAGGAGGCCGCGGACGCCTTCGAGCACGTGGCGAACACGGTGGAGACCATCGCGGTCAAGGAGTCCTGAGCTTCGTGGACACCTTTGTGCTGGTCGTGACCATCGCGGTCGCGCTCTTCTTCACGTACACCAACGGCTTCCACGACTCCGCGAACGCGATCGCGACGTCCGTGTCGACCCGGGCGCTGACGCCGCGCGCCGCGCTGGCGATGGCCGCGGTGATGAACCTCGCCGGTGCGTTCCTCGGCAGCGGGGTCGCCAAGACCGTGAGCGAGGGCCTCATCGAGACGCCGAAGGGCGACCGCGGTATGGGCATCCTCTTCGCGGCGCTGGTCGGCGCGATCATCTGGAACCTGGTCACCTGGTACTTCGGGCTGCCGTCGTCGTCCTCGCACGCGCTGTTCGGCGGCATGGTGGGAGCGGCGCTCGCGGGCGGGACGGAAGTCATCTGGGGCGGGGTGGTCGACAAGGTCATCATCCCGATGTTCGTCTCGCCGATAGTCGGTCTCGGCGTGGGCTATCTCGTCATGTGCGCGATCATGTGGCTCTTCCGGAAGTCCAGCCCGTCGAAGGCGAAGCGCGGCTTCCGTATCGCGCAGACGGTGTCGGCGGCGGGGATGGCGCTCGGCCATGGTCTGCAGGACGCGCAGAAGACGATGGGCATCGTGGTGATGGCCCTGGTCATCGCTGATTTCGAGGACTACGGCGATCCGATTCCGGTGTGGGTGAAGATCGTCTGCGCGGTGATGCTGTCGCTCGGCACGTACGCGGGTGGCTGGCGCATCATGCGGACGCTGGGGCGGAAGATCATCGAGCTCGACCCGCCGCAGGGCTTCGCGGCGGAGACGACGGGCGCGTCGATCATGTTCGGCTCGGCGTTCCTGTTCCACGCGCCGATCTCGACGACGCATGTGATCACGTCCGCGATCATGGGTGTCGGGGCGACGAAGCGCGTGAACGCGGTGCGGTGGGGCGTCGCGAAGAACATCGTCCTGGGGTGGTTCATCACGATGCCCGCCGCGGCGCTGGTGGCCGCCTTCAGCTTCTGGATCGTGAATCTGGCGTTCGGCTGAGTCGGACGTGGTGCTGCTGGGGGTTCGGGGGTCGTCCCCCGAGGGATGGGGTATCACGATGCCCGCCGCGGCGCTGGTGGCGGCTTTCAGCTTCTGGATCGTGAACCTGGCGTTCGGCTGAGCCGGGCGTGGTGCCCGCGGGACGCGGGGTGCCGTATCACGACGCCGGCGGCCATCCGCCGCGGCAGGACTGCTCCTCAACCACCACATGGGTCGGCCCCCCTCTCGTTCGAGAGGGGGGCCGACCCTTCGCCTTGCGGTGGCACCGCCATGCAGCACCGCAGGGCTGCCATGGGGAGGACCGATCAGCCGAAGCGGCCGGAGATGTAGTCCTCGGTCGCCTGGACGGACGGGTTGGAGAAGATCCGCTCGGTCTCGTCGATCTCTATGAGCTTGCCGGGCTGACCGACCGCCGAGAGGTTGAAGAACGCCGTGCGGTCGGAGACGCGCGCCGCCTGCTGCATGTTGTGCGTCACGATGACGATCGTGAAGCGCTCCTTCAGCTCACCGATGAGGTCCTCGATCGCGAGCGTCGAGATCGGGTCCAGCGCGGAGCAGGGCTCGTCCATCAGCAGGACGTCCGGCTCGACCGCGATCGCGCGGGCGATGCACAGACGCTGCTGCTGGCCGCCGGACAGGCCCGAGCCGGGCTTGTTGAGGCGGTCCTTGACCTCGTTCCACAGGTTCGCGCCCTTGAGGGACTTCTCGACGACGTCCGCCAGCTCGTTCTTGCGGTACGAGCCGTTCAGCCGCAGCCCGGCCGCGACGTTGTCGAAGATCGACATCGTCGGGAACGGGTTCGGCCGCTGGAACACCATGCCGACCGTGCGGCGCACCGCGACCGGGTCGACGTGCGAGCCGTACAGGTTCTCGTCGTCCAGGAGCACCTTGCCCTCGACGCGGCCACCGGGGGTGACCTCGTGCATCCGGTTCAGGGTGCGCAGGAACGTGGACTTGCCGCAGCCGGAGGGGCCGATGAAGGCCGTCACCGAGCGGGGCTCCACGGTCATCGAGATGTCCTCGATCGCCTTGTGGGAGCCGTAGAAGGCCGACAGGCCGCTGACGTCAATTCGCTTGGCCATGGTTCACATCACTTCCAGATGGCCTTAGCGGCCGGTCTTCGGGGCCTTCCAGCGGGCGATGCCGCGGGCCACCAGGTTGAGGATCATGACGAAGGCGATCAGCACGAGTGCCGCGGCCCAGGCGCGGTCGTACGACGCCTCGCTGCCGACCTTGTACTGCTCCCAGATGTAGAAGGGGAGCGACGACTGGGCGCCTTCGAACGGGTTGGTGTTGATCAGCTGGCTGCCGAAGACGAGCAGCAGGATCGGGGCGGTCTCACCGGCGATACGGGCGATGGCCAGCATCACACCGGTGGAGATTCCGCCGACGGCGGTCGGGATGACGACCTTCATGATCGTCCGCCACTTCGGTACGCCGAGTGCGAGGGACGCCTCGCGCAGCTCGTTCGGGACGAGCTTCAGCATTTCCTCGGTGGACCGGACCACGACCGGGATCATCAGGATCGTGAGGGCGAGCGAGCCCATGAATCCGGACGGCTGCCACCCGGCCAGCAGCATGATCGACAGGATGAAGAGGCCGGCGACGATGGACGGGATGCCCGTCATGACGTCGACGAAGAAGGTCACTGCCCTGGCCAGCGCGCCCTTGCCGTACTCGACGAGGTAGACGGCGGTCAGCAGGCCGATCGGGACGGAGATGACGGTCGCGAGACCGACCTGCTCCAGGGTGCCGATCAGCGCGTGGTAGACACCGCCGCCGGCCTCGAAGCCGGGGACACCGGCCATCGAGTGGCTGAGGAAGTAGCCGTCGAAGGCCTTCGCACCACGGCTGACGGTGACCCAGATCAGCGAGAGCAGCGGGACGACGGCGAGGACGAAGCACACCCAGACGACGCTGGTGGCGAGGCGGTCCTTGGCCTGGCGCCGGTTCTCGACGATCGAGGTGGTCACGTACGCGATGAGGACGAACAGCAGGGCCGAGACGAGGCCCCACTGGACGCGGCTCTCCCAGCCGGCGGCGGCGCCGAGGCCGCAGCCGAGCGCGACGGACACGACCGCGAAGACGGGCTGGGCCCAGCGCGGCAGTCCGCGACGGCTCAGGCTGTTCCTGCGGTGTGGAGCCTGCCCGGAGGGGCGGGTGTCCTTGATGGTCGCGTGGCTCATGAGGCGCTCCTCTCGTGGGCTCGGCCCGCGGGGCGGGGAAGTCGTCGGTGGCGGGTGGCCTGCGGGGCGCGGGCCGGGGATCCGGGGTTCGTCTCCCGGGTGGGCACGGCGCTCATCAGGCGTTCGCCCCCGAGTACTCCTTGCGGCGCGCGATGATCAGCCGGGCTCCGCCGTTGACCAGCAGGGTGAGGACGAAGAGGACCAGACCGGACGCGATCAGCGCGTCCCGGCCGAACTGGTTGGCCTCGTCGAACTTCGCGGCGATGTTCTGCGCGAACGTACCGCCGCCCGGGTCCAGGATGTGCAGCGAGATCAGGAAGCTCGGGGAGAGCACGGTGGCGACGGCCATCGTCTCGCCGAGCGCGCGGCCGAGGCCGAGCATCGAGGCGGAGATGACGCCGGAGCGGCCGAAGGGGAGCACCGACATGCGGATGACTTCCCAGCGGGTGGCGCCGAGCGCGAGCGCGGCCTCCTCGTTCATCCGCGGGACCTGGAGGAAGACCTCACGGCTCACGCTGGTCACGATCGGAAGGATCATGATCGCGAGCAGGATGCCGACGGTGAAGAGCGAGCGGGCGACGCCGACCTCGGTCTTCTCGAAGATGTACGTCCAGCCCAGGTACTCGTCGAGCCAGAGGTTCAGCCCGTTCAGGTACGGGACCAGGAACAGGGCGCCCCAGATGCCGTAGATGATCGAGGGCACGGCGGCCAGCAGGTCGACCACGTAGGCGAGCGGGGCCGCGAGCCTGCGCGGGGCGTAGTGGGAGATGAAGAGGGCGATGCCGACGGCGATCGGCACGGCGATGGCCATCGCGATGATCGAGCTGATGACCGTGCCGAAGAGCAGGACGGCGATGCCGAAGACCGGCGGGCTGCCCGCCGGGTTCCAGTCGAAGGTCGTGAAGAAGTTGCCTTCGTCCTTGGAGATCGCGAGCGCTGAGCGGTAGCTGAGGAACACGGCGATCGACGCCATGATCACGAGCAGCAGGATGCCCGAGCCACGGGAGAGGCCCAGGAAGACCTTGTCGCCCACGCGGCCGGTGGATGTGGCGCCGCGACGAGAGGCGGCCGGACGTGCCGGTGGTGTCTCTATGGGTGTGGTGGAAGCCATGATCTTTCCGGTCTGGGTTGGAGGATCCGCGGGTTGCGGTTCCTCTGGCGGCGGTGCACCGGAGGGTGACGGCGGGGAGGCCGGTCCGGGATGTTGCTCCGGACCGGCCGCCTTTACCGTCGGGGATGCCGGGTTACGAGAGGCCGTTGACCGTCTCGCGGACCTTGGCGTTGATCTCGGTCGGGATCGGGGCGTAGCCGGCCTCGGTGAGGATCTTCTGACCCTCGTCGGAGGCGGTGTAGGTCAGGAAGGACTTGACCGTGCCCAGGCTGTCGGCCTTGTTGCCCGTGTCGCAGACGACCTCGTAGGTCACCAGGACGACCGGGTAGGCACCGTCGGCCTTGGTGGTGTAGTCGAGGTCGAGCGCCAGGTCCTTGCCGGTGCCCTTGATCTTGGCGGCGGCGATGGCCTTGGACGCGTTCTCGGACGTGGCCTCCGCCGGGGCGGCGGCACCGGTGGCGATGGAGACCGCCGGGATGGACTGCGACTTGGCGTAGGAGAGCTCGAAGTAGCCGATGGCGCCCGGGACCTGCTTGACCTGGGCCGCGACACCGGAGGAGCCCTGAGCGGCCTGGCCACCGGGGGCCGGCCACTTCTTCTCGGCCTCGAACTTCCAGTCGTTCGGGGCGGCCTTGCCGAGGTACTTGCCGAGGTTCTGCGTGGTGCCGGAGTCCTCGGAGCGGTGGAAGGCCTGGATCGCCGTGTCCGGGAGCTTGACGCCCGGGTTGAGCTTGGCGATCGCCCCGTCGTTCCACTTCTTGATCTTCGTGCTGAAGATCTTGGCGATGGTGGGGGCGTCCAGGACGAGCTTGTCCACACCCGGCAGGTTGTAACCGATGGCGATCGGGCCACCGACCATCGGCAGGTTGATGCCCTGGCCGGTCTTGCAGATCTTCTTGGACTCCTCGACCTCTTCGGGCTTCAGCGCCGAGTCCGAGCCGGCGAAGCCGACCGAACCCTGGTTGAAGGCCACGATGCCTTCGCCGGAGGAGGAGGACTTGTAGTTGATCTCCACGCCCGTGCACGCGGCCATGTAGTTCTTGACCCACAGGTCCATGGCGTTCTTCTGCGCGCTGGAGCCGGACGCCATCAGCTGGCCCTTGGCACCGTCACACTTGATGTTGGACGCGGCGCTGGTCTTCTCGCCGGAGCCGCCGGTGCTTCCGCTGTTGTCGTCCGAGCCGCACGCCGTGAGGACCAGGGCGCCGGAGACGACGAGGGCACCGAGCGCGGTGGCGCGAAGCCCGTTCTTGCGCTGAAGCTTCACTTTCGGGTGTTCCTTCCAGGAGCCGCCGGCCCGGTCGAGGGCTCTGATCGCCCTCACCGTTCCACGGCGGCGTGCGTCGGGGTGGTGGCTCCCGGCTCTGTGCCGGTCACCGTGTAAGCCCGAAATTAGGCAGATCAGGTGAAGCCGCCGACGGAGGGTGGTGAACGGAAGGTGAACCCTGCCGGACAAGGAAGTTCCGCCCTTTATCTGCGCGTGACCTCGGGCCCATGAACGGTCCGTGAACCGGTGTGCGAACGGGCCCGTGAACGGGCCCCTGGCCGGTATGGGAACGGGCCCGTGACCGCTAGGGGAACGGGCCCGTGAACGAGTCCTGGGTCAGTGCGTCCTGTCGAGCGCCTTCATCAGCGCGTCGAGAAGGGTCCGGTCGCGCGGCTCGGTGAGCCGGCCGCGGGCCGCGGCCGGCGGCAGCCAGACGATCCGGTCGACCTCGCTGCCCGCGGCGAACGCGCCGGGCGAGGCGGCCTCGGCCGCCCAGTAGTCGACCTGCTTGGGCCGGCCGTCGACGAGGTAGTGGACCGTCGGCAGGACCGGCCCCGGGGTGCCGTGGTGACCGGTCTCCTCCAGGACCTCGCGCAGGGCCCCCTCCAGCGGGTCCTCGTCGCGCTTGAGCTTGCCCTTCGGGTGCGACCAGTCGTCGTACCGGGGGCGGTGGACGAGGCAGATCTCGATGCCGTCGTCCACCTGGGGGGCGCGGCGCCACAGAACGCAGCCGGCCGCGAGCACGGTGCCGCTTCCAGTGGTTCTCATGGCGCGGCCACCGTCTGTCTTCCTCTGGGGCCCTCCGGCCCGGGGGGTACGTCCTGCCAGGTCCGCTGGAAGGCGAAGCGGGCGGCCTCGACCTCATGGCGCTGGTCGGCGTGGAGGACCCCGAGTGCGTACGCCGTCGCCGGGGCGATACGGGGCGTACGCGCCGCCGCCGCGGCCGCCGCGGCGGCTTCCGCGGCGTCCCGGTGCCGGTCGAGGGTGCGGCCCGCGGCGGTGAGCCGGGGGTCGGGGCCGGTGCCGCCCTCGCCGGCGCACAGCACTTCCCTGGCGTAGCGGTGCAGCCGCAGCCGGTGGCGCACCTGGTGCCAGGGGGCGTCCTGCGCCTCCCCGGCGGAGGCGGTGGCCAGGCCGTGGACCAGGGCTTCCGCGTTGTACGGGTGTGCCGCGCGGGCCAGCGGCAGCGTCGTGACCGCTTCCAGGAGCCTGCGCTCGGCGACGTCGGCGTGCGCGAACAGAGCCGGGAGCGCGGTGCCGGGCGCGGCGGTGGTCGCGGTGGTGGTCGCGGAGAGCGGCACCTCGGAGGCCAGCAGCGCGACGGCGTCGGCGACCGCGTGGAACCGTGAGGACCCGAGCGCCTGCAGCGCCGCGGAGTGGGCCCGGGTGCGTCCGAGCGTCAGCTGCCGCTCCAGCAGGGCTCCGGCCCGGGCCGCCCCGACGGTGAGGGCGCCGCGTCCGGCCGTCCGGGGACCGAGGGCCCCGCCCGCCGGAACAGACGACTCCGCAGCGGCCTCGTCGTCCGCGGCCCGCGCCGCGGGCACCGGCTTCGTACCCGAGAGGCGGGCGAGCGCGTCCAGCAGCCGGGCCAGCCGGGCCGTGCACGCGTGCTCGTCGGCGAGCATGCCGGAGAGCCAGGCGAGTTCGGTACGGAGCTGGTCCGCCCAGGCCACGTCCAGCAGGGGACGGAACGTGTGGAGGGTGCCGCCGATGCGCCGGGCGGCCCGCCGCAGGGAACGGGCCGCGTCCTCCGCGCCCGCCGTGTCCGCACCGCTCTCGCCGTGCAGCCGCAGACTGCGGAGGAAGTCGCCGGCCCGTGCCTGCAGATATCCGGCCAGGACCTGGTCGGCGCCGGCCCCCCGCGGCACCAGGGGAAGGTCAGGGCTTTGCACGCCGGCGCCTCCGGGCGTCAATGAGCGATTCCTGTACGTGCCGCAGCGGCTGGCCGTCCGGATCCGTCGCGTGCCGGGTCCATTCCCCGTCCGGGCCGAGGTGCCAGGACGACGTGGAGTCGGACATGCCGGTTTCCAGCAGCCGGGTCAGGGCCGTGCGGTGGGCCGGGTCGGTGACCCGGACGAGCGCCTCGATACGTCGGTCGAGGTTACGGTGCATCATGTCGGCGCTGCCGAGCCAGACTTCGGGCTCGCCTCCGTTGCCGAAGGCGAAGACCCGGGAGTGCTCCAGGAAGCGGCCGAGGATGGAGCGGACGCGGATGTTCTCGGAGAGGCCCGTGACGCCGGGGCGGATCGCGCAGATGCCCCGGACCCAGATGTCCACGGGCACACCGGCCTGCGACGCGCGGTACAGGGCGTCGATGATCGCTTCGTCGACCATCGAGTTGACCTTGATGCGCACGTACGCGGGGCGGCCCGCGTGGTGGTGGGCGACTTCCTTGTTGATCCGGGCTATCAGACCGTCCCGCAGCGACTTCGGGGCGACCAGCAGGCGGCGGTACGTCTCGCGGCGCGAGTAGCCGGACAGCCGGTTGAACAGGTCGGAGAGGTCGGCGCCGACCTGCGGGTCCGCGGTGAGCAGACCGAGGTCCTCGTACAGCCGGGCGGTCTTCGGGTGGTAGTTGCCGGTGCCGACGTGGGAGTAGCGGCGCAGGGTCTCGCCCTCCTGGCGGACCACGAGGGACAGCTTGCAGTGGGTCTTCAGGCCGACCAGTCCGTAGACGACGTGGCAGCCCGCCTCCTCCAGCTTGCGCGCCCACTTGATGTTGGCCTGCTCGTCGAAACGGGCCTTGATCTCGACGAGGACGAGGACCTGCTTGCCGGACTCGGCGGCGTCGATCAGCGCGTCGACTATGGGGGACTTGCCGGAGGTCCGGTACAGCGTCTGCTTGATCGCGAGGACGTCCGGGTCGGCGGCGGCCTGCTCCAGGAAGGCCTGGACGGACGTCGAGAACGAGTCGTACGGGTGGTGCAGCAGGACGTCCCGCTCGCGCAGCGCCGCGAAGATGTCGGGTGCGGACGCCGACTCGACCTCGGCGAGGTCGCGGTGGGTGCCGGCGACGAACTTCGGGTACTTCAGCTCGGGCCGGTCCTGCGAGACGATCCCGAACAGTCCGGTCAGGTCCAGCGGCCCGGGCAGCGGATAGACCTCGGACTCGGAGATCTTCAGCTCCCGGACGAGCAGGTCCAGGATGTACGGGTCGATGGACTCCTCGACCTCCAGGCGCACCGGCGGGCCGAAGCGGCGGCGCAGCAGCTCCTTCTCCAGGGCCTGGAGCAGGTTCTCGGCGTCGTCCTCCTCGACCTCGAGGTCCTCGTTCCTCGTCACCCGGAACATGTGGTGCGCGAGCACCTCCATGCCGGGGAAGAGCTCCTCCAGATGCGCCGCGATGACGTCCTCCAGCGGGACGTAACGCTGCGGGGAGGCCTCCAGGAAGCGGGAGAGCAGCGGCGGGACCTTGACGCGGGCGAAGTGGCGGTGGCCGCTGACCGGGTTGCGGACGACCACGGCGAGGTTCAGCGAGAGGCCCGAGATGTACGGGAAGGGGTGGGCCGGGTCGACGGCGAGCGGGGTGAGGACCGGGAAGATCTGCTGGCGGAAGAGGGTGAACAGGCGGGCCTGCTCCTTCTCCGTGAGCTCGGGCCAGCGGATGAGGTGGATGCCCTCGTCGGCGAGTGCCGGGGCGACGTCCTGCTGGTAGCAGGCGGCGTGCCGGGCCATGAGTTCCCGCGAGCGGTTCCAGATCAGTTCCAGGACCTCGCGAGGCTGCAGTCCGGAGGCGGACCGGGTGGCGACACCGGTCGCGATACGGCGCTTCAGTCCGGCCACCCGGACCATGAAGAACTCGTCCAGGTTCGAGGCGAAGATCGCGAGGAAGTTCGCCCGTTCGAGCAGAGGTGTCGCGGGGTCCTCGGCGAGCTCCAGCACCCGCTCGTTGAAGGCGAGCCAGCTGCGCTCACGGTCGAGGAACCGGCCCTGGGGCAGCTCGGCCCCCTCCGTCTCGTCCTCGTACGCATCGAGGTCGGCGTCGATGTCGGGCTCCAGGTCGGACACCGCGGCGGACACCGTGTGGGGCCGGTGCGCGGCGATGGAGCCTACGGACGGCTGGACGTGCTGGACCGGTACCTCGGCGGGCTGCTGGCTCATGGACCCATTCTTCCGCGCGAAGGGGTGATCGGGCGCGTCGGAGCGGGCCTCGGTAGGCAGAGGACGCCCGTTTCGCGGGGCGGGGGGCACAGCGGGCTGCATTCACCGAGGGTCGCAAGGGTCGCTGAATGCCCGGTAACGAGAACATGACGCCTGGGCAAGCGGGACGCCGCGCCGTGGGTACCCGGAGGCCCGCCCCGGGGCACCCGGCGGGCCGGGTCGTGGCTGACGGACGGCCCCGGCCGCCCGCGCGGACGTGGGGACCCCCGTCCACCACGTCCGCGCAGGCCGGAGCCCGTCGCCTGCCCGTCAGGCGTGCAGCCGGCGCAGGACCCGGAAGGCCGCGAACGTCGCCGCGGCGGCCAGCGCGAGCACGATGCCCGTCTCGACCAGCTGGATCGGCCAGAAGTGGGAGGACGGGTGGAGGACGGCGTACCACTCCCGGATCCCGGACCCGGAGTGACAGCCGGGCGGCATCGCCACCTGCGGGTCCCAGCACCGCTCGGCCCGCTTTCCGGCGACGACCAGGCCGTTCTCCATCTGCAAGGCGCTGTTCGGGAGCTCGCCCCGTGAATTCCTCCACACCACGTCCGCCGTCGGCCACAGCCGGTCCCGCCGGCCGTCGGCGAACAGCATCACGATCGCGGTGACGACGAAGGCCAGCCCTCCGGCGGGCAGGGCGCGCCGCACCAGCAGTCCGGCGAGCGCGCCGACGGCGAGAGCGAACAGGCAGTACGCGAGGACCGCCGGGCCCAGTGCCAGGAAGACGTCGGTGAAGTACCACTGGTCGCCCAGTGCCTTCGCGCCGGCGCCGCGGACCCAGCGGTACAGCAGCGAGAGGACCGTGACGCCGGAGAGGAGCAGCACGGCGGGGACGGCCAGTTTGGCGGCGAGCCAGCGGCCCGGGGTGACGGACTGTGTCCAGCTGAGGCCCGCGGTGCCGCGCTCCAGCTCCGCGCCGACGAGCACCGCCCCCGCGTAGAAGGCCACCGCCAGAGGCAGCCACGCGATCGCGAACGCGACGGCGCCCAGGTTCCCCGCGAAGTCGAACATCGAGTCCAGCGGGGGCGGACCGCAGGGCGGCAGGTCCGACCCGAGCGATCCGCAGGGGCCCAGCTCCTCTCCCGGCGCGATGAAGCGCAGCCACACCAGCGAGCCGGCGGACAGCACCAGGTAGGCGCCGAAGAGCAGCAGCGCCCTGCGGTGCAGCAGCCACACCGATCGGACCGGCCCCTTGAGGAGGCCGATGCCGCGGCTTCCGCGGCCGGTCGACGGCCTGTCGTACGTGAGGGTCGTGTTCTCTGTCATCGTTCGCTCCTCATTCATACGGCAGCCCCCTCGGCGGTCGGGCCGGCGGTCGGGCCGGCGGTCGGCCCGGCGGTCGGGTCGGCTGACGGGGTCAGCAGCGCCGGTGCGTCCGGGGAGCGCAGGTGCGCCAGGAGCAGCTCCTCCAGGGTCGGCTCCACCGCGTCCCATCCGGACGGGACGTCCGCTCCCGGCTCGGTCCTGCGTATGAGCGCAGTCAGTTGACGGCCCGTCGTGCGGGACTCGATCACCGTGTGCGGGGTGAGATCGGCCGTGGCCGGGCCCGTCAGCAGGGTGTGTGCGGCGAGCAGGTCGTCGGTGTCGCCGGCGAGCCGGATGCGGCCGTGGGCGACGAGCAGGACGTAGTCGCAGGTGTTCTCCAGCTCGGAGAGGATGTGCGAGGACATCACCACGGTGGTCCCGTGATCGGCGGCATCGGCCATCAGCTTGCCCATGAGCTGGTGACGGCCGAGCGGGTCGAGGTCGGCCATCGGCTCGTCCAGGAGCAGCAGTTCGGGGCGTTTGCCGAGGGCGAGGGCGAGAGCCACGCGCGTGCGCTGGCCGCCGGAGAGCGTGCGGACGCGGGCGGCCGGGTCGAGTCCCCCTGCGTGCACGATCTCCTCGGCGACGGCGTCGTCCCAGTGGCCGGGATTGAGTTCGCGGCCCGTGCGCAGGGTCTCGGCGACCGTGAGCTGGGGGAAGAGCGGCTTGTCCTGGCCGACGTAGGCGATCCGCTCGCGCGCGGACGCGGGGTCGGTGCCGAGGATCCGCAGGCCGCCCTCGGTGGGCCGCAGCAGGCCCGCCGCGAGTGTCAGCAGGGTGGATTTCCCCGCGCCGTTGGGGCCGACGAGGGCGCAGATCCGTCCCGCGGGCAGCCGGAAGGAACAGCCCCGCAGTGCCCAGGTGCGCCGGAATCTCCTGCCGAGGCCCGCCGCCTCGATGGCGGTGTCACTCATGTGTCGTCCCCCTGCTCGTGCTTCTGCCCGGCCTGCTCGTCCGGCTGACGTACCTGCTCGTCGGGCTTACGTACCTGCTCGTCCGGCTCGATCTGCTTGTCCTGCTTGTTCGGTCCGGCCTGCTGGTCCCGCTCGTGGTCCGCGAAGTGCGCGTCGAGTGCGGCGGTGAAGAGCGCCGCCACGTCGTCCCGGCCCAGGCCCGCCGCCCGGGCGCGCAGCGCCCAGTCGGTGAGTTCACCGCGCAGGGGCGAGTCGGCTCCGGCGGTGCCGAGCCCCCTCCGTACGAAGGTGCCGAGGCCGCGCCGGGCCTCGACGAGCCCTTCGCGCTCCAGTTCGCGGTAGGCCTTGAGCACCGTGTTCGGGTTGATGGCGGTCGCCTCCACCACCTCGCGGGCGGTGGGCAGCCGGTCGCCGGGCTCCAGTACTCCCAGTCGCAGGGCCTGCTTCGTCTGCTGAACGATCTGCAGATAGGTGGCGATGCCGCTGCGTCGGTCGATCCTGTACTCGATCATGCACCACCCTTTCACTAATCAAGTAGTGAAAGGGTGGTGCAAGAGAGGGGGCGGTGTCAACCGCCCCCTGCCTCGGGGCGGAACTCACCGCCCCTTGCCCGGCCGATCGCCGCTCAGGTCTCCGTGCGGTACATCAGGTCCACCTCGTGCGTCGTGAATCCCAGCCGCTCGTACACCCGCAGCGCCGCCGTGTTGTCCGCGTCGACGTACAGCATGGCCGTCGGCAGGCCCTGTGCCGCGAGATGGCGCAGGCCGATCGCGGTGAGCGCCTTGCCGAGGCCGGTGCCCTGGGCGTCGGGGCGGATGCCGATCACGTACACCTCACCGAGCTGCTCCTCCGCGTGCTCCTTCGTCCAGTGGAAGCCGACGATCTCGCCCTCGCGCTCGGCCAGGAAGAAGCCCTTGGGGTCGAACCACGGCTCCTCCTTGCGATCGTCGAGGTCGCGCTGGGTGATCGAGCCCTGCTCGGGGTGGTGGGCGAAGGCGGCCGCGTTGACCGTGAGCCAGGCGGCGTCGTCCTGGCCGGGCAGGAACGCCCGGACGGTGACCCCGTCCGGCAGCACCGGGTCCGGAAGGTCGAGCGGGCTCAACGAGCGGCGCAGCTGGCGCAGTTCGCGGAAGAGCGTCAGCCCGAGGACCTGCGCCAGATGGCGGGCCGCGGACTTGCCGCCGTGGGCCCAGACGCGCAGCCGCTTGCCGGACGCGCCGAGCAGCGCGTTGCCGAGGGCCCGGCCGTGGCCGCGGCCGCGGTGGCCCGGGTGGACGACCAGCTCGGCCGCCGGGGCCTCCACGGGGTCGGTGTCCTCCAGTTGGGCGTACCCGCGAAGGTCCCCGGCGACGGTGAGCAGGAAGTGGCGCACACCCTCGCGTTGCCCATGGCGCAGATAGAGCCTGCCCTGCTCGGAGACGGCCTGCATGCCGTCGGTACGGGCGGCGACGGTCAGCAGGCGGAGGACGTCGTCGGCCAGCTCGGGGGTGAGCTCGTCGAGCGTCTGGATCTGCCGGCCGGGCTCGAGGGCGGGGGCTGCGTCAGTCATACGACGAGGGTACGGCGCCGGGCCGCACCCGATCGGATACCAGCTCGTAACCCGGGATCCCCTGTCGTGCTACGCGCGTTGACTCTAGGCTGCACGGCTGAGAACAGTCGTCACGCTGAACTGACAAGGGGACAGATGTCAGCGACATCGCATCAGAAGCGCCGCCGCGTACTCGCGGTCGCCGCCGGACTGACCACCGTCGGCGCACTGGTCGCCGCGATGCCCGCCGGAGCCCAGGCGCACGGCAACGGACACGGCCATGGGAACGGACACGGACACGGACACGGCTACGGCCGCACCGTCGACGTACAGCTGCTGTCCTTCAACGACCTGCACGGCAATCTGCAGCCGCCGGCCGGTTCGGCGGGCAGGGTCACCCACACCAACGAGGACGGCACCACGCGGACCATCGACGCGGGCGGCGCCGAGTACCTCGCCACGCATCTGCGCGAGGCCCGCAAGGGCAACAGGTACTCCATCACCGCCGCTGCCGGTGACATGGTCGGCGCCTCGCCGATGCTCTCCGGCCTCTTCCACGACGAGCCGACCGTCGAGGCGCTGAACAAGCTGAAGCTCGACGTGACCTCCGTCGGCAACCACGAGTTCGACGAGGGCGCCAAGGAGCTCGCCCGGCTCCAGAACGGCGGCTGCCATCCGGTCGACGGCTGCTACGAGAAGAAGGCCGACGGCAAGCCCAAGAAGTTCCGCGGCGCGGACTTCCCGTACCTCGCGGCCAACGTGACGAACGAGAAGTCGGGCCGGCCGGTCCTGGACCCGTACTTCGTCTGGGAGCGGAACGGGGTGAAGATCGGCTTCATCGGCGTCACCCTGGAGGGCACGCCGGACATCGTCAGCGCCGAGGGCATCAAGGGCCTGAAGTTCGGTGACGAGATCGAGACGATCAACAAGTACACCAAGGTGCTGGAGCGCAAGGGCGTGAAGTCGATCGTCGCGCTCCTGCACGAGGGCGGTGCGCCGGCCTCGGGCTCGTACAACTACAACTGCGACAGCCCCGGCCCCGGCGACGGCATCTCCGGCCCGATCGTCGACATCGCCAAGAAGGTCAGCCCGCAGGTCGACGCCCTGGTCACCGGCCACACCCACCAGGCGTACGCGTGCACGATCCCGGACCCGTCCGGCAAGCCGCGCACGGTCACCTCGGCCGCCTCGTTCGGCAAGCTGTACACCGACACGACGCTCACGTACGACCGTCGCACCCGCGACATCGTGCGGACGTCCGTCGCCTCCGCCAACCACGTCGTCACCCGTGACGTGCCGAAGGCCGCGGACATGACCCAGCTCATCGACCGCTGGAACACGCTGGCCGCGCCGATCGCCAACCGGCCCGTCGGGTACATCTCCGCCGACATAGAGAACCCCTTCGAGTCCCCCGAGAAGCCGATCGGCAACCTGATCGCGGACGCGCAGCTCGAAGGCATGGCCCCGGCCGACAAGGGCGGCGCGCAGCTCGCCCTGATGAACCCGGGCGGTATCCGCGCGGGCCTGGTCCGCGCCGCCTCGGGCGGTGAGGGCGACGGTGTCGTGACGTACGGCGAGGCCTTCACGGTGCAGCCGTTCACCAACATGATGACGGCGGTCGACCTCACCGGTGCCCAGCTGGTCACCGCGCTGCAGCAGCAGGTCAGCGGCTCGAACCAGGCCGCCCCGAAGATCCTGCAGGTGTCGAAGGGCTTCACCTACACCCTGGACATGACGAAGACCGGCGCCGACCGGATCGTCGTCGGCTCGGTGAAGCTGAACGGTGAGGCGATCGACCCGGCGAAGACCTACCGGGTCGCGATGAACGAGTTCCTCTCGGGCGGCGGCGACGGCTTCGCGGTCCTGAAGGAGCACAAGAACAAGCTGGTGGGCGCGTCCGACCTGGACATGCTCAACGCCTACTTCGCCGCGCACTCCAGCGCGGGCGCCCCGCTGGCGCCGCCGGCCACCGGCCGGATCACGGTCGTCAAGTAACGGGTGGTGCGACTGAGGGGTGGTGGGCCGTCGGCCCGCCGCCCCTCAGTTGTTTCCAGTTTCCGCGCAAGACGTTCTGTGTCATGGGCATGTCTGCAATCATCCCGTCTGCCGACCGCGACCCCCCACATCGCGGCGGTCGACGAAGGAGACAGCACATGTCCTTGACCAGACGTGGTTTCCTCACGGGCGCGGCGGTCGTCTCCGCGTCCGTTCTCATCGGCGCACCGGGCACGGCCACGGCGGCGCAGCGACGGGCGCTGGGCACCCAGGACTGGATGAGCGGCATCGACGGCGGCCGGACGCTGGGTTCGCTCACCATTCCCGGCACCCATGACTCGGGAGCCCGCTTCGGCGGACCCTGGGCCGAGTGCCAGAACACGACGATCGCCGACCAGCTGAACTACGGCATCCGCTTCCTCGACGTCCGGTGCCGGGTCACCGGAGGCTCGTTCGCGATCCACCACGGCCCCGCCTTCCAGAACATGATGTTCGGCGACGTGCTCATCGCCTGCCGCGACTTCCTGGCCGCCCACCCCTCCGAGACCGTGCTGATGCGGGTCAAGCAGGAGTACTCCTCGGACGGCGACGCCACCTTCCGGAGCATCTTCGACGACTACCTCGACAACCGGGGCTGGCGCTCGCTGTTCCACATCGGCGACGCCCTCCCGGCCCTCGGCCAGGCGCGCGGCAAGGTCGTCCTCATCGCCGACAACGGCGGACTGCCCGGAGTGAAGTGGTGGGACGGCGGGGTCTTCGACCTCCAGGACGACTGGAACGCCGCGCCGTGGGACAAGTACCCGAGGATCGAGGCCCACTTCCGCAAGGCCACCGAGCAGCCCGGCAAGCTCTTCATCAACTTCGTCAGCACCTCCGCGTCGCTGCCGCCGCGCTGGAACTCCGACAACCTCAATCCGCGCGTCCACGGCTTCCTGGACGGCACGGCGAGCGGCTGGAAGGGCCTCGGCATCGTGCCGATGGACTTCCCCAACACCCGCTCAGGCCTGGTCGACTCGCTCATCCGGCACAACTGACGGCGGTACGGGCGGTGGCGCAGGCGCCCCCGGCAGGCTGACCACCGCGACGGTGCCGCCGCCCTCGGCCGGACGCAGCTCCACCGTGCCGCCCGCCTGGTGCACGGTCCTGGCCACGATCGACAGACCGAGGCCGGAGCCGGGCAGCGCGCGGGCGGACTGGGAGCGCCAGAACCGCTCGAAGACGTACGGGAGTTCCTCCGGCGGCACCCCGGGGCCGTGGTCGCGCACCGTCAGCACACCACGGTCCAGCAGCACCTCCACCGCCCCGCGCGGGGGCGAGAACTTCACGGCGTTGTCCAGCACGTTCACCACCGCCCGTTCCAGCGCGGCCGGCTCGGCCCGTACGTACCAGGGCCGCAGTTCGGCGGTGATCGCCAGCTCCGGGCCGCGCAGCCTGGCCCGCTCCAGCGCCGTCCGCACGACGTCGTGCAGCGCGACGACCTGGACCGGTCCGGGCGTCGCGCTGTCCGGCCGTGACAGCTCCTGCAGATCGCCGATCAGCACGGCCAGCTCGGACATCTGTGCCTTGACCGAGGCCAGCAGCGCGGTCCGGTCCTCGGGCGGGAGGGCACGGCCGGTCTGCTCGCTGCGCACCAGCAGCTCGATGTTCGTCCGCAGCGAGGTCAGCGGTGTGCGCAGCTCATGGCCGGCGTCGGCGATCAGCTGTGCCTGACGGTCCCGGGACGAGGCGAGCGCGGCGGTCATCTGGTTGAAGGAGCGCGACAGCCGGGCGATCTCGTCCTCGCCCTCCACCGGGATCCGTACGGTCAGGTCCTCGGTGCGGGCGACGTGCTCGACGGCGTCGGTGAGCCGGTCGACGGGCTTCAGACCGGTGCGGGCCACCCACAGTCCGGCGGCCCCGGCGGCGACGACACCGGCGCCGGCGAGGAAGGTGAGCAGGAGCGCGAGGCGGTTCAGGGCGGTGTCGATCTCGTACAGCGGGCGGGCGACCATGACGGTCACCGTCCCGCCGGGCGCGCCGGGCACCGGCACCGCCATCTGCTCGGTGTGCACCCGGACGTCCGCGCCCGAGTCGGTCGTACTGCTGTGGAGGGCGTACGCCTCGGTGCCCCGGGCGACGGCCACGTCCTCCGCCCCGACCCGCACGGGCTGGGCGTCCGGCGCCACACAGCGCGTGCCGTCGGGATAGACGACCTGGACATAGGCGAAGCCCCTGCCGGCCCCGGAGGGCTCGCTGCCCGTCGTGCGGCACGCGGACACGGCCTGGCGCACCGTGCCGAGCGGGGCGCTCGTGTTGCGCAGCGAGGTGTCGAGTTCGTTGTGGAGCTGGGCGCGGGCCAGCAGCCAGCAGGTGACGGCGACGGCGGCCACCGCCACGGCCACGGCGGTCGCCGTCAGCAGCGCCAGCCGCGACCGCAGCGGCAGCGCCCGGAATCTGTGGATCACTCCGGCGATCCCTCCCGCAGCGCGTAGCCGACCCCGCGGACGGTGTGCACCAGACGCGGCTCCCCGGCCGCCTCCGTCTTGCGGCGCAGATACATGACGTACACGTCCAGCGAGTTGGAGCTCGGCTCGAAGTCGAAGCCCCAGACGGTCTTGAGGATCTGCTCGCGGGTCAGCACCTGCCGCGGGTGCGCCAGGAACAGCTCCAGCAGCGTGAACTCGGTACGGGTCAGCTCGACCCGGCGCGGCCCGCGCGTGACCTCGCGGGTCGCCAGGTCCATCCGCAGATCGGCGAACGACAGCACGTCGCCGGAGTCCTCACGGTCCGTGCCCGCCGCCGAGGCGTACGAGCTGCGCCGCAGCAGCGCCCTGATCCGCGCGAACAGCTCGTCCAGCTCGAACGGCTTGACCAGATAGTCGTCCGCCCCGGCGTCGAGACCGGTCACCCGGTCGCCGACGGTGTCACGGGCGGTGAGCATCAGGACCGGCAGGGTGGAGCCGAGGGAGCGCAGCCGCCGGGCCGCGGTCAGGCCGTCCATGCGCGGCATCTGGATGTCGAGGACGACGAGGTCGGGCGCGTACGACTCCACCTTGGCGAGGGCGTCGAAGCCGTCGGCCGCGACCTCGGTGGCGTACCCCTCGAAGGCGAGGCTGCGCTGCAGCGCCTCGCGTACGGCGGGTTCGTCGTCGACGATGAGGATGCGTTCGCGGTCGCCTTCACCGGGTGCGGTCGTCATGGCCCCAGCCTCGCACGCGGTCGGTCGTACGCCCGGTCCACGGATCGGCGCCCGGTCAGTTCTCGCCGCCGGAGCGGAGGCTGTCGAGATCGGCCTTGACGGTGTCGATCGGGATGGCGAAGCCGAGGCCGACGCTGCCCGCTGTGGATCCGCCCGAGGAACTCGGCGAGTACATGGCCGAGTTGATGCCGATGATCTCGCCGTTCATGTTGATCAGCGCACCGCCGGAGTTGCCGGGGTTGAGCGAGGCGTCCGTCTGGATGGCCTTGTACGTGGTCTTGGAGTCGCCGGTGTCCCCGTTGAACTCCTGACCGCCGAACTCGAAGGGCCAGCCCTGCCGCGGGTCCTGCTGCCGCTGGCGTCCCTCGTCCTTGGCGACGGTCACGTCCCGGTCGAGCGCCGAGATGATTCCGCTGGTCACGGTGCCGGTGAGGCCCTCGGGCGAGCCGATCGCGACGACCTCGTCACCGACCTCGACGCGGCCGGAGTCACCGAGAGCGGCGGCCTTCAGACCGCTCGCGCTCCTCAGCTTGATCAGAGCGAGGTCCTTGTCGGGGTCGGTGCCGACGACGTCCGCGGTGTACGTCTTGCCGTCGCTGAGCCTGACCTTGACGGTGTCGGCGCCTGCGATGACGTGGTTGTTGGTGACGATCTCACCGTCCCGGGTGATGATCACGCCGGAGCCGGTGGACTCGCCCGAGGTGGAGGAGGCGTTGATCTCCACGATGCTGGGGGAGACGGCCTGGGCGACACCGGCGACGGTGCCCTTGCTGCTCTGCGACACCGTGGTCCCGTCGACGCCGGCCGCTCCGCCGGTCGAACCGCCCCCGGCGAACCGCTCCACCAGCGTGGCCGCCCCGCCGCCGACGGCCGCGGCGATGATCGCGACGGCCGCGATCAACGCGACGGGCCGCTTGGCACGCGCGGCGTGCGCGGGAGCGTTCGCGGGCGCGGCGGGCACGGGTGCGGCGGGTGCCGGTGCGTGCGGGGGCGGCGGCGGGTACGCCCCGTCCCCGAACCCCGCGTACGGGTACTGGTGGGTGTGCTGCGTGCCCTCGTCGCCGCTGTTGCGGTAGTGGTCCGTCATGGTGACGACTCTCGGGGCCGTAGATGAGAGCACGCTGAGGACGGCCTGAGAAGCCCGACAGAAGCATGTATGCCCCATGTAAGGCCGGGGTGCCGCGCCTTCGGGTCAGGCGGTGAGGTCAGGCGGTGGGGTCAGGCGGTGGGGTCAGGCGGTGGGGTCAGGACGGTGGGGTCAGGACGGTGAGGTCAGCCGTGGCAGCCGCAGGAGCGGCGGACGATCAGGGCCGAGGGGAACTGCTTCACCCGCTCGCGCCGTGAGCCGACCACCCGCAGCCCGTCGTCCAGCACCAGATCCACCGCCGCGCGCGCCATCGCCGGCCGGTCGGAGGCGATCGTCGTCAGCGGCGGGTCGGTCAGTCCGGCTTCCTTGACGTCGTCGAAGCCCGCCACCGCCAGCTCACCCGGCACATCGATCCGCAGCTCGCGCGCGGCCCGCAGCACACCGATCGCCTGGTCGTCCGTCGCGCAGAAGATCGCCGGCGGCCGGTCCGGGCCGGACAGGATCTTCAGCGCCACGAGATACGCGTCGTAGCGGTTGTACGGCGCCTCGAACAGCCGGCCCTCCGTCGACCGCCCGGACTCCAGCATCGCCCGCCGCCAGCCCTCGACGTGGTCGGCCACCGGGTCGCCCACCACCGGGGTCTCCTCGACGCCGCCCAGGCACGCGACGTACGGATGTCCGTGCTCCAGGAGATGCCGGGTCGCGAGCTGCGCCCCGCCGATGTCGTCCGTCACGACCGCGACGTCGTCGATCGCCTCGGGCCGCTCGTGCAGCAGCACCACCCGAGCGTCCCACGCCTCGATCTCCGCCGCCGCACGCTCGCTCGGACCCTGGCTGACGAGGATCAGCCCGGCGACGCGCATGCCGAGGAAGGCCCGCAGATAGTGGACCTCGCGCTCGTCGCGGTAGTCCGAATTGCCGACGAGGACCATCTTTCCGCGGTCCGCCGCCGCCCGTTCCACCGCGTGCGCCATCTCCGCGAAGAACGGCTGGCGGGCGTCCGGCACGATCATGCCTATGAGGTCCGTACGCCGCGAGGCCATCGCCTGCGCGACCCGGTCGGGCCGGTAGCCCAGCTCCTTGATCGCGGCGAGTACCCGCTCGCGCGTGGCCGGGGCGACCGGCCGGGGTCCGTTGTTGATGACGTAACTCACCACAGCGGTCGACGTACCCGCCAGTCGCGCTACATCGTCCCGCGTCACCTTGGCCACGCGCGCAGTCTACGCGTGGTGACCTACCTCTGGGCAGGGCGTACAGCAGCTTCGATGGTCTCGGTCATGTCGTCGGCCGAGTCCTCCGCACGGGGGACGGATTCCTCGGCCGCCTTCTTCGCCTTCGCCGCCGCCGAGTTCTCCGAGCGGTCGCCCTTCTCCGGCGTGACGAAGCGGTATCCCACGTTCCGCACGGTCCCGATCAGGGACTCGTGCTCGGGGCCGAGCTTGGCGCGCAGCCGCCGCACGTGGACGTCGACCGTGCGCGTACCGCCGAAGTAGTCGTAGCCCCAGACCTCCTGCAGCAGCTGGGCCCTGGTGAAGACCCGGCCGGGGTGCTGGGCCAGGTACTTCAGCAGCTCGAACTCCTTGAAGGTCAGGTCCAGGACCCGCCCCTTCAGCTTCGCGCTGTACGTGGCCTCGTCGACCGACAGATCACCGTTGCGGATCTCCATCGGCGAGTCGTCCGAGGTGAGCTGCTGCCGGCCCATGGCGAGCCGGAGCCTGGCCTCGACCTCGGCGGGTCCTGCCGTGTCCAGCAGCACGTCGTCGATGCCCCAGTCGGCGGTGACGGCCGCGAGACCGCCCTCGGTGACGACGAGGATCAGCGGACAGCCGGGCCCGGTGGAGCGGAGCAGCTGGCAGAGGCTGCGTACCTGCGGGAGGTCGCGCCTGCCGTCGACCAGGATCACCTCGGCGCCCGGGGTGTCGACCAGGGCCGGGCCCTCGGCGGGTGCCACCCGTACGTTGTGCAGCAGCAGGCCGAGGGCGGGGAGCACCTCCGTGGAGGGCTGGAGGGCATTGGTGAGGAGCAGCAGAGAACTCATCGCGACCCACCTGCCCGGGCCGCTGTCCCTGCCTGGTTCGTGGTCTCTCGGTCGTGCACGGTTCGCTCGCCCATAACGTCGGTTCCTCCTCGGTCCCTGCGAGGACGTCTGCGGCACTGCCTCTTGCCCGGCCGCGGCCCCCGCGCCCCGGGGTTCCGCGATCGTTTCGTTCACCTGTCTGTAACAACGGACTGGAAACACAAAAGGACCCGGGGGCTGCGTCGCCCGGATCCTCTGCCCAGCACAATAGCCCACATGAGCTCTGTCGTAGAGGGTCGATGTCACCATGTGGATGTTTCCTCGATCACTGACGGACCTCGACGCGCAACCCTCAGGACCTCCGACGGCGTGCGCATCGAGGCGCTGCACCAGCCCTGTACGGCCGGGGAGACCGATCTGGCGATCGTCGTCGCGCACGGATTCACCGGTTCGGTCGACCGTCCCGCGGTGCGCCGCGCGGCGGGGGTGTTCGCCGGCCGGGCAGGGGTCGTCACCTTCTCCTTCCGCGGCCACGGCAGGTCCGGCGGGCACTCGACGGTCGGCGACCGCGAGGTGCTGGACCTGGCCGCGGCCGTCGCCTGGGCGCGTTCGCTGGGGTACGGACGGGTCGTCACGGTGGGCTTCTCGATGGGCGGATCGGTGGTGCTGCGGCATGCGGCGCTGTACGGCGGGGCCGCGGCGCAGCGGGCGGGGGAGCACACGCCGGAGCACGAGGGGCGTACGGGTGCACGGGACGTACGCGGCGTACGCGGCGTACTGGACGTGCATGACGCGCGTGGCGTGCGTGAGGCACGGGATGTACGTGGCGCACGGGACGCACACACCGACGCGGTCGCTGCCGTCAGCGCGCCTGCCCGCTGGTACTACCAAGGTACGGCGCCCATGCGGCGGCTCCACTGGGTCGTCACCCGGCCCGTCGGGCGGCTGGTCGGGCGCTACGGCCTGCGGACCCGTATCCACCACAAGGACTGGGACCCCGTCCCGCTCTCGCCGGTCGAGGCCGTCCCGCTGATCGCGCCGACCCCGCTGCTGATCGTCCACGGTGACCGCGATGCGTACTTCCCGCTGGACCATCCGCGGATGCTGGCCGCCGCCGGCCCGTGCGAGTTGTGGCTGGAACCGGGCATGGGGCACGCCGAGAACGCCGCGGACGACGGCCTTCTGGGGCGCCTCGCGGACTGGCTCGCCCGCGCATAGCCCATCATGGACAGTCGACGAGCCGGAGAGAGGAGTGCCGCGATGGCAGCGGGAACCATCCGCTACTGGGCCGCGGCCAAGGCCGCCGCGGGGGTGGCCGAGGAGCCGTACGCCGCGGAGAACCTGGCCGAAGCGCTGGACGCCGCCCGTGAGAGGCACCCGGGCGAACTCGTCCGCGTACTCCGGCGGTGTTCGTTCCTCGTCGACGGTGACCCCGTCGGGACCCGTGGCCATGAGACCGTACGGCTTGCCGAGGGCGGCACGGTCGAGGTGCTCCCGCCGTTCGCAGGAGGGTGAACCGCACAGCATGAGCAGCGATCAGCAGTATCCGTACGGCCCGCAGGACTCGTACGGCCCGCAGGATCCGTTCGGCCCGCAGGATCCGTACGGGCAGCGGAACCACCAGGACCCCAACGTCACCCAGACGTGGGAGGGCCAGACCTGGGACACCCAGTACCAGCCGACGGTCGAGCCGGTGGCCGAGCCCGTGCAGCACGCCCCGTACCACCCGGGCGCCACGGACACGACGTATCTGCCGCCGCAGGACCCTTCGGCGAGGGCGTACGCGCTGCCGCCGGAGGTGCCCGTCGCTCCCGGCTCACCGGCCGCTCCCGCCGCCGCGTCCGCCGCGTACGAGCCGGGGATCGCCGGGCAGGGGATCGCCGGGCACGGGGCCGCGAGCGCGCCGCCGGCGGCCGGTGAGCCCCAGGCGGCCGGTGAACCCGCGTACAGCGCCCCCACCACCCTGGGCAACGCACGGATCACCGACGCGCAGCGTGCCCGCGCGGAAGGGCGCTCGCCGATCATCCCGCCCGGGATGCAGCCCGCGGGGCTGACGGCCGTGATCGGTCTGCTGCTCGCGGCGACCGCGGGCGCCTCGCCGTACCTCCTGCTGATCCCGCTCATCGCGCTCCAGGGCCTCACCGCCGCCGGCTGGTTCCGGCTGAACGGCATGTGGCCCGCCCGCCAGGGCATCGCCCTCGCGTTCGCCGGCGGCCTCGCCGCGGACGCCGTCCTGCTCGCCACGGGCTCCGGACACGCCCCGGCCGTGATCATCGGCACCCTCGGCGTCTGGGTGCTGCTCACCGTCGTGCTGCAGCTGCGCAGCCACGCCTCCGCCGACGAGCGGATGTACGGCCTGATGGCGACGGTCGCCTCGGCCGCGCTGACGATCGTCGCGGCCGGCTACCTCGCCGTCGCCCCGGAGGCGGTGGCCGTCGCGGGCGCGTCGGTCGCGGCGGCGGTGCTCGCGCGGGCGCTGCCGCTGCCGGGTGCGGCGTCGGTCGTGGTCGCGCTGCTGGCCGCCGCCGGCGCGGGCATCGCGGCGGGCGGGGCCACCGGGGTGGGCTCGCAGGGCGCGCTGCTGGGGCTCGGGGCCGGGGTGTGCGCGCTCGTGGGCCTGCGGGTGGCCAGCTACGACTACCCGTCCCGGTTCGTCCATATGACGGCCGGCGTCGCGCTTCCGCTCACGGCCGCGGTCCCCGCCGTCTATCTGCTGGGCCGCGCACTGATCTGACCCCGCGATCCGTGAGCATCTGGCCCTGTGACCCACTGACCGGAGCCGTGTTCCGGTCGGGTACGGACGGTGATGCCCTGGCCCGGACCGGCGGGAACCAATAGCGTGCCGCCGAACGTCGATCATTCAGGCCGTTCCGATCCGGGAGGGCCGAGACAGGGGTGGGGGAACACCGAGTCATGCGCGCACTGCGAATTCTGCTGATCACCGTCGTCATCCTCGGCGGGCTCTTCGTCGCCGCCGACCGGCTCCTGCTCAACTACGCCGAGTCGGAGGCCGCGGAGAAGATCAAGGCCCGCCAGGGCCTGTCCGGTGCGACCGAGGTGGCGATCGAGGGCTTTCCCTTCCTGACCCAGGTCGTGGGCAAGGAGCTCGATCGCGTCGACGTGACCGTCCGCGACATCGAGACGAGCGCCAACGGGCGCAGGGTCGTCATCACCGAGCTGTCCGCGGCCCTCCACAACGTGCGCCTGGGCAGCAACTACTCCAGCGCCACGGCCGCGACCGCGACCGGCACCGCCCGTATCTCGTACGCCGACCTCACCAAGGCGGCCGACGAGGACGTCACCGTCGCGTACGGCGGGAACGGCAAGCTGAAGGTGACCGGCACGGTCGACCTCCTCGGCCGCTCGCTCTCGCGCAGTGTCGTCTCCACGGTCAGCCTGGTCGACGGTGGCACGATCCGCGTGCGTGCGGACAAGGTGCCCGGGGAAGGCATACCGCGGCTGGAGGACATGATCCGCGAGAAGACCGACTTCGACCGGAAGCTCAGCGGTCTGCCGGAGGGCATGAAGCTGCAGAAGGTCCAGGCGGACGAGAAGGGCCTCGTCATCACGGTCGCGGGTACGGACGTTCCGCTGGCGGGCTGACCCTCCTGGCGGGCTGACGCCCCTGGCTCGCCTGGCCGGGTAGATGTCCCTGCCGGACTGGTGCCCCTGGCCGGGCTGACGCCACTGCCGGGCCGAATCCCCTCCCGGGCTCATGCCCCTGGTGGGCTCGTACCCCTGCGGTCAGCGCGGTGTGGCCGGATACTGAGACGGTCGTGTCCGGTCCGCAGATACGAGTGGGGCGGCAGGTCTCCGTCGCTCGGTCCCACCGGGCCCGTTCCGGCCATGCGTCCCACATTTCGGACGATCGCGTCTCAGGATGCGACACGCCGGTGACATGGCCGCCCGGTCGTCCCTACGATCGACCCCATGAAGCAGCGACAGGCGGACCTCACGAAGCGGCGGGCAGTAGACCTGTGCCGCGTCGCCGCCATGCTCTGTCGCGCCATCTGAGCGGAAGCCCGGCCTCCGTCGGTTTCCGTGTCCCCGGGCCATCCGAGCCCCTTCCGGCCATGGCCACCCGCGTGTCTTCGCGCCGTTTCGGCGTACCTGCACCGCAACCTGCTTTCGCGCACCACCCGCCGCACACTGCCCCGGAGGAGAACAGCATGAGCCGCAGCGACGTCCTGGTAGACGCCGACTGGGTCGAGGCCCACCTGGACGACCCGAAGGTCGTCGTCGTCGAGGTCGACGAGGACACCTCGGCCTACGACAAGAACCACATCAAGAGCGCCGTCCGGATCGACTGGAAGAAGGACCTCCAGGACCCGGTCCGCCGTGACTTCGTGGACCAGGCCGGCTTCGAGAAGCTGCTGTCCGCGAAGGGCATCGCCAACGACGACACGGTCGTGCTCTACGGCGGCAACAACAACTGGTTCGCGTCCTACGCCTACTGGTACTTCAAGCTCTACGGCCACCAGGACGTGAAGCTCCTCGACGGCGGCCGCAAGAAGTGGGAGCTCGACTCCCGCGACCTGGTCGACGGCGCCGACGTCCCGCAGCGCCCGGCCACCGACTACAAGGCCAAGGCCCAGGACACGTCCATCCGCGCCTTCCGCGACGACGCCGTCGCCGCGATCGGCAACCAGAACCTGGTCGACGTCCGTTCGCCCGACGAGTTCAGCGGCAAGCTGCTCGCCCCGGCCCACCTGCCGCAGGAGCAGTCGCAGCGTCCCGGCCACATCCCGACCGCGCGCAACATCCCGTGGTCGAAGAACGCCAACGACGACGGCACCTTCAAGTCGGACGACGAGCTCAAGGCGCTCTACGCCGAGGAGCAGGTCGACCTGTCGAAGGACACCGTCGCCTACTGCCGCATCGGTGAGCGCTCCGCGCTGACCTGGTTCGTCCTGCACGAGCTGCTCGGCGTCGAGAACGTCAAGAACTACGACGGCTCGTGGACCGAGTACGGCTCCCTCGTCGGCGTGCCGATCGAGCTCGGCGCGAACAAGTAAGTCCCGGGACCTCCGGACCCCTCGACCGTAAGGACGGAAAGACATGTGTGGAGCGCAGGCCGGCGGCCCCGACGCCTCGACGATCAAGCCCGGTGAGACCACCATCCAGGGCCAGGTGACCCGCGACGGCGAGCCCGTCACCGGTTACGTGCGTCTGCTGGACTCGACCGGCGAGTTCACCGCCGAGGTCCCGACCTCGGCGACCGGACAGTTCCGCTTCTACGCGGCCGAGGGCACGTGGACCGTGCGCGCCCTCGTCCCCGGTGGGACGGCGGACCGTACGGTCGTCGCCCAGACCGGTGGCCTCTCCGAGGTGGCCATCGCCGTCTGACGGCACTCTTCGACCGGCCGAAGGGCCGCACCCCCGGGGGTTGGACGCCACTGGACCGGGGTGCGGCCCTTCGTGCCGTTACCGGCGCCGCGACATACGCTTGAGTCATGTACGCGCGGCGCCGTCACGCCTACTTCCTGCTCATGGGCGGATGCCTGGTCCTCTTCGTCTCCGCCTGGGCCTTCGTGCGGCTGTGGTCGGTTCCGGTCGCCGTCGGGATGTGCGTCGTCGCCATGGTGATCCCACCGCTCGCGGCGGTGGTGGCGAACCGGCGCGGCCCCGAGGACCGGTGGTGGGACGACCCCTCCGGTGACCCGCAGTCCGACGCGTGGTGGGACGAGCTGGACGGGAAGCGGAAGCCGGGCTCGGGATCGGGCTCGGGCCCGCGTCAGTGACCGCGCACCGGGGTCGGCGGTGGAGCGTCAGTAGACGAGCGCCTGGGTGCCGTCCGCCATCGCCTCGCTGACGAAGACCTGGGCGCCCGCGATCCGTACGCCGTCGATCACGTCCTTCTCCGTGATCTCGCGCCGTGCCGCGCACTGCGTGCAGAGGGTGATCTTTCCCGCGGCCAGGATCGACTCGATCAGGTCCGGCAGCGGAGCGGCGTGCGGAAGCTCGAACTCCGCAGCCCGGCCCGGCAGCGCGAACCAGGACGACTCGCCGGTCAGCCAGAGGGAGACCTCCACACCGCTGGCCACGCCGACGGCCGCGACCGTGAAGGCCTGTGAGCAGCGTTCGGGGGCGTCGGCCCCGGCAGTCACCTTGATCACGAGCTTCTTCGCCATATGCCGAACTGTAATCGGCGCAGCTACAACCCAGGTCGCGGGTCGAGGGTCAGTGCTGTGAGCACGGATAACGGAATCCGCGCCTCCAGGTCTCGTGGGGGGACCCTTTTGGAACTGCACAGAACACAGCCGGAGCCGATGGCGGCCGAGAACGCGGTACCGCCCGAGAGCGCGGTACCGGCTGACAGCGCGGTATCGCCCGAGAACGCGGCACCGGCCGACGGCGCGGTACTGCCCGAGCCGGAGCCCGAGCCGGAGCCCGCGGGGGCGCCCGAGCCGGCGAGGCCCGCGCGGCTCCGTGGGCGTACCGCGCTGGTTCTCGCCGTCGCCGCGGTGATCGGCGCCAGTGCGGGAACGGCCGTCGGCTTCAAGGTCCAGGCGGACCGTGCGCCGACGCCGCTGCCCGCCCTCAACCAGCCGGGACTCGGCTATCCGGCCGAGCCGCTGCCCAAGGGCCGGGAGCCCGAGCCGCTGAGCGCCGCCGAGGACCGTCAGGTGAAGACCGACGGCGATCTGCGCAAGCTGCTGCTGCCCAGGCCGAAGGGTGCGGCCAAGGGCGCGGGCGGAAAGCCTGGCGGCATCTGGTTGAACGTCGAGGAATACGCGAGCCACTTCCAAAACGCCGGCGGCATGTTCGGGGACTTCGTGCAGCGCGACATCCGCCGGGTCGCCTTCGTCGCCTGGGAGCAGGGCGCCCACAAGGTGACGGACATCAAGCTCGTCCAGTTCCACTCGGGCCGCGACGCCATGGAGCACGCCACGGGCCAGCGGGACTACATGCCGATGAGCTTCGAGTACTCCGCCGGAAACGACGGTGATCTGCTCAAGGGCAGCGGCAACGGCCGCTACTACCTGTACCCCGTCAAGGAGGAGGCCGGCTACCTGCCGAGCTACCGGGCCCGGGCCATCTTCCAGCGCGGCGACGTGATGGTCGACATCGACATCACCGACACGAAGCGGATCAGCAAGAACGAGATCCGATCGCTGGCCGAGCGACAGCTGGAGCGTCTGTCTTGAGATCCGTACTGACCGGAATCGTGCTGCCCGCCGTGCTCGTCCTGGGCGCGGTCGGCGGTGGCGCCGCGTACACCGTCGTGACGGTGGACGGCGCGGACCGCACCGTTCCCACCACCGTATGGGCCGATGCGAAGAGCAAGCCCTCGAAGGACCCTGCCGAGAACGCCCGGCGCGGTCGGGCCTCCACCCCGCTCAGCAAGCTGCTGCTGCCGGTGCCCGACGGATACCGTCTCGGCCCCGACTTCGAGGAGTACGGCAATGACGTCGAGCTGAGCGGCAAGCAGGCGACCGCCCTGATGAAGGAGTGGGGCCGCCGCCTGTCCGGCAACGAACGCCGTGCCTACGAGAAGCAGGTGGACAAGTACGGGGTCCAGGGCATCGCCGTCCGCACGTTCGCCACCGAGTTCGCCGAGCGCGGGGGCGCGTACGAGCAGGACGTCGTCATCACCGTGGAGATCACCCGGATGAAGAACACGCGTCAGGTGCGCGACGCGTACAAGCTCCAGACGGAACTGGTGGGACTGCTCGATCTCCCGAAGGGACCGAAGATCAAGGGCCACAAGAACGTGGACTGCTTCGTCGGTCCGAAGGCGAAGAAGGACGGGGCCAAGAAGCACAAGGACTGGAAGGACCTCGACGGGATGCAGTGCTTCGCGTACGACTCCGAGCTGCTGGTGAGCGTCAACGCGGTGGGCATGGCGCCGTTCGACAAGACGGCGATCGCCGACATGGTGCAGGAGCAGCTCGATCACATCGCTTCGCCGGGAGAGTACGTATGACCGAGCAGATCGAGACGGTCGGGCAGACCGAGGGCACCGAGAAGGTCGGGCAGAGCGGCCAGACCGAAGGCGCCGATCAGGCCGAGCAGATCGAGCAGATCGAGCAGGCCGAGGGCGCCGAGCAGAGCGCCCGGGTCGGGCAGACCGCCGGGACGACCGAGCCGCCGGTGGAGACCGGGCAGCCCGCGGAAGCGGTGGAGACCGAGCAGCGCGCGGAAGCCGTGGAGCCGGTGACGGACACGGACGCGCCGCCGCGCGACCGGCGCCGCGTGCTGCGTGCCCTCGCGCGCTGGACCGCCGCCGTGCTCGTCTGCGGCGGGCTCGGCACCGGCACGGCGTACGGGATCGCCGCCATGGAGCGCTCGGACGTTCCGGGCCTCGCCACCGAGAGCGACGGCCGCTGGGACTATCCGCGCCTTTCGCTGCCCGCCCTTCCCGAAGGCAGCCCCCGGCCCTTCACCGACGGCAACCAGCACGAGATCCACCACGCCGACCTGCGTGAACTGCTGCTTCCCGCCCCGGCGGGGGCCACCGAGGACAAGAAGCTGAACGGCGGCTGGGTCAGCAACGCCCAGTACGTCTCGGAGTACGCGAAGGACCACCGCCCCGACCTCGAGCAGGCGCTGACCGACTACGCCGTACGGCACATCGCCGCCCGTGGCTGGACCATGCCCGACGGCACCACGTCCCGTGTCTATCTCCTCCGGTTCGACTCGGCCGGCACGGCGGAGGAGTTCACCGGCATCGAGCTCGGGGTCGGGCTGTCCCCCGATGTGGCGCTGGCGGCCGCGCCGGGGGATGCCGAGCTGGACGAGGGATGGGACGTCGAGGGGCCCGCCGTCGGAAAGTCGGCGATCTCCGTCTACACGGAGGCGAAGCCGATCGGGCCCGTACAGACCCGGCAGGCGTACATCCAGGCCGGCGACACCGTCGCGCTGATCTTCCAGTCCCGGAAGGGCGAGGCCCTGAGCGTCCCCTTCCACCAGACGGTCGTCCTGCAGAACCAGCTCCTGGGCTGACCTCGCAGAGAGGGCCGGGCCCCCGCCCACTAAGCTGGGGTCCGGCCCGTACAGCCTGCACGCCCATCCGAGGAGTACCCGTGATCCTGTTCTTCGAGATTCTGCTGGTCCTGGTCTGTGTCGGCGTGCTCGCCTTCACCGGCCTGGCCGTGAAGAAGCTGTACCAGGGCCAGCGCTAATCCCGTATTCCGCCCGTACCGCCCGTACCGCCCGTATTCCGCAGATCGACTCCCACAGATCGACAGAGCCACTCATGATCGAGATCCCGTCCGACCTCAATCCCGACCTCGTTCCCCTCGCCTTTCTCCTGGGCACGTGGGAGGGCGCGGGTGTGTCCGACTTCCCCGGCTCGGAGAAGTGCAACTTCGGCCAGTCCGTGACCTTCAGCCACGACGGCCGGGACTTCATCGAGTACGTGTCGCACAGCTGGGTGCTGGACTCCGAGGGCAACAAGGTCAGGCCGCTGGAGTCCGAGTCGGGCTACTGGCGCATCGACAAGGACCGCAAGGTCGAGATCGTCATGGTCCGTGACCAGGGCATCGTGGAGATCTGGTACGGCGACCTCGCCGACAAGAAGCCGCAGATCGACCTGGCGACGGACGCGGTCGCGCGCACCGCCGCCTCCTCGGCGTACTCGGGAGGCAAGCGGCTCTACGGCTACGTCAAGGGCGACCTGATGTGGGTCGGCGAGAAGGCGACCCCCGAGGTGCCGCTGCGGCCGTACATGTCGGCGCACCTGAAGAAGGTCGTCACCCCGGAGCAGGTCGAGTCATGGGCCAAGGACCTCGGTGACCTGCCGGACGACGGCATCGCGTTCTTCAAGTAGGTCGTCTTCAGGTAGGTCCTCTTCAAGCAGGTCGTCGACGCAGGTCGTCGACCCCGGACCTTCCGGGTGTTCCGCCGGGACCGGGCCAGGACCGTCCGCGCTGCCTACACTGGACGCGTGGTGAGCACCGACTGGAAGAGCGACCTGCGGCAGCGCGGCTACCGTCTGACTCCGCAGCGCCAGCTTGTCCTCGAAGCCGTCGACACCCTGGAGCACGCGACCCCCGACGACATCCTCGTCGAGGTGCGCAAGACCGCTTCCGGGGTGAACATCTCGACGGTCTACCGGACGCTGGAGCTGCTGGAGGAGCTGGGCCTGGTCTCGCACGCCCATCTGGGGCACGGCGCGCCCACCTACCACCTCGCCGACCGGCACCACCATCTCCATCTGGTCTGCCGGGACTGCGGCGACGTGATCGAGGCCGATGTCGACGTGGCCGCCGGCTTCACGGCCGAGCTCCGTGAGCAGTTCGGGTTCACCACGGACATGAAGCACTTCGCGATCTTCGGCCAGTGCGGCCAGTGCGCCCGGAAGGCAGCCGCCGGCCAGTCGTAGGCTTATGTCCATGCAGCGACATTCAACGATCAGCCCTCTGCTGTCCCTGCCCGGCGCTGTCCCGGCCGAGGGGCGCGACGAAGGTGTCGCCGCGCACTACGGCGACCTGTTCCGCGAGCAGCGCGCGCTCGCCGACGGCAGCGGTTTCGTCGACCTCTCGCACCGCGGCGTCATCACCGTCTCGGGCCCCGACCGGCTCAGCTGGCTGCATCTGCTGCTCACCCAGCACCTGAGCGAGCTGCCCGCCGGGGAGGCCACCGAGGCCTTGATCCTGTCCGCGAACGGCCACATCGAGCACGCGCTGTATCTCGTGGACGACGGCGAGACGGTGTGGGCGCACATCGAGCCCGGCACGCAGGAGTCGCTCCTCACGTACCTGGAGTCGATGAAGTTCTTCTACCAGGTGGAGGTCGCCGACCGTACGGACGAGTTCGCGGTCGTGCATCTGCCGGCCGGCTCGATCGCCGAGGCCCCGGAGGGCGTGGTCGTACGGGAGACCGCGCAGGGCCGTGATCTCTTCCTGCCCCGGGCCGCCCTGGAGTCGTACGCCGCGGCCAACGGCCCCGCGGCCGGTGTCCTGGCGTACGAGGCGCTGCGCGTCGAGGCGCACCGTCCACGGCTCGGCTTCGAGACCGACCACCGCACCATCCCGCACGAGGTCGGGCTGATCGGCAGCGCCGTGCACCTCCAGAAGGGCTGCTACCGGGGCCAGGAGACCGTGGCGCGCGTCCACAACCTGGGGAAGCCGCCGCGCCGGCTGGTCTTTCTGCATCTCGACGGCAGCGAGGTGCACCTGCCCGGGCACGGCACGCCGGTACGCCTGGCCGCGGACGGCGAGGAAGGGCGTCAGCTCGGCTTCATCACGACGTCCGCCCGCCACCACGAGCTGGGCCCGATCGCGCTCGCGCTGGTGAAGCGGAACGTGCCGGTGGACGCGGAACTGCTGGCGGGCGACACGGCGGCGGCCCAGGAGGTCGTGGTCGAACCGTAGCGCCGCCACGCCCGGCCCGGTCGCATCCTGCGCCCCGCGCCGTCGGCCCAGGGCCTCACACCTCGATCAGCACCGTGAACGGGCCGTGGTTCGTGAGCGAGACCCGCATGTCCGCTCCGAACCGGCCCGTCTCCACCTGGGCCCCCAGCTCCCGCAGCCGGGCCACCACCTCGTCGACGAGCGGTTCGGCGATCTCTCCCGGCGCCGCGGCGTTCCACGTGGGACGGCGGCCCTTGCGGGCGTCCCCGTAGAGAGTGAACTGGGAAATCACCAGCAAGGGCGCATTCACGTCGGAGCAGGACTTCTCGCCGTCGAGAATCCGCACCGACCACAGCTTGCGGGCGAGCTGCGCCGCCTTCTCCGCCGTGTCCCCGTGGGTGACTCCCACCAGCACACACAGCCCTTGGCCGACGATCTCACCCACGGTCTCACCGGCCACCACGACGCTCGCGCCGTCGACCCTCTGCACCACTGCACGCATACAGACCAACCTATCGGGGGCTGAACGGGTGCAGACCGCCTGCACCGGTACCGTCCGTAGTGGCACGATGCACGGAGTCGGTGCATCCCCTCGGCCCTCCTTGCCCGGGGAGACCCCATGCACCGGTCGAGGGGACTGATTCACGCATGAGCACTCCTGGCGCCGGGCAGTCGCCCGGTCCCGTACCGACGACCCGCCGTTCCGCCTCCGGGACGGGCGCCGTCCGCCCGCCCGCGCAACGCACCGCTGCCCCGTACACCGAGCCCCGTACACACGACCTCGCCACCCTGCGGCTGCCGGAGCTGCGCGCGCTGCGCAAGGATTCGCAGCGTGACGAGGCGGACCTCAGCTATGTGCGGCGACTGCTGCAGGGCCGGATCGACATCCTCCGCGCGGAGCTGTCCCGGCGTACGGCACCGCCGGCGCCCGCGCCCGTGTTCTCCGCCTCGGCCGGCGGACCGGGCCTGACCAGCCCGGACGCCGCGGTCGTCGACCGGCTCTCGCAGATCCTCACCGACCCGCCGTCGCGGCGCGGCAGTTCGGCCCGGCACGTCACGCTGTCCACGCCGCGCGGCGAGGAGTACCGGCTGCTGGCCGCGGAGATGCTCGCCGAGGTGGAGCTCTCCGACCTGGACGCGCGCACGGACGACGAACTGCACGCGGCGATGGGGCGGCTCGCGGGCTATGAGCAGCAGGTCTCGCGGCAGCGCCAGCAGTTGCAGCGCACCGCGGACGACTGCAGCGCCGAGATCGCGCGCAGGTACCGTGAGGGCGAAGCGCAAGTAGACGACCTGCTCACCTGACGCGCGGGGTGCGGCGTCCGGGGGCGTGGCTGCTTCCGGCCGGGCTCCCTCCGGCGGGGCTGCCTCCGGCCGGGCTGCCTCCGGCGGCACGGCTTCCGGGGCGGGTCCCTGTCCCGGAAGGCCGCCGCATGCCCGCCAGCTCGTCCGAGCCCGTCCCCGCGTCCGAGCCCGAGCGCGAGCCCGAGGCCGCGACGACGTCCGCGTCGTTGCCTGTGCCTGTGCCTGTGCCTGTGCCTGTGCCTGTGACCCACCCGGTCCTCGCCGAGGTCGTACGCTCCGGCTTCGTCGAGGGCCGGCACCGGGGCTCCCTGGTCGTCCTGGCGGCGGACGGCAGCGTGGAGCTGGCACTGGGCGACCCGGCCGCGCCGTTCTTCCCGCGCTCGTCGAACAAGCCGATGCAAGCCGCGGCCGTGCTGCGCGCGGGCCTCGACCTCGCGGGGGAGCGGCTGGCGCTGGCCGCGGCGAGTCACTCGGGCGAGCCGTTCCATGTCGAGCTGGTCCGCAGGATGCTCGCCGAGAACGGGCTGACCGCGGACCACCTCCGCACCCCGCCCGCCCTGCCGCTGGACCCGGCCGAGGCGGAGAGGTATCTCGCGTCCGGCCGGGGACGGGGCCGGATCGCCATGAACTGTTCCGGCAAGCACACGGCGATGCTGGCGGCGTGCCGTCTGAACGGCTGGGAGCTGGACACGTACGTCGACCCGTCCCACCCGCTTCAGCTGCTGACGCGCACGGTCGTGGAGGAGTCCGCGGCAGAGCCGGTCGCCGCGATCGGTACGGACGGCTGCGGGGCGCCGCTGATGGCGATCAGCCTGCTGGGCCTGGCGCGGGCGTACCGACTGTTCGTCCTGGCTCCGGAGGGCTCGGCCGAACGACGGGTGGCGGATGCGATGCGCGCCCACCCCGAGTACGTCGCCGGGACGAACCGTCCGGACACCTGGCTGATGCGGGCCGTGCCGGGCGCGCTCTCGAAGGTGGGTGCCGAGGCGGTCCAGGCGGTGGCCCTGTCCGACGGGCGGGCTCTCGCCTTCAAGATCGACGACGGTGGGACGCGGGCGCTGGGCCCGGTGCTGGCGCGGCTGCTGGAAGGTCTTGGCGTGGACGACCCGGTCGTGGCACGCATCGCCGAGGCCCCGGTCCACGGTGGCGGCCGGCCGGTCGGAGAGATCCGGGCGGCCTTCTGAAGCACTGCTTCCGCTTCGGGATCCACGTTCCGGAAATTCCCGTGACGGGCGGGACGGTCACGCATAGCGTGGCGCCATGAGCCCCGATGCGCGCCCTGAAGTGCGTCCCGTGAACGAGTCCGAGTTCGCCGACTGGCTGCGCGCGTGCAGGACCGGCTTTCTGCAGTCCCCGGTGATCACCCCGGCGTACGCGGCGGTCCGGCTGGCACACTCCGACCTGCCCCGGGTGCTGGGCGCGTTCGACGGTGGCCGCTGCGTGGCGACGTACCGTTCCTTCACCCAGGAACTCACGGTCCCCGGCGGCGCCGTCGTGCAGGCGAACGCCGTCTCCAACGTCACCGTCTCCCCGACGCACCGCCGCCGCGGCCTGCTCACCAGGATGATCACCACGGATCTCGCGGCCGCGAAGGAGCGCGGCGAGGCCGTCTCGACGCTGGTCGCCGCCGAGTACCCGATCTACGGGCGGTACGGCTTCGGCCCCGCGACCTGGTTCACCGAGTGGAGCATCGACGTCCGCCGCACCGGCCTCGACCCCCGCCGGCCGGTCCCCGACGACGGCGGCCGGACCGATCTGGTCGACGCCGCGGAGGTCCGCAAGCTCGGCCCTGAGCTGTACGACCGCTTCCGCACCGGCCAGGCCGGGGCAACCGACCGCGACGAGCACTGGTGGGCGACCAACACGGGCCAGGATCCGGTCGGTGCCGAGCCCTGGAAGGAGCCCTACTACGCGCTGTACCGCTCGGCCGCCGGCAACGTGGAAGGCCTGGTCGTCTACCGGGCCGAGCCTCACTGGACCGATGCCGGGCAGCCCGACAACACCGCGGTCGTCGAGAAACTGATCGCGACCTCGCCCGCCGCCGAGCGCGCCCTGTGGCACTTCCTCTGCTCGATCGACTGGGTCACCACGGTGCGGACCGGTTGCCGCGCCCCCGACGACCTCCTCCCCCACTTCCTCCCCGACCCCCGCGCGGCCCGCACGGTCACCCACGCGGACTCCCTGTGGGTGCGCATCCTGGACGTCGTACGGGCCCTGGAGGCGCGTACGTACAGCACCCCCGGCACGCTGGTCCTGGACCTCCACGACCCGGCGGGGCTTGCGTCCGGCCGATTCCGGCTGGACGTGCGCCCCGGCGGAGCGGCGGAGTGTTCCCCGACCGACCTCGCGGCCGACCTCTCCATGGACGTACGGGAGTTGGGCGCCCTCTACCTGGGCGACGAATCGGTACTGCGCCTGCAGGCCCTGGGCCGTGTCACCGAGGAACGCCCGGGCACGGCAGCCCTGGCGGACACCCTCTTCCGCACCCCACGCCGGCCGTGGTGCCCGGACATCTTCTGACGCGGGGGTGTGGACCACGGCCGCGTCGCGGCCGTTCTCAGGCCATCCAGTGCTCGACCGCCGACTCGATGTCGCTCGGTTCGGGTGCCGGCCGCGGTCCGGCAGTCCAGTGGGGCCGGGCCGCGGCGATCTTGTCGGCGAGTTCCCCGGCCAGTGTGGACCGGGCTTCCCGGTCCTGTTCCGCGGCGATGCGCCGTCCCCAGCGGATCGTGTCCACGACGGCCGACTTCACCGCCTCGTAGGCGAGGTAGTAGCCGAGGTCGCGGCTCCACTGCGTTCGGCACTCGCTCGGTGCCGCGCGCTCCCAGCCCTCGGCCACCACATGCCGCTCGGCCGGTGAGTAGGACATCTTGTGGAGGTGGTCGCCGAGGTCGTACACGGGATCGCCCCACAGAGCGAGCTCCCAGTCGAGGAAGACGACCTGCCCCCGACGGCCGAGGATCATGTTCTTGCGATGGATGTCCGCGTGCAGCAGCCGGAAGGGCCGCTCGGCCAGACCGGCCGCCCGCTCCTGGAGCAGAGTGCACGGGTCCTCCGGGATGCCGAGAGCCTCGTACAGGCCGCCGGCTGTGGCGTCGTGCCTGCGCCGGATCACGCGGACGAGGCCCAACAGGCGTCCGGCGAAGCCTGCCGTGTCCCCGTCGTGCGGCCAGTCGCCGGGCACTTCGGGCAGGGCGCGGGCCGGTACCCGCAGCAGCCGGCCGAAGAGAGTCTCGATGCTGTCCAGTACCGGCTCGGGCAGGGGCTTGCCGTCGGGGAAGAGAGCGTCGACGCGCCGGCCCTCCACGAACTCGTGAATCTGGAAGCCGGGGTCGGTGCTGGCGTGCAGGAGGCGGGGAGCCGCGGGCACATGAGGGCCGATGGCGGAGAGCACGTCGGCCTCGGACCACAGGGTGAGATCCATGGCCTCGGGGTCACCGGAACGCATCCGGACGACGACGGGACCGCTGTCCGCCTCCATCCGGACGTTGCGGTTGTAGTGCCCCGACTCGCCCTCCCGCGCGCAGGCCTCTTCGTAGAGGGCAACAGGGTCCACGGCTACGTCTCCGTCCAGGGGGCGAGCGTGGTGGCAACCCGCTCAGGAGTGATGTCGGGAGACGATCCCCACACCAGGCGGGCGGCGTTCACCTTCTTCGCCAGCCGGGTGAGGAGGACGTCGCGCTCCGGGGGGCGCGCGCCTGCGAGCTGCTTGGAGTAGCGGATCGTGTCGACGATCGCCGACTTGATGCGCTCGTGCGCCATGTACAGGTCGAGATCGCCGCGCGGTCCGGTGGTGGACGGTGCCGGCAGTCGTTCCTGCCACTGCCGGATCACCTCGGCCCGCTGCTCGTCCGGATAGTCCATCTTGTGGAAGTGGATCGCGAGTTCGTACGCCGGATCGCCCCACAGCGCCAGCTCCCAGTCGAGGAACCAGGTGACACCGTTGTGGACGATCATGTTCTTGCGGTGCAGGTCGGCGTGGAGCACGGTGAACGGCCGGGGCGTGAGCCCGTCCCACAAAGCATCGACGACTGCCAGCGGTTCTTCCGGGATGCCGAAGTCGGCGAAGACGTGCCGGTATTCCTCGGCATGTGCCCGATGGATTCTCCGGGTGAGGTCGGCCAGCAGCCGGGCGAATCCGCTGCTGTCGCCGGAGGCCGGCCAATGGGAGGGGATCCCGGGCACCTTCTCCTCAGGGATCCGCGTCAGCTGGTCCATCAGCGCCACGACATCGCCCATCACATGGACGGGAACGGAGCGTCCGCGCGGGCAGAAGCCGTCGAGCACCCGTCCGTCGATGAAGTGGTGGACCTGGAACCGTGGCTCGTCCGACACATGGCGCAACTCGGGCGCCTGGTCGACGTAGGGCCTGATGCAGGCGAGTACCTCCTCCTCGCGCCACAGCCGTACGTCCATGATGTCCGCCCCCGCCAGGGGGATACGGACGTTGACCTTCCCTTCGGGGGTGTCCACCCCGACATTGCGGTTGTAGTACCCGGCGGCACCGTCCGCCTCCGATGCCTGCTGGTAGAGCCTGAGCCAGGTCACGAGGTCACCTCGAGCAGCGTCGACAGAACATCATCCGTGCGGCTGTGCAGGTCTTGCGGCGCTCCGAGCAGGCGCAGTGAGGGACGAGCGCGTTCGGCGGCCGCTGTGAGCTCGGGATCGATGAGACCGGTGCGCTCGGCCGCGCGTTGAATGGTCAGAATCAGCGAAGGATAGACCTGGCAGGCCTCCAGCTCCCGTGCCGAGTGGAGCAGCAGCTCCTGTGCCGCCCTTCGCTCACCCCGACGCAGTAGCAGGAAGGCCCGGAACATGTCGGCCCGGGCTCGCCCCGAGCGGTAGCCGGCCAGGTCGAGAGCGGTGTTGGCGTTGCGGAAGGCCATGTCCGCCCGGTCCAGTTGCCCCAGCCGTAGCTGGGCGATGGCCATCGCGGTGTACACCTTTCCGATTTCGTGCTGGGCGCCGAGATCCCGCTGGACGTCGAGGGCGGCGCCCGCCTCCACGACGGCGGCCTCGGGATCCGTGAACGCCAGCAGCTCGGCCCTGTTGGTCCTGATGTTGGCAAGGCCCACGACGGCGCCTATCGCGTCGTACTCCTCCTCGGCGTGCGCCATGAGTTCCGCGGCCCTGCCGAAGTCCATCAGGAAGCGGTGCCCCAGGTGCATCAAGCGCTTCAGGTCCCCACGAATGATGTGCTCGTGCGGGGCACAGATGTCATGGACCTCCTCCGCCAGAGCGAAGGCGCCCGCGAAGTCGCCCTGCCACATCCGGATGTCCGCGACACACAACCCGGCGGAGGTCCGGGCCTCCCCCGCGTGCTCCTCCCAGACCCGGGTGAAGATGCTTGCCGCATGGCTGCTCTCCCCGGCGATCCGGCGCGCGTTGGCCCCGGCCAGTGCGAGGCGTGCCGAGACGACCGAGCGGACAGGCATGTCGAGGGCAGGAGTCAGCGCCATGGCCGCGTTCGTGTCCCCGAGCTCCAGCTTCGACTCGGCGTCCAGACAGTCGGCGGCGTCACGGATCCCGGGCAGGGCGGCAACGGCGTAGTCGGTTTCCGCCGGGGCCGCGAGGTGGCTCCGGATGTCCTTGACCATGCCGTCCACCGCTTGCCTGCCGCCCATGATGATGGCCCGGTCGGCGTGCTTCTGGATCTGCTCGGGGGAGATGTTCTCCGCATGGAGTCCGTGGTAGACGGCCTCCCGCAGGGGGGAGGAGCGGGTCACTCCTGAACGCGCCGCCCCGGCTTCGACGCGCTCCGCCAGCTCTTCCCAGAACTTCCGGAGCACAGCGTGGACCTCGCGTGTGACCGTGGGCGGGAGGTGGTGCTGAAGCGCCACGATCATCAGTTGGTGCAGCCGGAACCAGCCCTCGGGCAGCGGGTAGGCGAACGAATAGGAGGTGAGCGACTCCCAGGTCAGCAGATTGGTGGGAAGGTCGAAGTGCCGGCCGATGGCACGGAACGCCCCTTGGTCGAAGGTCCGCGCGACACTGAGCAGTTCCAGGATCCGGACCTCGTCCGGAGCCACGTGCTGCAGGAACCGCTGGACGATCTCCTCCGCCGTTCCGGCGTCCTCCGTCCTGGCCGGATTCTGCACATGTGTGTCCACGGCGAGATGGAGGTAGAAGGGCACTCCCGCGCTGGCCTCGGCGATCGTGCGCTGTCGTGCGATCTCCGTGATGCCCGCCTGGGAGAGCAGTTCGAGGCGAGCGGTCATCGGGAGCCCGTCGACCTTCTCTTCCCGGATCACCGCCTCCCAGTCCTTGTCGTAGACCGTCCAGGCAAGGGGTTCCCGGCTTGCCAGCACGGTCAGCCCGCCGTGGAGCTGCCCGAGCAGATCGCGCAGCCAGGCGTCGGAACCGTAACTGCGGCCGCCCGGCAGCGGGGTGGGCACCATGGCCTCGTAGGCGTCCACGTAGAGCACGTACGGCCGCTCCTCGGCCGCCTGCCGCAACTCTTCGGCGAACAGGTAGGAGACCGCGTGCCCCAGGTCCGCGTTCGAGAGGCTGTCGAGTTCCTGGAGCGTCGGGTCGGACTGGATCCTCTGTCTGCGCTGCCGGTTGGCCATCGCCCGGCCCGTGAGCCGCACCAGCCCTGCCGCCGTACCGAACACCGGCAGGCCCATGGCGTCGTCGAGTATCTTCGACAGCACTTCGCTGTCCTCGGCGAAGGGCGTGTTCTTCCGGTCCATCGGCAGCTGGGGATGCACGCGCTGCCACAGGACGGCGTAGGCGATGTCGAATCGGTCGAACTTCACGCCCTGTGCGCCGAGTTCCATGCGCAGTACGGCGAGAGCGTCCTCCTGCTGCCGCAACGTCGGAAGCTGCAGGTCGAGACGGGCCGTACGGAAGGTGTCCGGAGTGCGGGAGCGCAGTTCCTGCAGCAGGCGTGACTTTCCGATTCCCCCGACGCCGACCAGGTTCAGGATCCGCGGATTCTCGAAGGCTCCCCGTAACTCCCCGTCGTACGTCGCGAGCAGTCCTTCACGATTGAAGAACTGCCGCTGCAGAGCTGACACCCGCCGATAGCGCGGCCTGATGGGCACAGCGACTCCCCCCCCCTGATCCCCGACGCTGCCGCAGGCAAGGCTACCCATGGCGATACCGCGGGAACAGTGACCCACAGGACGGGAACACCGCTCGCCGCGGGGCCGGATCACCTCGTCCGCAGCCTGAACAGCAGCGACCCGCCCGCCGTTCCCAGGGCCAGCAGCCCCGCGCACCATGCCAGCGCGATCCACGGGGTGTTGCCGACGGGCTGGTCGAGGAGGAGGCCGCGGAGGGACTCGATCACCGGGGTGACCGGCTGGTGTTCCGCGAAGCCGTGGAGCCAGTTCGGCATCGTGTCGATCGGGACGAACGCGCTGCTCGGGTAGGGCAGGAACATCATGAAGAACGTGAACCCGCCTGCCGCCTCCGGGGACTTGGCGAGCAGTCCGATCGCCGCCGAGAGCCAGGAGATGGCCACGATGAAGGCGAGCAGGACACCGGCGGCGGCGAGCCAGCCGGCCGGTGTCGCCGAGGGGCGGAAGCCGATGGCGAAGGCCACGCCGAGGACGAGGGCGGTCGAGACGAGGTTGCGGGCGGTGCTGGCGGCGGCGTGGCCGGTGAGGATGGGGATGCCGCCGATGTCGAGCGAGCGGAAGCGGTCGATGATGCCGCCCTTCATGTCGTCGCTGACGGTCACGGCGGTGGTGGAGGCACCGAATCCCGCACACAGCAGCAGGACGCCGGGGACGACGTAGGTGACGTACTCCGTGCCGGTGTCGATGGCTCCGCCGAAGAAGTAGACGAAGATCAGCATCAGCATGACGGGCAGCATCATGCTGGTGATGACGGCATCGACGTTGCGCCTGCTGAGGCGGATGCCGCGGCCGGTCAGGGTGAGCGCGTCAGACATGGGTGGGCTCCTCGGCGGTGGCGTCGCGCGGTGCCGTACGGGTGAGGGTCAGGAAGACGTCGTCGAGCGTCGCGGTGTGCAGGGAGAAGCGGGCCACGTCGCCGCGGTCCGGGTCGAGTTCGTCGAGCAGGGCTCGGACGTGGGCCGCGATGCCGTCGGTCGGGAGGCCGAGGGTGAGGGTCTCGGGGGAGCGGTGGACCGCGCGGGCGGTGTGGCGTTCGTAGGCGTCGCGGCTGGTGAGTACGAGGTCGAGACGATGACCCGCGACCCGGCTCTTGAGCTCGTGGGCGGTGCCCTCGGCGACGATCCGACCGCTGTCGATCACGGCGATGCGGTCCGCGAGCTGATCGGCCTCCTCCAGGTACTGCGTCGTGAGGAAGACCGTGGCCCCGCCCGCCGACAACTCCCGTACGACCTGCCACAGCTGCTGGCGGCTGCGCGGGTCGAGGCCGGTCGTCGGCTCGTCCAGGAAGATCACCTCGGGGCTGCCGACGAGGCCGGCGGCGAGGTCGAGCCTGCGCCGCATCCCGCCCGAGTAGGTGCGCGCGAGACGGCCGGCGGCCGGGGTGAGGTCGAAGCGTTCGAGGAGTTCGGCGGCGCGGCGGCGGGCGGCCGCGCGTGAGGCGCCGCCGAGGCGGGCCATCATCCGCAGGTTCTCCTCGCCGGTCTGCATCTCGTCGACCGCCGCGAACTGACCGGTGAGGCTGATCGCCCTGCGTACGGCGGCCCGTTCGGCGACGACGTCATGGCCGGCGATCCGGGCGTGGCCCCCGTCCGCGGTGGTGAGCGTCGCGAGGATGCGGATGGTGGTGGTCTTGCCCGCGCCGTTGGGGCCGAGGAGCGAGAAGACGGTGCCCCGTTCGACGCGCAGATCGACGCCGTCGAGGACGCGGACGTCGCCGTACGACTTCCTGAGGGCGGTGGCCTCGACGGCGGGGCGGGACGGGTGGTGGTGCGGGTCCTGTGCGCCTGGCTCCCTTGCGCCTGGCTTCTGTGCGCGCGGCTCTCGTGCGGTCGGCTCCTGTGAGCTCGGCGTCATGCCGTTCCCCCTCAGCTCGGAGTTGCATGTACTGCGTATGGCATACGCGTTATCGCGTAAGGGTTACGCATTACTAGGATGTGCGTCAAGGTTCTTCGGAGAACAGAGGTGCGGACCGGTGGCCGAGCGCGGCGAATCAGGCGGCAGCGGCAGCGGCAAGGGCAGCGGTACGGGGCTGCCCGCGAGCATCGAGGCCGCGTGGGGGCTGCGGGAGCGCCCCTCCAAAGGCCCCAGGCCAGGGCTCAGTCTGGGCCGGATCGTCGACGCCGCGGTCGGGCTGGCGGCGGAGGAGGGGCTCGCGGCGGTCTCGATGGGGCGCGTCGCGAAGGTGCTCGGCGTCTCGACGATGTCGCTCTACCGGTACGTCGCCGCCAAGGACGAGCTGTACGTCCTGATGCAGGAGGCGGTCATCGGGACCCCGCCGCCGACACGGCAGGGCGAGGGGTGGCGTACGGCGCTCGCCGCCTGGGCGTGGGCGCAGCGCGAGGTCTTCCACCGGAACCTGTGGGCGCTGCGCGTCCCGGTGTCCGGCCCGCCGGCGACCCCCAACATGGTGGCGTGGTGGGAGCAGGGCATGGTGGCGCTGGAGTCCACCGGGCTCGACGACGGTCAGAAGATCTCGGTGATCGTGCTGGTCGGCGGCTTCGTCCGGAGCGAGGCCATGATGATGAGCGACATCGGTGCGGCGGTCGCGGCGAGCGGCGGCGAGGAGGAGTTCCTCGCCCGCCATGTGAACACCCTGACCCGGCTCGCCGACCCGCAGCGCTATCCGGCCGTGGCCAGGCTGCTCGGCTCGGGTGTGCTGACCCAGCCGGACGAGCCCGACCACGAGTTCACCTTCGGGCTGGACCGGATCCTGGACGGGGTGGCGGTACTGATCGCGACGCAGGAGGGCGGACGGGAGGGATCGGCGGATCCCCGCTGACCCGCTGGCTGCGCTGTTCGCTGACCTGCTGTGCCCTCCGTTGATCCGCTGCGTCATCCGCTGACCAGTTGCGCCAGACCCTCAGTGCGTACGCTCGGTGCATGAGTGCTGAGCTGGGGCTGCGCGAGCGCAAGAAGCGACGGACGTACCAGGCGATCTCCGACGCGGCGATCGCTCTCTTCCTGGAGAAGGGCTTCGACGCCGTTTCCGTCGCCGAGGTCGCCGCCGCCGCGGAGGTCTCCAAGCCGACCCTCTTCCGCTACTTCCCGGCGAAGGAGGACCTCGTCCTGCACCGGTTCGCCGACCACGAGGATGAGGCCGCGCGCGTCGTCGCCGCCCGCGCGGAGGACGAGACCCCGCTCGACGCGCTGCGCCGTCATCTCCTCGACGGGCTGGCCCGCCGGGATCCGGTGACCGGGTTGAACGATCACCCGCACGTGCTCGCCTTTCACCGGCTGCTGTACGGGACTCCGAGCCTGGTGGCGCGCCTGTACCCGTACCAGGGGAGGTCGGAGGAGGCGCTGGCCGCGGCCCTTGGCGCGGGTGTCGGTGCGCGGCTCGCGGCCGGGCAGATCGTCGCCGTGCTGCGGGTGCTGGCCGAGGAGAACTGGCGCCGTATCTCGGCGGGCGAGCGCGCGGACGACGTGTACGCCGATGCCGTGGCCGCCGTGGATCTCGCCTTCGGTCAGCTGCGTAGGGGGCTCGCTCGGTCCTGAGGATGGGTTTCGTTGAGGAAGGGCTCCCGGTCTTCTGAGTTCAAGTAAAAAATGTAACTCAGTTACGTTATTCTCGATGGAATGACGTCACTCGAGCATGCGCTCAGCCAGGAACGCGACTACCACGACCTCTGCAGGGCCGCTCTGACCGCGATGACCGAAGGCGCCGCCACGCGTGTCGTCACCAGCGAGGACGTCTCCGCCTCGGGTGCCGACGCCGAAGCGCTCGGCTACGAGCTCCGCAGTCATGCCAAAGAACTGCGCGAACTCCCGCCCAGCCCGCTCTTTTTCGGCCGTCTCGACCACGAGGACGGCCAGATCCATCACATCGGCCGCCGCCGCATCAGCGAGCACCCGGCGGCTCCGCCCCTCGTCATCGACTGGCGCGCTCCCGTCTCACGGGCCTTCTACCAGGCGAGCGCACACGACCCTCAGGGCGTCGCCGTACGCCGCCGCTTCGGCTGGGCCCCGCACAGCAAGGGTGACTCCGCGGATCTGACCGGACTGGAGGACGAGCCCCTGACGCGCGGCGATCCCGGGGCGAGCACCGCCGAAGGCGCCATCACCGGCACCCACGGCACCACGGGCACCACAGACCCCGCAGGCACCGGCACGGCCACGAGCGGCATCGTCGCCGGCGAGATCGAGCGTCCGCGCGTCGGCCCGATGCGCGACATCGCCGCGACCATCCAGCCCGAACAGGATGCGCTCGTACGCTCCGACCTCGCCGAATCCGTCTGCGTCCAGGGTGCCCCCGGTACCGGCAAGACGGCCGTCGGCCTGCACCGCGCCGCGTATCTCCTCTACACCCATCCCCAGCGCATCCGGCGCGGTGGACTGCTGATCCTCGGCCCGAACCGCACGTTCCTCTCCTACATCTCCGAAGTGCTGCCCGCGCTCGGCGAGATGGACGTCCGTCAGTCGACGGTCGAGGACGAGATCGCCCGCCATCCGGTGCGCGTGCAGGACAGCGACGCCGCGGCCGCCGTCAAGCACGACGCCCGGATGGCGGTCGTCCTGCACCGCGCGCTGTACGCCCGCGTCGTCACCCCGGACGCCGAACTGTCCGTACCCGACGGCTCGTACCGCTGGCGCGTCCCGCTCGGCGAGTTGCGGCGGATCGTCGCCGACGTACGGGAGGAGGGGCCGCCGTACGCGGTCGGGCGGGAACGCGTCCGTACCCGTGTCGTCCGGGCGGTGCAGCTCCGGGTGGAGCGCCGTTCGGGGCCGACGAGCGGCAGCTGGACGCAGCGGATCGGCAGGTCGCGGGCCGTGTCGGCGTTCGTGGACGAGGTCTGGCCGAAAGCGCGGCCGGAGGAGGTGCTGGCGGGGCTGCTCACAGACCCGGACGGCCTGCTCGACGGCGACGGCAAAGGTGCCCTGCACGATGGGACCGGCGCCCTGCCCGATGGGACCGGTGTCCTGCCCGCCAGGGAGGAACTCCTCACCGAGGTCGAGCGGACGGCGATCCGATGGGACCGGCCGCCCCGCTCCTGGAAGTCGGCGAAGTGGTCGGCCGCCGATCTCGTCCTCCTCGACGAGCTCGCCGGACTGATCGAACGACCTGCCGGATACAGCCACATCGTCGTCGACGAGGCCCAGGACCTCTCACCGATGCAGTGCCGCGTCATCGCCCGCCGCGCGGCCTTCGGCTCGCTGACGGTCCTCGGTGACCTGGCGCAGGGCACCACCCCCTGGGCCGCCCGCAGCTGGCCGGAACACCTCGCCCACCTCGGCAAACCCCGAGCCGCAGTGGTGCCGCTGACCACCGGCTTCCGAGTCCCGGCGGCCGTGGTCGAGCTGGCCAACCGGCTGCTCGGCGTGCTGTCCGTCGACGTACCGCCCGCCCGTTCGCTGCGCCGCGACGGGGAGTTGACGATCCGGGAGGTGACGGATGTGGTCGCGGCGACGGTCGACGCGGTACGTGCAGCCCTCACCCGCGAGGGCTCGGTGGGCGTGATCGCGGCGGACGCCGACGTACCCGCGCTCCGCGATGCCCTCGGCGAGGCGACGGCAGCCGCAGACGACGGTCGTCTCACCGTCCTTGCCGCGTCCCTCGCCAAGGGGCTGGAGTACGACCACGTCGTCGTGACCGAACCGGCCGCCATCGCCGCCGCGGAGGAGCGCGGACCGCACCGCCTGTACGTGGCCCTGACCCGGGCCGTCTCCCGTCTCGACGTACTCCACCACCGGCCGCTGCCACCGGAGCTGACGCACGGTCCGCGGCAGCGCTACGTCATGCCCGGGTGACGCGTTGCTTGAGGTGGGTGGCGCCCTTGGACTCCGTCGGTCGGCCGAGACGACGGATGCCGGGGACGGGCAGCAGCGCCACCGTGACGGCGAGAATGCCGAGGCAGCAGATCCACATGACGGGTCCCGAGCCGATGCGGTCGGCGACGGTACCGGCCAGGACGTACGCGAGCGGTACGAGCGCGGTCTCGCCGAACATCGTCAGGGAGGTGATCCGGCCGATCAGCTCCTCCGGGACCTGCTGCTGCTTGGCCGTCTCGTAGAAGACCACGGCCAGTTCCAGGCTCGCGCCGCTGACCAGCATCGACACGAGCAGCCATGGAAGCTCGGGGTGCGTTGCGAGGACGGCGAGGGGTAGCGGCCACAGCAACTGGACGAGGACGCAGGCGAGCATCACCCGGTGGGGCCGCCAGCGCAGCGCGATCAGCGAGCCGAGCACCATGCCGGCGGAGAACGCCGAGACCGCCCAGCCCCAGTGGCCCTGGCCGTCGTCCCGGCCGGACAGGATCAGCGGGCCGAGCAGCTGGTACCCGGCCAGCCACAGCGGCACGGCGACGGCCCCCGAGAGTGCGTACCCCCACATCCACGGGCGGCTGCGGAACGCGGCCCAGCCCTCGCGCGCGCCCGCCAGTACGGCCTTCGTGGCGCGCGGCGGCGTGCTGATCCGCAGCCCGGCGAGGACGGCGCAGCACGAGCCGAACGCCAGCGCCGCGGCGAGCAGCACCTGCCCGTACCCGAAGACCGCGCCGAGCATCGCCCCCAGGCCGGGTACGGCGATACGCGCCACGTTGAGGACCAGCCGCAGGGCCGCGTTGGCCCGCTGGAGCGCCGTCGGCGGCACCAACTGGACGATGAGTCCCTGGAAGGCGGGCTGGACGGCAGCGGCCGCTGCGCCCGTCGTCGCCGCCGCGGCCACGAACGTCCACACCGTGACCCGGTCGGGAGCGAGGAGCAGCAGCAGCCCCATGGTGCCGTGGGCGGCGGCGAGCACCGCGTTGCCGAGGACCACGACGGTTCTGCGGTCCACCCGGTCCGCGATCACGCCGCCCACCGGAATCAGCAGTGTCTGCGTGAGCACCGAGCAGGCGAGGACGAGTCCGACGGAGAACCCGTCCCCGCCGGTTCGGAGCACTGCGAAGGCGAGCACGACATTCACGAGACCGGTGCCGGCGGTGGACACGCCGCGACCGATGACGTAGCGGGCGAAGGGCGCGCGCCATGAGGGTGAAGCCGGGGATTCGCTGCGGGACATCCCCCGTGGATAGCAGGCTCGCCGCACCCGGGGGTCATGTTTGCGCCGGGCTCACCGTGCGGGGCTCACCGTGCCGGGCTCACCTTGCGGGGGCTCACCGTGCCGCGGCATCGAGAGCGGGAATCAACTCCTCCTCCTCGTACCGGAGATGGGCCTCCAGCTCTTCGGTGAGCCGCTCCACCTCGGCGAGTACGAACGTGGGGTCCGCGTCGCCGCCCGCCGAGCCGTCTCCCGCCTGATGCGCCGACGCATCCGCCGCTGCGTACGCCGTGCCGTCCGGCGCGACGACCTCACGGAGATCGGAGAGGAGCGCGGCGATCTTCTCGTGCTCCTGGCGCAATCGGTCCAGTACCGGGGCGAGTTCGTCGTCCTGTGCGGCGAGATACGGGAAGAGCGCGGTGTCCTCTCCCGTGTGGTGGTTGTGCAGCCCCTGGCAAAGGGTCAGGCAGTTGATCCGGAGCTGGGCGCCGAGCCCGGGCCCGGAGTCCATGATCTCCTGGCGGATCAAGGCGAGTTCGCGTCGGAAGCCGTCGTGGATCACCTTGATGGCCTCACCCATCGAGGTCGTGTTCGTGTTCGGCGGCCCGCTCTCCACCGCCTCCAGCGCGACCACCGGGATCACTCGCTCCGTACGAGCCTGGTACTCGCCCCAGCCAGGGTCCGCCTCGACGGCTCGCGCGAAGGCACGGTCGCGCTCCTCTCCCTCGAGGACGACGGCCCGTGCGTCGTACGTGAAGACACCGTCCTCGACGGTGAGGCGGGGGTCGGCGAGGAGGTTGCGGAACCAGTCCGGATGCTTCGGTGAGCCACCGGCGGAGGCGATGACGAGCACCCGCTCACCACCGTCGTGGAGGTAGCCGACAGGGGTGGTGTGCGGAGCGCCGGTTCGTGCTCCCGTGGTGGTCAGCAGGAGCAGCCGGGCTCCTTCGAAGTATCCGCCGACACGTCCGCGGTTGGCACGGAACTCCTCGATGACCTGCTGATTGAAATCGTTCGGCATTCTCTGCTTTCTTCTCTGTTTTCGGGCATGACGAATTTCCGCCGTACGAGGCGGGTTGGGGAAGGAAACAAACAGACAGAGAGCGGTGCGGCATCACATCACGCACCGAAAGCAGAAAAGGCGGGCCTCTCGCCCGCCCCGGACTCACTCCGAGGCCGGGTGCCCTACTCGTTCGTGGCCCATGGCCGACCCGGCAGTCACGTACTCAACCTAACCCGACCGTGAGGCCGCGGGCAACGCCGATTTCCGGTCGCGGAAATCGAATGCGCCGGAAGTCGCGCGCGGCGGACAATGCGTGGGCGTGTGCGGGAAGGAGACCGGTCCATGAACAGGCCGCAGACCGAGGTGTTCCTCAACGAACTCGCCCAGGGCCTTCTCCCCACGGAGCAGGGGGTCGCCTGGTTCGAGTCGCTCCCCGACGACGAGCAGTCGACGACGCTGCACCTGCTCGCCCAGTTCTGCTTCCAGGCTCACCCCACGGACGAGGAAGCCCTGGAAAGCATTCGCCGTTCAGGGCTGCGGCCGACCCATACGCCCGCGGTCCTGCTCGTGCGGGGGCGGATCGAGGATCAGGTGGGGAAGATCGCCCTTCTCGCCCCGCAGCATGAGCGGAGGAAGGCTTTCCGGCTGCTGATCGCGCTCCTCGCCGTCGCGGACGGGCGCCGCCGGGAGCGCTGTCGTGCCGACGGTTGTGGCCATCACTGGCACCAACTGACCGCCGACCGTGAGACAAGTGCGGGTCGGCAGCAGGGGAGTGGCGATGGCGCGTGACCGGCGAGGTGCCACACGGCCATACCGCCAGTGACGGCCAGATAGCCAGTGAGGCCAGATAGCCAGTGACGCCAGACGTCAGGCTCTGGACTCCAGGCCCCGCGTGTCAGACTCCGGGCATGACCTCAGGGACGATCAACGATGGCGACGCAGCGTCCGCCGGCACCTGGAAACTCGGCGACCTCACCGTCAACCGCCTTGGATTCGGGGCGATGCGCCTGGCGCAGAGCGGCGAGGCGTTCGGCGCCGACGCCATACCGAGCGACCGCGACCGGGCTGTCCGCGTCCTGCGCCGCGCGGTCGAGCTCGGGGTGAACCACATCGACACCGCCGCGTTCTACTTCTCGCCGCTGCGTTCCGCGAACGAGCTGATCAACCGCGCCCTGGCCCCGTACGCGGAGGACCTGGTCATCACCACCAAGGTCTGGCCGGGCCGCGACCCGTCCGGCAACTGGGTGTGGGCCTCGCCGGAGCAACTGCGCGGCCAGGTCGAGGAGAACCTCCGCCAGCTCGGCCGCGACCACCTCGACGTCGTCAACCTGCGTGTCCCGAGGGGCCGGGCGACCGGTTCGATCGCCGAGCACTTCGGCGCGCTCGCGGAGCTTCGCGAGGCCGGGCTCGTACGCCACCTCGGCGTCTCCAACGTATCCCCCGACCAGCTCGCCGAGGCCCGGACCATCGCACCGGTCGTGTGCGTACAGAACGCCTACGCCGTCGGAGCGCCGCCCGAGGACCACGAGTTCGTACGGGCCTGCGGTGAACAGGGCATCGCGTTCGTCCCGTTCTTCGCCGTCGCCGGCCCGGGCCGCGAGTCCGGCGCCACCGGCACGCAGCCCGAGGAGATCCTCTCCGTCGCCCGCGCGCACGGCGCCACCCCCGCGCAGATCCGCCTGGCCTGGACCCTCCAGCGCGGCCCGCACGTGCTGGCCATCCCCGGCACCGGCAATCCCGACCACCTCGTCGAGAACGTCGCGGCCGGGGCGCTGCGGCTCTCGGAGGACGAGATGCGCCTCCTCACGCGGACGGGGTGAGCGCGAGAGCCACCCCGAGGCCGACCAGCACCGAACCGATCACCCTGTTCAGCACCGCCTGCCGGCGCAACATCCTGGCCCGCAGGGTCTCGTTGGAGAAGAACAGCGCGGCCAGGCTGAACCAGGCCAGGTGCGCCACCGACATGAACAGCCCGTAGCCGATCTGGCGGGCGACCGGCGTGCCGGCGGTCACGACCTGGGCGTAGGTGCTGACCACGAAGAGCATGGTCTTGGGGTTGAGCGCATTGGTCAGGAAGCCGGTACGGAGCGACTGCCACGGGGAGAGCCCGGTACGGTCGGACAGGTCGATGTCCAGGCGGGTGCGCGCGGTGAACGTCCTGATGCCGACGTAGACCAGATACATCGCCCCGACCAGTTTCATGGCCGTGAAGAGGGCCGGGCTCCGCGTGACGAGCAGCCCCACACCGAGCATGGTGTAGGCGACGTGCACGAGGACGCCGAGGGATATTCCGACCGCGGCCAGCAGCCCGGCGGTTCTCCCGTACAAGTAGCTGTTGCGTACGGTCATGGCGAAGTCCGCGCCGGGGCTGATGACGGCGAGAACGGTGATGACGGCGACAGCGATGACCTGCGTCATTCCTCTGCTTCCTGCTCCTGTCTTGTCCCGACCCGACCCGACCTGACGTGACGTGACGTGACGTGACGTGACGTGACCTGATGCCTGTGCTGGTGCTGGTGCTGAGCCTCCAGGACCGGCCCGGCCTCGCCGATCAGGGTCGATCCGTCGATCCGTCGATCCGGTCACGGCCGAGGACTGTAGCCCCCGCAGTGCGGTCACCCACAGGCGCCCGCCGGTTGCGGGCGCGCGGCCGTGTGACGCCCTGCGTTCGCAGGCACGAGCCGGGCGAGGTGGCCGGCCCCTCGATCGGATCAAGCATCGCCGGCGGAATGGTGAGCCTGTGGATCACACCTCGTAGCATCCGCAGGTATGACGACGTTGGGCCACGAGAGCATCCGCCCCTTCCGTATCGACATCCGCCAGGACGATCTGGATGATCTCCACGAGCGCCTCGACCGCACCCGCTGGCCCGACGAGCTGCCCGGTGTGGGGTGGGCGTACGGCGTCCCGCGCGACTACCTCAAGGAGCTCGTGCACTACTGGCGGCACGAGTACGACTGGCGGGCGGCGGAAGCCGGATTGAACGAGTGGCCGCAGTTCAGCACCACGATCGACGGGGCGAACATCCACTTCGCCCACATCCACTCACCCGAACCGGATGCGACGCCGCTGCTCATGACCCACGGCTGGCCGGGCTCGATCGTCGAATTCGCCGACGTCGTCGGCCCGCTCACCGACCCGCGAACGCATGGAGGCGACCCTGCCGACGCCTTCCACGTGGTGCTGCCGAGCATCCCCGGCTTCGGTCTGTCCGGCCCGACCGCGGAGACGGGCTGGGAGTTCCGGCGCGTGGCCGCCGCGTTCGCCGGGCTGATGGAGCGACTCGGCTACGAGCGGTACGGGGTCCAGGGCGGCGACTGGGGAGCGGCCATCTCCCGCGAGCTGGGCCGTATCCGGCCGGACAAGGTCATCGGCGTACACCTGAACCTGCTCCCGAACTCGGCACCGACGGAGGAGCCCGGTGCGGAGGAGCTGGAAGCACTGAGCGTGGAGGAGCGCGAGCGCATGCTGGCCTCCTGGGAACGCATCTGCACCTGGAGCCGCGACCGCCAGGGTTACGCCGACATCCAGTCCACCTGCCCGCAGACCCTGGCGTACGGCCTGACCGACTCGCCGGTGGGTCAACTTGCCTGGATCGTGGAGAAGTTCAAGGTGTGGACCGACTCCTCGGACCGCCCGGAGGACGCCGTCGACCGTGACCAGATGCTCACGAACGTGATGCTGTACTGGCTGACGGGCACGGCCGGCTCCTCCGCCCGCATCTACTACGAGCGGGCGCACGCCGGCTACTGGGGCACCCCGCCCGAGCCGTCGACGACACCGACTGCCGTGGCCGACTTCCCGCAGGAGAACTTCATCCCCCTGCGGCACATCGCGGACCGGACCAACAACATCGTGCAGTGGACGACATACGACCGGGGCGGCCACTTCGCGGCGATGGAGCAGCCGGAATCGCTGGTCGGCGACGTAAGGACGTTCTTCCGCAATCTCCGCGAGGGCGCCTTCCAGTGACGGCGAGAAGCGATCCGGCGGGCGCCGTAACCCCGAGTCCTCCCGCTCCGGCGCCGGCTGACCGCACCTGATCCGGGGCCGGCTGGCCGCGGGGGAATGCGGCGGCTGCCGCGTCGGCAAGGCAGGGCTATCGTGCAGTGGTGACTGGTCCCGGAAGGCAGCGGCCGCTTCTCTTTCTCGATGTCGACGGCCCTCTGATTCCGTTCGGGGCGACGCCGCAGCAGTATCCCGATGGATACCCGACGTATCACTCGGGCTCCGGGCCGCGGGCTGCCGCCGCGAACCCGCTGCTGGCGAGGATCGATCCGGCGCACGGACCGCGACTGGCGACGCTGGCATGCGAGCTGGTGTGGGCGACCACGTGGATGGACGATGCGAACGAGTGCGTTGCGCCGTGGCTCGGTCTGCCGGATCTGCCCGTGGTGCTCTGGCCGGAGGAGTCCGATGAGGAAGAACGGAGCGGACTCCATTGGAAGACCCGGCCTCTCGTCGACTGGGCAGCAGGCCGTTCCTTCCTGTGGGTGGACGACGAGGTCACGGATACCGACCGGGCCTGGGTCGCCACACACCACCGAGGACGGGCGCTGCTCCATCGTGTCGATCCCTGCCACGGCCTCACGGATGTGGACTTCGCGGCACTGGCGGAGTGGCTGCGGGCGCCTTAGCCGCTCGGGCGGCGCGCAGGTGGCCTTCGGCTGGGGCTGACCGACGTCACGCGTTGCGGTCGGCTTCCTGAGCCGCACGTTCCAGTCGGCTGCGGTACTCCTCCCACCACGCGGCGTCGCCCGTCACCATGCTCGTGTTGCCCTTGCTCATCCCCACGGCGCCGTCCATGAGTTCCCGGAGGATGTCGGCATGCCCGGCATGGCGGTGCGTATCAGCGATCACGCGCACCACTGCATGGTGCAACGTCACCTCGTCCGTGCCGCTGGGCCACCACGGCACCCTGCCGATCGTGTCCAGCGCGAGCGCGTCGATCGTCGCGTCCGCGTGCGCCCACGCCCGACGGTAGAGCTCCACGATCTGCTCGCGGGACTCGTCCGCGGTGGCCCACATGTCCGCGTTGGACTCCGCGCCGTCCTCGACCCAGGGCGTCGGCTCGCCGGTCAGCCGTCCGAAGGTGTCGCCGAGGTAGCCCAGTTCCACACTGGCCGCGTGCTTCACCAGCCCCAGGAGGTTCGTCCCGGTCGGCGTCAGCGGGCGGCGGCTGTCGTACTCCGAGAGCCCTTCGAGCTTCCACAGCAGGGCGTCACGGGCGGACTGCAGGTAGAAGTGAAGGTCGGCCTTGGCATCCGATGCGGTCATGGGGCCAGTCTGCCCGTCTCGCTGATGCTGAGGCAGGGCGCAGGTCTGACCCGGGGTGCCTCGGATGGAGTGGGACGCCGAGTGTTCGTGCTCTCGTATTCCCCGCAGCGAGCGCATCGGAGATCATGACGCATGCGCCCGGATGACTGGCACCTCACCGAAAACGTCGACGACTTCCTCGCCCGAGCAGGGGAGTTCCTGCGCTCGCGCCCCGTTCTGCACACCACGTGGCTGACACTGACCGAGAAGCTACGCACACTGGGGGTGGCCGCACACGGTGCCGGAACCCCCGTCTTCGGCAGACTGGAGCGAGCGGGCGAGGTCCACGCCACCTTCCTCCGCTTCCCGGCCCGCGGCCTGAGCGTCACGTCTCTCACTCCCGAGCAGGCCGATGTGCTCGCCGCCCACCTGGTCGCCCTCGGGCACACCGTTCCCTACGTCACCGCGGAAGAGAGCACCGCCACTGCTTTCGCCGAGGCCTGGCAGCGGCACACAGGTGCTTCGCCGACGCTTCGTGTTCGGCTCCACCTGTACCGTCTCGGCACGCTCACCCCGCCGGAGCCGGTTCCGGCGGGCGGGGGCCGACTCCTGGGCGAGCAGGACCATGAGCACCTCATGCGCTGGTGCCGCGAGTTCGCCGCGGACGTTGGCGAGGACGTCTCCATCGACGCCGCTTCCTGGTCCGGCACACGCTTCGCCGAGAAGCGCTATACGTTCTGGGAGACCCCGGACGGCACGCCCGTCTCCATGGCGGGCGTGAACCCGATGGTCGGCGGCCAGGTCCGGGTGGACCCCGTCTACACGCCGGCCCACCTGCGTGGTCGCGGCTACGCGGGCGCCGTGACGGTCGAGGTGACCCGGGCCGCGCTGGCCGCAGGCGCCAAGGAGGTCGTGCTGTACACGAACGCGGCCAACCCCACCAGCAACGCCCTCTACCAGCGCATCGGGTACGTCCGGGTCACCGACGTCGCCGTGTACGACTTCGCGTACGCCGCACCGGCAGCCGGCGAGGACCACGACAGGCAGTGAGAAACGCCTGCTCAGGTTGAGCGAGGCGGGCGGGACGGGCGCGAGTCCCCTGTGGCCGAGCGGGGCAGCGGACCGAGTACTCACAGGCGCGCGCGGGCGGGTTCTCGGTGACGCCGAGGAGGAGCAAAATCCCTTGGCGCCTGCGATGGAGTGGACCATGGCGCGGTGATGAGCACCGAAGTGGAGCCGTTCGAGCATGAGGACCGCTGGGTCCTGAACCTCCGAGGCTTGAGTGTCGCCAGGGTCTGCATCGACTTTCGGCTGACGCTCGCCCTCGACGCAGGGTGGGAAGTCGTGCTGGAAGCGCCGGCTCGGCTCTCGGCAGGGTCACTCCACACCAGTCCTGGCCTGCCTCTGACGCCGGGGTGCCAGGACGTGGCTGCGGCTCTTCCACTGTTCGGGGCGAAAGTCCTGTCCGCGGTGGCGTTCAAGTCCGGCGTCCTGCGGATGGTGTTCGACAGCGGCACGCATGTGACGTGTTCGGCCGACACGTCGTTCGAAGCTTGGCAGATCACAGGACCGCGAGGATGGCGCTTCGTCTCGCTGCCCGGCGGGACCTTGCCGTCTGGTCGCCCTCGGTAACGGGTGAGAATCCACGAGGTCGAACTCCGAAGCCCTGAGAATCCGCCACCTACGCTGCGCCGGGACAGCAGTCCTTGCCTGCACGGGAGTCCGCCAAGCCGAGCGGTGACGGTTGTCCTGGTCAACTGATACCTACGGTGCTCCGTCACAGGGACCGTCCGGGTGATGGAGCACACTATTGCAAGCAGCTGCTTGCAATAGTTAGCGCGGATGTTGCACCATCAGTGGCATGGCATCACTCAACGTCGGCAATCTCGGTGACTACCTCCGCGAGCAGCGGCGCAGCGCGCAGCTCTCGCTGCGGCAGCTCGCCGATGCCGCCGGGGTGTCCAATCCGTATCTGAGCCAGATCGAGCGCGGGCTGCGCAAGCCGAGCGCGGAGGTGTTGCAGCAGGTCGCCAAGGCGCTGCGGATCTCCGCGGAGACGCTTTACGTGCGGGCCGGGATTCTGGACGAGCGGGAGCGGGACGAGCTGGAGACGCGGGCCGTCATCCTGGCCGATCCCTCGATCAACGAGCGGCAGAAGCAGGTGCTGCTGCAGATCTACGAGTCTTTCCGCAAGGAGAACGGCTTCGACGCCGATACGGATAAGGACACCGCCGAGGACGGCCCCCGCACGGCCGCAGCAAGTGGTGCCGACCAACCCTCATCACCCGAAGTCTGAACGACCGAACCGACGAATCTGCGATCCGGGAGGACCACAGTCATGGCCATCACTGATGACCTGCGTAAGACCCTCACCGACCCGACCCCCCTCTACTTCGCGGCCGGTACGGCCGACCTCGCCGTGCAGCAGGCCCGGAAGGTGCCCGCGCTGATCGAGCAGCTGCGTGCCGAGGCGCCCGCGCGGATCGATGCCGTGCGCGAGACCGACCCGAAGGCCGTGCAGGCGAAGGTGACCGCTCAGGCCAAGGAGGCCCAGGCCACCGTGCAGGCCAAGGTCACCGAGGTGCTCGGGAACCTGGACACCGACCTGAAGAAGCTCGGCGAGAGCGCGCAGGACCTGGCGCTGCGGAGCGTCGGTGTCGCCGCCGAGTACGCGGTCCGGGCCCGCGAGACGTACGAGAAGGTCGCCGAGCACGGCGAGCAGACGGTCAAGGCGTGGCGCGGCGAGGCCGCCGAGGAGATCGCGGAGATCGCGGTCGCCGTCGAGCCCAACGCCGACGAGCCGAAGGGCCAGGACGCCCCGAAGGCGGAGGCGAAGACCGAGGCGAAGGCCGAGGACAAGAAGCCCGCTCCGCCGGCCGCGCGCAAGCCCGCCGGCCGTAAGCCCGCGGCGAAGAAGACCACCTCCCCGCAGGCCCCGAAGTAGGACCTTCACACCCCACGGGCCGGGCACCTTCAGGGTTCCCGGCCCGTTGTCCGGGTACGTTGGCCATGTCCTGGCCGTAGCGTGGTCGTGACGCGCTTCAACTCACTAGGCGGTGCTCAGCATGTTGCTCGCAGGATTCGGCACGATTCTCTGGCTGCTCAACCTGGCGATGCTCATTCTCGCCGTGGTCGCGCTGGGTATCGCCGTATTCGCCCGTGAGGACGCGTACCGCGCGGCCGACAAGCAGACGAAGATGTTCTGGCTGATCCTGCTCGGCATCACGGTCGCCGTGAATCTGCTCGTACCGATGCTCTTCCTGCAGATCGCCGGACTGATCGCCACGATCGTCTTCATGGTCGACGTCCGGCCCGCGCTCCGGCAGGTCTCCGGCGGCGGCCGACAGGGCGGTTCCAGCAGCGACGGGCCGTACGGGCCCTACAACGGCGGACGATAACCGGCAGGAGCAGGAAAGGGCGATAACCGGCAGGCGCCAGGACGATAACCGGCTCAGCTTGCTCAGGCGCCTGACCGGCACCCCTGCAAGCACCCGCCCGACCGGCCCCCCCGCAAGCACCCCTCAGAGTCGCTCCGGCCCCGCAGCGTCTCGCCGGGCCTCAGTCGCGTGCCCGGTCCCGGTCCCGGTCCAGAAGCAGCACGGCCACGTCGTCCGTCAGATCGCCGCCGTTCAGCTCGCGCACCTCCGCCACGGCGGCCTCCAGCAGCGCCTCGCCGCGCAGTCCCGCCGTCAGCTGGCGGTTGATCATGTCGACCATGCCGTCCTGACCCAGACGCTCCCCGTCGGTCGAGGTCCGGCCCTCGATGAGGCCGTCCGTGTACATCATCAGGCTCCACGCGGGGCCCAGCTCCACCTGCCGGCGCGGCCAGCGGGCGCGCGGCAGCAGGCCCAGCGCCGGGCCGCCGTTCTCGTACGGGAGCAGCTGCGCCGGCCGGCCCTTGCGGGCGATCAGCGGCGAGGGGTGCCCGGCCAGGCACAGGCCCGCGCGCCGGCCGTCGGGTGCGATGTCGACCGTGCAGAGGGTCGCGAAGATCTCCTCGCTCTCCCGTTCGTGCTCCAGCACCTGCTGAAGCGTGGAGAGCAGCTCGTCGCCGCACAGGCCCGCGAAGGTCAGCGCCCGCCACGCGATCCGCAGCTCCACGCCGAGCGCCGCCTCGTCGGGCCCGTGGCCGCAGACGTCGCCGATCATCGCGTGGACGGTGCCGTCCGGCGTGCGGACCGTGTCGTAGAAGTCGCCGCCGAGCAGCGCGCGCGAGCGCCCCGGGCGGTAGCGGGCCGCGAACCGCAGGTCGGAGCCCTGGAGCAGCGGTGTGGGCAGCAGGCCGCGCTCCAGCCGGGCGTTCTCCTGCGCCCGCAGCCGGGACTCGGCGAGCTTCACCTGGGTGCTGTCGGCGCGCTTGCGCTCGACGGCGTACCGGATGGCGCGGCTCAGCAGCCGCCCGTCCAGCTCGTCGCGGTGCAGGAAGTCCTGTGCGCCGACCCGTACGGCCTCGGCCGCGCGGTCGGCGTCCGCGTCCGCGGTCAGCGCGAGCACGGCGTGGCGCGGCGCGATGCGGAGCACGTGGCGCAGTACGGCGAGCTCGTCGCCGTCCGCGCGGTCACGGGAGGATCCGGGCAGCGCGAGGTCGACGAGGATGCAGTGGACGTCGTCGGTGAGGAGCCGCTCGGCCTCGGTGAGGTTGCGGGCCGTGCGGATGCGGACGCGCGTACCGGCGTCGCCCAGCAGCTCGGGGACGGTGAAGGTGCCCGCCGGGTCGTCCTCGATGACGAGCAGGGTCAGGTCGCCACCGCCGGCGGCCTCCGTGACGGAGCCGGCGGCGAGGGGTCCTGCGGCTGTGGGTCCTGAGGTGGGTCCTGCTGCGGTGGTGCCTACGGCGACTGGTGAGCCGGTCCGCTGGCGCGGAACGGGTACGGGCATCGGTGTGTTTTCCTTCCCTCCCCCCGAGGGCGCGGTGGGACGACGATCGACGTCCCGCCAGACCGGGACCATAGCGGTAGCCGGGGGTGCGGGGGAATGGCGTTCCGGGAAGAGTCGATGGCATATGCCGCGCATCGGGAGGTAGTTGCCGTCCGGGTGATGACGAACGTCACGCGCAGCAGGTGAGCCGGGTCACGCAACTCCCGCGTGACCCGGCTCACTCCGCCCGGTTTGGTGTGGTTCCGCTCACTTGTCCGGTTGGCTGGCCGTCCCTTGCCCGTTCGCCGGCCGCCCACCTGTCCGGGTGTACGGCCGCCTACGTGCCGGGTGAACGACCGTCTAATTGTCCGGGTCTGCGGCCATCTGCTTGTCCGGGCGTACGACCCCGAGAATCGCCATCGATCCCGCACCCGCCAGTGTCACGTTCCGCCCCGGGCGCGGTGCGTGCACGATGGCGCCGTCCCCGACGTACATCCCCACATGGCTCGCGTCCGCGTGGTAGATGATCAGATCACCGGGGCGCATGTCCTTGATGTCGATGCGCGGCAGCTGTCGCCACTGCTCCTGCGAGGTACGCGGGATGCCGCGCCCCGCCGCCGCCCAAGCCTGCGAGGTCAGGCCGGAGCAGTCGTACGACCCCGGTCCCTCCGCGCCCCATACATACGGCTTGCCGATCTGCTTCGTCGCGAACGCGACCGCCGCCTTGCCCTGCTCGGTCGCGCGGCCGTTGATCTCCTTGAGGACACCGGAGCCGAGCCAGGCGGTCTGGGCGCGGTACGCGGCGTCCTGCTCCAGCTTCAGCAGCCGCGCCAGCTCTTCCTTCTGCAGCTGCTTCTCTATGCTCTTCGCCGCGGCGATCTGCTTGTTGATCTCCTTCTTGGCCTTCTCCTGCTTGACCCGGTTGGCCTCCAGCCGGGCCCACTGGGTGCTGGCCTCCCGGCTGTACGCCGCCAAGTCGGCCTGGGTGCGGTTCATTTCACCGAGAAGGTCCTTCGTCGCCTTGCCGCCCGAATTGATGCGGCCGACGGCGTCGAGGAAGAGCTGGGGGTCGTCGGTGAGCGCGAACTGTGCCTCGGGCGGCAGGCCGCCGCCCCGGTACTGGGCGCGGGCGGTGGCGCCCGCGCGGTCCTTGAGGTCGTCGATCCGCGCCTGGCCCTTCACTATCTCCTTGGCCAGCTGCACGATCTGGTCCGACTGCTGCTTCGCCTGCTCCTCGGCGAGGTTGTACGCGTCGGTGGCGGAAGAAGCCTTGTGATAGAGCTCGTCGAGCTCCTTGCGCACCTCTTCGAGGCTCTTCTTCGGGGGGCCGGGCGGCGCGGGCGCCGCAAATGCCTGCCCCGGCGATACCAGCAGCGTCACGGCGCAGACGACCGTGATCGCGGCGGCGGCACAACGGCGTCGGTTCACAAGTCCCCCTCCGGACAACGCCAGACAACGCTTAAATGTGATTTACCGTCAGTAACTTACGGCTGTCGACGCGATGGTGCCACGACCCGCGCCAAAGCGACAGAGCAAGTCCGACGCAGCTCCGGCCTGTCACCCGTCCAGGCACCCCACCTGTCCTGCGGATGGACCATCGCTGCGATCACACTCACCCGTCTCAGACGAACAAAGGCCAGGCAGCGTTCCCCCGTCCCCCTCATCGCTGTCCGTTCAGCCCGAATTGGGCGCCAGGGCGGACCAGTTCACCGTCACTTCGCCCTGTCGCCACCGGCGTTGCCCGTCCGCGGCGGCGTCCGCCAGCGGCCAGTCGGCGGACAGGTCCCGAACCGCCCTGAGCCAGCGCTGCCGGGCGCCGAGCGAGGCGTACGGCGCGGCGGCCGCCCACGCCCGGTCGAAGTCCCGCAGGAAGGCGTGCACCGGCTCGCCGGGCACATTGCGGTGGATGAGCGCCTTGGGCAGCCGTTCGGCGAGGTCGGAGGGCCGCTCCAGCGAACCGAGCCGGGTGGCGAACGTCACGGTCCTCGGCCCTTCCGGGCCCAGGGCCACCCAGACGTGCCGACGGCCGATCTCGTCGCATGTGCCCTCGACCAGCAGTCCGCCGGGTGCGAGCCGGGCGCACAGCCGCCGCCAGACCGCGGCGACCTGGTCCTCGTCGTACTGGCGCAGCACGTTCGCCGCTCTGATGACGGTCGGGCGTACGGAGGCGTCCGGCAGCGGGACCTCGAAGCCGCCGTGCACGAAGGTCAGCCCGTCCCGCTCGTACGGACGCGCCGCCACCACCCGGGCCGGTTCGATCTCGACGCCCACGACCGAGGTGCGGGGTTCCGCGGCGCGCAGCCGCTGGAGCAGTTCCACGGCGGTCCAGGGGGCCGCCCCGTACCCGAGGTCGACCGCGACCGGCGCGGCGGCCGAGCGGCGCAGCTCCGGGCCCTGCACGGCGGCGATCCAGCGGTCCATGCGGCGCAGCCGATTGGGATTGGTCGTGCCGCGGGTCACCGCGCCCACGGGGCGGGACGGGGGCGGGGTGGCGCGCGGGGACATGCAACCGAGGGTAAGGGGCGCTGCCGGGGCCGGTCGCCGCGCCCGTCGCGAGGGGGTCGGTGGCGGGTGTCGGTCGAGGGGTCGGCCACGCGTACGACCTCGGCCCCGGTGGCGGGTGTCGGTCGAGGGGCCGGTCGCCGCGCCCGGTGACACGCGTACGACCTTGGCAATGATTGGGCAAAGTGGAAATGAAAGAGACCGTTCCGCTGTTGACGGGCCTCGGAGGGCAGCGGGTGCCCTCTGCTGAGTCATGCCCGTGCACCAGAGCGGAGAGGACCGTCCACGTGAGCCAGTACGTGTCCCGGCTCGCCGGCACCCTGGCGGCGCCGCCCCGGTTGCGGTTGCCCGGCCACCAGCGCAAACCGCGCCGTATCGCCATGCTCAGCGTGCACACCTCGCCCCTGCACCAGCCGGGCACCGGCGACGCGGGCGGCATGAACGTCTACATCGTGGAGCTCGCCCGGCGGCTCGCCGCCATCGGCATAGAGGTCGAGATCTTCACCAGGGCGACCGCGGGAGGGCTGCCCCCGGTCGTCGAGCTCGCGCCCGGCGTACTGGTCCGGCATGTGGACGCGGGCCCGTACGAGGGCCTGGCCAAGGAGGACCTGCCGGCCCAGCTGTGCGCGTTCACGCACGGGGTGATGCAGGCCTGGGCCGGCCACCGGCCGGGCCACTACGACCTGGTCCACTCCCACTACTGGCTCTCCGGCCATGTCGGCTGGCTCGCCGCCGAGCGCTGGGGCGTCCCCCTCGTCCACGCCATGCACACCATGGCCAAGGTCAAGAACGCCTCGCTCGCGGACGGCGACACCCCCGAGCCCGCGGCCCGGGTGATCGGCGAGACCCAGATCGTCGCCGCCGCCGACCGCCTGATCGCCAACACCGCGGAGGAGGCCGGCGAGCTGATCCGTCACTACGACGCCCGCCCCGCCAAGGTCGCCGTCGTCCACCCCGGTGTGAACCTGGACCGCTTCCGTGTCGCCGACGGCCGCTCGGCCGCCCGGGCCCGGCTGGGCCTGCCGAAGGACGCCGTCATCCCGCTCTTCGCCGGCCGCATCCAGCCGCTGAAGGCCCCCGACGTACTGCTGCGGGCGGTCGCGCTGCTGCTGGACCAGGACCCCTCGCTGCGGTCCCGCCTGGTCGTGCCGATCGTGGGCGGGCCGAGCGGCAGCGGGCTCGCCAGGCCGGAGGGCCTGCAGAAGCTGGCGGCCCGGCTGGGCATCGCCGATGTCGTACGGTTCCGGCCGCCCGTCGCGCAGGACCGGCTCGCGGACTGGTTCCGGGCCGCGTCCGTGCTGGTCATGCCCTCCTACAGCGAATCGTTCGGGCTGGTCGCCATAGAAGCGCAGGCGACCGGCACCCCCGTCGTCGCGGCGGCCGTCGGCGGCCTTCCGGTGGCGGTGCGGGACGGCAGGACCGGCTTCCTGGTGGCGGGCCACAACCCGGCGGACTACGCCCGGGCGCTGCGCCGCTTCGTCGACGATCCGCAGCTGACGTCCCGGATGGGCGCGGCGGCGGCCGCGCACGCCCGTTGCTTCGGCTGGGACGCGGCAGCGGCCGCCACCGCAGAGGTGTACACGGCCGCGATGCACGAACACCGCCGTCGCGTACGCTCCCACCATGGGTGACGTACGGCAGATCATCGAGGCGTACCTCAAGGACGCCGAACTGGAGTGGGAGAGCCCGGCGCCGGGTTCGTACGTCGTCACGCTCCCCGGCACCCGCAAGCTGTCGACGACCTGTTCGCTGATCGTCGGCCGGCACTCGCTCTCCCTGAACGCCTTCGTCATCCGCCACCCCGACGAGAACGAGGCGGGCGTCCACCGCTGGCTGCTGGAGCGCAATCTCAAGCTGTACGGGGTGAGCTACGCGATCGACCCGCTGGGCGACGTCTATCTCGTGGGGAAGCTGCCGCTGTCGGTCGTCGGCGCGGACGAGCTCGACCGCCTGCTCGGGACGGTGCTGGAGGCCGCGGACGGCGGCTTCAACTCGCTGCTGGAGCTGGGTTTCGCGAGTGCGATCCGCAAGGAGTACGCATGGCGGGTGGCGCGGGGCGAGTCCACCCGTAATCTCGAGGCGTTCACTCATCTGACCCAGCGCGCGACGGACTAGCTTCCCAGCGTCCCTCAACTTCCCCCGGCTTCCTTCCGTTTCCGTCCGTACGCCCTCTTCCGCGCCCGGAAGGGGCCGTGGCATGCTCACGGCCGACGCAGACCTGAACCGTGTTCACATCCATGGAAGGTGGGGGCGGGCGCATGGACCAGCTGACCAGACGGGGCCTTCTCGGCGGCGCGATAGCCGTGGCGGCCGTGGCCGTGAGCGGCGGTACGGGGGCGGCGGCCTCGGCCGCGCCGCGGGGGACCTCTTCCTCCCGGCCGCGGCAGACCTCCGCGCTCTGGCGGGAGTTCGCGAGGTCCCCGTACACCCATCCGCAGATCCCGTTCGTCGGTCGCGCGGGACAGCGCGCCGGCGCGGACCGCTTTCCCCGGCACCGTGTGGTGGCGGACGTCCGCGACCACGGCGCGAAGAACGACGGATCGGCCGACGCCGCCCCCGCGATCAACCGTGCCGTCGCCGCTGCCGGCGAACGCGGCGGCGGCACGGTCGTCATCCCGCCCGGCACGTACCGCATCGACGACGTCATCCGTATCGGCCACAGCAACGTCGTTCTGCGCGGCGCCGGCAGCGGCCGTACGAAACTCGTGGCGACGAAGAACCTCACCGAGCTCATCGGCCCGTACGGCAGCCGCTACGGCGGCGACAAGTCCAGCTGGTCCTGGGCCGGCGGGCTCATCTGGCTCTGCCCGCAGGGCCGTTACGCGAGCCTGACCGACGCCATCAGGGCCAGGGAGTGGCCGTTCGAGGGCTGGACCGGCAACAGGCGCGACGAGTGGGAGACCCTCGCCGCCGTGCGGCCCGCCCGCCGCGGCGACCGGACCGTCACCGTTGACGACGCCTCCCGGCTGCGCCGCGGACAGCTCGTGCTGCTGCGCCTCGCCGACGACTCCGGGCACACGCTGCTGGAGCACATGGCGGGCGGCGGCCCGGGCCCCGAGGCGTACCACTGGGACGACAAGACCAAGCTCACCTCGTACGTCCCCTACGAATGGCCCGTCCGTATCACCGCGGTCGACGGCAGCCGGGTCACGCTGGAGCGGCCGCTGCCGCTCGACGTACGGCCCGAATGGGATCCCCGTCTGGCCACGCACGTGGAGGCGCTGACCGGTTCCGGGGTCGAAGGGCTGACGCTGGAAGCCGTCGAGACGCCGCAGGCGCCGCATCTGCTCGACAAGGGCTACAACGGCGTCACCTTCCAGTGCGCCTACGACTGCTGGGCCGACGACATCACCGTCCGCCACGTCGACAACGGCTTCGGCCTGGTCGCCGCCTCCGCGTGCACGCTGCGCCGCACCCGGGTCGCGGGCCGCGGCTCCCACCACCCCTACTTCTGCCGCGAAGGCGCCCACGACAACCTCGTCGAGGACTTCGTCATCGAGCGGCGCACCGTGCCCGCCCCGGCCGGCACCCAGCTGCACGGCATCAACACCGAGGGCCTGTCGAGCCACAACGTCTGGTCCCGCGGCGTGATGGAGATGGGGACCTTCGACACCCACCGCGGCATGCCCTTCGCGAACGTACGGACCGAGATCACCGTCAACAACGACGGGCGGCACGGCGGCGACGCGAGCGCCGGACCGCTGTACGGGGCGCGCTTCACGCACTGGAACGTCACCGTGACGAACGAGCGGGCGGGGCTGATACGCATCGACGGGGTCGCCCCGTACAGCGCGACCGTCGGCATCTCCACCGTCAGGGAGTTCGACCAGATCGACGTACCGGACTTCACCGGGCCGCTCGGCTCACGGCTGGAGGCGTACGGTTCGCCCGGCTCCGTACGGCCCCGGAACCTGTACGAGGCGCAGCGCGCGCTCGGCCGCTGAGCGCCGCTCCTCGCCGGCGGCCTACGCCCCGGTCTTCTCCGACCTCTCCGAGGGCTCGGCCGCGGCGGGGACGGCCGAGTCCGGGGACGGGGTCTCGGCCGTCGGCGACGCCGGCGGCAGCGCGCGCATCAGCAGCCAGTAGCCCAGCGCCGCCACCGTGCCGATCACCGCGCACGAGCCCCACAGCCACGCGGCGCCGAAGTGGTCGATCACGTAACCGGCCATCAGCGGGGCGATCAGCGCGGCCGCGGACCACGACATCGTGTAGACGCCCTGGTAGCGGCCGCGGCCGTGGACCGGGGACAGCCGGACCACCAGGCCCATCTGGGTGGGGGAGTTGACGATCTCGGCGAGCGTCCAGACGCAGACGGTCAGCGCGTACACGCCGAGCGAGCCGGCGAAGGCGGTGAGGCCGAAGCCGTACCCGGCGAGCAGGGCGGAGACGACGAGCAGCCGCTGCGGGTCGCGGTGCTCGATGAGCCGGGTCACCGGGATCTGCAGGGCGACGATCAGGACGCCGTTGACGGCGATGACGAATCCGTAGTCCGAGGGGGACCAGCCGTCCAGGCCCATCGCCACCGGCAGACCGACCGAGCCCTGCATGAAGACGAGCGAGATGAGGAAGGAGAGCCCGACCACGCCCATGTACCGCCCGTCGCGCAGGACGGTGCCGAGGCCGGTCTCCGGCTCGTCGCTCCTGCGTGCCGCGGTGTCGCGCTCCGGCCGGGACTCCGGCAGCTTGACGAAGACGAGGACCGCGCAGAGGAGGGTGAGGGCGGCCTCGCCGAGGAAGCCCGCGAGATAGCTGTACTCGGCGACCAGCCCGGCGGCCGCCGAGGAGATCGCGAAGCCGAGGTTGATCGCCCAGTAGTTGAGCGCGAAGGCCCGCACCCGGTCCTCGGGCCGGACGATGTCCGCCATCATCGCCTGCACCGCGGGCCGGGAGGCGTTGCTCGTCATGCCGACGAGACAGGCGACGGCCGCGATCGCCGCCGGGTGCTCCATGAAGCCCAGCAACGCCACGGACAGGGCGGTGGAGACCTGCGCGATCAGCAGCGTGGGCCGCCGTCCCAGCCGGTCGGCCATCACCCCGGCGCCGAGCGAGGAGACGACACCGCCGAGGCCGTGGAGGGCGGCGACGAGTCCCGCGTACGAGGCCGAGTAGCCGCGTTCCAGGGTGAGATAGAGGGCCGTGTACGTGGCGACGAACGCACCGAGACGATTGACCAGGGTGCTCGCCCAGAGCCACCAGAACGCCCGGGGGAGGCCCGACACGCTCTCCTTCGTGGCGCGTCTGAGCGCGGCTGCGGACATACGGACATCCCCCGAGGTGTAAGTGGCGAGTTGGCAAGCGGCAACTTACAAGTGGAGTGCTCGGCCGCGCCAGCGAATTGACTGCGGGCGTCAATCGTCGGCCGAAATCTTCGGCGTGCGGGGCGTCTATTAGGCTCGGTGCCATGGCCGACGCGACGTACAAGCTGATCCTCCTCCGCCACGGCGAGAGCGAATGGAACGCGAAGAACCTGTTCACCGGCTGGGTGGACGTCAACCTCACCGAGAAGGGTGAGAAGGAGGCTGTCCGCGGCGGTGAGCTGCTCAAGGACGCCGGCCTGCTCCCCGACGTACTGCACACCTCGCTCCAGAAGCGCGCCATCCGCACCGCCCAGCTCGCGCTGGAGGCCGCGGACCGCCTGTGGGTCCCGGTGCACCGTTCCTGGCGGCTGAACGAGCGCCACTACGGCGCGCTGCAGGGCAAGGACAAGGCGCAGACCCTCGCCGAGTTCGGCGAGGAGCAGTTCATGCTGTGGCGCCGCTCCTACGACACCCCGCCGCCGGTCCTCGCGGACGACAGCGAGTTCTCCCAGGCGCACGACCCCCGCTACGCGACGATCCCGCCGGAGCTGCGCCCGCGCACCGAGTGCCTCAAGGACGTCGTCGTCCGCATGCTCCCGTACTGGTACGACGGCATCGTCCCGGACCTCCTGGCCGGCCGCACCGTCCTGGTCGCCGCCCACGGCAACAGCCTGCGCGCCCTGGTCAAGCACCTGGACGGCATCTCCGACGCCGACATCGCGGGCCTCAACATCCCGACCGGCATCCCGCTCGTCTACGAACTGGACGCCGACTTCAAGCCGGTCACCCCGGGCGGCACCTACCTCGACCCGGACGCGGCGGCGGCGGCGATCGAGGCGGTCAAGAACCAGGGCAAGAAGAAGTAGATTCGATGATCATGCCTCCCACCTGCGCGTACGGCGCGGATGGGAGGCATTTTCACGCCGTGAGCCCTGTCCGGGCGGGGCTTCTCGTCGTCCTCGTTCATGATCCCGGACCGGTGTAACCGGAGTTGGAGTTCCGCTCCCACTGCGGGGAATCCGAACTCGTGTGGGTGATGGGCCGGGCATGTGGTGGCAGGGCGCCACCGCGAACTTCTGCCGGGCGGCGACCTCGGCGGTGCTCGCGCCGCGGCGGCGCCCGACGAAGTTGCTCTGCTTTGACAGTGCGGTGGGGCGAGAGGACGCTGTATATACCCTGAAAGTCCGATAAGTGATAAATGGTCGGAGGTGCATGGGAATGCGCCGCAGGATCGTTGCCGCACTCTCGGCGGGAGTCGCAGGGCTCGCGCTGGGTGTGCTGCCGGCAACCGGGGCGTACGCCTCGAACGAGATCAGGTCTGATTACGGTTGCTCCGACTGGCGGGGCGGGGACGGTCGCCATTGCGGCCACCACAACGACTACAACGACAGGTACTACGGCGGATACCACGACCGCTACTACGACCCGTACTACGACCGGCACTTCAACGACTTCGTCGTCATCCTCGTCTCCGCGAGGTAGCCTCGGCCGGCCGCAGGGCATCCGCGAACACCCGCCGGGTGCGAGCGTGTTCGTCGTCGGCCGTGATCGTTTCGGTACGCGGAAGGGCCCCGTCCAAGAGTGGACGGGGCCCTTCCGCCACGGCTGGTTCAGCCGCAGCAGCCACCGCACTGGCACGGCGCGCCCGACTGGCAGCCGCAGCCGCAGCCCGAGCCGCAGCCGCAGGCGCCGAGCAGCGGAAGCCGACGGGGCGGGACCGGCACTTCGACCGATGCTTTCTGCCGCGAGTCGGTCGTGGGGGAGTCGGCCATGGGATCCTCCTCAAAGGCGTACCTGTGTCGCCTCTCCCCATTGCATGCCCACTTCGCCGGGCGCATCAACGGCGCACGGAGGTCAAGCCTTCGCGCCGCCGCCGGGTGGCGCACGGTGGCGCCGGTTACGCGCCCTCGACCGGCGTCTCGGCCTGCAGCTCGTCCGCGTGCTCACCCGTGACCAGGTAGACGACGCGCTTGGCGACCGCGACCGCGTGGTCCGCGTAACGCTCGTAGTAGCGGCCCAGCAGCGTGACGTCGACCGCCGTCTCGATGCCGTGCTTCCAGCGCTCGTCGATCAGGTGCGTGAACAGCGTGCGGTGCAGCAGGTCCATCTCGTCGTCGTCGCTCTCCAGCTGGAGCGCGAGATCGACGTCCTTGGTGATGATGACCTCCGCCGCCTTCGCCATCAGGCGCTGCGCGAGCTGTCCCATCTCCAGGATCGTGGCGTGCAGGTCCTGCGGAACCGCCGGCGCCGGGAAGCGCAGCCGGGCCAGCTTGGCCACGTGCTGGGCCAGGTCGCCGGAGCGCTCCAGGTCGGCGCTCATCCGCAGCGAGGTCACCACGATCCGCAGGTCCGTCGCGACCGGCTGCTGGCGCGCCAGCAGGGCTATCGCCCGGGCCTCCAGGTCGTGCTGAAGATCGTCGACCTTCTGGTCCGCCGCGATCACGCTCTCGGCGAGCTTCAGATCGGCGTCGAGCATGGCCGTCGTGGCGCGCCCGATGGCCGAGCCGACCAGCCGGGCCATCTCGACAAGGCCCTCGCCGATCGAGTCAAGTTCCTCGTGGTACGCGTCCCGCATGGGATTCCCTCTCTTGAATACGTTCGGGGGTCCGGGTGGGGCTGAGACCCCCACGCTCCCACGTTCTGTCCGGAACGCGTCCGGATCCTCCCTCCCAAGTGAACCGCTCCCTTCCCCTCGGTGAACTCTGGGCGACGACTGTTCGAGCTGCCACCCGGATGGCTGGGAGAGCGTCCCCGGACACGCATAACCTGGATGCATGGACGTGAACGCGGCGGTCGCCGCATTGGCTGCGATCGCCGGGGTGTGCACCGGCGTGATCGCCATGCTGGCGTTCCGCTGGAGCGAGCGCGACCAGGCGAGGCCCACCCGCACATCCCTGCATACGGACGCCGTGCTTCCGCCCGGTGTCGACACCGTGCTGTCCGTGCTCCGCTCCTCCGCGGTCGTCCTCGACGAGAGCGACTCCGTGGTCAAGGCCAGCTCCGCCGCGTATGCGCTGGGCCTGGTCAGGGGCGGGAAGCTGGCCGTCCAGCCGATGCTGCACATGGCCCGCGACACCCGCCGGGACGGTGAGATACGGCAGGTCGAGCTCGACCTGCCGCGCCGCGGCACCGGCCGCGGCGAAGCCCTCGCCGTCTCCGCCCGGGTCGCGCCCCTCGGCTCCCGCCTCGTGCTGCTCCTGGTCGAGGACCTCACCGAAGCCCGCCGCATCGAAGCGGTGCGACGCGACTTCGTCGCCAATGTCAGCCATGAGCTCAAGACGCCCGTCGGTGCGCTCTCGCTGCTCTCCGAGGCGGTCATGGACGCCTCGGACGACCCCGAGGCGGTCACCCGCTTCGCCGGCCGGATGCAGATCGAGGCGACCCGGCTCACCAGCCTCGTACAGGAACTGATCGACCTCTCCCGGGTGCAGAACGACGACCCGCTGGAGGACGCCGAGCCCGTACGCGTGGACGAACTCGTCGCCGAGGCCATCGACCGGTCCCGGCACACCGCGTCCACGAAACAGATCACCATGGCCGCCGGCGGCGCCGCCGACCTGCATGTCTGGGGCAACCGCGGCCAGCTGGCCGCCGCCCTCGGCAATCTCGTCGAGAACGCCGTCAACTACTCCCCGGCCCGCACCCGCGTCGGCATAGCCGCACGCCGCATCCCCGCGTCCGGCGGGGACCAGATCGAGATCGCCGTCACCGACCAGGGCATCGGCATCTCCGAGAAGGACCGCGAGCGGATCTTCGAACGCTTCTACCGCGTCGATCCCGCACGCTCCCGTGCCACCGGCGGTACGGGTCTGGGCCTGGCCATCGTCAAGCACGTGGCCGCCTCGCACGGCGGGGAGGTCACGGTGTGGAGCACCGAGGGACAGGGCTCCACCTTCACCCTGCGGTTGCCGGAGGCCGGCTCCGTCCGGGACCGTACGCACATCCAGATCGCCGACGACGCCGACGACGGACCGTACGACGCAGATCCCGAGTCCCATCCCCACTCCCATCCCGACTCAGACTCCGGTTCGGACGCTGACCCCGAATCCGGCTCCCACCCCGGTCCTGATCCCCGGACCACACCACGCGAACCACTGCCTGCCCCGGAGGTCCTTCCGTGACCCGAGTGCTTGTCGTCGAGGATGAGGAATCCTTCAGCGACGCTCTTTCCTACATGCTCCGCAAAGAGGGCTTCGAGGTCGCCATCGCGACCACCGGACCCGAGGGCCTCGACGAGTTCGAGCGCAACGGAGCCGACCTCGTCCTGCTCGACCTGATGCTGCCCGGGCTGCCCGGCACCGAGGTCTGCCGCCAGCTGCGCGGCCGGTCCAACGTCCCGGTCATCATGGTGACCGCCAAGGACAGCGAGATCGACAAGGTCGTCGGCCTGGAGATAGGAGCCGACGACTACGTGACGAAGCCCTTCTCCTCGCGGGAGCTGGTCGCCCGCATCCGTGCGGTCCTGCGCCGCCGCGGTGAGCCGGAGGAGGTCACCCCGGCGGCCCTGGAGGCAGGGCCGGTGCGCATGGACGTCGACCGCCATGTCGTCACGGTCGCCGGCGGAAAGGTCGACCTCCCGCTCAAGGAGTTCGACCTCCTGGAGATGCTGCTGCGCAACGCGGGCCGTGTGCTGACCCGTATGCAGCTGATCGACCGCGTCTGGGGCGCGGACTACGTGGGTGACACCAAGACCCTCGACGTCCACGTCAAGCGCCTGCGCGCCAAGATCGAGCCCGACCCGGGCGCCCCTCGCTACCTGGTGACGGTGCGCGGCCTGGGCTACAAGTTCGAGCCGTAGGCCGGACCACGCCCGAGCGTGTACGAAGGCGGCCCCGCCGGGAAGTCCTGGCGGGGCCGCCTTCGCGATGCCGGAGCCCGGGCGGAGGCCCGGGATCAGCGCTGAGGGGCGGGCGGGGTCAGTGGCCCGCCTCGTGGGACGCCGAGGCGGGGTCCGACGGGGTCGTGGTGGCCTCGCCGCCGTTCTCCTCGCCGTGGGCGCCGCCCTCTTCGGCCTCGTCGCCGTGCGCGCCCTCGGCCGGGGCGGACGGGCTGGCCGCCGGCTTCTCGGCCGGAGGCTTCGGCACGCCGGTCGGGCCGTAGTCGTGGTAGAAGCCGGCTGCCGGAACGACGAACGCCTCGATCGGCACGTCACCGGTCTCGCTGAAGCGGAAGACGATCTTCTGCGCCTCGCCGCTCTTCCCGGCCTCCTTGCTGTTGTCGATGAGCGCGGAGGCGTTGCCCTTGCCGCCCAGGACGACCGAGCCGAGCGCCGGAATCGTGATCGGCCCCGATCCCGTCGCCGGCGCGAGCTTCACCACGGTGTTCGAGCCCGGCAGCGTGATGGAGTCGAGCGTCTGCTGCTGCTGGCCGTTGTTGAACAGCGTCGCGGAGACGACCGCCGGGCCCTGAGCGTTCAGCTCGGGCTGCGTGATCACCGTCGCGTTCTGGATCTGGATGTCACCGACCGTCGTGGCGGCGTTGTCCGGCTTGACGCCGAGCGTCTGCGCGTCGTTGCCCGCAGCGCATGCGGAGAGCGGGGCGATCGAGATCGCAAGGGCAGTCGCGGCGAGGACGCCGCGTCGAAGGCTGCTGCTCACGGCGGCGGCATCTCCTAGGACGTACGGACGGGCTAAGGGGTCTGTCAGCGCGCTTAGGTTACCGACCCCTCGTCGGGCTCCCGCACCCGACCCGCCTCCGACACGGCCCCGGCGCCCCCGACGTGCCCTCCGCACCGCCGGATTTCGCCCGCTGTTCACATAAGCGGATGATCAATTCCGTGGGCCGCCGCACATTCCCCACGGAAAGCACGGACCGGACCGTAGTGATCTCCCAGTGATCTCCAGGTGATCAATTTCGGATTCCTTCTCACGTGTCCCGCCGGACGGGTGACCGAGCCTCGAACGGAGTAGGCGAAGTAGACTGCTGGGAACCCGGCAAATCGGGACGTTCATCCACTTGGACGGGGGTTGTGGTGCGCGTAAGGTGCACCTTTCCGGGTGCCCGTGCAGCCGCTCCGACCTGCGAATACCCCCTTCCGGAAGTCGCCCGCAGCACGTTCATGTTGCTGTTGTCAAGCCCCGAGATATGCCCTGACCTGCGAAAACGCCATTCAGAAGAAGCCGTTCTCGTGTTACCCTGGATAGCCACGGAAGGGGTACCTGTCACATGACGTTCAAGGTTGGCGACACCGTGGTCTATCCCCATCACGGGGCCGCGCTGATCGAGGCCATCGAAACTCGCCAGATCAAAGGCGTGGACAAGACCTACTTGGTGCTCAAGGTCGCCCAGGGCGACTTGACGGTTCGTGTGCCGGCGGACAATGCGGATCTCGTTGGCGTACGCGATGTGGTCGGTCAGGACGGGCTGGACCGGGTCTTCGACGTGCTGCGAGCGCCGTACGCCGAGGAGCCGACGAACTGGTCCCGTCGCTACAAGGCAAATCTCGAGAAGCTCGCCTCCGGCGATGTGATCAAGGTCGCCGAAGTGGTGCGTGACCTGTGGCGTCGCGAGCGCGAGCGCGGTCTCTCCGCAGGAGAGAAGCGCATGCTGGCCAAGGCTCGCCAGATTCTGGTGAGCGAGCTCGCTCTCGCGGAGAACACCAACGAGGACAAGGCCGAGGCCCTGCTCGACGAGGTCCTCGCGTCCTGACGCGGCGTTCTGGCACAGCGTCCTGATGCGGGACCCTGACGCACAGGACTCCGACGTCAGGCTTGCGCCCACGGTGCAGAACTGAATGCCGCGGTGCCCGCTGACCAGCTGGAAGGTTGAGTCGCCGGGCACTGCGGCATGTTCGCCGCGCCCACGGCGCTCCTCGCCGTACCTTCCCCAAGCCCCTCACGTACGTCCCGTACGTCCCACCGTCCCCCGACGAACCCTGCTGGTGTGCCGGGCCCGGGCAGCTCACGCAGCTGGCGTCATTGACGCAGCCGGCTCAACCGGTCGTCACGGAAGGGTCCGGTCAAGGCGTCGCGCCCGGCACGTTCTGGCCATACCCACATCGGCGGACGATACAAACCTGGCCATGTCAATTCGGGGCGGTCCCCGATCCTTCCGGAGTGGAACCGATGTCAGAACAGACACGCACCGGCCGCACCGCCGTGGTGATCCCCGCGGCCGGCCGGGGCGTACGGCTCGGCCCTGGCGCCCCCAAGGCGCTCCGCGCCCTCAACGGCACCCCCATGCTGATCCACGCCGTACGCGCCATGGCGGCCTCCCGTGCCGTCTCGCTCGTCGTCGTGGTGGCCCCGCCCGACGGCGCCCCCGAGGTCAAGAACCTGCTCGACGCGCACGCCCTGCCCGAGCGGACCGACTACCTGGTCGTCCCCGGCGGCGACACCCGGCAGGAGTCCGTACGCCTCGGCCTCGAAGCGCTCCCCGAGACGATCGGCACCGTCCTCGTCCATGACGCCGCCCGGCCGCTCGTCCCCGTCGACACCGTCGACGCGGTCATCGAGGCCGTACGGGACGGAGCCCCCGCCGTCGTCCCCGCCCTGCCGCTCGCCGACACCGTCAAGCAGGTCGAACCGCGCGGGAAGGGCGAGCCCGAGCCCGTCGTCGCCACCCCCGAGCGCGCCAGGCTGCGCGCCGTGCAGACCCCGCAGGGCTTCGACCGCGACACCCTCGTACGCGCCCACGAGACGGTCACCGACGACGTCACCGACGACGCGAGCATGGTCGAACAGCTCGGCGCGCCCGTCGTGGTCGTACCCGGCCACGAAGAGGCCTTCAAGGTGACCCGCCCGCTGGACCTCGTCCTCGCCGAGGCCGTACTCGCCCGCAGGAGGGCCAACGATGGCTTCTAGCAGCCACCCGCCCAGCCACCCGCTCCCGCTCGTCGGAATCGGCACCGACGTCCACGCCTTCGAGCAGGGCCGTGAGCTGTGGTGCGCCGGACTGCTCTGGGACGGCGAGGAGTACGGCCTCGCCGGCCACTCCGACGGCGACGTCGCCGCCCACGCGGCCTGCGACGCCCTCTTCTCCGCCGCAGGCATCGGCGATCTCGGCGCCCACTTCGGCACCGGCCGCCCCGAGTGGTCCGGCGCCTCGGGCGTGACCCTGCTCGCCGAGGCCGCCCGGATCGTGCGCGCCGAAGGCTTCGAGATCGGCAACATCGCCGTCCAGGTCATCGGCGTACGCCCGAAGATCGGCAAGCGCCGCGACGAGGCCCAGAAGGCCTTGGGCGAGGCGGCCGGCGCACCGGTCTCCGTCTCCGGCACGACGACGGACGGACTCGGGCTGACCGGTAGGGCCGAAGGACTGGCCGCGATCGCCACGGCGCTCCTCTTCCGCGCGTCCTGACCCCTACGACCCCCGTGGTGGGGTAGACGCGGTTGTGACGTCAACGAATTCCTGCGCACCGAGTTCAGGAGGACCGCACCGTGACCGCCCCTCTCAGCGACAAGATCAAGGCACTGCTCGACACACCCGTGTTCGTCAACCTCGCCACCATCCAGCCCGACGGAAGCCCTCAGGTGTCTCCCGTCTGGGCGAAGAGGGACGGCGACGACGTACTGATCTCGACGACCGTCGGGCGGCGCAAGGAGCAGAACCTGCGCCGGGACCCGCGGACGACCGTGCTCGTCCAGCCCTTCGACGAGCCGTACACGTACGCCGAGATCCGCGGCACGGCCACCCTCAGCTCCGAGGGCGGCCAGGAGCTGATCGACGAGCTGTCCCTGAAGTACACCGGCAAGAGGTACGCCGAGTTCAACCCGGAGTCCGGCAAGGACGCCGCCCGCGTGGTCGTCCGGATCACCCCGCGGAAGGTCGTCGGCGCGCTCGCCTGACCCTGCCGCGGCCTCGCCGGTCACAATCCAGTGCCCCGCGCCCCCAAGGGCGTGGGGCACTGTCGTGCGCCCACTACTCTTGAGTGGTGACTATTCGGCTGTACGACACCGGCGCCCGGCAGATCCGTGACTTCGTCCCGCTCACGCCGGGCTGCGTCTCGATCTACCTGTGTGGCGCGACCGTGCAGTCCGCCCCGCACATCGGGCACATCAGGTCGGGACTCAACTTCGACATCATGCGCCGCTGGTTCGAGTACCGCGGCTACGACGTCACGTTCGTGCGGAACGTGACGGACATCGACGACAAGATCATCACCAAGGCGGAGGACCAGAACCGCCCCTGGTGGTCGATCGGATACGAGAACGAGCGCGCGTTCAACGCGGGTTACGACGCGCTCGGCTGCCTGCCGCCCACCTACGAACCGCGCGCCACCGGCCACATCACCGAGATGGTCGAGATGATGCGCGGCCTCATCGAGCGCGGCCACGCCTACGAGGCCGACGGCAACGTCTACTTCGACGTGCGCTCCTTCCCCGGCTACCTGCAGCTCTCCAACCAGGACATCGACGATCTGCGCCAGCCCTCCGCCGACGGCGAGACCGGCAAGCGCGACCTGCGCGACTTCGCCATGTGGAAGGCGGAGCGGCCGGGCGAGCCGTCGTGGGAGACGCCCTGGGGACGAGGACGGCCGGGCTGGCACCTGGAGTGCTCGGCCATGGCCCACAAGTACCTGGGCACGGCCTTCGACATCCACGGTGGCGGCCTGGACCTGGTCTTCCCCCATCACGAGAACGAGATCGCCCAGGCCAAGGCCTTCGGCGACGACTTCGCGTCGTACTGGGTGCACAACGCCTGGGTGACCATGAGCGGCGAGAAGATGTCCAAGTCGCTCGGCAATTCGGTCCTCGTGAGCGAGATGGTCAAGCACTGGCGGCCGATCGTCCTGCGCTACTACCTGGGCACCCCGCACTACCGCTCGATGATCGAGTACAGCGAGGAGGCCCTGCGCGAGGCGGAGTCCGCGTTCGCGCGCATCGAGGGCTTCGTCCAGCGCGTCGTCGAGAAGGCGGGGGGCGTCGTCGAGCCCGCCGCCGAACTGCCGCCCGCGTTCATCGAGGCCATGGACGACGACCTCGGCGTCCCGCAGGCGCTTGCGATCGTCCACACCACGGTCCGCCAGGGCAACTCGGCACTCGCCGCCGACGACAAGGAAGCGGCCGTCGCCCGGCTCGCCGAGGTGCGCGCCATGCTCGGCGTCCTCGGCCTCGACCCGCTCGACCCGCACTGGGCCGGCGAGGCCGACCGCGGCGAGGACCTCCACGGCGTCGTCGACACACTGGTGCGGCTCGTGCTGCAGCAGCGCGAGGCGGCCAGGACGCGCAAGGACTGGACCACCGCCGACGCGATCCGCGATCAGCTCAACCAGTCCGGACTCGTCATCGAGGACGGTCCGGACGGCCCGCGCTGGACGCTCGGACCCCGCTGACCAGCGACAGTGTGCCGCCCGGCCTCCCGGGCGGCACACTTTCTTACGTACGTACGCATCCGGGAACCGCGGAGATCCGCACGGGACCCACGAAGATTCAGGGAAACAGGTAGTCATGGCCGGGAACAGCCAGCGCAGGAACCGCCGCACGTCCAACAAGAAGGGCGCGACGGTCGGCAGCGGTGGCAATCGGCGCCGCGGCCTCGAGGGCAAGGGTCCGACCCCGCCCGCGTCCGCCCGCAAGGGCCATGTGAAGAACCGCGTCGCCAACGCCAAGGCCAAGCAGGCCCAGCGGCGGCCCGTCGCCCGCCGCGGCGGCAAGGGCTCGTCCGAGATGGTCGTCGGCCGCAACCCCGTCTTCGAGGCCCTGCGCGACGGTGTGCCCGCGACGACCCTGTACGTCCAGCAGTTCATCGACAACGACGAGCGGGTGCGCGAGGCGCTCCAGCTCGTCGGCCAGCGCGGCAACATCCACCTGATGGAGGCGCCGCGCGCCGAGCTGGACCGGATGACGAACGGGCTGAACCACCAGGGCCTCGTCCTCCAGGTCCCGCCGTACGAGTACGCGCACCCCGAGGACCTCGCGGCCGCCGCCTTCGACGACGGCGAGGACCCGCTGATCGTCGCCCTCGACGGCGTCACCGACCCGCGCAACCTCGGCGCTGTCGTCCGCTCCGTCGCGGCCTTCGGCGGCCACGGCGTGGTCGTTCCGGAGCGCCGTGCGGCAGGCATGACGGCCGGCGCCTGGAAGACCTCCGCCGGCACCGCGGCCCGCACCCCGGTCGCCCGCGCGACCAACCTGACCCGCGCCCTGGAGGCGTACCAGAAGGCGGGCATCACCGTCGTCGGCCTCGCGGCGGACGGCGAGGTCGAGGTCGGCGAGCTCGAAGCCCTCGGCGGCCCGGTCGTCATCGTCGTCGGCAGCGAGGGCAAGGGCCTGTCCCGCCTCGTCGGAGAGACCTGCGACTTCCGCGTCCGCATCCCGATGCCGGGCGGCGCCGAGTCCCTCAACGCGGGCGTCGCGGCGGGCGTGGTGCTGTACGAGGCGGCGCGCCGCCGAGGCTGATCAGCGCGTGGGGTGCACGCCGTAACCATGCGGTGCACGCCGTATCCCATGCGGTGCACGGGGCCTTGTTCGGGGCTTGCCCGGGCCCCGTGAGGGCCGCGAAGAGGCGGTAACGATCTTGACGGGTCTCGGACATTTCGGGGTCGTCAAGGCAGTGTCCTAAGTACAGGTCACTCGGTTAGATGAGTGTGGACACCAGAACGCCCCGGCCCGGGTTCGACGATCAGCCATTCCTGAGCACGATCAAGGTGAACTGCGATCCCGCGCAGGTCATCGTGAACCACGCCAGCTTCCGGGTGAAGCTCGGCCCGAGTCAGACCAGGCGCCCTGTCCGGGGCGACCTGGCCGACACCGCCTGGATCCCCGCCCTGGCCGGCGCCGGCGCCGTGGCGCGCCGCCGGGCACCCGTCGTATGGAGCGGGAAGTCCGCTCCGGGCGACCCCGGGGCGACCGGTCTCCTGCAGGCCGTACGCACCTCCGGAGCCGGGTTCGGCGACCGCAGCGGCTACGACGACCGCAATGGGTTCGGCGACCGCAATGGGCTCGACGACCGCAGCGGCTACGACGGCGGCGCCGCCACACAGGTCATCCCCCGTGTCGACACGGCCTCAGCCACCGACACCATGCCCACACCCGTCATCGGCGCCCCCCGCCGGGAACCCCTGCTGCCCCCGATGCGGCACGCGGAAGGCGCGTACGACGCCTACGAGCCGTACGGCGAAGAGGCCGAGGAAGTCACCCACTTCGGCCACGACGACACCGGCGGACGGCACGCGGCGCCCGGCGGCGCCGTCCGGCACGCCTACTACCCCGGCCGCCGGATGAACCTCGGCGTCGTCCTCCTCCCGCTGCGCGTCTTCCTCGGCTTCATCTCCATCTACGCCGGCATGGGCAAGCTCTGCGACCCCGTCTACTTCGACGGCGGCGAACGCGGCTCCATGGTCAAGTGGCTGACCAACCTGGAGCCGTGGACCCTCGCCGAGCCCCTGCGCGACTTCGCGCTCGCGCACCCGGTGGGCGCCGGCCTCACCGTCGCCTTCCTGCAGGTCGTCGTCGGCGTACTCACCGTCCTCGGCCTCTGGCAGCGCGTCGCGGCCGTCGTCGGCGCACTGCTCTCCGCCGCGCTGATCATGACCGTCAGCTGGCGGACCGTCCCGGTGTACGACGCACCGGACATCATGAACCTCGCCGCATGGTCGCCCCTGATCATCGCCGGCGCCCCCGTCTACTCCGTGGACGGCCGCCTCGCGGGCGAGGCCTGGCGCAAGCTCGGCCCGCGTTCCGAACTGTGGGAACTGCGGCGCCGCGTGCTGCGGCGCGGCGGGGTCCTCGCCGCCGTCGTCGTCGGACTGACCCTGCTGGTCGGCTCGATCCTCGGCGGAGCCGTACGGTCCACGGAGCTCGTGACCGTCCCCGGTCCGAACGTCGACCCGACCAACCACCTCCCCGGCGCCCCGCTGCCGAGCGAATCGGGCCGCCGCAGCCCCTCCGGCGAGGCGGAGCGGCGCGCCGAGCCGTCCAGGACGGAGTCGAGCAGCCCGGCGGCCGAGCGGACCGAGCCGTCCGAAACGGTCAGCGAGAGCGGCAGCGTCGGTGAGGCGGGCAGGCCGAGCGAGTCCCAGGGCACGGACGGGCAGCAGTCGCCGTCCCAGTCGGAGCCCGTGAACCCGCCGTCCGGCAGCTCAGGCCCCTCCTCGACCGGAGGCGGCAGCGAGCCGGGCACCTCGGGCGGCGGCGGAGGCGGCGGTACGGGCGGGTCCGACAACGGCGGCTCCGGCGGCGGCAGCGGCGGCAGCTCCGGCGGAGGCAACCGGAACCCGATCGGCGGCCTCCTGGGCTGATCCGGGCGAAGGCGGTCGGTCGGGGCGGTCGGGGCGGCCACCGGGCATCGAGGCCCGGTGACCGCCCCGACGTCGTGTCTGCTCAGCGAGCATGATCAGAGCCTGCTGGCCAGGGCTCGTTGGTCAGGGCCCGAGGTCCGGATCCGTACTCAGGAACCGTGCGCGGTGAGTTCCTTCGCCGCCTCGGTGAGGTCCTTGGCCGTGTCGATCGCCCGCCAGTACGCCCCCTGCGGCAGCGGAAAGCCGGCCAGGGAACGCTCCCGTGCCAGCCGGGGGAACGTCGTGCGCTCATGGTCGCCCTGGTCGGGCAGCAGGTGCGTGAAGGCCGCAGAGAAGACGTACACGCCCGCGTTGATGAGATACGGCGACGGGGGCGACTCGATGAAGTCCAGAACATGACCGAACTCGTCCGTCTCCACGGCGCCCCACGGAATGCGCGGCCGGGCCAGGGCGAGGGTCGCGGTGGCATCCCGTTCCGCATGGAACTCGGCCATCTCGCGCAGCGAGAAACGTGTCCAGATGTCGCCGTTCGTGGCGTACCAGGGCTGGTCGGGGTGGGGAAGGCTCCTGGCGGCGTACTTCAGGCCGCCGCCCCGGCCCAGCGGCTCCGCCTCGACGACGGTCGTGACTCGGAGCGGCAGCACGGCGCTGTCCAGCCACTCCTGCAGCACCTCGGCGAGGTGACCGCAGGAGACCACGGCGTCCGTCACACCCTCGGCGGCCAGCCAGGAAAGCTGATGGCCGATGATCGGGGTCCCCGTGCCGGGGATCTCGACCATCGGCTTGGGCCGGTCGTCGGTGTACGGGCGCAGCCGTGAGCCCTGGCCACCTGCCAGGACCACGGCCTGAGTCGGATACGTATGCATACGGGCACGATATGCGGGCCCCCGCGAACCGTCGCGCGCCGTGCGTGGCCCGCGCGCCTCGTGCGGGCTCGCTCTCCTCGCGCGCCTTCGTGCGGCTCGTGCGGCTCGCGTACGGGCGCGCCCGGTCACGTACGTCCGTGTCAGCTGCCCCAGTTGCCCTGCGCCTGCTGCGAGACACCGGCGGCGAAGGACGTGTCGCAGACGGGCCGGGAGAACGACTGCGCACGCGTCGGGCCGTAACGGGCCACGGCGGCGCGCCCGAGGTCCCTCGCGATCTCGATGCAGTGGCGGGCGAGCGACGGGCGCCCCTCGACCGCGCGCTGGAGGTTCGTGAGCGCGACGCCCGGGTCCTTCTGCTGCAGGTCCGTCAGCAGCTTCTCGCGCAGAACGTCCTGCGGAGCACGGGACTTGGCGCGGACCGGTACATTCTCGGTGGACGCGGTGGACGCGGTGAGCATCTGGGACTCGGTGTTGCGCCCTGCCCACGGGACGCTGGTGACCGCGAGAGTTCCGGAGAGCACCAGGACGACGGGCAGGACGAGGGCAAGAGTGCGGCCGATACGGCGAGCGGTGTGGGTCACGGGGCGAGCGTAGCGGGCGGTAGTGATTTGGCGACATTTAGTCACCCTTGCGAGGGATGGTTCGAGGGATTCTTTCGAATCGCAGGTTGACGAGGGTATGTGAATTGCCCGGTATGCCGGGGTATTTATCGACATCCGTAAACGCCGAACGGCCCCCTTGCTTCCGCAAGGGGGCCGTTCACGTCAGGCGCCGGAGAACCGGACCGCCCTGTCCGCCCGGTCGGCCGATCTGCCGTCCTGGCGTCAGTCGCTGAGGCGCTCGCCCGTCGACGTCGAGAACACGTGCGTCTCGCCCGGCCGCGGCACGACGTGCAGCTGCGAGCCCTTGTCCGGCACGGAGCGGCCGTTCACCCGGACCACCAGGTCCTTCTTCTCGCCGCCGACCTCGGCCGTGCCGTACACGTAGCCGTCCGCGCCGAGCTCCTCGACGACGTTCACGGTCACGGCCAGGCCGGCCGGGGCGTCCTCGGTGTCCTTCGACAGCGTCTTGGCGGCGGCGCCGCCGTGCTCGACCACGTCGAAGTGCTCGGGCCGCACGCCGACGGTCACGGTCCGGTCGCCCTTGTCAGCGGCAGCGGACAGCGCCTCGCGGCTGACCGGGACGACGCTGTTGCCGAACTTCACACCACCGTCGGTGATCGGCACCTCGACCAGGTTCATGGCTGGCGAACCGATGAAGCCCGCGACGAACAGGTTCGCCGGGCGGTCGTACATGTTCCGCGGCGAGTCGACCTGCTGCAGCAGACCGTCCTTCAGCACGGCGACCCGGTCGCCCATCGTCATGGCCTCGACCTGGTCGTGCGTGACGTACACGGTGGTGATGCCGAGACGGCGCTGCAGCGACGCGATCTGCGTACGCGTCGAGACACGGAGCTTCGCGTCGAGGTTCGACAGCGGCTCGTCCATGAGGAAGACCTGCGGCTCACGCACGATGGCACGGCCCATCGCCACGCGCTGCCGCTGACCACCGGACAGTGCCTTCGGCTTGCGGTCCAGGTACTCGGTCAGGTCGAGGATCTTCGCCGCCTCCTCGACCTTCTGCCGGATGAGGGCCTTGCTGACGCCGGCGATCTTGAGCGCGAAGCCCATGTTGTCGGCGACGGACATGTGCGGGTACAGCGCGTAGTTCTGGAACACCATGGCGATGTCCCGGTCCTTCGGCGGGAGGTGGGTGACGTCGCGGTCACCGATGCGGATCGCTCCGCCGTTGACGTCCTCGAGGCCGGCGAGCATACGCAGCGAGGTGGACTTGCCGCAGCCGGAGGGGCCGACGAGGACGAGGAACTCGCCGTCCTCGATCTCGATCTCGAGCCCGTCGACGGCGGGCTTCGTGGAGCCCGGGTAGATCCGGGTCGCCTTGTCGAAAGTGACAGTGGCCATGGGTGATGAATCCCTTCACCGGCAGGAACGTGCCGGACGATCCGAGTAAAGGAAGAATGGGTCTAGTCCACCTGAGTGAACTGCAGGCGACGCTACCTTGCGATTCCGGTTCTGTCAGCAGTCCGAAGGCGATGAAATTTTCGACCGGTGCGCTCGCTGATCCGGTTACACTCGTTCGGCAACGCCTCCTTAGCTCAGCTGGCCAGAGCACCGCTCTTGTAAAGCGGGGGTCGTCGGTTCGAACCCGACAGGGGGCTCAAGGGCGAAGACCCCCAACCGGTCATGGTTGGGGGTCTTTGACATCCACGGCTGACATCAACGGCGGCGGTCACTCACGGGCGGGCCGCCGCTTGAGCAGCCGGTCCATGTGGCTGATCGCCTCCCGCTGTGTGTCCTGCACCACATGCGTGTAGACGTCCATGGTCAGGCTGATCTGGCTGTGGCCGAGGATCTCCATCACGACACGGGGCGCGACCCCGGCGGCGGTGAGCAGAGTCGCGCAGCCGTGCCGGGCGTCGTGCAGCCGGACGAGTCGGAGACCGGCCGCTTCACTGACGCGGACGAAGGACCGGTGCACGTTCCGCGGCTCGATGGGCCGACCGGTGCGGGTGGCGAAGACGTAACTGTCAGGAGTCCAGCCGATGCCGCCGGCCGCGTACGCCGTCCTCTGCCGCATCCGGTGCCAGCGCAGGGGAGCGATGCACATGGCAGGCAGGGGCACGGCGCGGGACCGGCGGCCCTTGGTCTCGTCGTTGTAGAGCACCCCGCGTCGGCGCTGCACCTGCTGGCGGACCAGGAGGACGCGGTTCTCCAAGTCGATGTCCTGCCAGCGCAGACCGACGATCTCTCCACGGCGCAGGCCCATGGCGATGGCGAGCACGAAAGCCGCGTACAGCGGGTCTCGGCGGGCTTCGGCGAGGAAGGTCAAGGTCTCGTCGAGGGACCACGGGCTCAGCTCGCGGGGGGTGGGCCGTGGAGGCTCCACGAGCTTCGCCACGTTTCGGGTGATCAGTTCCTCGCGGCAGGCGGCGGAGAGTGCCGTACGCAGGACGCGATGCGATTCCTTGGCAGTCGCCGCGGTGGTCTTCTTCTCCAGCTGGAGGAGGAAGCGGCGGACGTCGGGAGCGCTCAGGGACTCCAACCGCTTCGTGCCGAGCATCGGGGCGAGGTAGAGGCGCACATGTGCTTCGTACTTGTCGTACGTGCTGAGCTTGCGGCGCGGCTTGACCACGCTGTCCAGCCAGTACGTCAGCCACTCGGCGAGCTTGGCCGACCGAGTGGGTACCGGGGTGCCGCTCGCCACCTTGTCGAGGAGGTCACGGCGCTTGGCGTCGCACTCCGCCCAGGTCTTGCCGTAGGCGAACTTCCGGGCGCGGGTGCCGTCCGGCTGGAGGACGTAGACGGCGGCCTGGAAGCGGCCGTCCTTGCGCTTGGTGATCGTGCCCGCGCCGTTCGGGTTGCGCTTGCGCTGCGTCGCCATCAGGCAGCCTCCTCGATCTCTCGGACGATGAAGTCGCGTATGGCGTCGGCCGGGATGCGTCGGGACCGGCCGATGGTGATGGAGGTCAGTCGGCGCGACCGGATCAGGTCGTAGACCGTGGAGCGTCCGAGCTTGAGCCGCGCCATGACCTCGGGCACGGTCAGCAGTTCGCCGGTGGCGGTGGTCATGCGGTGGCTCCTTCCAGGGCGAGTTGGTCTTGCAGGGCTTCGCGGGCGGTTTCGCGGTTGAGCTGGAGGTCTCTGGCGATCGAAGCGGCGAGGACGGATTCGCCGGGGGTGTGGCCGTGTCCGGCGTACTCCCATGAGGCGAGGACGAGCACGGTGTCCGGGTCGCCGAGGGCTTCTTGTTCCTGGGCGGCGCGGTAGTCGGCGCGGATCTGGCGGAGGGCGCCGAGGGTGGTGGAGTAGCGGCGGGACTTGGTGGAGAAGTGGCCGCGGAAGCCGAGCATGTGGGCCCAGGTGCCCAGCTTCCGGTCCGGGTAGAGCGGGGCGAGGTCGAGGCAGGCCTCGATGAGGCGGCGCGGGTGGTCGGGCACGTCCAGGAGGTGGAGGACTTCCCGGTTCCCGATGCGGCGGTCGAGGCTGCCGGTCGACTCGGCGGCCTTGGTGGCGTACTTGGCGACGTAGGAGGCGACAGCCTGCTCGGTGATGTCGGAGCCGTCGCCGAAGGCTTTGACCGGGCGGATGTCGAGCTGGCGGCCCCAGCGGAAAGGCCGGCGGGGCTGGTCTCCGGCGGCTGGGACGGTGATCGAGGTGTAGGAGTGGGTGACGGCGGCGCGGATCGCATCGGTGAGCAGCTGCACGGTGGCCCAGGAGGGCGGTGCCGTGTCGGGGCCGTCCGGTCCGTCGAGGCGGATCACGGCGTGGAAGTGGATCGCGCCGCGCTTCTGGAACTCGGCGACCTTGCCGTAGGAGACCCGCAGTGCGTCTTTCAGGTCGCGTTGGGTGAGTCCGGCGCGGGCGGCGAGTTCGCGGCGGAGCCGGGTGGTGAAGCGCTGCCACAACTGGCCAGCGTGGTTGTTGAACAGGACCGTCCCGGCGTAGTCGTAGGTGGCCGGGTCGAGGGCGGTACCCAGGGCGGGGTCGTTCTCGGCGTGCCGGGTGCCGCAGCGGCAGACGCCGCGGTCGGGGCGGTTGTGCACCGGGCCGAACGACGGCGCGGTGAAGGTGGCGAAGACCCGGGCGTGGTCGCGGACGGTGGCGGGAATGTCTTTGGACTCGTCACCGGCCAGGCCCGCGCGGATCAGGTGGTAGGTGTCCCCGGCGTAGGTGTAGGCGCAGGAGGGACAGCGGGAGGCCCGGCGGTTGCCGCAGGCGACGCGGAGGCGTCCGTCCGGCTCGGTGTCGGTCGAGTACCGGCGCAGCGTCTCACCGGTCACGCGGTCTTTGGCGAGCGTCCAGCCGGTGAGGTGGATCGGGTCGGAGCAGCCGCCGGTGCGGTGCACCTGGTCCTTCCAGCGGTCGAAGCCGGGGGACCCGGCCACCCGGAGGATGTCTCCCAGGGTGGCCGGGTCCAGGCCCGCCAGGGTGGCGGTGTCGGTCACGCGCTCACCACCCAAACGGCGGGGGCAAAGACCGTGTAGACGCGAAGGGAGATCCTGCCGAGCGGCGCCGTGAACAACAGCTTTGTGTCGTCGCCGCGTTCGGTGATCAACACGTCTGCGGGGTCGATGTGGAGGGCTTGACGCCACGCTTCGAGCTCGCTCGGGCTGTCGAGCAGGACGTGAGCCTCACCGGGAGTGATGCCACTGGTGGTGATGTAGGCACCCGGCAGGGCCTGGTGTGTCTCGGCCAAGCGGGCCAGGGCAGTGAGCAGCGCGGCTTGCATACCCAGCGGGTTGTTCAGCGACTCGTTCATGCGCTCACCTCCCCGCCGGTGCCGTCAGCGCACGGCGCGCGGACTGGGTGCCGGTGCCGTGGCAGGTCGGGCAGTGGGCGGCGATGGTGCGGAGGTTGCCGTGTCGGTCGCGGCCGCCGAGGGTGACCCTCACGGTGGGGAAGCCGTCGCAGTTCGAGCAGACCCGCACGGGTGCGGTCGTGGGCTGGGCCATGATGGGTGTTCCTTCCGGATCGGTTGGTTCGGGCAGGGGCACGGCTTCCGGGGCGGCGGATACTTGGCGGTTGAGACCGCCCCGGAGGCCGGTCAGCGGCGCTTGTGCTCGGTGGCGATCAGCGAGCGGACGACGAGCGCGCAGACGGCGACCGAGGCCGCGGTGACGGCGACCGCGAGGAGCATCGAGACCAGGACCGTGCCGACGACGAGCACGACGGCGGTGCCTCCGCCGACGAGGGCGAGCGCGGTGCCGGGCGTCAGCTGGACCGTGGGCCGGGCCGGTGCCGGCGGTGCGAGGGGTGCCGGGGCCGGGGTGTGCTGGACGATCGCGGTCGGCTCGACGGCGGGCGGGGTGACGATGCCGGTCGGTGTCGGCATGGTGGGGATCTTCGGGCGGAACATGGTTGGTTCTCCCTTCTGCGTGCGCTACTTGACGGCGGTGTCGATGACGGGGGCCAGGAGGCTGTCGGCGAGGAGGTAGCCGCCGAGGAGGAGCACGGCGACGAGCCACCACGGCGGGCGGATGAGCTTGATGCCGAGGGCGCCGACGACGATCAGGGCGAGCCAGAGCGGTACGTCCATGGCGGTGATCTCCCGGTCAGTCGGTGATGCGGCAGCGGTGGGTGCGGGCGGCGAGCTGGGCGGCGGACTGGCTGGCGTAGTCGGCGGACCAGCCGCAGCGGTCGGCGGTGCAGACGGCGGCGTGCTTGGTGCGGCCGTGCCGGTCGCGGTGGGTGCCGATCTGCACCGGGCCGATCCGCATCACGGAGTGGAAGTGGTCGCGGGCGGGCATGGTGGTGATCTCCTTTCGTTTCAAGCGAGTTGGACGGCGATGGCGGCGGCCATCGGTGCGGGGACACCGAGGCGGGCACGCAGGGTGTCGGTGTCGATCGGGCTACCGGTGCGGGCGCGGTGGTCGGCGGCGACCTTGCGGGCGTGGTCGACCAGCGCGGCCGGGACGGCGGGAGCCGGTTCGGGAGCGGGCTCGGGGGCTGCGGGCAGGGCCGGGGCAGGCTCCGAGGGCTCGACGGGGGCAGGCTCAGCGGCGGGGGCCGGTTCGGCCGGCAGACTCTCGGTCGGCTCGGGTTCGGGGTCACGGTCGACCGCGGCCGGTGAGTGGGCGAGGAGTGTGCCGCCGAGGAAGGCGAGTGCGGGCCATCCGGCGATGCCGAAGCGCAGCCACGCGGGCGGGTGCTGGAGGTCGAGGAACCCGGCGGTGGCGACGTTCGCGCCGAGCGAGGCGACCAGTGCGATGAGGAACCAGCACCAGGCGAGCCGGGAGGGTCCGTCGTTGCGCAGCCGACGCCAGGCGGCGACCAGGAGCAGGTCGACACTGACCGGGTAGGCCCATGCCTTCCATCCGGTCTGCCCGGCAGCGGCGGCGAGGTCGTGCAGGTGGGCGAAGGACAGGGCCCCGGCGATCACGGCTTGCACCAGGACGGCGTCGACGCGGAGTGAGCGGGTCATGTCTTCACCTCCTTTGCAGGGCGTTTTGGGCATGGCGGGGGTAGGGACTTGGCGCGAGGCGGTCGCGCCGACCGGGGTGCGGGTGGATCAGGCGGAGGCGGGTGCCTCGGTCGGGGTCGGGATCTTGACGAGCGAGACCGTGGGCGGCAGTTCGGGCCGGAAGGCGGCGAAGCCGGGCAGCACGGGGGCGCGGTGGGCGTGCCGGTTGCAGGCGTTCACGGCCTGCCGCATCGAGGTGTGCGGAGTGCGGATGCGGGCCCAGCCGCCGGTCGAGTCGCCGGTGACGGCGAGGCCGGGGGTCTCGGTCGGGATGGAGATGGCGGCCAGGACGGCGTCGGGTGCGATGTCGCCGAAGGCCATGTTGGCGGAGGTTTCGTCGTTGACGCGGTGAGCGGTGCGGCCGGTGAGCTGGGCGCGGAGCATCGTGATGCCCTTGCCGAGTTCGGAGCCGAAGCGCTGTCCGCAGATCTCCAGATAGATGCCGGCAGCGCGGCCGAGCTGGGCGAGCCGCGCGAGCGCGGTGATGATCCGGTCGCGGCGCTTCTCCTCGTCCTTGGTGGCGAACAGGGCGAGTTCGGCGACCTCGTCGACGAGCAGGACGATCGGAGTGGGACGCAGATGGTCGGGCAGGTCCCAGATGTCGGCGGCGATCTCCGCGTCCGGGACGTCTGCGGTGATGCGCTGTTCGGCCCGGATCAGCTGGTAGACGCCCTCCATGTGCGCGACGAGCGCGTCGAGGAGTTCGGCGGCGGTGTCGGGGTTGTCGGCGAGAGCGGAGAAGCGGCGGGCCAGCGGGAACAGCTCCACACCCTGTTTGCAGTCGATGCCGACCAAGGCCACCTCGTGCGCGGCGAGTTCGGCGACCAGGTTGCGCTGGTAGACGGACTTGCCGGACTTCGTGGCGCCGAGGGTCAGGGCGTGCGGGGTGCTGCGGTAGTCGCGGTAGTGGACGGCCCCGTCCTCGCGCAGGGCGACGGGGACGCGCATCGGGGCGTTGTCGACCTTGGCGGGCATCTGCACCCGGGCGAGTACGTCGTAGCCGGTCATCCGCAACTCGACGACACCCGAACGCAGTTCGCAGGACGTGACGCCGTACATCGCGAACGAATGCCGCAGCCGGTCGCACGCGGCTGCCACGTCGAAGGCGTCCTGACCGGGCCGTAGCCCCAGCCGTAAGACGAGACCCGTCCGAGTCGGGCGAAGCCGCAGGATGCGCGGCGGACGCGATTCGGGAGCGGGCCGGTTGGCCATCCGGGCGATGGCGAGCCGCCAGCGCGGCGGGGGGACGGTCAGCCCGCACGCCTCCATGACCGAGCTGTAGTGGACCAGGACCCGCAGCGTGGCCAGGACGACCCCGAAGGTGAGCCAGTACCAGGCGGGGCGCCGCCACCGCAGAAGACCCGCGGTGACGACGACCAGCGTCAGGAGGGCGGTCAGCCAGGACATGATCAGGCCGCCTTGGGCTTCGTGGCACCGGCTGCGAGCGACGTGACGGCGACCGCGCGGAACGCGATGCCGTGACGGCGCTGGCCGTTGAACTCGTTCTCCCACGGCCGGGCGATCAGTCCGGTGAGGGCGACCGGGGTGCCCATGGCCAGATCACCGGAGATGCCGGTCTCGGGCACGGTCACCGAAAGGATCTCCACCTCACCGTTCGCCGCGAACATCACGTCCACGGTCGACAGCGCGGCGCCGGTCTCGGCATCCATCGCGCGCTCGCCGGTACGGCGGTCCTTCACCTTGGGCTGCGGGGGCTGGGCCACCATCACGGTGGCGGCGTTGGTGTCGACGGGGATCTGACGCACAGAGATCACTCCTCTAGAAGTGCTGGACTCTGTCACTCATGTACATGAGTGACATGAAGAAGAGTGCCTGACTCCTATACATGAGTCAACCCGCCTGGACGAAGAAGTCCGGGCGGGTTGTGCGGAGTTGAGCGAGCGTCAGTCGCTGGCAGGGATCCGGTACTGGAAAACGAACTGATCAGCGGCCATGAGGGTGTCGCAGACCTCGACGACGCGGCCCGCTTCGGTCACCGCGTTGCGGATGAGGTGGACGACGGGTGCGCCGGGGCTCAGGGCCAACTCGGACGCCTCGGCCTTGGAGGCCGGCCGGGCCGTGAGGGTCTCGACGAACTCGGCGAAGACATGACCGTCATCCTCGAGGCGGGCGTAGATGCCCCCGGGGCCCGGGTTCTCGCCGAACAGCTCGGGGATGTCCTTGACCACGTCCCACGGCAGGTATGAGCTAGCCGTCTCCACGGGTGTCCCGTTGCGGAAGTAGAGCCGCCGACGCGCGAGCACCTGGGCGCCGGCCTCGACGCCGAGCCGTTCCGCGATCTCCTCGGGGGCCTCCATCGGGCCGATGTAGAGGACGCTCACCTTGGCCGTCGCGCCGGACTGCTCGGACTCCGCCAGATAGGCAGCCTTGCCGCCACGACGATGCGAAGCTCGGAAGCGGTCCGACGACCGCAGCCGCACCGGCGGCCGATCCATCACGATCGAGCCCTTGCCGTGGCGGGTCTCCACCAGGCCACTGGCCCGGACCTCCACCATCGCCTTGCGAATCGTTCCACTGGCTACGCCGTAGCGCTCGACCAGCTCCGACTCACTCGGCACCATGTCACCAGGCTTCAGGACACCAGCCCGGATCTGCTGAACGATCTCGTCGGCGATCTGAACGTACCGAGGTACGGCCCTGCCACCTCCTACCGCTGTTCCCATAGTCCTTCTCACTCTCCTATGCTCCTGTACATGAGTACGGGTTCCCCGCAGCACAAGTCAACGCCTCTCCACTCCGTGTCCGTGGCAGGGGCGGTCGTGCGCGAAGACGGCCGGCTACTCGCGATCCGCCGGGCTGACAACGGAACTTGGGAGCTGCCGGGTGGCGTCCTCGAACTCACCGAGGCCCCCGAGGACGGCGTAGCGCGGGAAGTCTGGGAAGAGACCGGCATCCGCGTCGAGGTCGACGAGCTGACCGGGGTCTACAAGAACATGACGCGAGGCATCGTGGCCTTGGTGTTCCGGTGCAAGCCTTCGGGTGGCATCGAGCGAACCTCTTCGGAGTCCACGGCAGTTGACTGGCTCACGCCCGACGAAGTCGCCGAGCGGATGGCCGAGGTCTACGCAGTCCGCCTGCTCGATGCCCTTGACGGACACGGACCCCACGTGCGGAGCCACGACGGCCAACGGTTGCTGGAGGCTTCGGCATGACTAGCAGCGCAAGACTCCCCAAGCCCAGGCCCTTGCGCGAGCTGGAAGACGTGCACGACTTCCTTGACGACGTGCGCCTACGGCCAGGCGTGTACGTGCGAGGCCGTTCCGTCTTGCACCTTCAGTCGATCCTGCACGGGTACAGCGTCGCCTGCGAGATCCACGGAGCTCCGGCGATGACGGACTTCGATCACTGCGGGCCGTTCAGCGAGTGGCTTTGGCCTCGGCTCGGCATGCAGTACTCGAGCCCGCTCGGCTGGGCCGTCGAGATCGAACGGGCAGCTGAAGCAGCGGACATCCAGCCCCTGGACATGTTCTTCGACCTCCTGGACGAGTTCCGCGCCGGACGCGACAACGCCGCCCAGGAAGCTCCGCGGTAAGAGTTTCTCTACTTCATCAAGGCGGCTCGCTCCGCTCGCCGCGCGCGGCCCCGGCTCCAGCGCCGGGCCCCGACGCTCCTGTCTCCGCCCCGCTCCGGGCCCCGGCTCCGCCGGCCGCGCGGCTGGAGCGAGCACACCTGATGCAGTGGACGGTAGCCCGATGTGGCTGGGGCCGGTCGGCTCCACGGCTTTAGGCAGCCACCATGGGGCGAGCCTCGAAGATCGGGGCCCACATCGGGCTTTAGCGGGCAGGTCCACAGACTGCCCGAGTCGCGGCAAGCTTACGGGCCCCGATCTCTCGCCCCATGGCAGCTCCCGCCCAAAGCCGCTCCACCGACCTCGTCTCCTAGTGGCCGTAGATGTGCCCTCGCACCAGTGGGTCGTTCTCCAGGATGAAGTCCGACACCTTCCAGAACTCGTTCAGCTGCGGGTGCTGCAAGGCCGCTTCGCGATCGAGCTTGAGCCCGAAGAGCGGGCCATCGGGGTGGGCCAGGCCGGCGGTCACAAGCGTGGAGGCAGGCGTGGTCTGCCCCAACACCGGACCGATGCGGCAGGCGAAGGCGACGTGGTCACTCCACTGGTCAGATCCCCCGCCCCACGTCCCGAAGATGACGTCTATCCAGGCATCGTGGTCGCGGTCGGTGTGGTGGTAGCAGTTCGCGAAGTACACGGCGTGCGGAGCACCGTCGGCATAGATGAAGTCCCACGCTCGCTCGATGGGAGCATTGCAGCAGTCGCAGGTGAACTCGCGCGTTTGGCGGTCGGGACCGAAGGTCAGCAGCATGCGCACATGATGCTCGATCCCGCGAGAAGCGCTCCTGGCGGGTGCCGCGTGCCCCACGCGTGCCCGATCGGTCGGAGGCGGGCGGGGAACCACGGGGAACCAGAGTGACGACGGCACTCCCCCGCAGGTCAGCAAACTGCCAGGTCAGCCGTCACCCGCATACGGCGTCTTCCAAACTGGGGCTGACCATCCACGCGACCGCCACCAGGGGTAGCCTTCCCGTCCGTTCGAAGGTCACTGGAGGCTCCCTGTGCACACCACCGTTTTCCTGCTGCGCAGCGCGCTGGGCCTAGGTGGCGGTCTGGTGGGCATCTGGGAGCTGACCCGCCAGGCTTCGGGACCGGGCTGGAGGAAGCTGCGGGTCTTCTCTGCGGTGGCGGCTTTGATGCTCGCCGGGCTGCTCGCCTTCTAGAGATGGCCAGTCGACGTGCCCCTCCCGTGCCCGTTCGGACGGGAAACAGCGGGGAACAGCAGTCGCTGGCGGACAACGCTCACGAGAACGGCCCCTGACCGATTTACCTGGTCAAGAGCCGTTCACCTGCGGTGGGTGTGGGATTTGAACCCACGGTGACGTCGCCGCCACGACGGTTTTCAAGACTGATGACGGCGCGACTCTGCTAGTGAGACTCCACCATCCACGCGGCTATCCTCGCCAGCATGCCCCGTGGCGCGGCCGTGTGCTGACATGCTGGAGTAGAGGCGTGAGCTACTCAATGCCCTCTGACCTGTAGCTACGGGCAACCTCGACCAGGTCTGCCACCTTCTCTGGGGTGAGCCAGCTCGCCACTGCAACAAGCTGTCCGATTTCGTTCGCAGCCCGGTAGGGGGCGGGATGGTCTCGTGGCGGCTCGTCCGGAAGCCCGGCGATTACTTGCAGGTCGGCCGCCGATATTTCCAGTACGGGACTGATGTCCTGAACTATCTCAACGGATGGCAGCACCTTGCCTGATAGCAGCTGCTGAATCGTTGATTCGGCACGGCCTGACGCCCTACTGACAGCCCTTGGGGTCAGGCGGCGATTCTCCATCAGGCCCTGCAAGATCTCGGCGAACTGTCTCGTCATCTCCGGAGTACAGCAGCTGTTCCGCTGACATCCAATGCTGACATCAACGGCCACGGACGGCGGCAACAACCGGCAGCCACGTGTGGCACCGGTAGGCGAGGTGGGCCTCCAGCACGCCGGGGCGAGATCGAACTTGTAAAGCGGGGGTCGTCGGTTCGAACCCGACAGGGGGCTCCAGCGAAAAGACCCCCAGCCGATCAAGGCTGGGGGTCTTCGCGTACGACGAGGAACGGCCCCGCGGCGAGCATGCCGCGGGGCCGTTCGTGTGTCCGGGGTGTCAGTGCCGGCCGGAGATCCTGTCCGCGAGGGTGGCGATGCGGCTGGTGCGGGTCGTGTGGGCCGTGAGTTCGTGGCGGTCGGCGGTGCGGTAGGCCGCGTAGAGGGTGTGGACGCCGAGCCAGCGGAAGGGCTCGGGTTCCCACTTGCGGACCTTGTGGTTGACCCACGGGAGGGCGGTGAGGTCGGTGGGACCGGACTGGCCGGAGTCCTGCTGGATGAGGTCGCGCAGGGTGCGGGCGGCGAGGTTGGTGGTGGCGACGCCGGAGCCGACGTAGCCGCCGGCCCAGCCGAGGCCGGTCGAGCGGTCGAGGGTGACGGTGGCGCACCAGTCGCGGGGGACGCCGAGGACGCCGGACCAGGCGTGGGTGATGTCGGTTCCGGCGAGTTGGGGGAAGAGGCGGGTGAGGACGGTGCGCAGGGCGTCGACGGTGGCGGCCTGCGTGGTGCCGTCGTTGTCGGTGCGGGAGCCGTAGCGGTAGGGGATGCCGCGGCCGCCGAGGGCGATGCGGTTGTCGGCGGTGCGCTGGGCGTACATGTAGGCGTGGGCCATGTCGCCGAGGGTTTCGCGGCCGGACCAGCCGATCTGTGACCAGACGTCGTCGGGGAGGGGCGCCGTGGCGATCATGGAGGAGTTCATGGGGAGCCAGGTGCGGCGCTGGTGTGCGAGGGACGCGGTGAAGCCTTCGGTGCAGCGCAGGACGTAGGGGGCGCGGACCGTTCCGTACGGGGTGATCGCGTGTTTGGGCTTGATCTCCGTGACGGGGGTCGATTCGTGGATGGTGACGCCGAGTGCCTCGACGGCCGTCGCGAGTCCTTTGAGCAGTTTCACCGGGTGCAGACGGGCGCCGTGCGGGGTCCAGGTGGAGCCGACGGCTCCGGCGACGCGGACGCGGTCGGCGGTCTCGCGGGCGCCGTACAGTTCGCGGTCCTTCTCGCCGAAGGCGATTTCGGCGGCGTGGAAGTTCTTGAGACGGGTCAGCTGCGCGGGGTTGTGGGCGACTTCGAGGACGCCGCCCTGGTGGATGTCGGCGTCGATGTTCTCTTCGGCGGCGATGCGGACGACCTCGGCGACGGTGTCGTTCATGGCCTGCTGGAGGCGTACGGCGGCGTCGTGGCCGTGGAGGCGGGCATAGCGGTCGCGGCCGGCGATGCCGTTGTAGAGCCAGCCGCCGTTGCGTCCGGAGGCGCCGTATCCGCAGAACTTGGCTTCGAGGACGGTGATGTTGAGGAAGGGGACGGCCTTCTTGAGGTAGTACGCCGTCCACAGCCCGGTGTATCCGCCGCCGACGATGCAGACGTCGGCGGTCGCGTCGCCCGGCAGGGGCTCCCGGGGGGCGGGTATGCCGTCGTCCGCGTACCAGAAGGAGATGCCGCCGTTGATCGTGCTGGTCATGAGGCTGTTCGTACACCGGTGGCGGTTGGGCTGTCCAGGCTGGGGCGGGTGAGTGGCGGTCGTACGATCCGGGGGTGGTCGACATTCCGGACGAGCTGGTCGCGAAGCAGATCGAGTACAACGGGGAGGCGGGGCGCGCCTTCGTCGAGGCTCTGCCGGGGCGGGCGGCGGAGTTCATGGCGCGATGGGGGCTGCGGGTCACGGGGCCTTCGATGAGCGGGGTGGCGTCGCTGGTGCTGCCGGTGGTGCGGGTGGGCGACGGGACGCGTGCGGCGCTGAAGCTGCAGCTCCTGGACGAGGAGACGGAGGGCGAGCCGCTGGCGCTGCGGGTGTGGGACGGGGCCGGGGCGGTTCGGCTGCTGGACCATGACGCGGGTACGGGGACGATGCTGCTGGAGCGGCTGGACGAGGGGCGGCATCTGTCGGCGCTGCCGGACGGCCGGGAGGCGGTGCGGATCCTGGGGGAGCTGCTGGCGCGTCTGACGGCGGTGCCGGCCCCGCCGGTGGGGCTGCGGCGGTTGGGGGACATCGCGGCGCGGATGTCGGCGCGGGTGCCGGGGGCGGTGGCCGCGCTGGAGGATGAGGAGGAGCGGCGGCTGCTGCGGGACTGTGCGGCGGCGGTCCGGGAGGTGGCGGGGGAGCCCGGGGACCGGTTGCTGCACTGGGACCTGCACTACGACAACGTCCTGGCCGCCGAGCGGGAGCCGTGGCTGTCGATCGATCCGAAGCCGCTGGCGGGTGATCCGGGGTTCGAGCTGTTCCCGGCGCTGTGGAACCGTTTCGACGCGGACGACACGCTGTGGCGGTTCGATCTGCTGACGGAGCGGCTGGGCCTGGACCGGGCGCGGGCGCGGGCGTGGACGGTGGGCCGGGTGCTGCAGAACGGTCTGTGGCGGGTGTCGGAGGGTGCGGTGCGGCTGCCGGAGGAACAGGTCGCCATCGCTCGGATGCTTCTGGCGCGGTGAGGAGGGGTCCGCGCCGGACGGGAACACCCCGTCGGTCGTCGTCCAGGAGTTGTACCGGTCGACCGACGAGGCGCTCGTTGCTCGTGGGGCGTCGTGGGGCGTCATGGGGCGTCGTGGGGCTAGGGGATCAGGACGACCTTGCCGATGGTGCCGCGTGTCTGGAGGGCGCGGTGGGCGGACGCGGCTTCGGCGAGCGGGAAGCGGTGGACGGCGGGGCGGAGGCGGCCCGTGGTGGCTTCGTCGAGGGAGCGGGTTTCGAGGGCGCGCAGGCCGCCGGCCTTTTCGAGCATGGCGGGGCCGAGGACGGACTCGGAGGCGATGCCGCGTTCGGCGAGTTCGTCGTCGGTGAAGGTGAGCGCGGAGCCTTCGAGGATGCCGTGGCTGGACCAGCCGAAGACGATGTGCCGGCCGCCCTTGCCGAGGAGGTCGACGGCGGCGCGGGCGGTGTCACCGCCGACGGAGTCGTAGACGACGGTGGCGTGCAGGTCGCGTTCGCCGAGGTAGGTGCGGACGTGTTCGGGCCAGTCGGGGAGCGTGTAGTCGACGGCGAGGTCGGCGCCGTTCGCGGTGACGTGGGCGACCTTCGCGGGGCCGCCGGCGAGGCCGATGACCGTGGCGCCGGCGTTCTTGGCGTACTGGACGATGAGGGTGCCGATGCCGCCGGCCGCGGCGGGGACGATCACGACGGACCGCGGGGCCAGATCGGTGTACTGGAGGATGCCGAGGGTGGTGCGGCCGGTGCCGATCATGGCTACGGCGGCGGCCTCGTCGAGGTGGTCGGCGATCTCGTGGAGCCGGTCGGTGTCGGTGACGGCGAGTTCGGCGTACCCCCCGGGGACCATGCCGAGATGCGCGACGACGCGCTTGCCCAGCCAGCTTTCGTCGGTGCCTTCGCCGATGCGGTCGACGGTGCCGGCGACTTCGCGGCCGGGGACGGTCGGCAGCTCTGCGGGTCCGGGGAAGGGGCCGGGCATGCCTTCGCGGAGGGCGGCGTCGAGGAGGTGGACCCCGGCCGCGGCGACGGCGATCCGGACCTGGCCGGGGCCGGGTTCGGGGTCGTCGACGGTCTCGTAGGTGAGGTTCTCGGCGGGGCCGAAGGCGTGAAGGCGGATGGCGTGCATGGTCCCTCCCGGTGTGCTCAGCGCTGAAGTGCGTTGATGGCCCCACTCTTCAACTTCAAGCAAGGTTGAGGTCAAGCCCTCCGGGCATACGGGGCGTTGTCAGTGCGGTGCGCCACCATGAGGGGCATGGTGCGGAAGGCGAGGAACACGGGAGTGGCGGCGGCACGGCGGCCGGAGGTGCGGCTGCCGCCGCTGGGTCCGTTCGGGGGCGGCGGGCTGGAGCCGGACGGGGACTACGACGGTCTGGAGCTGGCGGGGCTGGATCTGGCGGGTGAGAACGGGGCGGGCGCGAGGTTCCTGGACTGTGCGCTGCGGGACTGTGTGCTGGACGAGACCTCGCTGACGGGCGCGCGGTTCATCGACTCGGTGCTGACGGGGGTGCGGGGCGTGGGGACGGATCTCGCGGGCGCCTCGCTGCGGGACGTGGAGGTCGTCGACGCGCGCATGGGAGGGGTCCAGCTGCACGGGGCCGTGCTGGAGCGGGTGCTGGTGCGGGGCGGGAAGATCGACTATCTGAATCTGCGCAACGCGCGGCTGAAGGACGTGGTGTTCGAGGGGTGCGTGCTGTCCGAGCCGGACTTCGGGGCGGCGCAGCTGGAGCGGGTGGAGTTCCGGGACTGTGCGCTGAGGCAGGTCGACTTCAGCGGTGTGCGGATGCGGGACGTCGATCTGCGGCACGTGGCGGAGCTGGAGGTCGCCAGGGGGATGGAGGGGCTGTCCGGGGCGGTGATCAGCACCGCCCAGCTGATGGATCTGGCACCGGCGTTCGCGGCGCAGCTGGGGGTGCGGGTGGAGGACTGAGATCCGGGGCCCCCGGGGTCCCGCGGCCGGGAGCCCTCCGGGGTTCCGCGGCCGGGGGTGTCAGGGGATGCGGGGGAAGCGGGCCTGCAGGTCCCAGACGACGGGGTTGTCGGCGAGGCCGTCGTGCATGTCGGTGAGGTCGGCGATCAGGTCGTGCAGGAAGTCGCGTGCCTCGCGGCGCAGTTCGCCGTGGTTGAAGGTGAGTGGGGGCTCGTCGCCGGGCATCCAGTCGGCCTCGACGTCCACCCAGCCGAAGCGACGCTCGAAGAGCATGCGGTCGGACGACTCGGTGAAGTCCAGCTCGGCGTGCTGCGGCTGCGCGGAGCGGCTGCCGAGCGGGTCCCGGTCGAGCTGCTCCACGATGTCGCACAGCGCCCAGGCGAAGTCGAGCACCGGCACCCATCCCCAGGCTGTGGACACCTCGTGGTCGGCCTTGGTGTCCGCGAGGTAGACGTCGCCGCAGAAGAGGTCGTGGCGCAGCGCGTGGACGTCCGCGGTCCGGTAGTCGGTCTGCGGCGGGTCGGGGAAGCGGCGGGAGAGGGAGTAGCCGATGTCGAGCACGGGTCGATGGTGTCATGCGCGGTACGGCGTCTCGTACGCCCGGTCCTGTACGCCCAGGTCGTACGGGACCGGGCAGGGGCCGGGTGGCGAGGGATTCGGTGGTGAGGGGCGAGGTGGCGAGAGGCCGGTGGTGAGGGGTCGGGTGGTGAGGCGTGCCCGTTGCCCGCGTCGCGGGCGTGCGGGTGCCGTGCCGGCGCCGCCCCGCGCCGGTGCTGTCCCCGTCCCGCGCCGGTGTCGCGTCGTCCGCTGTGGCAGGTCTCCTGGCCGATGTGGTGGGGAGGGGAGCCACGGCCGCCGGGAGGCTCACGGAAGCAGCCTCTGCTCCTTCGCCACGGCCACCGCGCCCGCCCGCGTGTCGACGCCCAACTTCGCGTAGATACGGCCCAGATGCGTCTTCACCGTCGCCTCGCTGATGAACAGCGCGCGGGCGATCTCGCGGTTGCCCAGGCCGTGGGAGAGCTGGTCCAGGATGTCCAGCTCGCGTGTGGTGAGCGCCGGGCGGGCCGCGCCGCGCATGCGGTCCATCACTCGGCCGGCGACCGGCGGTGAGAGGGTCGTGCGGCCCTGTGCGGCGGCGTGGATCGCGGCGAAGAGCTCCTCGGGGCGTTCGGCCTTCAGCAGATAGCCGGTCGCGCCCGCCTCGATGGCGCGGGTGATGTCCGCGTCCGTGTCGTACGTCGTGAGGACGAGCACATGGGCACGCGCGTCGGGGAGCGCGGCTATCCGGCGGGTGGCCTCGGCGCCGTCGATGCCGGGGCCCAGCTGGAGGTCCATCAGCACCACGTCCGGCTTGAGCTTCGCGGCCATGGCCACGGCCTCCTCCCCGCTGCCCGCCTCGCCGACCACCTCGATGCCGGGTTCGCTGCCGAGCAGGGCGAGGAGTCCGGCGCGTACGACGGCGTGGTCGTCGCAGAGCAGGATCCTTACGGTCATGGCGTCTCCCGGGTGTCCTGGGCGTCCAGCACGGCGCGGGTGTCTTGCGTGTCCCGGGTGTCCCGCGCGTCCCGGGTGTCCAGTGGGACCGCCGCCGAGAGCACCGTGCCCTCGCCGGACGTGGACTCGACGGTCAGGGTGCCGCCGAGCTGCCGGACGCGTGCCCGCATGGCGGGCAGCCCGTGTCCGCGTACACCGCCGCGGGTGCGCGCGGGTTCGAAGCCGCGGCCGTCGTCCGCGATGTCCAGGACGATCTGGTCGTCGAGGTAGGTCAGGGTCAGGGCGGCGGAGGTGGCTCCGGCGTGCTCGCGGACGTTGGCCAGGGCGCCCTGGGCGATGCGCAGGAGTGCCGACTGCACCCGGTCGGGCAGGGGAACCGGCGCACCGTCGACCCGGAATCCCGCCGACTCCCGTGCGGCGAGGGCGCGCAGGGCCTGCTCCAGGCCGCCGCCCTCCGCGAGATCGGCGGGTGCGAGGTCGTGGACGAAGCGGCGGGCCTCGGCGAGATTGCGTTCGGCGATCGATTCGGCGGTACGGACATGGCGGCGTGCGGTCGCCGGATCCGCGTCCCAGGTGCGGTCGGCGGCCTGGAGCAGCATCTGCTGGCTCGAAAGGCCCTGGGCGAGGGTGTCGTGGATCTCCATGGAGAGCCGCTGGCGTTCGGCGAGGGTGCCTTCGCGGCGTTCGGTGGCGGCGAGTTCGCGTCGCGTGCTGAGCAGGTCGTCGATCAGTGCGCGCTGACGGGCGGCGAGGCGTTCGGCGTGGACGAAGACGGCGGTGGCGATGGCGGCGACGGCGGGCGGGGCGATCACCAGGTTGGGGTCGAAGCCGCCGTGCGCGAGCTGGAGCTGCGCGGCCACGACGAACGCGGTGAGCAGCGCGACCAGGACCAGCGCGGCACGCGGCGGCAGGGTGCGCAGGCCGGTGTAGAAGAGCGGCACCGCGCACCAGGCGAAGCTGGGCGCGAGGACGACGAGAACCATCCAGACGGCGACGACGGTGCCGAGCCAGACCAGCCGGCGGGGCGTGGCGCGGGAGCCGAGGGCCGGGCCGAGGACGTACAGCGCGGCGAGCGCGGCCGACAGGCCGATGATCCACGGGGAGCGGCCCTCCCAGGCGTGCCGCAGCAGATAGCGGACGAGCGAGGCGCCGAGGAGGAGGAAGAACGCCGCGTGCATGACCCACGCGAGCCGTCGGGTGTCGGGGTCTCGGCCGCCGGGCTCGCCGTTGCCCGGTGCGTGGTCGTCGAGGACGCGCGTGCTGCCCGGGTCGCTCGTGCCCCGGTCGCGCGTGCCAGGGTCGCTCGCCCCGGGGTCGCTCGTGCCCGGCTCGCGCGTGCCCGTGTCGCGGCCGCCGGGGTCCGGCCCAGGGGCTGCCCCGGGGGTCTGCTCCACCGTCTACCACTCCTCGCTGACCTGCATGGATGCACCCATGGTGACCCGGCGGAACCATGCGCGCATCAGCCGATCGGCTGACCTGCCCGTCGTCCGTCAGGCATGCCGGAAGCATCCGCTCCGTCGACCGTGGGGCGCCGTCCTCGGCCCGAGGATCGATCCCATGAAGGAAACGAACGACACGAGCAACAGGAAGAGCAGGAAGACCATGAAGAAGATGTCGCTGCGCGCCCGCGTCCTGACCGGCGCCGTCGCCGCCGCCGCGCTCGGCGCCGGCACCTTCGGCGCGGTCTCCGCGAACGCCGCCGCCCCGGCCGCCCCCGCATCCGCCACGGCCGCGGCCGACACCGCGCACCGCAGCCTCCACCAGAGCACGCACCTGACCGCCGATGCGGCGGTCAAGGCCGCCCGGGCCGTGCTGGAGGCCGCGCAGGACGAGAACCAGCGGGTGACGGTCGCCGTCGTCGACCGCAACGGCAACACCGTCGTCACCCTGCGCGGCGACGGCGCGGGCCCGCAGTCGTACGAGTCCGCGCAGCGCAAGGCGTTCACCGCGGTCTCCTGGAACGCGCCCACCTCCGAGCTGGCCGGGCGGCTCCAGCAGGCGCCGAACCTGAAGGACATCCCGGGCACGCTGTTCCTCGCCGGCGGTGCTCCCGTCCAGGTGAAGGGCGCGCCGATCGCGGGCATCGGTGTCGCGGGCGCCCCGAGCGGTGACCTCGACGAGAAGTTCGCCCGGGCCGGCGTCGCCGCCCTCGCCAGGTAGCGGCGCAGGGCCACGGCGTTCGGGCAGGTCACAGGCGTCCGCACGCCGTCGCCCGGTGTCCGTGTCTTCCTGCCGCTGTGTGGTGGATCACCGCGGCACACGGCGGAGTCGGACATTCCGCACATAGGATCGCCGTGTGGACCAGCGACTGCTTCTCCGTGCCCTGGCGTCCGTCGCCGCCCTCACCGTGCTCACGGCCTCGGCCTCGGCCTGCACGGCGAACAGCGACGGCGCCGGGGGAAGCGGCTTCGGCCGCGGTGTCGCCGGAACGCCCGGATCGGCCGGTCTGCGCGACCCGTACTTTCCCAAGCTCGGCAACGGCGGCTACGACGTCCAGCACTACGCCCTCGCCTTCGACTACGAGCCGAAGCCGAACAAGCTCTCCGGCACCGCGACCATCACCGCCCGTGCCACCCAGAACCTCAGCGCCTTCAACCTCGACCTCCACGGACTGGACGTCGAGGGCGTGACCGTCGACGGTGCCCCGGCCATCGTCCAGCGCGACGGTGACGAGGTGACGGTCCGCCCGCGCGACGGCCTCGGCAAGGGCGGCGTCTTCAAGGCCGTCGTCCGCTACGCCGGCAGCCCGGCCACCCTCACCGATCCCGACGGTTCCAGGGAGGGCTGGCTGAGGACCGCGGACGGCGCCTTCGCGCTCGGTGAGCCGCAGGGGTCGATGGCGTGGTTCCCCGGCAACCACCACCCCAGCGACAAGGCGACGTACGACATCACCGTCACCGTTCCCAAGGGTCTGACGGCGGTCTCCAACGGAGAGCTGAGGTCCCAGCGGCCCGCGGCCGGCGGCAGCCGCACCTCCTTCGCCTGGCGCTCGGCCGAACCGATGGCGAGCTACCTCGCGACCGTCGGCATCGGCGAGTACGACGTCAAGAGCTCCCGCCCCGCGCAGGGCGTTCCCGTGTACACGGCCGTGGACAAGACCGTCGCCGAGGAGAGCGACGAGACGCGCGCCCGCATCCCCGAAGTCCTGGACTGGGCGCAGGAGAACTTCGGCCCGTACCCGTTCTCCTCCACCGGAGCGATCGTCGAACGCGAGGGGGACGCGGACTACGCGCTGGAGACGCAGACCCGGCCCGTGTACCCGGTCGGGGCCTTCAACGTGGACTTCCTCGTCCATGAAACGGCCCACCAGTGGTACGGCAACTCGGTCTCGCCGAAGGCGTGGAAGGACGTGTGGCTCAACGAGGGCTTCGCGACCTACGCGGAGTGGCTGTACGGCGAGGACTTCGAGGGCGTCACCGCCCAGAAGCACTTCGAGGACGCCTTCGCCGACAAGGGGAACTGGATCTTCCCGCCCGCCGATCCGCCGGTGAACAACCTCCTGGGCGAACCGGTGTACGAGCGTGGTGCGATGGTCCTGCACAAGATCCGCCAGGCCGTCGGTGACGACGCCTTCTTCGCCCTCCTGAAGGACTGGCCGCGGACCCATCGCCATGGCAACGCCTCCACCGAGGACTTCGTGGCCTTCGTCGAGAAGACGTCGGGCAAGGACCTCACCGCCCTGTGGGACGTCTGGCTGTACGGCGAGGACAAGCCGGCGAAGCCGTAGAGACGCCATAGCCCGGCCCTGCTCACGCGCCCCGGCCTGCGCACGCCCCCGGCCCTGCTCTCGCGCCTCGATCGACCGTGCTCAGGGTGCCCCGGCCATGCCGAAGGCCCCGGCCGGGACGGCGGCCGGGGCCTTCGGGGTGTACGTACGCCGGATGACCCCGGACGTCGACTCAGACGTTGACGCCGAAGTCCTGGGCGATGCCGACCAGGCCCGAGGCGTAACCCTGGCCGACCGCGCGGAACTTCCACTCCGCGCCGTTGCGGTACAGCTCGCCGAAGACCATGGCGGTCTCCGTGGCGGCGTCCTCGCTCAGGTCGTAGCGGGCGATCTCGGTGCCGCCGGCCTGGTTGACGATGCGGATGTACGCGTTGCGAACCTGGCCGAAGTTCTGGCTGCGGTTCTCCGCGTCGTAGATGGACACGGGGAAGACGATCTTCTCGACGTCGGCAGCGAGACCCGCCAGGTTGACGTTGATCTGCTCGTCGTCGCCGCCGCCCTCGCCGGTGCGGTTGTCACCGGTGTGGACGATGGACTGGTCCGGCGTCGACTTGTTGTTGAAGAAGACGAAGTGGCCGTCGGAGACGACCTTCCCGCCGTTGTTGACCGCGATCGCCGAGGCGTCGAGGTCGAAGTCGGTGCCGGTGGTGCTACGGACGTCCCAGCCGAGGCCCACCGTGACGGCGGTCAGGCCCGGTGCCTCCTTGGTGAGCGAGACGTTGCCGCCCTTGGACAGGCTTACAGCCATGGGGAGGTCCCTTTCCTGGTCGAGTGCAGTGCGGTCGGGCTTCGTGATTCCCGAAGCTACCGTCACCGTGCATAACGCGGGCGAAGGACCGCCAGGTTCCCCGTTTCCCCGCTAAAAGAACATGACGCGGATCGCCCACAGACGCGACCATGGGACACATGTCCGGGCCCTATCTCATCCGAGGCTCGGTCTCCCTGCCGGAGGCCGAGCTCATGTGGCGTTTCTCGCGGTCGTCGGGTCCCGGCGGTCAGCATGTGAACACGAGCGATTCGCAGGTCGAGCTCCGCTTCGACCTCGCGGCGACGGAGTCGCTGCCACCCGTCTGGAAGGCGCGTGCGCTGGAGCGCCTCGCGTCCCGGCTGAACGGCGGTGTGATCAGCGTACGGTCGTCCGAGCACCGCTCCCAGTGGCGCAACCGGGAGTCGGCGGCGGTCCGGCTGGCCGCGCTCCTCGCGGAGGCCACGGCTCCGCCGCCGCGGCCGCGGCGGCCCACGAAGATCCCGCGCGGCATCAACGAGCGCCGTCTGCGGGAGAAGAAGCAGCGCGCGCAGACGAAGCGCGGCCGCACCGGCCGCGACTGGTAGCCCCGGACGGGCACCCCCGGCCACCTCGCACCCGGACCTCGACCCGGCCCCGGCCGCCTCGCCCCGGACCTCACCCCCGACCCCTCGTCGCCGGGATCGCCCCCAGCCGACGTGCGTCCGTCAGCCCAGGTGCCGGTAGCGCCCGCGGAAGTACATCAGCGGCCCACCGTCCGGGCCGGGCAGGCCCGCGCTGAGCACTCGGGCGATCACGAGAGTGTGGTCGCCCGCCTCCACGCGCTGTTCCGTACGGCATTCCAGGACCGCCAGCGCCCCGCCGACGAGCGGTGCGCCGCACACCTCGCCCCGGGCGTACGCGATGTCCTCGAAGAGGAGCCGGTCGCTGATGCGGCCCTTCATGGAGAAGCGGCCGGCGATGTGCCGCTGGTTCTCGGAGAGCAACGAGGCGCCCCACACGGGCTGCTCCGCGAGCAGGTCGTCCATGCGCGAGCCGTTGCGCAGACTCACCATGACGAGCGGCGGGTCCAGGGAGACCGACATGAACGCCGTCGCGGTCATGCCGACGTCCTCGCCGCGCGGGCCGTCCTCCGCCAGCGGCGGTTCATGGGCCGTCACCAGCACCACTCCGGCGGCCAGCCGGGACATCGCGGCACGGAACTCTTCGTCGCTCACCCCCTCAGCATGGAGGATGGCTTCGGCACTTGGGGCGGGGGTCGTCTGCGGCACGACCGGAACGCTAGCCGCGCCCCCGCTCGGCCACATCGGGCCAGGGGACCATCCAGGTCCTAGGACTCGGGACCGGTACGGCTGTCTGCCGAATTTGCGTTCAAGAAGCGATGGACGGCTCCCACAGCCCTCGTACCTCTCTTCATCATCTGTTGTGACTTGAGTCACAGAGCCGAGGAATTGTTGACCCTGTGTACCGGGTGGACAGCTCGCTGTGATTCAGTGGCGGGAACACTGCGCCGAACACGGTGCACCGACAGAGCCCGATGAGAAACCTGGAGTCAGCTGTTCGAGGTCTCGGGGAGAGCGAGCGATGGAGACCGAGTCGGAGCCGTACGTCCGTCTTGCGACCCTGAGGCAGCTGCATCAGGTCGTGGCGGACCTCAACACGGCCCGAAGCCTGGCGGACACGCTGCAGACCGTCGCCGACGGCATCGTGGCCGGGCTCGGGTACGAGCTGGCATGCGTCAATCTCGTACGCCCCGACGGGGACCTCGTCGTCGCCGCCTTCGCCGGGAACACCGCGGCGGAAGCCCTGATCACCGGCCGGGTCGGCTCCCGCGCCTCCTGGGAGCGCCGCCTCGGGATGGGCGAGGCCTGGGGCGAGTTGCGCTTCATACCGCACACCGAGGGCTGGGTGCTGCTGGAGGACGACGTTCCGCAGTGGTACACGGAAGGCCCCGAGCCCCGCTTCGAGGACGAGTGGCACCCCCAGGACCGGCTCTACGCGCCGATGTACGCATCGGGCGGCGGACGCGAACTCCTCGGTGTCATCTCGGTCGACAAGCCGCGCAACGGCCGCCGACCCGGCGCCTGGGGCCAGGAGGCGCTCCAGATGTACGCGTCGCAGTCCGCGATTGCGATCAGCAACGCCCGGCTCCGAGCGAACATGCAACGCGCGCTGGTCCGCCTGGAGCGCGAGCAGCAGGCCCTGCGCGCCAGTGAGGAGTCGTTTCGGCAGGCCTTCGAGTACGCGCCGAGCGGCATGGCCATCGCCGAGATGGGCGGGGACCAGCACGGCCGCCTGCTGCGCACGAACGACGCCCTGTGCCGGCTGCTCGGCCGCCCCGCGTCCGCGATGCGCCGCTACTCCTTCTCCGATCTCGTCCACCCCGAGGACATCGGCACCCTGCTGCGCACCTCCGCCGAGGGCGGCCGGGCCGAGCTGCGTCTCGGCCGCCGCGACGGGACGTACCTCTGGGTCTCGCTGCGCAACTCCGTCGTCGCCGACACCGCCGACGGTCCCCGCTTCCTGCTCACGCACGTCGAGGACATCGAGGAGCGCAAGCGCCACGAGCTGCAGCTCGCGCACCGGGCCAGCCATGACGCGCTGACCGGCCTGCCCAACAACGCGGAGCTGCGCGCGCGGCTCAGTGCCCGGCTGTGCGAGCGGCCCCAGAGCGCGCGCCAGGCCATCGGCCCGACGCTGCACACCCGGGACTACCAGAGCCCGTACGGGGACGGGAACGGCTTCGGCGAGTACGGGGACAACGGCTACGGCGGCAACGGATTCGGCGACACCGGATACGGGGAGAACGGCTACCCGCCCGGCTACGAGGACGGTGGCGAGGGCAAGCCCCGCTTCCGCGCCGACGGATTCGACTTCGATACGCCGGGCAGTGCGTACGACCATCATGTGCACGCCGTCGCCCCCGCCCTGGACGGGGAGGCCGACGACGGTACGAAGGGCCTCGCCGTCCTCTTCTGCGACCTCGACGGCTTCAAGTCGATCAACGACCGCTTCGGGCACAACACCGGCGACGCCGTCCTCATCGAGGTCGCGCGCCGGCTCACCACCGGCGTGCGCGACGGGGACACGGTCGCGCGGCTCGGAGGTGACGAATTCGTCGTCCTCGCCGACGGCCTCACCGCGGCGGACGCCGCCGACCTGGCGGTACGCCTGCGGAACGCGATCATTCCGCCGATCCGGGTGGACGGGCGGGCGGTCCGGGTCGGAGCGAGCTTCGGAATCGGCTGGGCGGTCTGCGGTATGTCCGTAGAAGAGGTACTTCAGTCCGCTGACCAGCGCATGTACATCGAGAAGCGGTCCAGGGCCAAGGTCCACAGACGCGCGGGATAGTCGGCGGCCGGGAAGCGGCGGGGAACCGGCCGGGGCTGTGGACCGTCCTTGGAGTGACTCGAACGGGGTAGGCTCGGCCGGTCGGCGACGGCTGGCGAGCATGGATAGGAGTGACCCAGGGATGACGGCCGGGAACAACGGCGCGAGCACGCCCGAGGACGAGGATCCGTTCGGCTACCTGTATGCGGACGGGCAGCAGGCGGGCGCCACACCTCCCCGTCAGGGCGGTGGCTACGGCTACCCCGGCCCGGCCGCACAGCCCGGGGTGCCCAGGACGTCGTACAACCAGGTCAGAACCGTCGGCGAGCGCCAGTACGGGCAGCCGCAGGCGCCGCAGCAGCCGTACGGCCAGGTCCCGCACCAGCAGCCCTACGGCCAGCAGCCCAGCCCCCAGTACGCGGCTCCCGAGACGTACCCCGGCGGTGCCCCGACCCGCCAGGTCCCGCTGCCCCAGGGCGGCGGAGGCGGCCGTGGCGGCGGGCCCAACACCAAGGGTCTGCTCATCGGCGCCGTCGCCGTGGTGGCCGTGGTCGTCATCGGTATCGGCGCCGCCCTGTGGACCAGCGGCGGCGACGACAAGGACGACCCCAGGGCCAACCCGGGCAACAGCGCACCCGCCGACGAGGTGGGACCGAGCGACGAGGCGTCCAACGGCTCCGACGAGAAGCCGGCCGAGCTGCCGAAGCAGGACGCGGCGACGCTGAAGCTCGGGTCGCCGGCCGCACTGGCGAAGGACGTCAAGGGCGCGCAGGGTGCCGACGGCGCCTATGTGACCGGCTTCAACGCGGTCGGCGCCTCGGTGACCTGGAACGCGAGCGTGGAGAAGGCGGGCAACTACCGTCTGTACGTGCGGTACGCCATTCCGGCCAAGGACGCCAACGCGACGCTCACCGTCAACGGCAAGGCGAACACCAACCCCATCGGCCTGAAGAACTTCATCGGTTCCTCGGACCCGAACCTGGAGAAGAACTGGCAGACCACGTGGGCGCCGGTCACCCTGAAGAAGGGGGAGAACCAGCTCAAGCTCTCCTGCGAGCAGGGCAACCAGTGCGACGCGATCCTCGACTACCTCGAGGTCAAGACCGGCTGATCGCCCGAGAGTGCCGAACACGCCCCGAGCGGATCATGCCGCCGGGGCGTGCTCCGTCACCGTGATCCTCGGCAGCAGGTCCTCGTAGGACGCCCGGTCGAAGTCGCCGGCCGTCGGCGCGAGGACCGTCGCGGTCGCGAGGGCCACCGCGCGGGTGAGCAGGTCCGGCCAGGGCAGGGACTCGACGAGGCCCGAGAGCAGGCCGGCGACGGCCGAGTCGCCGGCGCCCGTCGGGTTGCCGAGTACTGTGCCCGGCGGGGTGGCCTGCCAGGTGCCGTCGGGGGTGGCCGCGAGGATGCCGTCCGGGCCGAGCGAGGAGACCACCGTGCGGGCCCCGCGGCGGCGGGCGTCATGGGTGGCGCGCAGCGGCTCGCGGGAGCCGGTGAGCTGGGCCAGCTCGTCCGCGTTCGGCTTCACCAGGTCGGGACGGGCCGCGATACCGCGGCGCAGCGGCTCGCCGCTGGTGTCCAGCAGCGCGGGGACGCCGGCCGCCCGCGCCCGGCGGATCAGCTCCGCGTACGCGCCCACATGGATGCCCGGCGGGAGGCTGCCGCACAGCGCGACGGCTTCGGCGTCGCGCAGCAGCGACTCGTACGAGGTGAGGAACGCCGTCCATTCGTCGGGCGTGACGGTCGGGCCGGGCTCGTTGAACTGGGTCGTGTCACCGCTCGCCGCGTCGACCACGGCGAGCGTGCGCCGGGTGGTCCCCGCGACGGGCACGAGCGCGTCCCGCACCGGCAGCCCGGCCAGCTGTGCGCGCAGGATCTCGCCGGTGGTGCCGCCGGCGAAGCCGGTGACGACCGTGTCGTGGCCGATCGCCGCGAGCACCCGGGCGACGTTCAGTCCCTTGCCGCCGGGGCGCTCGATGACCTCGGAGACCCGGTGAGAGGTGTGCGGCAGGAGGGCGGGGACCCGGTACGTCAGGTCGAGGGCGGCGTTCAGCGTGACCGTGAGGATCACCTGTGACACCCCCTGAACATGCGCTTGTCTTCGCCGGACGGATCCTGATCATGCCAAAAAGAAGGCGGTTGGCCCAGCCCCCCGTCGGCCAACCGCCCGCGCATGCCGGGTCTCCTACGGCTCGACCACCCATGCGCCCTTGCGCATCACGCCCTTGAGCCCGAACTCGGCGTCCAGGACGACCAGATCCGCGTCCTTGCCGACTTCCAGCGAGCCGACCCGGTCGTCGACGCCCAGCAGCCGGGCCGGGTTGGCGGAGATCGCCTGGACGATGTCCTCGACCGGCAGCCCGTCGACGGCCGCGGCCCGCCGGAACGCCGTGTCCAGGGTGAGCGTGGAGCCGGCGATCGAGCCGCCCTCCACCAGCCGGGCGACGCCTTCCTTGACCTCGACCTCCAGCGGACCCAGGTGGTAGACGCCGTCGCCGAAGCCCGCCGCGTCCATCGCGTCCGTGATGAACGCGACCCGGGCGGCCCCCGCGCGGTGGAACGCCAGCTCCAGCGCCGCCGGGTGCAGATGCGTTCCGTCGTTGATCAGCTCGACGGTGATCCGGTCGTCCTCCAGCAGCGCGGCGATCGGGCCCGGGGCCCGGTGCCCGAGGGTCGGCATGGCGTTGAACAGGTGCGTGGCGACGGTGGCGCCCGCGTCGATGGCCTCGACGGTCTGCTCGTACGTGGCGTCGGTGTGGCCGATCGCCGCGATCACGCCGCGCTCGGCGAGCATCCGTACGGACTCGATGCCGCCGGGCAGTTCGGTGGCGAGCGTGACCATCCTCGCCGTACCGCGGGCGGCGTCGATCAGCTTGCGCACCTGCGCCGGATCGGGATCGCGGAGCAGCTCCTCGCTGTGCGCGCCCTTGCGGCAGGGGGAGATGAAGGGGCCCTCGAAGTGGATGCCGGCCAGATCGCCCTGCTCGACCAGTTCGGACAGGAACCCGGCCCGCCGGGTGAGGAAGTCCATGTCCCCGGTCACGGTGGAGGCGACCATCGTGGTGGTGCCGTGCTCGTGGTGGGTGCGTACGCCCGTGAGCACGTCCTCGGCCGAGCCGGAGGTGAAGGAGGCCCCGCCGCCGCCGTGGTTGTGCATGTCCACGAAGCCGGGGACCAGCCAGTGGCCGGACAGGTCGACGGAGGGCGCGTCGGCGGGGGCGTGCCCGGCGATCCGGGTGCCTTCGACGATCACGCGCCCGTTCTCGACGACGCCGGTGGGCAGCACCACCCGGGCGCCCGTGAGAACCATCCGGTCGGCCATCAGGCGGTTACCTCCGTGGTGAGTGTTTCGGATGCGGCGGGGGCCGCGGCTCTGCCGGGGGTGTCGAGCAGGTCCCAGGCGAGGAGGCCCGCGCCCAGGCAGCCGGCGGTGTCCCCGAGGGCCGCCGGGACGATCTCGGGCAGTTTCTGGAAGGTGACGCGTGCCTCGACCGCGGCCCGCAGGGGCGTGAACAAGGTTTCTCCTGCCTCGGCGAGCCCGCCACCGATGATCAGGGTGCGCGGGTCCAGCAGGGTGAGCGCGGTGACCAGTCCGTCGGCGAGCGCGTCGACCGCGTCCTGCCACACCCGTACGGCGCTCTCGTCCCCGGAGGCGACGGCCTTGGCGCAGTCCGCCGCGTCCGCGGCGGGGTCGCCGCTGGCAGCGGCCCAGGCCCGGGAGACGGCGGAGGCCGAGGCCAGGGTCTCCAGGCAGCCGCGCTGTCCGCAGCCGCATTCCGGGCCGCCGGGCCGCACGACGACATGGCCGATCTCGCCCGCGTACCCGTGGGCGCCGGCCTCGATCGCGCCGCCGATGCCGATGGCCCCGGCGATCCCGGTGCCGAGGGGGACGAACAGGAACCGGTCGGCGCCGCGGCCCGCCCCGATGCGGCCTTCGGCGAGTCCGCCGGTGCGTACGTCGTGGCCGAGGGCGACGGGGACGCCGCCGAGCCGCTCGCCGAGCAGAGCGCGCATGGGGACGTCGCGCCAGCCCAGGTTCGCCGCGTACACGGCGATGCCCTGCTCGGCGTCGACGATGCCCGGTACGGCGACCCCGGCGGCCGCGGCGCTCTCGCCGTACCGCTCCTCGCCGTACGCGCGCAGCTCCGCGGCGAAGCCGAGGATGGTCTCGACGACGGCGTCGGGACCGCGCTCCCGGCCGGTCGCGCGGCGTGCCTCGTACAGCAGTGTCCCGTCCGCCCCGACGAGGGCGGCCTTCATCCCGGTGCCGCCCACATCGAGGGCGATGACGTGTCTCACGCGTACAGTCTCGCGCGCGGACCCAAGACAGGTCTAGTCCACTACTCCGGATTGTTGCGGTCGCATACAAAGCGATGACCGGTTCGTTTCGCAATCAGGAGCGGTGTGGTGTAGACCTCTACCTTTAACGATCAACAGAACAAGGGTTGGGGACGGGTCGTGCAGCGGCGCTTCATGGGACTGGTCGCGGCGGGGGCCGCATTCGGTATGACGGTGATGCTCGCGGGCTGCGGCACCACCGGCGGATCGGACGGCGTGACCCTCAGGCTCGTCGCCGCCGACTACGGCAACGGTGCGGCCGACTCCTCGCGGACGTACTGGGACGATCTCGCGCGGGACTTCGAGTCGCGCAACCCCGGCATCAAGGTCGACGTCGACGTCTACTCCTGGAAGGACGTCGACCGGAAGGTCGCCGAGATGGTGGACGCGGGCAACGCGCCCGACATCGCCCAGATCGGTGCGTACGCCGACTATGCGAACCAGGACAAGCTGTACCGCGTGGAGGAGCTCGTCACGATCCCCACGCAGGCGAACTTCCTTCCGATGCTGATCGAGGCGGGCCAGACCGGGAGCGCCCAGTACGGTCTGCCGTTCGCGGCCAGCACGCGCCTGCTGTTCTTCAACGAGGAACTCTTCGACGACGCGGGCGTCGAGGCGCCGAAGACCTGGCAGGAACTGCGCGTCGCCGCACAGAAGCTGAAGGCGCGCGGGGTGACGTACCCCTTCGCGCTGCCGCTCGGCTCCGAGGAGTCCCAGGCCGAGACCATGATCTGGCTGCTGAGCGGAGGCGGTGGCTACCGCGACCGCAACGGCGGCGAGTACCAGATCGACTCCGAGCAGAACATCCGGACGTTCAGCTGGCTGAAGGAGAAGCTCGTCACCCCGGGCCTCACGGGCCCGGTCCCGCCGGGCAAGCTGGACCGCGCGCAGGCCTTCGAGGCGTTCACGCGGGGTGAGGTCGGCATGCTCAACGGCCACCCCACGCTGATGCAGCAGGCCGAGAAGAAGGGCGTGAAGGTCGGGATGGTGCCGATGCCCGGCGCCGAGGGCCAGGCCGAGGCGTCGATGGGTGTGGCCGACTGGATGATGGCGTTCAAGCAGCACGGCCACCGCAAGGAGATCGGCCGCTTCCTCGACTTCGCGTACAGCGACAAGAACGTCCTGGAGTTCTCCGACCGCTACGACATCCTGCCGGTCACCGTCAGCGCGAGCGAGACGATGGCGGCGGACACGAAGCACAAGGACCTGTGGGAGTTCCTCGCGGCGCTGCCGACGTCCGAGCTGTACCCGTCCGGCGAGATGTCGTGGGCGAAGGTCAGCGCGAGCGTGAAGCAGAACATAGGCAAGGCGGTCGCGCCGGACGGAAGCCCGGCGGTGGTGCTGAACCGGATCGCGAACGACGCGGCGAAGGCCGAGATCGAGGTGGACGCGTCGAAGTAGGCTCCGGGGCGCGGTGCGCCCCGCGCCCCGCTGGACCCCGCCCGTGCCGGACGCGGATCGTGCCGGACCCGGACGGTGCCGGAGCGGACCGTGCCGGTACCGGGCAGGCCCGGGTCCGGGCGATCCGGTGGGAGGTTCATCCGGGTGGAGGCGTCGGTCGCTGTCCGGGTGGGCCGTTATGTTGCTGATATGACCGACCAACTCTCCGAACAGGACCGCGCCGTCCTCGCCGTCGAGCGCGCGTCCTGGCCCGGTCCCGGCGCCAAGGAGCGGGCGATACGGGAGGACCTCGGGATCTCCCCGACCCGCTACTACCAGCTCCTGAACGCCCTCCTGGACGATCCGCGCGCCCTCGCCCACGACCCGGTCACGGTGAACCGCCTGCGGCGCGTCCGCGAGGCGCAGCGCGAGCGGCGCTGACGCGGCGCGTTCCGGCGTCGCCGCGCGCCGTGGCTGAGGCGGGGCCGCGTCGATAGGGTCGGGGTATGGGCAGCTACTCGGACGCACTGCCGGAGCCGGCCACCGCCGCCGGCCGGGACGGTCTCACCGCGATTCTCGATCGCCCCGGGGACAGCGTGGTCGCACTCGACTTCGACGGGACACTCGCGGAGATCGTGTCGGACCCGGAGCAGGCCAGGGCACACCCCGCAGCCGTGCCGGTGCTCGCCGAACTGGCACCGCTCGTCGCGTCCGTCGCCGTCGTGACGGGCCGGCCCGCGGGGGTCGCCGTGCGGTACGGCGGCTTCGCCGGTGTCGCAGGGCTCGAACACCTCGTCGTACTCGGCCACTACGGCGCCGAGCGGTGGGACGCCGTCAGCGGCACCGTGCACGCCCAGCCCGAGCATCCCGGCGTCGCCGCCGTGCGGGCCGAGCTGCCGGGTCTGCTCGACGCGATGGGCGCCTGGCAGGGCACCTGGATCGAGGAGAAGGGCCGCGCGGTCGCCGTGCACACGCGCCGCGCCGAGGACCCGCAGGCCGCGTTCGAGGCACTGCGCGGGCCGATCGCCGACCTCGCCGCCCGCCACGGCCTGATCGTGGAGCCGGGCCGGCTGGTCCTGGAGGTGCGCCCGCCCGGCATCGACAAGGGCATCGCGCTCGCCGAGTACGTACGCGAGACGAAGGCCGCGGCAGTCGTCTACGCGGGCGACGACCTCGGCGACCTCGCCGCGTTCGCCGCGGTCGACAAGCTCCGCTCGGACGGGGTGCCGGGACTGCTCCTGTGCAGCGGCAGCTCCGAGGTCCCGGACCTCGCCGAACGTGCCGACCTGCTGCTCCCCGGCCCCGCCGGCGTCGTCGGCTTCCTCGCCGGCCTCGCCGCCGCGATCAAGCGCCGCTCCCAGGTCGTGTCCGACCAATAGCGCGCGCTCCGGCCGCAGGGCGTTCGCGCGTCAGCCGGGCCGCCCGCCCTCGTCGAGCGACTCCAGGGCGTGCAGCTGGTCCAGGAACCACTGCTGGGGCGGCAGCGCGGTCGCCGCCGCGGACAGGCGCTTGCTGCGCTCCGCCCGTTCGGCGTCCGGCATCGCGAGCGCGTGGTACAGGGCGTCGGCCGTGCCCGAGACGTCGTACGGGTTCACCACCAGCGCGTCGTCGCGCAGCTCCGCGTACGCGCCCGCCTCCCGCGACAGCACCAGCGCGCAGCCCGCCTCCGAGACGACCGGGATCTCCTTGGCGACGAGGTTCATCCCGTCCCGGATGGGGTTGACGAGCGCGACGTCCGCCAGCCGGTACGCCGCCAGTGAGCGCGCGAAGTCGTCCTTGACGTGCAGGAGCACCGGCGTCCAGCCCGGCGTGCCGTACCGGGCGTTGATCTCCTCCGCGACCCTGGAGACCTCCGCCGTGTAGTCGCGGTAGACGGCGAGGTCCTGCCGCGACGGGTACGCGAAGGCGATGTGCACGACCCGCTCGCGCCACTCCGGGTGTTCGTCGAGCAGCGTCCGGTACGCCAGCAGTCCGCGCACGATGTTCTTCGACAGCTCGGTACGGTCCACCCGCACGATCGTCCGGCGCCGGCCGGGCCCGCGCTCCTCGCCGCCGATCTGTTCGCGCAGGGCCGCCATCCGCTCGTCCACGTCCGGCCGCCGGGACCGCTCCCGCAGGAAGTCGGCGTCCGCGCCGAGCCCGTGCACCCCGAGCTCGGTCCGCCTGCGGCGGTGCCCGGGCAGCCGGAAGTCGAGGCTGGGCGATCCGTCCTTGGGCCAGTGGCCGTCGATGTCGTAGTCCGTGAGGACCTGCCGGCAGCAGCTCTGGAAGGCGCCCAGCCAGCGCTGCGTCAGGAAACCCAGCCTGCTCGCCCCGAGCATCCCGAGCAGCAGCTGCTCGGCGATGTCGTCCGGCAGCATCCGGAAGTACTCAGGAGGCGCCCACGGCGTGTGCGAGAAGTGGCCGATCCGCAGGTCGGGCCGGAGGTCCCGGAGCATCCCCGGCACCAGGGCCAGGTGGTAGTCCTGCACCAGCACGGCCGCTTCGGGGGCCGCGGACTCCGCCAGCGCCTGTGCGAACGCCTGGTTGTACGCCTCGTACGCCACCCACTGGCGCCGGAACTCGGCGTCGAAGACCGGCTCCAGCGGCGTCTGGTAGAGCATGTGGTGGACGAACCACAGCACCGAGTTGGCGATGCCGTTGTACGCGTCCGCGTGCACGACGGCGTCGATGTCGAGCATCCGCACGCCCGGCTCGCCGATGCCGCGCCGCACCGCCTCACGGTCCCCCTCGCCGAGTGCCGAGCACACCCACAGGGCGTCCGTTTCGGGGCCGATGGCGGACAGCCCGGACACCAGGCCCCCGCCGCCGCGCCTGGCGTCGAGCGTGCCGTCCTCGCGGAAGGCGTACGAGACGGGGCCGCGGTTGGAGGCGACGAGTACTCGTGCGGCGTGCTCGGAGACGGCGTGCTCGAAGGCTGCGTTCTCAGAGACCATGTCGCGAACCTAGCCCTTCCTGGAACCGCTCAAACGTACGGCCGGTCTCCGTCGGCGGAGACCGGCCGCACCCTCACCCGATCAGTGGTTGCCGCGGTCGCGGGTCGCCGCGAGCGCGATGGCGCCGGCCGCCGAGAGTGCCAGGGCGACGCCGCCGAGCAGCCAGAGGCGCTCGCTGTCGTGGCCCGTCGCGGCCATCACACCCGTGCTGCCGTGCCTGCCGCCCGCGGCGCGGTCGTCACCGTCCTCGCCGGCGTCGCCGCCCTGCTCCGGCTCGTCCTCCCGGCCCTGTTCCAGGCTGTCGTCGTGGCTCTCCTCGTCGAGGTCCGCCTGCGATCCCTCCAGCTCCGCGGCCTCCTCGACCACGGGTGCCACCGAGCACAGCGCGTCGGCGCTGCCCGTACCGCAGTTGGAACGCGGCGACGCCACGGAGAGGTTGCTGCCGAGCCGGCCGTTGCCTCCCGCCGCGGCGCTCGCACCGTCCGAGCCGTCCACGGTGACCGAGTACGTGATGGTCGCCGTCTTCCCGGCCGGGATGTCGCCGGAGTACGACAGCACGGGCTCGGCGTAGCCGACCGTGCCGAGGCTGGCCGTGGCGTTGCCGTCGTAGACGGCGTCGTCGAGGGTGTCGGCGAGATCGTCGGTGAACCGGACGCCCGGGTAGTCCCGCCGGCCGGTGTTCTTCGCCGTGATGGTGAAGGTGACGGTGCCTCCGGGGGCGACCGACTCCGCCGACGCCGACTTGGTGATCTCCAGGTCGGGGACCGGTACGGACAGGGCGAGCGCCGACGGTACGTAGCTGTCGCCGTCCGTCTCGAAGGAGAGCGTGGCGGAGCGGGCGCCGGGCCGGATCGCGTCGTCCGGGAGGGCGAAGTCCTTGGCGTCGATGCTGAGGTTGTCGCGCAGCCCCGGGGCGGCCGCGCCCCGGGCGACGCCCGCGAAGAAGTTGTCGGCGCGGCCGGTGTCGGGGCCGGTCATGTCGCGGCCGTCGACGCGGAAGCGGTCGCCCGTGCGGTTGCGGTCGCCGCCGTAGGCCGTGACGGACGCGCGGATCTGCCCGGCGGAGCGGTGGAAGCCGTTGGCGGGGACGGTGGTGGCGGGGGCGCCGGGGCGCTGCAGGGCGTGTCCGCCGTAGATCTGGACGGTGCGCCGCTCGGGTGCGAAGCGCGCGTCCGGGGCGTCGTACGCGTAGACGACCGAGAGGGACCAGCCCGCGGCGCAGCCCCGGCCGGCCGGGGCCCAGACGCCGCCGACCGCGACGGTCAGCGGTTTGCCGGTGCCCACGACGCGGGCGAAGGCGCCGGTGACATCGGCCTCGCCGGTGTAGTAGTGCGCTCCCGGTGCCGAGTCCGGGTCCCTGACCAGGTTCTCGGCGATGACCCCGACCGGCTTGTTCCGGTCGACACGGATCGAGGGCACGGACTTCAGCGGGTCGCCGGGGGAGGGGCGCGCGACGGATCCGGAGCCGTCGCAGCTGTTCAGCAGGATGCCGTTCGGGGCGCGGTACGTGCCGTCGTTGCCGCCCCAGAAGAGCCGGGCGTAGGTGACGCGGGCGCGTGGCGGCACGGTGATCCGGCCGGTGCTGGACCCGTGGCCGGACGACATCCGGGCGGTGTCGAGCCGCCGCATCTCGAACTCTTCCAGCGGTGCTCCGCCGGTGCCGGCGGCGGCGCCCGTCCCGGAGGTCGCCGTCGTGCACCGGGCCGCCGCGTCGCGGGGGTCCGCGGGGCAGCCCAGGACCGTGTTGCCGATGGTGGTGAAGTCACCGTAGACCGAGGCGGCGTAACGCTTCTGGAAGGTGGAGACAGGGGACTCGGGGGACACGGGGGACGCGGGGGACGCGGTGCCGGCGACGGCCGGACCGGTCGAGACCGTGGTGACGGCCGCGACGACCGTCAGGGCCCCGAAGAGACGGGGCAACCTGGAATGCCGGCGCCGAGCGCCCGTAGATCTCACATAGCCCATAAGTCCGAAATGTAGACAATGTGTCCGGCTGTACCCGGTTACGCCGCGCCCGTGTCCCGCCGCTTACGCCGCCCGGCCCTTGCCGCGTACTCCGCGACCTCCGCCATCGGTGGCCGCTCCTCCGTGTCCACCGGATGCGTACGCGGGACGAAACCGGCCTCGCCCCGCTCGAACTGGGTCAGCGCAGGACGCACCAAATGGCCGCGGGACAGCCGCAGTTGCGCGGTGCGGTAGATCGCCGCCGCCATCCGGCCCAGCGCCTGCCCGTCCTGGTGGCGGTGCAGCCGCTCCCCCACGTCCACCTGCGCCAGCGCGTCCAGGCCCACCGTGTGCAGCGCGTCCACCAGCAGGCCGAGCTCCACCCCGTACCCGACCGGGAACGGCAGCCGCTCCAGCAGCGAGCGCCGCCCCGCGTACTCACCGCCGAGCGGCTGGACGAAGCCCGCCAGCTGCGGCCAGTGCAGATTGAGCAGCGGCCGCGCCACCAGCTCGGTCACCCTGCCCCCCTGGCCCGGGGTCCCGGCCAGCGGCCGGTCGTACATCGCCTTCACGAACTGCACCCCGGGATCGGTCAGCAGCGGGCCGACGATCCCGGAGACGAAGTCCGCGGAGAACTCCCGCAGGTCCGCGTCCACGTAACAGACGATGTCGCCGCTCGTCACCAGCAGTGAGCGCCACAGCACCTCGCCCTTGCCGGCCACGGCCGGTACACGGGGGAGGATCGCGTCCCGGTGCACCACCCGCGCCCCGGCGCGCGCCGCCACCTCGGCGGTGCGGTCCGTGGACCCCGAGTCGATCACCACCAGCTCGTCCACGAGCGGCACCGCGTCCGTCATCAGCTCACGGCGGATCACGGCGACGATCTCCCCGACCGTCGCCTCCTCGTTCAGGGCCGGGAGCACCACGCTGACCGTGGTGTTCTGCTTGGCGGCGAGCAGCTGGTCCAGTGGCCGGTCCGTCACCGACCAGGACCGCCGGGCGAGCCAGCGCTCCACCTCTTCCAGCACGTGATCTCCATCTCGCGGATCGGACGACCATCTCAAGCGTCCGGGGGTTCGGTTACAGTCTTGAACAACGCGGACGGCCGTCGTATGTCGGGGTCGTCGCGCGGACACAATCGAATACCGCTCATCCAGAGGGGCAGAGGGATACGGCCCGTTGAAGCCCCGGCAACCCTCCAGCCGTTCTCGGCGCACGTCATCACGTCGCGCGCGAGGCTCACGGCTAGGGAAGGTGCCAATTCCGTCTCGCGGCGAGATGCGCCGCGGGGAAGATGAGGAGAAAGGGCCTCGCCTCCATGGCTGCGCAGACTGTTGCCACCACCAATGATTCTGCCGACACCTCCGGCACCGTCGATCTGGGCCCCGCCTCCGGGCTCTCCTGCCGCGAGTGCGGCGAGCGGTTCGCCCTCGGCCCGATCTTCGCCTGCGAGATCTGTTTCGGGCCGCTCGAAGTCGCGTACGACCTGCCGAGCGGCGACCCCGAGACGCTGCGCAAGCAGATCGAGAGCGGCCCGGCGAACATCTGGCGCTACGCCCCGCTGCTCCCCGTCCCCGCCGACGTGGCGAGCAAGCCGAACCTGAACCCGGGCTGGACCCAGCTCGTCCAGGCCGACAACCTCGCCCGCGAGCTGGGCGTCGAGCCGGGCAAGCTCTTCGTCAAGGACGACTCCGGGAACCCGACGCATTCCTTCAAGGACCGCGTCGTCGCCCAGGCCCTGGAGGCCGCCCGCGCCTTCGGCTTCACCACCCTCTCCTGCTCCTCCACCGGCAACCTGGCGGGCGCCGTCGGCGCCGCGGCCGCCCGCGCCGGATTCCGCTCCTGTGTGTTCATCCCGCACGACCTGGAGCAGGGCAAGGTCGTCATGGCCGCGGTCTACGGCGGCGAGCTCGTCGGCATCGAGGGCAACTACGACGACGTCAACCGCTTCTGCTCCGAGCTCATCGGCGACCCGGCGGGCGAGGGCTGGGGCTTCGTCAACGTCAATCTCCGCCCGTACTACGGCGAGGGATCCAAGACGCTCGCGTACGAGATCTGCGAGCAGCTCGGCTGGCGCATCCCCGACCAGATCGTCATCCCGATCGCCTCCGGCTCCCAGCTGACCAAGATCGACAAGGGTCTGCAGGAGCTGATCAAGATCGGCCTCGTCGAGGACAAGCCCTACAAGATCTTCGGCGCCCAGGCCGAGGGCTGCTCCCCGGTGTCCGTGGCCTTCAAGGCCGGCCACGACGTGGTCAGGCCGCAGAAGCCCGACACCATCGCCAAGTCCCTGGCGATCGGCAACCCGGCGGACGGCCCGTACGTCCTGGACATCTGCCGCCGCACCGGCGGCGCCGTCGAGGACGTCACCGACGAGCAGATCGTGGACGCGATCAAGCTGCTGGCCCGCACGGAGGGCGTCTTCACCGAGACCGCGGGCGGCACCACCCTCGGTGTGGCGAAGAAGCTGATCGAGTCCGGTGCCATCGACCCGTGCCTCACCACGGTCGTCATCAACACGGGTGACGGCCTCAAGACCCTCGACGCGGTGGCGCCCACGACGGGTATGTCCGCGGTCATCCGCCCCAACCTGGACTCCTTCCGAGAGGCTGGTCTCGCATGAGCGTCAACGTCCGCATCCCCACCATCCTCCGCACCTACACGGGTGGCCGGGCCGAGGTCGCGGCCGAGGGGGCGACCCTCGCCGAGGTGATCGCCGACCTGGAGCAGAACCACACGGGCATCGCGGCCCGGGTCCTGGACGACCAGGGCAAGCTGCGCCGCTTCGTGAACGTGTACGTCAACGACGACGACGTGCGTTTCGAGCAGGGGCTGGAGACGGCGACGCCGGACGGCGCCGGCATTTCGATCATCCCGGCCGTCGCCGGCGGCTGATCCTCACTTTCCGTAAGCAGAATTGCCCCCTCCGCAAGCTCCGTGGAGGGGGCAATTCTGCATGGTTGAGCGCGGTAGAGTTGGGGAAGCCTCCTCCGCTGCTTGTGCCAGGCGCATATGAGAATGCGCGCGCCCGCGATAAGAAGCAGCCAAAGTGTTCGAGCTTGATGCACGTTAAGTGTGCTTTGCCCGGCCCGACTTGCCCGGGAATGCTCGTAATCCTCGTAAATCGTCCTTTCGGTCCTGCCCGGAATTCTCGTCCGATTGACCTGTTGCAGAGGGCAGTTGGACAGATACATTCAGCCGCGGTCGACGCGTTCCGGCGCACATCCACGCCACACATCGTGGGTGAGGTCTGACCCGGGTCCGCGAGGTGCGGTCCTGTGCAAGGGCCAGTAATAGGGGAGTTAGGCATGGCTCAGGGCACCGTCAAGTGGTTCAACGCGGAGAAGGGGTACGGCTTCATCGCGGTCGACGGTGGTGCGGATGTTTTCGTCCACTACAGCGCGATCCAGATGGACGGTTACCGCACCCTGGAGGAGGGTCAGCGAGTCGAGTTCGAGATCTCGCAGGGCCAGAAGGGGCCGCAGGCGGACATGGTCCGCGCAGCCGGCTGAGCGCCGACTGACTGCAGCAACGTGACGGAGGGCCCGTACCCGCACTGGGTACGGGCCCTCCGACGCGTCCGGAGGTCCGATCGCCGAGCCCGCCGCCCGTCGGGGCTTCCTCGAAGCCGCTTGCACTCGAAGGGGTCGAGTGCTAATCATTGGCGTTAGCACTCTCCGAGTGAGAGTGACAACTAAGGACCGGGTCGGTGAGGCCCGCAGGCCGGGTGGGGCAAGGAACCACAAGGCATGCAGGCCGTCCGTCGCGGGCGCCAGCGCGGTCCGGAGAAATCCACCCCAGTCCGGGAGGACCACTTCACATGGCCAAGATCATCGCGTTCGACGAGGAGGCACGGCGCGGTCTCGAGCGCGGGATGAACCAGCTCGCCGACGCCGTCAAGGTCACCCTTGGCCCCAAGGGCCGGAACGTCGTCCTCGAGAAGAAGTGGGGCGCCCCCACGATCACCAACGATGGTGTTTCCATCGCCAAGGAGATCGAGCTCGAGGACCCGTACGAGAAGATCGGCGCCGAGCTGGTCAAGGAAGTCGCCAAGAAGACGGACGACGTCGCCGGTGACGGTACGACCACCGCGACCGTCCTCGCCCAGGCGCTGGTCCGCGAGGGCCTGCGCAACGTGGCGGCCGGCGCCAACCCGATGGCCCTGAAGCGCGGCATCGAGAAGGCCGTCGAGGCCGTCTCCGGCGCCCTGCTCGACCAGGCGAAGGAGGTCGAGACGAAGGAGCAGATCGCCTCCACCGCCTCCATCTCCGCCGCCGACACCCAGATCGGCGAGCTCATCGCCGAGGCGATGGACAAGGTCGGCAAGGAAGGCGTCATCACCGTCGAGGAGTCCCAGACCTTCGGTCTGGAGCTCGAGCTCACCGAGGGCATGCGCTTCGACAAGGGCTACATCTCGGCGTACTTCGCCACCGACATGGAGCGTATGGAGGCCTCGCTCGAGGACCCGTACATCCTGATCGTCAACTCCAAGATCTCCTCGGTGAAGGACCTGCTCCCGCTGCTGGAGAAGGTCATGCAGTCGGGCAAGCCGCTGCTGATCATCGCCGAGGACGTCGAGGGCGAGGCCCTGTCGACCCTGGTCGTCAACAAGATCCGTGGCACCTTCAAGTCCGTCGCCGTCAAGGCCCCGGGCTTCGGTGACCGCCGCAAGGCCATGCTCGGCGACATCGCCATCCTCACCGGTGGCACGGTCATCTCCGAGGAGGTCGGTCTCAAGCTGGAGAACGCCGGCGTGGACCTGCTCGGCCGCGCCCGCAAGGTCGTCATCACCAAGGACGAGACCACGATCGTCGACGGTGCCGGTGAGAGCGACCAGGTTGCCGGTCGCGTCAACCAGATCCGCGCCGAGATCGAGAACTCCGACTCGGACTACGACCGCGAGAAGCTCCAGGAGCGCCTCGCGAAGCTGGCCGGCGGCGTGGCCGTCATCAAGGCCGGCGCCGCGACCGAGGTCGAGCTCAAGGAGCGCAAGCACCGCATCGAGGACGCCGTTCGCAACGCGAAGGCGGCCGTCGAGGAGGGCATCGTCGCCGGTGGTGGCGTGGCTCTCATCCAGGCGTCCGCTGTCTTCGAGAAGCTCGAGCTCGAGGGCGACGAGGCCACCGGTGCCGCCGCTGTGAAGCTGGCCCTGGAGGCCCCGCTGAAGCAGATCGCCGTCAACGCCGGCCTCGAGGGCGGCGTCGTGGTGGAGAAGGTGCGCAACCTGACCCCGGGTCACGGCCTGAACGCCGCGACCGGCGAGTACGTCGACCTGGTCGCCGAGGGCATCATCGACCCGGCGAAGGTCACCCGCTCCGCCCTGCAGAACGCGGCCTCCATCGCCGCGCTGTTCCTCACCACCGAGGCCGTCATCGCCGACAAGCCGGAGAAGGCCTCCGCGGCCGCTCCGGGCGGCATGCCGGGCGGTGACATGGACTTCTGATCGACCTGCTGGTTGATCAACCGTCCTGAACCGAGGGCGGCACCCCCACTCCCAGGGGGTGCCGCCCTCGGGCGTTTTTCGGCCCCGGCGTCAGCCCCGGAGCTCCGCGAGCCGCTCCAGGTCGTCCCGGGCCGACCGCCGCTCCTCGGCGGTGAGACGGGCCTCGGCGGCGCCGGCCTCGGCGAGGGAGGAGGCCGCGGTCTCCTGGTCGTCCAGACGCCCCGCGACATCCGCGCGCAGGACGAGCAGGCGGAGCAGCTCCACCGGCGTGGGCCGCTCGTCGTCGAGCCCCAGCGCCCGGTCGAGGATCTTCGCGGCGCCCGCCAGGTCCTCCTTCGAGTCCGCGAACAGCGACGCGAGATGCAGGGCTCGGGCGAAGGTCTCCTTGGGAGCGGGCCGGTGGTGCTGGTCCTCGCTGATCGGCTGCCCGATGCGGATGCAGTTGCCGCCCGGATCGCTCATCAGGAACTGCCGTGTGCCGTACGACATGTCCTTCAGCGGTCCGAGCCGCGGCAGCCCGCGCGTGGGGATCTTCCCGTACGCCGTCTTGAGCGCGGTCCGGAACGCGGTGTGCAGGTTGTCGACGTCGTCGGTCAGGACGTAACAGGTGCTGTACGAGGCGGCCGGCTCGTAGCCCCTCATCCCGAAGAAGTGCAGCTCGATGTCGCCGCGCGTCACGGCCGCGTACGGGTTGGGGCTCTTCTGCACGAAGGCCACCTCGAACCCGAGCGCGGTGTAGAAGTCGAGCACGGGCTGGATGGTGTGGCAGGGCAGCATCGGAATGACCTTCTCACTCATGCCACCACTCTAATCAAACTTGATTAGTCGCGGGCGGTTGTGGCGCGACCGGAGCTGTTCTTGCGGGGCGGCCGGTGCGGCGTGAAGCTGAAGAGGTGCGGACCGATGTGCACGCCCACTTGTGGAGCGAGGACTATCTCCGCCTCCTGGAGTCCTACGGGCGCGACGACACGGCGACCCAGCGGGGCCTGGGAGCGGGCGACAGCCCGGCGGAACTCGACGCGCGGTTCACGATGAACGACGCCGCCGGCATCGACCACCAGATCCTGTCCGTCTCCCCGCAGACGCCGTACTTCCCGGACGAGACCGAAGCGGTCACCGCCGCGCGCCTCGCCAACAACCACTACGCCGACGTCGTACACGCCTGGCCCACACGCTTCTCCGCCTTCGCCGCGCTGCCGCTGCCGCACCTGGACGCCTCCCTCGAGGAGCTTGCGCGGGCGCTCGACGAACTCGGGATGGCCGGGGCCGGACTGACGACATCGGTGCTCGGGCGGAGCCTCGGGGACCCCGCTTTCCGGCCCCTGTTCGAGGAGTTGGACCACCGGGGCTCCGTGCTCAGCCTGCACCCCGCGGGGCGGGACGCGGGCTCGCCGCTCATCGCCGAGAACCGGATGCGATGGATGGTCGGCGCGCCGACCGAGGACACCATCTGCGCGATGCACCTGATGCTCGAAGGCGTCCCCAGCCGCTTCCCGCGACTGCGGATCGTCAACTCCCACCTGGGCGGCGCCCTGCCCATGCTGCTGCCGCGCGCCGATCAGCACGTCCCCTGGGAGGCCCCCGACACCGCCGAGATGCCGAGCCTCGCCGCGCGCCGGATGTACTACGACACGGTCGCCCACGGCCACGAGCCGGCGCTGCGGGCGGCCGCCGAGTCGTTCGGCGCCGGCCGGCTGATGCTCGGCACGGACTTCCCGTACCAGACCGGCGAAGGGCTCCGCCGTGCCGTCACCTTCATCGAGGAGACGCTGGTCCCGGAGGAGGCGGAAGCGGTACTGGAGGCAGGCGCGGGCCTGCTCCCGGCGGCAAGCGGGTCCCTGCGGGGTCAGTGGGCGTAGTCCTTGAGCTTCTCGGTGGCGAGCGTGATGTCGACGGGGGCGGGGAGGGGGACGGCGTCGCCGTACTTGTAGGTCGGGTGCTGCCGGTAGGTGCCGTTCTCCGGCTCGCTGAAGACGGTCAGTGTGTTGTCGTCGCGGTCGATGGGGAGGTAGACGGGAATCGAGGCTTCCGCGTAGGCAGCGCGCTTTTCGACGCGGTCGCGGGCGTGGGTGTCGGAGTCGTACGAGGTGACTTCGACGGCCATGAGGACGCCTTCCGGGTTCGCCCACATGCCGTCGTGACCCACGAAGTGCTCCACCGGAGCGAGAACGCCGTCCGCGTAGGCCCGGCCCTGGCGGTAAGTCTCCACCCTCAGATCCATCTCCGGATAGAGATCCAGTTCAGGGCGTTGCTGCATGCACTGCCTCAGCAGCCACATGACGATGGCCCTGTGGAGCTGGTCCGGCATCGGCTTGACCTTCAGCTTTCCCTTGATGAACTCAAGCTTCACTCCCTCCGGGGCATGACGAGCGAGCTGCTCGAAGTCCTCGACCGACATCTGGGGATGGTCGGCGGTGCTGGGGGTCATGGCGTCGCCTCCTTCCCTCCATCGTGCCCCGGTTCCGGCGCGGATGAGCTGAACGGTCATGTGCGATTCCCTTCGTCGGGGTGGGCCGCCGCGGCGCGGACCTCGGACATGCGGGCGCGGACCTGGGCCGGGGTGAGCCCGGAGGGGGGAACGGGGGCCGGTTCGCCCCGGCAGGTGGCGCAGTCGCCGTCGCGGAGGGCCTCGGCGCGGGCAGGGGCGCCGCACTTGCCGCATTCGAGGATGCGCAGCGGTGGGGGCGGTGGGGCCGGCTCGGGCGGGAGTTTGTCGGTGAGGCGGCGGCGGGCGAGGGCGGCCGGGTGGTGGACCGGGGTCGGGAGACCGGTGGTGAGCGCGCGCAGGACGTCCCGCTCGGCGGCGCCGCGCGCGAACCACTCCTCCACCAGCGGCGCGAGCTGCGCGCATTCGACGGCGGACAGCGACATCACGGGCGCCTCGCGCCCGAGCGCGACGAGCAGGATCATCGCCCGTGAACGGGTCGGGCGCGGCCGGTCCTCCGGTACGTCCCCGCGCCGGAACGCCGCCCACCAGGCGTCGTCGCGCGCGGTACGGGACCACCACGTTCGGGTGATCCAGCGCGCACTGCCCGAGCCGGCCAAGTGCTCCCGTCCGCGCCGCAGATGACCGGCCGCCTGGATGCGGTTCAGCGCGGTGCGTAAGGCGCACTGGCCGTACGGGAGCACCTTGGCCAGCGTCTTCACGGAGATGTCGGCCCCGTCCGCGAGCCGGTCGATGTACGCGGCGATGGCGGCTTCGCGGGGCGGGAGGTGCGTGAAGTCGTGTGCTGTGCGGGGGTGTTGGCCCGGTGCCGTCCGCTTTCCGTAGCCGGGATTGGCTGTTGGGTGAGGCGTGGCGTGCGAGGGGAGGAGCGTGGCACTAAGCTGGCTGTCAGCCATCAGATCGGTCCTAGTTCGATCTCGGTGGTCAAGCCCCCGCAGGTGTTACCGCACCTGACGGGGGCTGTTCGCTTTCCGGACACGCTAGAGCGTCGTGACCCTCCGTGGCAAATGCATCGCGCATAGTCAACTCACGGGGAGGGTGGGTGGGTTGAGGCCCGTTACCCATTCCTTGAACAAAGCGCTCGGAGCCCGAGGCTCAAGCCTCGGACTCCGTCAGCGATCAGCTGTTCTTGACGTCCTCGACGAACACGGACCAGGCGGCCGCCCGGAACACGAGCTTCGGGCCGGCGGGGTTCTTGGAGTCACGGACGGGGACGACGCCGGGGTGGGCGTCGGCGACTTCGAGGCAGTTGCCGCCGCTGCCGTCGCTGTAGCTGGACTTGCGCCACTCAGGGTCGGTGCTCTTCATGCGCGTAATCCTCCGTCACCGATTCGATCAAGGCCAGGGATTCCCGCGGTGACAATGCGCTCGCCGCGACCAGATCGTAGGCCAGTTCGTGGTGAGTCACTGCACCCGGGGCGTCCTCCAACTGCCCCGTGCCCGGGCCTTCGAAGTAGGCGAGCGGGGGTGCGTCGGCGAAGGCCATCAGCTTCAGGGCGCCGCCCATGGACGGGTGCGCGCCCGCGCCGAACGGCAGTACCTGCGCGATGATCCTGTGGCGGCGGATCAGCGCCGCGACGTGGCGTAAGTTCTCCGCCATCACGGACCCGTCGCCCACCTCGCGGCGTAACACCGCCTCGTCCAGAACCGTCCACAACAACGGCTCAGTTGGATCCTCCAGAATCCGCGCCCGCTCCAGCCTCGCCTCGACCAGCTCGTCGATCGTCTCCTCCGGAGCCGTCGGCTGATACGCGCGGAACACCGCCCGTGCGTACGCCTCCGTCTGCAGGAGGCCCGGAATCAGCTGCGGCGCGTACTCCCTGATCGTCGTCGCGACGGCCTCCGCCTCCGCCGCCTCGGCGAAGTGGTCCGGGTACCTCGACTTGTTCGCCGCCTTGCAGTTCCGCTCGAAGAACCCGTTCGTCCCCAGTATCTCGTCGATCCTGCGGGCGATGTCCGGCAGCATCCTGCGCGTACCCGACTCCAGTTGCCCGATGAACGACGCGCTCACGAAGAGCGGTTCGCCGAGCTCCCGTTGGCTGAGGCCGGCGTTCTCGCGGGCATGGCGCAGCTCTGCGCCGAGAAGAGCCCGGGGGGACGTGGACGGGTCAAGATCCTTCGGTCCAGGCAATGTCAACTCCGTGTACACACAAGTGGGGTTGTTGGGCCGTCGACACTGGTCAGGCTAGTGCTCCGCCGACCACGCTGTGTGCGGAACGTGCATACTCAGAGTGGAGGTGCCTGATGGCGCTTGTCCGATCGGCGGACCGGCTGCGGGCCGCGGAAGAGGTCGTGGCCCGGCTGCGGGGCGAGCTCGAATCGATGGGGGTGGTGCTGCCGTCCCTGCGGGTGGACCTCGTGTCGCTCACGAGCGGGTCGGCGGCGTACCCGCTGATCGAGCTGGGGCGCTGCAACCTGGACACGGCGCTGCGGCTCGCCGCCGTGCTGCACGAGGCCCGCAGGTGAAGCCGGGGCGGGGCGAGTACGTGATCGACTCGCGCGACGGGCGCATCGGCCGCGTCATGGGGCGCGAGGGTCCGTACGTACAACTGCGGCCACCGGGCGGCGGCCGGGAGTGGGACTGTCCGCCCGAGGCGCTGAGTCCGGCGCCGCCGGCGGAGCTGCTGCGGGCGCGGGTGCGGGAGCGGAACCGGGAGAGAAGGCTGCCGTGAGCGCCGTGAGCGCCGTGATCAGGGCGGCCGGCCGGGTAAGGTGGCCGCTCCAGGCGTGGATGGACGAAGGAGGTGGGACCCATTACCGCTGTTGCTGGTCGGGTGCTCGCCTCCGCGTCGCTTACGTAGGCGGCCGAGGGAGCCCCGTTCGGAATCCCGAAAGGCTCCCTTTGCTCTCTCCGTTCTCTCCCTCCGAGTTTCTTCCCTCTGATCATTCCGCCGTCGTCGGCCGGCTCCGTGCCGCGGGTTGTGTCTTCGCCGAGGACGAGGCCGACTTGCTGCTGTCCACCGCCGGGACGCGCGACGAACTCGCCGCCATGGTGGAGCGGCGGGCCGGTGGGCATCCGCTGGAACACGTCCTCGGGTGGGCCGAGTTCTGCGGGCTGCGCATCGCCGTGGACGACGGGGTGTTCGTGCCCCGGCGCCGTACCGAGTTCCTGGTCCGTCGGGCCGTCGCCGCGCGGCCCGACGCGGGCGTGGCCGTCGATCTGTGCTGCGGGTCGGGGGCGGTCGGTGCCGCGCTGGCCGCGTCGCTCCCCGCGGTCGAGCTGTACGCCGCCGACATCGATCCCGGCGCGGTGCGGTGCGCGCGGCGCAACGTCCCCGAAGGCGGCCGGGTGTACGAAGGGGACCTCTTCGCCGCGCTGCCCGGGGCGTTGCGCGGGTGCGTCGGCATCCTCGCCGCGAACGTTCCCTACGTACCGACCGAGGAGGTCGGACTGCTGCCGGCCGAGGCGCGCGTGCACGAGCCGCGCGTCGCGCTCGACGGAGGCGCGGACGGGCTGGACGTGCTGCGGCGGGTGACCGGCGAGGCGGGGGAGTGGCTGGGCCCCGGCGGGATCCTGCTGTTCGAGACGAGCGAGCGGCAGGCGGCGGACGCCGTCGAAGCCGTCGGGCGCAGCGGGCTGGAGCCGAGGGTCGCGACCTGCGACGAGCTGTACGCCACCGTCGTCATCGGGACGAAGCCGACCGGCTGAACGCGCCGGGCCCCGGGGCCCGGGGCCGGGTGCCGCGCAACACTCATGCGGCTCTCATCCGGGCCTTAACCCGCCCTCACACCGCGCCTCTAGCTTTCGCGGCATGTTCCTCACCTACCTCAGGCGCGAGCTGCGCCGCCGCAGGAAGGCGGCGCTCGTCGTCGCCTCGGGGCTCGCCCTCGGAATCGCCCTGGTCATCGTCGTCAACTCGGTCTCGGCCGGGATGAATCAGGCGCAGGGCAAAGTGCTGGAGTCGCTGTACGGGCTCGGCACCGACATGACCGTCACCAAGGCCGCCGCACCGGCCGGGGAGGGCGGGACGGTGAAGCGGCCGCGGTTCGAGTTCGACGCGAAGGACGGCGACGACGACGCCCAGCAGAGCCAGGACATCGTCGTCGTCCAGGGCTTCGAGACGCTGGCGGCGTCGACGGTCGCGCAGGTCGGCAGGCAGGACGGGGTCGCGGACGCCGTCGGCGGGCTGAACGTACGGGTCATGAAGGTCAACGGGCAGTTCAAGCGCGGCGAGTTCAAGCAGGAGGAGCAGGCGCCCGGGCAGGGGAAGCAGGGCGGCGGTCCGGGCGGAGAGGTACGCGGCGAGGTCCGTGGCGGCGGGGCGGACTTCGACGTCAACTCGTACTCCGTGTACGGGACGGACGTCGCCCGTCAGGGGCTCGGGCCGCTGACCTCGTCGAGCATCACGTCGGGGCGTACGTTCAAGGAGAACGAGACCGCGGCCAAGGTCGCCGTCGTCGACAGCGCGTACGCGAAGGAGCAGAAGCTGTCGGTCGGCAAGACGCTGACGATCTCGGGGACGACGTTCGGCATCATCGGGATCGCGACGGCGGACAGCGGGGACGCGGCCGCCAACGTCTATCTGCCGCTCGCCCAGGCGCAGACCCTGGCCGACGCCAAGGACAAGATCACGACGGTCTATGTGAAGGCGACCGACTCGCAGCAGATCGGTGCCGTCAAGGAGACGATTCAGAAGAACATCTCCGGGACGACGGTCACGACGTCCGCCGACCTCGCCCAGACGGTGTCGGGGTCGCTGTCCACGGCCTCCGACCTGGCGTCGGGCGTCGGCAAGTGGCTGTCGATCGTGGTGCTGGTGGCGGCGTTCCTGGTGGCCGGACTGCTGACGTCGTCGGCGGTGAGCCGGCGGGTGCGGGAGTTCGGCACGCTGAAGGCGCTGGGGTGGAAGAGCCGCCGGGTGACGGGGCAGGTGGCGGGCGAGGCGCTCGTCAACGGGCTCATCGGCGGGGCGCTCGGCATCGGGATCGGACTGGCGGGCGCGTGGGCGATCACGGCGTTCAGCCCGACGCTCACCGCGCAGTTGGGCGGTGCCTCCGCGAACGGCGGCGGTGCCGGTCCGGGCGGCGGCCCGACCTTCATCGGCGGCGCCGGTCAGGGCGGTCCGCTGCGGCAGAGCGCGTCCAAGGCGCTCGACATCGCGCTCACCGCGCCCGTCTCCCTCACCACCATCGGGCTCGCGGTCGCGCTCGCGGTGATGGGCGGGCTGATCGCGGGCGGGTTCGGCGGCTGGCGGGCGTCGCGGCTGCGGCCCGCGGACGCGCTGCGGCGCGTCGAGTAGCCCTTCGCCGAACCCCTCTACGCACAACAGGAGTTGAATCACGATGTACGAGCTCTCAGGAGTCACCAAGCGCTATCGGCGCGGCAAGGACACCGTTCAGGCACTCGACGGGGTCGACCTGGTCATCGAGGACGGCGGGCGGCTGGTGATCCAGGGCCCGACCGGCGGCGGCAAGTCGACGCTGCTGCAGATGCTCGGCGGGCTGGACCGGCCGAGCGAGGGATCGGTGGTGCTGGACGGCGTCGATCTCGCGAGCCTGCCGGAGGCGCGGCTGACACGGGTACGGGCCGAGAAGATCGGCTTCGTCTTCCAGAGCTTCAACCTGGTGCCGACGCTCACCGCCCAGGAGAACGTGGAGACCGCGCTCGTACCGCTCGGCCTGAAGGCGGCCGACCGGCGGGAACGGGCGGGCGAGGCGCTGGTGTCGGTCGGCCTGGGCGAACGACGGGCCCACCTCCCGGGCGAGCTGTCCGGCGGGCAGCAGCAGCGCGTCGCGATCGCGCGGGCGCTGGTGAAGAGTCCGGCGGTGCTGCTCGCCGACGAGCCGACCGGGAACCTCGACGAGTCCATGCGCGACGAGATCATGGAGCTGCTGGAGGGGCTGTGGGAGGCGAACGGGCTGACGTTCGTGATGGTCACTCATGACTCGGTGCTGGCACGGAGGGCGCCGAGGGTGGCGACGATCAGGAAGGGCCGCGTGACGATCAAGGAGCAGGCGGTCAGGGCGGTTTAGCCAGCCTTCGCGCGGGCGGGCGGCCCGGTGGCGCGCCCGCCCTGCACACACGACACGTCCCCGGGCCCGGTGGCCGGGGACGTGTCGTGCGGGACGCCGTGCGGGCGGTCGAGGTCGCGAGGCCCGGAGGGGTTCGTTCCGTGGTCGTCGGCGGCGAATGACATGGGTCACAGAAAAAGTGCGGCCTCCGTGGGCAACTGCACCTGTTCGCGAGGTTTGTTCGCCGGGTGCCTCGACCGACCCCGTCAGGGGCTCGGAAAAACGCCTCTGGCCTTTGCCGACAGGGTCGTACGATCCCGAGGACGTCGTGCCGCGTGAACACTCCGCAGGCACGAACCCCCCTTTCTTCTGCCATGTTCTCCGACGAGAAAAGGTCCACCTTGAAGCTTCGCCGCGCACTCGCAACCGCTGTCGCCGCCGCCGTGACCACGCCGGTCGTTCTCCTCTCCGCCGCGCCCGCCTTCGCCGACGACAAGCCGGCCGCGCAGACGCAGAAGCAGAAGGCCCAGAAGGACCAGAAGCCGACGATCGAGCAGCTGAAGCTCGCCGTCGCCGCCGCCCAGAAGGCGTACGACGACAGCGTCGTCGCGGTCGACGCGGCGATGAAGGCCGTCGAGGCCGTCCTCAGCGACACTCACCCGCTCGCGGTCGCCGCCGCGGAGGCGAGGAAGGCCGCCGAGGCCGCCGCCACCGCCAAGACCGAGGCCGACAAGGCCGTCGTCGACGCGCAGGCGAAGCTTGACGCCGCCGTCACCGACGAGGAGAAGGCCGAGGCGCAGAAGGCGCTCGACGAGGCCACGACGTCCGCCGCGACCGCCGCCGCCGCCAAGACGGCGGCCGACACCAAGGCCGCCGAGGCGGGCAAGGCCCGCGACGACGCGCGGGTCGCCGCGGGCAGGGAGCTCCACCTCGCCCAGGAGGCGAAGAAGACGGCCCAGGCGAACCTCGACGCCGCCAAGAAGGCGCTGGCGGACGCGGAGGCCGAGGAAGGCGAGGAGGGCGAGGAGGGCGAGGACTGCGTCCCCGAGCCCAAGTTCACCACCGTCGTCCAGGGCCTGCCGGAGAAGGTCGTCGGCGGCACCACGGTCGACTTCACGCTGCGCGTCAAGAACGGCACCTCCAAGCCGATGGCCGAGGTGTACCCGTACGCGGCCGTGCACGCCTTCGACACCAAGGGCCTCAAGGAGCTCGACTCCTACCTGGACCTGGAGTGGTCCACCGCCGCCAACCCGGCGTGGGAGGACGTCGACCCGGAGATGGGCCTCTTCGTCGGTTCGCTGAAGGCCAAGTCCTCGGTCGACGTCAAGCTGCGGCTGAAGGTCGACGCCAAGATCCCGGCGGGTCAGGGCGCCGCCTTCGTCGCGGGCAACTACGTGAACGAGGACGACTCCTGCGGCGGTACGCCGGACGTCGACTACTACGAGTTCGAGATCCTGACCAAGGGCAGCAACCCGGGCAAGGTCGACGACGCCAAGGGCCAGCAGGGCGACTCCAACACCCCGACCACCCAGGGCGGTTCCTCCTCGACCTCGGTGAACGGCGGCTCCGAGTCCTCGGGCTCGCTCGCCACGACCGGTTCGAGCAGCGTCATGCCGAAGGTCGCCCTCGCGGGTGGCGTCGCGCTCGTGCTCGGTGCCGGGGCGGTCGTCGTCGCACGTCGCCGCAAGGCCGGTGCCGACGCCTGACACGCACGGTGAGTGCGAGGCCCGCGTTCCTCCGAGGACGCGGGCCTCGGCATGTTCCCGGCCGGCACGCGGCCCCTCGCGTGCGCTGGCCCTCCCGTGCGCCGGTCCTCGCGTGCGCCGGCCCTCCGTCCTCCGGTTCCTCCGGTGCGCCGGGCTTCGGGGACGGTGCGGGCTCAGCCGTGCAGCGCCTCGCGAAGATGGCCGTTCGTGCGCTTGAGGCGGTCTGTCGCCGTGGGGGCGTCGATGTCGGCGAGGAGCATCAGGATCGCCGTCTTGACCTCGCCGTCCGCCGACGTCAGGGCCGACTCGATCGCCTCGTCCCGTGCGCCGGTCGCGAGGGACACGATGCGGTGGGAGCGGGCCCGGAGCTTCTCGTTCGAGGCGCGCACGTCGACCATCAGGTTTCCGTAGGTCTTGCCGAGACGGATCATCGTGATGGTCGAGATCATGTTGAGGACGAGCTTCTGGGCCGTGCCCGCCTTCAACCGGGTGGAACCGGTGAGGAGTTCGGGGCCGACGACGACCTCGATGCCGTGCTCCGCGGCCGCGGCGAGGGCGCTGTCCGCGTTGCAGGACAGGCCGATCGTGAGGGCACCGTGGGCGCGGGCGTGCTCGACGGCGCCGATCGCGTACGGGGTGCGTCCGGAGGCGGAGATGCCGACCACGGTGTCGAGGGCGGTGATGCCGAGCCCGTCGAGGTCGGCGGCGGCGAGTTCCCTGGAGTCCTCCGCGCCCTCGACGGCCTCGACCATGGCCGAGGGGCCGCCCGCGATCAGGCCGACGACCTCGTCCGGGCCGGTGTTGAACGTCGGCGGGCACTCGCTGGCGTCCAGCACGCCGAGCCGGCCGGCCGTGCCGGCGCCCGCGTAGACGAGCCGGCCGCCGCGGGCCATACGGTCGGCGGTCGCGTCGATCGCCGCGGCGATGGCCGGGAGCCGGGCGGCGACGGCGCCGGGGACGGTGTGGTCCTCGCCGTTCATGATGCGGGCGATGTCGTCGGTGGGGAGCTGGTCGATGTCGGCGAGCTCGGGCCGGAAGGCCTCGGTGGTCAGACTCTCCAGCTGCGCGCGCAGCCCGGTGGGGTGCGGCTCGGCGGGTTGGGGGGTGGATGTCATGGGGTGCGGCTCGGCTCTCTTGGTGGCTCGGCGAGTGGGTTCGACGGATGCGTTCTGCGGGCTCGTTCGGCGTGCGTTCGGCGGGTGCGTTCCGCGGAGTGGCTCAGCTGGTGGCTCAGCGGGGTGGCCCGGCGAAGCGGCTCAGCGGGTGCGTGGGCTGTGGCGGTGCGCGAGGGCCTCGTACGAGGCGGCGAGGGCGGGCGCGGCGGACTCGTACGTGCGCTGCATGACGCCGATGAACAGGCAGTCGACGACGAGGAGCTGGCTCGTGCGCGAGGACATGGCCGCCGGGCGCAGCTCGCTCTCGCGGGCGGTGGACGTGGTCAGGATGTGGTCCGCGTACTGGGAGACCGGCCCGTCGGGGCGTCCCGTGATCGCGACGGTCGTCGCGCCGTGGTCGAACGCGACCCGGAGCGGTTCGATGATGTCGCCCGTGGAGCCGGAGTGGCTGATGGCTATCGCCACATCGCCGGAGCGCAGCTGCACGGCGTTGGTGACGGCGAGATGCGGGTCGCTGTGGGCGTGGGCGACGAGGCCGATGCGCAGGAGCTTCTGGGCGAGGTCCTGGGCGACCAGGCCGGATGCCCCCACTCCGTAGATGTCGACACGGCGGGCGCCGGCGAGCGCGGCGACGGCCGCGCCGAGCTGGACGGTATCGAGGGCGGCGGCGGTGTCGGCGAGGGTCTGCTGCTCGTCGTGGGCCAGCTTGGTGACGACGTCGGCTATCGGGTCGTCGACCGCGATGTCGGCGGTGACGGCCGGGGCGCGGCCGGACTCCTGCTGGGCGGCGAGACCGGCGAGCGCGAGGCGCAGATCGCGGTAGCCGGGGTAGCCGAGGAGACGGGAGGTGCGGACCACGGTGGCCTCGCTGGTGCCGGTCAGTTCGGCGAGGCCGGTGACCGTGAGGGCCGCGCAGCCGGCCGGGTCGCCCGCGACGGCTTCGGCGACCCGCTGCATGGAGCGGGTCATGGAGGGCGCGAGCGTGCGGACCTTCGCCGCGAGGGCGGCGGGTGCGGGTGGGGCGTCGCCGCCGGTGCCCGGGCCAGGACCCGCGCCGGTTCCGGCACCCGCGCCGCTGAAAGAATCCTTCAGGTCATTGGTCACCCTTGAAAGATATTTTCGCCCTCCTTGAACGGTCAACCCCCTTTGTCCCGGGGACCGGGGCCGACCCTGTGGGCGTGCGCCGATCCGGGTGACAATGACCGTATGGACGTCAACCCACTGGAGCAGGCGCTGCACGCCGCCCGCTCCCTCGTACTCGCGGACCTCACCGCCCGTGACGTGGCGCACGCCGAGGTGGTCTCGCTCGTCGAGGAAGCGGTCGCACAGCGCCGCTGGTGGGTCGAGCAGTGGCCGGAGGGCGCCGAATACGTGGCCGGGCTGATCGCCCAGGACGTGCAGGACGCGCTGCTGGAGCGGTACGGGCGGTGGCCCCTGTGCCCCGTGTGCACCTCGGGCGAGCCGCACGCGCTGGACGTGGAGCCGGAGTTGGGCCCCGACCCGCACTGGGTGTGCGGAAAGGCGGGCGTGGTCGTCGCCCCGGTCGGCGGGCTCTCGTGACGGTGTACATCGACCCGCCGACCTGGCCGGGGCACGGCCGCATGTGGTCCCACCTGGTCAGCGACGTGTCCTTCGAGGAACTGCACACCTTCGCCGCGTCCATCGGCTGCCCGCCGCGTGCCTTCGAGCGCGACCACTACGACATCCCCTCGCACCGCTACGAGGAGGCGGTGCGCGCGGGTGCGGTGCAGATCGGTTCCAAGGAGCTCGTCCGACGGCTCACGGAGTCGGGGCTGCGGAGGCGGAAGCACGGCGGCCAGGCGCACCGACCGGGAGCGTAGGGCCAGCTTCCGGGGCCTGCTTCCGGCGCGGCGCGGGCGTCAGTGGGCGGTGGCGCGGGCCGCCTGCTCGATCAGGCGCGTGACCGCGCCCGGCTTCGAGACGGTGACGGCGTGGGAGGCCTTGACCTCGACGGTGTGCGAGTCGGCGCGGTCGGCCATGAAGCGCTGGGCGTCCGGCGTGATGGCGCGGTCCTCCGTGGCGATCAGGTTCCAGGACGGGATGGTCTTCCAGGCGGCCTTGGTGGGCTTCTCGCCGAAGACCGACTCCGCCACCGGACGCTGGGTGGCGGCCGCCAGGTCGGTGACCGACCTCGGCACGTCGGCGGCGAACACGTCGTGGAACTTGTCGGCCTCGATGAAGAGGTCGGTGCCGGTGCCGCCGCCGGGGAGCGGGAAGGGCACGGCGTCGAGGGCCGAGGGGAGGGCGGCTCCGGGGAACTTCTCGCCCAGTTCGGCCGGGGTCTCGCCCTTCTCGGGGGCGAAGGCGGCGATGTAGACCAGCGCCTTGACGTCGGGGTCGCCGGCGGCGGCGTCACTGATCACGGATCCGCCGTAGGAGTGGCCGGCGAGCACGATCGGCCCGTCCACGCTCTTGAGGAAGCTGCGGACGTACGCCTGGACTACGGCACGCTCACGCCGCTGATCAAGCGCCTCGAGACCCACGGCCTGCTCAAGCGGCAGCGCCGGGCGGACGACGAGCGGGCGGTGGAAGTGGCCCTCACCCCGGAGGGGGCCGCGCTGCGCCGGCGCATCAGCAACGTCCCGGTCGCGATCGGGGACGCGATGGGCCTGACCCCCGAGGAGATCAGGACCGCGCAGGACCTCCTGCGCCGGCTGACCGCCAACGCGACGCGCAGGCCCGCCGACGCGACGCGCAGGCCCGCCGGCGCCGAGCCGTCGGGGACGGCCTCCTAGGACTTGTCCGGCGGAGCGGATGGCTCGCGGACAAGTCCTGGGCGGGCCGTCGTACTTCCTCCTGGGCGGGTCAGTCGAGGCAGCCGGCTACGGCGCCGACCGGCCGGCAGTTGTCGGGCTGGTTCTCCTTGACGCGGGTCCGGTTGAGCGTGACCTCGCCGGATGCCTCGAAGATGCCGCCGCCGCTGTCCGCGGCCTCGTTCTTGACGACGGTGCTGTCGGTGAGCACGGTGGTGCCGTCGACGTTGTGCACGCCACCGCCCGTGGTCCCGGCCCGGTTTCCGATGATGTCGCTCGACTCGGCGGTGGCCGACCCGTTGTTCCAGAGGCCTCCGCCCTCGTCGTCGGCGACGTTGTCCTTGATGAGACTCCGGGCGATCCACACATCGCCGGTGTTGTGGATCCCGCCGCCCTCCTCCTGCGTGGAGGTGTTCCCGTTGATGCTGCCGTGGCTGATCGTCATGGTGCCGTCGTTCTGAACGCCGCCGCCGTTGCCGCTCGCGACGTTTCCGATGACGCTGCTGTGCTCGATCCTCGCGGTGCCGAGGTTGCTGATGCCGCCGCCTTCGGCGGCCGTGTTCCGGTCGACATGGCTGGAGCGAAGTGTCAGATGGCCGCTGCTCGCGATGCCGCCTCCTTCAGCACCGGCCCTGTTCCGGTCGACGTTGCTGCGGCTGATGGTGACGAGGGCGTCTCCGGCCGCGATGCCGCCTCCGTCGGCGCCTGCCCTGTTCCGTGTGACGGTGCTGGAGTCGATGGACAGGACGCCGCCCGACGCCGCGATGCCGCCGCCGTCCCCGGTGTCACCGGCCGTGTTTCCGTCCACCTTGCTGGAGTGGAGGATGACCCGTCCGTCATTGCTCTGGACGGCGCCGCCGGAACCGTCGGCCCGGTTGTTCGTGAGCGTGACGGACCTGAGGAGCAGGGTGCGGCCCGGGTCGACGAGGACGGCGCCACCGTCACCGGTGGTGTGGCCGTTGCGGACGGTCAGGTCGTCGAGGGTGAGGAAACCGGCCGGGCCCGCGACCTCGAAGATGCGGAACTGCGCGGTACCGGGTGCGGTCGAACGCTCGATGACGGTGCCCTTGCCCCCGTGGAGGGTGATGGGGGTGGTGATGAAGGGCAGGCCATTGGCACCGCCGAGGAGGTCGGGGCCGGTGAGGACGTAACGGCAGTCGTGTGCCAGGTCGATCGTGCCGCCACGCTTCGTGTTGGCGTTGTCGATCGCGTTCTTCAGGGCCTCGGTGTTGCAGGCGATCCGGTTGTTGTTGCCATCGGTGCTGGGGGAGGCGGCCTGTGCCGGTGCGACCGGCACGACGGCCAGAGCCAGGGCGACCGCGCCGCCCGCTCTCGCGACGAATCTCATTGAGCGCTCCAGGGGAAGACTGACGGGGCTTTACCTCCCCCCGAGCGACCCTCGCTTCAGCGCTGCCGCCCGGCAACCGAAGCGCCCGCCAACCGGCGCAACCCGGTGCGCTTTCCGTCCCCGCCGAGCGGCTCAGTCCGTGAGGCGCTCCAGCTCCGCCGACACGTTGTGCCGCGCCGCGTCCTCCCACTCCCGCTGCCCGTAGGGAGTACGGAACAGACGCGGCAGACCCAGCAAATGGCGGAGGACGTCGGCCCGGCCCTCGCGGAAGGCGGCGTCCGGGACGAAGGAGTACTCCTCGCGGACGGCGGCGGCGTACGCGGCGTACGCCTCAGGCGCCGACGCCAGGACCGCCAGGTCCGCGTCGCACAGGACGACGCCGTTGCTGTCGTCGTCCTCGGCGGCGTGGGTCTTCGTGAGGCGGACCAGGCGGGCGACCTCGTCGGTGTCCTGCGGGGTCAGCCCGGCCTCGGGCAGCGCCTTCTCGGCGAGGCGGGCGCTGCGTTCCTCGTTGGTGGAGCGCTCGGGGAGATAGACGGCGTCGTGGAACCAGGCCGCGAGGCGGACGAGGTCGGCGTTGCCCGCGTACTCCTGGAGGGTGTCGACGCGGTCGAGGACCGCGGCCAGATGGCCGACCGTGTGATAGCGCCGCTGCGGCTCCGACCAGCGGGCCAGCAGATGGTCGGCGTACGGGTACGGGTCCGGCCGGCAGGGGTCCTCGCGGACGGCGAGCAGCGCGGCACACCAGCGGTCGCGGAGATCACCGAGGTCGATGTCGAGGTCGGCCATGCGGTCATTGTCCACGGGGGATGCCCCGCGTGGGTGCGGGGCTGCCGGCGCGCGGGGTGCGGCGGGGATGCGGCGCGCGTGCGGTCCGGTTGCGGTCCGGTTGCGGGGCGGGCGAGAGGGCGGCCTCCGGTGCGTGCTGGCGCAGCGGGCATAGCGGGCGATAATGGAAACCTCCTGCGTGTCATCCCCGTTTGCGGAGGCAGACACCATGAACGCACTGCTCATCGCCCAGAGCGGGTCGGAGACCCAGCTCGCGGCCCAGATACTCGCCGCGATCGGCCCGCTCACCTTCGGAATCATCCTCATCGTCCTCCTGGGCGGCGCGATGTGGTGGGACGGGCGGCGGCGGGCCAAGCTGCGCACGCCGAGTCCCGAGGAACAGCCGAAGGCCGCCGACCACCGTGACCACATCGAGGAGGTCCGGGAGGAGGACGACGACGCCTTCCCCGAAGACGGCAGCCGCCTTCTCCCGTACAACCTGAAGTCCTACACGTCGCACAGCACGGGCAAGGGCCCCGAGGCCCGGCCGCAGCACGGCAGGCGCAGCGGCGGGGCGTTCGGGAGCGGCAGTCTGGGTGGCTGAAACGAACGGAGCCTCAGAGCGCTCTGCCGCGCCTCACAGCGCCTTGAAGCGCCGCAGACGCAGGCTGTTGCCGACGACGAAGACGGAGGAGAAGGCCATCGCCGCGCCCGCGATCATCGGGTTCAGGAGCCCTGCCGCCGCGAGCGGCAGGGCCGCGACGTTGTAGGCGAAGGCCCAGAACAGGTTCGAGCGGATCGTGCCGAGCGTGCGGCGGGAGAGCCGGATGGCGTCCGCGGCGGCGCGCAGGTCTCCCCGTACGAGCGTCAGGTCGCCCGCCTCGATCGCGGCGTCCGTGCCCGTGCCCATCGCCAGACCCAGGTCGGCCTGGGCGAGCGCGGCCGCGTCGTTGACGCCGTCGCCGACCATGGCGACACTGCGGCCCTCCGCCTGGAGGTGCTTGATCACGTCGGTCTTCCCCTCCGGCAGCACCTCGGCGATCACGTTCTCCGGGGGGATGCCGACCTCGGCGGCGACGGAGGCCGCGACGGCCTTGTTGTCGCCGGTGAGCAGGATCGGGGTGAGCCCGAGGGCGCGGAGCCGGCGGATCGCCTCCCGGCTGGTCGCCTTCACCGCGTCGGCGACCTCGAGGACCGCGCGGGCCTCGCCGTCCCAGGCGACGGCGATGACGGTGCGGCCCGCGGACTCGGCCCGGGCCTTCGCGGTCTCCAGCGCGGGCGGGAGGGTGATCTCCCACTCGGCGAGCAGCTGCTCACGGCCCACGACGACGGTGTGGCCCTCGACGACGCCCCGGACGCCGAGCCCGGGAACGCTCGTGAAGTCCTCGGGAGCGGGCAGCGCTCCCACCCGGCCGGCCGCGCCGGCGGCCACGGCCCGGGCGACGGGATGCTCGGAGGCGTGCTCCAGGGCGCCTGCCAGACGCAGGACTTCGGCCTCGGTGGTGGTGGCCGTGGTGTGGGTGGCCAGGAGGGTCATCCGGCCGGTGGTGACGGTGCCGGTCTTGTCGAGGACGACGGTGTCGGCCGTGCGGGTCGTCTCCAGGACCTCCGGGCCCTTGATGAGGATGCCGAGCTGGGCACCGCGGCCCGTACCGACCATGAGCGCGGTCGGCGTGGCCAGCCCCAGGGCGCAGGGGCAGGCGATGATCAGTACGGCGACGGCGGCGGTGAACGCGGCGGTCCAGCCCGCGCCGAGGGCCCACCAGATGCCGAGGGTGCCGAGCGCGAGGGCGATCACGACCGGGACGAACACGGCGGAGATACGGTCGGCGAGGCGCTGGGCGGCGGCCTTGCCGTTCTGCGCGTCCTCGACCATCCGGGCCATCCGGGCGAGCTGGGTGTCGGCGCCGACGCGGGTGGCCTCGACGACGAGCCGTCCGCCGGCGTTGAGCGTCGCACCGGTCACCGCGTCGCCCGCGCCGACCTCGACGGGGACGGACTCGCCGGTGAGCATGGAGGCGTCCACGGCGGAGGAACCCTCGACGACGGTGCCGTCGGTGGCGACCTTCTCGCCGGGACGGACGAGGAAGCGGTCACCGGTCCTCAGCTCTCCGGTGGGGATGAGGACTTCGTGTCCGTCGCGCAGGACGGTGACCTCCTTGGCGCCGAGCTCCAGCAGCGCCTTGAGGGCCGCGCCGGCCTTGCGCTTGGAGCGGGCCTCGAAGTAGCGCCCGGCGAGGATGAAGGCGGTGACGCCTGCCGCGGCCTCCAGATAGATGTTGCTCGCGCCGTCGCTGCGGGCGATGGTCAGCTCGAAGGGGTGCGTCATCCCGGGCATCCCGGCGTGGCCGAAGAACAGTGCCCAGAGCGACCAGAGGAACGCCGCCGACGTGCCGAGCGAGATCAGCGTGTCCATGGTCGCGGCGCCGTGCCGGGCGTTGGTCCAGGCGGCGCGGTGGAAGGGGTACGCGCCCCAGACGACGACGGGGGCGGCGAGGGTGAGGGACAGCCACTGCCAGTTGGTGAACTGCAGGGCCGGGATCATGGCCATCGCGATGACCGGGGCGGCGAGGGCGGCGGAGACCAGGACGCGGTGGCGGAGGGCGGTGAGGGCGGGGTCGGTGTCCGTCACGGCATCGGTACCGGAGCCGGGACCGCCATCGACATCGGTACCGGCGTCGACGTCGGCGCCGGGTGCGGGGCCCGTGGGGGATGCCGGCGCGGGGATCCGCGGGGCCGGTTCCGGGGTCGGTTCGGCGGTGTAGCCGGTGCGCTCGACGGTGGCGATCAGGTCCGGGACGGTGATGCCGTGGGCAAAGCTGACCCGGGCCTTCTCCGTGGCGTAGTTGACGGTGGCCTCGACGCCGTCCATGCGGTTGAGCTTCTTCTCGATGCGGGCGGCGCAGGAGGCGCAGGTCATGCCGCCGATGACGAGTTCGGTTGTCGTCGTGGTCATGATCGCCGCTCCTGTCGCTCGTGGGTTCCCCTACCTGATCCCATGGTACCCCCAGGGGGTATCCCTCGAGTATCGAGTCTATACCCCCCTTCGGTATCCGGTGCAAGGGGGTTGGGTGCGGGGGGCATGGATGCGGACTAGTCTGGACCCGTTATTGGACTAGACCTGTATCGACGCAGACCTACTGGCGAAGGATGGGCCATGAGCAACCGTGCACTCCTGGAGGTGATCGCCCTCGATGCGCAGGACGCGATCGCCGCGCAGGCCGGCGGAGCCGACCGCCTCGAGCTGGTCAGCGACATGGCGGCGGACGGGCTCACCCCGTCCCGCGAGACCTTCGGCCGCATCCGCGCGGCCGTGGACATCCCGCTGCGGGTGATGCTCCGGCACGCCGACGGCTTCGCGGCGGGCGACGTCGAGGCGCTGGTCGGGGCGGCGCGCGGGCTGCGGGCGGAGGGCGCGGAGGAATTCGTCCTCGGCTTCCTCGACGCGCACGGCGACCCCGACCTCGTGACGGTGGAACGACTGGTCGCGGAGCTGGAGGGCTGCCGCTGGACCTTCCACCGCGCGATCGACCGCGCGGCGGACCGCGACGCGCTGCGCAAGCAGCTCGCGGACGTGCCCGGCCTCGACACCTACCTCACCGCCGGCAGCCCGGCCGGTGTCGACGACGGACTCCCCGTCCTGCTCGCGGAGGCGTCCCGCCGGGGCGAGCCCGGCTACGAACCCCGCATGCTCATCGGCGGCGGCCTCCGCCTCGACCACCTCCCCGCCCTGCGCGCGGCCCGCCTGGACGCCTTCCACATCGGCGGCGCGGCGCGCCCCCTCGGCTGGGAGGCCCCGGTGGACGCGGCCGCGGTCCGGGCCTGGCGCACGGCCATCGACGACTAGAGGACCGGCGGTCCAGGGCCCGCGAGTCTTCCGGGCTGCGGGTCTTCCGGGTCCCCGGGCCTTTCGGGTCCGCGGGCTTTCCGGGTCCCCGGGTCTTCCGGGTCCCCGGGCCTTTCGGGTCCGCGGGCTTTCCGGGTCCCCGGGTCTTCCGGGTCCCCGTGCCCCGGGACTCCAGGTCACCCGGCCCCGGCCCCCGGGACTCCACGCCCGTGCCCCGGGACTCCAGGTCACCGGGCCCCGGCCCCCGGCCCCCGGGACTCCAGGCCCGTGCCCCGGGACTCCAGGTCACCGGGCCCCGGCCCCCGGCCCCCGGCCCCCGGGCCCGGGGCCCCTCTGTCCTGGCGCGCGGCCGGGCCGGTCAGGTGCTGCTCACGCCAACTGCCAGGGCAGCGGCGACGAGTGGAGCACCGTCAGGCCCGAGACCGCGCGGGTCAGGGCCACGTAGAGGCGGCGGAGGCCGGTGCGTTCGTCGGGTTCCGCGGTGACGACGGAGGCGGGGTCGTCGAGGACGACGTAGTCGTACTCGAGGCCCTTGGCGAGGGAGGCGGGGACGAGGGTCAGACGGTTGTCGGGCGTGGTCTCCTCGCCGGGCGAGAGGTGGGGGACGCCCGCGTCGGCCAGGGCGGACGCCAGGGCGGGGATGCGGGCGTCGGCGGCGATCAGGCCGATGGAGCCCTCGTGGCGCAGGGACGACAGGCAGGCCGTGACCACGTCGTGGTCTCCGGCCGACGGGCGGAGCTCCAGGGAGCCCGGGGACTCGCGGACCGAGCGGACCTCGGCCAGGCCCGGTGACATGTGGGGCAGCAGCCGGGACGCGTAGGCGATGACCTCGCGCGGTACGCGGAAGCCCGCCGTCAGTTCCTCGACCGCCGCATCGGGCTTGCCGAGATGGGCCAGCGCCTCGGACCAACTCGCCGTCGCCCACGGGGTGGTCCCCTGGGCGAGGTCGCCGAGGACCGTCGCGGAACCCGTCGTGCACCGGCGCCCCACCGCCCGGTACTGCATCGGCGACAGGTCCTGCGCCTCGTCGAGGACGACGTGGCCGAGCGAGTGCGTGCGCTCGACGAGGTCGTTCGCCTCGTCGATCAGCACCGCGTCCGCGGCGGACCAGAGCGCCGTACGGACCGAACGCGGCGGCTTGACCCACAGGACGACCTTCTGCTCGTCGGCCGTCAGCAACCCGTCCGCGTGCTCGGCCAGGAAGTCGGGGTCCGACAGGAGCCGCAGCACCAGCTTCGCCGGATCGACCTGTGGCCAGATCGTCTTCACCGCCGCCTTCACCGCCGCGTTGCGCGCCACCGCGTCCTGCACCCGGTCGTCGGGTGCCTCGCCCGACTGCTCCATGCGTACGAGCACGGCGTGCGCGAGGCGCTGCGGCAGCGCGTCGCGTGCCGCGCCGTAGCGGATGTCGCGGTCCAGCAACTCCTGGACGATCTCCTCCAGTTCGTACGCGGGAATCCGCCAGCGCCGCGAACCGCGGACGACCATCAGCGGCTCGGTCGGCAGCGTCACGTGCGAGCGGACCGCGCGCCGCAGCACCTCCGCCATGCGGGCATCGCCCTTGACGATCGCCGCCGGCGCCTCGTCCGTCCCGCGCACCTCGACATGCGCGACGAGGTCACCGACCGTCGCCTGCTTGACCTCCAACTCGCCCAGTGCCGGGAGGACCTGCTCGATGTACTGGAGGAAGGACCGGTTCGGCCCGATGACCAGCGTGCCGGTGCGGGCGAGCCGCTCGCGGTGCGCGTACAGCAGGTACGCCACCCGGTGCAGGCCGACGGCGGTCTTCCCGGTGCCCGGGCCGCCCTGGACGCACACCGTGCCGGACAGCCCCGACCGTACGATCTCGTCCTGCTCGGGCTGGATCGTCGCGACGATGTCCCGCATCGGGCCGACGCGTGGGCGTTCGATCTCCGCCTGGAGGAGTCTGCTGGTCCGGGACGTCTCCGTGGGGTCGGTGAGGTGCTCGTCCTCGTACGCCGTGAGGTCGCCGCCCGTGTAGCCGAAGCGGCGGCGCAGGGCGACGTCCATCGCGTCCTTGCGGGAGGCCCGGTAGAACGGCTGCGAGACCGGCGCCCGCCAGTCGATCACCATTGGGTCCCCGTCGCCGTCGTGCACATGGCGGCGGCCGATGTAGAAGCGCCGGCCCTCCTGGGTGGTCTGCAGGTAGTCGAGGCGTCCGAAGAACAGCGGGGTGTGGGCGAGGTCGGCCAGGGCCTTGATCCGCTCGTCGATCTGGGCCTGCAGAACCGCGGCGTTGACCCAGTTCGCCGTGACGTCACGGATGTCGAGCGACTCGACGTCCTCCCGCATCGCACGCAGCGCGGCACGTGAGGCGGTCAGATGGGCGCGCTCGTGGGCGAGCGGGCCGGGCACGGGCACGTCTCGCAGGGCGGGCGCGTCGGACGCGGACAGGTCGGATGCGGGCACGTCGGGCGCGGGCACGGTGATGCCTCCGAAGGTACGTTGGAAGTACGGCATGGCTGCGCGCCCGGTTTCCGGCCGGGCGGCGGCACTCCTACGAGGGAGGCGGGCAAGACGGGCGATTCTAGTCAGCCCGGCGGGCCCGGGCGAATGGTTTCTCGCGGGGCGGGTCCGTCCCGTAGGGGAGGCCGTATATCCGAAGTCGTACGCGTCCCGGATCAGTGTTCAGCCCCCAGGTCGATGTGTTCCGGACGCCGCAATCCCATCCTGGACCCATGAGTACAGTCATCCTCAACCCAGCTGCCGGGCAGGGACCCGGGCGCGGAGCCACCGCCACCGGTGCCACCGCTCACCACACCCACCGGTTCGGCGACGTACTGCGCGCGGTCAAGGTCTTCGTGACCACGGCGTTCGGCGTCGCGATCCTCGGCGAGTACAGCGAGGAGGCCGGCGTCCGCCGGCACCTCTGACGCCGCCGTGGCTCCGGCCACCTCCGCGCCATCCGCCTCGTCGAATCCGCTCCCGCCCCCGCAGTCCGGCCGATGAGCGGCCGATGAGCGGCCGCTGATCGACTAGGGTCGCGGCCGTGACGTATCCGTACCGGACCGTGACCGCTCGATCACTCGCGGCAACAGGTGCCCTCGTCCTGTCCTTTGTGGCGCTGGCCGTCCTCTGCGTCGCCCAGCACATCCCCATGGCCGACACCCTCGTCTACCGCGCCGAGGGAGCGGCCGTCGCCAACGGCACCGACCTCTACGGCTTCACCGTCACCGCGTGGCAGCTGCCCGCCACGTATCCGCCCTTCGCCGCGATCCTCTTCGTGCCGACGACCTGGCTGCCCGTCGCCGCGCTCAAGGTCGTCTTCGTCGCCGGGAACGCCCTGCTGCTCGCCCTGCTCGTACGGCTCTCCTGCCGCTTCGCCGGGCTGACCGCGTCCGCACCGTACGTCCTCGCCGCCACCGCGCTCGGGCTGTGGCTCGAACCCGTCTTCCAGACCGTCGTCTTCGGCCAGATCAATCTCGCGCTCGTCTGTCTGGTGCTGTGGGACCTGTCCCGGCCGGCCGGCGCGCTCGGCAAGGGCTTCGCGCTCGGCGTCGCGGCGGGCGTGAAGCTCACCCCCGCCGTCTTCATCGTCCTGCTGCTGATCACCGGACGGGTGCGGGCCGGGCTCACCGCGCTCGCCTCCTTCGCCGGCACGGTGCTGCTCGGCGCGCTCGTCCTCCCGGAGGCCAGCGCCGACTTCTGGACCCGGCGGATCTTCGAGACCGAACGGGTCGGCAAGACGTGGATCGTCGACAACCAGTCGCTGCGGGGGCTGTTCGCGCGGCTCCTGCACACGACCGAGCCGGGTGCGGTGTGGACGGCGGCGGTTCTGGTCACCGTCGGCGCCGGGCTGTGGGCCGCGCGCCGGGCGCCGGAGCGCTGGGGTGTCCTTGCCGTCGCGTTCACCGCGCTGCTGGTCTCGCCGATCAGCTGGTCCCACCACTGGGTGTGGTGCGTGCCGCTGATCGCGGTCCTGATCGCCGAGGGGCGCCGGCGTACCGCCGTGCTGATGACGGCGGTCTTCCTGGCCCGCAGTCTGTGGCTCGTACCGCACGACGGGGACCTGGACCTCCACCTGTCCTGGTGGCAGCAGCTGTTGGCGTCGCCGTATCCGCCGGTGGGGCTGACGGTGCTGGTGATCGCGGCGCTACGGGCCCGCGCCGGCGGGGACTCCCACGGCGGGCTCCCGACCCAGCGAACGGCCAGGGGAGCGGCCGGCACCCGCGCGGGCGCCCCGCGCTGAGGACGCGAGGACGGGAGGGCGTGTGGGCGTGAGGACGCGCAGGCGCGCACGATCGGCACCGGCCGGAGCCCGGTCGCCGCCTAGTCGTCGGCCATCAGCTCGTCCGCGTCCATGATCCGGTACGCGTATCCCTGTTCCGCGAGGAAGCGCTGGCGGTGTGCCGCGAAGTCCTGGTCGATGGTGTCGCGGGCCACCACCGAGTAGAAGTGGGCCTTGTGGCCGTCCGCCTTCGGGCGCAGGACGCGGCCGAGGCGCTGGGCCTCCTCCTGGCGGGAGCCGAACGTGCCCGAGACCTGGATGGCGATCGTCGCCTCGGGCAGGTCGATCGAGAAGTTCGCGACCTTGGAGACGACGAGGACGGAGATCTCGCCGTTGCGGAACGCGTCGAAGAGCTTCTCCCGCTGCGAGTTCGGCGTCTCGCCCTTGATGACGGGTGCCTGCAGATGCTCGCCCAGTTCGTCGAGCTGGTCGATGTACTGGCCGATGACCAGGGTCTGCTGGCCCGCGTGCTTGCGTACGAGCTCCTCCGTCACCCTCCGCTTCGTGTCCGTGGTGGCACAGAAGCGGTACTTCTCCTCGGTCTCCGCCGTCGCGTACGCCAGCCGCTCGGACTCGGTCAGATTGACCCGGACCTCGACACAGTCGGCGGGCGCGATGTAGCCCTGCGCCTCGATCTCCTTCCACGGCGCGTCGAAGCGCTTCGGGCCGATGAGCGAGAAGACGTCCGACTCGCGGCCGTCCTCGCGCACGAGCGTCGCCGTCAGGCCCAGCCGGCGGCGGGCCTGCAGATCGGCCGTGAACTTGAAGACCGGCGCGGGCAGCAGGTGCACCTCGTCGTAGACGATCAGACCCCAGTCGCGGGAGTCGAACAGCTCCAGGTGCGGGTAGACGCCCTTCCGCCGCGTCGTCAGCACCTGGTACGTGGCGATGGTGACCGGGCGGATCTCCTTCTTCGCGCCGCTGTACTCACCGATCTCCTCCTCGGTGAGCGAGGTGCGCTTGATCAGCTCGTGCTTCCACTGGCGGGCGGAGACCGTGTTGGTGACGAGGATCAGGGTGGTCGCCTTCGCCTGTGCCATCGCGCCCGCGCCGACGAGCGTCTTGCCGGCGCCGCAGGGGAGCACGACCACGCCCGAGCCGCCGTGCCAGAAGCCCTCCACGGCCTGCTTCTGGTACGGGCGCAGCGCCCAGTTCGTCTCGTCCAGGTCGATGGCGTGGGCCTCGCCGTCGACGTAACCGGCGTGGTCCTCGGCCGGCCAGCCGAGCTTCAGCAGCGTCTGCTTGATCTGGCCGCGCTCGGAGGGGTGCACGGCGACCGTGTCCGGGTCGAGCCGGGCGCCGACGAGGGGCTGGACCTTCTTGGAGCGGAGGATCTCCTCCAGGACCGGACGGTCGGTCGTGGTCAGCACCAGGCCGTGGGTGGGGTGCTTGACGAGGCTGAGGCGCCCGTAGCGGGCCATCGTCTCGGCGACGTCGACGAGCAGCGCGTGCGGGACGGGGTAGCGGGAGAATTCGACGAGCGCGTCCACGACCTGCTCGGCGTCGTGCCCGGCCGCCCGGGCGTTCCAGAGGCCGAGGGGGGTGAGGCGGTAGGTGTGGATGTGCTCGGGGGCGCGCTCCAGCTCCGCGAACGGGGCGATGGCGCGGCGGCACGCGTCGGCCTGCTCGTGGTCGACCTCGAGCAGGAGAGTCTTGTCGCTCTGGACGATGAGCGGTCCGTTCACGCGTGTGCCCTTTCCTCGTGGCTCCGGTGCGGGGCCCGGACGGGCCTGGGGCGATCCCGTGCGGGTCGGGTGCGGGCCCCGGGCCGTCCCGTGCAGCCAAACGTCCAGTTTGCCTCATCGGGCGGTGTGGCCGGGTGGCCTCGGCCACACCGCCGTGGTTCGGGCCGGGCGCTCAGATCAGCGGGCTGCGCCCGCATGTTTCGCCCGTAGGCCCTGACGGCGCTCCTTCGGCCTACGCCGCCTACGACGCGGGCTACGCCGGTTCGGCGAGTTCGGCGACGCCGGTGATGCGGTGGAGCGGGTACGTGCGGACCTCGTCGGCCGTGTGGTCGTACGCGGTGACGAAGCCGCCCTCGACGCGGATCGGTGCGATGACGCGCTGGCTGGCGGCGCCGTCGGCGTTGACGTAGCCGATCCAGATCGCGGAGCCGGTGAGGGCGGCGGCCTGCACGGTGGCGAGGGTCTCGGCGGGGGTGGTGCGGGGCAGCGCGCCCTCGGCCGTGTGCGGTGCGGGTTTGCGTACGGCCGTGGCGGCCTTGTCGCCCGCCCGGATCGCCTTCACGGCGGCGCCGAGCAGCGTGTCGTCCGGGAGCGGCGGCCCGTCGGGGACGGGAACGGGCGGGGTGCGGTGCGGGGTGCGGTGGGCGTCGGCGCGGGTGATGAGCACATCGCCCTCGGCCGACTCGGCGGCCGGCGCGTACCCCATGGCCCGCAGCCCGTCGAGCAGCGTCGCCGGGTCGGCCTGGGCGGCCAGCACGGTGGGCGCGAGACGGCGCATGCGCAGCCCGTGCGAGCGCCGGTCGGCGAGGATCTCGTCCAGCAGTGCGTCGTCGTCGCAGCGTACGTAGGCGGAGGCGGCGCCGATACGGAGATGGCCGTGCTTTCGCGCCACGTCGTCGATGAGATAGCTGAGCGGCTGCGGGACGGGGGTACGGCTGTGCCTGGCCAGGAACGCGTGCACGTCCGTCGCCGCCTGCCCGGCATCCAGCGCCCGCCGTACGGACCCCGGCGTAAACCGGTACACCGTCGCGCCACCCTTCGACTCCACGTCCGCCAGCACGCCGAGGGCCTCCGCCAGCGGCCGCTCCAGGGGGCCGGGCGCGACGGCCGTGAGGTCGGCCTGGAGCAGGACGTGGTCGAGCGGCTCGGGCAGCATCGGCGCGATCACGGCCGCGGCGAGCGCGGCCCGCGCGGCGAGCTCGGCCGGGCTGTGAGGCACCACGCCGCCGGTCGCCGACGCGGCGGCGGTGCTCGCCGCGAGGGACTGCGAGGGCGAGCCGGAGGGGCCCGCGGGTTCGGCGGACCCGGGGCCGGCCTCGGTGCGCCCGCGCCCGTCCGCCGGGGACGGCGTCGGAGGGGCCGGAGGGGCCGGTGGGGCCGCCAGCAGGGTGCGGGCCGCTGTGCAGAGCGCGCCGCGGCCCGTGAGGCCGAGGAGTTCGGCCTCGGTGAGGGTCCAGGCGGCGATGCGGGAGCGTAGGTCGGGGGTGTCGGGCGCCCCCGGGGCGGCGGGGGACGGGGTGCGGACGGGTCGTTCCCAGCGGAGGCGGGCGAGGAGGGAGTCCTGGACCGGGGCCGCGCCCCAGGGCAGATCGGCGAGCAGGGTCAGCACCCGGTGACGGACCTCGGGCGCGGCGCCGCGGTCCAGGTCCGGGCCGAGCGCCGCGAGCGTACGGCCCTTGGTGTCCTGGCCGCCGACCAGACCCGCCGTCCGCGTCGCGGTCAGCCACGCCGTGACCAGCGCCGTCCAGCGCGCGGGCGCGGGCAGGTCGAGCCACTCGTCGTACGCGGGCGTCGGCGCGAACCGTTCGTCCGCCTCGCCGTCCGAGGCCAGCAGCCCGGCCGCGTAGGCCAGTTCGATCCAGAACGCGGCGATCTCCTCGGAGACGTTCAGCGCCGCCGCCGTGCGCTTGAGGTCGCGGACGCTGAGCCCGCCCGCCCTCAGCACCGCGGGCCCGCCCGTCTGCCAGCCCTTCAGCAGCTCCTCGACGGTCGCGAGCGCGGTGTGCGCCTGACCCGCCGCCGTACTGTCCACAACCTGTGGACGGTATTCGGCCGCGACCCGGACCTCCGGCGGCACCGGCTCCGTCTCGCGGTGCGCACGCCCACCGCGCAGATGCAGCGCGGCCTCGCGCGGCAGCACGACCGTGCGCAGCGACGTGGGCAGCAGCAGCCCGTGGTCCCGGAGCCATCGCACCGGCGGCGCGGGATCCGCCGTGACCTCTCCGTACGGCGGCCCCCACACCAGCCGGTCCAGCACCGCCAGAGCGTCCGGCGGAGCCGTGTCCAGCAGCGCCGTCATCCGCTCCCGGTCGGTGAACAGCGAGGTCAGCGCCGCCACCGCGGACACGGGGTCATGGGTGGACGTCAGCCCCACCGCGCCGAGGATCTCCTGCAGCCGGCCCGGCGACATCCCGGACGTCGTCTCCGCCACCGTCGGCCCGAGCCCGGTCGCCGACGGATGCTGGGGAGAAGGGGCGAGCAGCTCGCGCGCCGTGCGCACCAGCCGCAGCCGGTCGTCGTCGCCCCAGATCAGCGCCTGCTCGCGCAGCACGCCGAGCGCACGGGGCAGCGCGGCCTCGACCGCCGGGTCGCCGTCGTCGCCGCCCAGCAGGGCGAGGACCGTCCCGTACGACGCCGGCTCGACCGCCACGGCCACTGCCTGGGCGGTCTGCAGCGTGAACCGGTCGAGCCGTTCCAGCGCCCGTACGACGGAGGCGCGGGTGCCGGCGCGGGTGGCGAGCTGCGTCAGGTCGTTCGGGACCGGGGACAGCAGATCGGGGCGGGCGCGCAGCAGCGCGGCGAGACCTTCGTCGCCGCGTGAGCGCAGCGCCTCGGCCAGTGTGCGGGGCGACGCGCCGGCCGCGCGGCCGCCCGTGCCTTCGGCCGTACTGGCGGAGGCATGTGCGTCCGTACGCGCGGACGTCTCCGCGGATGGTCCTGCGGGCACGTGCGCCTCCCGATCGAGCTCACCGGTCCCCATCCGCCCCACGTTAGCCCCTGCCCAGGCGCTAACGTCAGGACCGGGCGGCGGTACGGGCGCGCTGTGGAGGGGCACCGTGGGGATCGAGAGCGATCAGCTTGTCTTCGACTACCTGAGCCGGGTCGGCGACCTGGCCCAGCAACGCCAGCTGCCCTCCGGGACCAGGATGCAGCTCGTGTCGTCGCTGCGGAACGAGATCGACCGGCAGCGCGCCAAGTACGGCACCGACAGCCCCGCGGCCGTCCAGCGCATCCTGGGCCGGCTGGGGTCGCCGGACGAGGTGGTGGACGACGCGGCCACCGGCCCCGAGGGCGCTTCCGGCTCAGGCTCCGGTTCCGGCTCCGGTTTCGGCTCCGACGCGACGGCCGCGTCCGTCCCGGAGCAGCGGTCCGGTGCCGCCGCCGGCGACGACCTCCTGGGCGACACGGCACCGGAGCCGGACTGGTGGCGGATCGAGCGGACCGGCCAGGAGCCGGGCGAGCGCGTCGGAGGATTCGTCGGCGGGTCCGTCGGCGGGTTCGTCGGCGGGGTGGAGATCCCGGACCTGCTGACGCCTCCGCGGCCGGGTGACGCCGCGGCCAAGGACGCCGACAAGGCGGCGAAGGCCGGGGGAGAGCCTGACGGTTCACGGCGCCGGTGGCGCCTGCGGTCCCGTCGCGGTGGGCCCGCGGCCCCCGACCCCGCGGCCGGGACGGCTCCGGATCCTGCGGCCGGGAAAGCGGCCGCCCGCGTGTCGCTCGGCCATCCGATGCCGCTGTTCGCCGCCACGCTCCTGGCCGTCGGCGCGATCCTCGGCTCACTGATCGCCCTGGCCGGCGGCTGGCTCCTCGCCTACGCCACCCGGGCGCTCTCGCGCACCGAAGCGAAATGGGCGGTCCTCGGCCTCCCCGGCCTCGTCGCCCTGACCGCCGCGGTCTGGCTCTGGGGCCGCCTCGACGGCCGCTGGGGCGACCCGATCGCGCCGGGCGGGGAAGCGATGGGCGAGGCGCTGGCGGGGACATGGCCGTGGGCGGTGCGGGCGGCGGCGGTGGCGTCGGCGCTGTTCCTGATCTGGCGCGCGCGCCGGAGGTGACCCATGGCGAAGGCGGCCACCACGCTGGTGACCACCTCGTCAGGACCATCCGGCCGCCAGCAACACCCGGCGTCGGTCAGGGACGTCCGGAGTCGCTCAGGAGGTCCGCAGTCGGGCAGGGGCACCCGGCGTCGGCCAGGACCATCCGGTCGCCAGGAACACCCGGAGTCGGTCAGGGACGTCCGGAGTCGCTCAGGAGGTCCGCAGTCGGGCAGGGGCACCCGGCGTCGGCCAGGACCATCCGGTCGCCAGGAACACCCGGAGTCGCTCAGGGACGTCCGGAGTCGGGCAGGGGCACCCGGAGGGGCTCAGGACGTCCGGAGTCGGGCAGGAATGCCTGGCGTCGGTCAGTGACGTCCGGAGTCGGGCAGGGGCTGCGCGGCGTCGTGCGGCGGGGCCCGCAGGATCACACGGTGCCCGCGGCGCGGGCCCCGTCCGCCTGGGCGGGCACGGCGGCCGGGCCGGCTGCCGGCGCCTGCCAGGGCGCTCCGGGAACCACCAGTGGTGACCCCGTCACCGGGTCGGGGACGACGACCGACGCGAGGCCGAAGACCTCCCGGACCAGTTCGGCGGTGACGACGTCCGACGGGTGACCCTCGGCGACGATGCGGCCTTCCTTCATGGCGACGAGGTGATCGGCGTACCGGGCGGCCTGGTTGAGGTCGTGCAGCACGGCGACGACCGTCCGGCCGCGCTCGTGGTTGAGCTGGCGCACCAGATCGAGGACCTCCACCTGGTGCGCGATGTCCAGGAACGTCGTCGGCTCGTCGAGCAGCAGCAGATCCGTCTCCTGCGCCAGCGCCATCGCGATCCACACGCGCTGCCGCTGACCACCCGACAGCTCGTCCACCGGCCGGTCCGCGAGCGCGGTGACGTCCGTGCGCTCCATCGCGTCCGTGACGGCCCGCTCGTCCTCGTCCGACCACTGCTTCCACCAGGCCTGGTGCGGCTGCCGGCCGCGCGAGACCAGGTCGGCGACGGTGATCGCCTCGGGTGCGACCGGCGACTGCGGCAGCAGCCCGATCCGCTGCGCGATCCGCTTCGTCGGGATACGGGCCAGCTCCGTGCCGTCCAGCAGCACCGCGCCGCCCTTCGGCTTCAGCAGCCGGCCGAGGGCGCGCAGGGTCGTCGACTTACCGCAGGCGTTCGGGCCGACGATGACGGTCACCCGGCCGTCGGGAACGGCCAGGTCGAGCTCGTGGACGACCGTGCGGTCCTCGTAGGCGAGCGTCAGCTCACGGGCCGTCAGCCTGCTCATGCGTTCCCTCCAGCGGTACGGCCGGTGCGGCCGCGGACGATCAGCCAGACCAGGTAGGGGGCGCCGACGGCGGCCGTCAGCACGCCCACGGGCAGTTCGGTCGGTGCCAGCAGGCGCCGCGCCAGCAGATCGGCGAGTACGACGATGACCGCGCCCAGCAGCGCGGAACAGAGCAGCGGGATCTGCGCGGTACGGGTCGTCCGGCGGGCGAGCTGCGGCGCCAGCAGCGCGACGAAGTCGACCGGGCCCGCGGCGCCCGTCGCGACGGAGGCGAGGAGGACGCCGAGGAGGACGAGGCCGAGACGTACCCGCCCGAGCCGTACGCCCAGCGCGGTGGCGGTGTGGTCGTCGAGGGCCACGTTCCGCATGGCCCGCGAGGCCCACAGCACGCCCGGGACCAGGACGAGGAGCGTCCAGCCGAGGGGCGCGGCCTCGTCCCAGCCGCGGCCGTTGAGGGATCCGGTCATCCAGATCTGGGCCTGCTGGGCCACGAGATAGTCGCCCTTGGTCATGAAAAGGCTCGTGACCGAGCGCAGGGCGATGGCGAAGCCGATGCCGACGAGGACGAAGCGGGTCGCGTGGAGTCCGCCGCGCCAGGCGAACACGTACACGAGCGCGGCGGCCGCGATGCCGCCCGCGACGGACAGGTACGGCAGGACGGCGTACGAGGTGACGCCGAAGGTCAGCGCGGCGACGGTGACCGCGCTCGCACCCTGGCTGATGCCGATGATGTCCGGGCTGGCGAGGGGATTGCGGGCGACGGTCTGGATGAGCGCCCCGGCGACCCCGAAGGCCGCGCCGACGAGCAGCCCGACGACCAGGCGCGGCAGCCGCAGCGTGCCGACGACCAACTCCTCGGCGGACGGCTGCCCGAGGAGCACCTTCACGACCTCGGTGGGCGCGACGAAGCTCTCGCCGAAGCAGAGGTACGCGACACACACGCCCGCGAGCACCACGGTCAGCGCCACGGCGACACCGGCGGCCCGCCGGTGCACGAGGAACGTGCCCCGCCCGGCCCGCACCCGGCTGTACCCGGCCGGCCGCACACCGCGCCGGGCCACTGCCTCGACGGTCATCGCATGCTCTCCTCGTCGTCGCCGCACCGTGGCCGGGCTCACGCGGGGACCGTCTTCCGGCGGATCAGGGCGACCAGGAACGGGACACCGATCAGGGCGGTCATCACACCCGCCGGGACCTCGCTCGGGGGGAACAGGACGCGTCCGGCGACGTCGGACACGAGGAGCATCACGGGCCCGATGAGCGCGGCGAGCGGAAGCACCCAGCGGTGGTCGGTGCCGACGATCGCGCGGGCGATGTGCGGGACCGCCAGACCGATGAAGGCGATCGGGCCGGCCGCGGCGACGCCCGCGCCGGTGAGGATCGTGGCGCCGATGCCGCCGACGACGCGTACCGCCGCGACGCGCCGGCCGAGGCCCTTCGCCACGTCCTCGCCGAGGGCCAGCGCGTCGAGTCCGCGGGCGACGGACACCACGAGCACCGTGCCGAGCAGCAGGAAGGGCAGGAGTTGAACGGCGATCTCCGCGTCACGGCCGCCGAGGGCGCCGACCTGCCAGAAGCGGAACTCGTCGAGCGCGGCGGCCTTCGTCGTCAGTACGGCCATGGTCACCGACACCAGCAGCGCGTTGATCGCCGCGCCGCCCAGCGCCAGCTTCACCGGCGTCGCCCCGCCCCGGCCGCTGGAGCCGATCGCGTACACCGCGACCGACGCGAGCGCCGCGCCCGCGAAGGCGAACCAGACATGGCCCAGGAGGGTGTGCACACCTGCGAAGGCGATCGCGAGGACCACCCCCACCGACGCGCCCTGGCTGATGCCGAGGATCCCGGGATCGGCGATCGGGTTGCGGGTCAGGCCCTGCAGCACCGTGCCGGCGAGTGCCAGCGAGGCGCCGACCATCAGGCCGATGAGCGTGCGCGGCAGCCGCAGCTGACGCACGACCTCGGCGGAATCACTTGTTCCGCCGTGCAGCAGGGCGTCGAACACCGCGGACGGCGCGATGGGGCGCGCCCCGACGGCGAGACTGAGCAGCACCGCGACGAGCAGCGCCACGGCGGCCGCCGCGACCGCGAGCACGCGTCTGGTTCTGGGAGCGGCGGCTGACATCGAAACCCATCAGGAGGTTGGTAAGGCTCGGCTAAGTGTAAGCACCGGTTCCGGTACGCCCGACGGCACCCACCCGGCCCCCTACCGGCCCCTTTCCGGTCCTCCTCCGGCACCTTCCGCTGCTCCTCCGGCACCCCTTCCGGTGCTCCTCGGCACCTTCCGGCCCTTCTCCGGCCTCCCTCCGGCCGCCGTCCGCCCACAGGCACAATGGCCTGCATGGCTCCGGAACCCCTGACGCGACCGCTCCCGCGACCGTTCACGGTCGGCTTCGACCTCGACATGACCCTGATCGACTCGCGTCCCGGCATCCGGGCCGCCTACCAGGCCCTCGCCGCCGAGACCGGTGTCCGGATAGACGCCGACCTCGCGGTCACCCGGCTCGGGCCGCCGCTGGAGCAGGAGCTCGCGCACTGGTTCCCTGACGACCGGATCCAGGAGGTCGCCGACCGCTACCGCGAGCTGTACCCCGCGTACGCGATCCCGCCGACGCCCGCGATGCCCGGCGCCCGTGAGGCCATCGCCGCCGTCCACGCGCTCGGCGGCCGCGCCGTCGTCGTCACGGCCAAGCACGAGCCGAACGCCAAGATGCACCTCGTCCACCTCGGCCTGGAGCCGGACGAGGTCATCGGCTGGCTGTGGGCCGAGGCCAAGGCGGAGGCGCTGCGCGAGCACGACGCGCGGGTGTACGTCGGCGACCACATCGGCGATGTGCGCGGGGCCCGTACCGCCGGGGCGCTGTCCGTCGCCGTACCGACCGGGCCGTGCGACGAGCGGGAGCTGCGTGAGGCGGGGGCGGACGTGGTCCTGCCGGACCTCACCGCGTTCCCGGCCTGGCTCGCCGAGTACGCCGACGCGAACGCCGCCGGCTAGGCCGACGGGGCCGCCGAGGAGCGCGCCTGACGGCGCTGCGCCGCGATCGACCGGAGCACCCCCGCTCCCGCGATCAGGAAGCCGACGCCCATGAGCATGCTGACGAGATAGGCGACGGTCGGGAACGGCTCCGTACCGAGGAACAGTGGGGCCACGGTGACCAGAGTGGCCACGGCGCCGATGATGAAGACGATCGCGCCGACGCGGACGAGCCCGTCGCCGGGAGCGGCCGAATTCGCTTGGGTTTCATGAGTCACCCGACCAGGGTAGTTCCCAGCGCGTAGGAACCACCGGGGACGTCTTGTCAGGGGCCCTTGGACCATTAGCCTTGGGTGGTGGCGGGTCGGTGGACCCGCTGCAGTGCTATCCAGAGCAGTTTTTGCTTTCCGGACCAGTTTTTTTCGCAATTCCCGACGAGTACGAGGACGAGGACAGACGTGCCTACCGGCAAGGTCAAGTGGTTCAACAGCGAGAAGGGCTTCGGCTTTCTCTCCCGCGACGACGGCGGCGACGTCTTCGTCCACTCGTCGGTGCTTCCTGACGGAGTCGACAGCCTGAAGCCCGGCCAGCGGGTCGAGTTCGGCGTCGTAGCGGGCCAGCGCGGTGACCAGGCACTTTCGGTGACGGTCCTCGACCCGACCCCCTCCGTGGCCGCCGCGCAGCGTCGTAAGCCGGACGAGCTGGCGTCGATCGTGCAGGATCTGACGACGCTCCTGGAGAACATCACGCCGCAGCTGGAGCGCGGTCGCTACCCGGACAAGGTCCACGGCAAGAAGATCGCGGGCCTGCTGCGCGCGGTCGCCGACCAGCTCGACGTCTAGCCCGGCAGGGCGCAGGCTCGACGTACGTCGCGGCCGGGGGCGGCATCCGCCCCCGGCCGCGACGTGTGTCAGGGAGTCAGGCAGTCAGGAGGTCCGGGGAGTCCGGGGAGTCCGGGGAGTCCGGGGAATCCTGCGGCTTCAGCGAACTCTTCAGGGGAACTTCAGCGCTTCCGGTCCGAGCGCCGGGACCAGACCCTCCGCCGCGGCGCGCGTGAGCAGTCCGCGCACCGCCGCGTAGCCGTCCTCACCGAGGGCGGCCGTGAACTCGTTGACGTAGAGCCCGATGTGCTGGTCGGCCACCGCCGGGTCCATCTCCTGGGCGTGTTCCATCACGTACGGGCGGGACGCCGCCGGGTCGTCCCAGGCCATGCGCACGGACGTCCGTGCGGACTCGGCGAGACGGGTCAGCACCTCCTCGCCCAGCGAGCGCCTGGCGATGATGGCGCCGAGCGGGATCGGCAGGCCCGTCGTCGACTCCCAGTGCTCGCCCATGTCCGCGAGGCAGTGCAGCCCGTAGTTCTGATACGTGAATCGCGCCTCGTGGATGACGAGTCCGGCGTCCACCTTGCCGTCCCGGACCGCCGGCATGATCTCGTGGAACGGGAGCACGACGATCCGGCCCACCCCGTCCGGCAGCACGTCCGCCGCCCACAGCCGGAACAGCAGATACGCGGTCGACTTCTCGCTCGGCACGGCGACCGTCGCGCCCGTCAGGTCCACGCCCGGCTCGCGCGTGAGCACGAGCGGGCCGCAGCCGCGCCCCAGCGCCCCGCCGCAGGGCAGCAGCGTGTAGCGGTCGAGGACGTACGGCAGGACGGCGTACGACACCTTCAGCACGTCGAACTCGCCGCGCTCCGCCATGCCGTTGGTGATGTCGATGTCCGCGAACGTGACATCGAGACGGGGCGCGCCCGGGACCCGGTCGTGCGCCCAGGCGTCGAAGACGAACGTGTCGTTGGGGCAGGGCGAGTAGGCGATCTTGACCTTGGTCATCGGGCCTCCTCCTCGAGTACGGGGCTCAGCAGCCGGAACGCGTTCCGCAGTGCGTCCAGGGCCTCGCCGATGCGCCAGGCGGCCCGGTCGCGCGGGCCGACGGCGTTGGACACGGCACGGATCTCGACGACGGGCACGCCGTGCGCGGTGGCGGCCTCGGCGACCCCGAAGCCCTCCATCGCCTCGGCGGCGGCCCGTGGGTGACGAGCGGTCAGCTCGGCGGCGCGGGAGGCGGTGCCGGTGACGGTGGACACGGTCAGGACAGGACCGTGCACCGCGTCCAGAGCCTTGGCGATCCGCTCCGAGAGGGGAGCGGGGACGTGCGTGGAGCGCCCGAAGCCGAGCTGTTCGACGGCGAGATGGCCGTCGGGGGTCTGCGCGCCCAGGTCGGCGGCGACGATCGCGTCCGCGACGACGAGCGAGCCGAGCGGGGCGGTCCCCGCGAAGCCCCCGCCGATCCCGGCGGAGACGACGAGGTCGTAGGCGGGGCCCGTCGCCGTCGCCGAGGCCGTCAGCGCCGTCGCTGTCGCCGCGGCCGCCGCGGCCGGGCCCACGCCCCCCGCCAGGACGTCCACCGTCACCTCCGCGCCCGCACAGCGGCGCAGGGTGAGGCCGCCCGGAAGGGAGTGCGCGGGGGACGGGCCGTCGGCGGAGAGACCGGCGACGACGGAGTCGGCCTCCGCCGGCACCGCGGTCACGACGAGTACGCGCATGGCTGGGCCCGGTTCGGTCCGGTCAGTCCTTCAGCAGCTTGAAGTGCCAGATGCCGGTCAGCTTCTTGCCCGTCGTCTCCACGACGGAGACCTGCGCGGAGCTGGAGGGCTCCCCGGTCGTCGGGCTGGTGAAGAACGCGCTGGCCGGGATCGTCCGGTACGTCTTGTGGTACGGCTCCTGCTCGGCGCGCTGGCCGCCGATGAAGATCGTCCAGCCGTTCTCGGCGATCTCGGGGTCGACACCGAAGCGGACCTTGTCGTCGGCCGCGACCGTGATGGACTTCTCGGCCTTCTCGTTGAGGCAGCCCTGGATCAGCGACTCCCTGATCGCGGCGCCGTCGTTGTAGCAGGCGGCTTCGGTGTGCACCGAGGTCGTCCCGACCGTCACGGTCGCGAGCGGGGTCGGCTTGTCGCAGGCGGAGAGTACGAGGAGGCCGGCGGACACGGCACCGAGGGCGGCGGCGGCCCGGCGGTGCTTGCCGGTGAGGAACGCAACGGTCATGGCCCGAAGGCTATCGGGCCCCCGCGATCCCGCATCGCGGGGGTGCGGCGTGGCGCCCCGATGGCCCCGCACACCACCGCACCGGTCCCGGCCCGGGCCCCGATCAGCGGACCCGGGGCGCCACGGTCGTCCGCTCCGTGGTCGTCGTGCTGCGGCGCGAGGCCACCAGGAGGCCGCGAAGGGCCAGCACGGCGCCCGTCGCGAGGATGACCGCCGCGACCGACATGCCCAGGACGCCGTTCAGCGGCAGGGCGATCCCGATCGCGCCGCCCACCACCCACGACATCTGGAGCAGCGTCTCCGAACGGGCGAACGCCGACGTCCGCACCGCCTCGGGGACGTCCCGCTGGATCATCGCGTCCAGGGACAGCTTGGACAGGGCCTGCGACAGTCCGGCGACCGCGCCCAGCACCGCCACCATCAGCGGGCTGAAGAACACGGCCGCGAGCACCGCGGCCGACAGGGCGAGCGTCAGACCCGTGGCCACGATCACCTCCGGCGGGCGGTGCCGTACCCACGCCCCGATCGCCGTGCCGCACGCGTTGCCGATGCCCGCGGCGACGCCCACCATCACCAGCGACGCGGCGGCGCTCTGCCCGGCCAGGGGATGGACCCGCAGCAGGAACGCCAGGAAGAAGATCAGGAACCCGGAGAGCATGCGGTGCGCCGCGTTCGCCTGCAGCCCGTGCAGGACCGACGGGCCCACCGTGCGCAGGCTCGGCCTGCGCTCGCCGTGGGTCAGCATGTGCGCCTTGCGCTCGCCCTTCGCCGAGTCGACCTTGTGCGGCATGCTGAGCGCCAGGAACGTGCCGGCCGTGAAGATCGCGCACGCCCCGTACAGCGGCCACTCGGGACCGATCTGCTGCAGCGCGGCGCCGACCGGCGCGGCGATCCCGGTGGCGACCAGCCCGGCGAGCGTCACCCGGGAGTTCGCCTTCACGAGGGCGAAGCGCGGGGGGAGCAGACGCGGGACGACCGCGCTGCGGATCACCCCGTACGCCTTCGAGCACACCAGTACGCCGAGCGCGGCCGGATACAGCTCGAGGCCGCCCGTCGCGACCGCGCCCGACATGGTCAGCGCCAGCACCGCGCGGGCCGTCATCGTGCCCGCCATCGCGGCGCGGCGGCCGTGCGGGATGTGGTCCAGGAGCGGCCCGATCACGGGGGCCAGAAGAGCGAACGGGGCCATCGTGATCGCGAGGTAGAGCGCGACCCGCCCGCGCGCCTCGTCGGTGGGGACGGAGAAGAAGACGGTGGATGCGAGCGCGACGGTGATCATCACGTCGCCGGCGCCGTTGACGGCGTGCAGCTCGATGAGTTTTCCGAGCCCGGATTCGCCGGCGCCGTGTGCGTGGGTCGCCCGGCGAATGCCTCGTGCCGCGCCGGTGAACGGCAGGTGCAGGGCGCGGCCGGTCGCGCGCCACGCCCTGCTCAGCGGCCCGGAAACGCCGGACGACCTCGCGGCTGTCACGTCGTCATAGTGCCCTACGGACCTCCGACCCGAACCGGGATTCGGACGGGCAGGTGGGCGGGGCGCCACGGAGGGGGTAGCGTGCGTAGCGCGCCACCGGCGGTAGTTCTCGGCCGCGCGCCTCTTCGTCATCCCGCAGAATGGGTGATGTTAGGTGTGCCCGAGACGGATTGCCCGGGCGCGGACGTCGATGCGGCCCTCTGGTCCGCTCCGCCCGCCGCCCGTTACATCGCGAATCGGCCGGCGCACCCGTGAGACGGCGTAGGAGAGAAGCGAGACCTGTGAGTGCTGCGACGACGCGAAGCCGTACCCCTGACCGTCAGTGCGCCGAGGCGGTAGACCTCGCGCGCGCGGCCGCCGAAGAGGCGGCGGCGCCGGGGGTGGTGGGCGAGCATGTCTCGCTCGTGTCCGAGGGCGACCGGGTCGTCACCCACTTCTTCGAGTGCCAGGAGCCCGGGTACCGGGGCTGGCGCTGGGCGGTCACCGTCGCTCGCGCGTCCCGCGCGAAGGTGATCACCGTCGACGAGACCGTGCTGCTGCCGGGCCCCGACGCGCTGCTGGCGCCGGAGTGGGTGCCGTGGAGCGAGCGGCTGCGTCCGGGCGACATGGGCCCCGGTGACCTGCTGCCCACGGAGGCGGAGGACCTGCGTCTGGAGCCCGGCTACACGGGCGAGGACGCCCCGCCGCCGAACTCCGCGGTGTCGGAGGAGATGGCCGACCGCGTCGACGCGGAGGACGCGGAGATCGTGACGCGCGCGCCGTCGCGGGGCGCGATCGCGTCGCTGGCGGAGGAACTGGGGATGCGCAGGGCGCGGGTCCTGTCCCGGTACGGGCTGCATGTCGCGGCGGACCGCTGGGAGGAGTCGTACGGGGCGAAGACCCCGATGGCGCAGGCGGCGCCCGCCTCGTGCGTGACGTGCGGGTTCCTGGTGCCGCTCGCGGGCTCGCTGAAGCAGGCCTTCGGGGTGTGCGCGAACGAGTTCTCGCCCGCGGACGGGAACGTGGTGTCGCTGGCGTACGGGTGCGGAGGGCACTCGGAGGCGGCGGTCATGCCGAAGCCGCCCCGGCCGGCGCCGCCGGTGCTCGACTCGATGCGGCCGGACGAGTTCCCGCTCCGGCCCGCGCCGGACAGCGGCTCGGTCCCGGACCATGTGGACACGGCGTCGTCGGACGACCTCGGACATTCGTAGCAGGCGGCAGGGCCCGCGCCCCTGGGGTGCGGGCCCGCTTTCGTGCGCCGGTCTTCGTACGCCGCTCTTCGTACGCCGCTCTTCGTACGCCGCTCTTCGGACGCGGGCCTTCGGACGCGGGCCTTCGTACGCCCGTCTTCCTTCGTGGGACAGGGCGCTGCGCAGCGAGAACCGGGCCTCCGGTGCCGCCCACCGGTCGCCTGCCGCCGGGTCCCCTAGGCGAGCCCGCACCTTGATACCGGAGGGCTTTTTCCAGCCCGTGCGGGGGAGGCGGGGAGCAGCCACCGCCGCCGTACGCGGTACCTTCGGGCCGCACGGTGAGCGACCGCGCGCGGCGCTCGACGGGGCGGCGGCGGGCGGCGCGGACCGCCGTTCAGCGGTACACCGGTAACAGGGACTTCAGAGCGGAGACAGGCGTGAGCGTCAGGACGACCGAGGGGGCCGACCCGTTCGGGACGGCGCGGCTGCGGCGTGGAGTGCTCGACGCCTGGGGCGCCAGCCCCGCCCGCTTCCGGGAGGACGCCAACGCCGAGGAGGACCTCGCCCTCGGCGGCTACCGCGACCGCGTGATCGTCGAGCTCGCCCAGAACGCCGCCGACGCCGCCGCGCGCGCCGGTGTCCCCGGCCGGCTGCGTCTCACCCTCCAGCAGGGCACCTTCGTCGCCGCCAACACCGGCGCCCCGCTCGACGCCGCCGGCGTCGAGTCGCTGTCGACGCTGCGGGCCTCCGCCAAGCGCGATCACGACCAGGGCGCCGTCGGCCGGTTCGGCGTCGGATTCGCCGCGGTGCTCGCCGTGAGCGACGAGCCCGCCGTGGTCGGCCGGCACGGCGGCGTCCGGTGGTCGCTGGCCGAGGCACGCGGACTCGCCGAGCAGGCCGCGCAGGCCGGCCCCGGCCTCGGCGACGAGCTGCGCCGCCGCGACGGCCACGTACCGCTGCTGCGGCTGCCGCTGCCCGCCGAGGGCACCGCACCCGACGGCTACGACACCGTGGTGATCCTGCCGCTGCGCGACGGCACCGCCCAGGACCTGGTCGAGCGGCTGCTCGCCGGCATCGACGACGCCCTGCTGCTGACCCTGCCGGGAATCAGCGAGATCGTCGTGGAGACCCCGGACGGGGTACGGACCCTGCGCCGCTCGCAGCACGGCGACCACGTCCACGTCGACGACACCGCCCGTGGCCTGAGCCGCTGGCGCACCGTCACCCACCACGGGCCCGTCGAGCCCGCGCTGCTCGCCGACCGCCCGGTCGAGGAGCGGCTGCGGCCGCACTGGACCGTGACCTGGGCCGTGCCCGTCGACACCGAGGGCCTGCCCGTGTACCCGGCGACCGCGCCCGTCGTCCACGCGCCCACCCCGACGGACGAACCCCTCGGCGTGCCCGCGCTGCTGATCGCGTCGCTGCCGCTGGACACCGCCCGCCGCCACCCCGCGCCCGGCCCGCTCACCGACTTCCTGGTGCGGCGCGCGGCCGAGGCGTACGCCGAACTGCTCCGTGACTGGCACCCGGTCAGCACCGGCACCATCGACCTGGTCCCGGGGCCGCTCGGCAAGGGCGAACTGGACGGCGCGCTGCGCGCGGCGATCCTGGAGCTGCTGCCGCGCATCGCGTTCCTCGCCCCGGCCGCCCCCTCGGAGGACCTGGTGGCGCTGCGGCCTCTGGAGGCCGAGGTCGTCGAGGGCGCGGGCGCCGAGACCGTACGCGTCCTCGCGGACGTCCTGCCGACGCTGCTGCCCGCGGGTCTGGAGCGCCGGGTGGAGCTGCGGACGCTCGGTGTCGCACGGGTTCCGCTGACCGAGGCGATCGACCGGCTCGCCGGGATCGAGCGCGACCCGGCGTGGTGGTGGCGGCTCTACGACAGCCTCGCGGGCGTGGACCCCGAGCGGCTGTCCGGTCTGCCGGTCCCGCTCGCGGGCAGGGGCGCCGAGGCCGCCGAGGCGCCGGCCGCGGAGGACGACGAGGAGCTCCGGCCCCGCCGCGGCGCGGCCCGTACCACCATCGGCCCGCGCCAGGTGCTGCTGCCGACCTCGGAAACCCCGGACGGGCTCGCCCGGTTCGGGCTGAAGGTCGCCCACCCGGACGCCGCCCACCCGCTGCTGGAGAAGCTGGGCGCGCTGCCCGCGACCCCCCGCGCGGTGCTGACGACCCCGCAGGTGCGGGCCGCCGTCGCCGCGTCGATGGAGGACGGCGACATGCTGTGGGAGGAGGACGCGCCCGACAGCGAGGAGCTGGCGGAGATCGTCCTCGCCCTGGTCCGCGACGCGGGTCTGGAGCCGGGCGACGAGCCGTGGCTGGGCGCGCTCGCGCTGCCCGACGAGGACGGCGAGCCCGCGCCCGCCGGCGAACTCGTGCTGCCCGGCAGCCCCTTCGCGTCGGTCATGCGTGAGGGTGAGCTCGCCCTCGTCGACGCGGAACTGGCCGAGCGCTGGGGCGAGCAGCCGCTCGCCGCCTGCGGCGTGCTGGCGAACTTCGCCCTCGTCCGCGCCACCGACGTCGTCCTCGACCCCGACGAACTGGATCCCCGCGACGGGGACTTCGCCGAACCCGACGACGCCGGACTGCTGGACGCGGTCGACGTGTGGTGCGAGGACGTCCTGGACCGGCTGCCGGACACCCCGGTGCCGCCGGTGGCGACGGAGATCGTCGCCGTACGCGATCTGGACCTCGTCGACGACGAGGCGTGGCCGCAGGCGCTCGCGCTGCTGGCGCAGCCGCCGCTGCGGGACGCCCTCACCCAGACCGTACGGGTGCTGCTGCCCGACGGCACGACCGACACCGTGCGCCCCTACACGGCGTGGTGGCTGCGCGACCACCCCGTGCTGGGCGGCCGCCGGCCGGCGGGGCTGCGGGCCTCCGGCGGGGATCCGCTGCTGGTCGGCCTGTACGACTCGGCCGACGCGACCGGCTTCGAGGACGAGCAGGTGCTCCACGCGCTCGGCGTACGGACCTCCGTCGCCGCGCTCCTCGACGAGCCCGGCGGCGCGGCCGAGCTGCTGGGCCGGCTCGCCGACCCGGAGCGCCCGGTCACCGCATCCCAGCTGCACGCCCTCTACACCGCGCTGGCCGACCTGGACCCGGAGCAGGTGACGCTCCCGGACGAACTGCGCGCGGTCGTCGACGGCGAGGTGCGGGTCGTGGACGCCTCGGACGCGCTCGTCGCGGACGCCCCCGACCTGCTCCCGCTGACCGCGGACCGTCCGCTGCTGCCGGTCTCCCCGGTTCGGGCGGCGGACCTGGCCGACCTGCTCCAGGTCGGGCGGCTGAGCGAGGCGGTCCAGGCGGAGGTGACGACGGTCGGCGAGGAGCACGAGGTGCCCTCCTCGGTGCACGCCCTGCTGGGCCCGGCGACCCCGGCCTCGTACGTCGAGCACGAGGAACTCCTCGCCGGCGGCGTCGAACTCGACTGGCGCCGCACCCCCGACGGAGTCATCCACGCCGCCACGGTCGAAGGCGTCGCCGCCGGACTCGCCTGGGCGGCGGGCCAGTGGCCACGGCGCTTCGAGGTCGCGGCACTGCTGGAGGACCCGTCCCGTACGGAGGAACTGGCGCGGGACCGCTGGTTCGACTGAGGCACGGCAGACGAAGAGGGGCGCCGGTCACGAAGACCGGCGCCCCTCTCGCACGGTGCCGGCGGGTGCTAGCGCACGTCGACGAAGAAGACCGGTGAGGCCGCGGCCCCGATCTCGCCCGTGCGCGGCATCAGCCACCGCCAGTTGGCGTCGAACTCGGCCTTGGGAGTGGCCTTGACGATGCCGGACGCGTCGGCGGTCACCTTCGCGGCCACGGTCCAGGCCGTGACGCCCGGCTTGCGGTACTCGAGCTGCACCGGCCGGCCCTTCAGCGCGTTCCAGCGGCCGGTCGACCAGTCGACGAGGCCCGCGATGCCCTGGACGGCGAACAGCTTGCCCTTGGTGGCCTGGGCCGGTGCGGTCATCGTGACGCGGCTCTGGCGCAGGACGAGCGCGGAGCCGACGGCGCTGCGCTCGGTGAAGCTGCGGCCGTCGAGGGAGCGGGCCCCGATCGCGACCTTCCACTCACCGGACAGATCGTTGCGGCCGAGGGTCCGGCGTGCGTCGATGCTGATGGTCGTCTCGCAGGTGGAGGTGGTCGCGTTCACCTGGGTGCACTGCGGCTTCCACCCGGTGATGACACCGTCCGGCCGGGCGTACGAGCCGCGGTACAGGTACAGGAAGGTGTCCGCGATGCCCGACGGGTCGGAGACGGTGAACCGGGCCGGGTAGTCGGCGTAGTCGCCCACCGGGGGAGCGACGACCCGTCCGCCGTTGACCGACACGTCGGTGACGGTGACGGCGCCGACGGTCTCGTCGGCGGTGGGGACGGGGCCGGCGAAGGCACGCTCCACCGTGCGCCGGACGGTCGAGCCCTCGGTGTCCTTCGCGGTCACCCGGAGGGAGACGAACCGGGCGCCCTGCGGCACGGTGACTTCGGCCGAGGCCGTGTCGCCGGTGCCGGGAACGGGCAGCGCCGTCCATGTTCCGCCGTCGTCGGCCGAGTACTCCAGGCCGGTGACGGTCGCCGTCGCCGAGACGAGTCGTGAGTCGGCGGTCGCCGTCACGGTGACGGGCGAGGCGCCCGCGGCGTTGCGCGTGTCGAGGCCGTCGACGCGCACAGCGGCGTCCACCAGGGGCACTTCCTCCCAGCGCGACTGGGACCCGCTGGAGAAGAACGTCCACTCGGTGGTCTGGCGGTGGCTCAGCCGTGCGTAGTCCGCGGTGCGGTGGACCGTCTGCACCAGCCGGTAGCCGGCCCGCTGGGTGGGGGCGCCGGTGGTCGCGTGCCAGACCTCCGGGTAGCCCAGGCCCTTCACCTCGGCGAGGATCGTGCCGTTCGCGCTCAGCACCATGTCCTGGGTGGCCGACGTGTGGTCCGAGCCGTGGTTGCCCGCCCCGTCGCTGAAGGCGCGGGGATCGTAGATCTGGAACGTGGAGCCCAGGCGGTGGATCGAGGACAACTCGTCCCCCCTGCCCGCGAACGGGGCGATGCCCAGCGTCTCCCCGGCCTGGGTGCCCTTGGCCAGGGTGCGGGTCGGGGCGAACAGCTGGTGCCTGCCGGTCGCCACCAGCCGGGAGAACGGGCGGCCCGGGGTCACGTACTCGGTGACGGTGGCCGGCACCCGGATCGGGGAGCCCACGTAGACGCCGTCATCGGGCTGGCCCGTGTCCACGGTGGTGGAGAGGTGGCCGAGGGTGTCCCTGCCCTGGGAACGCACCGTGGTGACCGTCTTGGCCAGGTCGGCCGTCCGCACGAGGCGCGTGGGGTTCGCCGGCACGGTGCCGTCGAAGCTGTGGAAGAGGTCGTAGCGGTACGGGCTCGGGTTGTTCTCCGAAGTGCCGTCCTTCACCAGCACGTCGTGCACCCGCAGGGAGACGCCGGGCAGCGAGATCGGCGTCACGTACACCTTCTCGCCCCAACCGCCCATGAAGCCGGCGATGCCCCCGTTCGGGACCCGGATCCACACGGCGGCGCTCGCCCGCCGGGCGGTGGGGTCGTCGGTGGTGATGCCCGTCTCCTTGGCGGTGCTCGCGTCGAGCGACACCGTCAGGCCGCGGTCCTTCACGGTGAAGGTCTTGGTGAGCAGGTGGGTCGGCTGCCGCCAGTTGCTGAACATCCCGATCGTGACGTAGTCGCCCGGCGGCAGCGACACCGTTCCGAAGGAGTCCCACTGCTCCTCGGCGACGTCGTGGTACGTCCACGTCTTACGGTCCCAGACGTGGATGATGGGCCCGAAGTGGTCCGTGCCGGCGAGCTGGATCCGCACGGAGTACGCGGCGGAGGCCGCCCGCGCGGACCGCGCCGGGGCGGACTTCGGTGCCGCTCCCGTGGTGACCGTCGTGGCCCCCACCGGCTTCTTCAGGCCGACGGGCCGCACCTGGAGCCTGCCGTCCACCTTGCTGAACGCGTAACGTCCGGGCTGCTCGCCGGCCCGCTTCGGTACGACGCGGAAGCCGGGCGCTCCGGCGCCCTTGCCCTTGACCAGTTCGACCCGCTCACCGGTCGCGAGCGCCACCCCCTGAGCCGGCTGGTCCGCCGGCGCTCCGGCCGTCGGCGCGGGCGGCGTGGTCGCCGCACCGTCCGCCGCCAGGCTCTCGCCCGGTGCCAGGAGGACGGCGGCAGCCATGAGCGCTGCCGTCAGCATTCCCCCTGTGGTTCTTCGCCCTGTCCAGTTGTGCCGCATGCTGTGTGGAACTCCCCTCCCCACCCCGGGCGCTCGCCGCGCCACGGGTCACAGCGACCGCTGTTTCGGTGAAGAGTAAACCTTCACGTGTTCCCCTCGAACAGGGGAGTCATGCGGGGAACTTGCGGTCCACCCACCGCCACGCGAACTCCAGCACCGCCGCCGCCACCGCGGCGATCGCGACCGCCGCCCACGGCATCGTCGTACCCACCAGCTTCAGCGCGAAGAAGTCCTGCAGCCACGGCACGACCAGCACCACCAGGAAGGCCAGACCCATCGCCGCGACCAGCCCGACCCGCCACCACGTGTAGGGCCGGGCGACGATCGCCAGGACCCACATGGCGACCAGGAAGAGGGTCAGCGTCGCCGCGCTGGTCTCGGCGGCCAGGGCGCCGGCGCCGCTGTAGTGGGAGCGGGCCAGCATGTACGTCAGGAAGGTGCCCGCCGACGCGACGATCCCGCCGGGGATCGCGTACCGCATGACACGGCGTACGAAGTGGGGCTTGGCGCGCTCCTTGTTGGGGGCGAGCGCCAGGAAGAAGGCCGGGATACCGATGGTCAGCGTCGACAGCAGGGTCAGATGACGCGGCAGGAACGGGTACTCGACCTGCGCGCAGACGACCAGGACCGCCAGCAGTACCGAGTAGACCGTCTTCGTCAGGAACAGCGTCGCGACGCGCGTGATGTTGCCGATGACCCGGCGGCCTTCGCCCACCACCGACGGCAGGGTGGCGAAGCTGTTGTTGAGCAGCACGATCTGGGCGACGGCCTTGGTCGCCTCGGAGCCCGAGCCCATGGAGACACCGATGTCGGCGTCCTTGAGAGCGAGCACGTCGTTGACGCCGTCGCCCGTCATCGCGACCGTGTGGCCACGTGACTGGAGCGCGCCGACCATGTCCCGCTTCTGCTGTGGGCTGACCCTGCCGAACACCGCGTTGGCGTCCAGCTCCGCGGCCATCGCCTCCCGCTCCGTGGGGAGCTTGCGGGCGTCCACGGTGTCCGCCGCGCCGGGCAGGCCCAGCTTCCCGGCCACCGCGCTCACCGACACCGCGTTGTCGCCCGAGATGACCTTCGCCGCGACGTCCTGCTCCTCGAAGTAGCGCAGGGTGTCCGAGGCGTCCGGGCGCAGCCGCTGCTCCAGGACGACCAGAGCGGCGGGCCGGGCACCCGCGGCCACGTCGGGGGCGTCGAGCTCGGCCGCGGCCCTGGCGAGCAGCAGCACCCGCAGCCCCTGCTCGTTGAGGCGGTCGACCTCGCCGAGGGCGGTGTCGCCGGGCGGCAGCAGCACGTCCGGCGCGCCGAGCAGCCAGGTCGAGCTCTGCCCGTCGCCCTCGCTGAAGGCGGCGCCGCTGTACTTGCGGGCCGACGAGAACGGCAGCGACTCGGTGCAGCGCCACTCCTCGCTGTCCGGGTAGGCCTCGATGATCGCCTGCAATGAGGCGTTCGGCCGGGGGTCGGACTCGCCGAGCGCGCCGAGCACCTTGCGTACGTACGACTCGTCGCTGCCGTCGACCATGCGCAGCTCGGTGACGTCCATGCCGCCCTCGGTGAGCGTTCCGGTCTTGTCGAGACAGACGACGTCGACCCGGGCCAGGCCCTCGATCGCGGGCAGCTCCTGGACGAGGCACTGCTGGCGGCCGAGCCGGATGACACCGATCGCGAAGGCGACGGAGGTGAGCAGGACGAGGCCCTCGGGGATCATCGGCACGATGCCGCCGACGGTGCGGGCGACCGAGTCCTTGAAGTTGTCGCCCTTCACCACCAGCTGGCTGATGATCAGGCCGAGGGCGGTCGGGATCATCATCCACGTCACGTACTTGAGGATCGTGGAGATGCCGGAGCGCAGCTCGGAGTGGACGAGCGTGAAACGGGAGGCCTCCTCGGCGAGCTGCGCCGCGTACGCCTCCCGGCCGACCTTGGTGGCCGTGAACGCGCCGCCGCCCGCGACGACGAAGCTGCCGGACATCATCCTGTCGCCGCGCTTCTTCACCACCGGGTCGGCCTCACCGGTCAGCAGCGACTCGTCGACCTCCAGGCTGTCCGCCTCGGCGACCTCGCCGTCGACGACGACCTTGTCGCCCGGCCCGAGCTCGATCAGATCACCCAGCACGATCTCGGATGTCGAAACCTCGCCGGAGGCCCCGTCGCGCCGGACGGTGGGTTTCGCCTCGCCGATGACGGCGAGTCCGTCGAGCGTCTTCTTGGCGCGGAGCTCCTGGATGATGCCGATGCCGGTGTTCGCGAGGATCACGAAGCCGAACAAGGTGTCCTGGAACGGCGCGACGAAGAACATGATCACCCACAGCACGCCGATGATCGCGTTGAAGCGGGTGAAGACGTTGCCCCGGACGATGTCGACGGTCGACCGGCTGCTGCGCAGGGGCACGTCGTTGACCTCGCCCCGCGCGATCCGCTCGGCGACCTCCGCGGCGCTGAGCCCTGCGGGCCGGTGCCGTACGGGCGGCGCCACGGGATGGACGGGATCGAGCTCCGCGCCCGCGTCGATGGTCGCCCCGCCGCGGTGCTCGGGTCCGTCGCTGCCCATCTCCGACCGCTGAGTCATGACTTCGACGGTACGGCGGACGCGGGTCGTCCACCCCCCGAGCCGGGTGAACGTCGGGGAGACCTCCGGGTCGGAACCTCGTCGGCGGCTGTCCGGCTGTCCGGCGGCTCGCCTGCCCGGCTGTCCGGCTGCTCGCCCGTCCGGCTGAGCGACTGTCCGGCTGCTCCAGCTACTCCGCGCCGGGTTCCGCCTGCGCGCGCTTGATCGCCGCGTCCCGCTTACGGACGTACCAGATGCCCAGCAGACCCAGGCCCGCACCGGCCAGGCACGTCCACACCCACCAGCCCAGCCCGCGCTCGGTGAACCAGGCGTAGAAGGGGATCTGGACCAGGAAGAGGACGAACCAGAGGATCGTGCCGCCGACGATGGTGCCGACGACCGGCCCCTCCAGGGGCTCGGGTGCCTCGTGCTTGGGGGTCCACTTCGCCATGCGGTCAGTGTAGGCGGGGGCCCACACGCCTCCCGCGCCCCCTCCGTCACGGGCATCTACGCGCGGAGATACCGATCTTCCGGTCATACGTTCATACTGAAGCGGTTTGCGTCCGTCCGGTTTCCGTCGTATGAACGTCCAAGAAGCCGGGGACAAATCACCCCGAACCACTCCGACGAGGTCTCGCATGCCCCCCACGGCCGCCGCTCCTGCGGACGCCCAGAAGCCGCAGCAGCCGGACTCCGGTCCTCGCGCCTTCGACCGGCTCGACCGCTACTTCAAGATCTCCGAGCGCGGCTCCTCGCTCGCCCGGGAGATCCGCGGCGGCTTCGCCACCTTCTTCGCGATGGCGTACATCATCGTGCTGAACCCGATCATCCTCGGCAGCGCGAAGGACATGTACGGGCACCAGCTCGACGGCGGCCAGCTGGTCACCGCGACCGTGCTCACCGCCGCCTTCTCGACCCTGCTCATGGGCGTCATCGGCAACGTCCCGATCGCCCTGGCGGCCGGCCTCGGCGTGAACACCGTCGTCGCCCTCCAGCTCGCCCCGCGGATGAGCTGGCCGGACGCGATGGGCATGGTGGTCCTCGCCGGCTTCGTCGTGATGCTGCTCGTCGCGACGGGCCTGCGCGAACGCGTCATGAACGCCGTGCCGCTCGGCCTGCGCAAGGGCATCGCGATCGGCATCGGCCTCTTCATCATGCTGATCGGCCTCGTCGACTCCGGCTTCGTCTCCCGCATCCCGGACGCCGCCCACACCACCGTCCCGCTCCAGCTCGGCCTCACCGGCCATCTCTCCGGCTGGCCGGTCCTGGTCTTCGTCCTCGGCACGCTGCTCACCCTCGCGCTGATCGTCCGCAAGGTGCCCGGCGCGATCCTGATCTCGATCGTCGTGATGACGGTCGTGGCCGTCGTCATCCAGCTGGTCGCGAACCTTCCCGGCCAGGCATGGGGCCTGACCGTCCCGCAGTGGCCGGGCAACCCGCTGGCGACGCCCGACTTCGGTCTGGTGGGCCAGGTGAGCCTCTTCGGCGGCTTCGAGAAGGTCGGTGTCCTCGCCGGCTCGCTGTTCGTCTTCACCGTGCTGCTGTCCTGCTTCTTCGACGCGATGGGCACGATCCTCGGCGTCGGCGACGAGGCGAAGCTGATGGACGACAAGGGCAACTTCCCCGGCATCAACAAGGTGCTGATCGTCGACGGTGTCGCGGTCGCCGCCGGTGGTGCCGCCTCGGCCTCCGCCAACACCTGCTTCGTGGAGTCCACGGCGGGCGTCGGCGAGGGAGCCCGTACCGGCCTCGCCTCCGTCGTCACGGGCGGGCTCTTCGCGCTGGCGCTGTTCCTGACGCCGCTCGCCACGATGGTGCCGTCCCAGGCCGCGACGCCCGCACTGCTGGCGGTCGGCTTCCTGATCATGGCCGGGTCGGTCAGGGACATCGACTGGAGCGACTTCACGATCGCCGTTCCGGCGTTCCTGGCGATGGTGACGATGCCGTTCACGTACTCGATCACCAACGGCATCGGTATCGGCTTCATCGCCTTCAGCGCGCTGCGCCTGGCGGCGGGGCGCGGCCGCGAGGTGCCCGTGGCGATGTACGTCGTGTCGGCGGTCTTCGTCTTCTACTACCTGATGCCGGCGCTGGGCCTCACCTGATGCCGGCGCTCGGCCTCACCTGAGGCGGCGGACCACCGGGCTCACGTCAGCCCGTAGAACTTCTCCGTCTCGTCGACGGCCGCCTTGAAGCGCTCGTCGAAGTCGTCGCGAATGAGCGTCCGGACCACATAGTCCTGGACGCTCATTCCGCGTTTGGCGGCATGCTGCCGGAGCCGGTCGAGCAGCTCGCCGTCTATGCGCAGGCTGAGCACTGTCGATGCGCCTGATGCTGTCGATGCCATGTCGGCCAGGGTCGCTGGCCGGAACCGATCGGTGCGTCACTTTCCCGGCCCGTCTCACTCATATGGGTGAGCCGTCCGTGTCGGCCGTAACCCGGTGGTAATTAGACTGGGTAATGAGTTACGCTAAAGACATGCCTGACCTGTCCCACGGCGACGACGTCGCCGCCGTGAACGCACTGCGCTCGGCCGTCATGCGGCTGGGCCGACGCCTGAAGCACCAGCGCGTCGACGAATCGCTGAGCCCCACCGAGATGTCGGTGCTCGGCACCCTCGCCCGATGCGGCTCCGCCACCCCCGGTGAGCTGGCCCGCAAGGAGCATGTCCAGCCGCCGTCGATGACCCGCATCGTGGCCCTGCTGGAGGCCAAGGGCCTGGTCCGGCTGGAGCCGCATCCCGACGACCGCCGGCAGAAGGTGGTCAGCCAGACCGAGCAGGCTGAGGTCATGCTCGAAGAGAGCCGCCGCAAGCGGAACGCATGGCTGGCGTCCCTCGCCGAGGGTCTGGACGAGGACGACTGGGCCAAGCTGCGCGCAGCCGCCCCCGTACTGGAGAAGCTCGCGCACCTGTAACCGACCGGCCGAGGAGGCGACACTTTTGAGTTCGGGACCCGGAGCAGACTCCGCACCCGCACCTGACGACAACGACAACGACAACGACACCAACCACGACCACGACAGGACGAGCGGCGCGGCCTCCGGGAGCAAGGCGACGTTCTCCTCGCTCAAGGTCCGCAACTACCGTCTGTTCTTCACCGGAGCGATCGTCTCCAACACGGGCACCTGGATGGCCCGGATCACCCAGGACTGGCTCGTCCTGTCCCTCACGGGCTCCTCCGCGGCCGTCGGCATCACCACCGCCCTGCAGTTCCTGCCCATGCTGCTGTTCGGTCTGTACGGCGGAGTCATCGCCGACCGCTACCCCAAGCGGCGCCTGCTGCTTTTCAGCCAGGCAGCCCTCGGCATGTGCGGGCTCGCGCTCGCCGTCCTCACGCTCTCCGGCCAGATCCAGGTCTGGCACGTCTACCTGATCGCGTTCCTGCTCGGCATGGTCACGGTCGTCGACAACCCGACCCGGCAGGCCTTCGTCTCCGAGATGGTCGGCCCCCGGCACCTGCGCAACGCCGTCAGCCTGAACTCCGCGAACTTCCAGTCGGCGCGACTGATCGGCCCCGCCGTCGCCGGTGTGCTGATCACGGCCGTCGGCAGCGGCTGGGCGTTCCTGCTGAACGGACTGTCCTTCCTCGCGCCCATCGCCGGACTGCTGCTGATGCGCACGAGCGAGCTGCACAGGACCGAGCGGGCGCCGCGCGGCAAGGGCCAGCTCCGGGAGGGGCTCACGTACGTCGCCGGGCGGCCCGAGCTGATCTGGCCGATCGTGCTCGTCGGCTTCATCGGTACGTTCGCGTTCAACTTCCCGATCTGGCTGACCGCGTTCGCCGACAAGGTCTTCCACGCGGGGGCCGGTACGTACGGCATGTTCAACACGCTGATGGCGGTCGGCTCGCTCGCGGGCGCCCTGCTGTCCGCCCGCCGTGGCTCGTCCCGGCTGCGGATGCTGGTCGGCGCGGCGGCGCTGTTCGGCGCGCTGGAGATCACGGCCGCGCTCTCGCCGTCCTTCTGGCTCTTCGCGGCGCTGCTCGTCCCGATCGGCATGATGGGCCTGACGGTCAACGTCACGGCGAACTCGTCCGTCCAGATGGCCACGGATCCGGCGATGCGCGGCCGGGTGATGAGCCTCTACATGATGGTCTTCGTCGGCGGTACGCCGCTGGGCGCACCGATCGTCGGCTGGCTCACGGACACGTACGGGGCCCGTGTCGGCTTCGCGGCGGGCGGTGCCGTCGCGATCGTCGCCGCCGCGGCGATCGGACTGATCCTGGTGCGGGTCGGCGGCCTCCGCGTGAAGGTGGACCTGCGCCCCGGCCGCCCGCACCTGCGGGTCGTCCCCCGCGAGCGCCTGACAGCCGCGGCCTGACAGCCGAGGCCCGACACCCGGCCCGGCGCCGGCTCGGTTCCGCCGCCGCCGGGCGCGACCGGACCGCGGGGGCGGCGACCGGATGCTGCCGATACCCGCTCCGGCGTGGGCTGCCCGGCCCGGCTCCGGCCCGATGCGCCGCCGGTGTCCGCTCCGGGCTCCGCGGACCGGTTCCGACCGGACCGGCCCGGTGTTCGCCGTGCCGGAGACCGGTGGCGGGGAACGCTGCGAGACTCGGGGCATGAGACTCTTCGCCGCCGTGATGCCGCCCGAGGAGGCCCTGCGCGAGCTGGGGCATGCCGTGGACCGGGTGCACCGGATGCCGGACGCGGACGGGTTGCGCTGGACCGGGCGGCCCGGGTGGCACTTCACCCTCGCCTTCATGGGCGAGGTCGACGAGAAGCTGCTGCCCGACCTGCACGAACGGCTCGGCCGGGCCGCGCACCGCAGCGAGGAGTTCCCGCTGCGACTCCACGGCGGCGGGCACTTCGGCCGGCGGACGCTCTGGGTGGGCGCCGCCGGCGGGCTCGACGCCATGCGCCTGCTGGCCGAGCGGGCGGAGGCGGCGGCCCGGCGTGCCGGGGTCCCCATGGACGAGCACCGCAGCTATCACGCCCATCTGACCATCGCCCGCACCCGCACCGACACGGATCTGCGCCCCTACGCCGACGCCCTGCACTCCTTCGAGGGCGCCCCGTGGACCGTGTCCCGGCTGCTCCTGGTCCGCAGCAACCTCCCCGGCGGCGGCGCGGCCGGTGCGCAGCCGCGCTACGAGGAGGTCGGGAGCTGGCCGCTCGGGCGGGCGGCGACGGACTGAGCGAGGGACAGGGGCCGAGGGATGGGGCGACCCGCGGGCGGGAGAGCCGGAGCGGGCGGTTACGCTCGACGGGTGGACCCGAAGACCCGAAACCGGATCATGGCCGGTGTGCTCGTGCTGATGTTCGCCATCGTCGCGGTGGCCTCGGCGCTCGGAGGCTGAGCGCCCCGGGCGGCCGTGCCCAGGGCGCCGGCCGGTGGCCGCCGCCCCTGCCGAAGGGGCGACGGCCACCGTACGTCGTACGCCCCTACCCGACCACGCCTACCCGATCAGGCCTCCTCGATCACCAGGCGAAGGCCTCAGGCGACGGCCCGGGACCGGGGAAGATCTCGTCCAGGCCGGTCAGCACGTCCTCGCTCAGCTCCAGCTCCAGGGCGCGCAGCGCGCTCTCCAGCTGCTCGGTGGTGCGCGGTCCGACGATCGGGCCGGTGACCCCGGGCCGGGTCAGCAGCCACGCGAGCGCCGTCTCGCCCGGCTCCAGCCCGTGCTTGTCGAGGAGGTCCTCGTACGCCTGCACCTGCGCGCGCACCGAGCTGTTGGCCAGCGCGTCCGCCGACCGCCCGGAGGCCCGGCGCCCGCCCTCGACCTCCTTCTTGATCACTCCGCCGAGGAGCCCGCCGTGCAGCGGGGACCAGGGGATCACCCCGAGGCCGTACTCCTGGGCGGCCGGGATGACCTCCATCTCGGCGCGCCGCTCGGCGAGGTTGTACAGGCACTGCTCGCTGACCAGGCCGACGGACCCGCGCCGGGCCGCCGTCTCGTTGGCCTGGGCGATCTTGTAGCCGGGGAAGTTCGAGGAGCCCGCGTACAGCACCTTCCCCTGCTGGATCAGCACGTCGACCGCCTGCCAGATCTCCTCGAAGGTGGTGCTGCGGTCGATGTGGTGGAACTGGTAGACGTCGATGTGGTCCGTCTGCAGCCGCTTGAGGCTGGCCTCCACGGCCCGCCGGATGTTCAGCGCCGAGAGCTTGTCGTGGTTGGGCCACGGGTCGCCGTCGCCGGCCATGTTCGCGTACACCTTCGTGGCCAGGACGGTCTTGTCCCGGCGGCCGCCGCCCTGGGCGAACCAGGTGCCGATGATCTCCTCGGTGCGGCCCTTGTTCTCACCCCACCCGTAGACATTGGCCGTGTCCACGAAGTTCAGACCCGCGTCGAGGGCGGCGTCCATGATCGCGTGGCTTGTGGGTTCGTCAGTCTGCGGACCGAAGTTCATCGTGCCGAGGACGAGTCGGCTGACCTTGAGGCCCGTGCGTCCGAGCTGCGTGTACTTCATGTGTCCCAAGCCAACTGCTTCGAGTCCACTCCAGGCAAGAGCGGCTCGGCCGGCTTCAGTGGTCCGTGTGTACTCCGGCCAGCAGTTCCGCGAGGTCGGGCGGCCACAACGCGTCCGGTGACGCGGCGAGTTCCTCCGGCGTCCACCAGCGCCAGCCCAGGATCCCGTCGTCGGCGTGTGCGGCGGCGAGTCCGTCCAGGGGTTCGCGGCGGGGACCGGAGGACAGGTAGATGTGCTCGTGCTGGTGCACCTGGATGCCGGCGCGGGTGAAGTCGTGCTCCCAGGTGCACAGCAGCTCCCCGGGCTCCAGGTCCGTCCAGCCGGTCTCCTCGCGCAGCTCGCGCAGGGCGCCCTCGCGGGGAGTCTCCCCGGCGTCCAGCCCGCCGCCGGGCATGGCCCAGTGGACGCCCGCCCCCGGGTTGTCGTAACGGAAGAGGAAGACGGCGCCTTCGGGATCGATCACGGCAACTCGGGCTGCCCGCCGGGAAGTACGCATCCCGGCAGGCTCATTCATTCGACCTCGGTCCACTCGTTCATTCCACCTCGGGCCAGTCGTTCATCTCACCTCGCGCCACTGCGTCATTCCGCCTCGCGCCACTCCGTCATTCCACCTCGGTCCACTCGCCTCTTCCGCCCACGCGGTTGAGCGGCGGGCACTCCCAGGTCGCGTCCACCACCTCGCGGTGCGGGCGGTACATGCGCAGGATGACGAACCAGGTGCCGCTGTCCGGCGTGGGCAGCCAGTTCGCTTCGCGGCCCACGTCCGGTGAGGTGGGCTGCAGATGGAGGGTGAGACCGCCGTCGGGGTCCATGGTGAGCCCGGGAGTACGGTCCCCGACCGAGTAGCGGTCGGCCGGGTTCGGGATCAGGTTCATGTCCTCGTCGTAGGCCGACAGCGACCAGAAGGCGTCGACGGGCGGCAGGGCGCCGGGGGCGAAGCGCAGCTCGTAGTGGCCGTCCGACAGCTTGTTCCCTTCCGCGTCGTCGTAGTTGAGCAGATAGACCGCCTCGTCGGGGTCGTTGGCGGTGATACCCGCCAGCGACTGGTCGGCGGCGCGCTTGAGGAAGTCGTCACCGAAGCGGCCCATCTCGGGCGGTGGATAGCGCCAGCCGTTCACCACCTGTGCCCACTCGCCGCCGAGCATCTGCTGCTTGAGCATCGAGACGCCGACGGCCGCGGCCCGGATCAGGCTCCGCTTGACCACCGGCGGCTGGGCCTCGACATCGAGACCGGGACCGATGCCGACCTCGGCGAACTGCCGGAGCAGGATCCTGTGGTGGGCGGGCGGCGGGTTCTCGGCCAGCATGGCGTTGAGCGTCTTCCACGGCCCGAGCGGGTCCTGCTCGACGTCGACCGGCTCCAGCACGTCACGGCGCGCCGGGAGGGTCGCCAGGTCCGCCCCCTCACCGCCCTTGCCGCGCCTGCCGGCCCTGCCCGCCCTCTCGAAGGAGCTGAGCGGAGTGAGCCGGTAACGGGCCTGGAGCGCCTGCACGGCGGGCACGTCGCCCACACCGTCGACGAGTGTCCTGCCGAGGATCAGGATCCACGGACTCGGCGCGGTCGCCACCCGCCGCACACCGTCCGGGAGCTTTCCGCCCCACTCCGGGCCGACGATCGCGAAATGGCCCGCGCCGGATCCCGTGGTGCGCTGACCGATGTAGTCGAAGTTGTCGGAGGTGATGCCCATCAGCTCGAAGGCGAAGTAGCGATCACCCATGTCCGGGTGCGAGAGGATGACCGGCTCGTCGGTGAGGTCCACCCACGCGGTCGAGTACAGGGTGTCGTTGTTCGGGCAACCACCGTCCCGGTACGAGGCGTCCAGCAGGCGCTGCGCGTGCCAGAAGTGGTTGACCGCGGCGTACGGCACCGTCGCCGGGTCACGCGGCCGGGTCACCCACTGGTGGCGCAGCCGGGCGTTGTAGATGTACGGGAAGCCGTACACGAACGCCTGCTCGCCCAGGGTGTACGCGTACTCCCCGCGCCAGTCCCCGACCCGCCCGGTCAGGATCGGCGTCACGGCCTGCCGGACCAGGGGCAGCGTCTGCGGAAGATGCCGGACCCGGTCCATCACCGCCTGTGGATGGCGTACGGCATGCGCCGCGGCCCGTCCCGTCGCCGTCGCGGCCCGGCCGATCGAGGCCGCGGCCCCGGCGACTTCGCCCTGCATCCGCCGCAGCGGACGGTCATGCGCAGTTTCGGACATGACAGCATGTCCCTCCTGCTCGGAACTGTCCTGGATCCGTGCGGCCGCGCGCCCCGCCCGTCACCACGATGCCGTGGTGCTTCGATCCCTCAGGGGACCCCCACGGCATCGAGGCATTGCGGACGGCCGACTAGGCGTTCGCGTACACCCGGGTCGCGAACTCGGCGATCTGTGCGTCCGTGAGGTTCTTGGCGAGATTGGCCTCCGTGATCATGCCGACCAGCTGGTGCCCCTGCTGTACGTCGATCACCGGCAGGCGCTTGACCTGGTGCTGCTCCATCGTCGACAGAGCGAGGTCGGCGCCCGCGCTCGCGTCGATCCAGTGCAGTTCTCCGGCGAGGGAGCCGGCCTGGACCGTCGCGGGGTCGACGCCTTCGGCGCAGCACTGGACGACGATGTCGCGGTCGGTGATCAGGCCCGTGAGCCTGTTGTTGTCGCCGCAGATCGGCAGAGCGCCGACGTTGAGATCGCGCATCATCTTCGCGGCGTCCTGCAGCGACTGGTGCGCGCCGACGCACTGGACTCCGCTGGTCATGATGTCGCGAGCGGTGAGCTGGGTGTTCCCGGTCATGGTTGCCTTCCGTTACGTCAGGACTTCCGTCGGGAGCTCCGACAGGACCTGCGTCAGGACGCCGGCGGCGGGTTCTGGCCCGGACCGGGCTGGTCTCCGCCGAACTGGTCCTTCAGCTTGTCCTGGGCGGTGTCGACGTGGCCCTTGTACTTGCCCTGGGTCCTGTCGTCGATCATGTCTCCGCTCTTGTCGACGCCCTTCGAGGCCTGGTCCTCGTGGCCCTTCAGCATCTGCTTGAGCTTGTCCATCACGGACATGGGCAGTCCTCCTTGCCGTGTACCCCCGCTCCCTCCAGGGTCACCTCACCTCGCGCGGTTCGCATCCGCGCGGGTGGTCACCCGTACGGCGGAGCGGCGGGCGACGGAGTCGCCGGGGTCATCGGTGACCGGCGGATCGGTGATCGACGGATCCGTGACCGGCAGGTGGAGCGGCGGCGGAACCCGGTCCGGTGCCGGGTGCCGTGTCTAGGCCGCCGGCTCGTACGGGCCGCCCAGGTCCCATGCCTGGTGCATCGCGGTGGCGAAGGACGCGGCCAGCTTGTGTTCCCCGGAGGGGCCCGGGTGGGTGCCGTCGTAGGTGTCGGAGTGGATGTCGTACGACTCGGGCGTGGACGCCAGCAGTATCGGCGAGACGGGCGAGTCGAGGTCCGCGACCGTCTTGGCGAGGAGTTCGTTGAAGCGGTCGCACTCGGCGGCGAAGGGGGCGTCGGACAGCGCCCGGACATTGGGGATGACGGGCATCAGGACGGCCCGCACACGGGGGTTCGCCTCGCGGGCCGCGGCGATGAACGCGCGGGCGTTCAGAGCGGTCTGCGTGCTGTTGGTGTAGAAGCCGAGGTCTATCAGGCCCAGCGAGACGAGCAGTACGTCCGCCTTCGTCGTGGTCACCGTCTCCCGGATCAGCGGCGCCATGTGCAGCCAGCCCTCGCCCCAGCCCGCCAGGTGCTTGCGGGCGCGGTCCGGGAAGGCCGGGTCGGCGTAGACGGTCGAGACGGGGGCGTCGGCGGCGGTGTCGTACAGCTCGGTACGAGGGCCGACGATCCGGTACGGGCCGCCGAAGGAGCGGTTGAGGTGCTGCCACATCCGGTAGCGCCAGGTGAAGTCGCCGGCGCGTCCGATGGTCATGGAGTCACCGACGAACATGAAACGCATGGGGGTAATGATGGCCGACCCCCGCCGGGCGGGGCCCCGGCCCGTGACGTGACGATGGACACTTGGGGGCATGCGTTCGTTGCGTACGACTCGGGCGGCCGTCGTCGCCGCCTCCCTGGTGGTCCTGGCGGCCGCCGCACCCACCGCATCCACCGCGTCCGCTGCGCCCGCCGCGTCCGCGTCCGCCGCCGACGACGCCGGCGGCGGTTTCACGATCAAGGATCCGCGGATCACGGAGTCCAGTGGTCTCGCGGCGAGCCGTGCCCACCCGGGCGTGTACTGGACGCACAACGACCAGGACTCACCATGCGTCTTCGCGATCGACTCCAGGACCGGCGAGACCGTCGCGACGGTCACGCTCCAGGGCGTCGGCAGGCCCCGCGACATGGAGGCCATCTCGGTCGGGCCCGACGGCGACGTCTACGTGGGCGACATCGGCGACAACGCGAACGGCAGCTGGGACCACGTCTGGATCTACCGCTTCCCCGAGCCGCGCAAGCTGCGGGACGTCACCGTCCACGCCACCCAGTACACGGTGCGGTACGCGGACGGAGCGCGGAACGCCGAGGCGATGATGGTCCATCCGAAGACCGGCCGGGTCTACATCGCCAGCAAGAACGAGGACGGCGGCGGGCTCTACGAGGGCCCGGCGCGGCTGGTGACGGGCGGGACGAACGTCTTCCGCCGGATCGGGGAGGTGCCGTGGGTGACGGACGGCGCGTTCTCGCCCGACGGCAAGGAGCTGGTGCTCCGCTCGTACTTCAGCGCGCGCGGCTATGTGTGGCGCGACGGACGGCTCGGCGCCGACCGCCATGTCAGCGCGCCCCTGCAGGGGCAGTCCGAGTCGGTGACGTACACGACGGACGGCAAGGCGCTGATGTTCGGGACGGAGGGTGACCGGAGCGAGGTCGTACGCCGGGGCGTCGGCGAGGACGACGCGAAGGGGCCGGACGAGAAGTCGCCGTCCGGTTCCGGGGAGGCGGGTTCCGCCGCGCCGGACGGCGACGACGGCGGCAAGGGGTTCGCCGTGCCGACGGGAGCGCTCGTCGCCGTGGTGGTCGCGGCCCTCGTGCTCCGCTCCCGCCGACGCCGGTCCTAGTCTGCTGAGTCAGGAGTTCTGTTCAGATATGTAGGCTTGCCTCATGGCGCGGACGGGGCGGCCGAAGGCCGAGTTGAGACTGTCGGATGAGGAGCGGGCTGCACTCGAGGGGTGGGTGCGGCGTCGTTCCACGCCGCAGGCGTGGGCCTTGCGGTGTCGGATCATCCTGGCGTGTGCCGAGGGTGCCTCGAACAAGGATGTGGCGGCCCGGCTGGGTTCCACGCCTCATGCGGTGGGCCGTTGGCGGTCCCGCTTTGTGCAGTACCGGATCGCCGGCCTGGGTGACATGCCGCGTCCGGGCGGACCCAGGACGGTGACGGACGAGCAGGTCGCCGCGGTGGTCACGAAAACACTGGAGTCCACGCCGAAGAACGCAACACACTGGTCGACTCGGTCGATGGCGAAGGAGGTGGGCCTGTCGCAGTCGTCGGTGTCACGGATCTGGCGGGCGTTCGGACTGCAGCCGCATCGGTCGGAGACCTTCAAACTGTCAACCGATCCGTACTTCGTCGACAAGGTCCACGACGTCGTGGGGCTTTACCTGGACCCGCCCGAGCGGGCGTTGGTGTTCTGCGTGGATGAGAAATCGCAGATCCAGGCCCTGGACAGGTCCCAGCCCGTGCTGCCGATGATGCCCGGGGTTCCCGAGCGGGCGACCCACGACTACGTCCGCTCCGGGACCACCACACTGTTCGCGGCCCTGGAGGTCGCCACCGGCAAAGTCATCGGCTCGCTGCACCGCCGACACCGCGCCGAGGAGTTCAAGAAGTTCCTGGTCAAGCTCGACAAGGAAGTGCCCGCCGGCCTGGATGTCCACCTGATCTGCGACAACTACGCCACCCACAAGACACCCGCCATCAAGAAGTGGCTGCTGGCCCATCCCCGGTTCCACCTGCACTTCACACCGACGGGCTCATCCTGGCTCAACCTCGTCGAGCGATGGTTCGCCGAACTCACCAACAAGCAGATACGGCGAGGCGTCCACAGATCCGTCCAAGCCCTGGAGAAGGACATCCGCAACTGGATCGCAGCCTGGAACACCGACCCGAAGCCCTACGTCTGGACCAAGACAGCCGACGAGATCCTCGAACGCCTTGCCTCATATCTGAACAGAATTCCCGACTCAGAAGACTAGGTCGTGTCTGACAAATAGCGCCGTCCGCCCGCAGGGCGGGGCGTGCGGCGTCCGGTGCGTGCAATCGCAAGGCGGTGGGGGTGCCCCCGGCCGAAGGCTGGGGGAGGGCATCCTCGTACTGGACGTACTTGGATGGCTCCGACAACGCAGCGTGGGGGCACCTCCCGTGCCCGAAGGGCTACGGGGGAGTGCGTGCCGGGCGTCGCGCGCCAGGCGGGATTTGTCAGACACGGCCTAGTACGTTCCCGGCCGGTCTCCCCGCCCGGTTCCGCAGCCGGTCCTGCCCCGCCCCGGCCGGTCCCGGGGCGGGCCCGAGGCGTGTCCGTCCGGTCGACGGTCCGTGGAGGGGTGGGCCCGCGAGCGGCGCGGGCCCACCCGGTGGGAGGGACGCCGGCCGTGGGAGTCCGGCCGGCGCCACCCCGCTTCACGGCAGGCGGTCCGCCTACGCCGGGCACTCCTTCCACGCCAGGCGGTAGACGGTGTTGATCTCACCGTCTGTCGAGTCCATCGTGATGAAGCTCGTCTTCGAGGCGCTGGACGTACCCGCCTTGATCCGCAGCTCGGTGTTGATGTTGAAGTTCCGCTTCACCCCGCAGGGCGCCCAGACCAGCTGGCCCCACTCGGTCTCGTCGGTGGCCTGCCAGTTGTTGTCGTACGGCCCGGCGAAGGGGTGGTTCCTGGCGGCGGTGTCGGGCGAGCCCTGGAAGTAGTACGAGGCCTTCTGGATGGCGGTGGCGCCGCGCTCCAGGCTCGCGTACCCGCGGTAGTCCGCGCTGGCGACGGCGTACGTGAAGCCGCTCGGGACGTGGACGATCAGGTTGAGCTGGCAGTTCTTGCGGAAGTCGGTGGGTGACGCGCCCCCGCCGACCTGGGCGAGGTAGTCGCTGTAGGTGACGGTGAAGGCGGTGTTGTCCGGGGACACGGCGACGGCGGCGGTGCCCTGACGGCAGCCCGAACCGTTCACCGTCGCGACCTCGATGACGATCTTGTCGGGCGGTGCGGTGATGGCGGCGTTCGCGCTGGTGGTGTTGCCGGCGACGAGCGTGGAGGCGAGGACCGCCGTGAGGGCAGCGCTCGCGCGTAAGGCATGGGGCGTTCGGGACATGGTGCGCACTCCGTTCGATGGAGGGAGAGGGAGGTGCTCGGTGGCCTTGCGTGACATGAACCGTGGGGGGTCCAGCCGATCCCATGTCCCGCCCCGGACGGACGACCGCGAGGAAACTGTTGAGGCGTGAACATGCCAACTGCAGCGGATCGCTTGGATCGTAGGGACCAACTCCGGCGCCGGATAGGGCGGTTATCAGCCGTACCTACACGGCAGCTGCACGCCACCTCCACGTAACGGTCACTTCGTGTGCGCGGCCGGGGACCCCTCGGCGCAACCCGGCTGCCGGGCGGCGGCACGCGAAAGGGCCCGGCGGCATACCCCCGCCGGGCCCTTCCACTTACCGTCGTTCGACGTCCGACGTCTACAGCTTCTCGATCACGTAGTCCACGCAGGCCGTCAGCGCCTGCACGTCCGCCGGGTCGATCGCCGGGAACATCGCGATCCGCAGCTGGTTGCGGCCCAGCTTGCGGTACGGCTCGGTGTCCACGATCCCGTTCGCCCGCAGCACCTTCGCGACCGCCGCCGCGTCGATGTCGTCCGAGAAGTCGATCGTGCCGATGACCTGCGACCGCTGCGCCGGTTCTGCGACGAACGGCGTCGCGTACTTGGACTCCTCGGCCCAGCCGTACAGGGTGCGCGCGGAGGTCGCGGTGCGGCGTACCGCCCAGTCCAGGCCGCCCTGGCCGTTGAACCACTTCAGCTGCTCGTTGAGGAGGAACAGGGTCGACAGCGCCGGGGTGTTGTACGTCTGGTTCTTCAGCGAGTTGTCGATCGCGGTCGGCAGGCTGAAGAACTCCGGGACGTGACGGCCGGAGCCGTGGACGCGGGCGGCCCGCTCCAGCGCGGCGGGCGAGAACACGCCGATCCACAGGCCGCCGTCCGAGGCGAAGGACTTCTGCGGCGCGAAGTAGTAGACGTCGGTCTCGGCGATGTCGACCGGAAGGCCGCCGGCGCCGGACGTGGCGTCGACGAGCACGAGCGCGCCCTCGTCGGCTCCCTCGACCCGCTTCAGGGGGGCGGCGACACCGGTGGAGGTCTCGTTGTGGGTGAGGGCGTAGACGTCGACACCCGCCTCCGCGCGGGGCTCCGGGTGCGTACCCGGGTCGGAGGAGATCACGGTCGGCTCGGCCAGCCACGGGGCGAGCTTGGCCGCCTTCGCGAACTTCGACGAGAACTCGCCGAAGGACAGGTGCTGCGACTTGTTCTCGATGAGCCCGTGCGTCGCGATGTCCCAGAAGGCGGTGGAGCCGCCGTTGCCGAGGATCACCTCGTAACCCTCGGGGAGGGAGAACAGCTCGCGCACGCCGTCGCGCACCGCGCCGACCAGGTTCTTGACCGGGGCCTGGCGGTGGGAGGTACCGAGCAGAGACGCACCGGTGGCGGCCAGGGCGTCGAGCGCCTCCGTACGCACCTTGGAGGGTCCGGCGCCGAAACGACCGTCGGCGGGCTTGATGTCAGCGGGAATCTGAATATCGGCCACGAGCCGGAGCCTAGTCGTTTTCGCCAGGTCACCGGGCCCGTTGTCCGGCGGATGAGACAAGCGATCACTGATCGGGACGCCTTTTCCGTGCCGTCCACGCGTCACCCGATCGAGGTGGGGCACGCTGGGCCCATGGCTGATCGCAGGACGGCTGATCGCAGGACGGCTGAACGCAAGGAGCGCGAGGCGCTGGAGCGGGCGCTGCGGGCGGAGGTCCGGGGCGAGGTGGACTTCGGGGCCGCGGCCCGCGCGTTGATGACCATGGACGCGTCCAACTACCGGCGGGTGCCCGACGGGGTCGTCGCACCGCGCGACGCGGCGGACGTGGCGGCGGTGCTCGACGTCTGCCGCAGACACGGCGTCCCGGTGGTGCCGCGGGGCGCGGGGACGTCGATCGCCGGGCAGGCGACGGGCGTCGGGGTCGTCCTCGACTTCACCCGCCATATGCGGGCCGTGCTCTCCGTGGACCCGGACGCGCGCACGGCGGTCGTCCAGCCGGGCGCGGTGCTGGACCGGTTGCGGGATGCGGCGGGGGCGTACGGCCTGACGTTCGGGCCGGACCCGTCCACGCACAGCCGCTGCACGCTCGGCGGGATGATCGGCAACAACGCGTGCGGCGCGCATTCCGTGGCATGGGGAACGACCGCGGACAACGTGCGTGAACTGTCGGTGGTGACGTACGGCGGCGCGGAACTGCGGCTGGGGCAGGGGTGGTCCGGGGCGCCGGCCGGGCTGCGCGAGCTCGTCGACGGCAGTCTGGCGCCGCTGCGCACCGGCTTCCCGCAGGGCCTTCCCCGCCGGATCTCGGGATACGCGCTCGACGCGCTGCTGCCGGAGAACGGGGTGGACCTCGCCCGCGCCTTCTGCGGCGGCGAGGGCACGCTGGCGGTACTGACGGAGGCGACCGTGCGGCTGGTGGAGTCACCGCCCGCGCGGGCCCTCGCCGTCCTGGGGTACGCGGACGAGAGCGCGGCCGCGGAGGCCGCCGCCGGTCTGCTGCCCTACCGGCCGCTGACGGTCGAGGGCATGGCGGAGGACCTCGTCCCGGACGCCGTGGGCCGGGGACTGCCGCGCGGCGGTGCGTGGTTGTTCGTCGAGACGGGCGGGGCGACGAGCGGCGAGGCCCGGGCGCGGGCGCAGGAGATCGTCACCGGCGCGGACGCGCTCGACGGGACCGTGGTCACCGACCCGGCCGGGCAGCGGGCGCTGTGGCGGATCCGGGAGGACGCGGCCGGCACCGCGACCCGGATGCCGGACGGTGGGGGTGCTCCCCCCGGCCAGGGCGCAGGCTCCGGGGGAGAGGCCTGGCCGGGCTGGGAGGACTGCGCGGTGCCCCCGGCGCGCCTCGGCGCGTATCTGCGGGACTTCCGGGCGTTGCTCGCCGAGCACGGGCTGCGCGGGACGCCGTACGGGCACTTCGGCGACGGGTGCATCCATGTCCGTATCGACTTCGACCTGCTGAGCGAGGCGGGCGTACGACGCTTCCGTTCCTTCTCGGAGGAGGTCGCCGGGCTGGTCGTCGCGCACGGCGGCTCGCTGTCGGGCGAGCACGGGGACGGGCTGGCGCGGGCGGAGCTGCTGCCGAGGATGTACGGGGACGAACTGGTCGCCCTCTTCGCCCGGTTCAAGGACCTCTGGGACCCGGCGGGTGGGCTGAACCCGGGTGTACTGGCCCGCCCGGCGCGGCTCGACGAGAACCTGCGCTTCGAGGTGCTGCCGAGGCGGCCGGTGGACGTCTCCTTCGGGTACCCGCACGACGGCGGGGACTTCTCGGCGGCCGTGCGGCGGTGTGTCGGGGTCGCCAAGTGCCGGGTGGAGGGACCGAGTTCCGGGCAGGGCGTGATGTGTCCGTCGTTCCGCGCGACCGGCGAGGAGCAGCACTCGACGCGCGGCCGTGCCCGGCTGCTGCACGAGATGCTGGCAGGCGAGGTGGTGACCGACGGCTGGCGCTCGGAGGAGGTCCGCGACGCACTCGACCTGTGCCTGTCCTGCAAGGGCTGTCGCAGCGACTGCCCGGTCGGCGTCGACATGGCCACGTACAAGGCGGAGTTCCTGCACCACCACTACGCGGGGCGCATGCGGCCGGCGTCCCACTACGCGATGGGCCGGCTGCCGCAGTGGCTGCGTCTGGCCGCGCCGCTCGCCGGGGTGCTGAACGCGGCCGCCCGGGTCCGGCCGTTGGCGTGGCTCGCGAAGCGCGCGGCGGGCATCGCCCCCGAGCGGGACGTCCCGCGGATCGCGCCGGTCACGTTGCGGCGCCGGCTGCGGCGGCACATGGCCGCCCGTACGCAGGTCTTCACGAAGGACCGTACGGCCGTGCTGTGGCCCGACACCTTCACCGACCACCTCACGCCCGAGGCCGGCGTGGCGGCGGTGACGGTGATGGAAGCGGCGGGAATGAGCATCGCGCTGCCGCAGGGCCGGGTCTGCTGCGGCCTCACGTATGTCTCGACGGGCCAGCTCGACCGGGCCCGCGCGGTGCTGCGCCGCACCCTGGACACGATGGAGCCGCTGCTGGACCTGGGCGTTCCCGTGATCGTCCTGGAACCCAGCTGTGCGGCGGCCCTGAAGTCGGACCTCCCCGAACTCCTCGGCGACGACCCGCGCGCGGACCGCCTGTCGGCGTCGGTCCGCACCTTCGCCCAGGGCCTCGAACAGTGCGCCCCGGACTGGCGCCCGCCTCGGCTGGACCGCCCCGTCGCCGGCCAGACCCACTGCCACCAGCACGCGGTGCTGGGCGATGCCGCGGAAGCCCGCCTGCGCGAAAGCGCCGGCCTGACCGGCACCCTGAGCGGCGGCTGCTGCGGCCTGGCGGGCAACTTCGGCTTCGAACGCGGCCACTACGAGGTGTCGGTGGCCTGCGCGGAGGACCAACTGCTCCCATCGGTACGGGCGGCGGGCGACGACGCCGTACTGCTGGCCGACGGGTACTCCTGCCGCACGCAACTGGAACAGCTGACGGGGCGACGGGGGCGGCACTTGGCGGAGGTCCTGGCGGAGGGGCTGGGTGACTGAGATCCTGACGCGTGACGTGGCTGCGGCACCTCGGGCCGCGCCTCAGCGTGGCTCGTGGGCCTACGGCGCCCAGGCCGCGCGCGCCGAGCCCAGGGTGCGAACAGAGCCGTCCGGAAGGTCGGTCGACCAGGGACGACCGTCGCCCCGTGGAGGAGCGGCTCGGGCGGCGCCTGGACAAGGACTGGCAGCGGGACTACGAGCACCTGTACCGGCAGGCGCTCACCGCGGAACTGACCGCCGTCGACGGGATCAGCGAGGCTTTGGACCGTCTCACCGCGCCGTTCTGCGTGGCCTCGAACGGCGAGCACGAAAGCATCCGGCACAACTGAAGCTCACCGCGCTGAGCGAGCGTTTCGAGGGCCGCGTCTTCAGCGCCGCCGACGTGCGCAACGGCAAGCCGGCACCCGACCTCTTCCTGCACGCCGCACGCTCCATGGGTGTGGACCCGGCCCGGTGCGCGGTCGTCGAGGACAGCCGTTGCGGCGTTCAGGCGGCCCGCGTCGCGGGAATGCGCTCCTTCGGCTACTGCGGCGGCCTGCCCCCGGCGTCCCGGCTGGAAGGGCCCGGCACGGTCGTGTTCGACGACATGCGTGAACTGCCGAAGCTGCTGGAGGCAGCGGGTCGGTCGTGAGGTGCCGCGATCTTCAACTCCAGCCAAACGGTCTTGCCGACGACATGCTCCGTGACGCCGAAGTCATCGGCCAGTTCGGCGACGATGCGCAGACCACGCCCGGTGCACTCGTCCGACCCGGGGGACTGCACTTCGGGCCGGCCGTCACCGCTGTCGCGTACGTGAACGCGTAACAGAGCACCATCGACCTCGATTCCGACGCAGAACTCCCGCCCGGCTGGGACCCCGTGCTGCAGCGCGTTGGTGGCGAGTTCGGACACGCAGAGCTGTACGTCGTCGTGCCGGTCTGTGATGCCCCATTGCGCGAGTACGTCGAGGGCGAAGGATCGGGCCGCACCGACGGATCGAGCGGACCTCGGGAATCGTCGTTGCTGTGAGAGGGACACAGGGAACCACCGCCTTGTGCGAGCAGGGTTGTACGATCGCGAGGACCGTACTGCTATTCACGAAAAGCAGCAAGGTGCGCCCAGGGGCGGGACTTAGAGTGAGTCGCCTGCGGTACGCAGTAGTGCACAGCCCGAAGTTCGCCGGCCGGCTTGGAGGACGTCATGAGCAGCAGCGACTGGGTCAGCACCTCGCTGCCCTATCTCACGCCGCGCGTGCAGGGACGGGGTAACGCGTGGAGTGACGAGGCTGCGGCTCAGGGGCGACGGGGGACCCAACGCATCGTCCACGCCGGGGAGGTGCCTGCCCCGCAAGTGATCGCGGAGCTCTTCGGGACGACCGAGGGGGCGCCTGTGGTCGTGCGTCGGCGCATCATCGAACTGGATGGTGAACCGTGCGAGTTGACGGACACGTACTACCCGACGGAGATCGCCCGCGGCACCCGGCTGGCGGGGACGGCCAAGATCCGTGGCGGGGCGGTCACGCTGCTCGCCGAACTCGGCCACGTCGGTGTTCGTGTACGTGAGGACGTGACGGCCCGGGTCCCCCGGGCCGAGGAGTGCGAAACGCTCGGCATCCCCTCGGACGAGCCCGTGCTGGAACTGACCCGGCTCACGCTCGATGGGGACGATCGACCGATTCAGGCCGATCTGATGACCATGCCCGCCCATCGTCAGCGCCTGCGCTACGAGATCAGGATCGGATGACCGTGCCTCGCACCGACGCCGAAGCGTTCGACCGACGTCCCCTGCACGAGCGGATCGCCGCCGATCTGCGGGACGAGATCATGGGCGGCGACCTGGCGCCGGGCGCCGGCCTTCCTTCGACCGTCCAGCTCAAGGCGCGGTTCGATGCGTCCAGTGCGACGGTTCAGAAGGCGCTCCAGCTCCTCAAGGACGAGGGGCTGGTCGTGGGGCGCGCCGGGGCGGCCGTGACCGTACGTGAACACCGGCAACGGACCCTGCGACCGGCCGCGTACATGGCTCCCGCCCGCGCCGGCGACCCGTACCGATGGCTTGCCGAGGCGCAGCGGAACGGCGTGCGGGCGCGCAGCACGCTTCTCGAAGTCGCCGAGATCGTTCCGCCCGCGGATGTGAGGGCGGCCCTCGGACTCGACGACGGATCCACAGCGGTGCTTCGCCGTCAACTCCTCACGCTCGACGACGAACCCGCGGAACTCGTGGCCGCGTACTACCCGCTGGGTATCGCGCAGGGCACGCCTCTCATGGATCGACGCAGGATCCAGGGCGGAAGTCCCGTGCTCCTGGCCGAACTCGGCTTTCCGCCGCGGATGAGTGTGGACCACGTCTCGGCGCGAGTCCCTACCCAGGAACAGCGTGCTTCCCTCGCTCTGCCCGGGAACCTTCCCGTGCTTCGCACGCTGCGCGTTGTGTACAGCGACGATGAACGCCCCATCGAGGCGACGGTCATGGTCAAGGCCGGCCATCTCTACGAGCTGCGCTACGAGTTCACGCCCGGCTGACGGACGTCATCGTGCCGCCCCGGCTGGACCGCCCCGTCGCCGGCCGACGTCTCGGCGGAGGCGGTGGAGGAGGGCTTGAGCGAGCGGGGGTGGCGCACCCGCCCCGCACCCTGCACGGTCCGTGCCTTGGGCATATTCGCACCGCTCGCGCCGCGGGCGTTTCGTGGGGGCCGTACGTATCGTTGTACCGCGCGGCTGCGTGCGACGACCGGCAGCCGGGGAGGAGCGCCACGATGACCGTCGTAGAGACCGACAGGATCGACATGGCCATGGCTGACAGCGACAACGAGCGAATCCTGGACGCGATGTTCGAGGCGCTTGAGCGGATGCCCGTCCCCGAGGGATACAGGGTCGAGATCGTCGAGGGGACCGTCTACATGTCGCCGCAGCGGGACACGTACTGGGAAATCATCCGCCGCATCGTCCGGGCCCTGGAGGACAGATTCGGCATGAGTGCGAAGGTCACATCGGACGTACGGATCGACTTCCCCGGCCAACTGAACGGGCTGTGCCCGGACGTGGCGAAGTTTCGCGACGGCGCGGTGAGGAACGGCGAGGGCCGCTGGGGCCACCAGGACGTCGAGTTCATCGCGGAGGTGATCTCGAAGGGTACCGCCGTGAACGACTACGGCCCCAAGAAGACCGCCTATGCCAGGGCCGAGGTGCCGGTCTACCTGGTCGCGGACCCGTACGTCGGCAAGTGCCACGTCTATACCCAGCCCAAGGACGGCGACTACGTCATCGAAACGACCGTGGCCTTCGGCGGGTCGGTCGACCTCACCACCACACCCCTCGGCCTCACCCTCGACACCGCCGACTTCCCCCGCGACTGAGGGAGTGGGGGCCGCTCCGGTCGGCGGCCCCCACTGTCTCCGGACCCGTGGCCGGGGCCGGTTGGAGGGGTCAGGCCCGGCGTCGCGTCGGCAGGGCCGCCGCGACGAGGCTGCCGAGCAGGGCGAGCACGCCGAGGCACGCCACGCCGAGTACCGCCAGGTGGAAGACCACCATCCAGGACTCGGGGCGGCCGTAGGCGCGGTCACCGAGTGCCTTCGCCTCGCCGGCGAAGGTGAGGTCGCCGTCCGCGGAGCGCTTGATGTCGTCCTCGAACGCGTACAGCGTGCCGGTCCCCGACCGCCCGCCGGCCGTCCACTTCACGCCCTCGCACTTGCCCGTGCCCTTGCCGCCTCCGATGGTCTCGATACGGCAGGAACTGGCCAGGTCCACGGTGGCCGGCGTGCCGAACGCGTAGGCGGCGCCCCAGCCGGTCGGCTTCTGCGAGCCGCTCCCGACGAAGAAGAAGAGCCCGAGCCCCACGGCGATGATGAACAGGCTGATGCCGGATCTCTGCTTCAGCTTCTCCCAGCGTCCTTGCATGACAACCCCCCACATAGTTGTGTTCACGTCAAATCAAGGGACGTTCGGGCACAGGAGTGGCCGAATCTCGTCCCTGGTGTCGCGCGTTTGTACCGCAGACGCCGGGTGTCCGACAAGTGGTTCCCGGGGCGCCGTACGAGGTCGTAGCGCCGTACCGATGGCGGCGGCTGAGGCGCCGTCGGATCGGCGGCCGGCGGCGCGATACCGTCGGCGGGCTCAGTCGCCGTCGAAGAGGCGCTCCAGGATGCGGGCCACGCCGTCGTCCTCGTTGGAGGTCGTGTGGTGGGGGACGGCCGACAGGACGGACGGGTGGGCGTTGCCCATGGCGTAGGCGGTGCCGGCCCACCGCAGGATGGTCAGGTCGTTGGGCATGTCGCCGAAGGCGACGACCTCTTGGGCCGTGATGCCGCGATCGGCGCACAGGGCGGAGAGCGTGGCGGCCTTGGTGACGCCCGGTGCGCTGATCTCCAGCAGGCCGCGGCCGCCGGAGTGGGTGAACTGCGCCGCCCCGCCGACGGAGTTCTCCGCGAGGGCGAGCAGCATGTCCGCCTCGAACCGGACCGAGTGGGCGAGCAACTGCACGATGGGCACGTCCGAGAGCCACAGGTCCGTCAGTGACGCGACGGCCAGCTCGGAGCGGGCGTTGCCGGACAGGAGCAGCCGGTAGGACGGCTCGTACAGGAACGTGTGGCCCGTCTCGACGGCGAATCCCAGGCCCGGGGCGGCGGCCGACAGCGCGGTGGCCACCTCGCGGGCGGTGGACAGCGGCAGGGCGAGGGACCGGGTGACGGTGCGTGCCGCGATGTCGTACACCAGCGCGCCGTTGCTGCACACCGCGGTCCCGGTCAGGCCGGTCGCGGCGGCGAGCACGTCGAGGAACCGCGGCGGACGGGCGGTGACCACGACCACTTCCGCGCCGGCGTCGACGGCGGTCCGCAGGGCGCGCACGGTGCGGGCCGAGAGGGTGCCGTCCCTGCGCAGGAGGGTCCCGTCGAGGTCGGTGGCGATGAGCCGGGGGCGCTGCATCGGCACATGTTAGGTCCCGGGTCCGACAGTTCCAGGAGCGCGGCTCGGGTCGCGGTCGTGGGGTCAGTCCCCGCCGCTGAGTTCGCGCGCGAGCGCCACCAGCGCGCCGAGCGCCGGGTGGGGAGCTGTCGCACGCCAGGCGAGCAGGACCGGGACGGGCGGGGCGTCGGTCAGGAGGCGGTAGGTGACGCCCGGGTGGGGGTGCATCTCCGCGGTGGAGGCTGCGGACGCCCCCGCGCCGCGGCCGGCGGCGATCGCCGTGAGCCAGTCGTCGGTGTTGCCGACGGTGAGTGTCGTCGCCGGGCGCGATCCCGGCGGCCAGAGGTCGAGCGTCGTCAGGCCCGAGACGGTGTTGAGGACGATCGGGCCCGAGGCCAGGTCGTCGAGGGTCAGGGCGGCGCGGTCCGCCAGCGGGCCGTCGGAGGTGACCGCCGCGACGCGGGGTTCCGTGAACAGGAGCGCGGTCACCAGGCCCGGAGTGTCGACCGTGCCGCGCAGTACGGCGGCGTCGACCTCGCCGCGCGCCAGGCCCGCCGTGCGGTCGTCGATGCGGAGGAGCTCCAGCGGAGTGTCCGGATGCTCCTCCTGCCAGCGGCGGAGCAGGGGCGTGGTGTACGCGCCGAAGGCGGACCAGGCGTGCCCGAGCCGCAGGGGCCGGTGGTGCAGGCGGGCGGGGTCGAGGGCGTCGTCGAAGGCGGCGACGGCCGCCGCGGCCCGGTCGCGGAAGGCCCGGCCCTCGGGGGTGAGGTCCAGGTGGTGGGTGGAGCGGTCGGCGAGACGCACGCCGAGGTGGCGTTCCAATGCGGCGAGCGAGCGGGAGACGGCGGGCTGGGTGAGGTGCAGCGCGGCGGCGGCCCTGGTCAGGCTCCGTTCCTCCGCGATGGCGAGGAAGCAGCGGAGGTGGCGCAGCTCGATGCTCATGCGTTCGAAGCATAACCGCAGCCCACTAGGCATTTCACGGACGGCGCGGGCTTCCGTAGCGTGGAGGGTGGAAGGAAGTGGACCGATGACCTCCAGTGCAGTATTTTGAACTGAAGGTTCATTCGGGTGAACGAAGGTGGAGCGGTGGGCGGGACCCGTGGCGCGAACGCGAACGCGAGCGCTGGTGTGGGTGTGGGTGTGGGTGTGGGTGTGGGTGTGGACGTGGGTGGGAGAGTGAGCGCGGGCGCGGAGCAGGCGGCCGCCTCCGCCGTCGCCCTGCCCGAAGCAGCAGGCGCCCTGGACCCCGGTGCCGGTCGCGGGCGCGGCGCACTCGGGCCCGTCGCGCTGGTCGTCGCCGGCGGCCTCTCCGTACAGTTCGGCGCCGCCGTCGCCGTGCTGCTGATGCCCCGCGCGGGAGCGCTCGGCGTCGTCACCCTGCGGCTCGTGCTCGCAGCCGTCGTGCTCCTGGTGATCTGCCGGCCCCGGCTCCGTGGCCACTCCCGCGCCGACTGGGGCACCGTCGTCGCGTTCGGCGCCGCCATGGCCGGAATGAACATGCTCTTCTACCAGGCCGCCGACCGAATCCCGCTCGGCGCCGCCGTCACCCTCGAAGTCCTCGGCCCGCTCGCGCTCTCCGTGATCGTCTCGCGACGGCTGATCAACGTGGTCTGGGCGGGCCTCGCCCTCGGCGGTGTCGTCCTGCTCAGCGGCGGCAGCTTCGACCGGCTCGACCCCGTCGGCGCGGCGTTCGCCCTCGGCGCGGGCGCGATGTGGGCCACGTACATCGTCTTCAGCGCGCGTACCGGCCGCCGCTTCCCGCAGGCCGACGGCCTCGCCCTCGCCATGGTGGTGGGGGCGGTGATCAGCCTGCCGTTCGGCATCGTCGAGGCGGGCGACAAGCTGCTCGTCCCGTCCACGATCGGACTCGGCCTCGCGGTCGCGCTGATGTCGTCCGTGCTGCCGTACACGCTGGAACTGCTCGCCCTGCGCCGGCTGCCCGCCTCCACCTTCGCCGTGCTGATGAGCCTGGAGCCCGCGATCGCCGCGACGGCCGGATTCCTCGTGCTGCACCAGGCGCTCTCCGCGGCCGACGCGCTGGCGATCGCGCTGGTCGTGGCGGCGAGCATGGGTGCGGTACGGACACAGGTGGGCCGCGCCCGGCGCAAGTGACCTCGCCGGCAGCCCCGGCCGTAGGGGGTGGGACCTCGCGACAGGGGCGGCGCCCGGCCTCAGTGGACGGAGAACCCGCCGTCGACGAAGATCGACTGTCCGGTGACGTAGGCGGAGGCGCGGCCGGCGAGGAAGACCGCCGCGCCCGCGAAGTCCTCGGCCAGTCCGTTCCGGCCGACCAGCGTGCGCGCGGCCAGCGCCGCGACCTTCTCGGCGTCGGAGGACAGCCGCTCGTTGAGCGGCGTCATCACGAACCCCGGCACCAGCGTGTTGCACGTGACGCCATGAGGCGACCACGCCTCGGCCTGTGAACGGGCCAGTGACTCCAGCGCTCCCTTGGAGACCCCGTAGGCGCCGCTCTGGACGAACGCGCGATGCGCCTGCTGGGAGGTGATGTGGATGATCCGTCCGAAGCCGCGCTCGGCCATGCCGGGCCCGAACCGCTGGCCCAGCAGGTAGGGCGCCTCCAGGTTCACCGCCATCGTGGTGTCCCACACCTCTTCGCCCAACTCGCCCATCGGCGGCCGCAGATTGACCCCGGCGCAGTTGACGAGGATGTCGGGCTCCCCGAACACCCCGGCCGCCTCCTCGGCCGCCGCCCGCACGCCGTCGCGGGTGCTCAGGTCGCCGCTCACCCAGGCCGCCCGGCAGCCCTCGGCGGTCAGCTCGCCCACCGTGGCGGCCAGTTGCGCCTCCTTGCGCGCCACGATCACGACACTCGCCCCGGCCCGGGCAAGGGCCCCGGCGATGGCCCGTCCGATGCCGGAACTGCCGCCGGTCACCACGGCGACCCGGCCGTCCAGCGAGAACAGCTCGGAGAGGTATGCCTGCGATGTCATGCCCGCACCCTAGACGCCGCACCTCGGCGTCAGCCCGCCCGGCCCCCGGGGGCGCGGCGTCGGGGCGGGAGCCGTGGGCCGGCCGGGCGGCGGAGCCTCCTCGTGTCCGGACCGTGTGTCGACCGGACGGCGGAGCCCCAACGCCGCACCGCGGACTGGCCTGACGCCGGTGTGTGCCGATCCTGGTGTCCGCGATGCCGGGCGACGGAGGACGGTGTGCGCCGATCCTGGTGTCCGCGATGCCTGACACCTGACGACGGTGCGCGCGGATCTTGGCGTCCGCGCGCCCGAGGGCGGACGGCCGATCGCGCTTGACGCCGGACGGCAGCGCGCCCGGACACCTTCGGCGCAGCGACCGGGCTCGGGCAACGGGTCCCCGACGCCGGACGGCAGCCCGCGCGGACACCTTCGGCAGCGCGCCCGGACCTCGGAGGCAGAGCGCCGCGCCCACTTCGCAGACCGCCCCGGACACCTTCGGCAGAGCACCCCGACGCCGGACGGCGGCTCGCCCGGCCTCCTTCGGCAGGGCGCCCGGACACCTTCGGCAGCCCGCCCCGCCCCGCCCCCTTCCGCAGCCCTCCGCGCCCCCTCCGCACCCCGCCCCTCCCCACCTCACCCCAAAAACCAAAGCAAGCACGCTTGCTTGTTTCTGTTCGCGCTGCCATGCTCCGGGGCACCACGCCGTGTCCCGGAGGGAGCGCACCGTGCCCGACCCCGCGGTCGTCATTGACGACCTGCGCGCAGAGAGCGAGGAACTCGACCGCCTCGTCGGCGAGTTGAGTGACGAGCAGTGGGAGACCGCGACACCCGCGGCCGGCTGGACCGTCGCCCACCAGATCGCCCATCTCGCCTGGACCGACGAGGTCGCGCTGCTCGCCGTCACCAACCCCGGAGCGTTCGCCGAGGAGGTCGAGAAGGCCCTCGTCGCACCCGACACGTTCGTCGACCGTGCCGCCGAGGCCGGCGCCCGCCGGCCGCCCCGCGAGCTGCTCGCCCACTGGCGAGCCGGTCGCGACGGGCTCCGGCAGGCCCTGGGCGACGCGCCCGCCGGGTCCCGTTTCCCCTGGTACGGGCCGCCCATGAGCGCCACGTCGATGGCCACCGCCCGGCTCATGGAGACCTGGGCGCACGGCCAGGACGTCGCCGACGCGCTCGGCGTCGTACGGGAACCGACCGCCCGGCTGCGGCACGTCGCGCACATCGGTGTACGGGCCCGCGGCTACGCCTACACCGTGCGCGGGATCGAACCGCCGAAGCAGGAGTTCCGGGTCGAACTCACCGGCCCCGACGGCGAGCTGTGGGCGTACGGGCCCGAGGACGCGGCCGAGAGGGTCACCGGCCCCGCGCTGGACTTCTGTCTGCTGGTGACCCAGCGCGCGCACCGCGACGACCTCGCCGTACGCGCCGAGGGTGCCGAGGCCGACCGCTGGCTGGACATCGCCCAGGCATTCGCGGGCCCCGCCGGTCCCGGGCGCCCGCCCAAGGAGGCGTGAGCATGCTGCGCATCGGCAACGCGTCCGGCTTCTACGGCGACCGGTTCGACGCGATGAGCGAGATGCTCACCGGCGGCGAACTCGACGTCCTCACCGGGGACTATCTCGCCGAGCTCACCATGCTCATCCTCGGCCGCGACCGGATGAAGGACCCGCGCCTGGGCTACGCCAAGACCTTCCTGCGTCAGCTGGAGGAGAGCCTCGGGCTCGCCCACGAGCGCGGCGTGCGGATCGTCGCCAACGCCGGCGGACTCAACCCGGCCGGACTCGCCGACGCCGTACGCGAACTCGCGGCCCGTGTCGGCGTACCCGTACGGGTCGCACACGTCGAGGGCGACGACCTCTCCGCCCGCTTCCCCGGCACGCTCGCCGCGAACGCCTACCTCGGCGGCGCCGGCATCGCCGCGTGCCTGCGCGCCGGGGCCGACGTCGTCGTCACCGGACGCGTCACGGACGCCGCGCTCGTCACCGGGCCCGCGCAGTGGCACTTCGGCTGGGGGCCCGAGGAGCACGACGCGCTCGCCGGCGCGGTCGTCGCCGGGCACGTCCTGGAGTGCGGGGCACAGGCGACGGGCGGCAACTACTCCTTCTTCACCGGACATGACGTGCGGCGCCCCGGCTTCCCCGTCGCCGAACTGCACGCCGACGGCTCCAGCGTCATCACCAAGCACGACGGCACCGGCGGAGTCGTCGACGTCGGTACGGTGACCGCCCAGCTGCTGTACGAGACGGGCGGTGCCCGGTACGCGGGACCCGACGTCACCGCGCGCCTCGACTCCGTACGCCTCACCCAGGACGGCCCCGACCGCGTCCGTGTCGACGGCGTACGAGGCGAGGCCCCGCCGCCCACCCTCAAGACCGGCCTGAACCGTCTCGGCGGATGGCGCAACGAAGTCGTGTTCGTCCTCACCGGACTCGACATCGACGCCAAGGCGCGGCTCGTCCGCGACCAGATCGAGGACGCCTTCGTCCGGGCCAAGTCCCGGCCCGGGGAGGTCCGCTGGGACCTGGCCCGTACCGACCGCCCCGACGCGGACACCGAGGAGACCGCGAGCGCGCTGCTGCGGCTGGTGGTGCGGGATCCGGACGCGGAGGCCGTGGGCCGCGTCGTCAGCGGCGCCGCGATCGAGGCGGCACTCGGCAGCTACCCGGGCTTCCACGTCACCGCCCCGCCGGGGAAGGGAACGCCGTACGGCGTCTTCGGGACGGAGTACGTGGACGCGACCACGGTGGAGCACGTCGCCGTGCTGCCGGACGGGCGGCGCGAGACGGTACCGGCGGCCGCGCACACCCGCGCCCTGGAGCCGGCTCCCGACCCGGACCTGCCCGAGCCGCTCCCCGGCGGCGGTCAGGTGCGCCGCGTCCCGCTCGGCCTCGTCGCGGGCGCCCGCAGCGGTGACAAGGGCGGCGACGCGAACGTCGGCGTGTGGGTGCGCACGGACGAGGCGTGGCGGTGGCTGGCGCACGAGCTGACGGTGGACCGCTTCCGTGAACTTCTCCCGGAGACCGCGGACTTGCGTGTCGTACGGCACGTGCTGCCCAATCTGCGGGCGCTGAACTTCGTCGTCCACGGACTGCTGGGGGAGGGCGTCGCCGCCCAGGCCCGCTTCGACCCGCAGGCGAAGGCGGTGGGCGAGTGGTTGCGCGCCCGGTACGTGGATGTGCCGGAGGTGCTGCTGTGACGGCGCGGGGGGAGGGAGAAGGCCCCGCGCGACGGGCGCCACCCCTCGCGCCCGTCCGTACGCGCGCACCCTCCGCGCCCGTCCGTACGCGCGCACCCTCTGCGCCCATCCGTACGCGCCCACCGCCCACACCCATCCGTACGCGCGCACGCCCCGCACCCGCACCGGAGGTGACCCGGCCCCATGACCGTTCTCGCCACAGCGCTCGACACCACGTCCCCCGACTACACCGCCCACCGCACCGCGATGCTCGCCAAGCTGGACGCGCTCGACGCCGAGCACGCCAAGGCACTCGCCGGCGGCGGCGAGAAGTACACGGCCCGGCACCGGAAGCGGGGCAAGCTGCTCGCCCGTGAGCGCATCGAGCTCCTTCTCGATCCGGACACACCGTTCCTGGAGCTGTCGCCGCTCGCCGCCTGGGGGAGCGACTATCCCGTCGGGGCCTCCCTCGTCACCGGCATCGGCACGGTCGAGGGCGTCGAGTGCCTGATCACGGCCAACGACCCGACCGTACGCGGCGGAGCCAGCAACCCCTGGACCCTGAAGAAGGCGCTGCGCGCGAACGAGATCGCGTTCGCCAACCGCCTCCCCGTCATCAGCCTCGTCGAGTCCGGCGGCGCCGACCTCCCCTCCCAGAAGGAGATCTTCATCCCGGGCGGGGCCCTCTTCCGCGACCTCACCCGGCTCTCCGCCGCCGGCATCCCGACCATCGCCGTCGTCTTCGGCAACTCCACCGCCGGCGGTGCGTACGTCCCCGGCATGTCGGACCACACGGTCATGATCAAGGAGCAGTCGAAGGTCTTCCTCGGCGGACCGCCGCTGGTGAAGATGGCCACCGGCGAGGAGAGCGACGACGAGTCCCTCGGCGGCGCCGAGATGCACGCCCGTACGTCCGGGCTCGCCGACCACTACGCCGTCGACGAGCACGACGCCGTCCGCCACGCCCGCCGTATCGTCGCGCGGCTCAACCACCGCAAGGCGCACCCCGGGCCGTCCGTCCCGGCCGAGGCCCCGAAGTACGACGAGGACGAGCTCCTCGGCATCGTCCCCGAGGACCTGAAGACCCCCTTCGACCCGCGCGAGGTCATCGCCCGGATCGTCGACGGCTCGGACTTCGACGAGTTCAAGCCGCTGTACGGGACGAGCCTGGTCACCGGCTGGGCGCGGCTGCACGGCCGTCCCGTCGGGGTCCTCGCCAATGCGCAGGGCGTGCTGTTCAGCGCCGAGTCGCAGAAGGCCGCGCAGTTCATCCAGCTCGCCAACCAGCGGGACATCCCCCTGGTCTTCCTCCACAACACCACCGGCTACATGGTCGGCAAGGAGTACGAGCAGGGCGGCATCATCAAGCACGGCGCGATGATGATCAACGCGGTGTCGAACTCGAAGGTCCCGCACCTGTCCGTCCTCATGGGCGCGTCGTACGGCGCCGGGCACTACGGCATGTGCGGGCGGGCGTACGACCCGCGTTTCCTCTTCGCCTGGCCCAGCGCCAAGTCCGCCGTCATGGGACCCCAGCAGCTCGCGGGGGTGCTGTCGATCGTGGCCCGCGCGTCCGCCGCGGCGAAGGGGCAGCCGTACGACGACGAGGCCGACGCCGGTCTGCGCGCGATGGTCGAGCAGCAGATCGAGACGGAGTCGCTGCCGATGTTCCTTTCCGGGCGGCTCTACGACGACGGCGTCATCGACCCGCGCGACACCCGCACCGTCCTCGGGCTGTGCCTGTCGGCGATCCACACGGCACCGGTCGAGGGCGCGCGCGGCGGCTTCGGCGTCTTCCGGATGTGAGGTCCTGATCGTGATCCAGTCAGTTCTTGTCGCGAACCGGGGCGAGATCGCCTGCCGGGTCTTCCGCACCTGCCGTGAGCTGGGCGTCGCGACCGTCGCGGTGTACTCGGACCCGGACGCGGGAGCGCTGCACGTACGGGAGGCCGACGCGGCCGTACGCCTTCCGGGCGCGACCCCTGCCGAGACGTATCTGCGCGGCGACCTGATCGTGAAGGCGGCGCTCGCCGCGGGCGCGGACGCCGTCCACCCCGGCTACGGATTCCTCTCCGAGAACGCCGGCTTCGCCCGCGAGGTGATCGACGCGGGCCTGGTGTGGATCGGCCCGCCCCCGGAGGCCATCGAGGCCATGGCGTCCAAGACGCGCGCCAAGGAACTCATGGGGATCGCGCCGCTCGCCGTGGACGGGCTCGGCGAGGACGACCTGCCGGTCCTGGTCAAGGCGGCGGCGGGCGGCGGCGGGCGCGGTATGCGCGTCGTACGCGAACTGGCCGACCTGGAAGGGGAGGTGGAGGCGGCGCGGGCCGAGGCGCTGAGCGCCTTCGGGGACGGTGAGGTCTTCGTCGAGCCGTACGTCGAAGGCGGCCGCCATGTCGAGGTGCAGATCCTCGCCGACGCGCACGGCACCGTGTGGGCGCTCGGCACCCGCGACTGCTCCCTTCAGCGCCGCCACCAGAAGGTCGTCGAGGAGGCGCCGGCTCCGGGGCTCGGCCCGGAACTCACCGCCACGCTGGAGGAGATGGCGGTCCGCGCGGCCCGCGCGACGGACTACCGCGGCGCGGGCACGGTCGAGTTCCTGGTCGTCGGCGAGCGGGCCCACTTCCTGGAGATGAACACCCGCCTCCAGGTCGAGCACCCCGTCACCGAGGAAGTGTTCGGCGTCGACCTCGTGGCCCTCCAGCTCCAGGTCGCCGAGGGAGCCCGCCTTCCAGGCGACCCGCCGCCTGCCCGGGGCCACGCCGTGGAGGCGCGCCTCTACGCCGAGGACCCGGCACGGGCCTGGTCCCCCCAGACGGGCCCGCTGCACGCGCTGTCCTTCCCCACCGGCCCGCCGTCGAACGCGGGCGACGGGGTTCCCCGGACCCGGGTCGACGCCGGGTACGCCGAGGGGGACCGGATCGGGGTGCACTACGACGCGATGATCGCGAAGGTCGTCGTATGGGCGCCCACGCGGGAGGAGGCCGTGCGGCGGCTCGCGGCGGATCTGGGGCGGGGGCGCGTGCACGGGCCCGTGACCAACCGGGAGCTGCTCGTACGGTCCCTGCGGCACCCCGAGTTCGTCACCGCGCGGATGGACACCGGCTTCTTCGACCGGCATCTGCCGGAGCTGACCGCCGCCGGGGGCGACGAGGACGTCGCGGCGGTCGCGGCCGCCCTCGCCGACGCCGCGGCGCGCACCGGCGCGGGCGTCGGCGGCTGGCGCAACCTCCCCTCGCAGCCGCAGGTGAAGCGCTACGCCGGCCGGGACGGCGAGTACGAGGTGCGCTACCGGCCCACCCGCGGCGGCGGCATGGAGGTCGAGGACCTTCCCGCTGTACGGGTCGTCCGGTTCGCCCCGCACGCCGTACGGCTCGAAGTGGACGGTGTGGAACGCGAGTTCCCCGTCACGCGCCACGGTGACCGCGTGTACGTCGGGAACACCGCCCTGACCGTGCTGCCCCGCTTCCCCGACCCCACCGCCCAGCGTGAACCCGGCTCGCTGCTCGCGCCCATGCCCGGCACCGTCGTCCGCGTCGCCGACGGTCTGGCGCCCGGCGCGACGGTCACCGCCGGACAACCCCTCATCTGGCTGGAGGCGATGAAGATGGAGCACCGGATCTCCGCTCCCGCCTCCGGCACGCTCACCGCGCTCCACGCCGCCCCCGGCCGCCAGGTCGAGGTCGGCGCCCTTCTCGCCGTCGTACAAGCCGTGCCAGCCGTACAAGCCGCAGAGGCCGCCGTACAGGAGGAGCCCGCATCATGACCACGATCATCGAGAGCGAAGAGCACACCGCACTGCGCGCCGCCGTCTCCGCGCTCGGGCAGCGGCACGGCCGCGGCTACGACCGCGAGACGCTGTGGGCGGAGGCCGCCAAGCTGGGGTACCTCGGCGTCAACCTCCCGGAGGAGCACGGCGGCGGAGGCGGCGGCATGGCCGAGCTGTCCATCGTCCTGGAGGAGCTCGGGGCCGCCGGCTGCCCGCTGCTCATGATGGTCGTCTCGCCCGCCATCTGCGGCACCGTCATCGCCCGCTTCGGCACCGAGGAGCAGCGGCGGACGTGGCTGCCCGGTCTCGCCGACGGCAGCCGCACCATGGCCTTCGGCATCACCGAGCCCGACGCCGGCTCGAATTCGCACCGGATCACCACCACCGCGCGGCGCACGCGGGACGGCTGGATCCTCACGGGCCGCAAGGTCTTCATCTCCGGCGTCGACATCGCCGACGCGACCCTCATCGTCGGCCGCACCGAGGACGCCAGGACCGGCAGGCTCAAGCCGTGCCTCTTCATCGTCCCGCGCGACACCCCCGGCTTCACCCGCTCGGGCATCGACATGGAACTGCAGGCGCAGGAGAAGCAGTTCGAGCTGGTCCTCGACGACGTGGAACTGCCCGAGGACGCGCTCGTCGGTGACCAGGACGCGGGCCTCCTCCAGCTCTTCGCCGGGCTGAACCCGGAGCGGATCATGACCGCGGCCTTCGCGATCGGCATGGGGCGCTACGCGCTGGCCCGCGCCGTGGAGTACGCGAAGGAACGGCAGGTCTGGAAGGCCCCCATCGGCGCCCACCAGGCCATCGCCCACCCTCTCGCGCAGTCCCACATAGAGCTGGAACTCGCCCGGCTGATGATGCAGAAGGCCGCGGCGCTGTACGACGCGGGCGACGACCTGGGCGCAGGGGAGGCCGCCAACATGGCCAAGTACGCGGCCGGCGAGGCCTGTGTGAAGGCCGTCGACCAGGCCGTCCACACGCTCGGCGGCAACGGCCTCACCCGTGAGTACGGCCTGGCCTCGCTGATCACCGCGGCCCGCGTCGCCCGGATCGCCCCGGTCAGCCGGGAGATGATCCTCAACTTCGTATCCCACCAGTCCCTGGGTCTCCCCAAGTCGTACTGACAGGGGCGATTCTGGCGAGCACGACTCTGGCGAGCACGACTCGACCGTGAAGGGGCTGTCATGGTGATGCACCACAGCGAGTACGCGGATGTCCCGTCCCTCTCCGTCCCCATCCACGACGCGGTCCTGGGCGGGGCGGCCGAGTACGGCGACGCCGTCGCCCTGATCGACGGGACCGACAGGACCGGCGCCACGACGATCACGTACGCGCAGCTCGACACGTTCCACCGCCGGCTCGCCGCCGCGTTCGCCGACACCGGCGTGCGCAAGGGCGACGTCCTCGCCCTGCACAGCCCCAACTCGGTCGCCTACCCGGCCGTCTTCTACGGCGCCACGCGCGCCGGGGCGTCGGTCACGACCGTCCATCCGCTCGCCACGGCGGAGGAGTTCGCCAAGCAGCTCTCGGACTCCTCCGCCCGCTGGATCGTCACCGTCTCCCCGCTCCTCGAGGCGGCCCGCCGCGCCGCGGAACTCGTGGGCGGCATCGAGGAGATCTTCGTCTGCGACGAGGCGGACGGGCACCGCTCGATCCGCACCATGCTCGGCTCCGCCGCACCGGAACCCGTGCTCGCCATCGACCCGGACGAGGACGTCGCCGCCCTCCCGTACTCCTCGGGGACCACGGGCATCCCCAAGGGCGTCATGCTCACCCACCGGTCCATCGCCACCAACCTGGCGCAGCTGGAGCCGTTCATCCCGATGGGCCCGGGCGACCGCATCCTCGCGGTGCTGCCGTTCTTCCACATATACGGCCTCACCGCCCTGATGAACGCCCCGCTGCGCAAGGGCGCCACCGTCGTCGTCCTGCCCCGGTTCGACCTGGAGCAGTTCCTGGCGGCGATAGAGAAGCACCGCATCAACGGCCTGTACGTCGCCCCGCCGATCGTCCTCGCGCTCGCCAAGCACCCGGCGGTCGCGCAGTACGACCTGTCGTCGCTGGAGTACATCGTCAGCGCCGCCGCCCCGCTCGACGCGCAGCTCGCCCGGGCCTGCTCGGCCCGGCTGGGGCTGCCGCCGGTCCGGCAGGCGTACGGCATGACCGAGCTGTCGCCCGGCACCCATGTCGTGCCGCTGTCCGCGCCGAACCCGCCCGCCGGGGCCGTCGGCAAGCTGCTGCCGAACACCGAGATGCGGATCCTGTCCCTCGACGACCCCGGCCAGGACGTGGCGCCGGGCGAGGAGGGCGAGATCGCCATCCGGGGGCCGCAGGTGATGAAGGGCTACCTCGGCCGCCCCGAGGCCACCGCCGACATGATCGACGCCGACGGATGGGTGCACACCGGAGACATCGGCCGCGTCGACGAGGACGGCTGGCTGTTCGTCGTCGACCGGGTCAAGGAACTCATCAAGTACAAGGGCTTCCAGGTCGCCCCGGCCGAGCTGGAGGCCCTGCTCCTCACCCACGAGGGCATCGCGGACGCCGCGGTGATCGGGGTGTACGACGAGGACGGCAACGAGGTCCCGAAGGCGTACGTCGTACGGCAGCCGGCGGCGACCGGGCTGACCGGCGACGACGTCCTCGCCTACGTGGCCGAGCGCGTCGCCCCGTACAAGAAGGTCCGCCGCGTCGAGTTCATCGGCGGGGTCCCACGGGCGGCGTCGGGGAAGATCCTGCGCCGCGAACTGCGCGACCGGGAGGACCGGGCAGGCCGGGAGGACCGGGAGAAGGAGACCACGTGACACTGATCAAAACGGCGTCCGAGCGCGGCATCACGACGCTGACCCTGGACTCGCCGGCGAACCGCAACGCCCTGTCGGCGCGGCTCGTCGGTGAGCTGGCCGACGCGGTGACCGCGTGCGGCAAGGACCCGGCCGTACGGGCCGTCGTCCTCACCCACACCGGCGGCACCTTCAGCGCCGGCGCCGACCTGAAGGAGCCGCCGAACCCGTACACCTTCGTCGCGCTGCTCCGGCAGATCGTCGAACTGCCGAAGCCGGTGGTGGCGCGGGTGACGGGCCACGCTCGGGCCGGCGGGCTCGGCCTCGTCGGCGCCTGCGACGTCGCGGCCGCCTCGGCCGGGTCCGACTTCGCGTTCACGGAGGTACGGATCGGGGTCGCCCCGGCCGTCATCTCCCTGCCGCTGCTGCCCCGCCTGGAGCCGCGCGCCGCGGCCCGCTACTACCTGAGCGGGGAGCGCTTCGACGCCGCGGAGGCCGCCCGTATCGGACTGGTGACGGCCGTCGGCGACGACGTGGACGCGGTCCTCGCGCCGGTGCTCGACGGGTTCCGGAAGGCCTCACCACAGGCCCTGGACGCGACGAAACAGCTGCTCACGGCTAGGGTGCGGGAGACCTTCGACCGCGACGCGGAGGATCTCGTGCAGCGCTCGGCGTCGCTCTTCGCCTCGGCGGAGGCGCGCGAGGGGATGACCGCCTTCCTCGAACGACGGGATCCTGCATGGCTGTTGTGACCGCCCCGAAGCAGGACCGCAGCCGGGCCACCCGGCAGCGGCTCCTGCAGGCCGCGGTGGCCTGCCTCGCCGAGCGCGGCTGGGCGGGCTCGACCGTCTCGGTGGTCGCCGAGCGGGCCGGGGTCTCGCGGGGCGCGGCACAGCACCACTTCCCGACCCGGGAGGACCTGTTCACCGCGGCGGTCGAGTACGTCGCCGAGGAACGCTCCTCGGCCCTGCGCGCCCTCCCCGTCCAGAACCGGGCGGCCGTGCTGGAGGCCCTCGTCGACCTCTACACCGGCCCCCTCTTCCGCGCCGCCCTCCATCTGTGGGTCGCCGCCTCCAACGAGGAACAGCTGCGGGCCCGCGTCACCGAACTGGAGGGCCGCGTCGGCCGTGAGACCCACCGGATAGCGGTGGAGCTCCTAGGAGCGGACGAGTCGGAGCCGGGGGTACGGGAAACGGTCCAGGGCCTGCTGGACATGGCGCGGGGGCTGGGCCTGGCGAACCTGCTGACGGACGACGCGGCACGACGGAAACGGGTGGTGGCGCAGTGGGGGCGGCTGCTGCACGAGGTGCTGGGGTGACCCGGGTCACCCCGTCCGTCGCACCCCCGGCGTATTCTTGCCGCATGCTTCCGCTCGTACGACGCCGCCACGTGGACTTCCTCCGCGTCACGAGCATGGGCTGTCGGGCTCACCGCTGACCCCCGACGCAAGCCCCCCTTCCACCCCCACCCGGTCCTCCGGCCCCCGCCCCACCACGGCGGACGCCGACAGCACGCGTACCCGGTCATCACCGGGACCGGCGACCGGGGCACGACTCAGCGGACGCACCCATGTCTCTCTCGACGTCTCACTCGAACTTCTCGCAGCTTCCGGTCATCGACCTCTCCGCCGCCGACCGCGGCCCCGCCGCGCGCGGCGAGCTGCACGCCCGGCTCCACAGCGCCGCCCATGACGTCGGCTTCTTCCAGCTGACCGGCCACGGTGTGTCCCAGGACGAGACCGATGCGCTCATGACGGCGATGCGCGACTTCTTCGCCCTGCCCGAGGCCGACCGGCTCGCCATCGACAACATCAACTCACCGCACTTCCGTGGCTACACGCGCATCGGCGACGAGCACACCGGCGGCAGCCGGGACTGGCGCGACCAGCTCGACATCGGCGCCGAGCGGCCCGCGCACATACCGGGCCCCGGCCAGCCCGCCTACTGGTGGCTGGAGGGCCCCAACCAGTGGCCGGCAGCCCTTCCCGGGCTGCGCGCCGCCGCGCTCGACTGGATCGACCGGCTCAGCGCGGTCGCCCACAAGCTGCTCCACGAACTCCTCGCGGCGATCGGCGCCCCGCCGGACTTCTACGACGACATCTTCGGCGACCGGGCGCATCTGCACCTCAAACTGGTGCGCTACCCCGGCAGCGCGGGGGACGGCGCGGACCAGGGAGTCGGCGCCCACAAGGACTACGGCTTCCTGACCCTGCTCCACCAGGACCGGATCGGCGGCCTCCAGGTGCAGCGCGAGGACGGCGCCTTCCACGACGTACCGCCGCTGCCCGGCGCGTTCGTCGTCAACCTCGGCGAACTCCTCGAAGTCGCCACCAACGGCTATCTGCTCGCCACCAACCACCGCGTGGTCAGCCCGCCCGGCGCCACCGAGCGGTATTCGGTGCCGTTCTTCTTCAACCCGCGTCTGGACGCGCGTGTCGCCCCGCTGCCGTTCCCGTACGCGGCGGGCGCGCCCGGTGTCACCGCCGACCCCGCCAACCCGCTGTTCGCGGAGTACGGGCGCAACGAGCTCAAGGGCAAGCTGCGGGCCCACCCGCAGGTCGCCGCCCGCCACCACGCGGAACTCGTGGAGCGGGCGGCCTGACCCGGACCCGGGGCGCTGCGAGGCGCCTCAGCGGGCGGTGATGTCGGCGTACCCCTCGATCTCGCGCGGGTCGCGCGAGCCGGGACCGATGTAGCGGGCGGAGGGACGCACCAGCCGCCCGGTGCGCTTCTGCTCCAGGATGTGCGCCGACCAGCCGGCCGTACGGGCGCACGTGAACATCGACGTGAACATGTGGGCCGGGACCTCGGCGAAGTCCAGCATGATCGCCGCCCAGAACTCCACGTTCGTCGCCAGGACCCGGTCCGGGCGGCGGTTGTGCAGCTCCTCCAGCGCGGCCGTCTCCAGCGCCTCCGCGATCTCGTAGCGCGGCGCGGCCAGCTCCTTCGCGGTGCGCCGCAGCACACGGGCACGCGGGTCCTCGGCCCGGTACACCCGGTGGCCGAAGCCCATCAGCCGCTCGCCCTTGTCCAGGGCCTTCTTCACATAGGCGACGGCGTCACCCGTCCGCTCGATCTCCTCGATCATGCCGAGGACCCGGGACGGTGCGCCGCCGTGCAGCGGACCGGACATCGCGCCGACGGCACCGGAGAGCGCGGCCGCCACGTCGGCGCCGGTCGAGGCGATGACCCGGGCGGTGAACGTCGAGGCGTTCATGCCGTGCTCCGCGGCCGACGTCCAGTACGCGTCGACGGCCTTCACGTGCTTCGGGTCCGGCTCACCACGCCAGCGGATCATGAACCGCTCCACGACCGACTGCGCCTTGTCGATCTCCCGCTGCGGCACCATCGGCAGACCCTGCCCGCGGGCACTCTGTGCCACGTACGACAGCGCCATCACGGCGGCCCGCGCGAGATCGTCGCGCGCCTGGGCCTCGTCGATGTCGAGGAGCGGCTTCAGGCCCCACACCGGGGCGAGCATCGCCAGCGCCGACTGCACGTCGACGCGGATGTCACCGGAGTGGACCGGGATCGGAAACGGCTCGGCGGCCGGAAGGCCGGGGTTGAACGCCCCGTCGACCAGCAGGCCCCACACGTTCCCGAACGAGACGTGACCGACGAGATCCTCGATGTCGACGCCGCGGTAGCGGAGCGCGCCGCCCTCCCTGTCGGGTTCGGCGATCTCGGTCTCGAACGCGACGACTCCCTCTAGTCCGGGTACGAAGTCGGACATCAGGCGGCTCCTCATGATGTGTGCGAGACAAGCTTCGGCCCGGGTGGGTCACCACTCCGGTGATGCCCCGAGCGGAGGGAGGTCACCCTCTCCGCGTCGTAGGGAGGCCACAGCGGCCCAGCGCCGATTTTGGCGGGTTCCGATGATGCGGGGGAAGCGTGACATCCGGCACAGTCCGCCGATCCGGTCGCACAGGATTGGCGGCACTCGGTGCCGGGCACACTCGCCGACCGGTCACACTGCCGCTAGGGCAGGATGACTCACGTGACCGACGCCCTCGACCCCGCCGCCATGCGCGAGTACTACCGCTCGACGCCCCTCGACGAGGCGGACCTGCCCGCCGAGCCGATGGAGCAGTTCGTCCACTGGTTCAAGGACGCCGCGGCCGGCCACCTCCACGAGCCGAACGCCATGATCGTCTCCACGGCCACGCCCGACGGCCGCCCCTCGTCCCGGACCGTGCTGCTCAAGCACTTCGACGACCGCGGCTTCGTCTTCTACACGAACCACGCCTCGCGCAAGGGCCGCGAGATCGACGCCAACCCCCATGTCTCGCTGCTCTTCCCCTGGCACCCGCTGACCCGCCAGGTCATCGTCACCGGCACGGCGGCCCGCGTGGGCCGCGACGAGACGGCCGGCTACTTCCGTACCCGTCCCCACGGCTCCCAGCTCGGCGCCTGGGCCAGCCCCCAGTCCTCCGTCATCCCCTCCCGCGCGGAGCTGCTGCGCCGCTACGAGGAACTCGCCGCCCGCTACCCGGCGGGCGAGCAGGTGCCGGCGCCGCCGGAGTGGGGCGGATACCGGGTCACCCCGGAGACGGTCGAGTTCTGGCAGGGCCACGAGAACCGGCTGCACGACCGGCTGCGGTACGTGCGCACGGCAGGGGAGCCCACGGGCTGGCGGGTCGAGCGTCTGGCGCCCTGACCGCGGCGGTCGGCCTGCGACGTACGCGGAAAGCTGCCGGAGCACGCCGCCGGATCACGCGGAAACCGTCCGGGACACGCAGAAACCCGCGGGCTCTGGTTTCCTCCGAGGAGGAAGCCGGCCGGACGTACCGGCGAGCCCGCGGGTCGGTGACTGCTTGGATTTCGGCAGACGGCCTGCCGAGGCGCACAGAGTGCGACGACGGGCCGTCAGCCCGCAGCCACCTCGCCTGTCCGGTAAGAAATCACTTCCGAACCACCTCCTTTCCAACGTGGGTCACACACTAGGAACCTCTTCGTGCGGGCTCAACCCCTTTTTTCGCACGCAACGATTTCCGCGAAATCAGTGTGTCCTGCATCACGTTCCAGTTGAATGATCGGGGGGCCGCTCGCGCGGAGGGCGGCACGGGTCGAGGACACGTCCTGCAGGGGGTGCCAGGATGAGTGCTTCCAGGAGCGAGACCACCAGCGCGCTGGGTCCGGACGAGCCGGAGCGGGACGGACCCGGTTCGGATCTGCTCGCGGCGCTGCTGGACGGGATGGACGCCGCGTTGTGCGCGTTCGACGCGGACGGGGTGATCACCCACTGGAACCGGGAGGCCGAGCGGATTCTCGGCTGGTCGCCCGAGGAGGCCGTCGGGCGGCGCGGGTTCGCCGGGTGGGCGGTGCGGACCGCCGACGCGGACGAGGTGCGGGGGCGGCTGATGGCCGCCATGCGGGCCCCGGGACGGCAGGTGCACGAGTTCGCGCTGCTGCGCAAGGACGGCGGGCGGGTGCTCGTACGTACGCAGTCGGCCGGGGTGCGCGGGGCGGACGGGAAGCCGGCCGGGGTGTACTGCGCGTTCAGCGAGGTGCATGCGCAGATCGACCTGGAGCGGTCGATCGCGCTCAGCGAGGCGCTGTTCGAGGACGCCTCGTGGGGTGTCGTCATGGTCGACGTGGATCTGCGGCCGGCCGTCGTCAACGGGCAGGCGGCCCGGATGCTGGGCTCCGGCGGGCGGACGACGCTGCTCGGGCGGCCGCTCGGCGAGCTGATCGTGCAGGGCGTGCAGGAGCTGGAAGGCGCGCTGCACCACGTGCTCGCGGACGGTGCTCCGGGCGCCCTCGTCGAGCTGTGGGTGACGGTGCGGACGGACGAGGGCGAGCGGCGCAGATGCTGGCGCAGCGGGTTCCTCCGGCTCGCGTCGCCGCTGGCGGAGGAGCCGGTGCCGCTGGGTGTCGGCTGGCTCTTCCAGGACGTGACCGAGGCGAAGCTCGCGGAGCAGGAGGCGGACCGGCTGCGGTTCCGGTTCAGCCAGCTGCACCGGGCGGCACGGGCGGCGGCCGAGTGCGAGGACCCGATGGAGGCGGCGACGGCCCAGGTGGACTTCGCGCTGGCCGGATTCGCCGACCACGCGCTGGTCGACGTGGTCACGGAGCGCGGCAAGCGGCTGCTGCGGGCGGCGGCGACGCCCTCCGGTGCGCCGGGGCCCGTCGCACGCGTGGCCGGGACGGGGATTCCGCTGCGGTATCCCCAGGGTCATCCCGCGCTGCAGGCGATGGATCGCGTCGGCTCGGTCCGCGCCAGTGCGGGCGGCACCAGGAGCGGCAGCGGCGCATGGGCCGCGGAGCGCCAGTGGCCGGCGGGCACGGTCCACGCCCTCTGCACGGTGCTCCGCAGCCGCGGCCGCACCCTCGGCGTCCTCACCTTCCTGCGGTCCTCGCACCGGCCCGCGTTCGAACGTCCGGACGCGGCCTATGCGGAGACCGTCGCGACCCGCGTGGCGTCGGCGCTGGACCTGGCGGGGGTGGAGGGGGAGTAGGGGAGTAGCGGACGGAACCGGGATCGGGACTGGGATCCGACCGGGACCGGGACCGGGATCCGACCGGACCGGACGGGTCAGCGGCGGTAGAAGATGCGGTCCGCGTACTCCGTCATCACACGGCCGTTCCATTCATGGCCGCCGTCCACGTTGCCGGACCGCAGCATCGGCGGCTCGATCCCGCGTTCGGCGAGGTCGCCCGCGGCCGCGGCGACCGTCGCCTGCATCAGCGCGCTGGTGACGACGGTCGAGGCCGGCGCGAAGGGCGCCTCGATGCCCTCGGCGGTCAGTTCCGCGTCGCCGATCGCGATCTTGGAGTCGAGGACGATGTCGCAGTGGTCCTTGAGGTAGGTGCCGGAGGCGTGCCGGGACCGTGTCTCCGTCGCGTACGCCACCGACGTGACGCCGATGACCTTCAGGCCGAGGGCCCGTGCGTTCATGGCCATCTCGACGGGCAGGGCGTTGCGGCCGGAGAGGGAGATGATGATCAGTACGTCACCGGCCCGGGCGGGGCTGGAGTCCAGGACGGCGCTCGCGAGGCCGTCGACGCGCTCCAGCGCGGAGCCGAGGGTGGCCGGCATGACGTCGACGCCGACGACACCCGGCACGGCGAGCAGGTTCATCAGTGCGAGCCCGCCCGCCCGGTAGACGACGTCCTGGGCGGCGAGCGAGGAGTGGCCCGCCCCGAACGCGAAGAGCCGGCCGCCCGCGGCGACGGTGTCCGCGATGGCGGCGCCGGCCGCCGCGATGTTCGCCGCTTCCTCGTCGCGTACGCGCTCCAGCAGGCCGATCGCGGCGTCGAAGAACTGACCCGCCAGCTTGTTCTCGCCCATTGCGGTCGCCCCTTCTCGTCGTGTCGCGGATCACGTTGCGGTCTGGACCATTGCTCTGTCAATACGGGGTTTGAGACGGCGGGGCCCGGTTGTCGGCGCGATGCGTCAGAATTGAGTCAGGGCCAGCGCACGACTTCTTCGAGGGGCACGTATGTCCGGACTGATCGACACCACGGAGATGTATCTCCGCACCATCCTCGAGCTGGAAGAGGAAGGCGTTGTCCCGATGCGCGCCCGTATCGCGGAGCGGCTCGACCAGAGCGGTCCCACGGTCAGCCAGACCGTCGCGCGCATGGAGCGCGACGGCCTGGTCACGGTCGCGGGCGACCGTCATCTGGAGCTGACGGAGGAGGGCCGCAGGCTGGCGACGCGCGTGATGCGCAAGCACCGGCTCGCCGAGTGCCTCCTCGTCGACGTCATCGGTCTGGAGTGGGAGCAGGTCCACGCCGAGGCCTGCCGCTGGGAGCACGTGATGAGCGAGGCGGTGGAGCGGCGCGTGCTGGAGCTGCTGCGCCACCCGACCGAGTCGCCGTACGGGAATCCGATCCCGGGCCTGGAGGAGCTGGGCGAGAAGGCGGAGGCCGAGGCGTTCCTGGACGACAGCATGGTCAGCCTCGCCGACCTCGACGCGGGCCCGGAGGGCAAGACCGTGGTCGTCCGGCGGATCGGCGAGCCCATCCAGACGGACGCCCAGCTGATGTACACGCTGCGGCGCGCGGGTGTGCAGCCCGGCTCCGTGGTGAGCGTGACCGAGTCGGCCGGCGGTGTGCTGGTGGGCAGCAGTGGCGAGGCCGCGGAGCTGGAGGCGGATGTCGCCTCCCACGTCTTCGTGGCGAAGCGCTGACTCCTGACCCGACGACACCTGACGACACCTGACGACCGCGGGATCTTCTCGCGGAAGCTTTCCTCGCGCGCCCGTACCGCACTCGCGGTACGGGCGCGCTTCGTCGTTCGCCTCCGGGCCGTTTCAGTACGCGCTTTCCGGCCGGAATGGCAGCGCCCGGGCGATTCGCGTGCCACGCTGTGGCTGAGGCATATGACCCGGATCGGTGAGGGGGCGGAGCATGCGCCGGACGAACGCGGAGGGCCCCGGCGCCCAAGGGCGCCGGGGCCTGTCCTCCCCTTTGCTGACCCGGAGCCCCGAGCTCTCAGGGTCAATCCCCTCGGACCGGTTTCCCCGAGCGGCCCGCCTCCCGCTGAAGATCTCCCCTCGGCGACGGCCGTCAATCCTTGAGAGTGGTCACTCGAACGAGGGGTGTTGCTCGTCGGACCCCAGTTTTCGAATAGGGGTTCGATAGTCTGGCGGGGCTCGACCGCCTAGGAGAGCTCGGAGATCCACGGGGGACAGAAGGGGGTGCCTGGACCATGGTGCGGCGCATCGACGTGACCGGAGCAGCCGGCGTACGCCTCGCTGCCTGGGAGTTCGCGGACCCGCCCAAAGGGTGTGGAGAGACGGACCGCGCTCCGGGCGTGTTACTGCTCCACGGGCTGATGGGCCGGGCCTCGCACTGGGCTGCCACGGCCCGCTGGCTCGCCGAGCGGCACCGCGCGGTCGCGCTCGACCAGCGCGGCCACGGCCGCAGCGAGAGGCCGGCCGACGGCTCGTTCACCCGCGAGGCGTATGTGTCGGACGCCGCGGCCGCGGTCGAACAGCTGGGCCTGGCCCCCGCCATCCTCATCGGCCACTCCATGGGCGCCCTCACCGCCTGGCAGCTCGCCGCCGAGCGCCCCGACCTCGTCCAGGCCCTGGTCATCTGCGACATGCGGGCCTCCGCGCTCGGGGCGGCCTCCCAGCGGGAGTGGGAGGACTGGTTCCGTGCCTGGCCCCTCCCCTTCGCGACCCTCGCGGACGTGCGCAAGTGGTTCGGCGAGGACGACCCCTGGGTGGAGCGGCCCAACCCCGCGCGCGGTGAGTTCTTCGCCGAGGTGATGGCCGAGCGCGCGGACGGCTGGCGTCCGGCCTTCTCCCGCCGCCAGATGCTGACGTCCCGTGAGACCTGGGTGCATGACGCCCACTGGGACTCGCTCGCCCAGGTCCGGTGCCCCACGCTCGTCGTGCGCGGCCTGGACGGAGAGCTGGGCCGCGCGGAGGCGCAGGAGATGGTCCGCGTCCTCCCCCGCGGTCAGTACGCGGAGGTGGCCGACGCCGGTCATCTCGTCCACTACGACCGGCCGGAGGCCTGGCGCGCGGCCATCGAGCCCTTCCTGGAAGGCGTGCTGACGGCATGACGGGACCGGATGGCCGGGGAGGTGGCCATCCGGTCCAGGGGGTGCCGGCGCAGGAGGCCGGCCATGCGGCGGACCGGGACCGCCGTCGTGTCGCCCCGGTCCGCCGCGGCTGAGGGGCGGGAAAGAGACGGGCCGGGAGGAGACCCGCTCGGGAGGGACCGGCTCAGAGGTGACCGGCTCGGGAGACCGGCTCAGAGGTGACCCGCTCAGAGGCGGTGGACTCGGAGTCGATGTGCTCAGAAGTCGAAGACCGTGGCCCCGGTCAGGCTCTCCCGCATCTCGCACGCGTTGCCGTACGTGGCCGACCAGTCGACGTGCTTGCCCTGCCACACCCCGGTGGCGGTGATCGTGACGGGGTCCCACTGCCGGGTACAGGGACGGGTGGGGGTACCGGCCAGCCGGCCGAACTCGCCGTTCACCGCGGACACTTCCTCGCACGCCGCACCGGGCGCGGGGTGGCTGCCGCCCGGCGCCGGGGCACAGCTCAGGGTCACCGCACGCTCGACCGTCGCCGTGGCCGTCGCGTCGCCCTTGGCGACCGCCAGCACCAGGGCGGACGGCGCGTACAGCCCGGTGGGCTGTGCGGCGTCGGCGTGTGCGACGCCCGCGACGGTCCCGCCGAGGACGAGCGCCGCCGCGGAGGCCGTCGCGCCGAGTGTGTTGAGGATGTAACGCATGGGTGAACCCCTTCTACGGTGTGTGCGGTTGCGGTCGGGAGTCTTGCTGATGCGTACAGTGATCGCACATCCATCACCTGTTTCCGGCCGCATACGTTCACGGCGTGCCGATCGAATGGTCGTTCGGGCTGCTCGGAAGGGTGCGGGAGGCGCGTGAGGTGCTGTCCGCTATATGGACAACGATCATTGGTCCAACCCGAAACCAAACGCTGACCTGCGACGATCAGGAACTGGTTGCACCTTTGAGTACTGGCTCGCACGGCCCTTCGACCGGAAAGCGGTGCCTCGCCGCGGCGAGGCACGTCCGGCCCGGTGCAACTTCCCTTGTACGCCTTCGTGTACAGCGAAGGGCCGGCACCGGAGTGATCCAGCTCCGGTGCCGGCCCTGCTGTTCTCGCCGGGCTGTCTGCACGCAGCCTCCACAAGCGGGGGCTGCCGGCTCAGGCGATCGGCTTCCTGATCTCGTCCCGCACCTTCAGCGCGTTCGCGGCCGCCGCTTCGAGGTCGATCGACTCCGGACTCTGCGCCGCGGACTTCGGCGTCACCTCGGCGACGGAGACCCCGGTGTTGTCGTCCGCCCAGGCGCACATCGCGAACGGGGTCTTCTCGCCGCCGGCCGACGCGGTGGTCACCACCTCGCAGCTGACCGTGACGTCGGACCCGGCGACCTCGATGTCCTTCGGCGGTACCGCGACCGTCGCGCCGTCGGCCTCTGCCGCGCCCTTCAGCATGCTGTTCCGGACCGAGTCCGGGTTCTTGATCCGCCCGTACATCCCCGAGAGGACCAGCACCCCGGCCCCGTCCGCGTCGACGGACGTGTACTGGCCGACGACCGCCTTGGCGTCGCGGATGTCGGCCTCGCTGGTCCCGGCGAGCGCGGACTCGCCCTGCTCGGACAGGTCCTGCGCGAGCGTGTACCTGCCGTCCAGCAGTGTCTTCGGAAGCGTGACCTTGTGCGTCGCCTCCGGGTAGGACCCGGAACCGCCGCCGAGGTTGTTCCCGGCCCAGCTGAGCGCCAGGAGCCCGACGGCGATGGACGCGCCGATGATCCCGGCCTTGGGGCCGGACCAGAACGACTTCTTCGGCGGCACCGGCGGTGGCGCGCCCCAACCGCCCTGCTGCTGCGGCCACGGCTGCCCCTGCGGCGCACCGTACGGGGTCGGCTGCCCTTGCGGCGAGCCGTACGGGTTCGGCTGTTGCGGCGGCGCACCGTAGGGGCCCGTGCCCGGCTGTCCCTGCGGCGCACCGTAGGGCTGCGGCGGGGCACCGTAAGGCTGTTGAGGCGGGTATCCCTGGTGCTGCGGGTGCCCGTGAGGCGGAGGAGGCGTGGACATGATCCGTACGGTACGTCATGGCATGAACGCGCCCCGCACCGTACGGATCAGGGGTCCTCACCCCTCGCCGCTCAACTCCCGGGCCCTCACCCCTTGCTGACCGCCGTCAGGATCTCCGGCAGCCGCGCCGACGTCTGCGGAGCCGCCACCCGCAGCCCGCCCCAGGCCACCGCCCCGCCGTACAGGACGCCCAGCGGCAGCAGACTCCACAGCGCGGACTCCGAGTTGGTGGCATTCAGCCAGATCGTGAGCGCTATCAGCGGGGCGCACAGCAGCGCGGAGGCGATCATCCCGCCGAAGATGGAGATCCAGGCGAGACCGCCCTGCCCCGGGGCGACGTTCTTGTACGCGCTGTCCTGCGGGATCGAGTACGGGAAGCGCGCCGACGCCACCGCGCCCGTCGCGAGCATCGCGCCCAGCAGCCCCACGGCGATCCCGAGCGCTTCCGGAAGTGCCCTCCAGTCGCCGAGGACCGCCGCCGTGGCGACCGTGACCAGCACCGTGTACGGAAGCGTGATCAGCAGCAGCGCCAGTGCGCGGGCCCGCAGTTCGAGATACGCGTCCCGGGGCGTCGCGATCGTCTGCGCGACCATCCAGAACGCGGAGGTGTCCTGACCGAACTGGTTGTACATCTGGATGCCGAGCATGCCCGACGCGAAGCAGGCGAAGTAGATCGAGCCGCTGCCCTGCAGCGCGTTGAACAGCGGCACGATCAGGCCGATGACCAGAGCCGTCACCCACGCCGTCTTCGTCTTCGGATCGCGCCAGACGTAGCGCAGGCTGCGCTGCATGACCGTTCCCGTACGGCCTCCGGGCAGCAGCCGGTGCAGACCGGTGGACGTCCCGCGGCGGGTCGGCTCCGAGGCCGCCGCGAGCGTCGAGCCGTCCGGGGCCGTCATCAGCCGCGTGAGGCTGCGCTGCCACGCGTACAGCAGCCCGGCCAGGGCCGCCGCGGACAGTGCGAGCTGGACGACGGCCGCCCCGTAGGAGCCCGTGCTCGCCGAGTCGACGGCGCCGATCGCCGACGCCGGCGGGATCCAGCGGACCACCGACGCGGCAGGCTCCAGCGCCGAGAGCCCGCCCGCCTGACCGAGGCGCTGCACGCCGAAGTTGACGAACTGGATGCCCACCGCGATCACCAGACCGCTCAGCACGGCCAGGTCGCGGCCCTTGCGACTGGTCAGCAGCCGGATGTTGGCGGCCGCGACCGCCCGGGCCAGCGCCACGCACACCAGCAGGGCCAGCGGCACGGCCACCACCGCGACCAGCACGGCCGCCGCCCCGTGCGCCAGTGCCAGCGCGCCGCCGACCGCCAGACAGAGCGTGAACAGCGGGCCGAGCCCCACCAGCGAGGCCACCAGCAGCGCCGACACCAGCGGCCCCGGTCGCAGCGGCAGCATCACCAGCCGGGTCGGGTCGAGCGTCTCGTCGCCGCTCGGGAAGAACAGCGGCATGAACGCCCAGCCCAGCGCCAGCACCCCGGTCAGCAGCACCACCAGCGGCGCCGCGTGCTCCGTGCCGCGCAGCAGGACGAAGCCGACGAGCTGTCCCGCGGCGAGCAGCAGCGCCAGCACCGCGGAGGTGACGAACGCGGCGGTACGGCCCGATGACTGCCGCAGCCCGTTGGCCAGCAGCGTCAGCTTCAGCCGTACGAAGACGGGGGTCAGGGAGCCGGCCGAGCCGGTCGCCGTGGGCGCCCCGGCCGCGGAGGTCGTGGAGGTCGTCGCGGTCGTCATCGCGAACCGCCGCCGAGCCAGTCCAGCGAGTTCCCGGTGTCCCTGCCGTTCGCGCCGACCAGCTCCAGGAAGGCGTTCTGCAGGGACGAGGCCGAGCCCCGTACCTCCGCGAGCGTGCCCTGGGCCCGGATCCGGCCGGCCGCCATCACGGCGACCCAGTCGCACAGCGACTCCACCAGCTCCATCACATGGCTGGAGAACACGACGGTCGCGCCGGACGTCGTGTACCGCTCCAGGACGCCGCGGATGGTCTGCGCCGACACCGGGTCGACGCCCTCGAACGGCTCGTCCAGGAACAGCACCTGCGGATTGTGCAGCAGCGCCGCCGCCAGGCCGATCTTCTTGCGCATGCCCGTCGAGTAGTCGACGACCAGTTTGTGCTGGGCGCCCGCCAGGTCCAGGACGTCCAGGAGCTGCGCGGCCCGCTTGTCGACCTCTTCGCCCGGCAGTCCGCGCAACCGGCCGGTGTACGCGAGGAGTTCACGCCCCGAGAGCCGTTCGAAGAGCCGCAGGCCCTCGGGCAGGACGCCGATCCTCGCCTTGACCTCGACCGGGTCCTTCCAGACGTCGTGACCGGCGACCTGGATCCGCCCCTGGTCGGGGCGGAGCAGTCCGGTCACCATCGACAGCGTCGTCGTCTTGCCCGCGCCGTTCGGACCGACCAGCCCGATGAACTTGCCCGCGGGCAGGGTGAGATCGACACCCGCCACCGCGATCTGTTCGCCGAACCGCTTCCAGAGCCCTTCCACGCGGACAGCGGGCGGCGTCGCTCCCGGCGCGCCGTCCGTCCCGTCCCCCGTCTGTTCCACTGTCCGGTCCGCTGCCTGGTCGGGCATGCCGTCCGCCTTCCGTCGTCCCCGTTGTACGGGTCCAACACTACGATCGGCGCGCCCGCTCGTCGGCGGCCTCACGTCCGCAGGCGTATGCGAGCGGGCTGATCAGCTCCTCCGCGTCCGGGAGCCAGCGGTTCGCGGGCGTCGGCTTGCGCGCCCACTGCACCGCGCCCTGGCCGCCGACGCGGGTCGGCGGCGCCGCCACGTAGTGGCCCTCGCCGCGCGCCACCAGATCGAGCGAGCTGGGCATCCAGCCCAGCTTCCGCACCAGATCGGGCGTCTTCTGCGCCGCGCCCGGCAGGACGAGGAACAGCATGCGCCGTCCCGGGGTGCGGATCACCGGACCGAGCGCCATGTCCATCCGCTCCATCCGGGCCAGCGCGAGGAAGCCGGCGGACTCCGGGACGTCCAGCGCGTCGAACGTCCGGCCCGTGGGCAGCAGGATCGAGGCCTTCGGGTGCTTGCCCCACAGCCGGCGCGCGCCGACGGCGCTGCCCGTCGCCTGGTTCGCCCAGTCCGGCCGGGCGGCGTGCGCCCCCGGCGCATCGCATCCGAAGGCGCCGCAGGAGCACCGCTCGGAGCCTTCGGCGGCCTCCAGCCAGGTGCCGGGGAACACGTCCCAGTGGCGCTCCTCCACGTACCGCAGGGCGCTGTCCAGCAGTTGTCCGCCGCGCTGCTCGGGGATCCTCGCGACTTCCGTGCGGCCGATCGACTCTTCGATGGTGTCTTCCACGATAAACACAACTCCCGCCGCCACCACGGGTTACGGGCGCACGGGACCGGGCCGTGGCGCATCGATCCCGCACGTGGGGCGCATGGGTGCACGGCCGGGGGCGCGCGTGCGGGCCGGGCCCGATGGGCGGGTAACCAGTTGCGGGTGAGCGGCATTCACCCGTAATCGTCCGAGCTCATCGGCATTCTCCGGATAACGCCGGGAAGTGATCAATTGAAGATCACCACGGAGATCGCGACCGGTGCGGTCCGCTACAGGGGGTAGTCATGGCAGCGAGGCCACTCGTCGCACGTCAGCCGAACGAGAGGCTGCAGGGGCTCATCCAGGAGGCGGGCTGTTCCAACGCCGGTCTGGCCCGGAGGGTCAACATGGTCGGGGCGGAGCGCGGCCTGGACCTGCGGTACGACAAGACGTCGGTGGCGCGCTGGCTGCGCGGGCAGCAGCCGCGCGGCCGGGCACCCGGGATCATCGCCGAGGCGCTGGGCCGCAAGCTCGGGCGCACGGTCAGCATCGACGAGATCGGCATGGCCAACGGCAAGAACCTGGCGTCCGGCGTCGGGCTGCAGTTCGCGCCGACCGTGCTCGGCGCGATCGAGCAGGTCTGTGAGCTGTGGCGCAGCGACGTGGGCAGGCGGGACTTCCTGACCGGCTCGACGGTCGCCGCGTCGGCGCTCGTCGAGCCCAGCCGCGACTGGTTGATCACCGGCGCGGACGCGCAGGTGGCCCGGCAGGCGGGGGCGCGGGTGGGGGTGTCGGACGTCGAGGCGGTACGGGCGATGACGAAGGCGCTCACGCGCCTCGACCACCGCTTCGGTGCCGGGCACGTACGGCCGGTCGTCGTCCACTACCTCAACAGCGTGGTGTCCGGGCTGCTTTCCGGCTCGTACCGGGAGCCGGTGGGCCGGCAGCTCTTCGCGGCCGCTGCGCGGCTGACGGAGCTGGCGGGCTACATGGCGGTGGACACGGGACACCCCGGGCTCGCCCAGCGCTACTACATCCAGGCGCTGCGGCTCGCCCAGGCGGCGGGCGACCGGGCGTACGGGGGCTATGTCCTGGCCGCCTCGATGAGCCATCTCGCCGCGCAGCTGGGAAATCCGCGGGAGATCGCGCAGCTCGCGCGGGCCGCGCAGGAGGGTGCGCGCGGGCAGGTCACCCCGCGGGCGGAGGCGATGTTCCACGCGGCGGAGGCCCGGGGGCACGCGCTGCTGGGCGATGCCCGTGTCTGTGAGGAGGCCATGGGCAGGGCGATCGGCGCGCTGGACCGGGCCGATCCGGACTCGGGGGACGATCCCGACTGGATCGCACATTTCGACCATGCCTATCTGTCCGACGAGCTGGCCCACTGCCATCGCGACCTGGGACAGGCGGAGCAGGCGGCCCGTCGCGCCACCGAGTCCCTCGAAGGCCACCCCGAATCCCGCGCCAGGCGACGCGCCATCGGCCTCGTCCTGCTGGCGACGGCCCAGGTCCAGCAGCGCGAGGTCGAGGCGGCCTGCCGGACGGGCACCCGGGCGGCGGAGCTGCTGGGGACGCTGCGCTCGAGCCGGGGCGTGGAGTATCTCGACGATCTGCAGCAGCGGCTGGAGCCGTACGGTTCGGAGCCGGCGGTACGGGAGTTCGGGGCGAGGCTGCAGACGCACGCGGCATGAAAGTCCCTGGCCACGGGCCACTTGGGATCTTGGTCCGTAAACAGCGTCTTGGCGTGCGTTCTTGTTACGGGTACCACACGCGTGTGCGGACGCCCTGAGACACCCGGTAGCGTGAGCCGACGATTCCGTAGGTCCAGACGTAGGAGTCCCGGTGACGCACAGCGGACAGGGTGACGAGTCGCGGCTTCCCGCCGCGCGGCCCGCGCACGAAGGTGTCGTGCTGCCCGCGGACGGCAGTGAGCCCTGGATACCCGGAGTCAGCGGTGAGCAGGTCGCTCCGGCGGGTGGGACTCCGTGGGGTGCGCCCTGGGGGCCCGGGCAGGGCGCACAGCCGTTGCCGCAGGAGGAGGTGCCGGGCGCGGGGGCGTACGCGCAGCCGCTGCCTCCGCGGGCGGCTCAGCACCCGCAGGCCGCTCACCAGCCGCAGATGCCAGCGCAGGCGTACGGGCAGACCTACGGGCAGCCGGGGCAGTACCCCGGGGCGGCCGGCGCGGGACCCGACGCCGACGCCACGCAGTACATCGCCCCCGTCCCGCCCGCCGCCGGGGCGCTGCCGCCGGAGAACCCCGCGGAGTCGACGCAGTTCCTCGGGGTCCGGCCGGGGGCCGCCGGCGACCCGGCCGGTGCGGCGGACGCGACGCAGTACCTCCCGCCGGTGCAGCAGCAGAGCGCTCCGCAGCAGCAGGTCCCCACCCCGCCGCCCGGTGCCCCGTACGGAATCAGGCCCGGCGCGCCGGGCGACCGGCAGCCGCCGGCCGAGTTCGACAACCTCTTCCGCAGCGAGGGCCCGGCGGAGGCGACGCAGTACCTCCCGCCCGTGCAGGATCAGGGCGCTCCGCAGCAGCAGGCGTACGGGGCCCCTCAGCAGCAGCAGCCGTACGGCGCTCCGCCGCAGCAGTCGTACGGTCCCGCGCAGGGCTTCACGCCGCAGCAGCAGTCCTACGACGCTCCTGCGCAGTCCTACGACTCCGGCCCCGCGCCGCGCCGTTCCTCGCGGCTCCCGCTGATCGCCGCGGTCGTCGTCGGCTGCGCCGTGGTCGGACTCGGTGCGAGCGCGCTGATGTTCGGCGGTGACGACGACAAGGGCGAGAACGACAACACGGGCGTCGCGGCGGCGACTTCGCCCGCGCCCGGCTCGTCGGAGGCCGCGGACCCGGCGAAGCCGCAGGCCGAGGAGCTCGACAAGCTGCTCGCGGACAGCAACGACAGCCGTTCCGCGGTGATCCGCTCCGTGGAGTCGATCAAGTCCTGCAAGAACCTGGACCAGGCGGCGACGGATCTGCGCGGCGCGGCGGAGCAGCGGCGCGGTCTCGTGACGCGTCTGGGCGGCCTGTCCGTGGACAAGCTCCCGGACAACGAGGCGCTCACGGCGTCCCTGAAGAAGGCGTGGGAGGCCTCGGCATCCGCCGACGACCACTACGCGGCGTGGGCCGGCCAGGTCAAGGACAAGAAGGGCTGCCCCGGTGGCAAGGCCCGCAACACGGGCCAGGCGGCGCAGGGCAACCGCCAGAGCGGCGAGGCGACGAAGGCGAAGCGCGAGGCGTCCGGTCTCTGGAACAAGATCGCCACCAAGTACGGCCTCACGGAACGCCGCGCGGAACAACTCTGAGCCGACCGCCCTGGCGCGCGCCGCCCGGTGCGCGCAGGGTCGGAGCTCATCGGGTCGGGGCGTACCGGGGGACCGGCCGCACCGGGCCTATCTACGCGAAGACCACCGTGCGGCGGCCGTTCAGCAGGATCCGGTGCTCCGCGTGCCACTTCACCGCGCGGGCCAGGGCCTGGCACTCCACGTCGCGGCCGACCGCCACCAGTTGCTCGGGGGTCACCTCGTGGCCCACCCGCTCGACCTCCTGCTCGATGATCGGGCCCTCGTCGAGATCGGCCGTCACATAGTGCGCCGTCGCGCCGATCAGCTTCACACCGCGCGCATGCGCCTGGTGGTAGGGCTTCGCGCCCTTGAAGCTCGGCAGGAAGGAGTGGTGGATGTTGATGATCCGGCCGCTCAGCTGCTTGCACAGGTCGTCGGAGAGGACCTGCATGTAGCGCGCGAGCACGACGAGCTCGACGTCCTCCTCGCGAACCAGCTCGAGCAGCTCCGCCTCCGCGTCCGCCTTGCCGTCCTTGGTGACCGGAATGTGGCGGAACGGAATGTCGTAGGAGGCGACGAGTTCCGCGAAGTCCGTGTGGTTGGAGACCACCGCCGCGATGTCCACCGGCAGTGCCCCGATCCTGAACCGGAACAGCAGATCGTTCAGGCAGTGACCGAATTTGCTGACCATCAGCACGACCCGCATGCGCTCTTCGGCGAGATGGATCTGCCAGTCCATCGCGAACGAGTCGCCCACCGCGGCGAAGCTGGCCCGCAGCTTGTCCACGGTCACCGGCGTCTCCGCCGAGAAGTGCACCCGCATGAAGAACAGGCCCGTGTCCCGGTCCCCGAACTGCTGGCTGTCCTCGATGTTGCAGCCGGTGATGAAGAGGTAACTGGACACGGCGTGCACGATGCCCTGTTTGTCCGGGCAGGAGAGCGTGAGGACGTACTGGTCGGTCATCTTCGTAGGGTGCCACACCCCACGGGTGCGCACGGAGGTGAGTCCGTCAGGCGGACCGCGTCATGATCCGCAGTACCTCGAGGGTGCGCGGCGGCGTGTCCGGGTCCTCCCCGTCGTTCGCCGCCAGCTGTACGTGGGCGTCGCGCGCGGCCCGTACCGCCTCGGGCCATCCGTGGTGCTCCATGTAGGCCGAGACCGGTGCGTCCGCGCCCACCTGGTGCATGATCCTCAGCACCCGCAGGACGGCCACGTCGACGAGAGCGGCCTCTCCCGAGTCGCGGAAGATCGTTCCCACGTACTTCTCGGCGGACCAGTTGTCCAGCCAGGTGTCCTCGACGAGCCGGTAGACGGCGTCGGTGATGTCGCCGTATCCCTCGTGGCCCGCCAGCCAGATCTCCTGGTGGAAGACGGGATCGGAAAACATGTGCAGCGCCGAGCGCACATTGCTGCGCCAGCGCCACCAGGGCATGTCGTTCAGGGGCATGTCGCCCATGGTGGAGGAGCGACCACCGCGGCGGGAAGACTTCATCGACGTTGCTTGCACGGCGTCGATCGTACGTTCCCCACATTTGGCGGATCTTCGCCCCCTGCAATTCACCTTGCCGTCACTCTTTGTTGAGCCAGGGCCATTCCAGCGTTACCCATGAGGCGGAATTGTGCAGGGACATGACCGGTTGGCGACGCTCCTCCACTCCCCGCCCCTACCGAACCGCGACCGTCCTCGCCGCGTGTATGGCGGCGGTCGGGGCCTCGCTGGCCGGCTGCGGCATGCTCCCCGGCGATTCGGGGGGCTCCCGCGCGCCGGTCACGGTGATGACCTTCGCGCCCGACGAGACCCGCGCGACGAACATGCCCGGTATGCCCGCCATGGCCCAGGCGTACGCCAAGTACGTCAACGAGAAGGGCGGCATCGACGGCCACGAGCTGCGCGTCCTGACCTGCAACGAGCGCAACACGACCGCGGGAGCCGCGGCCTGCGCCCGGCGCGCGGTCAAGGAGGAGGTCGCCGCGGTCGTCGGCTCGTACAGCCAGAACGGCCGTGCCTTCATGGCGCCGCTGGAGGCCGCGGGCATCCCGTACATCGGCGGCTACGGCGTCTCCGAGGAGGAGTTCACCAGCTATCTCTCCTACCCCGTCAACGGCGGCCAGGCGGCGCTTCTCGCGGGCAACGGCCGGCAGCTGGCGGCCGGCTGCCGCAAGGTGTCGCTGGTGCGGCCCGACACGGTCGCGGGCGATGATCTCCCGGTGCTGCTCAACACCGGTCTGCTGTCGGGCAAGGGGCGGCCGTCCACCGACGTGAAGGCCGCGGAGGACGCCTCCGAGTACCTGGAGGAGGCCGCCGAGGCGCGGGACGAGGCCGGCTCGGAGAAGGGCTGCGTCACGGCGGTGCTCGGCGAGCGCACGGCGAACTTCTTCGACTCGTTCCGCCGGTTGCCCCAGGACGACAGCGACGTGCGGATCTCCTCCGTCCTGAGCTCCGTCGGCCAGCCGCTGATCGACAGGACGGGCGGTGCGGGCGGGCCCTTCGAGGGCGCGTTCATGACCGGCTGGTACCCGGAGGCGGGCGACGCCCGCTGGGGCACGATGCGGGAGGTGATCCGGAACCACGCGTTCGGGGACAACCGGATCGACCCGGCCGACGCGGGTGTGCAGACCACGTGGATCGCGTACACCGTGCTGACGAAGGTCATCGAGGCGCTGGACCGCGACTCGGTCACTCCCGGCGCGATCGCCCACGCCCTCGACACCGGTGTCCGCGTCGACACCGGCGGCCTCACCCCCGCGCTCCGCTGGCGCTTCGAGGACATGCTGGGTGTCCCGGGCTTCCCCCGGGTCGTCAACCCCAAGGTGACGTTCCAGGTCGTCCGTGACGGCCGCCTGGTCGCCGAGCGGCCGGGCTTCGTCGACGTGGCCCGCACGATGTCGGATGCCCCGATGGCCTGACGGATGCCCCGACGGCCCGACGGGAGGCCCGATGGCGCGGCGCCGGCTCCGGCTCCGGTGGCACGAGGGGCACGAGGGGCATGACGGGGGCCCCGGTCCCGCGCCGGGTGTCCTTACTCACAGCGCACGACCGGGGCCCGGAGATCGGGGGTCAGGGGGTGTCGGGCTCCCCGGTCACGTAGTACGCGGCGAACGCGGCGAGGATCTCGTCCTCGCTGATCCTGTCGTCGCCGTCCGCGTCCAGCGCGGCGGCCACCATCGCGCACCGCTCCGACTCGACGCCGAGGACGCGGAGCACCCGCGCGGCGCCGGCCTGGGTGACCCCGGCGCCGTCCTCGTCGGCGATGGCGACGACCGCGTGGAGGAAGGGACGGGCGATCTCCGCGAAGCGTTGGGGGTTGTCGCGCAGCCGCTTCACCGCGCCCGTGATGAATTCCTGGCGCGTGACCCGCTGGTCGCCGTCCACGTCGGCGATTCCCGCCATGCCCTGCCAGAACGCCTCCGCGCCCGAGTAGAGGGCCTGCCCCTTGTCGGAGCGTGCGGTCGTGCCGAATTCGGCGAGGAGCGTCGCGGCCGCCGTGCTGAAGTCCGCGCGATCGATGTAACCGTTGCCGTCCTGGTCGAACTCGGCGAATCGGTGGGCGATCTTGCGCTCGTATTCTGCGCTGTCCATGCGGGGAGCGTACGACGTCGGAGCCGTTCGTGCGCCCGTTACGCGGAGAGGGGCCGGGCCTCGTCCCCGGTCGCGGCGTCGGCGTCCTCGTACACCTCGAACAGCCGACGCACTCCCAGGGCGGCCAGTACGCGGTTCACGTGCGAGCCGTCCGCGCCTCCGGGGCGCCCGGGGCCCGCCTCCTCGCCCCGGGCGGGCAGGACCAGTCTCAGCCGTCCGCGGCAGGAGCGCAGCAGCCTGCGCGACGCGATCAGCACGCCCACGCCGCTGGAGTCGCAGAAGACCACTTCGGAGAGGTCGAGCACCAGGTCGCGCCGGCCGGTGGCGACGGCGTCATGGACACGACGGCGTACTTCCGGGGAGCTGACCAGATCCAGCTCGCCCCGTATGTGGAGTATGGTCCAGGCGGCCTGCTCGGTCTGTTCCACCTTGAGCATCACGCGCGGCCCTCTCGTCGCAGCGGTCCCGATCCGGACGTGGTCGTCTCCCGACCCGGAAGTACCGGAACTTCTCGTTCCTTCCGCCGCTGCTGCCCCGCTCCACCACGATGAAACCCACTACCACCGCAGCGCTTCCCAGGGGTGCACTTGCCACAAAGGGGCGTGCGTTTCGGCCGCATCGCATGACATTCGAGTGGACGACGGGCAGGGTAGGCAGCAGACAGCAGACAGAGATCGACGGGACGGGCAGAAGGCTGGGGGCCGCCGGATGGCGAAGGACACACCACCTCGCTGGGACCGCAGGATGCAGCAGCGGTTGGCGAGGGGCGAGGCCGCCGCGCTCGGTGAGCTGTACGACCGGTTCGCCTCGCTCGTGCACAGCCAGGCCCATCGTGTGCTGGACGACGACTCCGCGGCCGACCAGGTCACCCGTGAGGTGTTCGGCTATGTCTGGGAGAACCCGGACGCCTACGACCCGAAGGACGGCTCGATGCGCTCCTGGATGGCCCGGCTCACCAACCGCCAGGCCCTGCACCGGCTGCGCGAACAGGAGCGGGCGGCGGCCGCTGAGAGCGGCGAGGGCACCGCGGAGGAGCTGGAGCAGAAGCTGCGCCGCGCCTCGGTCGCGGCCCGCGCCGACTACATCGTGACGTCGATGCCGGCGCCGCTGCGCGCCGCGCTGGAGCTGGCCTACCACCAGCGCAGGGACTACCGGCAGACCGCGGCCGACCTCGGGGTCACCGAGGACGAGGCCCGCCGCAGGCTGCGGCTCGGGCTGCAGCTGCTGTCCACGGCCAACACCCGCCCGCTCGACGGCTCGTCGCCGCCCGGACCCCGGCGCGGCCGGTGAACGGGCCGCAGGGCGGCGGCCACGGCCCGGAGGGACCGGACGACAGGCCGGACGCCGCACCGCGCATACCCGGACCGCGTGCGGCGGGGGACGACCTCGCGCCGCCGGACGTGCTGCCGTCGCCGCCTCCCGTGCCCGCCGAGCCCGTGCCGCACGGCGTGCTGAAGTCGCTGCTCGGCGCATGGGCGCTGGCCGCGTGCTCCGCGGAGGAGACGGCGGCCGTGGAGGACCATCTCACCGGGTGCGCACCCTGTGCGGAGGAGGCGCTGCGACTGCGTGACGCGGTCGCGCTGCTGCACACCGACCGGGATCTCGACCTGGATCCGCTGCTGCGGTCCCGGGTCCTGGAGAACTGTCTGGGCCGGCGGCCCGCCCGTATCCCCGTACCCGCCTGGGCGACCGCGTACGACGCGGAGACGGCCCGGCTCGACGCGCTGCTGCGGGACATCGGGGACTCGGAGTGGCACGCGCCGGTACGGCTGAAGTGGTTCGCCGGCGAGGAGGCGGTCAACCGCAAGACCACGGTCGCCGGAGTGATCGGCCACCTCATGACCGTGGACGGGCTCGTCGCCTCGGCCCTCGGCCTGGACGATCCTGCGGGCTCCGACGCGCCGACGTCCCCGGCCGAGCGCACGGAACGCTACTGGCGCTCGGGCTACCGGCCGCCGACGCGGAGGGTGCGCGAGCCCTGGCGTCAGCAGAGCCATGCGCTCGTGCGGACCGTGTCGTTCGCCGGGCGTGGAGTGTCGGAGCTGTCGGTGTCGTACGGGGAGTTCGCGCTGCCGCTGCGGGACTCGATGCTCGACCGGGCCTTCGAGTGCTGGGTGCACGCGGACGACATCGCGAACGCGGTGGCCTATCCGTACGATCCGCCGAGCGCGTCCCATCTGCACCACATGATCGACCTCGCGGCCCGGCTGCTCCCCGCCGCTCTGGCCGCCCGCCGCCGCGCGGGTCTCGCGGCCCCGGCCCGCCACCTGGTCACGGCGGGCTCGCCCGGCCGCACGCTCCACCTGGAGGTCGAGGGCGCGGGCGGCGGCAACTGGTACATCGCCCTGGACTCGCCCGCGGCGGTCGGCGACCCCGACCACACCGTGGCCCAAGTCGCCCTCGACAGCGTCGAGTTCTGCCAGCTCGTGGCCGGGCACGTCCCACCGGCCGAAGCCGCCGCGGGTCAGGACGGCGACCGCGAGGCCATCCGCGACGTCCTTTCCGCGGCGGCGTCCCTCTCCCGTCTCTGACACGTCCCCGGGGCCCCGTGTGCGGCGCGCGGGGAGGGCACGGCCACCGGCTCCCGGGGGAGCGGCTCACGACGTGGACAGCGAGATCTCCGTCGCCTTGATCAGGGCGACCACGGGACTTCCCGCCGCGAGGCCGAGTTCGTCCACCGCCTCCTTGGTGATCGCGGAGGTCAGGGTGATGCCGCCCTCGATCGCGACCCGGACCACCGCGATCGCGGCGCCCGGGGTCACCGATGTCACCGTGCCGGGCAGCTGGTTGCGGATGCTGAGGCCGTCCACGGGAGCGGTGGCGAGCGCCACCTCGCTGGCCTTCATCAGGGCGTTCACCGTGCCGCCCGGGAAGATGCCCAGATCGGCGACGGCTTCGGCGGTCACGGCCGCGGTGAGTTCCCGGCCGCTGTCGAGGCGGATCTTCACCGTCGCCATGGCCGGTCCGGTGGAGACCGCGATCACGGTGCCGGACAGCTGGTTGCGGATGCTGAGGCTCATGGTCGTGCCGTTCATGTCGGGGATGCCGGTCACGACGTGGGCACCGTTCCCGTCATGGGCGGCGTTCACGCCATGGATGTCGTGTCCGCCCCAGTGAACCGTTCGCGCAGCTTGTACTTGAGCACCTTGCGCAGTGTGTCGTTACGGGGCAGCTCGGCCACGACCTCCAGCTGTTCCGGCAGCTTGTGCACGGAGAGCCCCGCGCCCCGCAGGTACGCGGTGACCTCCTCCAGGGTCAGCGGCGCCGCGCCCCGCGGCTGCTCGATCACCGCGCAGACCCGCTCCCCGCGCTCCGGGTCCGGCAGCCCGATCACCGCCGCGTCGCCGACGCCCGGGTGTTCGTGCAGCAGGTCCTCGATCTCCTTGGCGGAGATGTTCTCGCCCTTGCGGATGATGATGTCCTTCAGCCTGCCGGTCAGGACGAGATGGCCGGAGGCGGTGAGATGCCCCAGGTCCCCGGTGATGAGGAAGCCGTCGGCGTCGAAGACCGCCGCGGTCTGCTCCGGGTCCAGATAGCCCCGGCAGACGGCCTCGCCGCGCAGCCGTACCTCGCCGTCGACGATCCGTATCTCCATGCCCTCGGGCGGCCGCCCTTCCGTCGTCGCGAGGTTCTCGGGGGTGTCGTCCGGCGCGCCCATCGTGATCATGGGGACCTCGGTCATCCCGTAGCCGTGGGTGAGCTGTACGCCCATCTCCCGAACGACCGCGTGGTACAGCTCCGGTGGCTTCGCGGCGCCGCCGCCCGCCAGCAGCCGCAGCGTGGGGACCACCGGCTCGCCGGGCTGTCTGCGCTGCTCGGCGAGGAACATCGAGTAGAAGGCCGTCGATCCGCCGGCGGTCGTGACCCCGTGCTTGCGGTAGGCGTCCAGCGCCTGGGGCAGCGCGAACGTCTCGAAGAGGACCGCCGGGAAGCCGTACAGCAGCAGCATCACCAGATAGTCCGCGCCGCCTATGTGGGCGAAGGGGAACGCGATCGAGCCGACGTCGTCGGGTGTCAGGCGCAGGGCGTGGGCCAGACAGGATCCGCCGGCGATCAGCGAACGGTCCGTGTGCAGGACGCCCTTGGGGTCGGAGGTGGTGCCGGAGGTCCAGTAGATCCAGCGCACCGAGGTGCCTTCGGAGGGTGGTGCGGGCAGGACGGACGGATCGCCCTCGGGCAGGTCGCCGTACGCCTGGAAGACGCCGCGTGCGCCGATCCGGTGCGCCATCTCCGCGTGGTCGTAGCCGCGCCAGAGGCCCGGTACGGCGAAGAACTCCGCCTTCGCGGCGTTCAGCGCGAAGCCGACCTCGCGGTCCCGGTAGAAGGGGATCACCGGGGACTGGACGGCGCCGAGCCTGGCCAGCGCCCCGGTCAGCAGGACGGTCTCGATACGGGTGGGCAGCTGCCAGGCCACGACCGTGCCGGGGCGTACGCCGAGCCCGTACAGCCCGGCGGCGACCCGTTCGCACCGCGTGCGCAGTTCGCCGAAGCCGATGCTCCGGTCGTCCTGGATCAGCACGGTGCGGTCCGGGGTGAGCGCGGCGCGGCGGTCGATCAGCTCCCAGAGCGTGCGGGAGGCGCCCAGGGCGTGTGCGGTGTCGGTCACGGCCGTCCCCTCTGCCTGACGGTTAGTCAGATCGTGCGGAGAGCGTAGGCCCGGTCGCCTTGTCGGTCCAGGGGTGCGGGGCTAGCCTGCTATCTGACGAACCGTCAGAACGTGAGACAACGGAGGGCCCGATGGAACGGGAACTGCCTCGGATCATCAGCGTCGACGACCATGTGATCGAGCCCGCGCATCTCTTCGACACCTGGCTCCCGGCGAAATACCGCGACCGCGGGCCCCAGCCGCTCACCGCCGGCATCGGCGAGCTCGCCTACGTCGGCGGCAAGTACCAGATCACGATGGACCCGGACGGACCGCCGACCGACTGGTGGATCTACGAGGACCTGAAGTTCCCGTACAAGCGGAACATCGCCGCCGTCGGCTTCGACCGCGACGACATGACGCTGGAGGGCATCACCCGGGCCGAGATGCGGCGCGGCTGCTGGGACCCCAAGGCCAGGCTGGAGGACATGGACCTCAACCATGTCGAGGCCTCCCTCTGCTTCCCCACCTTCCCCCGCTTCTGCGGCCAGACCTTCGCCGAGGCGAAGGACATGGAGGTGGCGCTCGCCTGCGTGCGCGCCTACAACGACTGGATGGTGGAGGAGTGGTGCGGCGACAGCGGCGGCCGGCTCATCCCGCTCTGCATCATCCCGCTCTGGGACATCGATCTCGCCGTCGCCGAGATCCGGCGGAACGCGGCACGCGGCGTGAAGGCCGTCACCTTCTCCGAGATCCCGACCCACCTGGGGCTGCCGTCGATCCACTCCGGCTACTGGGACCCGTTCTTCGCGGTCTGCCAGGAGACCGGGACGGTCGTCAACATGCACATCGGGTCGTCCTCGCAGATGCCCGCCGCCTCGCCCGACGCGCCGCCCGCCGTCCAGGCGTCGCTGTCCTTCAACAACGCCATGGCCTCGATGATGGACTTCCTCTTCAGCGGGGTGCTGGTGAAGTTCCCGGCGCTCAAGCTCGCCTACAGCGAGGGCCAGATGGGCTGGATCCCGTACGCGCTGGAGCGGGCGGACGACGTGTGGGAGGAGCACCGGGCCTGGGGCGGGGTGCGGGACCTCGTCCCCGAGCCGCCGTCCACGTACTACTACCGGCAGATCTTCTGCTGCTTCTTCCGCGACAAGCACGGCGTCGCCTCGCTCGACGTGGTGGGCCGGGACAACGCCACCTTCGAGACCGACTATCCGCACGTCGACTCGACCTTCCCGCACACCAAGGAAGTCGCCCTCGACCATGTGAAGGACCTCGACGACGAGACCGTCCACAAGCTGATGCGCGGCAACGCGATCCGCATGCTCGACCTGGACCTCACGTAGTGGACCTGACCTGCACCGAGGAGGAGGAAGCCTTCAGGGCCCGGCTGCGGGACTGGCTCACCGCCGCCCTGCCCGGGCTGCCGCCGAAACCCCCGCCGCAGGACTGGCCGGGACGGCGCGCCTACGACACCGCCTGGCAGCGGGCGCTCTTCGAGGCCGGATACGCGGACGTGCACTGGGACGCGTCCCCGACCCGGCGGCTGATCTTCCTGGAGGAGACCGAGAAGGCCGGAGCGCCCTATGTCGGGGCGAACTTCGTGGGGCTGCTGCACGCCGGGCCGACCATCGCCGCCGAGGGGACGACGGAGCAGCGGGCGCGCTGGCTCACGCCGATCCTGCGCGGTGACGAGATCTGGTGCCAGGGCTTCAGCGAGCCGGGTGCGGGCTCCGATCTGGCGTCGCTGCGCACCAGGGCCGTCCGGGACGGCGACTCCTATGTGGTGACCGGCTCGAAGATCTGGACCTCGCACGCGGAGGTCGCCGACTGGTGCGAGCTGCTGGTCCGCACCGACCCCGAGGCGCCCAAGCACCGCGGGATCACCTGGCTGGCGATGCCGATGGACGCGCCGGGCATCACCGTACGGCCGCTGCGCACCCTCGCCGGATCGACCGAGTTCGCCGAGGTCTTCCTCGACGAGGTGCGGGTGCCGGCCGTGAACCGGGTGGGGGAGGAGAACGACGGCTGGCGGGTCACCATGGTGACCCTGTCCTTCGAGCGCGGCACGGCCTTCGTCGGCGAAGTCGTCGCCTGCCGCCGCACCCTCGCCGAGCTGGCCCGTACGGCACGGAAGAACGGCCGCTGGGACGACGCCGTCCTGCGGCGCCGGCTGGGCAGGCTGAACGCGGAGTTCACCGCCCTGTGGCGGCTCACGCAGTGGAACGTCAGCGAGGCGGAGGCCACGGGCGGCGTCCCCGGCACCGGTGGCTCGGTCTTCAAGCTCCGCTACTCGCACGCCCGCCAGGAGCTGTACGACACGGCCGCCGAGGTGCTCGGCCCGGACGCGCTCGACCTGTCACGGGAGTGGACCCTCGACCGGCTCTCGTCCCTGTCGTACACGATCGCCGCCGGCACCTCCCAGATCCAGCGCAACATCGTCGCCGAGCGGATCCTCGGCCTGCCGAAGGAACGGTGACCGGCCGTGCACTTCCAACCGACCGAGGACCAGCGCGCGTTGCGCACGGGTGTACGGGAGCTGCTGGAGGCACGCTTCGGCCGCGAGGCCCTGCGGGCGTCGGGGGCCCGCCTGGACCGGGCGCTGTGGCGGGAACTCGGGGACGCCGGGTTCTTCGCGCTGCGGCTGCCGGAGTCGCAGGGCGGCGTCGGGCTCGGACTGCCGGAGGCCGTGCTGGCCTTCGAGGAGGCGGGGCGGGTGCTGCTGCCGGGGCCGCTCGTGGCCACGCATCTCGCCGCGGGGACCGTGGCGGGCGCGGCGACCGGCGAGAGTGTCGTGACCCGGGTCGACGGCGGGCTCGTGGCCTGGCTGGAGGAGGCCGACGTGGTGCTGGGCGACGCGGCGGACGCGGTGCCCGTACGGTCGGTCGACCCGCTCACGCCGCTGCACCGGGTCGCCTCCGTCGAACGCCCGGGCCCGGAGGCCGTTCTGCTCACCGCCGCCGAGCAGCTGGGCTCCGCCGCCCGCACCACCGAGCTGGCCGTGCGGTACGCGAAGGAACGCGAGCAGTTCGGCCGGCCCATCGGCGGCTTCCAGGCGGTCAAACACCTCTGCGCACAGATGCTGGTACGCACCGAACTGGCCCGCGCGGCCGTGTACGCCGCCGCCGTGACCGGCGACCCCGTCGAGACCGCGGGCGCCAAGCTCCTCGCCGACGAGGCCGCCGTCCAGGGCGCCCGGGACTGCCTGCAGGTGTACGGCGGCATGGGGTTCACCTGGGAGGCCGATGTGCATCTGCACCTCAAACGGGCCTGGGTGCGCGCCGAGCTGGGGCAGCCGGCCGCGCAGGCCGAGGAACTGCTGGCGGCCGCGCTCTGAGGAACCCGTGAAACGCGTGGAACGCGCGGAACCCGTGGAACCCGTCGAACTCGTGGGAGCCCCGTAGGAGACGCCGTGGGAGATGCCCGTGAAAGATCCCCCGTCGGAGATCACTGTGCGTCGATATCGGGTTGTGTCCTTCGCCGGGGTCGTCACGGCCCGGAGTCGGGTCCGCCCTCCGGTACGCTCCGTCGAGTGCGAGATGCGTGCTGCCCCGGGGTGCGAACCCCGAACCTCCGGCCCGGTCCAGGCGTGGCCGCCGGAGAAGAATGCGCCGCTCGCACAGGGTGTTCGACTTTCCGCAACGAGCGCCGCACAGTATGCACCACGGGTACTCCTTCGCGCTGGAATATGCCCGAAGCGCTTGTTGCGGTGACTGTACGTCAACCATGCTGTGTCACAAGGAAATCACGTTCCGTGATTGCTGTGAGGCGCGAGGCGATGTGTCCGCCGGTTCGGATGGTGTGAGCGGTGCAGGTGCTTCAGGTTCAGTTGGAAGTCGGGCCGGATCCCGCGGAGGTGGGACGGGCCCGTAGGTGGGCCCGTTCGCGGCTCGCGGGGTCGGGAATAGGGGACGACGAGCCGCTGGCCGAGACGCTGGTGCTGCTCATCTCCGAACTCGTCACCAACGCGGTGGTCCACACCGGGTGTCCGGCCGTGCTGCGGATGCTCTTCGGGGCGGGTGCGGCGGAGGCGGGCACGGTCCGGGTCGAGGTCGCGGACAGCTGCGCGCGGCCCCCGCGGCCGCGCCACGCGGACGGCGACGACACCAACGGCCGCGGTCTCGAACTGGTCGACGGGCTCGCCGACCGCTGGGGCTGGAGACCCGAGGGCGCCGGAAAGAGCATCTGGTGCGAGGTGGACCGCTGCGTGGCGCCCCGGTCGCCGGCGCCGGGCGGCGTCGCCGTCGGCCCGGGTGTGCCGGCGGCCATGGTGCCCGGCGCGTACTCGGCCTGAGGCCGGGCGCGTACTCGGCCTGAGGTCCGGCGCGTTGCCCGGTGCCGGGCCCGCCCGGCTAGAGCACCGCCACCGGTGCGACCGGTGTCCCCGTGCCGCCCACGAACGGCTCGGGGGTCGCCGACAGGAGAAAGGCGTACCGGCCCTCCTGGGCGCAGGCGGTGGACAGCTCCTCCAGGTTCCAGTTCTGGCCCTGCAGCATGCCCATCTCCACCAGGTCCAGCGCGTGCACCGGCAGCCAGAGGTCCTCGATCTCCGGCGGGAAGATCTCGAAGGTGAGGGTGTCGTTGGCGACGGCGGCGGCATCGCGGGCGTGGAACCACTCGGGCGTACGGATCGAGAGCCCGGGCGAGGGATAGCCGTACGCGTGCTTGTCGCCGCCGAGATACACCTGGATCTGCCCGGTCCTGACGAGGACGACGTCCCCGGACCGCACCCGTACGCCCCCGAACTCCTCCGCCTCCGCCAGGTCTTCCGGCGTGACGGCGTGGTCGCCGGGCAGCCGGTCCACGCCCTTGGCGCGGGCCACGTCGAGCAGCACGCCGCGCGAGACGAGGGTGCGTACCGTGTCGATGCCGCTGAAGCGGGCGCCGGTGTGGGCCGTGATGGTGTCCGCCGGGCGGCCGTTGTAGATCTTTCCCGAGTGGGAGGCATGGGTGAGCGCGTCCCAGTGCGTGGCCGCCTGCAGCCCCAGGGTCACGGCGTCGTCGCTGGTCGCGACCGTACCCGGGCCGAACAGCTCCTGATTGATCTGGACCATGGTGTGCAGCGGGTTCACCCGGCCCGGGATCATCCCGGTCTGGACGCCGTCCTGCTGGAGCGGGAGGGCGAGCGGCACGCGGCGGCCGGCCCGTACCTGCGCCGCCGCCTCCCGCACGACCTGGTCCGTGATCAGGTTCAGCGTCCCGATCTCGTCGTCGGCGCCCCAACGGCCCCAGTTGTTCACGCGCTTGGCGATCTCGTGGAACTCCTCCGGCAGTGACATCGGGCCCTCCCCGGGGCTTGTGCTGAGGTGTCTGACGGCCCATAAAATCTAACGGTCCGTCAGAAATCGCGGGAAGGGGCCGGACGTGGGGAACTTCTTGGCAGGCAGGACCGTCGCCGTGACCGGCGCCGGGCGCGGCATCGGACGCGCGGTGGCCCTCGCCTGCGCCGCCGAGGGCGCGAAGGTCGTCGTCAACGACTACGGCGTCTCCGTCGAGGGCGGTGAACCCGCCTCGGAGGTCGCCGAGGCGGTCGTGAAGGAGATCGTGGCGGCGGGCGGCGACGCGGTCGCCGTCGCCGACGACATCTCGACGATGGCGGGCGGCCGGCGGGTCGTCGACACGGCGCTCGCGCGATACGGGCGGATCGACGGGGTCGTCTGCGTCGCGGGCATCCTGCGCGAGCGCATGCTGTTCAACATGACCGAGGAGGAGTGGGACCCGGTCGTCGCCACCCACCTGAAGGGCACCTTCACCGTCTTCCGCGCCGCCTCCGCCGTGATGCGCAAGCAGGGCGGCGGGACGCTGATCGGCTTCACCAGCGGCAACCACCAGGGCTCCGTCGCCCAGGCCAACTACTCGGCGGCGAAGGGCGGCATCATCTCGCTGGTGCGCAGCGCGGCGCTCGGCCTGCACAAGTACGGGGTGACGGCCAACGCGGTCGCGCCCGTGGCCCGCACCCGCATGTCCGCGAACGTGCCGATGGAGCTGAAGGAGATCGGCGAGCCCGAGGACGTCGCGGCCCTCGTCGTCTACCTCCTCTCCGACCGCGCCCGCGCCGAGAACATCACCGGCCAGGTCTACACGATCGCCGGCCCCAAGATCGCGGTCTGGGCCCAGCCGCGGGAACTGCGCGCCGGGTACGCGGACGGCGCGTGGACCCCCGAGAAGATCGCGGACTTCCTCCCGGGGACGGTGGGCACGGACCCGATGCCGATGCTGGCGCAGCTGGAGGCGATGGCCAAGGCCGCGGCGTCGGGCGCTCGGCCGAACCAGTAGCGGCCGCCCGCGACGGACGCGGGTCCGGAAGGGCCGGGGCGGGGCAGGACCCTCCCTCGCCCGCCCCACGATCAGGAGGCGTACATGGACTTCGAGTTCGGACCCGAGGACCAGGCCTTCCGGCGGGACGCGCGCGGCTGGCTGGAGGACCACCTCACCACCGACCGCACCCGCCTCGCCTGGGAGCGGGAACTCGGCGCCGGCGGCTGGATCGGCCTCGGCTGGGACGCCGACCACGGCAACCGCCGCGCCACCCTCACCCAGCAGGTCGTGTGGGCCGAGGAGTACGCCCGCGCCGGCGCCCCCGCCCGCCTCGGCCACATCGGCGAGAACCTCCTCGCCCCGACCCTCATCGCGTACGGGAGCAAGGAACAGCAGGCCCGCTTCCTGCCGGGCATCGCCCGCGGCGAGGAACTCTGGTGCCAGGGCTACAGCGAACCCGGCGCCGGCTCGGACCTCGCCTCCTTGCGTACCGTCGCGGTGAAGGACGGCGCCGGCTACCGGGTCACCGGCCAGAAGATCTGGACCTCGCTCGCGGCGGACGCCCACTGGTGCTTCGTACTGGCCCGCACCGAGCCCGGTTCCGGCCGCCACCACGGACTGACGTTCCTGCTCGTGCCGATGGACCAGCCCGGCGGCCGGATCGACGTACGGCCCATCCGCCAGATGTCCGGGACCAGCGAGTTCAACGAGGTCTTCTTCGACGGGGCCGAGGCCGTCGAGGCGGTCGGCGGCGAGGGCAACGGCTGGCAGGTGGCGATGGGCCTGCTCGCCCTGGAGCGTGGTGTGTCGACGCTCGTCCAGCAGATCGGCTTCGAGGAGGAGCTGGCCCGGATCGTACGGGCCGCGGTCGACAGCGGCGCCGTCGACGACGATCCGGTGCTCAGGGACCGGCTCGTACGCCAGTGGGCCGAGCTGCGCACCATGCGCTGGAACGCCCTGCGCACCCTGGGCGGTTCCGGCGGCGACCCGGGTGCGCCGAGCGTCGCCAAACTGCTGTGGGGCGGCTGGCACCAGCGGCTCGGTGAGCTGGCGATGCGGATCAGGGGCGCGGCGGCGGCGTCAGGACCCGGCGCGTGGACACCGTCGTACGAACTGGACGAACAGCAGCGGCTGTTCCTCTTCAGCCGCGCCGACACGATCTACGGCGGCTCGGACGAGATCCAGCGGAACATCATCGCCGAGCGCGTGCTCGGCCTACCCAGGGAGCTGCGGTGAGAGGTGTCGTCTTCGACGGTGAGCGGGCCGAGGTGGCGGACGACCTGGAGATACGGGACCCGGGCCCCGGCGAGGTGCTGGTGGCGATCGCCGCGGCGGGGCTGTGTCACAGCGATCTGTCGGTGATCGACGGCACGATCCCGTTCCCGGTGCCCGTCGTCCTCGGCCACGAGGGCGCGGGCGTCGTCGAGGCCGTCGGCTCCGGCGTCACCCATGTCGTGCCCGGCGACCACGTCTCGCTGTCGACGCTCGCCAACTGCGGGGCGTGCGCGGAGTGCGACCGTGGGCGGCCGACGATGTGCCGCAAGGCCATCGGGCGGCCGGAGCGGCCCTTCACGCGGGGCGGGAAGCCGCTGTACCAGTTCGCCGCGAACTCCGCCTTCGCGGAACGGACCCTGGTCAAGGCCGTGCAGGCGGTGCGGATCCCGCCGGAGATCCCGCTCACCTCCGCGGCACTGATCGGTTGCGGGGTGCTCACGGGCGTGGGCGCCGTACTCAACCGGGCCAAGGTCGCCCTCGGTGACACGGTCGTCGTCATCGGGACCGGCGGCATCGGCCTCAACGTTCTCCAGGGCGCACGGCTCGCGGGTGCGGTCACCATCGTCGCGGTCGACACCAACCCGGCCAAGGAGGAGACGGCCCGGCTCTTCGGCGCGACGCACTTCCTCACGGCGGTGGACGCGGTACGGGACATCCTTCCGGACGGTGCGCAGCACGTCTTCGAATGCGTGGGGCACACGGGGCTCGTCCGCCGGGCGATCGACCTCCTGGACCGCCACGGCCAGGCGGTGCTGCTCGGCATGCCGGCCCCGACGGCGGAGGCGACGTTCCTGCCCGCGGCGATGTTCCTGGACAAGTCCATCCTCGGCTGCCGCTACGGCTCCTCGCGCCCGCAGCACGACATCGCGCTGTACGCCCGGCTGTACGGGGAGGGGCGGCTGCTGCTCGACGAGCTGGTGACGGAGACCTACCCGGTCGAGGACTTCGCGAAGGCGGCGGACGACGCGGAAGGGGGCCGCGTGGCACGCGGGGTGCTCACGTTCTGACCCCGGGCGGGTCCGGCCGCCCGCGGGGCCTTTGGTGCGGCACGAGCGTGCCCCGCGCACGCGATCCGCCCGGCGCCGGCTCCGGCCGCGGCCGCTCGCGTCAGCGACGCCGTTGCCCGGAGGGCAGGCCGTGGCGCGGGACACGGACTTCCGCGTCAGTGCGGGAGGCGGAGTCCCGCGTCTGTGGGAGGCCGTCGTGCCGAAGGCAGGCCGTGGCGGCGGACGTGCCTTCCTCGCCGGCTCCGGCCGCGGCCGCTCGCGTCAGCGCGACGCCGTCGCGCGGAAGGCGCGCCGGTACGCCGTCGGCGCGACGCCGAGCGCCGTCAGGACGTGCTGGCGCATCGACTGCGCCGTACCGAAGCCGGCTGCACGCGCCACCTGGTCCATGGACAGCTCCGTGGACTCCAGGAGCTGTCGTGCCCGCTCCACGCGCTGCTGGGCCAGCCACTGCCCCGGACTCACCCCGACCTCCTCGCGGAAGCGACGCGTGAAGGTCCGTACGGACATCGCCTCCTGCCCGGCGAGGTCACGCAGCTGGATCGGCTCGTGGAGGTGCTCCAGCGCCCAGGCCCGCGCGTCCGCGGTGGTCGCGGTCTGCGGCTCGGGCACGGGCCGGCGGATGTACTGCGCCTGGCCGCCGTCGCGGTGCGGCGGCACGACCGTGCGCCGCGCGACGTCGTTCGCGACCGCCGTGCCGTGGTCGCGACGCACGATGTGCAGCGACAGATCGATGCCCGCGGCCACCCCGGCGGACGTGAGGACGTCCCCGTCGTCGATGAAGAGCACCTCCGCGTCGACCTTGACCCGCGGGAACAGCCGCTGGAAGTGCGCGGCGGCCGACCAGTGCGTCGTCGCGGGCCGCCCGTCCAGGAACCCGGCGGCGGCCAGCACGTACCCGCCGGTGCAGATCGACACCATCCGGGTGCCGGGCCGCAGCAGCGCGAAGGCGGCGGTCAGTTCGGGGGTGAGCACGCCCTTCTCGTACACGGTGCCGAGTTCGTACGACGCGGGCACGATCACGGTGTCGGCGGTCGCCAGCGCCTCCGGGCCGTTCTCCACGAGGACGGCGAAGTCGGCGTCCGTACGCACCGGGCCCGGTGGCCGCACCGAGCACGTGACCACCTCGTACAGCTTCCGGCCTGCCGCGTCGGCCGCGCGGCCGAAGATGCGCTGGGGAATGCCCAGCTCGAAGGGGAGGCAGCCGTCGAGGGCGAGGACGACGACGCGGTGCGGCTTCACGGAGGCCATGGCCCGATCATATCGAATGCTGTCCTCCGGGCCACTCGTCGGCGATCGCCGGGGCACCGATCCTGGGTGACGTGACCCAGACAAACGCTGTCCCCGCCGCCCCCGCACAGGAAGCGCCCCGCCTTCCCCGCCGCCCCGGCCGTGTCCACCGCGCCTGGTTCGTCGCCGCCGTCGCGTTCGTGACGATCATCGGCGCGGCCGCCTTCCGTTCCTTGCCCGGGCTGTTGATCGACCCGCTGCACGCGGAGTTCGGCTGGTCGCGCGGCACGATCGGGCTCGCGGTCTCCGTCAACCTGGCGCTGTACGGGCTCACGGCACCGTTCGCCGCCGCGCTGATGGACAAGTACGGCATCCGCAAGGTCGTCGCCGTCGCGCTGACGATCATCGCGATCGGCTCGGGCCTGACGGTGTGGATGACGGCGGCCTGGCAGCTGCTGCTCTGCTGGGGACTGCTCGTCGGGCTCGGCACCGGGTCGATGGCGCTGGCCTTCGCGGCGACGGTGACCAACCGCTGGTTCACCGAACGCCGCGGCCTGGTCACCGGCATCCTGACCGCGGCCGCCGCCTCCGGACAGCTGATCTTCCTCCCGCTGCTGTCATGGATCGTCCAGGAGCACCACTGGCGTCCCGCCGCCGTCACGGTCGCGCTCGCCGCGCTCGCCGTCGTCCCGTTCGTCTGGCTGCTGCTGCGGGACCATCCTGCGGACGTGGGCCTCGCCCCGTACGGCGCGAAGGAGTTCGTCCCCAAGCCGGCCCCGGTGGCGGGCGCGGCCCGCCGCACGCTCACGGTCCTCTTCTCGGCCGCCCGCACCGGCCCCTTCTGGCTGCTGGCGGGCACCTTCGCCATCTGCGGCGCCTCGACGAACGGTCTCGTCCAGACCCACTTCGTCCCCGCCGCCCACGACCACGGCATGCCCATCACGGCCGCCGCCTCGCTGCTCGCGGTCATCGGCGTCTTCGACGTCGTCGGCACGATCGCCTCCGGCTGGTTCACCGACCGCTACGACGCCCGCCGGCTGCTCGCGGTCTACTACGCGCTGCGCGGCGTCTCACTGCTCTTCCTGCCGATGCTGCTGGCCCCCTCCGTCCACCCGCCGATGATCTTCTTCATCGTCTTCTACGGCCTCGACTGGGTCGCGACGGTCCCGCCGACCATCGCCCTGTGCCGTGAGCACTACGGCGACGAAAGCGCCATCGTCTTCGGCTGGGTCCTCGCCTCCCACCAGGTCGGCGCGGCGATCGTCGCCTTCGCGGGAGGCGCGGCGCGGGACGTCTTCGGCTCGTACGACGTGGTCTGGTACGCCTCGGGCGCGCTGTGCGCGGCGGCGGCGCTGATGGCCCTGGTGATCACCCGCCGCCCGGCGGTACCGGCTCCTGCGGCCGTGGCCTGACCGCCGACGGTCACGCGGGCCGCGGCCGCCGACGCGGACGGTCACGCGCGGCCGCCGACGCCGACGCCGACGCCGACGCCGACGCCGACGCCGACGCTTACGCGCCGAGCCGTCCGAACCGTCCCCGGTGGAACAGCAGCGGATCGCCTTCCTCCTCCGCGCCCAGCGCCTCCACCCGCCCCACCACGATCAGATGGTCGCCGCCCGTGTGGACCGCGCTGATCGTGCAGTCGATCCAGGCCGGTACGGAGGCGAGCCGGGGCGAGCCCGTCACGGGGGCGGGGGCGTGGCCGACGCCCGCGAACTTGTCCGCGCCGCTCACCGCGAAGGCGCGGCACAGTCCGCCCTGATCCGCGCCGAGGACGTTGACGCAGAAGGCCCCGGCGCGGGCGATACGCGGCCAGGTCGTCGACGTACGCGCGACCATGAAGGCGACCAGGGGCGGATCGAGGGAGAGCGAGGCGAAGGACTGGCAGGCGAACCCCGTGGGCCCGCCGCCCTCCTCGTCGTACGCCGTGACGACGGTGACCCCGCTCGCGAAGTGCCCGAGCACCCGGCGGAACTCGGCGGGGTCGACCGGCAGCCGCTCGTCGTCCCGCACGGTCCGCAACTCCGGTCGCGGCAGGGCGTCGTACGGCTCGGCTGCCGTGGCGGCGCCGACGGACCTGAGGTAGCGGACGGCGGTGGCGGCCATCCCTGCGTGTCCCATCACGACACCCATTGAAGCTGACGGATCGTCAGATAGGAAGGTGCGGGGAACGGTCCATGGCCGGTGCGGCCAGTAGCGTTGCCGTGCACACGGTCCCGGGAGTCGAGGAGCACGAGAAGTGGGCACCCCTTTGTTCATCAAGGTCTGCGGTCTGCGGACCGAGCAGGACGTCGACGCGGCCGTCGAGGCCGGTGCCGACGCGATCGGCTTCGTCTTCGCCGAGAGCCCGCGCCGCATCGACGCCGGCACCGCGTCGCGGCTGGCGCGGCGCGTGCCGGAGGGGATCACGACGGTCGGCGTCTTCCGCAACCAGCCGCTCACCGAGGTCCGGGAACTGCTGGACGCGAGCGCGATGCGGGCCGTACAGCTGCACGGTGACGAGGACCTCGCCTTCTACGACGCCCTGCGGCCGGACGGGCGGCTCCTGATCCGGGGAGTCTCCGTACGGGGCGACGCACCCCGGCACGGCGAGCGCGGCGAGGACATCCTGCTGCTCGACGCGCCGGTACCGGGCGCGGGCGAGGTGTGGGACCGGTCGGGCAAGCGGCTGCCGGAGCCCGGCCTGGCGTGGCTGCTCGCCGGGGGCCTCGACCCGGGCAACGTCGCGGAGGCGGTCCGCGCGGCCCGCCCGTGGGGCGTGGACGTCTCCAGCGGGATCGAGATCAGCCGTGGCGTGAAGAGCCCCGCACTGATCGCCGCGTTCATCGAGGCGGCCCGTGCCGCCGCCGAGTAGCTCCGGCCCGGCAGCTCGCGGCGCCACCCGAAGTGGCTGATAGCTTCAGCGAATTGCCGGCATGAGCATGGAAGAACGATGGAAGAACGCACGGGGGATGCATGAGCCACCATGGCGAGGACGGGCCGGGAACACGACTGCCCGAAGGCGTGCCGCCGCTTCGGCCGCGCGGGCTGTCCCGGATGATCCGGGTGCCACGGCTGCCCGGCCACGGGCCCTGGCGGCACCGGCTCAACAAGCTGTTCTACGTCGCCGCCGTGGTCGGTACCGGGGTGAGCCTGTGGGCGTACTGGCTCACGTACACGGATGTGCGTGACCGGGCCGCGAGCGAGGACGAGATCGCCACGGTCTGCGACGGGCTCGTGGACGCCGAGGCCGCCATGGACCTGCGTGGCGGAGTGGTCAGGGCCTCCGTGTCCGCCGGTGACCAGGACGGCCCGCCGTTCGATGCGCGGCCCGACACGTGCATCGTCGACCGGATGCTGGAGCCGGGGAGGTCGGACGACCTCGTCGTGGTCGCGGTCCGCCGCTCGGAGACCGTGACGCCGCTGCTCGTCGTCGGTGACGAGGTGGGGAACGAGCCGTTCGGATCGCGTGACGACCGCGGCCGCCTGCTGGACGACCCGACCCGCCTCGCCGACCACGCCGAGCCTCACCCTCTGGGTGACGGGTCGCTCGGCGACCGGAGCGACAACTCCGTCACGATCCGGGCCGCTTGTCCCTCCGGAGAGCCCACCGCCCTGGAGGTCACGGCCACGGCCCGGTACGACGGCGTGTCCGACGAGGACCGCCGCATCCTCGCCGTGCTCGCCCGGGGAACGATGGAGGAGGCCGCCGCCCGGCTGCGGTGCGCCGTACGGCTTCCGCACCTTCCCGCCCGGTTCGAGGCGCCGGGGCGTGCTCTCGGCGCCCCGACGTCGGCGCGTACCTCCTGCGCCTGGTACGGCAGACACCTCGGCGCCACGGCGAGCGGCCGGCTGCCCGACCGCATGCTGGAGCCACCCACCGCCCCCAGGAGTGGGAAGGAGACCTGCCTGCTGGCCGTCAGCCCGGCCGCGGTGCGTGGGATGACGCCGCAACTTCCATGGGATTCCCGCAAGTACGTGGAAGGCGCCCTCACGTACTCTCCCTGGTGGATGCGGACGACCTCGGTCTTCGGCGCCGGGACCGCATCGGTCGGTTACGGGGACCGCCGTCAGTACGCGTACCTCGGGCCGGGCACCGCCGGCGGGGAGAAGGACCATGGCGTGTGGTGGGCCTCGTCCGTGTGCGACGGGCAGCCCGCGCTCCACACCCTGACCGTCAGCTTCACCTACGACGACGTCGTGCTCGACCGCCTGCCCGCCCTCTTCCGCGCCTACGTCGACGACATCACGCGCCGCCGCGGCTGCACCGACGTCACCTTCCCCGAACCGTCCGCCTTCACGGCGCGCCGCTGACGGGCCGGGGGCGTGTCCTAGGCCGTGTCTGACAAATGGCGCCGTCCGCCCGCAGGGCGGGGTGCGCGGCGTCCGGTGCGTGCAATCGCAAGGCGGTGGGGGTGCCCCCGGCCGAAGGCTGGGGGAGGGCATCCTCGTACTGGACGTACTTGGATGGCTCCGACAACGCAGCGAGTGCGGGTGCCGGGCGTCGCGCGCCAGGCGGGATTTGTCAGACACGGCCTAGCGCCCCCGGTACTCCGGCGTGCGTCGCTCCACGAAGCTCGCGACGCCCTCGTTGGCGTCCGTGGTCGTCATGGCGATCTCGACCGCCGCGGCTTCGGCGGCGAAGGCCGACGCCCGGTCGGTGTCGAGGGAGGCGTTCACCAGTTGCTTGGTGAGGGCCAGGGAGCGGGTCGGGCCCTGGGCGAGACGGCCGGCCCACTCGCGGGCGGTCTTCTCCAGCTCCTCCGTCGCCACGACCCGGTTGACCAGGCCCATCCGTTCGGCGTCGGCCGCGGACAGCGCGTCGCCGAAGAACATCAACTCCTTCGCGCGCTGCGGCCCGACCAGTCGCGGCAGCAGATACGCGCCGCCGCCGTCCGGGACGAGTCCGCGGCGTACGAACACCTCGATGAAGCGGGCGGATTCGGCGGCGAGGACCAGATCGCAGGCGAACGCGAGGTGCGCGCCGATACCGGCCGCGACGCCGTTCACCGCCGCGATCACGGGCTTCTCGCAGTCGAGGACGGCCGCGACGAACCGCTGTGCGCCGAGCCGGATCGTCCGGGCCACATCGCCCGCGACCGGCACCGCACGGCCCGCCGGGGCGCCGCGCAGATCGGCGCCCGCGCAGAACCCCTTGCCCGTGGCGGTGATCACGACGGCCCGTACACCGGGGTCGGCCGAGGCGTCCGCGAGCAGCGCGATGACGCGTTCGCGCTGGTCCCAGGTGACGGCGTTCATGGCCTCGGGGTGGTTGAGGGTGATCCACGAGACGCCGTTGTCGGTGGCGTGCAGTACCAATGACTCGACGGACTCTTCGGGGGAGGAAGTCATGGGGGTACGGCTCCAATACGTCGGCGTCGGATCAGTCGGCGTCGGATCAGCGGCACACGGCGAGCGCGTCCAGCGCCACCGCGCCCTGCCCGCGCGGCAGCACCATCAGCGGGTTGATGTCCAGCTCGGAGAGGTCCCCGCCGAGCTCCAGCGCCATCCGCTGGATCCTCAGGACGACCTCGACGAGCGCGTCGACGTCCACCGGTGGCCCGCCCCTGACCCCGTCGAGCAGGGCCCGCCCGCGGAGTTCGCCGAGCATCGAGCGTGCCTGCTCCTCGCCGAACGGCGGGACCCGCACGGCCGCGTCCTGGAGCACCTCCACCAGCACCCCGCCCAGCCCCACCGTCACCGTCGGCCCGAAGAGCGCGTCCTGGGTGACGCCGACGACCATCTCGACGCCGCGCTCGACCATCTGGCAGACCAGAATGCCGTCCAGGTCGATGTTCTCGTAGCGGGCGATGTCGGTCAGTTCGCGATAGGCGTCGCGGACCTGGCTCGCCGAGGTCAGCCCGATCTTCACCAGACCCAGCTCGGTCTTGTGGGCCAGCTGCGGCGCGGACGCCTTCATCACCACCGGATAGCCGACCAGCCCCGCCGCCCGGACCGCGGCCGCCGCGCTGGTCACCAACTGCTCGCGCGGTACGCGGATGCCGTACGCCCGCAGCAGCTGCTTCGCCGCGTGCTCGCTCAGCCGGTGGCCGGGGCGCAGCAGCGCCTGGGCCTTGCGGAAGGAGGGGGAGAGGGTGCGGGGTGCCTCGTCGAAGGCCGAGCGGTAGCCGGTGGTGAAGCGGTGGTGGTCCAGATACGCCTTGACGGCGGTGATGCAGTTGCCGAACGTACGGAAGGTGGCGACCCGTGACGACCCGAGCAGCGTCGTCCGGTAGGCCTCCTCCGTGCCGACCGGCGAACCCCACACCACACACACCAGTTTGTCCGTCTCCTCCGCCGCGTCCACGAGGTCCTGGGCGAGCCTGTCGCTCATGGGCGGGAAGGGGCCGGTGATCGGGCAGATCAGCACGCCGACCTGAGGATCTGCGAGGATCGCGTCGATGATCTTCCGGCCGCGCCAGTCGCCGACCGGGTGGCCGCCGTTGTCGACGGGGTTGGCGACGTTCAGGTACTCCGGTATCCACTGGTGCAGTTCGGCCTGCTTGGCCCCGGACAGCGGCGGCAGCCGCAGCCCCGCCGCGGTCGCGAGATCCGAGAAGTGCGCGCCCGTCCCGCCCGAGATCGAGTAGACGACGACCCCGTCGGCCCGGGGCCGGCGCGCCCGCGCCAGCAGGGCGGCGGTGTCCTGGAGTTCGTCCAGCCCGTCGACGCGGATCACGCCGTACTGGCGCATCGCCGCGTCCACGACCTGGTCGGCGCCGGTGAGCTTGCCCGTGTGCGAGGCGGCCGTCCGCGCGCCGGCCTCGGTGCGGCCGACCTTCACGGCCACGACGGGCACGCCGGCGCGCGCCGCCCGGTCCGCAGAGAGCAGGAACGACCGGCCGTCCTTGAGCCCCTCCACGTAGCAGGCGATCGCGCCGACCTCGGGCCGCCCGGCGAAGTACGAGATGAAGTCGGCGGTCTCCAGATCGGCCTCGTTGCCGGTCGGCGCCCAGTGCGAGAGCCGTACGCCCAGCTCCTGCATGGTGAACACCGGGCGGCCCTGGTGGCCGGACTGGGTGATCAGCGCGATGGCCGGCCCTTCGAGGTCGTCGCGGAACCGCTCGAAGGCGTTGAGGTTGGTGTTCGGCCCGAGCATCCGCACCCCGGACCGCTCCACGGCCGCGGCCAGCCGTCGCTGGGCGTCCGCGCCCTCCTCGCCGGTCTCGGCGAACCCGGAGGCGAAGGCCACCGCGAACTTCACCTTCGCCTGCCCGAGTTCCTCGATCACGGGCAGCGGGTCGCCGACGAGCAGCACGGCCAGGTCGACGGGCTCCGGCAGATCCGCGACGGACGGCACGCAGGGCCGCCCGAAGACGGCGGTCCGGCTGGGATGCACGGGATGCAGCCGCGCGCCGACCCGCTCGGCCCAGGCGATCAGCTGCCGCGTGATCCCGGTGTTGGGCCGCCCTTCGGCGTCGGACGCGCCGACGACGGCGACCGACTCGGGCCGGAAGAACCGGTCGAGATCGGGGACGGGCGCGAACAGCGGACGGCCGCTGACGTCCAGGTCGCCCTCGCTCGCGGCGATGCCGTGGACAGTGGGCCCGGTCTGCTCCCCGCAGGCCACGACTCGGGCGCGGAGATCGGTGGTGAAGGTGCCATGGGTTGATCCAAGCATCGTTCCGCCCGCTCCTTGCTCGTCGGCGCTCGTCGGCCAAGCCGTCAACTGACGCATAGTCAGATTACAGAGCTGACGGACAGTCAGGAACCCGTCGTGCATGCAATCCATGCCCCGTCCGGGGCATGTCGCATCCTCGGAAACGCGCCAAAAGCCCACGGGGGGCCGCCCGTACCACGCCGAGGCGGCCGGCCGTACCGCGCCGAGGCGGCCGGCCGTACCGCCCGGAAAGGGTTGCCGCGCCGCCCGGGAGAGGGTTGCCGTACCGCCCGGAGAAGGTTGCCGCACCGCCCCGGAGAAGGGAGCCGCGCCGGGGTCCGGCGCGGCCGTCCGTGTCCCCGGGGCGTCAGCGGGAGAGCGCCTTCGCGATCTTCCGGGCGTCCAGGGCCATCTCGCGGAACATCCCGCTGATCGGGTTGGTGAAGCCGGTGAAGTACAGCCCGGGTGCCTGCTTCGGGGCCCGGGCGCCGTGGACGAGAGGGCGGCCACGGTCGTCCAGGACGCCGAGGTGGCCGACCAGGGGTTCCAGGGCGCGGGTGTAGCCCGTGGCGGCGATGACCGTGTCGGGGGCGATGGGTGAGCCGCCCGCGAGGGCGACCTTGGACTCGTCGAACGATTCGACCGCCGTGACGACCTCGACGCGTCCGGACCGGATCGCGTCGATCAGCCCCACGTCCTGCACCGGGATCGCGCCCTGCCGCACACGGGAGTAGAGGCCCGTGTCCGGGCGGGGCAGGCCGTGGGCCGACAGGTCGGGCACGGAGATCCGGCCCATGAGGCCGCCCGCCTTGTCGACCAGCCGGACCGGCAGTCGGCGGACCAGGATGCCGGTGCGCTGGGCGGGCCAGCCGGCCGTGGAGCGGCGCACGATGTGCGGAACGGTGCGTATGGCGAGCCGCACCCGTGCGGCGCCGCCCTCCATGAGGTCGACGGCTATCTCGGCGCCCGTGTTGCCGGCGCCGATGACCAGGACGTCCTTCCCTGCGTACGGGGCGGCGTCGCGGTACGCGGAGGCATGCAGCAGCTCGCCCGTGTACGTGTCCAGGCCCGGCCAGTCCGGCAGGCGCGGGGTGTGGTTGAAGCCGGTCGCCACCACGACGGCCCGCCCGGTGAGCAGGCGCCCGCCGGACGCGTGCAGCACCCAGTCGGACCCGGCGGGCTCGATCCGGGTGACCTCCACTCCCGTCACCAGCTCCAGCTCGTGGAAATCGGCGTACTTCTCCAGGTAACGGACCACGTCGTCCCGCGACACCCAGCGCCCGAACCGCCGGGGCATCGGGAGTCCCGGCAGCCCCGACAGCCGTCGGGTGGTGTGCAGGTGCAGCCGGTCGTAGTGCCCGCGCCAGGACGCCCCGACGGACTCCGACTTCTCCAGCACCACCGCCCGTACGCCCCGCTCCCGCAGGGCTGCGGCGACGGCGAGACCGCCGGGTCCGGCCCCGATGACGTACACGGGGCGGTCGTTCGTGAGATCCATGGCTCTGTGATCAGGCATGAGCGCACAGCGTAACGGCGCACCATTGCGAATCGGTCACGGTCGCCTACCTCTTGCGCGTACAGCTTCCCGTCCGGTGAACTGACGTACCGTCAGAATCGAGGGAGGGGTCCCCGGGATGCAGACCATCTGGCTCACCGGCGCCGAATGGCTCGCCGTCCTCCGCATCGGGCTCGGGCTGTGGTGGCTGGAGAGCTGGCGGCACAAGGACAGGAAGGGCTGGTTCGAGCGCGGCACGGGCATCACCTGGGCCGCCGACGTGGCCGCGAAGCACCGCTGGACGGTCGTGAAGCACGGCTTCGACCGCGTCGTCGCACCACGCCCCAAGGCCATGGCGTACGTCGTCGTCTACGCCGAACTCGCCCTCGGCCTCGGCCTGGTCACCGGCTTCCTCACACCGATCGCCCTCATCGGCGGGCTCGTCCTCAACCTCCTCTACCTCGTCCTGATGATCCACGACTGGGCCGAGCAGGGACAGAACGCGATGATGGCGCTGGTCTCGCTCGTCGCCCTCTTCGCCATGTCCTGGCAGACCTGGTCCCTCGACAGCGCGATCGGACTCTTCCTGTGAACGCCGCCACCCCCGACATCGACGACTTCACCCGCCCGTACTGGGACGCCGCCGCCGAGGGCCGCATGCTCATCCGCCGCTGCGGCACCTGCGGGCGAGCCCACCACTACCCGCGCGAGTTCTGCCCCCACTGCTGGAGCGAGGACACCGCCTGGGAACGGGCGAGCGGCCGGGCGACCCTCTACTCCTGGTCCGTCGTCCACCGCAACGACCTCCCGCCCTTCGACGCGCGCACGCCTTACACCGCGGCCGTCGTCGATCTCGCCGAGGGGCCGCGGATGATGACCGAGATCGTCGAGTGCGCGGAGGCGGACCTGCGCATCGGCATGGAGCTGGAGGTGGCCTTCCGGGAGGAGGACGGAGAGGGAGCGACGGTACCGGTGTTCCGCCCGGCCCCGCAGATCAGTGGGCCGGCTCGGCGATCCGGCGCATGACGGCGACGGGAAGCGTCGGGTTCACCAGGGCCTCGCGGAACGTCTTCAGGTCCCGCAGCAGCCGCACCAGCGTCCGCGCGGGCAGCCGCGCATGCCTGATCGCCGTCAGGCGCACCCCTTCGTGAGGGTCGTCGAGCAGCCGTACCGCCGAAGCAGGCGACAGCCGTGGGTCCTCCGCCGCCCGACGCCGCACCTCCCAGTGGGGGTCCCGGCTGAAGCGCTCCACCAGCTCGGGCGTCGAGTCAGGGTCGTCCAAGGCCAGTTGACGGAGCCGGTGGTGCGGGTCGTCCGCGTACCGGAGCAGATCCCGGCGCGGGAAGTTCGGGTGCGAGCGCGGCCTGCCCGGGAAGCTGAAGCTGCCGTTCCACCACAGCCACACCTCCAGCAGCATGTCCGCGGGCGCGTCGTCGCAGGACTCGGCCAGGAACAGCCGTACGACCGGGTCCTCGTCCAGGGCGAGACGCTCGACGACGTCGGGCGGGAGACGCTTCGCACGGGCGGCGCTGCTGCGCAGGAGGAGATGCGACGAGGCCGCGCAGCGGCGCATGGCCTCCGGATCGTCGTGGAGCGCATGGACCCAGGGCAGGGTGTGCCGTATACCGTCCGGATCGACGTCCGCCCGGACCGCCGCCCGCCGCTCCTCGGTGAGCTCGGGCCGTACGGACACCTGGAAGCGAACGCTGTCGTCGTCGTCCTCGGCGAGCACGGCCACCAGGTCCGGGTCCAGACGGGGATTGCGCGCCACGGACCGCCGCCGCGCGGCGTCCTCGTGCCCGCACAGGTACTCCGCGAACCCGCGCTCCAGACGGCACGTCTCCACGGCCTCGTCGTCGAAGCCGTGTTCCTCGAACACCGACCGGGGCAGGGGGTGCGTCGCGTGGTGCCGCAGCAAGGCCGCGGCACGCACACCGGAGTCGGCGTCGCCGAGCAGCGCCTCCCGCGCCGGGGGAGCCAAGTCCTCCCACGCCGTGCACGTGGCGGCGCGGACCCGTGCGTCGGGGTCGGTGGCGAGCGCGGCCCGCAGCCTGCCGGGCAGCGTCGGGAAACCGGCCGCCTCGGCGCGTACGAGGGCCGATGCGTCCCCGGCGAGCCGCTCGTACCCCTCCGCGGTCAGCTCCGCGCCCGCCCGGACGGCGTCCTCGGCGAGCAGCGCGCGGCGCGCGGAACCCGGTTCGCCCAGGATCAGCCGCGTCCACTGCCCTGCGGTCAGCGGGTGCCGGACTTCGGCAAGTTGCGCCCGTACGTTCCGGTCCGGATGGCCGACGGCGGCGTCCACCACCCCCGGCGGCAGGTCCCTGCGCCACAGCAACCCTGGCGCCGTGTCGAGCAGCCGCACCAGCATGTCCTCGGGCACCGACCGGTTGAACCCGAGCCACTCACGCCAGCCCGCGCGCAGTTTCTCCGTGGGCCGCATCGGCCCCTCGAAGAGCGACGTCCACGCCGCCTCGCGCTCCTCGGGCGTCTCCCGGGCCTCCGCCTGCGCGGCCTCCTCCTGCCGCTCCCGGATCCGGTCCACGGCGACCAGCCAGACGTCGTACTCCTCGCAGGTGACGCCGAGCAGCGACTCGCCGTCGACCGCCACGGTCACGAACTCGGGCCGCCCCGGCCGTTCGCCGAGGACGCCCGCGAGGTCCCACTCGACGCCGAGCCGCACCCGGACCCAACGCCTCGGACCACTGCGGGAATCGCCGACGTCGATGAGGAACACGCCGTCCGCGCCGATCACCCCGTACTCGGCGGCGAGCCGGTGCCACTGCGCGTTGATCTCGGAGACGAGGTCCGGCCGATCGAAGCGCACGGACGCGGTCGGTTCCGCGCCCATCGCGGCGACCGGCCGCCACGCGGCCCGCGGCGGCAGGGCATCCTCGTCACGGGGCCAGTCGCCCACGATCTCCAGCCCGGCGCGTTCCATCAGCCCGGCGAACTCTTCTCTCCACCCCGTCATACCGGCCATGATCCCCGGCTCAGCCCTCCGGGGACAGGCACAGCTGCGCGGTGACCACCGCGAACAGCAGCTCCGGGTCGACGAACTCGCCGACGGCCGGCGGCCCCGCGCGCCACGACAGCGGATACGTGTTGCCGTACGCGGCGGGGACGCCGACGTACTGGTCCCGGGCGCACGGGCCGAAGCAGGCGGCTCCCGGCGGCCAGGGATGCTCCTTGCTGCTGCCCGGCGGGATGAGGAAGTACGTCCACCGCCCGCGCCACATCTCCCGCACCACGGGCCCGGGATGACCGCCGGTGACCCGGACGAGGTGGTGCAGCACGGCCTCGCCGCGGACGCCGTGGACGCGTACGGCGTCGAAGTGGATCCCCGCGAGGCGTAGTTGCACACCGGATGCCGGGACCCAATCGGGGAGTTTCTCGCTGGTCATGCCCCCGAGGATCGTCTTGGTTGCGTAGCGTGACCAGAGGGACACGGTCCACATCGGGCGGATGTGGGAAGGGCGGTGGGAGCTGTGGGGTCGGGCAAGGAGCCCTCGCCCGCGCGGCGGCACGTGGGCGAGCTGGTCAAGCTGTTCCGGGGCCTCGCGGACATGACGCAGCGGGATCTGGCGGAACGGCTGCTGATGTCGGAGTCGCTGGTGGGCGCGTACGAGCGGGCCGAGCGCATCCCGACGACGGCGTTCCTGGTGGAGGCGGACGCGGCGCTGGGGGCGAAGGGGGTGCTGGCGTCGTGCGTGGCGATGATGGAGGAGGAGAAGTACTCGCCGAAGTTCCTCAACTGGGTGCGGACGGTGGTCGACGCGGTGAGCATCAATGCCTACGAGACCATGGTCGTTCCCGGCATGCTCCAAACCCCTGCGTATGCGCGGGCGCTGTACGAGGTGCGGGTTCCGGCGTACGAGCCGGAGGAGATCGACCGGTATGTCGAGGTGCGGCTTGAGTTGCAGGCCGTACTCGACCGTAAGCCGAGGCCCACGGTCAGCTACGTCGTGGAAGAGGCAGCACTTCAGAGGCCGATCGGCGGCGACGCCGTGCTCAAGGAACAGCTCGCGCATCTTCTGGAGTCGGTGCGGACGAGGAACCATCTGACGGTGCAGGTGATGCCCACTCACCGTCCCGTACATGCGGGCCTGCATGGGGCGTTGCAGCTGCTGAGTACCGCGAAAGGTCGGAACTTGGGCTTCGCGGAAGGGCAAGGCGGAGATACGTTGATCTCCAAGCCCGAAGAGGTGAACCGGTTGATCGATCTCTTTGGCGTGCTGCGTGCCCAGGCCCTCAGTCCCTGGGAGTCCGCGGCTCTGATCGAAAGGATGGCGGCGAAGCTATGACTTCCGGGCTGGTGTGGTTCAAGAGCAGCTACAGCACGAACGAGGGCGGCAACTGCGTCGAAGTCGCCTACGCCTGGCGCACCTCCAGCTACAGCGGCAACGAGGGCGATGCGTGCGTCGAGGTCGCCGCCTGCCCCCACACCGTCCATGTCCGCGACTCCAAGGTGCCCGGCGGACCCATGCTCACCGTCGCCCCGGCCGCCTGGGCCGCGTTCGTCGCCACAACCGACGTCCCCCGCACGGCGCGATAGCTTCCGCCATGCGCGTAGTGACGTGGAACGTGTGGTGGCGCTTCGGGCCCTGGGAGAAGCGGCGCCAAGCGATCCTGGCCGTCCTGCGCGAGCTGCGGCCCGATGTCGTCGGCCTCCAAGAAGTGTGGGCGAAGGGCGACGAGAACCTGGCGCAGTGGCTCGCCGAGGAGCTGGGGCTGCACTGGACGTGGGCGGCCTCCGACGCCCCGCAGCGCTGGCAGCGGAGGAACGGTGAGCCGGACGTCGACTTCGGCAACGCCGTGCTCAGCCGGTGGCCGATCGCCGGCCGCGAGGTCCTGCGGCTGCCGCCGGCCACGAGGTACGAGGACGGCCGCCTCGTGCTCCACACCCGGCTGGACGTGCCCGGCGGCCCGCCCGTGCCGTTCTTCACCACGCATCTGACGTCGGACCCCGACGCCTCGGCCGTGCGCTGTGCACAGGTCCGCGAACTGGTCGGTTTCGTCGCCCGGCACCGGGGCGACAGTCCTCATCCGGCGGTGATCACGGGGGACTTCAACGCCTGGCCGGATTCCGACGAGATCCGGCTGCTCGGCGGACTCAGGACCGCGCCCGCCGTCGCGGGGCAGGTGTTCCTCGATGCCTGGGAGTACGCGGACCCGTCGGCCCCGTCCGCGACCTGGGACACGGCCAATCCGTACCTGTCCGGCTTCGGGCCGAGCGTCCGTATCGACTACATCCACGTCGGCCCGCCCGGACCCGGTGGGCTCGGGCATGTGCGCTCCGTCCGGCGGGCGGGCTTCGGACCGGTGGAGGGCGTCTGGCCCTCCGACCACGCCGCCGTCGTCGCCGACCTCGTGACCGCCGAGGACTGACCGCACCGGCCCCGGCCCCGCTCGCCCGTGCCGGGTGACAGGGGAACGCGCTTGCGATACAAGGCGTGCGCGGGTGATACTCCGATTCCCCCCAACACCTTTGTTCGTGAACCTTTTCCGGCCTTCGGGGGATTCCGCCCGTTGCGTACTTCTGTGCGTGAAACCGCACGCCGCCGCGCGCCCGATGCGCTCCACCGCGCCCAAACGCGGTGTCCGGGTGCCACGTCGCGCCCGCAGCGGGGTGCGGCGGCCACCGTTCAGCTCCGACACCGCGCAGCCGGCCACCGGCTGCCACTGATCACCGAGGTCCTTGTGAAGCTCCTTCCGTGGGTCGCCCCGACCCCTCTCGCCTTCGCGCCGTCGGCGCCGGTCGAGTCCGTCACGGCCGGCGCCGCCGCTGGCAAGGGCGGTGCGTGACCGTGGACATCGCCCGCATCGTCGTCATCGGGATCGCGATCGCGATCGCCATGGGCTTCTACCGCCGCATCATGGGCCCTTCCCCCTCCGGACGGCTGGGGTCGTCCCGGAAGGCCGAGCGGCTCGGACTGCTTCCGGAGTCCCGGCAGAACACCCTTCGGTCGGCTCCCGAACCGGAGTTGGAGCGGGCCCGGGCCGCCGCCGGGCGAGGCCGGTGGGAGGAGGCGGCGCGGCTGATGGCCGCCACCCGGGAGCAGCGGGACTGGGAGCGCCGATCCCACTACGCCGACGCGTTCGGCTCGCACAAGTCGGCCGTTCCGGGCGGTCTGCTGGACGTGTGGGAGGCCGCGGCCGGTCCGGACGACCCTGACCTGGCGGTGGTACGGGCGAGGGCGACGGTCAGCCTGGCCTGGCACTTCAGGGGCGGCGCCTGGGCGAAGGACACCAGCAGGGAGCAGTTCGCGGGCTTTCACGCGACGCTCGCCCGCGCCCCGCAGGAGAACGCGCGGGCCGCGGAGCTGAACCCGGACGACCCGACGCCGTACGTCGCCGAGATCTGGACCGGGCTCGGTCTCGGCCACTCCCACGAGGACATGCGGCGGATCTGGAAGGAGATCACCGTCCGCGACCCGCACCACTACGGCGCGCACTACGCGGCGCTCCAGTTCTGGTGCAGGAAGTGGCGCGGCTCGGAGGAACTGGCCACGTCCTTCGCCCGCGAGGCCGCCGCGTCGGCGCCCCCGGGCAGCCTGCTCACCGCCATACCGCTGATCGCCTGGTACGAGCACCGCGACAGCGACGCGAAGCCCGCCGACTTCCGCACGCCGGACCTGGTGGGCATGGTCGACGCCGTACTGGTGGACGTGGCGGCGGCCCGGCCCGACCATCCGAACACGGCCGAGGTGCGGCATCTCCTGGCGTACTTCCTGACCCGGCAGGGCCGGTACGACGCGGCGCTGGAGCAGTTCCGGTTCGTCGACGGGTACGTCGACGCGCTGCCGTGGCGGTACTGGACCGATCCGGCCGCCGTCTACTGCGGTTGGCGGGACCGCGCGGTGCGGGGCGCGCGCCGGGGCTGAGCGCCGGACCCGGAGTCCGCGACGGTGGCCGGTGCCGGTGCCGGTGCCGGTGCCGGTGCCGTGCCGCGGACGTGACGTGACGTGACGTGGGGCCTCCCGTACCGGAAGGCCCCACGGTGTTCGACCGGACGGAGGTGCCGCGTCAGAAGCGGTCGCGGGTTCCGGGCAGCCCCGGGATTCCCGGAGGCGTCGGCAGCGGAAGCTGCAGCCGGTCCTTGCGCTGGCCGGCCGGGGTGCGGCAGGTCAGGTCCTTCGCGGGGAGCTTGCCCGTGGTCAGGTAGGCCGTGGCGGTCTTGTCGGCGCAGGACTTGGAGCCGTAGATGCCATGGCCCTCGCCGCCGAGGACCGTGACCATCCGGGAGCCCTTCATGGCCCGGCGCAGGCCCTGACCGCTGGTCAGCGGCGTCTGGGAGTCCCACTCGTTCTGCAGGACGAGCGCGCCGACCTTGTTGTCGATCGTGGTGGCCTGCTCGGGGCCGTTCTTCCAGAACGCACACGGTTTGATGTTGGACGCGAAGTCGCCGTACAGCGGGTACTTGGCCTTGTCGCGGACGGCGTCACGGCGGTACTGCTCGGGATCGCGCGGCCAGGAGCGGGTGTCGGCGCACACCACGGCCCAGAAGCTCGCGTCCCCGTTGTCCGAGGGCACGGCGCGGGCGAACGACGGCGGGACGGGACTCGGCGAGGAGCCGCGCTCGCGGGTCGGCGCGGGCTTCTTGCCCGCGGCCGCCTTCTTCAGATCGGCGACCTGCTGGGCGGCGACGTCCGCGTCGAAGAAGATCGCCCGCCCGGCGCGGATGTCGTCGCCGGTCATGGGCGTCCCGTCCACGTCGATGGGCTTGCGGTCGGCCTGGGCGACCAGGTCCCAGAAGGTCTTGCGGACCTTGGCCGGGGTGTCACCGAGCTTGTACTGTGCGTGCCGCTTCGCGGTCCATTCGCTCCAGTGCGTGAACGCGGGCTCGGCCCCCTCCGCCCACACCTGGATCATGCCCCGCCAGATCCGTTGCGGGTCGACGGCGCTGTCCAGCACGAACCGGTCGGCGCGCTGGGGGAACATCTGCGTGTAGACGGCGCCGAGGTAGGTGCCGTACGAGTAGCCCAGGTAGGAGATCTTCTTCTCGCCCAGCACGGCGCGGACGACGTCCATGTCGCGAGCGGTGTTGCGGGTGGTGAAGTGCAGCAGCGCGTCACCGCCCTTGGCCCGGCACTTCTCGGCCACCGTACGGGCCCACGCCACGTCCTTGGCGAACGTCGCGGCCTTGTAGGGCCGTTCCCAGTTCCGTTCGTCGTCCTTCAGTCCGCAGCTGACCGGGGAGCTCTGGCCGACACCTCGCGGATCGAACCCGACGAGGTCGTACTGTTTCGTCACGGCCGCGGGCAGCTCCAGCGCCATCAGCGGTGGCATGCCGAGGCCCTCACCGCCCGGGCCGCCGGGGTTGAGCAGCAGAGCGCCGCGGCGTTCCGACGAACTGCTCGCCTTCATCCGCGAGATCGCGATCTCGATCTTCTTGCCGCCGGGGCGCCCGTAGTCCAGCGGCACCTTGATCATCGCGCACTGGTGCGCGGCGGGACCCTGGGCGTCGCAGCGCTGCCATCGGGGCTTCTGCTGCGTGTACTGCTTCATGGGGTCGGCGGCCGCGGCGGGCGCCGCCGGGGCCGCGGATGCTGTTGCGGGCGTGAGCGCGGGTATGAGGGTCGCGAGGGCGCTGACGGCCAGGACGGGTGCTATTCGACTTCTACGCACAGTGAATGCCGGTCCTCGTGAGGGGGGTTGGATGGTTCCCATCCACCCTCTCGCGCAGCGGAGTTCGGCGAATCCATCAACGGGGCAAGGTGCGTCCGACCGCAGGCGTACGAACCGGCGTGAGGAAATGGTCCCCCGGATGTAGGCCGGGAGGGGCCGTTTTTCCGTCCGGGGGTGTCACGGCAGTGGGGGCGTCACGACATCCGGGGGCCCGCCTGGCAGGGGGAGCCGGTCCGGCAGCGGAGCTGCTCAGGCGGCGGGGCCGGTCCGGTCGTTCGGACTACGGCCAGAGCAATTCCCGTGCCCAGCCCTTCCCTTCGTGCAGGTAGCGCAGGCGTACGTGGCGCCGACGTGCCTCGCCCTGGAAGAACTCCACCTCGGACGGTTCGAGCACGTACACCGTCCAGGTGCCCGACGTCGCGTCCGGCTCGGCCGCCGCCCGTTCCCAGGCCGCCTCGCTCGCCCGCTCCAACTCCTCGTAAGCGACGAGTGGTTCGCTCTGTCGCCCGACCAGGGCCGCTGCCAGTGCACCCGTCGAGCGCGCGTGCAGATCGGCGTACGCCTCGTCCGCCGTACCCGGGACGACCCGTCCGCGGACGCGGATCTGCCGCCCCTGCGCGGGCCAGTAGAAGCCGAGCGCCGCGTCGGGGCGGGCGGCGAGTTGGCGGCCCTTCGCGCTCGTCGAGTGGGAGGCGAAGTGCCAGCCGCGCTCGTCGGCGTCGTGCAGCATCAGCGTCCGGACGTCCGGACGGCCGTCCTCGTCGACGGTGGCGAGGGTCATGGTGTGCGGCTCGGGCTGGCCGGCGGCCGCGGCCTCGACGAACCAGCGGTGGAAGAGCGGCAGCGGGTCGCCGGGCGCGTCCGCGGGGTCGAACGCGGGCAGTTCGGTGTCCCACACCCGCAGCGACCTGAGGAGACTGTGGAAGTCCTGGCCGGAGCTGGTGCCGGAGCCGGAGCCGGAGCTGATGCCGGTGCCGGTGCCGGTGCCGGTGCCGGTGCCGGTGCCGGTGCTGGAGCTGGGGCCGGTGCTGCCGTGCTCGTGCGTCATGCCCCGATCTTCACACCTGGCCCAGGTCCGCCGACACCCACCTCTCCGGGCGCATATGGATCACGACCTGCTCGCCGTGGTTCTTCGCGGCGAACTCGACGTAGCCGTCGACCTTCTCCGCCGGCAGGTAGCGGGCCGACATCTCCCGGAGCAGAGCGGGCGTCCCGGGCGCCGTCCTGGTCACCGGGCCCTCGACGGAGACGTAGCGGATGGTGGGTTCGATCCGGTCGACCAGCAGCGAGAAGCGCCCCGCCGCGTCGACACGCCGGTGCTTGCGCGAGTCCCGCCCGGTCAGGATCCAGACCTCGCCGCCCGCCTCGTACTGGTACCAGATCGGCACGGTGAGCGGCCCGCGGCCCTCTCCACCGTCCACCGAGAACGCCGCCACATGCGGCTGTGCCAGGAACTGTTCGCGCTCTTCGAGGGTCAGGGCCACCGGAGTCTCCTTCGCGCCGATTCGTGCGGTCGACAGGCTTGCGGGTCGCATGAACTCCACCCCACTGTGCCGCACCGACCGCCCCGGGCGAACGCGGACGCGCGCAGGCGTGTCCTGACCTGCGGCGACGGACGGACCCGGCCCCGGGCCGGCCCCCGGCGCGCCGTCCGGACCGGCTCAGCGGCCCAGCACCACCGTTCCCGCGGAGCAGAACCAGCCGCCCGTGCCCGAGGCGACGGCCAGCTCCGGAAGGCTGCCGTCCGGGCGCCGTACCTGATGGCCGCCCGCCTCGCCGCGCAGCTGCCGTACGGCCTCGACCAGCAGGAACAGCCCTCGCATCCCGGGATGGCAGGCCGAGAGCCCGCCGCCGTCGGTGTTCACGGGCAGCTCGCCGTCCAGCCGCAGCCGGCCCTTCTCGACGAACGCCCCGCCCTCGCCCTTCGCGCAGAAGCCGAGGTCCTCCAGCGTCACGAGCGTCATGTAGGTGAAGGCGTCGTAGATCTCGGCGACGTCGACGTCCGCCGGCCGCACCCCGGCCCGCTCGAAGGCGAGCCGTCCGCTGACCGCGGCGGGCGAGACCGTGAAGTCCTCCCATTCCGACATCGTCGTGTGCGAGACGTTCTCGCCGGCGCCGAGCACCCACACCGGCGCCTTCGCCGTGTCCGGTACGTACTCCTCCGCCGCCAGCAGCACCGCGCAGCCGCCGTCGCTGCGGATACAGCAGTGCAGCTTGGTGAACGGATCGGCGATCACCGGGCCGGCCAGCACGTCGTCCACGGTGATCGGCTCGCGGAACATCGCGTCGGGGTTGTGCGCGGCGTTCGCCCGCGCCTGGACGGCGACCTCGGCGAGCTGCTCCAGCGTCGTGCCGTACTCGTGCATGTGGCGGCGGGCGGCCATCGCGTACTTGGCGATCAGCGTGTGCCCGTACGGGGCCTCGAACTGCAGCGGCCCGCGGGCGCCGAAGGAGAGGTTGGAGGTGCGGCGTCCCGCGCGGATGTCGGCGCGGGCCGTGGACCCGTAGACGAGGAGTACGGCATTGGCGTGACCTGCGGCGATGGCGTCCGCGGCGTGCGCGGCCATGACCTCCCAGGTGGCGCCGCCGACTGAGGTGGAATCCACCCAGCGGGGCCTCAGGCCGAGATACTCGGCCACCTCGGCCGGCGCGAGGGTGCCGAGCCCGGCCGAGGCGAAACCGTCGACCATGTCCCGGCCGAGCCCCGAGTCGGCGAGGGCGCGGCGGGCGGCCTGGGCGTGCAGGGCGTACGGGGTCGGGCCGTCGACGCGGCCGCAGTCCGAGAGGGATATGCCGACGACGGCGACCTTGCGGGGGGCGCGAGGGCTGCGCTGACTGATGGGCATGAATCTGACGGTACATCAGATCTATGGGGCCGGCGGTACGCTCGTCGCATGGTCCAGTCCCATGCCGAAGACGTCGACGGTTACCTCGCGGAGGTGGCCGATCCCGACCGGCTGACCGCGCTCGTCCGCATCCGTGAACTGTGCCGGACCGAGCTCGGCGGCCACGAGGAACTCATGGCGTACGGCATGCCCGCGTACCGCCGCCCCGGCGGTGAGCCCGAGATCGCCTTCGCCAACCAGAAGCAGTACATCTCCTTCTATCTGATGCGTCCGGACGTCCGGGAGGGCTTCGAGGAGCGGCTCGCCGGCCAGGAGATGGGCAAGGGCTGCCTGCGCTTCCGCCGTACCGAGCGGATCGACTTCGATCTCGTACGGGACCTGCTGAAGGCGGTCGCCGCGAGGCCGGGCGAGGTCTGCTGACGGTCCGGGCTCCGGTCCGGTCTCCGGTTCCGGCAACTCCGGTCCCGGTCTCCGGTTCCGGCACCTCCGGTCCCGGTCTCCGGTTCCGGCACCTCTGCTTCCCGTGCGCCCGGCTCTGGGCTTCTGGGGGCTCCGTCCCTATCATGACGGCCCGTCAGACGCCGAGGGGAGCCGCCGATGGACGCCGCCTTCACGACGGAGCAGTCCGAGATCCGCCGCACACTGCACACGGCCCTCTCCCGGGGTGTGCCGCCGGGGCCTCCCGGCCCAGGCGGCCATGCGGCAGGACCCGGGTACGACGCCGGACTGTGGGCGCGGCTCGCCGACGGGCTCGGGCTGCCGGGGCTCGCGCTCGACGAGGCGTACGGAGGCGTCGGCTGCGGCACCGTGGAGCTGGCCCTCGCCTGTGAGGAGGTGGGGCGGGCCCTCGTACCGCTGCCGCTGTTCGCGACGGCCGGGCTCGCGGCGTCGCTGATCACGGCGCTCGGGAGCGAACGGCAGCGCACCACGCTGCTGCCGGCGATCGCCCGCGGTGCGCTCACCGCGACGCTCGCCGTCCCCGGCGGCGGCATCGCCACCGCGCTCGCCCTCACCGGCGACAACGCGGACGGCGCGTGGGCCGGTGGCGGCCGGGCCGGCGGCGTCCAGGCCAGGCCCGACGGGGAGGGCGGCTGGCTGCTGTACGGGGAAGCCGCACAGGTCCTGGACGGGCACAGTGCCGGGCTGCTGCTCGTCGCCGCGCACGCCGGAGGCTTCGCACGCGGCCGCACCCTGCTCTTCCTCGTCCGCGCCGACACCGCGCGGGGGCTGCGGCGCACCCGCTGGACCGCGCTCGACGAGACCCGGCCGCAGGCTCGCGTCGAACTCCGCGACACCCGGGCCGAGTTGCTCGGCGACGACCCGCACGCGGACGTCGCCGCCGCGCTCGCCGCGACCGGACGCACCGCGGCCACGCTGCTCGCGGCGGAGGCCGCCGGGGCGGCGGAGGCCGCCCTGGACCGCACGGTCGCCTACGTCAAGGAACGCGAGCAGTTCGGCCGGGCCATCGGCTCCTTCCAGGCGGTCAAGCACCGGCTCGCCGACCTGTACGCACGCGTCCAGTCGGCCAGGTCCGCGGCCTACTACGCGGCCTGGGACCCGGGCGCCGGCGGGCTCGCCCTCGCCCAGTGCCTGGAGGCGCTCCGGATCGTCACCGGCGAGGCGATCCAGCTGCACGGCGGCATCGGCTTCACCTGGGAGCACGAGGCGCATCTCTACTTCAAGCGGGCCGCCTCCGACGAACTGCTCTTCGGGCCGGTCCACCGGCTGAGGGCCCGCGCCGCGGAGACGGCGGGGCTGTTCGTCCCCGCGGCGGGAACCCGAAAGGCGGTCGGTGTCTGATGCGACCCGGGTTCCGCATGGTCCAGAAGGTGTCCTCGACCCGTACCTTCGCGAAGATCGCCCCGCACGTCATCCCGGCCATGGACCGGGCCGTCCACCGGCTCACCCGTGGAAAAGTGCTGCTGAGCGCCCAGATGCTGCCCGGCGTCGTCCTCACCGCACGGGGTGCGAGCTCCGGCCTGCCGCGGCGCACACCGCTGGCCTGCATGCCGGAGGAGAACGCCGGTACCTGGATCCTGGTCGGCTCCAACTTCGGCCGCCCGGGCCACCCGGCCTGGACCGGCAACCTGCTGAAGCACCCCGAGGCGGAGGTCAGCTGGAAGGGCGAGGACATCCCCGTCCGGGCGGACCTGCTGACGGGAGAGGAACGCGCGGCGGTGTGGCGGACCCTGCTGACGTTCTGGCCGCCGTACGCGACGTACCAGGCGAGGGTGGAGCGGGAGATACGGGTCTTCCGCCTGACCCGGCGCCGGCGGTCGGGGGCCGACCCGGCGGGCGGCGGAGCCGCAGGACGTACGCGTACCGGCTGATCCGGGGAACGGCCGGGAACGCGGTCGGCAGCGGGACGGAACGGGCGTGCCTGTGACAGGACTTGGCGCGGGCGCGCCCGTCATCGCATACGGCCGCCCGCTACTTCGTCGGCTTCTTGCCCGTGATGCCCAGATGCACCAGGAGCGCCAGATTCGGCTTCAGTTCGGCCTGCTTGACGCCCCAGGTCTGGAAGCCCTTCTGGTGCGACGCCACCGACGCCAGCATCGCGACCAGCGAGCCCGCCATCGCCGCCGGGCTCACGTCCTTGTCGACCTTGCCCTTGGACTGCAGGTCCTTCACCGCGTCCGTAAGGGAGTTGGTCACCGAGTTCAGGATCTTCATGCGGATCTTGTAGAAGCGCTTGTCGCCCTCGGCCGCGCCGAGGTCGACCACACGCAGGATCGCGTCGTGCTTGCGCCAGAAGTCGAGGAAGCCCTCGACGAGCTGCTCCGAGGTCTGCCAGCCCGCCTTGCCGACCCAGGAACGGCCGGACACGAGCTCGGTCAACGCCGCGCCCTCCGTGGCCATTTCCTCCGCGACCTCGAGGACCGCGCCCTCGACGTCCGGGAAGTACTGGTAGAAGGTCGCGGGCGAAGTCCCCGCTTTCCGGGCCACGTCGATGACCTTGACGTCCCGGTACGGCGAGGAGCTGAGCATCTCGCTGAGGCAGTCGAGCAGCTTCTGCCGCGTCGCCTGGCCGCGTCTGCCGGCAACCCGGCCGTCGACGGTGCGTACTTGTCCTGTCATGCCGTCAGCTTACCGAGGGGTGATCGGCGCGCGATTCGGCCGACTGCAAATGGGGTGCGCCCACCGCGCCCCCCGCGTGGGCCAATAGTGTTATCAACAGCCTGTGGATAATTTCGGTGGACAACTCAACGAACGGCCCCCCTCTGCGTGCGGCGCATGCCACAGTCGGTTTGACTGTGGCTGACGTCACACTCTGTGTTGAGGAGTCTGCGCCGCGGATCTGCACCGTCCAGAGCCCCGCGCCATGCCGACTCCGCGTCGAGGAAGGGGTCGGACCATGGCCGCATTCACGGAGGGCGCGCCCTGCTGGGTGGACGCCCAGCTGCCCGATCTTGAAGCGGGCAAGCGTTTCTACGGCGAACTGTTCGGCTGGACGTACGGCAAGGAGACCGACGCGGAAGCCGCCGGGAAGCCTGCCGAGCGGTACGGCCACCACGCACACCCCACCCCCGCACTCCTCGACGGGAAACTCGTCGCCGTCCTGGCCCCCAAAAGCGACGGCCGCATGCCCACGACCTGGGGCGTCTACTTCTCCACGGCCGACGCCACCGCCACCGCCGGCAAGATCAGAAACGCCGGCGGACAAGTGATCACCGCCCCGACGCCCGTCGGCCGCGCCGGCACGACGGTGCTCGCCGCCGACCCCGGCGGCGCCGTCTTCGGCCTCTGGCAGCCGGGCGAGCAGCCCGGATTCGAGCTCCAGGGCAGCCCCGGCTCGTTCTGCTGGACCGAGGTCTACACACGGGACAAGGAGGCCGTCGACCGCTTCTACACGGAGGTCTTCGGCTTCCAGGGCACCCCGCTGCCCGACGACACCGTCGACTACCTGATGTGGTCACCCGCCGGAACGGAGCCCGGGGAGGACACCGCGATCGGCGGACGCAGCGTGATCACCGACGCGTTCCCGGCGGAAATGCCCGGCCATTTCCTCGTCTACTTCTCCGTCGAGGACTGCGACACCACCGTCGAAACCGTCACCCGCCTCGGCGGCCGCGTCACGGCACCCCCCTTCGACATCCCGTACGGCCGCATGGCCGTCCTCACCGACAACCAGGGCGCCGCCTTCGCCGTCCTCGCCGAGCCGGACACCACTTCCGCCCCCTCCACCACCACCGACACCTGAGCAGCACGTCAAAATAGCCCGGGACACCCCGATACCGCCCCGGGTTCGCAACCCTGCCCTCCGGCAGGAACAATCAGGGTCGACGGGGCCGTACCTACATGGCCCGTACGGGGAGGTGGCAGGCGAAGTGGAGCAGCTGACGCAGCACGACCCGAGGCGGATCGGCCCCTTCGAGGTGCTGGGACGGCTCGGCGCCGGCGGCATGGGGCTGGTCTATCTCGCACGGTCGGCGTCCGGCCGGCGCGTGGCGATCAAGACGGTGCGCACCGAGCTCGCCGAGGACCAGCTGTTCCGCGTCCGCTTCACCCGCGAGGTGGAGGCGGCACGCGCGGTCTCCGGCTTCTACACCGCGGCCGTCGTGGACGCCGACCCGCGCGCGGCCGTGCCGTGGCTCGCCACCGCGTACGTCCCCGCCCCCTCGCTCGAAGAAATAGTGAACGAATGCGGGCCGATGCCCGCCCAGGCCGTCCGCTGGCTGGCGGCCGGCATCGCCGAGGCCCTCCAGTCCATCCACGGCGCGGGCCTCGTCCACCGGGACCTGAAGCCGTCGAACGTCCTCGTCGTCGAGGACGGCCCGCGCGTGATCGACTTCGGTATCGCCTCCGGCGTCTCCAACACCCGGCTGACCATGACCAACGTCGCCGTCGGCACCCCCGCCTACATGTCGCCCGAACAGGCCCGCGACTCGCGCAGCGTGACCGGCGCGAGCGACGTCTTCTCACTCGGCTCCACCCTGGTCTTCGCCGCGACCGGACACGCGCCCTTCCACGGCGCCAACCCCGTCGAAACGGTCTTCATGCTGCTCCGCGAAGGCCCCGACCTGGCCGGCCTGCCCGACGAGCTGCGGCCGCTGATCGAATCCTGCATGCAGATGGACGCCGGGCGGCGCCCCACCCCCGAGGACCTGCAGGCACAGCTCGCCCCCCATCTGTTCTCCTCCGGCAGCGACGACAGCGGCACGGCCTCCGCATGGCTCCCCGGCCGTGCCGTGTCACTGATCGAGACACGACGCGGCGGGCGCCTGCCGAACGCGAGCGGCGGCCCCGCCGGCGGACGCCGGCCCCAGGCACCCGCCACCCCGCCCAAGCCACAGCACGCCCCCGCCCGCGGCGACCGGGACGGCGGCCGGCACGGCGCCCACGCCGCACCCCGCGACACCGGGCAGCACGGCCCCCGGCCCGCCGCCCCCGCGGACCACGGCGCCGGACCCGTGCAACTCCCCGGCAGCAAGGTCCCCATCGGCCCCGGCCCCCGCGCCGACGCCCGCAGCGCCGTCGCCGTGGACGCCGGACCCGCCACCGGCTGGATCCGCCCGCCCGGAGGCGAGGTCGCCACCAGCGCCATGACCGCCCCCACGGCCGCCCCGCCCGTCCCCGCACCCGCCGCAGCCCCGGACGACGCGGGCCCCGCACGCTGGCGGCCCTGGCGGTTCCGGATGTCCAACGACGTCTGGGGCACCCCCGTCGTGGACGGCGACCTGCTCTACGTCACCTCCTTCGAGGTCCACGCCCTCGATGTGGCCAGCGGCCGCCGCCAGTTCAAGACACGCGACGTGGCCTGGGCGATGACCGTCACCGGCGGCCGCATCCACGGCTCCGACGGCCCCACCCTCTACGCCCTCGACGCCACCGACGGCACCGAACGGTGGCGACTGCAGACCGACGCCTGGGTGTACTCCCTCAAAGCCGCCCGCGGCACCGTCGTCACCGCCACCCGCGGCGGCGGCATCCAGGGCTGGGAGGCCTCCAACGGCGAGAAACTCTGGGAGGTCAACGGCGCCCAGACCGACTTCGAAACACCCGAAGCCGGGCCCGCGCTGCACGACGACACCGTCTACGCCTGGCGCAACGCCCGGCTCCAGGCCCTCGACGCCCGCACCGGCACGGAACGCTGGTCCTACCCCGTCGGCGACGCGGCCTCCTGCGGCGGCGTACCCGTCCGCGTCACCCACGCCCCCGACGGCTGCACGTACATCGCGGCCGGAACCCGTGTGCTCTGCGTCGACACCATGAACGGCCAGGTGCGCTGGCACTTCGAAGCGCCCGCGGTCTTCCTCTCCCCGCCCGCCTACGCCCCCGGGCCCGCCGTGACCGGCGGCGGGATCTACCTCGCCGACTACCTCGGCACGGTGTACGCCCTCGACTCCACGACCGGGAAGGACCGCTGGCGCATCGCCACCGAGTCCCGCCAGTCCGTCGAGCCCGTCCTCGTCGCCGACGGCAGCGTCCACGTCGGCAGCGGCAGCGCGCTCTACACCCTGGACGCGGTCACCGGCACGCCCAAGTGGCGCTTCGCCGCGGGCGGCGAGGTCATCGGCACCCCCGTCGTCGCCGACGGCCGCGTCCACTTCGGCTCCGCCGACCACGTGCTCTACACCCTGGACGCGAACGGCGGCCAGCTCCGCTGGAAGCTCGCCACCGGCGGCGAGATCACCGGCTCCCCGGTCGCGAGAGGCGGCGTCGTCTACGCCTGCTCCAAGGACCGCTGCGTGTACGCACTCGACGCGGCGAAGGGCACGGCGACGGGCAGGGCGGGCGCGGGCCGCTAGGCCAGCGGGCACCGGACCGCCGGGTGCCGGACCGGCACGAGGGCAGCCTCGCCCGGGGCGGATCCCCGCATCCCCGCTGCTCCGCCGTTCGAGCGGCGGGCCGCTCGCGCGCGACTAGCGCGGAGGACCGTCCTCACGGAACGGGTCCTGGCCGGGGCCCGCCCCGTACGGGTCCGGCCGCGGCCGTCGCGGCGTCGAAGGGCCGGCCGGATCCACCGGATACCCCGACTGCGTCGGCTGTGACGGATACGGCTGCGAGGGATACGGCTGCGTCGGCTGTGACGGATACGGCTGTGTCGGTTGCGGGGGATACGTCGGCAGGGGCTGAGTGTCACCCGGCCCCGGCGCCCACCCGTACGGCTCGTCCGCCGCGGGCGGATACCCGGACTCGTCCCAGTCCCGCTCCTCCTCGAACCCCTCCACCCTCGGCGAGCGCCCGGCCATCACCAGAGCACCCAGCAGCAGAAGCAGCCCACCACCCAGCGCCGCCGCCACCCCGTCCCCGAGCACGGGGCCTTCCCCACCGACCGTGAGGCTCCCCGCCGCCTGCCCCTGCCGCACCATCCACAGGATCGTGAAGCCGAGGACGACCAGCCCGGCCAGCGCCACCAGCACCCGCGAACGCAGCACCACGCCGATCAGCGTCACCAGCGCCGCGAAGGCGAACGGCAACAGGATCGACGTCGTGATCTCCGTCTGGGCGTCGGTGATGCCGCCGAACAGGTCCTGGATCCGGTAGTCGCCGCCGGGGCGGCCGTCGTACCAGGCACGGAAGGGGCTCCATACGGCGGCCGCCGCTCCGGCGAGAGCCAGGACCGAGCCGATGACATTGCGGACCATCGCCGGCCTCCTCTCCGGACCATGACGCTACGCCCGCGGGTGCGGCTTCGCGACCGTTGAATTGTCGCGCGTACATCAAGATTCGCGAAGGGGGACGGCGAGGGACCCTCAAGGCCCCGGAGGACCGCGGCGGACCCCGGAGGACCGCACCCTCGCAGGCTCGCTTACCGTGGTGGCCGCCGACGGAGGAGATGCACCGTGCCCGCCCGCCCCAGCGTTCTGTACGTGACCGACCTCGCCTACCCGGCCCGAGGACGGCGCTACTGCGACGAGGACATCCTCCTGACCTCCCGGCTCCGCACGGACTTCGACATCGCCCTGTGCCACCCGCTCGACGCCACGGCGCTCATGGACCGCTTCGACGCCGTCGTCGTCCGCAACAGCGGACCCGTACTGCACTACCAGAAGGAGTACGACGCCTTCCGCGCACAGGCGACCGCACACGGCACCCGCGTCTACAACCCCCTGACCGGCCGGGGCGACATGGCCGGCAAGCAGTACCTGCTGGACCTCACCGCAGCCGGATACCCGGTCATCCCCACCGTCGACCGGCCCCAGGACCTCGGCCGGCTGCCCGACACCGGCCTCTACGCCGTCAAGCCCAAGGCCGGTGCCGACTCCATAGGACTGACCTTCCTGCCCCACGACCGGCTCGCCGGCCTCGACTACGGCGACATCCTGGTCCAGCCGCGCATCGACTTCCGCTACGAGGTGTCCTTCTACTACGTCGACGACACCTTCCAGTACGCCCTCCATGCCCCCGACCCCGAGCGCCGCTGGGTCCTCCAGCCCTACGAACCCACCGGAGCCGACCTCGACTTCGCCCGGCGCTTCATCGACTGGAACACCCTCGACCACGGCATCCAGCGCGTCGACGCCTGCCGCACCCAGGACGGCGACCTGCTCCTGGTCGAGCTGGAGGACCTCAACCCCTACCTGTCCCTGGACCACGTCGACGACCGGACCCGAGACACCTTCGTCGCCGCCATGACGGCCTCCCTCCACCGGTTCCTGGCCGCCGGACCCGGCGCCTGAGAACGGCCACTCACCGCATCCGGAACCCGCTCCCGCGGGCGGAGAACAGCTCCGCCTGCCGCTCCGGCGGCAGATTGCCGAGCGCGACGAGCTGCGGCGCGTGCGCCAGCGCCTGCGAGCGCACCGCCTCCTTCGCCGCCCAGACCGCCCGGACCGTCCCCTGCACCGCCTCCGTCGGATACGCGGCGATGACGGCGGCACACCGCACCGCCGCCGCCACCTCCTCACCGGGCGGGGTCACTTCACTGACCAGCCCGGTCTCGTACGCGCGCCGGGCCGAGACCCGCTCGGCGGTGCCCATCAGCGCCATCCGGGCCGCCTCCCCGAACGGCATCCGCATCGCCATGTACACCGACTCGTACGCGCTGACCATGCCGTACGTGGTGTGCGGATCGAAGAAGACCGCGTCCTCGGCCGCGATCAGGAACTCCGCCTCACCCAGCAGATAGAACGCGCCGCCGCACGCGAGCCCGCGCACCGCCGCGATCACCGGTTTCCACAGGTCGTTCGCCTTCGGCCCGATCGCGATCAGCGGATCGTCGACCGAGTAGGGCGACGCCGGCTGCGGCACTTCCACGGACCGGTCGATGCCGGTGCAGAACGCCTTCTCCCCGGCGCCCGTCACGACCACGGCCCGTACGGTCTCGTCGAAACGGAACTCCCGCCAGACGGCCGTCAGTTCCGCGGACGTGGCGAGGTCGATGGCATTGTGCCTGGCGGGCCGGTCGAGGGTGACGACGGCGACGCCGGTCTCCTTGTCCCGCTCGACGCGGACCCCGGGAGCGCCCATCACCGCTCCAGCAGCCAGCGCGGCACGGTCACACCGCCGCCCTGCTCGGTGAACGCCACCCTCACCGCCGCCCCGATGCGCAGCCGCGCCGGGTCGACCGAGTTCAGCGCGGCGTCCGGCGCGGCCACGACGTTCCCGACGAGCCGGATGTGCGGGGCGTCCGCGAGTTCGACGACGACCGCGTTGTACGGTGCCTGCTCGGCGTAGAAGGGCAGCAGCGGCGGATGCGGCCGCACATAGGACCAGATCCGGCCGCGGCCGCTCATCCGGCGCCACTCGCTGTCGAAGGACCGGCAGTGCGGGCAGCAGGGCCGCGGCGGGAAGCGCAGCTCGCCGCAGGAGCCGCAGGCCTGGATGCGGAGCTGGCCCTGGGCGGCGTACTCCCAGAAGGGCGCACCGTCATCGTCGATGACGGGTGTCAGATAGCCGATGTCAAAGTCTGTCATCTGTCATCTCAACTCCTCATAAGCACGGCCGACGTCGGGACTCCCTCGCCCGCCGTGACCAGACAGGTCGCGGCGTCCGGCACCTGTGCGGTGGAGGTGCCGCGTAGCTGCTTCACGCCCTCGGTGATGAGGTTGAAGCCGTGGACGTACGCCTCGCTGAGCCCGCCGCCGCCGGTGTTGATCGGCAGCCGGCCGCCGATCTCCAGTGCGCCGCCCTCCGTGAACGCGCCGCCCTCGCCGCGCCCGCAGAAGCCGTAGCCCTCCAGGGACAGGGGGACGAGCGGGGTGAACGCGTCGTAGATCTGGGCGACGTCGACGTCCTGCGGCCCGAAGTCGGCCCGCTTCCACAGGTGTCGGGCGGCGGTCCAGGCGGGGCCGGTGAGCGGGTCGTCGTTCCAGTAGTTGACCATGCCGTGGTGCTGGGAGGGCAGGCCCTGCCCGACGGAGTGCACGTACACGGGCCGGTGCCGGCAGTCGCGGGCGCGCTCGGCGCCGACGATGACGCAGGCCAGGGCCCCGTCCGTCTCCAGGCAGTTGTCGAAGAGGCACAGGGGCTCGCTGATCCAGCGTGCGGTCATGTACATCTCGCGGGTCAGCGGACGGTCGTACATGATCGCGGCGGGATTCTGGTTGGCGCGGTTGCGGCAGGCGAGGGCGACGTTGAAGAGGTGGTCGCGGGTGGCGCCGTACTCGTGCATGTAGCGCCGGGCGAGCATGCCGATCTCGTCGGCCGGCCGCAGCAGTCCGAAGGGGCGGGTCCACTGGCCGGGGGTGGGCAGCTGTACGGCGGTGTTCTTCCAGGGCCGCGGCCCGGAGCCGCGTTTGCGTGAGCGCCAGGCGACGCCGACGTTCGCCTGCCCGGTCGCGACGGCGGCGGCGAGGTGGGCGACGGTCGCGCACGATCCGCCGCCGCCGTAGCCGACCTTGCTGAAGAAGGTGACGTCGCCCGCGCCGATCGCCTTGGCCACCTCCACCTCGTCGGTCTCCTCCATCGTGTACGAGGCGAAACCGTCGACCTCCGCGGGGCTCAGTCCCGCGTCGTCGAGTGCGGCGAGGATGGCACGGCAGGCCAGGGTCTTCTCGGATTCGGGGAGGTGTTTCGCGAAGGGGGTCTGTCCGATCCCGGCTATCGCGGTTGCGTCCTTGAGGCTCGCCATGCGGGCGAGGGTACAGCTAATCTGACGGACAGTCAGCTACTGCGACGGGAGGACGGGCGATGCGCGGCGACCTTGAGTGGGGCTCCATCCCGAGGCTGGTACGGAGCGCCGCGGAACGGTACGGGGAACGTGAGGCCGTCGTCGAGGGCCGCACCCGCGTCTCGTACGCGGAGCTGGGGGAGCGCGTGGAGCGCGCGGCCGCCGCCTGTATCGCGGCGGGCGTCGAGCCCGGTGACCGGGTCGGCGTATGGGCGCCGAACACCCTGGAGTGGATCGTCTCCGCGCTCGGGGCGGTGTCCGCGGGCGCGGTGCTCGTCCCGCTGAACACCCGCTTCAAGGGCACGGAGGCGGCGTACGTCCTCGAACGCTCCCGCGCGAAGCTGCTGTTCATCACCGGCACGTTCCTGGGGACGTCGTACGTGGCGTCGCTGCGCCGCGCCGAGGTCGACCTCCCGCACCTGGAACAGGTGGTGGTGCTGGCGGACAGCGCGCCGGAGGACTACCGGACGTGGAAGGACTTCCTGGCGGGCGGCGACGGGGTGCCGGCGACGACGGTACGGGCCCGTGCGGACGCGGTGGCCTCCTCGGCCCCCTCGGACATCATCTTCACCTCGGGCACGACGGGCGCGCCGAAGGGCGCGGTGATCACCCACGCGCAGACGCTGCGCTGCTACGCGATCTGGTCCGAACTGGCCGGTCTGCGCGAGGGCGACCGCTATCTGATCGTGAACCCGTTCTTCCACACCTTCGGCTACAAGGCCGGCATCATCGCGTGCCTGATGCGCGGCGCGACGATGGTGCCGCAGCCGGTGTTCAACGTGGACACGGTGCTGGCGAACATCGCGTCCGAACGCATCTCGGTCCTGCCGGGCCCGCCGACGCTGCACCAGTCCCTGCTGGACCACCCGGGGCGCGACACCCATGACCTGTCCGCGCTGCGGCTGGTCGTCACCGGCGCCGCGGTGGTGCCGTTGCGCCTGGTCGAACGCCTGCGTGGCGAACTGCGCATCGCCACGGTCCTCACGGCGTACGGACTCTCGGAGGCGTCCGGCATCGTCACGATGTGCCGCCGCGGCGACGCCCCCGGGACGATCGCCTCGACCTCAGGCCGCGCCATCCCCGGCACCGAGGTCCGCGTCCTCGCCGCCGCGGGCGAGCCCGGTGAGGTCCTGGTCCGCGGTCACAACGTCATGCGGGGCTACTTCGAGGACCCGGAGGAGACGGCGAAGGTCCTCGACGCGGAGGGCTGGCTGCGGACGGGCGACGTGGGTGTCCTCGACGACGCGGGCAATCTGCGGATCACCGACCGGATCAAGGACATGTTCATCGTCGGCGGCTTCAACGCGTACCCGGCGGAGATCGAGCAACTCCTCGGGCTGCACCCGGACATCGCCGACGTCGCGGTGATCGGCGTCCCGGACGGCCGGCTGGGCGAGGTCGGCAGGGCCTACGCGGTCCGCCGAGCCGGATCGACGCTGACGGCGGACGATCTCATCGCCTGGTCGCGGCGGGAGATGGCGAACTACAAGGTGCCGAGGTCGGTGGAGTTCGTGACGGAGCTGCCGCGGAACGCGAGCGGGAAGGTCCTGAAGACGGAACTGCGGACGCGGGCCGAGGCCCACGCCCGCTGAACACACAGCGGCCGCGGCGGCTCCCCCTCCGCGCCGCCGCGGCCGCTCCCCGTCGTGTGTGGTCAGGGCTTGGGCGGGGCGGGGACGTGGTTGTCCATCGTCGTGATGCCGCCGTCCTTGGGCGGAGCCGGGACGTGGTTGTCCTGGGTGGTCACGCCGCCGTCCTTGGGCGGAGCCGGCACGTGGTTGTCCTGAGTGGTGATGCCGCCGTCCTTCGGAGGGGCGGGCACGTGGTTGTCCATCGTGGTGATGGTCTCTTCGTTCTTCTTCGCTTCGCTCATCGTCGTCAGCTCCCCAGTGATGTCGGGTCCAGTCGGTGACGCCCGTTCGGCAACTCCCCCGTGGGTCGCCGAACGGGCGTCTCGGGATCGCTCACCTTAGCGGCGAGCCCCTCGTGACCCGTCTGCCCCCCGACGCGACGGACCGTTGGTAAGAGAGTGCCGTGCAGGCATAAACGAACGCTGAACGCGCGGTAGGCGGCCGCGCGTCAGGCGGCGGCGAGTGGCGTGAGCAGCGCCCTCACCTGATCCGCGTCGGCGACCCCGAGGTGCTCGTAGACGGCGAGGGCCTCGCGCCAGCAGGCGCGGGCGCGGTCCGTCTGTCCCAGGGCGTCGAGAGCCCGACCCAGGACCGTCAGAACGTTGCCCCGCATCCGGTCGCCACCGATGCAGCCGTTCGCGAGGGCCTGCTCGGCGTGCTGCGCAGCGACCGCGGGCCTACGGGAGCCGAGTTGGGCCTCGGCGATGCGGAAATGGGTCGTCCCCTCCCACAGGCGCTGGCGGTCCTCGGCGAACATGCGCAGGGCTTCCGAGAACTGTTCCAGGGCCTCGGGGTGACGCTTCGCGTGGGTGAGTGCGACTCCGAGGGCGTAGCGGCCGTTGGCGAGCCGTACCGTCAGTCCCATGCCGTCGTAGATGGCGATGCCCTGCTGCGCGAGGTCTATGGCGCTGGCGGTGCGCCCCAGGAGGAGATGGACGCGGGACAGGTTGCACAGCGCGCTGGCGGCGCCCACGAGGTTCGCGTCGGCACGGAAGCCTTCCACGGCCTTGAGCAGGTGCTGTTCCGCCTCCTCGTACCGCTCCTGGACGATGGCGATGATTCCCCGGTCGTTGTCCGACCAGAACACCGGTGCGGTGTCGCCCACCTCGACGGCCAGCAGCCGGGCGTTGCGCGCCTCGTCGTCCGCCTCGTCGTAGCGTCCGGCGACGAGGTGCACGCTCGTGAGTGTCGTTCGCGCGCGGCCCTCCGCGCGGGTGTCGCCCGCCGACCGCGCGGCGCCCCGTGCGGCCACTGCCGTCGACTCGTACTGCTTGGCGTTGGCGCCCGACTCCGCGAGGTCCTTCGCCGCCCACAGCAGGTCCACCGCCCTGCGCAGCCTCGCCCCCACGAAGGACTGCCGTGCGCACGCGAGCAGGCAGTTCGCCTCGCGGTAGAGCCAGTCCAGGGCCTCGTGCCGGTCGGTGAAGGTGAGGCCTTCGTAGTCGGTCGAGGCGAGGTGGTCGACGAGGCGGTCGCCTGGGCGTTCCAGGGCGAAGACGCCCGCTGTGGTCGCCAGGTAGAAGTCCAGCAGCCGGGACAGCGCCGCCTCCCGTTCCGCCGGGGGCTGTTCGTCGCGTTCCGCGCAGGCACGCGCGTAGAGCCGGACGAGGTCGTGGTAGCGGTAGCGGCCGGGGGCCGCGGATTCCAGGAGGGAGGTGTCGACGAGGGCTTCGAGAAGGTACTCCGTGTCCTGGACGGGCAGGTCCAGGACGGCCGCCGCCGCGGGCAGGGAGATGTCGGGGCCGTCGGCGAGGCCGAGGAGGCGGAAGGCGCGGGCCTGGGTGGGTTCGAGCTGGCCGTAGCCGAGTTCGAAGGTGGCCTTGACAGCGAGGTCGCCGGCCTGGAGTTCGTCGAGGCGGCGGCGTTCGTCGGCGAGTTTGGCGGCGAGGACGGACACGGTCCAGGTGCGGCGGGCGGCGAGCCGGGAGGCGGCGATGCGGATGGCGAGGGGGAGGAAGCCGCAGGCGGCGACGACGTCGAGGGCGGCCTTGCGCTCGGCGGAGACGCGTTCCTCGCCGACGATGCGGGTGAAGAGCTGGAGTGCTTCCTCGGGGGACATGACGTCGAGGTCGACGAGGTGCGCGCCGGCGAGGTCGACCATCCGGACGCGGCTGGTGATCAGGGCGGCGCAGCCCGCGGTGCCGGGCAGCAGGGGCCGGATCTGCGCGGCGTCGCGGGCGTTGTCGAGGAGGACGAGGATGCGGCGGCCGTCGAGGAGGGAGCGGAAGAGCGCGGCGCGTTCGTCGAGGGAGTCGGGGATGGCCGAGTCCGCGGTGCCGAGGGCGCGCAGGAAGGCGCCGAGGACGGTTTCGGGTTCTGCGGCGCGTGGGCCGGCGCCCTGGAGGTCGACGTAGAGCTGTCCGTCGGGGAAGTGGGGCCGGGCTTCGTGGGCGACGTGTACGGCGAGGGTGGTCTTGCCGACGCCGCCGATGCCGGCGAGTGCGGAGACGGCCATCACGGAGCCTTCGGCGGCGGCCAGCCGGGTGCCGAGTTCCCGTACGAAGGAGGAGCGTCCGGTGAAGTCGGGAACGGTGGCCGGGAGTTGGTGGGGCCGGGCGGGCTGGGGTGTGGCCGGTGTGGGCTGTTCGACGGGGCGGGCGAGTTCGGCGTCGGCCTGGAGGATGCGCTGTTGCAGGGCGGACAGTTCGGGCCGGGGGTCGACGCCGAGTTCGTCGGCGAGGAGCCGGCGGGTGTCGGCGTACACGGCGAGGGCTTCCGCCTGTCGTCCGCTGCGGTAGAGGGCGAGCATCAGCAGTTCGCGCAGCCGTTCCCGCAGGGGGTGGGCGGCGGTGAGCGCGGTCAGTTCGGACACGGCCTCGGCGTGGCAGCCGAGGTCGAGGTCCATCTCGAGGCGGGTCTCCAGGAGTTGGAGCCGCCATTCCTCCAGGCGGGCGCGCTGGGCCTCGGCGTAGGGCCCGGGGACGGAGGCGAGCGGTTCGCCGTCCCAGAGCCCCAGGGACTTGTTGATCAGTGCGCGGGCCTGGCACCGGTCGCCGCCGGCGCGTGCCTTCTCGGCGTCGGCGACGAGTACCTGGGCCACGTGGAGGTCGAGGGCGTCGGAGGGGATGCGGACGGCGTAGCCGCCGGACTCGCTGACGAGGACACCCGGGTCGAGGATCTTGCGCAGCCGTGAGGCGTACGTCCGTACCGCCGCGAGGGCCTGGGAGGGCGGTTCGTCGCCCCAGATGGCGTCGATCAGCTCGGCGGCGGTGGCGGTGCGGCCCTCGCGCAGCAGGAGGGCGGCGAGGAGGGCACGCTGTTGCGGTGATCCGGACGGCAGGGCCTGGCCGGGCCGCCAGGCTCGTACGGGGCCGAGCACACCGAAGCGCAGGCCGCCGCCACCCGGCTGGTCCGGGGTCCGTGGCTCCGGAACGCGTGCCTGTGCGGAGGGCCCGTCCTCACGGTGCATAGCTTCCCCCTGCCGGTACCGCTTCGATCCGCTCGCGTCGCCACTCACGTTGCCGCTCGTCCTGCCGATCGTGCCGATGCCCTGCTCGCCAGCTCGCCAGCTCGCCTGCTCGTCCTGATGCCGTGCTCGTCCTGCTCGTCCTGCTCGTCCTGCGTGTTTGGCGGGTCCCGCCCCCGACAGTCTGCCTTGTGAGGCACTGACTCGTCAGTAGTGGGTGACGCTCTGCACAGGATCTGCAGGATCCTCTCCACCTGGGGGACATCAACTACTGACGGGTCGTCAGATCAGCGCTACCGTGGAACGCATGGAGACCTTCCCGAAGATCATCTCGGTGGACGACCACACGGTGGAGCCCCCCAACGTCTGGCGGGACCGGCTCCCGTCGAAGTACCGGGACACCGGCCCGCGCATCGTCCGGGCGCCGCTGAAGGAAATGACGTTCCTCGGCGGGAAGTTCGCGCCGGTCATGGGCGCGCAGGGCGACGACGGACCGGTCGGGGACTGGTGGGTGTACGAGGACCTGCACCGGCCGCTCACCCGGCTCGACACCGCCGTCGGCTACGACCGCGACGAGATCAGGCTCGAGGTCATCACGTACGAGCAGATGCGGCCCGGCTCCTACAGCGTCCCGGACCGGCTCGCCGACATGGACGTCAACCACGTCCAGTCCGCGCTCTGCTTCCCGACCTTCCCGCGCTTCTGCGGCCAGACCTTCACCGAGGCCAAGGACCGTGAGCTGGGTCTGCTCGGCGTCCGGGCGTACAACGACTGGATGGTGGAGGAGTGGTGCGGCCCGGACGCGCGGGGCCGGCTGATCCCGCTCACGCTGATCCCGCTGTGGGACGCGGAGCTGGCCGCAGCCGAGGTGCGGCGCAACGCGGCGCGCGGGGTGCGGGCGGTGGCGTTCTCCGAGATACCCCCGCACCTGGGCCTGCCGTCCGTCCACACCGACGACTGGGACCCGTTCCTGGCGGCGTGCGACGAGACCGGGACGGTCGTCGCCATGCACATCGGCTCCTCATCGAGGATGCCGTCGACGTCCGCGGACGCCCCGCCCGCCGTCGGTTCGACCATCACCTTCGCCAACTGCTGCTTCTCGATGGTCGACTGGCTGATGAGCGGCAAGTTCGAGCGCTTCCCCAACCTGCGGGTCATGTACGCGGAGGGCCAGATCGGCTGGATCCCGTACATCCTGGAGCGCGCGGACGTGGTCTGGGAGGAGAACCGCGGCTGGGGCGGCGTCGCGGACAAGGTCCTGCGGCCGCCGTCGGAACTCTTCGCCGAGCACGTCTACGGGTGCTTCTTCGACGACGCCTTCGGGCTGAGGAACCTGGACGCGATCGGCGTCGGGAACGTCCTGTACGAGACGGACTACCCGCACTCGGACTCCACCTGGCCCAAGTCACGTGAGGTCGGCGAGGCCCAGATGGGGCACCTGGCGCCGGATGTGGTGGAGCGGATCGTCCGCGGGAACGCGATCGAGCTGCTGGGGCTGACGGAGGACGGCCTCTGGGCAGGCCCCTGAGGGACCTGCGGGCAGGGCCCGTGCCGGATGTGGTTCACGGCACGGGCCCGCCCGTCGACCCGCGGAGCGGCGGGGCGGCGCCACTCCGCGGGGGACCGTGGGGCTCTTCTCGGTCAGGCTGAGGTACGGGCCTGACGGCGGTGCACGGAGTACGCGACGAGCCCGCCGCCCACCAGGAGCACCGCCGCGCCGATCCCGAACGCTCCGGGGCCGATCTCGCCACCGGTGCTGGCGAGGTCGTCGCCACCGCCGTGCACCGAGGGGCCCGGGTCCGGCTCGGGCGACGTCTCCGTCGCGCTCGGCGTCGGCTTGGGCTGCTCGGGGACCTTGACCGGGGTCGGCTCCGGGGACGCGGCCGGCGCCGGGGCGGGAGGCGCGGGCGCCTCGCTCGTCTCGGTCGTCTCGCTCGTCTCGGTCGTCCCGCTCGCGGCACGGGCCGTGGGCAGGCAGCCGGTGAAGCCCATGTGGTGGGTCTCGGCGCCGGGTACGGACCTGAGTTCCCGCGCGATCACCGAGCCGTTGACATGGCCGGGGCCGATCTCCCCGCCGGGGCCCTTGCGGCCCAGCTCGACGGTGGCGTTCGGGGCGAGGATCGTGCCCGGCCAGGAGGTGTAGTTCTTCACCACCGAGGCGGCTTCGGGGAAGTTCCACAGCAGCCTGGACCGGGCGTCCTTGAATCCCGGACCGCCGGCCGCGTAGTCGTCCTGGACGAAGGCGCCGGCCTGGGCGTCCCAGAGGTTCACTCCGTACGTCGGCGCCGAGTTCATGTTGTACGAGGAGCCCAGCACGTTGACGAGCGCGGAGGAGCCGGCCGGCACCTTGACGTTGATCTCCGTGGCCTGCTGGAGATCGGTGGCGTTGACGGCGAAGACGTTGACCGTGGAGTCCTCGCCGGTGAGCAGAAGGGCGGTGGAGCCCTCGGGGCGGGCGGCCGTGCCGTTCGGCGTGGTGGCGGCCCAGGCCGCCGACAGGGCGCGCAGCTTGGCGAACTCCTGGCCGAAGTCGACCGGGGAGGAGCCCTGCGCGTGCTTGCCGTCGAGGGCGAAGCTGCCCTGGGACGCGGTGGGGGCGAGCTTGCCGTAGACGCCGGAACCCTGTGTCAGGACGACCTGGTTGGCGTGCAGGGTGCCGCCGACGACGAGGCTGTGGCCACCGGGGAGCTTGTTCAGGTCGCCACCGGTGAGCTTGCTGCCGACGGAGAAGCCCTGGCCGGTGCCGGCGTCACCGAGGTGCGCCTCACCGCCGATCGCGACCGCGCCCTCGGAGTCGGCGTAGCGCGTCGCGTCGTGCTCGACGAACTCGGCGTAGTTGCCGGCCGCTCCGAGCGGACCGGTCTCGCAGCCGGGGGAAGCGGAGGCGGCGGGTGCCCAGCTGAGGGCGAAGGATCCGGTCATCGCGAGCAGCGCGGCGACAGCGGGCGTACGCATACGGGACTCCAGGTCAGGGAGGCATACGGAGGTATGCGAGGAGAAGCCGCGGGGGGTGTGACACGACCTTCCGGCACCCTGGATTCGTGCGTCAACTGCCGCCAAACGGAACCGAGTTGGACAGAGTGATCCGTTCCGCCCGCGCGTGGGCTTCTCGCTGTGGCGCAGATCACATGACCGCCGGTAACACTTGGGCGACGTGCGACGGCGGCGTGCGACGGCGGCCGCTGCCCGGGGAGGGGAGCGACCGCCGTCCGGCGTGCCGTCGCGGCGTGAGGGTCAGCCGAGGAACACGGACGCGATCTTGTTGTCGAAGCCGATGGCGGAGAGGTCGGCGACGTTGCCGTTCACGACCTTGGACGCGCCCTTGCAGTCCTTCCCGGACCAGATCTTCAGGGAGCCGGACGCCTGGAGGGAGGAGGCCGAGCCAGCCCGGGCGGCGTTCTGGCAGCCGGCACCGGCGAGACCCTCGGACGGGTCGCCGAAGTTCTTCTCGTCGGAGAGGGTGACGCTGGTGGCCGGCTTGCCCGACGCGTCGTCGGCCCCCTGGCCGCCGCCCGCCTTCCGGCCGTCCGGCGTCACGCCGAACCATGTGCCGCCGACGCCCTGCCCGCTGGTGTCACCGGGCTTGAGGTCCTTGCTGAAGCGGTAGACGGGCCAGCCGCCGATCGTGACCTGGAGGTTGCCGTCGTCCCGCTTGACGACGCCGACATCGGACTTCTTCACCCCGTCGATGAAGATCTTGCCGCCGGGGGCGACGACGACGGGCGGCCAGGTGGTCGCGCACTCGCCGTTGCAGTTGGACTTCGACGGGTCCGCGGTGTCCTTGTCGAAGCGGTAGAGGGTGAAGCCCGCGCCGTTGACCACGACGGGGTCGAGGGTGCCCGCCTTGGCGGCGCTGAGCTGGACCCACTTCTTCGCCACCGGCTTCACCGCGGGCTTGCCCGGCGGGTTGGCCCAGTCGCCGGTGCCCGAGGGCGCGTTGTTCTGCTTCGCCGTGCCGCTGAGGAAGTTCGCGCTCTGCGCGCCGGCCTGCTCGGCCGCCTGTTCCGCGGCCGCCGTCGCGGACGGGGCCGCGGCGCCCGTTCCGTCGGCGTCGACGTCCCCGTTGCAGGCGGTCAGCAGCAGGGCGCCGGCAGCGGCGGCACCGGCGATCATTCCGAAGCGCTTGGTGATGGCCATCAGGGTCTCCTCGCATGGTGTGCTCCGGTCCCTCCGGAGCCTTCGCCACGAGGTACGGGGCGGGCTTCCGGCCCCTCTCACCCGGTTACGTCCCTGAGACAGGCCCGGGACGGGCCGCGACCATTCCGGACGGGTCGCGGCCATTCCGGACGGGGCACAGCTATTCAGGACGTGGCGTGGCCGTTCCGGACGGGGCATGGCCGTTCCGGACGGGTCGGGGTCATTGCGCGCATGTCGTGGACACCCGCCCACGGACGGCGCCACCATCGGCACATGACGCTCACGCCGGCCGACGCCGACAAGATCCTCGCCGACAACTTCGCCCCCTGGGTGCTCGACCTCGGGCTGGCCGTGGTCGAGACGGGTGCCCTCCACGCCGTCCTGCGGCTGCCCTGGACGGACCGCCTCGCCCGTGAGGGCGGCGCCCTGTCCGGCCAGGCGCTGATGGCCGCGGCCGACACCGCGACGGTGGTCGCCGTCTCCTCGGCCCGCGGTGCCTTCGTCCCCATGACGACGGTCCAGCAGTCGACCACCTTCCAGCGCGCGGTGACCGGGGCGGATGTCCTGATCGACGCCCGCCTCTCCAAGCTCGGCAAGCGGATGGCCTTCGCGGACATCACCATGACGGCGACCGGCGCGAACGAGCCCGCCGCCCGCGCCTCGACGGTGTACGCCCTGCTGGGCTGACCACCGACGGCCGGGCTCCTCGCGCGGCCAGGGACACGGACACGGCCACGGACACGGCCAGCGCGGCCGGGGCCTCTTGCGGCCCCGGCTCTGGCCCCGGCCCCCGGCCCCGGCCCCGCGGCCGCCCGGGTCGTGGTCCCCGGGGCCCACGTTCGCCCGCGGGCCGAGGTCCGGAACGCCGGAGGCCCGCACACCCCTTGTCTGATGACGCGTCAGCCAAGACCATGGGGATCCATCGAATATGACGGATCGTCAGATCAAGGGGGCCGATCATGGTGGTCTACGGGATGCAGCTCCCGGTCCAGTCGCAGAGCACCATCTACGCCGAGTCCTGGGAGGCCGCCGCCGGACCCGGCGATCTCGTCGAGATCGCCCGTGCCGCCGACCGCTCCGGCTTCGCGTACATCGCCGTCTGCGAGCACGTCGCGATCCCGCGCAGGCTCGCGGGCGCGATGTCCACGGTCTGGTACGACCCCGTCGCCACGCTCTCCTTCCTCGCCGCGGCCACCGAGCGGGTCCGCCTGCTCAGCCATGTCGCCGTCGTCGGGCTGCGCCACCCGCTCCTGAGCGCCAAGCAGTACGCGACCCTCGACCACCTCTCCGCCGGCCGGCTGATCCTCGGCGTCGGTGCCGGGCACGTACAGGAGGAGTTCGAGGTGCTCGGGGCCGACTTCGAGCGGCGTGGGCCCGTGCTCGACGAGACGATCGACGCGCTCCGGGCGGCGCTCGGGCCGGAGGAGTTCCCGAGTTTCGCGGGCGAGCGCTTCGCGTTCGAGGGACTCGGGCAGAAGCCCAGGCCCGCCCAGGCCCGCATACCCGTCTGGGTCGGCGGCTCCTCGCCCGCCGCCGTACGCCGCGCGGCCGTCAGGGGCGACGGCTGGCTGCCGCAGGGTGATCCGCGCGACCGGCTTCCCGCCCAGATCGCGAGACTCAGGGCGCTGCGCGAGGCGGCGGGCGTCACCGATCCGATCGAGATCGGCGCGATCACCGAGCCGCTGTACGTCGGCGACGCCGGCTGGGACGTCGGCCGGCGCACGCTGACCGGCAAGCCGGAAGCCCTCGCCGAGTCGCTGCGCGAATACGGCGCGATGGGCGTGGACCAGATCCAGGTGCGGTTCCGCAGCCGGAGCCGCAGTGAACTCACCGACCAGATGGCGGCCTTCGCCGCCGACGTCGCTCCGCACCTCGACCTCGATCGTTAGGAGTACGGGCATGGGAAAGCTGGACGGACGCGTCGTCCTCATCACGGGCGCGGCGCGCGGACAGGGTGAGCAGGAGGCCCGGCTCTTCGCGGCGGAGGGTGCGAAGGTCGTCCTCGGCGACGTCCTGGACGACCAGGGCGAGGCCGTGGCCAAGGAGCTCGGCGGACTGTACGTGCATCTCGACGTGAGCCGCGAGGCCGACTGGGGCGCCGCCGTCACCGCCGCCAAGAACGCCTTCGGCCGTATCGACGGACTGGTGAACAACGCCGGCATCCTGCGCTTCAACGAGCTGGTGAGCACGCCCCTGGAAGAGTTCCAGCAGATCATCCAGGTCAACCAGATCGGCGCCTTCCTGGGCATCAAGACCCTCGCGCCCGAGATCGAGGCGGCCGGCGGCGGCACGATCGTCAACACCGCCTCGTACACGGCGCTCACCGGCATGTCCTACGTCGGCGCCTACGCGGCGACCAAGCACGCCATCCTCGGTCTGACCAGGGTGGCCGCGATGGAGCTCGCGCCGAGGAAGATCCGGGTCAACGCCGTGTGCCCGGGCGCCGTGGACACCCCGATGAGCAACCCGGACGGCGCGGACCCGGACGCGCTGGACGAGCTGTACCGGAAGCTGGTGCCGCTGGGCCGGGTCGGGCAGCCGGAGGAGGTGGCGCGGCTCGCGCTCTTCCTGTCCTGCGAGGACTCCTCGTACATCACGGGCCAGCCGTTCGTCATCGATGGCGGCTGGCTGGCCGGAGTCAGCGTGTTCTGACGCTTCGTCAGCTATTGACGGTGCGGTCGCACGGTGGAACAGTCGGTGCCGTCAGATCTGACGGTACGTCAGAAACGTAGGGACGGTGGTGGGACCCCCATGGAATTCGGGCTCTTTGTTCAGGGTTACGTCGGCAAGCGCGCCGAGACCGACCCGCTCGCCGAGCACAAGGCGCTGATGGAGGAGACCGAGTACGTCATCCAGGCGGACAAGTCCGGCTTCAAGTACGCCTGGGCCTCCGAGCACCACTTCCTGGAGGAGTACTCGCACCTCTCCGCGAACGATGTCTTCCTCGGCTATCTCGCCCACGCGACCGAGCGGATCCACCTGGGGTCCGGCATCTTCAACCCGCTCGCGCAGGTCAACCACCCGGTGAAGGTCGCCGAGAAGGTCGCGATGCTCGACCATCTCAGCGAGGGACGCCATGAGTTCGGCTCCGGGCGCGGCGCCGGCTCGCACGAGATCCTCGGGTTCATCCCTGGTGTGACCGACATGAACTACACCAAGGAGATCTGGGAAGAGACCATCGCCGAGTTCCCCAAGATGTGGCTCCAGGAGGAGTACCAGGGCTTCCAGGGCAAGCACTGGCAGCTCCCGCCGCGCAAGGTGCTGCCGAAGCCGTACGGCAAGTCGCACCCGGCGATGTGGTACGCGGCCGGGTCCCCGCCCTCGTACGCCATGGCCGCGAAGAAGGGGCTCGGGGTGCTGGGCTTCAGCGTCCAGAAGGTCTCCGACATGGAGTGGGTGCTGGAGCAGTACAAGACGGCGATCGTCGACGCCGAGCCGATCGGTGACTACGTCAACGACAACGTGATGGTGACGACGACGGCGATCTGCGCACCGACGCACGAGGAGGCCGTACGGATCGCCGTCGGCGGCGGACTGCACTACCTGCCGTCGCTCGTCTTCCGCTACCACGACACCTTCCCGCGGCCCGAGGGCTTCCCCGCCTGGCCCGAGACGCTGCCCGAGTACAACGAGGAGATCATCGAACTCCTCATCGCCGAGGAGCTCTTGATCTGCGGCGACCCGGACGAGGTGCTGGCGCAGTGCAAGCGCTGGGAACAGGCGGGGGCGGACCAGCTGTCGTTCGGGCTGCCGATCGGGATCTCGAAGGAGGCGACGCTGCAGACGATCAGGCTGGTGGGCGAGCATGTGATCCCGAAGATCGACACGGACCCGGTGCACCGGACCACCCGCTTCCGCGAGTCCGCCTGACCGGGTGCTCCACCCCCGCACCGTCCGGCGGGGGCCCGGCTTCCTGACGGGCCGTTTGCCCGGATGCCGGTACGGAGCCCTGCGCTCCGGCCTCGCCGGCGATTGAGGCGCGGGGGTACGGGCGCGGAGCCCCGGTCACGGGAAGGGGCGGGGTGGGGCGAACGCCCCCTCAGCGGCTCCTCCCCGCCCCACCACAGACCGCGGGCGGCGTCTTCCCGGATCGCCGTCCGCGCCGCCCGGCCGGAGGGCCACGCGGCCGCGGCCGGCCGCGGCGCCCTCCGACCGGGCCACGCCCACGCCCGTGGCCGCAAACCCCCACTCACCGCACCCCGGCTCACCGCACACGAAGGGACGCCACGTCATGCTCGACCACCTGATCAAGGGCGCAACCGTCGTCGACGGCACCGGCGCTCCCGCCTACCGCGCCGACGTCGGCATCCGTGACGGACGCATCGCCGTCATCGCCGAGCCCGGCACCGTCACGGAGGAGGCCGGGACGGTCGAGGACGCGACCGGGCTCGTTCTCGCCCCCGGCTTCGTCGACCCGCACACGCACTACGACGCCCAGCTGTTCTGGGACCCGTACGCCACTCCCTCCCTGAACCACGGCGTGACGACCGTCGCCGGCGGCAACTGCGGTTTCACCCTCGCGCCGCTCAACCCCGACCGCCCCGAGGACGCCGACTACACGCGCCGCATGATGTCCAAGGTCGAGGGCATGTCCCTGGTCGCCCTGGAGGAGGGCGCGCCCTGGAGCTGGCACACGTTCGGTGAGTATCTGGACGCGCTGGACGGCCGTATCGCCGTCAACGCGGGCTTCATGGTGGGGCACTGCGCCCTGCGCCGGCACGTCATGGGCCCGGACGCCGTCGGCGGCCGGCCCAGCGAAGAGCAGCTGCAGCAGATGCTCACGCTCTTCCACGACGCGATGGACGCCGGCGCCTGGGGACTGTCCACCACCCAGTCGTCCACCCACTCCGACGGGGACGGAAAGCCCGTCGCCTCCCGCCACGCCGAGCCCGCCGAACTGCTCGCCCTCTCCCGGGCCGTCGCGGACCACGAAGGCACCCAGCTGGAGGCGATCGTCGCGGGCTGCCTCGACCAGTTCTCGGACGACGAGATCGATCTGCTCGTCGAGATGAGCGCCGCCGCGGGCCGCCCGCTCAACTGGAACGTCCTGACCATCGACGCCGCCGTCCCCGAACGCGTACCGCGCCAGCTCATCCCCTCCGAACGCGCCCGCAAGGCCGGCGGCCGGATCGTCGCGCTCACCATGCCGATCCTCACCCCAATGAACATGTCGCTGGGCACCTTCTGCGCGCTCAACCTCATCCCCGGCTGGGGCGAGATCCTCGCGCTGCCCGTCCCGGAGCGGATCGTGAGGCTCCGCGACCCGGAGGTCCGCGCGGAGATGCTGCGCCGCGCCGCCTCCAAGGAGGCCGGAGTGTTCCGCCGGCTCGCCAACTTCGAGCGGTACGTCATCGGTGACACGTACTCCGCGGAGAACGAGGGCCTCACCGGACGCGTCGTGCGCGACATCGCCGCGGAACGCGGCCAGGACCCCTTCCAGTGCCTCGTCGAGATCTGCGCCAACGACGAGCTGCGCACGATCCTGTGGCCGATGCCCACCGACAACGATCCGGCCAGCTGGACGCTGCGCGCCGAGACCTGGCAGCACGAGGACGTCATGCTCGGCGGCTCGGACGCGGGCGCGCACCTGGACCGGATGTGCGGGGCGCCGTACACGACCCGCTTCATCGGCGACTGTCTGCGCGGACGCGGACTCGCCACCCTCGAAGAGGCGGTGAAGATGCTCACCGACGACCCGGCGCAGCTGTTCGGCCTGCGTGAGCGGGGCCGGATCGTCGAAGGCTTCCACGCGGACCTGGTCCTCTTCGACCCGGAGCGGATCGACGCGGGCCCGGCCACCCTGGTCCACGATCTGCCCGGGGACAGCCCGCGGCTGGACTCGCGGGCGATCGGCATCGTGTCCGTACGCGTCAACGGCGTCGAGGCGATCCGCGACGACGAGGTGACGGGCGCGGTGCCCGGAAAGGTGCTGCGCTCGGGCCGCGACACCAGGACGGTGAGCACGAGGTGACCGCGAAGCACGAGGTGACCATGAAGAGGCCGGCGCAGCGGCTGTACGTGGGAGGGGAGTGGGTCGAGCCGGACCGCGGCCACTACGAGGTCGTCGATCCGGCCACCGAGGAGGTCGTCGGTCTCGCTCCCGAGGCGAGCCGCGACCAGGTGTACGAGGCGGCGGCCGCCGCCCGGGACGCCTTCGAGGCATGGTCCCGTACGGCTCCCGAGGAGCGGGCGGCCGTCCTGGACCGCGCCGCGGACGTCATCCAGCGGGAGTTCGACGCGTACGCCGACCTCGCACGCGCCGAGACGGGCGCGACGACCGGCACGGCCCGCGGGATGCAGGTCGCGGTCGGGGTGTCCCGTTTCCGCCGGTACGCCAAGGGCGCGCTGGAGCCGGTCGAGCAGGGCCTGCCGCCGCAGATCAACGAGGCGGGCCCGATGGGCCGGGCGGGGATCTTCGGCGCGCTCGCCGCCCGCCGCCCGGTCGGTGTGGTCACGTGCATCACCTCGTACAACAACCCCTGGGCGAATCCGGCGGGCAAGGTCGCGCCGGCGCTCGCGATCGGCAACACGGTCGTCGTGAAGCCGGCGCCGCAGGACCCGCTGTCGGTCTACCGGATGGCGGAGGCGCTCGCGGAGGCGGGCGCGCCGCCCGGGGTGGTCAACGTGGTGAGCGGCTCCCGTCGGGAGGTGGGGGAGGCGGCGGTCGACTCACCGGACGTCGACATGGTCAGCTTCACCGGCTCCACGGCCGTCGGGCAGCGCATCGGCGAGGTGTGCGGGCGCGGCATGAAGCGGCAGCTGATGGAGCTGGGCGGCAAGGGCGCGGCGGTCGTCTTCGACGACGCCGACCTCGACTCCGCGGTCATGGGCATCGGCACGACGTTCGCCTTCTACAGCGGCCAGATCTGCACCGCGCCGACCCGGGTGCTGGCCCAGCGGGGCATCTACGAGCGGCTGGTGGAGAAGCTGACGGGCTTCGTCGGCTTCATGAAGGTCGGCGATCCGGCGGAGCCGGGCACGGTGGTCGGCCCGGTGATCTCCGCGGCCCACCGGGAGCGGATCGAGTCGTACGTCGAGCTGGGCAAGAAGGAGGGAGCGCGACTGGTCGTGGGCGGCGAGCGTCCCGATGCCGCGCGCGGTTTCTATGTCGCGCCGACGCTCTTCGCGGACTGCACCAACGAAATGCGTGTGGTGCGGGAGGAGATCTTCGGCCCGGTGGTGGTCGTGGTGCCGTTCGACGACGAGGAGGAGGGCATCGCCCTCGCCAACGACAGCGACTACGGACTGATCGACTACGTCTGGTCGGGCGACGTGGCGCGGGCCTTCCGGGTGGCGCGGCGGCTGCGGGCCGGCGGGGTCGGGATCAACACGATCGGCCGGAACATGGAGGCGCCGTTCGGCGGTTTCAAGAAGAGCGGGGTGGGGCGGGACGTGGGCTCGTACGCGCTGCACGCGTACAGCGAGCTGCAGGCGATCGTCTGGCCCGGTGGATGAGATGTGAACCGCACGGGAAATTTTCGAAATAGGACAAAGCGGTCATGGCTGCGGTTTCCGTAATCCGGCGCCACCCGTCCGGCGCCTGTGAATGATTCGCATCCTCCTTGCCTCACCTTTCGACCATCGGTCGACTTCCGGTTATGGTCATGGCATCGAAGGCGCCGTATCCGGAGGTTGGGCTTCCGGATACGGGAACCGCAGCGTTTAACGTCCTGTTCATGACTCAGCTGGAGACGCGGCCCCAGGTCGGAGACACGGTACGGGGACGCACTGATGGGGGCGTCCGCGCCAAGGGGCTGGAGAAGAATTCCGTCGGCCTCCTCGGCAGTGCCGTCATCGGCATCTCGACGGTCGCCCCCGTGTACTGCCTGACCTCCACGCTCGGCTCCACGGCCGGCGAGGTCGGCCTGCAGATGCCCGCCGTGTTCCTCGCCGGCTTCCTGCCGATGCTTCTCGTCGCCTTTGCCTACCGCGAGCTGAACCGGGCGATGCCGGACTCCGGCACCTCCTTCACCTGGACCGTGAAGGCCTTCGGTCCGCGGGTGGGCTGGATGTGCGGCTGGGGCCTGGTGATCGCCACGATCATCGTGCTCTCCAACCTCGCCGGCGTCGCGACGTCCTACTTCTGGCTGCTCGCCGGTGAGATCACGGGCAGCGAGTCGATCGCCGCACTCGACGGCAACAAGGCCGTCCACATCCTCACCTGCCTCACCCTGATCGCCGTCGCCACCGCGATCAGCTACCGCGGCATGACCGCCACGAAGCGCCTCCAGTACGCGCTCGTCGGCCTCCAGCTCGTCGTCCTCGCGGTGTTCGTGGCGATGGCCCTCCAGAAGGCGGGCAGCGGTGCCTTCGACACCGGTCTCGACTTCTCCTGGTCCTGGATGAACCCCTTCGCGGTCCAGTCCTTCGCGGCCTTCACCGCGGGCCTGTCGCTGTCGATCTTCATGTACTGGGGCTGGGACGCCTGCCTCTCCACCAACGAGGAGACCACCGGCTCCGACCGGACCCCCGGCCGTGCCGCGCTCGTCGCGATGGTCGTCCTGGTCGGCTCCTACCTCGCCACCGGTGTCGCCGCGCAGATGGCCGTGGGCTCCGGCGACAAGGGCCTCGGCCTCGCCAACCCGGAGACCTCCGACAACGTCTTCGCCGCGCTGGCCGGCCCGGTGATGGGCCCGGTCCTCGGCATCGCGCTCTTCGTCGCCGTCCTCGCCTCGGCCGCCGCGAGCCTGCAGACCACGTTCATCCCGGTGGCCCGCACGGTGCTCGCGATGTCCGCGTACGAGGCCCTGCCCGCGTCCTTCGCGAAGGTCCACCCGCGCCACAAGGTCCCCGGCAAGGCCACGGTCGTCGCGGGCATCGCCACCGGCGCGTTCTACACGATCATGACCTTGGTCAGTGAGCACGTCCTGGTCGACACCATCTACGCGCTCGGCCTCATGATCTGCTTCTACTACGCGCTGACCGCCTTCGCCTGCGCCTGGTACTTCCGCCGCGAACTCTTCCGCTCCGGCCGCGACTTCGTCTTCAAGGGTCTCTTCCCGGTCCTCGGCGGCGTCCTGCTCGCGGCGGTCTTCGGCAAGACGCTCTACGACATGTGGGACCCGGCGTACGGCTCCGGCTCCGCGGTCTTCGGTGTCGGCTCGGTCTTCGTGATCGGCGTCGGCCTGCTGGTCCTGGGTGCGGTGATCATGCTGGTCATGCAGCGCCGCAGCCCGGCGTTCTTCCGGGGCGAGGTCCTGACGAAGGACACCCCCTCGCTGGTGATCGCGGACTGACGCGTCGTCCCGCCCGAAAGGGCCCGGCCCACATCCCTCGTGGGCCGGGCCCTTTCCGTATGCGCGGCACCGGCACCGGCGCCGGGCGTCCGGGCGGTCAGGCGTCCTTGTGGGCCTTGAGCTTGCGCCACACCGCACCGAGGGCTTCGAGGTCCTGCCGGTCGAGGACATCGGTGAAGACCGGCGCCAGACAGGCGCGCCGGGTCGCGTCGGCCTCCTCGAAGAGCCGGCGGCCCTCCGGGGTGAGCGCGACCTCGATGGAGCGGGCGTCCCTCGCGGAGGGCGTACGGGACACCAGGCCACGTGCCTGAAGGGCGTCGAGGACGCGGGAGACCTGGCTGCGGCTCAGCATGGTGCTGTTCCCGAGCACGGAGGCGGCGACCGGTTCCTCGCTGTTGGCGAGCCACAGCATCACCTCGAACCAGGAGACGGGCAGGTCGTGCGCCTTGGTGAGGGCACGGTCCACGCGTTCGGTGAGCACGGTTCCGGCCCAGACCAGGCCGTAGAAGGCGTGGTCGGCCTCGGACATCTCCGCCGGGGTGAGCTTCCTGGTCGCCATGCTCCGATCATACCGGGTTGCGTGTGTGCACACACAATGCTTAAGGTGTGTGTACACGCACTGAAATACGGAGCGGTGCTCGCTCCTGCGGAAAGGGATCCCCATGTCTTCTGCCAGCTCCTCCAAGGTCGTCCTGATCACCGGCACCTCCTCCGGCATCGGCCTGGCCGCCGCCGTGGCCTCCGCGCAGGCCGGGTGGCGTACGGTCGCGACCCTCCGCGACACCGGCCGCGCCGACGCCCTGCGCAAGGCCGCGGCCGAGGCCGGGGTCGAGCTCGACATCCGACAGCTCGACGTCGTCGACGAGGCTTCGGTGACCGCCGCGGTCGACGGCGTGATCGCCGACTACGGCCGGCTCGACGCCGTGATCAACAACGCCGGCGCCGGACACCTCGGCACCCTGGAGAACGATTCCGTCGCCGACGTCCGCGACGTCATGGAGGTCAACTTCTTCGGCGTCCTCAACCTCTCCAAGGCGGCCTTCCCGCATCTGCGTTCCGCCGGCGGCCGGCTGATCACCGTCACCAGCGTCGGCGGTGTCGTCGGACAGCCCTTCAACGAGGCCTACTGCGCGGCGAAGTTCGCCGTCGAGGGCTACATGGAGAGCCTCGCCCCGGTGGCGGCCTCCGTCGGTGTGGCCGTGTCCGTCGTCGAGCCGGGCGCCGTGGCCACCGAGTTCGTCAACAACATCGGGCTCGACCTGGAGGCCGAGATCGCCGACGCCGGTCCGTACGCCCCCGCGCTCGACGCCTACGTGAACCGCACCGTCGCCCAGTTCCTGAACGCCGCCCAGACCCCGGCGCAGGTCGCCGAGACCGTACTGGAGGCCCTGACCGCGGACCGCCCCGCGTTCCGTCTCCAGACCTCCGACTGGGCGCGGGGCTTCACCGGCACCAAGCTCGCCGACCTCGACGGTTCCGCGGTGCTGGGCGTCACGAGCGGCTGGGTGGCCTGACCCGACCCGACCCGACCCGACCCGGTCCGGTTCGGTCCCGTCCGGTCCCGTCCCGTCCGGTCGCGAGGGTGTCCCTTCACCCGCGCGTGTGACAATGCCCCGTCCGACGACAGGCAGGCACGCGAGGGACAGCCGATGGAGGCACTGGACGCGCGGGATCCCCGCACGGTGGGGGAGTACCGCATCCTGGGGCGGCTCGGCGAAGGCGGCATGGGCCGCGTCTACGTCGCGCGCAACGCCGGCGGCCGGTCCGTGGCGCTCAAGTTCGTCCACGCCGACATGGCGGCCCTCCCCGGCTTCCGCGAACGCTTCCGCCGCGAGGTGGAGGTCGTCCGGCGCGTCGCCGGGGCGGGCACCGTGCCGCTCGTGGACGCCGGGGTCGACGAGCGGCACCCGTGGTACGCCTCGGAGTACGTGCCGGGCCCCTCGCTCCAGGAGGCCGTCGACACCTTCGGGCCGCTGCCCGCCGACGCGCTGTGGCGGTTCGCCGCCGATCTCGCCGCGACGCTGCAGCACGTACACGGCCATGAACTCGTCCACCGCGACCTCAAGCCGTCGAACGTCCTGCTCTCCACGGCCGGGCCCCGGCTCATCGACTTCGGCATCGTGCGCGCGGCCCTCGACACCGTCCTGACGGTGAACGGTGAGCGTCTGGGCACCCCGGCCTACATGTCGCCCGAGCAGGCGTACGGCGAGCAGGTCACGGCCGCGAGCGACATCTACAGCTACGGGCTGACCGTGGCCTTCGCGGCGACCGGCCGGGTCCCGCTGCGCGGCACGCTCGCAGGCCCGCTGCCGGGCGTCGACCCGGCGCTGGACGAACTCGTCCGGCACTGTCTCGACCCGGACCCCGGCCGCCGGCCGGCCGCCGGGGACCTCCTCGCGCGGGCGAGGGCGCTCGACAACACGACCGACACCTGGCTCCCGGCGCCGGTGGCGTCGCTGATCGCCCGCACGTCCGAGGAACTCCTGAACCTGGACGCCCAGGCGACCCCCGACCGACCCGGGACCCCGCCCCGGCTCCCGGCGGAGGCATCGGCCGGGCACTCGGGCTCTGTGCGCTCTCCGGACGCAGCCCCGGACACAGGCCCGGGTCAGCGTCAGCATCAGGATCAGGGCCCGGGGCGTGCGCCGGGTCCGCTTCCGGGACCGGTCCCCGGCCCGGCCTCGGGCTCGGGCGCGGTCTGGGCTCCTGCGTCCGGTGCCGCTGCGGGCTTTCACGAGGCGGCGACCCGGCTGTCGGCTCCGCCTCCGCTGCCCAGGACCCGGGTGTACGAGAACCCGTATCCGAGCGCCCTCGGAGCCCCCAGCGCCCCGGGCCCCCCTCCGGTCAAGGCGCAGGCATGGCCGCCTCGGGCGGCCGTCGCGGCGGGGCCGCCCTCGGCGCGCAAACCCGCCATGGGCGACTGGCTGTACCGCGGATTCCTCGGCCGGCCCCGCATCGGGCTCATCTGGCTCGCACCCCTCGGGGTCTGCTCGTTCCTCCTCGCCTTCGCGCTGCCGAGCGCCATGGGCGGTCTGCGCCTGCTCGCGGCCGCGGCCCTGATGAGCCTGTGCTTCTGGCTGGCCGCCGACCGCAACCGCACGGACCGCGTCCGCTGGTTCCGGCTCAACCAGACCTACTGGCTCACGCTCGGCCTTCTCACCCTCCAGGGCTGGTCCGCGGTCGCCGAGTACGACAAGGACCTGCTGGAGGCCGTCGGCCGCAGGAGCGACATATCCGGCCTCCAGATCGTCGTCGGCGGCTTCCTCAAGGCCCTGGAACTCTTCCTCGCCCTGGGCTCGCTGGCCCTGCTCTACGTCGTACCGGCCGCGATCGGACGGTGGATACGCGCGCGCAGGTCAGGTCTCTGACCGACCACCGCCCGACCACCGCCCGTCGACCTTGTCAGTCGTTCCCCAGGAACACCGGGTTCGTGAACGCCGCCAGCGGCCCGGGAAGCCCCGGGATCGGCACGACCGCCGGGTGCCGGACCTCCGCCCGTACGTACGCCGCGTACGCCGCCGTCGTACGCCACTCCACCGTGCCCGTGCCCTCCGCCGGAAGCGTCGCCGTGTGGAGCACGCCCTGGTCGGTGACGATGCGGGCGGTGCGACCCGGCGCGCCCGTGACCTCCAGACGGACCGTCACCGGGTCGTCGGCGTCGACACGGAGCCGTTCGCCGATGCCCGCGTGACGCCCGCGGCCGCCGTACGCGGCGAAGGAGAGGGAGACGGCCGACGACTCGGCGACGTACGAGCGGCCCGCGCGGATGCCGTCCAGGACGGCCTCACGGGTCAGGTCGTCGGCGAGGACCACGGTCTGCGGGGTGCCGACGGGATCCGGATCGCGGTGGGCGTCGCTGCTGCCCATCGCCGGGGTCCAGCGGCGGCCCGAGCGCACGGAGGCGACGAGCATGCTGTCCCAGTCGGCGAGGGACACCTCGTCGTCGGGGGTGTACGGCCCGTTCCACACCTCCACCGCGTCCGCCTCGCCGAAGCCGAACTTCCAGTTGCAGCCGATGCAGGTGGCGTGCGGGTGGGCGGGTACGACCAGGCCGCCGGCACGGCGGATCTCGCGGGCGTAGTGGCCGAAACGGTTGTCCCGCGCCCGGTAGCGCCAGTCGACGAACGTCCCCGGGTCGGTGCCGAGCGCGACGACGTGCCCGTTGCGGGTGGTGACCTCTTCCCCGAGGAGGATCAGCAGGTCGTCCCCGGCCACGTCCGCCCACGCACCGTGCGCCGCATGCGTGTTGTGCTCGCTGCTGTTGATGAAGTCCAGCCCGGCGGCGCGGGCGAGGGCCGCGATCTCGGCGGGCGTGCGGCGGCCGTCCGAGTACCAGGAGTGCAGATGGCAGTCGCCGCGGTACCAGGCCCGGCCGCGCCCCTTGGCCCGCTCCGGCGGGTACACCGGCTTCGGCGTCGCGGCCCGGGGGCCGTACGTGAGGGTGATCGTGACCGCGTACGGGAGGCCCTCCGGTGCCACCGTGTACGGGCCCAGCGCGATGTGCCAGGTGCCCGCACGGACCGGTCCCGCGATGTACCCGGGCGTCGCCTCGTCCCCCCGGATGAAGAACTCGCTCCGAGCGCCGCCCGACCAGCCGCGGAAGCCCTCGCCGCCGAGTGCCGTACCGCGCTCGTCGAAGATGCCGATGTCGAGCGCGTTGCCCTGGGTGCCGGCCGGGACCTGCGGCTTCTCGTACGTGTACGACACCCGGATCTCCGCGACGCCGCGCGGGATCTCGACGGGGAGGTACACGAAGTCGGGCGAGCCGGGCGGCAGGGTGCCGCGTACGACCTTGGTGGTGGCCGTCGTTCCCGCGTCGGCCGCTTCGGCGAAGCTCACGCTGCTCAACGTAAGCGCCGCGGCGGTTCCCGTCACGAACAGTCCGCGTCTGCTGATGAACGAGTCGTCGTTGCACATGCCGTCGGCTCCCCGGGGTGGTGGTGAGAGGGACAGGAGTGGTGCCGCAGTGGTGCCGAACAACCTCGTACCCGGCCGTGAACCCCGCGGCAAGGGGAGGGGGTTGGCCGGTTGCCGCCACATGGCGTTCCGGGACCCTCGGGGGCACCCGGCCGCGCCGGGACCCTCGGAATCTCCCGCCGCAGCGCGTAGCTTGATCCCGCGCACCACGCAGCAGAGTCGACGAAGGCGGAGGCGCCGGAATGCGGATCTCGACCACGATCTTCCTCACGGACGAGACGATCACGCCCGTACGGCTGGCGCGTGAGCTGGAGGAGCGGGGCTTCGCCGGTCTGTACCTGCCCGAGCACACCCACATCCCGGTCGAGCGCACCACCCCGTACCCCGCGGGCGGCGACCTCCCGCCCGAGTACGGCCGCACCCTCGACCCCTTCGTCGCCCTGGCGCAGGCCGCGGCGGTCACGACGACCCTCGGCCTCGGCACCGGCATCACGCTCCTCGCCCAGCACGACCCGATCGCCCTCGCCAAGCAGATCGCGACGCTCGACCACGTCAGCGGCGGCCGCTTCACGCTCGGCGTGGGCTTCGGCTGGAACAGGGAGGAGGCCGCGGACCACGGCGTGGAGTGGGCCACCCGGCGCGAGCTGAGCCTGGACCGGATGCGCCTGATGCGGGCGCTGTGGGCGGCCGAACCGACGGCGTACAAGGGCGACTTCGGGTCGGTCCGCGCCTCGTACGCCTACCCGAAGCCGTGCAGCGGCGGTGCCCCGCGTGTGCTCGTCGGTGGCGCGGCGGGCCCGAAGCTCTTCTCCCACATCGCCGACTACGCGGACGGCTGGATGCCGATCGGCGGCCGCGGCCTCACGGAATCGGTCCCGGTCCTGCGCGACGCCTGGGAAAAGGCGGGCCGCGACCCGGCCGCCCTCCAGATCGTCCCCTACGCGGTCCTCCCCTCACCGGGCAAGCTCGCCCACTACGCGGAACTGGGCTTCGGGGAGGTCGTGCTGCAACTGCCGCCGGCGGAGGAGGCGCAGGTCCTGAGGGTGCTGGACGCGTACGCCGAGTACGTCTGACGCGGTGCCACGTCGTGGCCCGAGGGGCCACCGCGGTTGCCGCGCGGAGCCACGGTGGCCCCTCGGGACTCCCTCCAGGCATCGGTCTGGGCTCAATGTGAGGTGTCACAAGGACCGTTGTCATGCATTACGGGCACTTGGGTGCCCGACGTGGCGGGGGTCGTGTGTCGGTGATGCATGAGATCGGCGTACTGGAAGATGTCCGCGACCCCGGGGTGCTCGATCAGCCGTCCCCACCAGGTTTCGCCAGTGCTCGCCAGTTCTCCATCCCTCTGCTCCTGGACGCGCTCGCGGCGGCCGACAGCACACCGGCCAGCAACCTTCCGTCGGCGAGTGAATAGCTGCCGAGCCAGTCCGGAACCCTGTCCGCGGCAAGCTCACGCTGCCGCGTGTCCCTGTCGGTGACCTGACGAATCAGCTCCGACAACTGGTCGGCCGGCAGTGCGTGTTCGTTCTCCCGTCGATGCTGGCCTGTCACAGGTCATCCGGGAGTGCTCGTTGAAACGCCTGGATGTCGGACTCGATATACGGCGACACGTCTCTGAGTGACGCCACAATGCACTTGAGTTCCTGCGCGAACTGCGGTGAACGGGTCCAAGCTGCTGGATTGACAGTCAGGACCGCGGACAGCAAGTCGTCATCGTAGAATCCGCCCTCCGCTTGTGCCGGAGCGGTTTTGCGGAGGCTCTCCAGTGCTAGTGGAAGCAGAAAGGGAACTCCGACGTTCTGCCCGATCAGTCGTCTTAGTTCCTCGACAGTGAGGCTCCCTATGGGGAGGGCTCGCAGGGCATGGACTGCCTTTACCAGGCCGGTGGCGTCTGGTGGAGGCTCTGGCCATCGATGTCCCTCGAGTTCCTCCAGGGAGCGTTGCCGGTCAAGAGTACTGTTCATCAGTCCCTCGGTTGCTGCAACGCGCAGAGGAAAAGCTGCAGTGCACCCATCGACCCGTGGATCATTTGGGGCTCGTTGCCGTGAAAGCGATGTATTCGTACTCTTCCTCGAAGATGACGATCATCCTGTGCCGCTCCAGGGACAGGAGAGTGAGATCTCGACCGATTGTCTTGAGTAGCGCCTCCGCCCACCCTGGCGACTTGCAGGAGCATTTCAACCATGGAAAGTTCCGCAGTCCGGTCTGGGTGAGCAATTCGTCCCCCAGGTTGGTGCGACGTGCCAGGGATTCAATCCAGGATCCCAGGTCCACCAGATTTTCCGTCATGGTCGAATATTCCGGTCGAGAATCCGTACGCCGAAATATCGACAACGCCTCGTTTACCCAGTCCGGGGTATCGAAGTCGGTTGCAAATCCCTGGAAAACGTCCGCCGGCAAGTCTTGCGCGATTTGCGCTTTCTGCTTCTTTTCCTTCGCGAGAAGTAGCTTACCTCTCAATTCCTCGCTCATGCCCCGACGTCCTATCGCTCTTTGTAGTAGATGTGATGCTTGTCGCCGACCTGTTGGTACCGCTCTCCCATCATATCCACGTTATGACCGCCGCCCTTCGGCTGTCCGGCATGGAAATGTGGATAGGGGGCGTTTGGGTCATTTGTGTGCTCGGCGATCACCCGAGTGCCCTGTGGCGTTTCGTATTGGTAGTAGCGTCCGTGGGCGCCCGGGTTCGGGTCGTACATGTAATTGCTCGTCCGGTGACGCTGCGTTTGATCGGCGCCTACCTCCCACTGCTTGACCGGCTGCTGACTGTTTGGTACTCCTGCTCGTTCACGCGCGGTGTTAAAGGCTTCAGTCCGTTTGTCGAAGTATTGGTTGCACGGAGCGAGACCAAGTGGATCACTCCAGGTGTGCGGATTGGGGACGTATGCCACCGGATTTGGAGCGGGTGCCAGGCCGAGAAGGTCTGCGGAAAGATACCGCCCCGTCTCGGGGTCGTAGTGGCGGTGGAAGTTGTAGTGGAGCCCCGTTTCCGGGTCGAAGTACTGCCCCGGAAAGCGCAGTGGCGTGTACGCCGTGCTTGAGTTCGCCCACGTTGTCGTACCCCACAGAGTGCTCCGTGTGTGCCAGGCCAGGGTGCCCGACTCGTCGACGAGTTCGGTGGGGGCTCCCACCAGGTCGGTGACGATGGCGAAGAAGCGCTCGTCGATCGCCGCCTGTGGGGCATCGGCCGACAGGATGCGTTCCGTCTGGGTGAGGGGGTGCAGGCCGTCGTAGTCCCAGGTCAGGGAGACCGGGTTGGGAAGCTCCGCGGACGCGGTCGTCTGCTCGCAGAGGGTTGCGCCGTCCCAGGTGAAGGAGACTTGCTCGATGACGGTGACGCCGTCGTCGGCGAGGCGCTGTTTCGCGACGCGGCGGCCCAGGGCGTCGTACTGGTAGCGCCACACCGCACCGTCCGGGGTGGTCGCCGAGACGAGGCGGTCCTCCGCGTCCCACTCGTAGCGCCAGGTGTCGGGCTTGCGCGACAAGCGGGACTTCTGGCGCAGGACGATGCGGCCTTGGGCGTCGTGTTCGTAGCGGACGTTGCCCGCGCGGGTGATGCGGGTGCCGGTGTAGGCACGCGCGCCTGTCGCCTCGTGGCCCGGATGGGCGGAGGGCCAGGACGCCTCGGTCTGGTTGCCCGCAGCGTCGTAGGCGTAGCGCTCGGTCCAGTTCGCGGCGTGGACGGCGGTGACGCGGCCGTCCACGTCCAGGTCGAACGTTCGCGCACCAGAGAGCTGGTCATCGATGCCGACGAGGTAACCGTCCGCGCGGTAGGTGTAGCCGCGCCGCTGGAGGCTGCCGCTCGCGCCAGTGACGTGCTGGTCGACGAGACGTCCCATCGCGTCGAAGGCGTGGGTGAACGAGACGGTCTCGCCGATGTGGCGCGCCAACTCCTGGCCTATCGCATCACGTTCGAAGGTGAGGGTGCGGCCCGAGGTGGTCAGCTCCGTACGGCGGCCCGCCGCGTCGTACGACCAGCTGCTGACGGCCCCGCCCGGTGTCGTCCTGCCCGTCCGGCGGCCTAGAACGTCGTACTGGAAGGCGAGTTTCCGGCCGTTCACCGTCTCGGACCTGAGACGGCCGTAGCGGTCGCGCAACCGGGTCAGCGTCGCGTCCTGGTTCGCCGCCGTCGCGAGTTCGTCGAAGATGTCGTACTCGTACGTGGTGACGGAGCCCTCGACGTCCTTGCGGGTGATCTGGCCCAAGGCGTTGTGCTCGAACCGCACGCTCTGGCCGAGACCGTTCTTCCGGGAAGTCAGCCGCCCCGCCGCATCGTAGGCGTAGCCGAGGGCCCTGCCGTCGAAGTCGGTCTCCGATATGAGCCGGCCCGCCGCGTCGTACTCGTACGACCAGGTCAGGCCCTGCGGATTGGTGACCCGGGTCAGACGCAGATTTGTGTCGTGCGAGAACTCGTACCGCACACCGTCCGGCCCGGTCCGGGCCACGAGGAGGTCGAAGTCCGTGTACTCGTATGCGGTGACACCGCCCATGGCGCCGGTGTGGCCGGTGCAGTTGCCCTCGCCGTCGTAGGTCCACGACTGCGCACTGCCGTCCGGCTCTACGCGTCGCGCGAGCTTGCCCTCGACCGTCCATTCCAGGCGGGTGACCGCCCCGAGCGGGTCGGTGAGGGCGACCGGCCGGCCGAAGGCGTCCCGTTCGTAATGAGTCGTGGCGCCCAGTGGATCGGTGATCTCGACGGGAAGTCCCGCCTTGTCACAGCGCACGTGACTGGTGTGGCCACGAGCGTCCGTCACCGATGCCAGGTGACCGACTTCGTCGTATGTGAACCGTGTCGTCGCACCCGACGCGTCCGTCACCGAGGTGCGGTTGCCGCGTTCGTCGTACGTCTGGCGGGTCACGGTGCCGTCCGTTCCCCGGATGCGCACCGGCAGCCCGAGACCGTCGTACATCGCGGACAGTTCCCGGCCGTCCGGACGGCTCACGGTGATCGGTCTGCCGTCCGCGTCGTAGGTCGTCGTGGTGACACGGCCGAGCGGGTCGGCGGCGGCCAGGAGCCGGTTGTGGCGGTCGTACTCGAAGCGTGAGACGTGCCCGTTCGCGTCGATCTCGGCGACTACCTGCTGACGCTCGTTGATCACGTAGCGCTTGGTGTTGCCCAGACCGTCGGTCATCGAGGTCGTCCGCAGGCCGGTGTCCGGGTCGGTGTCGTCCCAGGTGAAGCGGGACTCGACATGGCCGTTCGTACCGGATTGGTACACGCACCGGTCGAGGTCGTCGTAGACGTAGTCGTAGTGGCTGCCGTTGGTGTCGGTCCATGACGTCATGCGGCCCAGGTCGTCGTAGCCGAAACGCACGGGCCGGTCCGAGGAGTTGATGACCTCGGTCAGATGGCCGTCCGTGTAGCCGTACCGCAGGATCTCCTGGTCCGAGCCGTCCGGGGCCGCTCCCGCGAGGTGCAGCGCGGAGACCCTGTCCTCGTCGGTGGTGATCTTCAGGTGGTAGCCGCCGTGGTGGACGATCGACGTCGGTGCGCCGGATTCGTCGTGGTCGAAAGTGATCCAGTGGCCGTTGCGGTCGTCGATCTGAGCCAGGAGCGCCAGTTCGTCGGTGTGGTCGGCGAAGTGGAAGACCCGTCCGGTGTCGGGATCGGTGATCGTGTAGCCGTCGTCCGTACGGTCCAAGGGCCAGCGCCTGCCGTGCGTGGGCAGCACGGGTATGCCCGGCGCGGGGTGGGGGTAGGCGAGCAGACTGCCTTCGTCGCAGGCGAAGACGATGCCCTCGGAGTCGATCTCCAGGCGTTGGTCCACGGTGCTGGACCAGGTCGGACCGAACCAGCCACCCGCTCGGTACGAGGAGTCGAAGGAACGCCGGAACACCAGAGGCAGGGAGCCTGGCAGGACGATGTCCGTCTGCGGCAGCAGCACCCGCCCGCTCGCGACGTCGACCGGGTCTCCGTCGCACTTCGTCTCACTGCACTGCTTGCCCTTGCCGTCGGGATCCTTGGTGTGACCGTCCCGTGCCTTGGTCGGCGGGCTGTCGGCGAGGTCCTTCATGCCTGCCCTGAGCCCGCCCCGGAGGAGACCACCGCCCTTCGTGCCGACCGCCTCCGGGAGGAGCCGGCCCCAGAACTCGCTCGGGTCGCTCTTGAGCGACTCCCACGCGCCCTTCAGGGCGCGGTCCGGGTTCGCTGCGGTGGAGGCGAGCCCGGCCAGGGTCATGTTGAGACCCTTGTAGTACTCGGCGGGGTGGGTCAGGTTGTAGGGGTCGGTCGGGTTGATGGAGCGGACGAAGTTGAGCAGTCCCGCGGTGCCTTTGATGACGCCACCGGCCAGATGGGTCGTCTCGATGCCCTGGGCGAGTCCGTAGTCCAGGAGTTCGAGCTTGAGCTGTTCGCGACCCGTGGGTTCCTTCGGGGCATGGGCCAATGCCTCGGTGACGGCCGTCTTCGCCGTCTCGCCTGCCTCGTTGCGGTGCCGACGGGCTTCCTTGAGGACCTCCTGCGCCCGCGCGCGCTTCGCCTTGCCGGGATCGGTGAAGGGGCCTGGCCGAGGCGGCGGGTTGTCGTTGTTGCGGGCGGCGTTGTAGGCGTCGACCTTCTTGTTGTACGCGTCGGCCGCCGTCTTGGAATCCGCGTCGCCCTCCTTGTAGAGGGCGATCGCCTCCCTCGCCTTGCTCTGGGCGCTGATGACCGCAGTGGAATACGTCTCCAGGGCCTTCGCCGCGGTCTCGAAGGCGTCGGCGGCGTGCAGCCAGTCGGTGGGCAGCGTCTGGGCCTTCTTACGGAACGCGTCGGCCGCCTCGCCCTTCCAGTGGCTGGAGTCGAGCTTCTTCATCCCTCCGCCGACGAGTTCGAACGCCTTCTGGAAGTCCCGCAGGTTCTTCACCGTCGAGGCGATCTTCTCGGGGTTGCCGTGGATGAGTTCGTCGGCTTCCTCGGTCTGTCCGAGCTGCTGCTCGCCCACCTCCGCACCCAGTGAGGAGGCGGTTTCGTCACCCCAGTCCTCGACGCCGTCCGCCCAGTCGTGCGCACCGACCTTGTCCAGGCCCTCGCCGACCTTGTCCGTCGTCCAGTCGATCCCCTCGCCGACCTTCTCCTTGGCCGTGTCGATCCCGTCGTCGACGATCTCGATGCCCTTGTCGAGGGCTTTGCCCCAGTCCCCCAGGTCCACCATCAGCCGTGCTCCCCCCACCGCGGCTCTTCGGCCTGCGCGATCGTCTCCTCGGACGGGTCCAGCGCTTCGCGCAGCTGTGCGTCCGCGGCGTCACGTTCCTTCGAGTCGATCAGGCCCGAGCGCTCCCAGGAGTCCAGCTGCGCGTCCATGACGTCGTAACCGGTGTTCTTCCAGGTCTCCTTCACTTCTCCGTGCGCCTCGGAGAACGACTCGGCACTCCAGTCCGCGTCGTCGAACCAGGTCTGGGTGCTGATCTCGTCCCAGTCCTTGGCCTTGACCTCGTCCTCGCTCAGGTGCGGATTCCCGTTGACCGAATTGACGCCGATCTTGATCGAGTCCTTGACGTACTGCTCCTGTTCGGCGAAGGAGCCGGCCGAGAGGCCCACGGCCTGCGCGAACCCGTTCCCTTTCAGGGTCAGCGCCCGGACGCCCCACTCCCAGCGGTCGCAGAACGTCCGGAACTGGTCCGTCAGCCCGCCGTGTCCCAGCTCCAGCCCCGACAGGCCAAGCTCCGAGAAGCCGCGCCCGGCGGACGCCTCGCCGATCATGCCGAGGTCCTTCAGCTCGGAATGGGCCAGATCGATGCCCTTCACGATGTTGGCGAGCGCCTCCGGCGGCGCCTGAAGGTCAGCGTCTTTCCCGCTCATCACGTACCCCCCGAATCACCGAGATCAACTGCCGCCGCGTCGGGCACGATGCCTTCGACCGGCGGGAACAACATGCCGTCGTCGCTGCCCGCGTCCAGCGCCACGCCGCCGGGCCCGGCCAGCATGGGCACCATCACGTCCAGCAGCCGCGCGCCGAGGATCGTCCGGTACTTCCACTCGCGCCGGGTGTTTCCCTGGACCTGGGCGAACCGCGCCAGAGCCTCCTCGTCGGAGAAGGCGCAGATCCAGCGGACACCGCCCTGGTCGGCGGTCCAGAGGCTGCCGTAAGCATCCAAGGGCACCAGCACGGCGGTACGCCGGAATTCCCCGAGCAACCGCGCAAACCCCCGTCGGGCGGCGGCCGGCGCATCGTCCGCAGTCTGGACGCGGGACGTGCTCGTCACCGGCGGCGCGCTCGCCGAGGGCGCCTGTCCGGCGTCGGGTGTGGGCGCCTCGGCCTGCGGAGGTGACGGAGGGGATATCGTCCAGTCCGCCAACTCGGCGAGTTTTGAGGGCTGGTCGCGCCCTGGTATGTCGTCCCCGTTGTCAGTCACACGCGGAATGCTGTCATGGGCCTCTTCCCGAACGCAACGAACTGTATCGGGCGTTTACGGGGTAAAACCGGCGGTCCGGGCCAGGCTGGAGGTCAGGGAGCGCCTCGCCCGAGCGCCTCCCCCGGACGCCTCGCCCGAGCGCCTCCCCCGGACGCCTCGTCCGGAAGGTTTCCGGGAACGGTGCGCGTTCCTCCGTGCCCGGTGATTTCGAGGCATACGTCCGGGCCTGTGACCTTCCCCGTCGGTGGGCGCTCGTATGCTCGCTGCATGACGGATCACCAGGCCGCAGACCAGGCTGGAGAACAGCCCGGACGTCCCACCGCCAACGCCATGCGCCGCGCCCTCAGGCGTGCCAGGGACGGTGTTGCCCTCGACACCGGCGAGGCCGCCGTGCTGTTGCAGGCGCGCGGGGAGGATCTCGCGGACCTGTGCGCGTCCGCGGCGCGGGTGCGGGACGCGGGGCTGGAGGCGGCCGGGCGGGCCGGGGTGATCACGTACTCGAAGAGCGTGTTCATCCCGCTGACCCGGCTCTGCCGCGACAAGTGCCACTACTGCACCTTCGCGACCGTCCCCGGGAAGCTGCGGCGGGCCGGCCACGGGATGTTCATGTCGCCGGACGAGGTGCTGGACATCGCACGGCGCGGGGCCGAGCTGGGCTGCAAGGAAGCGCTGATCACGCTCGGGGACAAGCCGGAGGACCGCTGGCCCGAGGCGCGTGAGTGGCTGGAGGCCGAGGGCTACGACGACACCATCGCGTACGTACGGGCCATGGCGATCCGCATCCTGGAGGAGACCGGGCTGCTGCCGCACCTCAACCCCGGGGTGATGACCTGGACGGACTTCCAGCGGCTCAAGCCCGTCGCGCCCTCCATGGGCATGATGCTGGAGACCACCGCCACCCGTCTGTGGTCCGAGCCGGGCGGCCCCCACCACGGATCGCCGGACAAGGAGCCGGCGGTACGGCTGCGGGTGCTGGAGGACGCCGGACGCAGCTCGGTGCCGTTCACCAGCGGGCTGCTGATCGGGATCGGTGAGACGTACGAGGAGCGCGCCGAGTCGCTGTTCGCGCTGCGCCGGATCTCCCGTGCCTACCACGGCATCCAGGAGCTGATCATCCAGAACTTCCGCGCCAAGCCGGACACGGCGATGCGTGGCATGCCGGACGCCGAGCTGGACGACCTCGTCGCGACCATCGCCGTCGCCCGGCACATCATGGGACCGTCCGGCTGTCTCCAGGCCCCGCCGAACCTGGTGGACGAGGAGTACGGGCGGCTCATCGCGGCCGGTATCGACGACTGGGGCGGCGTGTCGCCCCTGACGCCCGACCACGTCAACCCCGAGCGGCCGTGGCCGCAGATCGAGCTGCTCGCCGAGCGATCCGCCGACGCCGGCTTCCGGCTGCGCGAACGACTCGCGGTCTACCCGGAGTTCGTGCAGCGCGGCGAGCCCTGGCTGGACCCGAGGCTCCTGCCGCACGTACGGGCGCTCGCCGACCCGGCGACGGGCCTGGCCGACGCGGACGCCATGCCCGTGGGCCTGCCGTGGCAGGAGCCGGACGAGGGGTTCACGGCGAGCGGCCGTACCGATCTGCACCGCACCATCGACACCGATGGGCGGACCTCCGACCGCCGCGACGACTTCGACGACGTGTACGGCGACTGGGAGTCCCTGCGCGAGGCCGCCGCGCCCGGCATGGTGCCGTCGCGCATCGACACCGACGTACGGCAGGCCCTGGCCACGGCCGCCGACGACCCGACGAGGCTCACCGACGACGAGGCCCTCGCCCTGCTGCACGCCGACGGGCCCGCCCTCGACGCGCTGTGCCGCATCGCCGACGAGCTGCGCCGCGATGTCGTCGGCGACGACGTCACGTACATCGTCACGCGCAACATCAACTTCACCAACGTCTGCTACACCGGCTGCCGCTTCTGCGCCTTCGCCCAGCGGCGCACGGACGCCGACGCCTACACCCTCTCGCTCGACCAGGTCGCCGACCGGGCCCAGCAGGCGTGGGACGTCGGCGCGGTCGAGGTGTGCATGCAGGGCGGCATCCACCCCGACCTGCCCGGCACGGCGTACTTCGACATCGCGCGGGCCGTCAGGACCAGGGTCCCCGACATGCACGTGCACGCCTTCTCACCCATGGAGGTCGTCAACGGGGCCTCACGCACCGGGATGTCGATCCGCGAGTGGCTCACGGCCGCGAAGGAGGCCGGGCTCGACTCGATCCCCGGCACGGCCGCGGAGATCCTCGACGACGAGGTGAGGTGGGTCCTGACCAAGGGCAAGCTGCCGACCGCCACCTGGATCGAGGTCATCACGACGGCGCACGAGCTGGGCATCCGCTCGTCGTCGACGATGATGTACGGGCACGTCGACCAGCCCCGGCACTGGCTCGGCCACTTCCGTACGCTGGCCCGGATCCAGCAGGAGACGGGCGGGTTCACCGAGTTCGTGACGCTGCCCTTCATCCACACCAACGCACCGGTGTACCTGGCCGGAATCGCCCGGCCCGGGCCGACGACCCGCGACAACCGCGCGGTGACGGCCATGGCCCGGCTGCTCCTGCACCCCCACATCCCCAACATCCAGACCAGTTGGGTGAAGCTCGGCGCGGAGGGCGCGGCCGAGATGCTGCGCTCCGGCGCCAACGATCTCGGCGGCACGCTGATGGAGGAGACCATCTCCCGCATGGCCGGGTCGAGTTACGGCTCGTACCGCTCCATCCAGGACCTGACCGCCATCGCCGAGGCCGCGGGCAGGCCGGCCAGGCCCCGTACGACGCTGTACGGGGAGGTCCCGGCCGAGCGGCAGCGGACCGCGGTGGCGTCCGACGGGCATCTGCCGGAGCTGCTGCCGGTGTTGGAGCAGGGCTGAGACGCGTGGGCGACGGCCTGACCGGCTGGTCCGGCTGGGCCGTCTGGGCCGTCTGGACCGGCCAGACCGGCCAGACCGGCCAGACCGGCGAGACGGGCCGGTTCGGGCTGAGGTCCGCTGAGCGGCAAGTTCGGGCTGAGTGGCGTTGACCGGCCGGTTCGGGTTGTGTGGCCTTGACCGGCCGGTTCGGGCTGAGACCTGCTGACACGGCCCCTATGGGCTGGGACACTTGGCCGCATGGCCGGGGGACGATCTTCCATACCTTCACCACCTTCCACACCCTCCACACCGTCGCGAGCTTCTCGCTCCTCGCGCTCCGCTCGACCGTCGATGCAGGAGCTGATCCGGCGCCGCAGACGCGCCGGATTCGTGGGTCGTCGGGATGAACTCGCGGTGTTCCGGGACAACTTCGACGTACCGCCGGAGGACGAGCGGCACCGGTTCCTGTTCCACATCCACGGTGACGCCGGGGTCGGCAAGAGCTCCCTCGTGCAGGAGCTGCTGCAGCTCGCGGAGGAACGCTCCGCCGTCACCGCGACCGTCGACGACTCCGTGAGCAGCGTCCCCGAGGCCATGGCCGCCATCAGCGAGCAGTTCGGCAGACAGGGCCGTCCGCTGAAGGCCCTGGACCGGATGCTGGCGACGTACCGACAGCGGCGGCACGAAGCGGAATCGGCGTCCGCCGCGCTGATCGGGCAGCAGGAATCGCCCGCCGGGCCCGAGGGCGGCGCCCTCCCGGCGCCCCTGAACCCGCTGTCCCCGCCGATGCCGACGCCGAGCAGCATGATCGTGGCCCAGGCCGGACTCATCGGCCTCGGCATGCTGCCTGCCATCGGCGCCTTCGCGGGAGCCGCCGACCCGGCGCAGATCGCCCGGGGAACGGACCGGCTGCGGGCAGCGCTCAGCGCGCGGTTCGGCAAACAGGAGGACGTCCAGCTGGTCCTCGATCCGCTCCAGGTCCTCACCCCCGTGCTGGTCTCCGAGCTGGAGAGGGTCGCCACGGACACCGCGCCCTGGATCGCGCTGTTCTTCGACACGTACGAGCGCACCGGTCCCTTCCTGGACACCTGGCTGCGCGATCTGATGACGAGCGACCGGTACGGCGCACTCCCCGCACATGTGGTGATCACCCTGGCCGGGCAGGGACGGCTCGACCCGCGCTGCTGGGCGGACTGCGCCGACTTCGTCTGCGACCTGCCGCTCGCCCCCTTCACCGAGTCCGAGGCGCGCACGCTCCTCACCGCGAAGGGCGTGGTGGACGAACGCGTCGTACAGGACGTGCTGAGGCTCTCGGGCCGGCTGCCCGTGCTGGTCAGCACCCTGGCCGAGAATCCGCCCACCGACCCGGACGACGCGGCCGACCCGAGCGTCACCGCCGTGGAGGGCTTCCTCAGGGGCGAGCACGACGAGGTGCGCCGGGCGGCCGCGCTGGCCTGCGCCCTGCCGCGACGGCTCGACGAGGACGTGTTCCGGGTGGCGGTCGACGAGGAGGGGTTCCGCGCCGTGGTCGACACCGACGCGGCCGGGCTGTTCGGCCGGCTGCGGGCGCTGCCGTTCGTCAGCGAACGCGGCGGCCGGGTCCAGTACCACGACGTCGTACGCGCCCCCATGCTGCGACTCCAGCGCATCAGTTCACCGCAGCGCTGGCGGGAGCGGCACACCCGCCTCGCGGAGGCCTTCGCGGGATGGCGTGAGCGGGCCGCCGAGGGCCAGGACCCCGACGAGCTGTGGGCGTACGAGCCCTGGCGCGAACTCCGCCTCGCCGAGACGTACCACCGGCTGTGCGCCGGTCCCGCGCCCGCACTGCCGCAGGCGCTCCGTGACGGCATCGACGCCTGCGACGAGGGCGCGGCCGCGGTGCGCCGCTGGGCGCGGACGCTCGCCGAGGCGGGGGAGGACTCCGATGCGGAGGTCCTCCGCCGCTGGGGGCAGGACTGCCTGGAGGCGCTGACCGACGAACGGCACGAAGGGCAGGAACGCCACGGACGGTCGGACCAGTCCGACCAGTCCACCCAGTCCGACCAGTCCGACCAGTCCGACCAGGGCGATCAGGGCGATCAGGGCGGCACGATACGCGTGCTCGGGATCCTCCTCGCCCGGGGACGGCTGACCCCCGAAGCACGAGCCACCGCGCTCGTCGTCCGCGGCCGTGACCACCGGGATGCCGACGAGTTCGAGGCGGCACTGGCCGACTTCACCGAGGCGCTCACTCTGGCCCCCGAACTGGCCAGGGCCCACTACGGTCTGGGCGTCACCCTGGCCAGGACCGGGGACGTCGAGGGAGCGCTGACAGCGCTGGACGAGGCCGAGCGGCTGTCACCCGACACCGCCTGGATCATCGGCGAACGCGGGGAGACCAAACGGCAGTTCGGCCGCTACGAGGCGGCGCTCGCCGATCTGGACCGGGCGGTCGCCCTCGATCCCTCCGACGCATGGGCACTGGCCTCACGCGGCCAGGCCAAGAACCAGCTCGGCCGGTACCAGGAGGCGCTGGCGGATCTGGACCGGGCGATCGAACTGGACCAGGAGTACACCTGGGCGTTGATCCGCCGCGCCGGCGTCCGCCGGGCCCTGGGCGACGTCGAGGCGGCACTGGCCGACCTGGACCGGGCGGACCGCGTCTCGCCGGACCACGCGTGGATCCACGGGGAGCGCGGGGAGATCCTGCGGCTCGCCGACCGGCACGACGAGGCCCTCCCGGCGTTCGACCGGGCCATCGCGATCAGGCCCGACTACGACTGGGCGTACGCGAGCCGCGGCATGTCACTGCACGAGCTGGGTCGGCACGAGGAGGCGCTGGCGGATCTGGACCGGGCGATCGAACTGGACCAGGAGTACACCTGGGCGTTGATCCGCCGCGCCGGCGTCCGCCGGGCCCTGGGCGACGTCGACGCGGCGCTCGCCGACCTGGAACGGGCGCGGACGATCGAGCCGGACAACGCCTGGCTGCTCTTCCAGCAGGGCGAGACCCTCACGCTCGCCGACCGGCACGACGAGGCCGTCACCGCGTTCGACCGGGCCATCGCGATCAGGCCCGACTACGGCAGGGCGTATGCGAGCCGCGGCATGTCGCTGCGCGAGCTGGGCCGGCACGAGGAGGCGCTGGCGGATCTGGACCGGGTGGTGGAGCTGGACGAGTCCGATGTCTGGGCGCTGGTCCTCCGCGCCGTGGTACGCCGGGGGGCCACCGGGGACACCGCGGGGGCACTGGCCGACCTGGAACGGGCGCGGACGATCGAACCGGACCACGCGTGGCTGCTCTCCCAGTACGCGGAGACCCTCCGGCTGATCGGCAGGACGGCCGAGGCCGTCAGCGCGTTCGACCGGGCGGTCGCCCTGGCGCCCGACGACGGCTGGGCCGTCGGGAGCCGGGGACAGACCCACCACGCCCTGGGGCAGTACGACGAGGCGATCGCCGATCTGGACATGGCCGTACGGCTGTTGCCCGAGACGGCATGGGTGCTGGCCGAACGGGGTGAAGTCCATGCGACGGTGGAGCAGTTCGAGGCCGCCTACCGGGATCTGGACCGGGCGATCGAGCTGGATCCGCAGTATCGCTGGGCGCTGGCTTCCCGGGCACACCTGCATCTGAGCACCGGCAGGCCGCTGCGGGCCCTCGCCGATCTCGACCGGTGCCTCGCGCTCGGCCACGACCCGGCCCGGACCCACGTCCGGCGTGCTTCGGTGCTGCTCTCGCTCGGGAGGATGCCGGACGCGCTGGCCGCGCTGGACACGGCCGAGGAGGCAGGGGCCGACTCGACCCGTGCCCTCGCTTCCAGGACGGAGGCTCTGCGGCGGTCCGGCCGCTACGACGAGGCGCGGGCGGTGGCGCGTCGCCTGCTCGAAACCGAACCCTGCGAGGGATCCTTCCACCTCGCGATGGAACTGGCCCTGCGGGAAGGCCTGGAGTCCGCGGCCCCGCTCTTCCGCGACGCCGAACGCCTCCTCCTGACGGACGAGGAACCGCCCGGGCCGGCCTCGCCGCCTTCCCGCACCCAGGCCGGCGAGCTGGCCGTGACGGCCTGCGCGCTCGGCGACTGGGCGCGAGCGGACAGGCTCCTCGACCTCTTCCTCGCCACCGGGTCCGTGTACGACGAGCTGGCCGACGCAGCCGCCTACCTCACCGAACTGGCGCGCTGCCCGCGTGCCGACACCACCCGGCTCGCCGAACGGCTCCAGCGCGTGACGGAGGTCCGGGACGCGCTGAAGCCGGACGACGACATCGCGGACGACATCGCGGACGACATGGCGGACGACATCGCGGACGAGCCGAGCTGACGGCGCTCGCACGCAGGCAGGCGACTGTCAGTTGTCCGCGGTCAGTTGTCAGGCGCCGACAGCGGGCTTCGTGACACGAGTAAGCAGGGCCATGCGGCGGATCCTGCGAGCCGGGCGCGACGCACGCGGAAATCCACCGTGAACAGTGATCAAAACCGGCCAGAAGGGCGACCGCCCACATACCGCTTCACAAGCCCTCCCGGCTGGATTGCGCCCATGAAGCGATCTCGTGCGGTCTATTACAGTTCTGCGCACGAGAAGGGAGGGGAGGCCGCGTGACGACAGCAGCCACAGCAGTCTGGGGCCGTGCCGAACAGCAGGACTTCCGCGCCCGGGTACGCGGCTGTCTGCTGGGCGGGGCCATCGGTGACGCGCTGGGCGCCGGTGTCGCCGAGCTGACGGTCGACGACATACGGGCCGCCCACGGCCCCGACGGTGTCGCCGACTTCGTCCCCGCGTACGGCAGGCGCGGCGCCGTCACCGCCGCCACCCAGCTGACCCTCTTCACCGTCGACGGCCTCATACGCGCCCAGGTCCGCCGCGACACCGGCGCCTGGCACCCGCCCACCGACGTGCACCGCGCCCATCTGCGCTGGGCCGCCACCCAGCGCGACTGGGGGCCCGACGAGCGCCGCAAGGACAACGGCTGGCTCGCCCGCGAGGAGTGGCTCTACGCCCGCCGCGACCCGGCTCCCGCCTGTCTCACCGGGCTCGGTGACGAAAGCCTCGGCACGCTCGACAAGCCCAAGAACCCGACCGCGCGCGACTCCGGAGCCCTGGTGCGCTCCGCGCCGTTCGGCCTGCTCGTGGGCTGGGAGCCGCAGCTGGTCTGCCAGCTCGCCGTGGAGTGCGCGGCGCAGACCCACGGCCACCCCACCGCGTATCTCTCGGCCGGGGCCTTCGCCGTCATCGTGCACGGGCTGGCCCGCGGCGAGACCGTCGACGGCTCGGTCCAGCGCGCCCTCTCGCTCCTCACGCCCAGGCCGGGCCACCAGCCCGTGACCGACGCGCTCAAGCAGGCCCTCGGCGCCGTACGCCAGGGCATTCCGAGCCCGGCCAGGATCGCCGCCCTCGGCAACCCGGAGAACGCCGAGGACGCCCTCGCCGTCGCCGTCTACTGCACCCTCGTCAGCGAGGACATCCGCCACGGCCTCCGCCTCGCCGTCAACCACGACGGCCCCTCCCACACCACCGCCACCCTCTGCGGCGCCCTCCTCGGCGCCCTCCACGGCGAGACCGCCCTGCCCCCCGCCTGGCTGGCGGAGCTGGAGGGCCGCGCCACGGTCCTCGAACTCGCCGACGACTTCGCCATGGAGATGACCCAGGGCCCCGCCCTCCACGGCCCGTCGGTCTCCGCCCAGGGCTGGCTGCACCGCTACCCGCGCGGCTGAGGGGCTGAGGGGCTGAGGGGCTGAGCCGCTGAGTCGCTGAGCGGCCAGGGCCGGCGTACCGTGCGCCTCCGCTCGTGGCGGGCCGTGGACACACAGTCGGGGGTGGGCGGCCCCGTGGTCCGCCCACCCCCGACTGTGAGAACGCTCCCTACTCCTTGGCCGCCGACCGCGCCGTCGTGTCACCCACCGTGTCCCCGGCCGGGGTGGGCCCAGGGACGGCCGCCGTGGCCAGCCCGCCGCCGCCACCAGGGTTGAGCTGCGCGAGGATCCCGTCGCGCTCCGGGGTGTCCTCCGGCTTGATGTAGCCGACGAGGATGAAGAGCACCAGCGAGACCGCGAGCGGGATCGAGACCTGGTACTGCAGGGGCACACCGCCCTCGACCTGCCAGCTGATCGGGTAGTTCACCAGCCAGAACGTGATCAGACCGACGCCCCAGCTGAGCAGCGCCGCCGTCGGGCCGCACTTACGGAACCAGGGCAGCAGGCCGAGCATCAGCGGGATGGCGATCGGGCCCATCAGACCCGCGACCCACTTGATGACGACGGTGATGATGTCGCCGAAGAACGCCGAGTTGACCTGCGTCGCGATGGCCATGGACAGGCCGAGGAAGAGGAGCGTCGACCAGCGGGCGGCGAGCAGTCCGGCACGCGTGTCCCACTCGCGGACCTTGCGGGAGACGGCGGGCATGATGTCGCGGGTGACGACCGCCGCGATGGCGTTGGCGTCCGAGGAGCACATCGCCATCGTGTGGGAGAAGAAGCCCACGACGACCAGGCCCAGCAGCCCGTGCGGCAGGAGCTGTTCGGCCATGATGGCGTACGAGTCGGCCGGCACGACGTTCTTCTCGTTCTGCAGGATCACGGGCGCCACCCACATGGGGAAGAACAGCACCAGCGGCCAGATCAGCCAGAGCAGGGCGGACAACCGGCCCGAACGCTCGGCGGACTCGGCGGAGTCGGTGGCCATGTAGCGCTGTGCCTGGTTCCACATGCCGCCCGAGTACTCGAACGTCTTGATGAACAGGTAGGCGATCAAGAAGACCATCATGTACGGGCCTGCCAGCGGCTCGGTGTGGCCCTGCAGCACCGGCTCGTCCCACACGTTCCAGAGGCTGTTGAAGCCGCCCAGTTCGGCCATGACGGCCACCAGCATCGCGATGCCGGCGAGGAGCTGGATGATGAACTGGCCCAGTTCCGTCAGGGCGTCCGCCCACAGACCACCCACGGTGCAGTACACGGCGGTGACCGCGCCCGTGATCAGGATGCCCATGTTGAGCGAGACGCCTGTGAAGACGGACAGCAGGGTGGCGATGGCCGCCCACTTGGCGCCGACGTCCACGATCTTCAGAAGGACGCCGGACCAGGCGAGGGCCTGTTGGGTGGGCAGGTTGTAGCGCCCCTTGAGGTATTCGAGCGGCGAGGCGACGTGCAGGCGTGAGCGGACCCGGTTCAGGCGTGGAGCGAACAGCCGCGACCCGATGGCGATGCCGATGGCGATGGGGAAGGACCAGGTCACGTAGGACGTCACGCCGTAGGTGTAGGCGATGGCCGCGTACCCCGTGAACATGACCGCGCTGTAGCCGGACATGTGGTGGGAGATGCCCGACAGCCACCATGGCATCTTGCCGCCGGCGGTGAAGAAGTCGCTGACGTTGTCCACACGCTTGTGGGACCAGATGCCGATGGCGACCATCACGCCGAAGTAGCCGATGAGCACGGTCCAGTCGAGACTGTTCATGTCCCCCTCCAGGGGTCCGCCTTGTGAACGCCGTTCATGGTGTGGCCATGTGAGCGCCCGCGACAACGAGTCGTTGGGTCAAGAGGGGGTAAAATCGTTCGAGTTATTGACCTTCATTCACATCCATGGACGATTGGAGGGCAGAAAAGGGCCGCACGGGGCGTTTGCCCGTGCGACCCTGGGGAGTTGTCAGCGCATCAGTTCGCCGGCGTTGACCAGGAGGGACTGGCCCGTGATCGAGCGGGCGCGGTCGGAGGCGAGGAAGACGGCGGCCTCCGCGACGTCCGCGTCCGTCGCGAGGTCCGGGAGGGCCATCCGTTCGGTCAGCCGGGCGAGGACCTCGGGCTCCGGGACGCCCTCGGTGTGGGCGGTGAACTGTACGTACGCCTGGACCGGCGGGCCCCACATCCAGCCGGGCAGGACCGTGTTGACCCGGATGCGGTGCGGGCCGAGCTCGCGGGCCAGGGAGTACATGGCCGAGGTGAGCGCGCCCTTCGAGGCCGCGTAGGCCGCCTGGCGGACCTGGGAGGGTGCGGCGACCGAGGACTGGGTGCCGATGATGACGACCGAGCCGCCGCGCTCCTTGAGGGCCGGCAGGCAGGCGCGGGTCATGCGCAGTGTGCCCAGCAGGTTGACGTCGAGGACCTGCTGCCAGGTCGAGAAGTCGGCGTCCTCCAGGCCGCCGAAGTAGCTGTCCCAGGCGGCGACATGGACGACCGCGTCGATCCGGCCGAAGCGCTCCACGGCGAGGGCCGCGAGCGCCTCGCACTGCGTCTCGTCGGTGATGTCGGTGGGGCGGTGGTCGGTGTGCGCGCCCTCGGGGTCGATCTCGGTGGCGGCCTTGGCGAGATTCGCCTCGGTGCGGGCGCCGAGGACGGCGTTGCCCCCGTCGCGGACGACGGTCGCGGCGATCTGGTGTCCGAGTCCGGCGCCGACGCCGGACACGATGACGGTCTTCCCCTGCAGCAGCATCTCGGCGACTCCCGGCTCTGGCCCTTTATCTGACGCTGCGTCAGAGTAGGTCCGTCCACCGGAGGAGGGAAGGGGAGCGTCGTGAGTGAGGACACCCGGTCCGAGGTGTACGCGGAACTGGCGGCCGTCGGCCCCTACGGGGTTCGCCCCGGACATGCGCTGATCACCATGGTCGAGCCGCATCCCGGCCAGGAGTACGCGTACAACCGCTGGTACGAGGACGACCACTACTACGCGGGCGCGATGGCGATGCCCTGGATGTACGCCGGGCGCCGCTGGGTCGCCACCCGGGACCTCCAGCTGCTGCGCTATCCGGAGAAGTCGGCGGTCGCCCAGCCGGTGACGGCCGGCTGCTACATCTCCACGTACTGGATCACCGACGGGCGCTACGACGACCACATGAGGTGGACCGTCGGCATCAACAAGCGGCTGAATCGCGACGGTCGGGTCCATCAGGCCCGTACCCACGTGTTCACCGCCTTCCAGGACCACGTGGCGACCGTCTACCGGGACGGTGCGGCGGGCCCGCGTGACTACCACGCGCTGGACCATCCGTACGCGGGGCTGGTCGTGGAAGTGATCGACGCGGAGGGGCCGCAGGGGCGGGCCGAGCTGCTGGAGTGGCTGCGGTCGCGGGAGCTGCCGAAGCGGCTCGCGGGCTCCCCGGCGGCGATGGTGACGGTCTTCCGGCCGACGCCGCTGCCGTTGGACCGGATGTCGTACGTGAAGCAGGTGGAGGGCGTCGACACCCGGCTGACGCTGCTGTGGTTCCTGGAGCGGGATCCGCGGGACTGCTGGGAGGGGCACTTCGCCGATCTCGACGCGGGGGAGCGGGGAAGGGTCGAGCTGGTCGCGCCGTTCATTCCGACCGTGCCGGGTACGGACCGCTACGTGGACGAGCTGCGCTGAACGGCGAGTCGCTCTGTCCAACGAACCATGCCATGTGACGAGTTGTGCCGGACAGGGCCGAGCCCCCTCGGCCGGGACGGCGGACCAGTCGAGAGGGCTCTGTCGTTTCCGGTGCTTCCCGGGAGCGGAACCCTAGAGGGAGCCCTTGGTCACGCCGTGTACGAACGCGGTCCACGACTCGGGGACGAAAGTGATGGAGGGGCCCTCAGGGGCCTTGGAGTCCCGCACGGCGATCGCCTGCACAACAGGGGACTTGACCTCGACGCACGCGCCGTTTCCGCCGGAGTACGAGGATTTGGTCCAAGTGTCCGTGGCGCCCTGGTGAATAGCCATGTCTTTCTCCGGTTCCGTGTTTCGACGGTGTGGCCGACGTTCTTGACGGCGTGATCAGGACGCTACTTGGCAGCCTCGACTGCTGAGAACGTCCGTTCACTCGACCGGATGGCATATTTCGCTGCGCTCTTACGGGAAACGGTCGCGAAGGTGTACCGTGCGCCCTCGCGACTTCCCGAGTGGCTTCCGTTTACTTCGCGTACGACTTGGCGATGTCTTCGATGTACTCGCGGGTCTGGTCCACGTTCAGCGCCTGGGCCCGCAAGTGCTCGTACATCACGGTGTATTTGTGGACGTCGTTCGCCTTCTCCAGATACAGGTCACTGGTGACGCCCTCGATGTAGACGACGCTCGAATCGGAGGCGTCGGGGAACTCCAGGATGGCGTAGTGCCCCGTGATGCCGGGATGGGCGCCCATGCTGAACGGCAGCACCTGGACCGTGACATGCGGCAGCTGCGACTGCTCGACGAGGTACTCCAGCTGCTCGCGCATCATCTCCTTGTTGCCCACCACCCGCCGCAGCGCGGCCTCGTCGACCACGGCCCACAGCCGCAGCGGGCCGTCGGGGGAGGAGATCCGTTCCTGCCTGCGCAGCCGTACCTGGACGCGCTTCTCCACATCGCTGACCGGGGTCTCCGGCAGCGCGCCGGTGATGAGGGCCTCCGCGTACTCCCGGGTCTGGAGCAGTCCGGGGACGATCTGCGGCTCGTAGACGCGGAGCGAGGCCGCGTCCGTTTCCAGGCCGATGTAGACGCTGTACGGGATGTCGCCGAAGGCGTGCCACCAGCCCTGCTGGCGGGAGTCCTTGGCCATCTGCATCAGGGAGTCGACGACCCGGTGGTCCTCGACCTCGTACACGCCGCAGAGGTCGCGCACATCGCGCTGGCTGATCGACCGGCGGCCGTTCTCCAGTCGGCTGATCTTCGACTGGGAGACGAGCAGACGGTCCGCCACTTCCTCCGCGGTCATGCCCTTGAGTTCACGGAGCCGGCGCAACTCCTGGCCCAAACGGCGGCGCCTGACGGTGGGGTTGACGTTGGACGCCACGGGAACTGCACCTCCGGCTGTGGACTGCTGTGTTGTCCTTGTTGCTGTGTGTATCTACGTCTCAGCAGACTGCCACCAAAGGTGCGGCTCGCGCTGGAAAACGACGACACGCGCGCACAATGCGGGGGACAAAGCGAGAGCGCGGAGCAGTCGTGACGACTGCTCCGCGCTCTCTGCGGCTCCCGGACCGGTCAGGGGGACGACGGCGGTGCGGCGGTCCTGATCACGGTCGCGCGTACGGGTACGCGCGACCGAGTGGGTGCCCGTGCGCTCACTTGCGCTCACGCCCGGGTGTTCGTTCGTGCTAGTGCGCGGCGGCGCGGGCCATGCTGCCGCGTCGCTGAGGCATCTGCACGGCCGACTGGCGGCCGGGCGCTGCCGGGTTACGGCGTGGCTGCGCGCCCACACCGTTCTGAACGTCCATCACGGCGTGTGCCACGAGGCCGCCCATGGGGTCGTGCCTGATCAGATCCCGGAGGCGGGAGCGGGAGGACCGCCCCTCGTTGCCGGGGTAGAGGTGCTTGCCCAGGCCGACCGCATGGGCCAGCGCGGCGAGCGCCGCGGTCCGCGGGTCCGGTGGTACGCCGGTGCGGATCGCACTGTCCAGCCGGGCCCTGATTTCCCGGCTGATCGCCGTGTCCGTCGCCTGGTAGCGAGTCGTCGGCAGCACCCCGCACATCTGGCCGGCCACGGCATGGACCATGCCGCACCTTTCCAGATGCGAAAGGTAGGTCTGGCGCAGCCCCAGCCGGGGCCCGCCGATCCAGTGGACGGCCCGGACCGGGCTGCCGCGTCTGCGCAACAGCTCCAGTGCGGAGTCCAGTGTCGGATCTCCTGTCGGCCGTGGCATCACCACGGCGATACGATCCCCGTCAGGGGCTATCCGTCCTGCCAGCGCCAGCTCCACTAGCTGTGCTCCGGCCAGGCCGAGGTCGAGCGACTGCGGCTGCGCTGTGGTACCCGTGGTCGGGTCCAGAGCGAGCAGCAGAAGCTCTTCCGGAAGTGTTCTGCGGCTCCTGCCCATCCATGCCTCCCCGCGTGGATGAATGACAGGGTGACGCCTCTCACATTGGTCTGTCGAGAGCGCCTGGGTGCTTCGTACGGGAACCAGTAGGTATGTCGTTCTCGTCTAGCACGGGGGCCAAGGGGCTCACACAGGACACTGGTAGATGGTTCGGACAGCGGTGCGGGCGGTGCCGGCGCCGGGGCGGTGCACGTATGACTCATGGAGGAGGCACGGTGGCGGGCGAGTCCCCCGACAAGTCGGAGCAGCGGAAGTCGTCGGGGGAGACGACTCCGGACGAACGTGATCCGCGGCTTGCCGTGGCCCGTTCGGCGGGAGTGTCCACCGAGGGGCATGTCGACCAGCCGACGGCGGTGTTCAGGACACAGCCGTCGAAGCCGTCGGAATCGTCGGAGTCGTCGGAACCGTCGTCTTCGGACACGGAAACGGACACGGAAACGGACACGGAAACGGACACGGACGGGGACGCGCCCGAGTCCGCGTCCGGTTCCGGTTCGGATTCCGGTTCCGGTTCGGATTCCGGTTCCGAGGCCGGGTCCGCCGAGACGGACGGCGAAGCGTCGGACGGTGGCACCTCGGACGGTGACGACCGGCTCCGTGCTGCGGTGGCGGCATGGGTCACCCGCAAGGACACCGGCGAGGACACGGCCGACGAGCCGGAGGACGAGCCCTCGGAGCCGGAGGAGCCCTCGGAGCCCGCGGACGAGGCTTCCGACGAGGTCGGGGCCGGCGAAGCCGCGTCCGAGGACGACGACGCCTCGCAGGCCGCCGTCGAGGCCCACGAGGAGCCCGCCGACGCCGACGAGGCCGACTCGGAGGGCGATGAGGAAGACGAGAGCCCCGAGGACGCCGCCGCGGAGACCGAGTCCGACACCGAGCCCGAGGCCGCCGCTGCCGAGGACGCCGACGAGGCCGCAGACGACGCGCCGGTCGATCAGCCGACCGCCGTGTTCAAGGCGCTGCCCCGCCCTGCCGTGGACCAGCCCACCACCGCGCTGAAGGTCCCCACGCCCCCCGCACCCTCCGCCCGCCCGAAGCCCGCACCGGAGACCGAGGCCGAGCGGACCACGGCTCTGAGGGTCACCGCCCCCGAGTCGGACGCCGAGCGGACCAGCACCTTCGTGCCGCTGCGGCGCGACGACGGACGGCCGGTCGCGCCCGCCAAGCCGACCACGCCCGCCACGCCGACAGCACCCGCGCCCGCCAAGCCGGCCGCCGCCGCCACCCCCGCGGCTCCTCAGGCACCCGCCAGGCAGACCGCGCCCGCCGAGCCCACCGCGCCCGCCAAGCCGGTCGCCGCCGCCCCGCCCGTCTCGCTCACCGAGCCCGAGCGGACCAAGCAGCAGCCGCTGCCGCCCAAGCCGCCGCTCGATCTGCTCGCCGAGCTGACGAACACCCCGCCGCCCGCGCAGACCCCGGTCCGCACCGTGGTGCGACGGTTCAAGATCTGGACGCCTCTCGTCGCCCTGCTCGTGATCGTCTTTGCGGTCGTGCAGTCCGTGCGTCCGCTGCCCGAGCCCACCCTGTCGCTGACGGCGAAGCCGACGTTCAGCTTCGACGGTTCGGCCCCGCAGCTGCCCTGGCCCGCCAAGGGCCAGGCGTTCATGGCCGCGTCCGGGCTCGGCACGCTGGGCTCCTCCGGTGAGCAGAAGCCCGTGCCGATCGCGAGCGTGACCAAGTCGATGACGGCGTACGTGATCCTCAAGGAGCATCCGCTGAAGCGGGGCGAAGAGGGTCCGATGATCGAGATCGACGCGAAGGGCGAGTCCGACGGTCAGCTCGACAAGACGGACAACGAGTCGACGCTCAACACCGTCAAGAAGGGCGACAAGATCAGCCTGAAGGCCGCACTGTCGGCCATCATGATCCCGTCCGCCAACAACATCGCGCGTCAGCTGGCACGCTGGGACGCGGGCTCCGAGGAGGCGTTCGTCGACAAGATGAACGCCGCCGCCAAGGAGCTGGGGATGACGAACACGACGTACACGGACCCGTCCGGTCTGAACGCGACGACGGTCAGCACCGCCGAGGACCAGGTCAAGCTGGGTCTGAAGCTGGTCGAGATCCCGGCGCTGATGGACATCACCAAGCTGCCCGAGTGGACGGACCCGTCGGGCAAGAAGTGGCGGAACTACAACGAACTGCCCCCGTTCGACGGCGCGCTCGGCATCAAGACCGGCAGCACGAGCAAGGCCGGCGGCAATCTCCTCTTCGCCGCCCACAAGATGGTGGGCGACACGGACCAGCTGATCGTCGGCGCCGTGCTCGCCCAGCACGACACCCCGATCCTGGGCACCGCGATCAATGCCAGCAGGGACCTGATGATCGCCACCCAGAACGCGCTGAAGTCCGCGACGATCGTCAAGAAGGGCCAGGTCGTCGGGACGGTCGAGGACGGGTTCGGCGGTTCGGTGCCGGTCGTCGCGACCAAGGACGTGAAGGCGGTGGGCTGGTCCGGGCTGACCGTGAAGCTGAAGCTGGCGAACGGCGGCAAGGCGCTGCCGCACACGGCCGCCGCCGGGACGGTCGTCGGTTCGCTGACCGTCGGTGAGGGCGCGAGCCGGGTGACCGTGCCGGTCGCCCTCCAGGAGGAGCTCATGGAGCCCGGGTTCGGCGCCAAGCTGACCCGCGTGGGCTGACATCGGGCAGCCGGACGGGGGCACGGGCGTTCGTGCCCCCGTCCGCTGCATCGGCACCGTGCTAGCGTCCCCGGATCGCCAGCGTCCCCGGATCCCGGGGCAACTCGCGACGCCGGGACGGCGTCCCCGAGCACGGGAAGCGAACACGGGAGCCGCAGTGACCACCGTCGAGCCGAGACACGCGGGCGAGAGCAGCGCCGCGAGCGGGCCGGGAGCCGAGAAGGGCCCGCGAATAGGGGCGATCACGCCCCCGGCGTCCCCGGCCTCCGCGGCGTCTCCCGATGCTTCCGGTGCTCCCGTGCGTCCCGGCGGCGCGCTCTCCCGTCGTCCCGTCCTCGTCGCGACCGCGGTGGCCGCGCTCCTCCACGTCGTCTGGTTCTTCTACTTCGCCAACAGCGGCGGGGACATCGCCGCGCAGGACGCCTGGGCCGAGTTCGTCGGCCGGCACCCCGACTCGGCGTACAACCTCGCCTGGTACGGCGGCATGCACCCGGTCTCGTACAGCGTGGTGTCCCCGTATCTGATGTCGATCCTCGGTGTGCGGACGACGATGATGGTCGTCGGTACGCTCTCCGCCGCGCTGACCGCGCTGATCCTGACCAGGGTGCGTGCGGTCCGTAACCCCCTGGCGTGCTCGCTCGCCGGGGTGTTCGCGTTCCTGTGCAACGCGCTGTCGGGACGGGTGACGTTCGGGCTCGGGATGATGTTCGCGCTGGGGGCGGTCGCCGCGGTGTTCTGCTGGCCGTACCGCTGGCGGCGCAAACGGTGGGCGAAGGCGGCGGTCGCGGCGCCACTGGCGGGGCTCGCGACCGCGTCGAGTCCGGTCGCGGGGCTGTTCCTCGGTGTCGTCGCGGCGGCGCTGTTCCTGAACAGGCGCCGCCCTGGCGCGTACGCGCTCGGTATCGCCCCGGTGGTCGTCGTCGCGCTGTCGGCGTGGCTGTTCCCGTTCTCCGGTACGCAGCCGATGTCGCTGGGGTCGACGTCGCTGCCGTTCCTCTTCGGGGTGCTCGTCCTCGTCCTCGTACCGGCGGACTGGCGCACGGTCCGCACCGCCGCCGCGGTGTACGCCCTCGGCACGCTGCTGACGTTCCTCGTCGACTCCCAGATCGGCTCGAACGTGTCGCGGCTCGCGATGCTGTTCGCGGGAGTGGTGCTGCTGGCGGCGCTGCCGTACGCCGTGCCGCGCTCGCGCAGGTGGTACGCGCTCGTCCTGGCGTTCGTCGGGCTCAACGCGTGGATCGGCTTCAAGAGCGTCGACGACATCGTGCGTACGGCGCCGGCCGCGTCCTGGACGCGGGAACTCGCGCCGCTGGTGAACGAGCTCCAGGAGGTCGGTGCGGAGAAGGGCCGGGTGGAGGTCGTCCCGGCCAGCAGCCACCGTGAGGCGTCGGCGCTCGCCCCGTACGTCAACCTGGCGCGCGGCTGGAACCGGCAGGCGGACATGGAGCGTAATCCGCTCTTCTACGACGACACGCTCAACGCGGTCAACTACCGCGAGTGGCTCGACCGCTGGGCCGTCCACTACGTGGTGCTGCCCAAGGGCGAACCGGACTCGGGCGCCGGGCGTGAGGCGAAGCTGGTCGAGCGCGGCCAGCCGTATCTGAAGCGGGTCTGGTCGGACGCGAACTGGCAGCTGTTCGCCGTCAGCGACCCGATGCCGCTGGCCGACCCGCCGGCGACGGTGGACCGGGCGGGCTCCGGCGAGCTGACGATCCACGTGCGCGAGGCGGGCCGGGTGCTGATCCGGGTCCCGTACTCGCCGTGGCTCGGCCTCGTCGACGAGAAGGGCCGCAGCGTGGAGCAGCCGCAGGAGACGGAGGCGTCGAAGCTGCGGGAGGACGACACGCCGAAGACGTTCGTCAACGTGGCCGGCTGTCTGCTGAAGGCGGAGGAGGACGCGGAGGGCGACGAATGGACGGAACTCCTCGTCCCGCGCCCCGGCGTGTACCGACTGGCCGCGCCGTACCAGCTTCCGCGGGGGACGCCGTGCCCGGAGGAACTGAGCGGCCCGCGGCGATGATTCCGCGGGCCGCGCCCGTCAGGTGACCGGCGGGCCGGGCCCGTCAACCGACCCGCGGACCGCGCCCGTCAACCGACCGGGAACGCGATGTCGCAGACCTCGTCCGTCGCGGAGGCGTCCTCCCAGTCGGCGAAGTACACCTCGCGGCAAGGGCCCGTGATCGTCAGTCCCTCCTGGGCGATCCACCGCTCGACCGCGTCGTAGGCGGAGACGATCTGCGGGTACGCCACCTGCGCCTTGGTGACCCGGGTGAGGGCGAGCCTGCCCGCGGGTTCGACGCGGAGCACGACCCCGGCTCTGTTCTCCTCCGTCCAGGCCGCCGCGGCGCGGGCGTCGGCGACGGGGACGCAGGCCTCCGCCGGGCCGTCGCTGTCCGGGGTGACCTCGGCGTGGTACGCCACGTACGGCGCCGCCGCGACGCCTCCGCATGCCGCGGCCGCCTCCTCCAGCCGCCCGAGTGCCGCCGGGATCCAGCGGGGCAGCTCGTCCGACAGCAGGTGCCGGCGCTCGGCGAGCACCGCCTGTTCGGGTACGTCCACGGTCCTGATCTCGTACATCGTCGGTCTCCTGCCCGAAAGTCGGTCATGGAGGTGGGCCACGACGGCGCCCTGCACGGCGCGGCGTTCCTCGACCGCCGCCCAGTACGCGGCCAGCGCCTCCGCGGCCTGCGGCCCCGGCAGTTCCACCATGTCGGCGATGCGCGCCAGCGGCATGTCGATCTGCCGCAGGAGCGCGACGAGCCGGGCGCGGTGCACCTGGTCCGTGCGGTACCAGCGGTAGCCGGTCGCCTCGTCGACGTACGCGGGGGCCAGCAGCCCGAGCCGGTCGTACAGGCGCAGGGCCTTCGGCGAGAGCCGCGCCCGCGTGGCGAAGGCGCCGATGGTGAGCAGGGAGTCGTCGTGCACGGGCCCATCCTCCGTCACCGGGCGGGGGGTCCGCCCGGCACGAGGACGATGTGCCCTGCCCCTGGGGCAAGGTCAACGGGCGTGGATCGATACCGCGTTGATACCGGCGGATGCCTACCGGTCGGTATCCGGTGGCCTGCATAGTGATCCGCATGGTGTGCGAGAGATGCGGTGGCACGCACCGGGGCGCGCTGCCCGGGATGGTGGTGGACAGCTGCACCGTGGAGGCCGTGCCGGCGCGTCGGGCGCCGGCGGTGAGGGAGCCGGTCCTCGAGCGGAAGATGCTCATGGGGGCCGGATGCGTGCTCTCGCTGTGTGTACTGACGCTGGGCGCCACGCTTCTCGCGACCGCCGGCGGTGACGACGACCGCGCCGACGACGCGGTGCGGACGGTCGACGCCATCGAACTGGGCGGCATGCCGCAGCGGATCGGCCCGACGTTCCTTCCGGAGGAGCTGCCCGCGCCGGGCGCCTCGTCCTCCGGGCCCGTGGCGAAGCCGGAGCCCTCGGCCGAGCCGAAGCCGAAGCCGAAGCCGGAAGCGAAGCCGACGCCCCGGCCCGTGCCCGCCGGGCGCGGTGCGTGGTTCAGCGAGTGGGCGGGGCCGGGCTGTCCGAACGGGGCGCGGACGTACGGGCGTTACTCGGACGGTCGCGAGGGCTGGTACGACGTGGACTCCGGCGGCCATGAGGGCAACGGGTGCGACGGCCGGTTCATCGCCGTGCCGATGTCCGGTGCCGCGGACCGGGACCGGGGCAACACGGTCACCTGGACCTGGCGTCCGGGCGGTGGTTACGCGCGCTGCTCGGTGGCGGTACGTGTTCCGTGGAGCTCCCGCGAAGAGGACGTCGCCGGTGATCCGACGCGCTACCACGTACTCGCCGACCCACGGGACTCCGGCAGTGTCCTCGCCGCCTTCGACATCGGCCAGCGGTCGATGCGCGGCGGGGCGGTGGTCGTGCACGACCTTCCGGTACGGGACGGGGTGTTCAGCGTCCAGCTCGTCGACCGCGGCCGGGACTGGGGGTACGGGGACCGTGACGGTGCGCATCACGCGGCGGCCCAGATCCGGGCCGACTGCAGATCATGAGCCCGTTCCCGCCCCGTGACGCATGAGGTTCCTGCATAGTGAACTGCTATGGCGTGCGAACAGTGCGGCAGTGAGAGGCACACCCCACTGCCGGGCATGAGATGTCCCGACTGCGGATTCGTGGTCCGGGACGATCGTGGTTCGGACACGTCCTGGATCGCCCGGGAGACCCTCTCCGGCCGGATCTCCCTGCTCTCCCGATTCCGCAAGGGCCTGCTGGCGGGCGGAGCCGTGGTCGTCCTGGGCTGTTTCATCGCCGCGACGGCGCTGCTCATGGGACCGGACGGGACCGGTGACGCGCAGGCCGCCGACGACGACATCACGGGTCTCGGCGTACCGACCCGGGTCGGGCCGACGGCGCTTCCCAGCGAGGGCGACGAGGACTTCGAGGAGTGGGCGGGGCCGGGCTGCAAGACGGGCCACTACCGGGAGGAGGGCCGTTTCGAGAACGGCGACGCCGCCTGGTACACCGTCCGCGACGGCGGCCAGCGCGACTCCTCCTGCGACGGCCGCTTCACGGCCGTCCCGATGTCGGCCAGCGCCACCAAGGACCGCGGGGGTACGGCGATCTGGAGCTGGGAGCTGGACGCGAGCCATCGGGAGTGCTCGCTCGCGGTGTTCGTGCCCCGTACGAACCGTGCCACGGACTCCGCCGGCGACCCCACCTTCTACCGCGTCCTCGCCGACCCGACCGACGTCCGCTCCGGCTACACGGGCTTCGGCGTGCGCCAGACCGCCCACCGGGGTGAACTGGTGCCGGTCGGCAGCTACCCGGTCAAGGGCGAAGGGGTCTTCGCGGTCCAGCTCCTCGACCGCGGCCGTGACTGGGGCAGTGCGGCGCGCCTCGGGGCGCATCATGCGGCGGCCCAGATGAAACTGACCTGCCGGGCCCAGGCCGCGTCCGACAAGTAGCGCCGTCCGCCCGCAGGTCGGGGTGCGTACCGGCCCGCGGCACCTGGCCCACATGGTGCACGGAATCCGCTCCGTAGACGAAGCGTTCGGGGCGAAAGGTGACATACAGGGCTAATGTGGCGCCAGCTGTTGCCGTGATCAACGCGCGGAGTATGCCCATGGACCTCGTTTCCCGCCGTCCTCGTCGCCGCCCCCGTCTCGCCGTGGCCTTCCTCGCGGCGGGCGGCCTGTCGGCGCTGCTCGGCCCCACCGTGACAGCCGCCGACCGCCCCCCGACGGGTGAGGTCATCACGCTGACCACCGCCAGGGTCGGCGCGCCCGGCAACCCGGCCGTGGGGATCGTCCCCTTCACCGACGCCGTCTACCGGTCGTGCGCCGACGCCCCCGAGGGCGACGACTGCCTGATGGTGGGCCGGGTCGACGACCCCTACGAGATCGGGCGGACCGAGATCACCGTCCGGCAGTGGGTGGCGTTCCTGAACACCGTCGACCCGGAGGGCCGCGACCGCCTCGCGCTGTACGAGGAGAACGAGAGCGCCGCCGCCTGGCCGAAGTACGGCCAGGTCGACTTCTCCGAGGCCGCCCGAAGGGGCCGCCACTACTCGGTCGCCTACCCGCAGTGGGCCGACAAGCCGTACGGCTTCGCCGACTTCCGGGAGGCGGCACGGCTCGTCAACTCGCTCTACAACGGCCGGGTCCTCTCCAAGGAGACCACCGGCGAGGGCGCCTTCACCTACGTCACCTACAAGGTGCGGCTCTCGGCCCGCACCGAACGCGGAATGTACGACCTCGCCCGCCCCGACACCACCCGTACCCAGGACTCGGGCTTCGTCGTACCGAGCCAGAACGAGTGGATCAAGGCCGCCTACTACGACCCGAAGGGCGGCGGAACGTACTCCTACTGGAAGTACCCCACCAACGCCGGAGTCTTCGGTGACGGCGACGCGACGGCCCCCGCGCCCACCGTCCTCCATCCCGGCACCGGTGCCGTCACCAACGCGTCGACGCAGCCCCTCGCCTCCTACCACGCCTCCGGCAGCCCGGCCCCGACCTGGTGCCCCGCCCAGGTGCCGGCCGACGTCTGCTCCACCGTCAACCCGATCGGCCTGGACCCTCTCACCTACCCCGCCGTCTACCAGGGCAGCCTCAGCACCGTCGGCGAGGCCAGGACCACCTCCCCATGGGGCACCCTCGACCAGGGCGGCAACGCCGTCGAATGGACCGACACCATCACCCCGCCCCCCGCCGGACAGAGCGGCGCCCGTGTCTGGCGGCGGCTGCACGGCGGGGTGTCCAACGCGCCGGCCTTCCAGATGTGGCCCTCGGCCGTCGGCCTCCAGCCCCAGGACAACGTCTTCTACCGCCACACCTACCCGTGGCTGGGCATCCGCGTCGGCGTGACCGGAGAGGTGGGGCCGGGCCGCGGCCGGCACTGAACGTTCCGGGCCGCGCCCGACTGCTCCCGGGCTCTCCTCGAGGCGGCGGATCACCCGGCGGTCGGTCGGGCCGGGGCCACTGTCGCGTCCGAGCGCCGCCGGGCGAGGGGCTCGGAGGTCAGTGGCCCGTTGTGGGGTCGGCGCGCCGTGCACGGGCGTCGTGCACCTCGACCACGGTCTCGAACTGTCTGCGCGCCTCGCGGACACGGCCCGTCGCCACGTACGCGCGGCCCAGGCGGCTGCGGATGTCCATCTCCAGCCAGTCGTAGCCGGGTTCGGTGAGCCGTGACAGCAACTGGTGCTGCAGGAGTGCCTGGTGGTGGAGGGCGATGGCCGTGCTCGCGTTCCCCTCGCCCAGCTCCGCCGTGCCCAGCCGGGTCAGGCTGCGCGCGCAGAGGAAGATGTCCCCGCCCTGCTCGACCAGGTGGACGGCCTGGCGCAGCAGGCGCTTGGCCTCGTCGTACCGGCCGAGGCGGAGGTGGATGTCGGCGGCGCAGCTCAGGACCCGGCCGAGCATGCGCGGGCGCCCGCCCGCCTCGGCGTGGGTACGGGCATCGGCGAAGCTGGCCAGCGCCTCCTCGTTCCGCCGCTGGTACTGCTGGGCGAGGCCCTGGATGACGAGTGCTATCGCGGTGACCCAGTCGTTGTGCGGCCGGGACAGGTCCACCGCCGCGGCGGCATGGGAGATCGCCCGGTCGCCCTCGCCCACACTCAGACACAGGGCCCCCAGCCCGCCCAGGGTCCTGGCCTCTTCGTACGGGTCGGGCCGGCGCCGGCCGAGGTGCAGTGCCTCGGTGAGCAAGGTGCGCGCCTGCGTGTACCGGCGTTGGTACACGCAGGTGTAGCCCAGGCAGTTCCGCAGGGCGTGCGCCATCCGCCGGTCGGTGGCCTCGTCCACGTGCGCGAGCGCGATCTCGAGAGCGGTCTGGCTCTCGTGGTAGCGGCCCTGGCGTACGAAGTAGTCGCACAGCGCCTCGGCGATCCAGCAGGCGTAGTCGGCCTCGCCGAGGGCCGCGGCGTGCCCGACGACGTCGACGAGTTCCCCGCCTGCCGCGTCCAGCCAGGTCTCCGCCTCCTGCCAGTCGGCGAACGGTGCGTCGGCGGACCAGGGCTCGCTGGACCAGGGCGCGTTGGACCAGGGCGCGTTGGACCAGGGCTCGTTGGCTGCGGGCCCGGTGGTCGCCGGCCCGGTGGTTGCGGGCCCGGTGGTCGCCGGCCCGGTGGGGAAGCCGCTGGAGCCCCAGTCACTCGTGATCCGGGCCGCGTCCAGGTAGAGACGGAGCGCGGCCGTACGCGTGGCGGCGGCCTCCTCGGGCACGGCTTCCGCGACGCGTCGTGCGTGCACGCGGACCAGGTCGTGCAGCCGGTAGCGGCCGGGACGCGGCTGCTGCAGCAGACTCGTGTCGACCAGGCTCTCCAGGACCCGCTCGGTGTCGTGGGACGTCCATCCGAGCATGGCCGCCGACGCCAGTACGTCGAACTCGACCGTCGGCGCCGGCCCCAGGGCGCGGAATCCGCGCTGCTGCTCGGGTGTGAGCTGGTCGTACGACAGGCGGAAGGCCGCTTCCACACTGCGATCCCCGACGCTCAGCTCGCCGAGCAGACGCTCATCGCCCGCCATGCGGCCCACCAGGTACTCCACCGTCCAGGTATGGCGGTTCTGCAGCCGCGACCCGGCGATGCGCAGTGCCAGTGGAAGCCCGTCGCACAGCCCGACGAGCCGATGCGTGGCCTCCGGCTCCCTGCTCGCACGCCCCTCTCCGATGAGGTGGGTGAGCAGGGACACCGCATCGGCGCTCTGCAGGGGCTCCAGGGTGACCCGTCGGTCGGCGTCCAGTTCGGCCAGCCGTCGCCGGCCGGCCACCAGCACCCTGCTTCCCGCCCCGGCGGGCAGCAGCGGCCGGATCTGTTCGGCGTCCAGGGCGTCGTCCAGCACGAGGAGCAGCCGTAGCGGGCTGGTCGCCGCGCGCCAGGCGGCGGTGAGCTCTTCGAGGTCGCTGGGCAACTCACCCTTGGCCGCGCCGAGGGAGCGCAGCAGCCGCTGCAACGCCTGCTCCGGCGACTGCCGCCGCTGGGTGCTGTGCGCGCGCAGGTCCACGAACAGGCAGCCGTCCGGGTAGTGGGCGCTGAGCTCACGGGCCGCGCGTACGACGAGAGCGGACTTGCCGACCCCGGCCGTACCGTCCACCGTCACGATCGACACGGACCCCGGCGCGGAAGGCGCGACGAGCTGCGCCAGCTCGGCCTCCCGCCCGATCAGCCGACCGGAGTCGCCCGGCAGGTCGTTGACGGCGCGGCGGGGCCCGGACCGGGTGGGCGGGGGAGCCGGTGGAGCGACGGACCGCGCCGCCGTCGCGCCGAGCAGGCGTACGTCGTCCTGACGCAGCACCGCCTGGTGCACTCGCTGGAGCTCCTCGCCGGGATCGACGCCGAGTTCGTGGCTCAGCCGCTTGCGCGTGTCCTCGTAGACGTTCAGCGCCTCGGCCTGGCGTTCGCTGCCGTACAGGGCCCGCATGCGCAGCGCCGCCAGCGACTCGTCGCACGGATCGGACGCCGACAGGGCGGCGAGTTCGTCGAGAGCCCCGGCGAACCGGCCCAGCAGTACGAGGCATTCGAGCCGCTCCAGCTGCACCGTGCGCACGCGCTCCAGGAGTCGCTGCCGCTCGGCCTCGGCGTACGGGCCCGGCAGCCCGGCGAGCGGCTCACCGTCGAACAGGGCGAGCGCCCCGGACAACCGGTCCACCGCGGTGGCCGTATCGCCGGACGCCTTCGCGCGCCGGGCGCCGTCGACCTGCTCGGCCAGGTCCGCCACATCGAGCCGGACCTCGTCGGCGACGAACCGGTACCCGCCCCGTTCCCCGCGGATCACGGAATCCGCCGGCCCCGAACCCTCCTCGTCGAGTGTCTTGCGCAGCCCGTAGACATAGCTGGGCAGCACCTTGCGGCCCGACTGCGGTGGACTGTCCCCCCACACCCCGTCGAGCAACTGCTCGCGGCTCACCAGGATCCCCGGACGCAGCGCCAGCGCCGCCAGCACGGCCTGCTGCCGGACCGGCCCGAGGGCCAGCTGCGTACCGTCACGCCAGGCCCGTACGGGCCCGAGCACCGTGAGCCGTAACCGCCGACGAGATCCCGCGCCCACCCCGAAGCCTCCGCCCCGCTCCGCGCATCATCAGAATTTCATCCGCATTGCAGCGCCTTCCCCGATGGTTTGCAAGTGCGGCGGCCGTCGACGGGGGAACGGCCGCCGCCCCGACTGGAGGAGGGAACACGAACGTGACCGTCATCGACCGGTCTCTCACGACGTTGCTGAAACAGCGGAGGCTCTTCCTCACCCGGGAGCGGAGCGATGCCGCCGAGGTCGTGTACGTATGCGTGAACGACGGGCTTCCCGGCGGCTATCCGATCGGCTACGTCATCCCGTCCCGCGCCGGAACCTGGTTCGCGTACGCCAGGGCCCGCCCCGGCCGCGTCTTCACGTGCGACCAGGTCGACGCCAACCTGCTGAGCATCGACACGGCCGTACGCGCCGTCCTCGACCACGCCCGCTACGGCGACGTCCTGTACGCCCTGGAACGCGCAACCGGCTCCGACACCACGTACACCGCCGAACTCCACCGGGACCACGCCGCCTGGCTCACCGCACTCGACGTCCCCGAAGGCATCACCCACCTCGGCCACGGCAGGGTCCGCCTCACCGGACCCGCCATCGCCTACCTGCGCGGCCTGCCGGAACGCCTCGGCTGCCACGTGGACGACGAGAACCGACTCTGGCTCGCGGGCGATCCGTACCTCCTGACCCGCGAGCCCCGACCCGAGGGCGCGGCACGCCCGTGAGGGAGGCCCGGATGCCCGGCCGGCCATGGGCATGGAGCGCAGGCCGAGTTCGGCCTGCCCTGCGAAGTCGACGTCGGCACAGTGAGGCCGTCACGGCCCGGAGAGCAGAGCCACCTCACTGCTGCCGGGCGTTCGGGCGAAGTCTGTCTCGGCCCAGACGACCTTGCCGTCCGGCACCGGGCGGGAGCCCCATCGGTGGGACAACCGGGCGACCAGGAAGAGTCCGCGGCCGTGCTCGTCCATGGTGCGTGGGCTGCGCGCACGCGGGGTGCAGGCGCCGGCATCGGACACTTCGACGGTCAGGACCTGATGTTGGATCAGACGCAGACCGATCGGGCCGGTGCTGTGGCGGACGGCGTTGGTGACCAGTTCGCTGACGATCAGGGTCGTGGAGTTCTCGATGTCGTTGTCGCGGGCCTCGATCAGGCCGTCGGTGTAGAGGGCGATGAGACTCCCCTCGGGCAGTTCCAGCTCCACGGCCTCGAACGGGATCCCCAGCCCGATGCCGAGGGGAGCCCCGGTGGGAAGGTCCGGGAAGGTGACCTGGCCCTGCGGGTCGATGATCGCGGGTGGCGGATGGCCGGCCGTGGCCATCGTGCACCGCCGGGTGACCGGGTCGTAGATGACATACAGACAGGTGGCGCCCGCCACCGCGGGGGTCTGGTCGGGGGCGATGGCGTCCGCCTCCGCCAGTCGCTGGACCGTGTCGTCGAGGCGGGCGAGCATTTCGGCGGGGGGCAGCTCCATGCCGGCGAGCGTGTGGACGGCGGTGCGGAGCCTGCATCCGCGCCGGTGCGCCATCTCGCGGAACGCGTCCTGCTCGGTGGTCGGCCGAGACGCAGCAGGAAGGGACAGTAGGGCGATCTTGAGCGGCTGAATCACCCTGTGTGCGCGCCTGTCAGCGACTTTCGCCGGTGTTGCGGAGTTGCGCATGGTGGGTCGTTGTTGATGACCTGGGGCCGGCGGATCGCGCCGAGGGTGGCGGGCAGGGCGCACCAGGTCGCCGGCCGCTTTCCGCTTGCCCTGCCGGGCCGGCAGAAGCCGCTACCTGCCGCATTGACATCACGACGCCGAACCACCGCCGACAGAAACCCGCAGAGCATCATGAAACCAGCTGGCCCCTGGTGGGGTGGATCGTCGGTGATCGATGCTGCGCGTAAACTACTGGTCGGTAAATGGTGGGTCGCTGCCTGAAGCGGACGGCCACCAGGGGGAATTCAGAGCCCGGCCGCGCCGGAGAGACCATCCGTGCGCGCCTTGCTCTCCGGCACGGGACGTATATGCACCGCCAGCTCAAACTGAAAACTGCCGCACTGCTGACCATTCTCAGCGTCTTCCTGACGTTCGGGATGGGCGAGGACAGCGCGCTGGCCGCACAGAGCGTCAGGCTGACGCACGCCGAGGCGCAACTCGAGGCCGCCGAGGCGAAGCTCGACACCGACCGCCTGGCCGCCATCGTCAAGGGCACCGCCAGGATCTCCGGCTGCGACAAGCTGTCGCTGCTGGAGAAACCGGCCTGCTATCGCGACTTCGCGCAGAAGGCCCTCAAGGTCGGTGCCGGCGTCGGCATGTTCGCGTACGGCGTCCACTACCTCCACAAGGACACCGTCGAACACTTCGGCACGGTGAAGAAGGAAGCCGCCGGCCTCCAGAAGCTGAGGGAGGCCTTCAAGGAGGACCCGACCAAGATCGCGGACCCTGAGTACCGCAAGCAGGTCGAGGACCGGATCCGCGCGACGGCCGCCGGAGCGCAGAAGGACATCGACAAGCTGATCAAGGACGTCCTCGAGACCATCGAGACGATCCTCGTGATCATCGAGATGACCCTGGTGCTGATCCGGCTGACGCTCGGACTCGCGCAGCTGGTCGGTGACCCGAAGTTCCAGGCCGCGGTCAAGAGCGTCAAGGACAACCTCGACGGGATCGGCAAGGCGCTCGACCAGATGAACGCCGGGTTCGCGCAGATGAACCGCGCCCTTGGCGACATGAATGATGCCGTCGACGACATCAACAAGTCGCTGGGCGGGCTGAACCAGTCCATCAACAAGGCCAACAAGGGCATGGACACCCTCAACGAGGGCATCGGCCAGGCCAACAAGGCCGTCGACGACATGAACAAGGTCGTCCCGGGCATCAAGAAGGCCGCCGAGAAGCTCCGCGAGGTTCCGGCCTTCGAGTTCGACTTCTCGAACGTCGGCGAGACCTGGAGCGACGGCTCCTCCGGCCTGGACAGCGAGGAGCAGCAGCGCCGGATGTCCGTCGTCCTCGGCCTGATGCCGGGCATCGGCGACGGCAAGGGCATCGTAGAGGCGATCACCGGCAAGGACATGATGACCGGCGAGCACGTCGACGGCTTCGACCGGGCCCTGGGTTCCCTCGCCGTGCTGCGCTGGCTGAAGCTGGGCGGCAAGCTCATCCCGGACGACATCGCGAAGGCACGCAAGTCCGATGTGGTCTTCGAGTGCAACAGCTTTCCGGCCGGCACCCCCGTGCTCCTCGCGGACGGCACGCACAAGCCGATCGAGGACGTCCGGCCGGGCGACGAGGTCCTCGCGACCGACCCGGGCGGCGAGTTCGCCGAGCTGACCCGGCCGCGCCCGGTGATGTCGACGCCGTATACCTCCGAGTACACCGACAAGACATTTGTCCGACTGTCGGTCGCCGGCGCGGACGGCGACGTCTCCGACCTCACGTCGACCGAGCAGCACCGCTACTGGCTGCCGGACCGGCAGGCGTGGGTCCCGGCGGGCGAGCTGCGCGCGGGCGACCGCCTGCACACCGCCGAGGGCACAGAGGCCACCGTCACCGGGACCGAACGGTCCGCCGGCCGGCAGGCCACCTACGACCTCGACGTCAGCGGCATCGACAGCTACTACGTGCGAGTCGGCGCCCAGGACGTCCTGGTCCACAACTGCACCGACCTGGCGCGCGCCGAGCGGATGTTCCCGGGCGTCGCCCACACCCTGGACGAGCACGTCAACGTCGACCGGCAGAAGATGGAGGCCCTGGCGAAGGCCAAGACCCGGCGGATGGGCAGGCCCACGCCCAACTCCCGTTGGAAGAGCGCGGACCTCGCCCAGAAGGCGGTCGACCAGCTGGTCGACCAGAACAAGGACCGCATCACGAAGTTCGTGCAGGACGCGGGCAAGCCGGGCAAGCCGCAGCAGCTCACGCTCCAGGGCACGTACGGGACCGGATCGCTCGGCGACAGCATGGACCACCTCGGCAACTACAGTCCGACCACGAGCAACGGCTTCAAGGTGATCCTCGCCGCGAGAAAGGGCCACAAGCCCGGCGGCTTCTACGTCCTGACCGCCTACCCGCTGTAAAGGGGAGCAGAACCATGCACGACCCCGCAGCACAGCACGAGGACATGACCTTCGACTTCGGCGTGACCGAGCTCGGCACGTCCTTCCACGGCGACTGGATCCTCTACGCCGACACGGCACTGGATCACGCCCTGGCCTACCTAGGTGGCCGGAACCCGGATCTCGAACCCGGCCGCGTCCTGCTCCTCATCGAGGACGTACTGCGGCTGCGGGATGCGGACCTCACCGGCGAGGAGCTGAGCGTTCTCTGGCGGGCCACGGGCACACCGATGGATGGCCAGCCTGAGATCGGCGGCAAGGAGCGCGCGTCCGTGGACCGCCTGCTGTCGCTGATCGTGCCGATCGCGAGAGCACGCGGCGCTTCGGAGGACGCCTGCACGACGTATCCCGTGTGCGTGCCCGACGGGGCCTCGCCGGCGGCGGTCGAGCATCGCCGGCGGACGGCGGAGGTGGTCGCCATGGTCGGGCTGCTCGACCAGGGCGGAGACAAGGACACCCGGTCAGCGGCCACCCGTCACGCGCTGATGCGGTGCGCAGAAGTTGTCTGCGCCGAACTGGCCTTCCGGTTCCTGCTCTGTGCTGTCAACAGTTTCGGCACACCACTGACCCCGGCGGCGTACGAGCGACTCGAGCATCTGGCCGCGGCCTTCGGCCACGGCCCACACGTGGTCGACGCGGTCAAGTACCTCGTCAGCTGAGCGCCCGCCCGGCAGGCACCCGGACGGCACCCCTCCCGAGAAGACCGGGGACGGGTGCCGTCCGACAAGAGCCCGCACCCCTGCTTGAGTTGTGAAGCCCTGAGGCGATGCCCACCCCGGCTGCGACAGTGCTGACTCCATGACCACTGCAGTGCATTTGAGAGGTCGCTCTCTTGGAAGGCTTAGGGGGTGTCCGGTGGGTCTTGCCGGGCTCGCTGATCCAGCCCGACCCACCGTCGAGGGCTCTGTACTCAGCCGACGGCTGGGCCGGTGCACCGGACGGCCGGCCGGGACGACAAGCAGGCGGCCGTCAGGCGGAGGGCGCCGATCAGCACCGGCATCGCGGTCGGACCTCCTTGTCGCCGTCCAGGCGTCCTGATCGCAGACCAAGCGGGTTCCAGCAGATTCCGCGTCTCGTCCGATGGGATGCGCTCCATTGAACAAGGCGGGACAAGTCTGCATCTGTCCCGGTGCCGGGGGGTAGGTTGGTGGATAAGTCCCCTGAGGGAGGCTGATTCGATGCCGTGGTTCGTATGGCTGTTCGCCGCCGCGGCGCTTGGTGTCGCGGAGTTCTTCACCTTGACGCTGGTTCTCGGGTTGCTGGCGGGGGCTGCATTGGTTGCGGCTGTAGTCGCTGGAGTGGGCATCGGCCTTTTCGGCCAGCTCGTGGCGCTCGGAGTGGCAGCGGCAGCGGGACTCGTCATCGTCCGTCCTGTCGCGCTGCGGCATATGGCACAGGCACCACTCACGCGTGAGGGCAGCGATGCGCTGATCGGCAGGCGGGCCGAGGTCATGCGGGAGGTCACCGCGACCCGCGGTCTGATCAAAGTATCCGGCGAGGAATGGTCCGCCCGTGCCCTCGACGAAAGCCAGGTCATCCCGGTGGGCGCGCTGGTGGATGTCATGGAGATCGAAGGCGCTACAGCTGTCGTCTACCCCCGCGAACTCCTGCCATGAACGGCTGAACACATCTCAACGGAGGAAGTGTGGATCCGGTGGTCATCCCGATTCTTGTGGCGGCGATTGTTGTTGTCTTCCTCGTGGCCTCCACGGTGCGGATCGTCCCGCAGGCGCGCCGCTACAACATCGAGCGGTTCGGCCGGTATCGGCGGACGTTGCAGCCCGGCCTGAACTTCGTCGTGCCGGTGGCGGACCGTGTCAACACGAAACTCGACGTGCGCGAGCAGGTGTATTCGTCCGACCCCAAGCCGGTGATCACTGAGGACAACCTCGTGGTGAACATCGATACGGTGCTCTACTACCAGATCACTGACCCGCGGGCAGCGGCCTACGAGGTCGCCGATTTCCTGCAGGCGATCGATCAGCTCACTGTGACCACGCTGCGGAACGTCATCGGCTCCATGGACCTGGAGGGGACGCTCACCTCACGTGAGGAGATCAACGCCCGGCTGCGCACCGTCCTCGACGACGCCACCGGCAAGTGGGGTATCCGGGTCAACCGCGTCGAGATCAAGGCCATCGATCCACCGCACACCATCAAAGAGGCCATGGAGAAGCAGATGCGGGCCGAGCGTGACAAGCGCGCCGCCATCCTGCACGCCGAGGGGGAGCGGCAAGCGAAGATCCTTACTGCGGAGGGCACGAAACAGAAGGACATCCTGGAAGCGCAGGGCACGCAGCAAGCAATGATCTTGCGGGCGGACGGCGAGGCGAAGGCGGTGGAGCTCGTCTTCCAGGCCGTCCATCGCAACAATGCCGACCCGAAGATCCTGGCCTACAAGTACCTCGAGACGCTCCCGCACCTGGCGAAGAGCGACAACAACACGTTCTGGGTGATCCCGGGGGAGCTGACCGAGGCAGTTCGCGCCGTCACCAGCGCATTCGGCGATCAATCAACGATGGGTCTTCGCGCATCTGCACAACCGGAGGGAACCACCACTGCCGACGCCGACGATGCGTCGGACGAAGGCGGGGCTGCGGAGCTCGAGGCGGGCTCGTCGCTTTCGTTCGATGCCGCCGCGGCTGCTGATGAGGTCGCGAAGCAGGCTGCCGCCGTAGTGAGCGACGCGAAGGCCGAGGCCGAGGCCGCGAGGGCGCCTCAGGTGCCGGGCCGGGGGCAGACGTCCGGCGATTGAGCCGACCCTCGACTGTCGCCAGGAACGTCGGGCGGCCAGGATCAGATCGGCGGCGGTCCTGTCGCCAGATGAGTCGCCAAGCCGAGGATTGCAAGATCATTCGACCCGGTGCTGAGGCTTTCGCCTCGGGCCGACGTCATGGCGGTTCGAGGGTGAGGCCGGGCTCGGCGACGCCCTCAGTCGGCCCTGTCACAAAAACGCGCACGGCGTCGGCCGTGGATTTCGTCGTGGTGATGGCCACGGAAGGGATGTCCGACTGCACCGACACCGCCACATTCTCATCGGGGCGGAATGACACGGTGAACGGTGAGCGCCGTCACTGAAATGAGCCGGTCCAGGGAGCGCAAAGATATGCGAAATGCGCAATGCCCAGTTCCGTGTTCCCAGGGTGTTCCCATTGCATGCCTGAAGGCCTTCCAGAGAGGTTTCCTGGAAGGCCTTCAGTATGCTGACCTGCGGAGTTGTGGTGCCCCCGGCAGGATTCGAACCTGCGACACCCGCTTTAGGAGTGGGATCGAATCCTTGCCGGGGGGTGCCTGGCGCTGCCGCGCGGTGCTGGTTCCCCTGGTCCGAACCGCACGGCGAGCCACTTGATCCGGCTCATACCGCCCGGTATCGGGCCGTCCGCTCACGCATCGCTCACGCGCTGACAGCTGCTGAGCAGCGCGTGGGTCAGACCTGGCCTAGGTCGATCTCCACCGCGAAGGGGGCCGCTACCTTGAGGACGCCTGTGAACATGTCTCCGTCCCGGTAGGTCTTCGTCGCGGGGTCGAGAACGTAGGTGTACACGAGAGGAACGCCTGTCGCGGCCTGCTCGATCCGCCAGTAGAAGCCGATGCCTGCCTTGGCGTACTGGTCGACCTTCACGATCCGGTCGGTGGTCTCCGAGCCTGGCGACACCACCTCCGCGACCAGCAGCACGTGCTCAGGGCGGGTAGGGGTGATATCGATCGTGTCTGCGTGGTACACGACGACGTCCGGGCGGCGATTGGTGAGCGGGACGTCCTGAAGCCGGACGTCGAAGTCCGTGTCGGCGTTCCACTCCGGGCCCGCGGCGGCATCCAGGGCGTTCGCCAGAATCCGGGCCAGCCGGTTGTGCCGCTTGGACGCACTCGGACTCACGACGACCATCCCGTCCACGATCTCGATACCGGCGCACTGCTCCTCGGACCAGGACTCGTACTCCTCCGCCGTGATCTGCTCATGCATCCACGCCGGGGCCACCATCTCGGCCGTCATGAAGCGCCTCCCGGACACTGTGCTGCGGGCCCGATCCCGCTGGATTCAGCGTACTGTCTGCCACCCGTCCGGCACGCTGCTCTCGCTCACGCCCCCCTCCCCGTCGCCAGCATCCGACCAGCGAGCCCACGACGAGCTGATGCGCGCCGGCTGGCGGGTGTCGGGCAGCACCGTGGCCAGGCTCATGGCCGGGCTCGGGCTCGCGGCGCGCACGGTGCGCCGCGAGCCCGGCCCGGCCTGGCCAGACCCGGCAGCCGGCGCGCCGCCCGGACTGGCTGCGGCGCGACCTCAGGGCGCCCGCCCCGGACACCGTTTGGGCCGGGGACATGACCGAGTTCGGCACCGATGAAGGCAAGCTGTACCTGGCCACCGTCATCGACCTGTACTCCCGCCGGCTGCTGGGGTTCGCCATGGGCGTCCACCACGACGCAGAACTGGTGGTCGCGGCGCTGAACATGGCCGCGGCCTGCGCCGGCGACGTCTCCGGAGTGATCTTCCACTCGGACCGCGGCAGTGAGTACGTCTCGAAGCGGTTCGGTGACGCGTGCCGCCGGTGGGGCGTGTGGCAATCCATGGGGCGGGTGGGGTCGTGTTCCGACAACGCCGTCTCAGAGGCATTCAACAGTGTGCTGAAGTGGAGTACGTCCACCGGCAGCACTTCCGCACCTGGGCCGAGGCGCGCATCAGGACCGGCACGTGGATCGCGGACTTCTACGGCACTCGTCGGATGCACAGCGTGTGTGGGTTCCTCAGCCCGGTGGAGCTCGAACGGCAGTACTGGGCAGGTCTTGCAAGAAGCAGCGTGGGAACTCTCCACGCTGCGAGCGGATTGACACCGCGGCCGAGCTGATGTTCGCGGCGCTGGCCACACCGGTGAGCGCTGCACCACCCGGCGACGTAAACCATTGCGGAACCCTGAGCCGCAGGACGCACCGAACGCCGAACAGCGGTTGGATTCGACGGTTCTGGCGTGAACGGATCGGGCTCACGCTCCGTATGCTTATCCGATCGGCGTGCGTATCCGGACGAATTACTCGATCTTCATCAGGTTAGTGCATGCGGCCGCGAGTGCAGCGGCCACGGGGGATGTGAGGAAAGCATGGCGGTGGCGAGTAACACGGTGCGCAGAGGCACCGTGCTTCCGGTGGACGCGGCGCGCTGGGCGATGTGGACTTTCGTCATCGTCAACGCGGTGACCGTCGAGGCGCTGTTCCTCAGCGCGGGTTCAGGCAAGAACGGGGTGCTCACGGTCGCCAAGTTCTTCGGACTGCACGCAGCCCTGCTGATGCTGTTCCAACTGCTGCTGGTCGCCCGGCTGCCCTGGCTGGACCGCCGCATCGGGATGGACCGGCTCACGGTGTGGCACCGCTGGGTCGGTTTCTTGCTGCTGTGGACCGTCCTCACCCACGCCACGCTGGTGGTGCTCGGCTATGCGAACCTCGACGACGCGTCCATGGGGAAGACGTTCGTCGCACTGAGCGGGGTGCCGGCCTCCCTGCTGGGCATGCTCGCCGCGACCGTCATCGTCGTGATCGCCGTGATCTCCACCCGGCCCCTGCGGCGGCGACTGCGGTACGAGGTCTGGCACGGTCTGCACCTGCTGCTCTACGTGGCTCTGGGCCTGTCGTTCGTCCACCAGCTGCAGGAGACCACGACGTTCACGTCCTCCGCGTTCGCCACGGCCTACTGGTGGATTCTGTGGCTGTTCGCCTTCGGCGCCCTGCTGACCGGGCGTGTCGCCGTGCCGCTGTGGCGCAACGCCTACCACCGGTTCCGCGTCGCGGCCGTGGTACCGGAGTCGGACAATGTGGTCTCCGTATACGTCACCGGCCGACACCTCGACAAACTCCCGGCCAGGGCGGGGCAGTTCTGCATCTGGCGGTTCCCCGGGCACAACCACTGGTGGCTGGCCAACCCCTTCTCCCTGTCGGCGGCGCCGGGCGGACAAGGGCTGCGCCTCACGGTGAAGGCGGCGGGCAGCACCAGTGCCGGCCTGCGGAACGTACCGGTCGGCAGCCGCGCCTTCGTCGAGGGACCGTACGGGGCGTTCACCTCGCTGCACCGGACCCGGCCCGGCACCCTGTTGATCGCCGGGGGTGTGGGGATCACGCCCGTGCGGGCCATGCTGGAGGAGGCGGCGCCCGGCGACGTCGTCGTGCTGTACCGGGTGCGCAGCGAGGCCGACGCCGTGCTGCTGAACGAGGTGCGCCACCTGGTCGCGCTACGGGGCGGACGGCTGCACCTGCTCACCGGCAGAACCGGCGAGGGCGGCACCCCGCCGTTCGGCCCGGGCAGCCTGCACCAGCTGGTCCCCGACATCACCGAACGCGACGTGTACGTCTGCGGCCCGCCCGCCATGACCAGGGCCGTGCTCGCCGGCCTACGCGACCTGCGGGTCCCTGCGCGACAGGTGCACGCTGAGAAGTTCGGTCTGGCCTGAACCGGAAAGGGGCCCGACGTCCAGACCTGCGCATACAGACCCGCTACAGGCCGAGCAGTACCCGTCGCTCACGCAAACGGCCCCGGACGGGGAGTCCGAGGCCGAATAGAGCGCCTGCCTGGGGAAGAAACCCCAGGTCAGCGGCGTAAATGCGTTGTGCCCCCGGCAGGATTCGAACCTGCGACACCCGCTTTAGGAGAGCGGTGCTCTATCCCCTGAGCTACGAAGGCGGGGAACCGTCGAAAGCGTGCCCGAAGGTCTGCCGAGGTGGGCGGACTGTTGCGGACCTGCTTGCGACAGGTTGTGGTGGCAGCCGGTGAGGGATCAGCCGCCGCGGTCAGTGTAGCGGGTGGTGCATGATCCGTAGACGGGGATACGAGCGGACCGGCTCGGGCGGCGAGAGTGTGGGTGATCTTGGCCGGAGCGACGGACCTGCTGAGCAGGGCGGCGCCGGTCCGTGGCCGTGGTGAATGATCATGGTGTCCGTGTGCTGCCCGGGGTCGAAGCTTCGTGGGCGCCGCTCTCGGCCCGCCAGGCGCCTCGCCCGCGTGCCGTGCCGGGTCGGACGTCCTCGACGAGGCTGCAGCCCTCGTCCGTGAGCCGCCGCAGTACGGTCTCTCGCCGGCTGCGCATCCCCGCCCCCCGCACCCCCCGCCCGTCGCCTGTCAGCGGACCACCTGCGGGGCCGCCCCCGCATGGCCGACGGCGTCTCGACGCACACGGGGGACGAGGGTCCCGGGTGCGCAAACGATCAATGACTCTGTGTTATATAGTCCGCCGCAACGTGTAGGTAAGGGGATCGTGGATGACCAATTCCGCCCCACTGGTCTCCGTCCTGGCGGATGTCAGTGAGCTGAGCGACGCTGAACTGGCCGAGCTTCCGGACACGGTGTTCGGGGCCATCGTGGCGCGGCTCAGGGACGATGCGCTCCATCCCTCCGGCGAGCCGGTGTCGGCCTTCACCTCGGCGCTCAACCCGGTGTCCTGAGACACGTTGTGACGTTCCGCCAGTATCTGCTGAAACTGCACGGGCGGTGCAATCTCTCCTGCACGTACTGCTACGTGTACGAGGCCGCGGACCACAGCTGGCGCACCAAGCCACGGCGGATGGAACTGGCGACCGTACGCCGGGTGGCCGAGCGGATCGCCGCGTACCGGCGGGACGAGAGTGCCCCAGGGGCCGCGGCCCCGATCGCGGTCATCCTCCACGGCGGCGAGCCGCTCCTCGTCGGGCCCCGGCATCTCGACGAGACCCTGACGGTGCTGCGCGACGCCCTGGACGGCACCGGCGACGTGGCGTACGCGGTGCAGACCAACGGGGTGCTGTTACGGGACGACCTCGAGCTGCTGCGCGTGCTGCGACGGCACCGGGTACGGATCGGCGTCAGCGTGGACGGGACCGCGGCCGACCACGACCGCTACCGCCGGTTCGCCGACGGGCGGGGGAGCCATGCGGCGGTCGCCGGGGCGCTCGGGATCCTCGGCACGGAGGAGCACCGTGACCTGTTCGGCGGAGTGCTGTGCACCGTCGATCCGGCCACCGACCCCGTGGCCACCTACGAGGCGCTTCTCGCCTTCGCGCCGCCCCGCATGGATCTGCTGCTGCCGCACGGCACCTGGGGCAATCCGCCACCGGGGCTTGCGGGCCGTCAGCCCCCGGACCGGCCGCCCATGCCCGCGCCTCCCGTGCCGCAGCCTCCCACGTCCGGGTCTCCCGTGCCGCGGCCGCCCGCGCCCGGGCCGCCTCCCGCACCCGCCCCCCACGCGCCCGCCGGCGCCGAGGAGCCGACTCCGTACGCCGACTGGCTGTGTGCCGTCTTCGACCGCTGGTACGGGGCGCCCCGCCGGGAGACCGGGATCCGGCTGTTCGAGGAGCTGATCGTGCTGCTGCTGGGCGGCCGGGCGAGCAGCGAGATGGTGGGAACGGGACCCGCGGACCTGGTGGTCGTGGAGACGGACGGATCGCTGGAGCTGGCGGACAGTCTGAAGGCGGCGTACGACGGCGCCGCGTACACCGGGCTCAGCGTCTTCCGTGACTCCTTCGCCGAGGCCGCCCGGCATCCGGCGTTCCGGACGCCCCGGCCCGCGGCCCTGTGCCGCGCGTGCCCGCTGTGGGCGGTCTGCGGCGGCGGGTTGTACGCGCACCGCCACCACCCCGGAGCGGACGAGCCGTTCGACCGGCCCACCGTGTACTGCCACGACATGGCCGTTCTCATCGAGCACATCCGGCGGCGTCTGGAAGCCGATGTCGCCGCCTTCAACGCACGACGCGCGACGCACGACCAGGAGGTGGGAGCACGATGACCACGGCCTCCCCGCACACCATCCCCCGTCGGACCTTCCTCGCCCTCGCCCGGGGGCGCGGCGGCGCCGACGCCGTCGCCGTCCTTCGGGCCGGCCAGCTCAGCAAGCGACGGCTGCTGCTGAGCGCGGTGCGCCGGGCCGCAGAGGCGCGGCGGCCCGACGAAGCCCGTGAGGTACGGCTCGCCGAGACGTACGAGGAGTTCGAGCGGATCCGACAGCGGTCCCGGGAGCAGTGGGAGTCCGTGCTGCTGCAGCCGTATCTGGACCTGTGGGCGGCGGACTGTCTGCGCCGCCTCCACGCGGACGAGGCCCCTGCCCAGAACCAGGACCAGGCCCCTGACCAGGACCAGGCCCCTGACCAGGACCAGCACCAACACCCGGACCGGTCCGAGGACACCGACCGCGACCGGCTGCGCGGGCTCGCCGGCTTCCTCCGGCCGACCGGGCACGTCGTACGCCTGGAGGCCGCCGGGCACCGTCTCGTGCTGCGGATCGACGACCGGGGCCCGTACCGGCACGCGCACGGCGAGCCCGTGCCCGGCCCGCTCGGCGAGGACGAGCTGCGCGCCTGGCGGGAGCTGCTCGCCGAGGCATGGCGACTGCTCGCCGAGCGCCATCCCTGGTACGCGGAGGCCGTCGGTGCCGGCGTGTCCACCCTGGTGCCGCTGCGGCCGCCGCCCGACGGGACCGCCGTGTCGTCGGCCGTACGGCGCGGCTACGGCGCGATCGGGGTGTCGCTGCCCTCCGGTCCGCAGCCGCTCGCGCTCGCCCTGGTCCATGAGTTCCTGCACATCCAGCTCGGGGCGCTCCTCGATCTCGTACCGCTGCACGGACCGGATTCCGGGGCCCGCTACCACGCCCCCTGGCGGCCCGACCCCCGCCCGGCCGGGGCGCTGCTCCAGGGGACGTACGCGCATCTGGGGGTGTCGGACTTCTGGCGGAGGGAGTCGGGCCCTCTCGCCGCCGAGCAGTACGCGCACTGGCGCGGCCGCACCCTGGAAGCCGCCGACACCCTCCTGGAATCCGGTGAACTCACCGAGGACGGGCGGGAGTTCGTCATCGAGCTGCGCCGCGCCGTCTGCGACAGGTAAAGAAACGCGGCGACTTCTGGCCAGAACGTGACGGGCGGCTTAGCTCCTCCACGGAGAGGGCAATAACCAGCAAACCCAAAGGGTGTCGAGCCCCTGCCGGGGCACTGTGAGTCTGCGTTGAGCAGCCGGAGTCATGGGGGAGCCGGTGGGGCCGTACTTCTTCCTGAGTTACGCGAGGATCGACGACTCGGACGCGTATGTGCAGCAGTTCTACGACGATCTCTGCACGCAGATCATCGAACTCTCCGACGGCACGGCCCAGGTCCCGATCGGATTCCGTGACAACAGCTCGATCCGGATCGGCGAACACTGGAGCGAGCAGCTGGAGATCGCCCTCGCGGGCTGCCACTCGATGGTCGCGCTCTACTCGCCCGCCTACTTCCGCAGCGCGTGGTGCTCACGTGAGGCGGGTGTGATGATGCGCCGTGCCGGTGAGTACTTCGCCCGAACCCGGCGCGGCTCCTCGGCGCTGATCCCCGTTCTGTGGCACCCCGTCGAGGTGCCGCAGGAGGTCGGGCACATCCAGTACCTGACGGACGGTTTCGGCTCCTGGTACGCGGACGTCGGGCTGCAGCGGCTCCTCCAGCGGGCGCCCACGGGGGAGGACTACACGGGCGCGGTCCGGCTGATCGCCCAGCGCGTGCTCGACGTCGTCCACGGGGAGGACCTGCCCGTGCCCGAGGAGCCCCTGCGGCTGGCGCGGGAGCCCCTGTCGTTCCAGCCGAGGACCGAGCCGACCCGGCCGGGCAGCACGGTGCAGTTCTTCGTCGCCGCCGGCTCGTCGGAGTCCGCGCCCGGGCACCGCCGTGGCGCGCCGTACTACGGCCAGGCCGGGCTGGACTGGAATCCGTACCATCCGCAGGAGGAGTACCCGCTCTACCAGCAGGCCCAGCGGCTCGTGACGGCGCAGGGCTACGGGACGGCCTACCGGGAGGTGGGCTCCGGGCTGAACCGGCAGCTCAACCAGGCCTGGCGCGACGACCAGGTGACGATTCTGCTGGTCGACGCCTGGAGCGCGCCCGAACCTCCGTACCGCCAGCCGCTGGAGCAGTTCGACCGTACCGAGCATCCGGCGACCGGTGTCCTGGTGCCGTGCCATCCCCGGGAGGAGCGGGACCGGGAGGAGCTCTGGAGCCGGGTCGGCGACGTCTTCGAGCGCAAGTCGTCGCGGGGCGTGCACGACAGACAGTTCCAGCTCCGGGTCTGCTTCGACGACTTCAAGAAGGCGCTGGGCCGGATGGTGTCGGCCGCGCAGAACAATCTGATCCGCAAACGGACCGCCGTCGTGGCGCCGGGTGACGACGGCGACGACGGCCCGGTGGCCGCCCGGCCGATCCTGCGCGGCCCCAGCGGCGGCCCGCAGGGAGGCACCCGGGCCGGCGGCTCGCCGGGGAGCGCGAACAGGCCGCCCGCGCCCCGTTCGCCCCGCTGGTCCGGCGGCCGCGCGCACATCCCGTACGACCCGTACGCGTTCGACCCGTACCCGTATCCGCACACCCCGCAGGACCCGTTCGACGGCCGCCGTGAGGGAGGACCAGGACGATGAAGAGCGCAGGCATCCGCGAGCCCGGCAGCGCAGGCACCGGTGAGCCGGGGACCGTCGTCACGTTCTACTCGTTCAAGGGCGGAGTCGGCCGGACGATGGCGCTCGTCAACACCGCCTGGATCCTCGCCGGGAACGGGCTGCGGGTGCTGATGGTCGACTGGGACCTGGAGGCCCCTGGTCTGCACCGCTACTTCCACCCCCTGCTCACCGACCCCGAACTCGGCTCCACCGGCGGTGTCATCGACCTCATCCGCGACTACGCGATACGGGCCGACGAGCCGGGCCCCGGCGCGGCGGGCTCCCGCGACCGTGCCCAGTGGTTCCGCGACCGCTGTGACGTGGACCGCTGCATCGTCGGGATCCGGGAGGACTTCCCCGACGGCGGGCAGCTGGACTTCCTGCCCGCGGGACTCCAGGACGACGGCTACTCGGCGGCCGTGTCCACCTTCGACTGGGACCACTTCTACACGCGGCTGCGCGGCGCCGCCTTCCTGGCCGCACTCCGCGACGAGCTGCGCGGCCGCTACGACTACGTCCTGATCGACAGCCGCACCGGACTGTCCGACACGGCCGGCATCTGCACGGTCCTGCTGCCCGACGTCGTCACCGTCTGCTTCACCCTCAGCGCCCAGTCGATCCAGGGCGCGGCCGCCGTTGCCGAGTCCGTGCGCGCCCAGGTCACCGACCGTCCGGTGCGGATCCTGCCCGCGCCGATGCGTGTCGAGTACGCCGAACAGAAGAAGCTGGAGGCGGGGCGCGACCTCGCCCGCAGCCGGTTCCTGTCGTTCCTCGAAGGGATGACCCGGGAGGAGCGCGACCGCTACTGGGGCGATGTGGAGATCCCGTACCGGCCGTTCTTCGCGTACGAGGAGATCCCCGCGCCCGTCGGCGACCGCCCGCACCAGGGCACCAGCCTGCTGGCCGCGTCGGAGCGGCTCACCGGGCGGATCACCGGCGGCCGGGTGACGCGGCAGCGGCCCATGCCGGAGACCCGGCGGCGCGCGCTGCTGTCCCGGTACGAGCGGACCAAACCGCCCGTGCCCTCCGATCTGTTCCTCAGCTACGCGCCGGCCGACCGGATGTGGGCGGAGTGGATCGCGGCCAGGCTCCGCGGCCTCGGCTACGAAGTGGTGCTGAGCGGCGCCGCCGAGCACGCCGGCTCCGACGCGGGGACCGAGGTGCGCCGGGCGCTGGACGGATCGGGCCGGATCGTGGTCCTGCTCTCGCCCGACTATGTGCGGCTGCCGCACGCCTACGAGGTGTGGAAGTCGGTCTCGGCCCGCGACCCGGAGGCCTCGCAGCGGATGCTGATCCCCATCCGGATCCATCCGGCGCCGCTGGCACCGCCGTTCGACGGTCTGGTCGCCGTGGACCTCGTCGAGCGCGACGACCAGGTCGAGGCGGAGGCGGCGCTGCTGGCGGCGGTCGGGCGGCCCGATCCGCCGGCCGCCGAGACCGTACGCACACCGGGTGACGCGGACGAGGACCAGGGGCCGCGCTATCCCGGCACCCCGCCGCCGGTGTGGCAGATGCCCACCCGCAACGCGTCGTTCACCGGCCGCGGCCGGACGCTGGAGGAGATGCGGGACGGGTTCGCCGCGGGTGTGCCGCTGGGCGGTCCGCCGCAGGCCGTGTTCGGCATGGGCGGCGTGGGCAAGACGCAGGTCGCCATCGAGTACGCGCACCGGTTCGCGGCCGACTACGACGTCGTCTGGTGGGTCAACGCGGGCCAGCCGAGTCTCGTACGGCAGGAACTGGCCACCCTGGCGGGCCGGTTGGGGCTGCCGTCCGGGGACGATGTGGAGACCACGTCCAACGCGGTGCTGGAGGCGCTGCGGCAGGGCCGGCCGTACCGGCGCTGGCTGCTGGTGTTCGACAACGCGGAGCACCCGGAGGAGCTCGCCCCGCTGATCCCCTCCGGCACCGGGCATGTGCTCGTGACCTCACGCAACCGGGCCTGGGCGGACCGGGCCGCACAGGTCGAGGTGGACGTCTTCACCCGGGACGAGTCCGTGCGGCTGCTGCAGCGGCAGAACCCGCATCTGCCGGACGCCGACGCCGCACAGGTCGCGGAGGCGCTCGGCGATCTGCCGCTCGCCGTCGCCCAGGCGGCGGCCTGGCTGGAGCAGTCCGCGATGCCGGTGGAGACGTATCTGGAGCTGCTCAGCACCCAGCTCGCGACGATGCTGGAGCAGGAGCCGGCCACGACGTACCCGCGATCGGCCGCCGCGACCTGGCTGCTGGCGCTGGGCAAGGTCCGCGAGTCGATGCCGGCGGCGGCCCAACTGCTGGAGATCTGCGCGTTCTTCGGCCCCGACCCCATCCCGATGTGGACGCTGTACGGGCAGAAGACGGCGGAGCTGCTGGCCCGCCACGACCGGCGGCTGGTGCATTCGGTGCGGATGGGCGCGCTGTTCGCCGAGATCAACCGGTACGGTCTGGCCCGCACCAACCAGAGCGACAAGACCATCGGTGTGCACCGGCTGGTGCAGGAGGTGCTGCGCGCCCAGATCCCGCGCGAGCAGTGGCCCGTCATGCGCGCCCATGTGCACGCGATCCTCGCCGAGGCCAACCCCCGCAACATGGAGGACCCGGCGTCCTGGGACCGGCACGCCTCACTGCTGCCGCACATGAGACCGTCGCGTGCCTTCACCAGCGAGGACGATTCCGTACGCCGCTGGATCGCCGACTCCGTGCGTTACCTGTGGCGTCGGTCCAACCATGTCGCGGCGCAGGAGACGGCGGAGCGCGCCCTCGCCGCCTGGGAGCCCGTCTTCGGTGACGACGACGCCCTCGTGATCTATCTGCGCACCCAGTACGCCAACGCGCTGCGCTCCAGCGGGCGGCTGGAGGAGGCGTACGCGATGGACGAGCAGGCGCTGCGGACCGCACGCGAGGTGCTCGGCCCCGACGACTACTACACGCTGGTGGCCGCCGCGAACCTCGGCGCCGATCTGCGCGCCAGGGGCGCCTACCGGCAGGCGCGTGACGTCGACAACGAGACCTACGCGGCGAGCAAACGGGCCTACGAGGGCGGGGACGAGGAGCGGCTGCTCATGGCCGCCAACAATCTCGCCGTGTCGAAGTTCCTGGTCGGGGACCGCTGGGGCGCCCGTGAACTCGACCGGGAGGTGTGGGAGAAGCGCAAGGGCCTGCTCGGCAAGCACCACCCCTACACGCTCACATCGGCCAGCAACTACGCCCGAGGGCTGCGCGAGACCGGGTCCGTGGACGAGGCGCTGAAGCTGCTCCAGGAGACGGTGAAGGCGTTCCGCGACAAGACCGGCGACCGGCATCCCGAGACCCTGCAGGCCTCCCGCAACCTCTCCGCGGTGCTGCGCCGCAGCGGGCGTTACGAGGAGGCGAGGGCGCTCAGCGCGGAGAACTACGAGATCTCGATGTCCGTGCTCGGCCCCGACCACCCGGACACACTCTCCGCGGCCGTCAACCTGGCCTGTGCGCTGGTGGCCACGGGTGACGCGCAGGGGGCACGGGATCTCGCCAGGGACGCGCTCAACCGGCACCGGACCCAGCTGGGCGAGCGGCATCCGTTCGCCCTGGCCTGCGCCAACAACCTGGCGGTCTATCTGCGGCTGACGGGTGAGCGGGACGCGGCGCTCGCGCTTTCGCGCAGGACGCTGCATCAGCACCGGGAAGTGCTCGGCCAGGACAATCCGTACACGCTGACGAGCATGATGAACCACGCCACCGACCTGGCCGCGGACGGCGACGCGGAGGGGGCGGTGCGGCTGGGCCGTGAGGCGTACGACGCCTTCGTCCGCGTCCTCACCGCCGACCACTACGACGCGATCGGCTGCGCGTCCAACCTCGCGGCGGACCTGCGGGACCTGGGGGAGCCGGAGGAGGCCGCGCGGCTGCACGAGGACGCGCTGCGGCGGGCGGGGGCGACGATGGGGCCGGAGCATCCGACGACACGGGCGGTGAAGGAGTGGGTGCGGCTCGACTCGGACATCGAGCCGCCGGCGACGTGACGGCCGACTGCACGTCGGTGATCTGACGGCGACTGCACGCCGGCGACGTGAGGACCGACTGCGCGCCGGTGACCTGATGGCCGACTGCACGCCGGCGACGTGACGGCGGACTCGACGCCGGTGCCTGGTGGCGGACTGCGCGCCGTTTCCGTCAAGGTCGTGCGCGGGCCGTGCCTTGACGGGGTGCGGGGCGGCGCATAGCGTCGGGCTTCGGGCTGAGCAAGCGCTTAGCCGACTGGGGAGGGACCCGTACGTGCCGCATTCCGAAGACCCCTCGGGGCGTCTCACCGCGCCAGGCGCGCCCTTCGAGGTCGAGGGCGGGGTGTATGTGTCGGGGCCGCGCACGCTGCGCGAGTTCGTCGAGGCCACCTGGGCGTTCGGGGAGCAGCCGTTCCTGGTCGCGGACAGCGGGACGTACACCTACGGGGAGTTCTTCGCGGCCGCCTCGGCGCTGGCGGGGCGCCTCGTCGAGGTGCACGGACTGCGGCCGGGCGACCGGGCCGTCATCGGCATGCGCAACCACCCCGAATGGCAGATCGCCTTCTGGGCGGCACAGCTGGCCGGGCTGGTGGCCGTACCGCTGAACGCCTGGTGGACCGAGGAGGAGTTCACCTACGCCCTCGACGACTGCACGCCCCGGGTCCTGCTCGTGGACGGGGAGCGGCTGCCGAGGACCGGGGCCTGGGCGTCGCGGCAGCGGGTGCCCGTCATCGTCTTCCACCACGACGGGCCGGCCGGGGAAGGCGTCGAGCGGTACGAGGACCTGCCGGCCCCGGACCCCGGCGTCGCGCCGCCGGATGTGCAGGTACGCCCCGAGGACGACGCGACCATCATCTACACCTCCGGGACCACGGGCCGGCCCAAGGGCGCCGTCGCCACCCAGCTCGCCCAGGCGGGCGCCGCGATGAACCCCCGTTACACCGCGGCCGCGTCCGCGCTCGGCAGGGGCGTCCTCCCCGGGCAGGGCCGCGCCCCGGTCAGCCTCATGACCTTCCCGTTCTTCCACGTGGCGGCGTTCACCACGGTCTACTCGGTGATGGCCGTCGGCGGGACGCTCGTCCTCATGCGCAAATGGGACGCCGAGCAGGCCCTCACGCTGATCGGACGGCACGGCGTCACGCACTACTCCGGGGTGCCCACCACCGCGCTCCAACTGCTGGCGGCCGCCGAGCGATCCGGCGCACACCTGGAGAGCCTCACCCACCTCAACACGGGCGGGGCCGCCGCGCCGCCCGATCTGGTCGCACGGCTCACGGCCCGCTTCGGGGAACGCGTCGAGCCCCGCAACGGCTACGGGCTGACCGAGACCAGCGGCGGTGTGACGGCCAACTTCGGTGCCGGCTACCGGAGGTTCCCGGACAGCGTGGGCCGCCCCACCCCGGCCACCGAGGTACGGATCGCCGGCCCGTCCGGTGAGGTGCTGCCGGAGGGCGAGGTCGGGGAGCTGTGGCTGCGCGGACAGTCCCTGGTGCGCGGCTACTGGCGCGACGAGGACGCGACCCGGCAGGCGTTCACGCCGGACGGCTGGTTCAGGACCGGCGACCTCGCGACGGTGCGGGACGGCCGGGTCTCGATCGTCGACCGCATCAAGGACATGGTCGTCCGCGGCGGCGAGAACGTGTACTGCGTCGAGGTCGAGGCCGCCCTGCACGACCATCCGGACGTCGTCGACGCCGCCGTGCTCGGCGTACCGCACCCCGTCCTCGGCGAGGAGGTCGCCGCCGTGGTCCTGCTCGGCCCGGACGCCGCGGTCACGGCCGACGAGTTGCGGGCGCACGTCGGCAGGACCCTGGCCGCGTTCAAGGTGCCGGCGCACGTCGTCGTACGGGACGAGCCGCTGCCCCGCAATCCCACGGGGAAGATCCTCAAGCGGGAACTGCGCGGGCCGCTGGTGGAGCGGGTCAGGAGCGGCGGCTGAGGGGGTGCGGTGGCTCAGGTGCGGGTGACGCGGACCCGGTAGGTCCCGTTCGCGCTCTCCGACAGCACGGTGATCCGGATCCTGTGCGTCGGGTCGACGAACGACTCGCCCGGCCGGTACGGCGCGTCCGACAGCTCGGCGTGCACATTGGGCCGGCGGGTGCAGCCGCCGCTCTCCTTGTCGCTGTCCGTGACGGCGACCGGCCCCTGCCCCGTGTCGACGTCCGTCTTGACGTGGTAGACGAGGACGCCCGGCTCGCAGACGGCCTCGTCGTTGCCCGCGCGGGTGCGGACCTCCACGGCGTAGCCGGCGTCGGAGCCGACCGGGACCACGACGAGCTTGCGGCCGCCCTTGGTGGCCAGCGGGGTCAGCGCGTACTCGGTGCTCCCGGTCGTGGAGGCGCACACGACCTGGTCGCTGTCGAGCCAGCCCAGCTTCCACTTGTGCCAGCCCAGCAGGTCGTTGTTGGCGCCCCAGTCCTCGGACATGATGTCCCAGTGGCCGACGGCGCCGCCGCCCTCCGCCGTGTAGAGGTCGGGCAGCCCGAACACATGGCCGTTCTCGTGCGGGAGCACCCGGTAACCCGTCTCGGAGTAGGTCCCCGAGCCGTCGTCCTGGCGGCTGTAGACGAACGACGTGTTGGCGAGCGGGACCCCGTCCGCGTAGGGCGCCTCGTGGTTGCCGGAGAAGGTCACCGACAGGACGGTGTCCAGCGCCGAGGGGCCCGCGTTCGGCGTGACCAGGACGTTGACGAGGTCGTACGCGCTGAAGTCCACCTGGTGGTCGGTGGCGGCCACGATGTCCTGCACGAGCTGGCGGTAGCCCGGCTCGTACGGTGCCCCACGGTCTATCCCGTACGCGGAGAACGGCATCGGCATCCGCAGCCAGCCCTGCAGCGGAGCCTCGGGGCGGTAGACGAGCCTCCCGTACGAGCTGGTGGCGAACCAGTGCTCGGTCTGCGGGAAGAACTCCGCGTACCGGTCCAGTGCCGAGCCCGTTCCCTCCGCGTCCGGGAAGTCGATCATCAGGTTGAGAGCGCGGATCTCGCCGGTGGAACGTACGTAACCCGTCGGGGTCGGCACACCTTCGGACATCTGTACGCCCGTGGTGGAGGTGAGACGGCACGGGTCGAGCGCCGACTCCTTGGCCGCCGCGATCGGACCGGCCGAGGCCCGCGAGGTGCCGGGGAGCGTCGAGCTCGCCGAAGTCAGCGCCGCGAAGGTGATGACGGCGAGGGCGCCGAGCGTGCCGGGTCTGCGTATCCGTCGGCGGGTCTGGTGCATGCCGTCGTCCGCCTTCGGCTCCGCGGCAGCCGGCCTGCTCCGGGCTGCGCTCCGTTCGTTCAGCCTGGTGGGAGCCGTGGGAGGGCGCGCGCCGGGAGAGCCGATCGTGGGACACGCCGAAGCAGAGGCGAGGCGGTGACTCAGCTCACACCGATCGGCTCCCGGTCCGGAAATAACCGGGGAGCGTTTCCCCGTTTGCACCGGTGTCCCAGCGAAACGGGGAAGTCGTCCCCGATTCCGCGAGGGCGATCGACCGAGCACCGACCGAGCACCGACCGAGCAACGTCAAGCAGCGATCAACAGGACTGGAAGGACGTGGAGCCGTGAGCCCCGCCACCGACACCGCAGAGCGCCGCGCCACCCGGCCGCGGGCCGACGCCCTGCGCAACAGGGAGCGGATCGTGGCGGCGGCCCGGGAGATGTTCGTCGAGTTCGGCCCCGAGGTGCCGCTCGACGAGATCGCCCGCCGCGCCGGCGTCGGCAACGCGACCCTCTACCGGAACTTCGCGGACCGGGCGGCCCTCGTCCACGAGGTCGTCCTCGCCGTCCTCGGCGGCACGGCCGAGCGCGCGGAGGAGGCGGCCGCGGGGGAGTCGGACCCCTTCGTCGCGCTGAGCCGCTTCACCCACGCGGCCGCCGACGAGCGGATCGGCGCCCTGTGCCCGATGCTCGCCGGAGGCGTCGACTTCGACAAGGACCATCCCGACCTGCTCGCCGAACGCGACCGGCTCGAAGGGGTCGTCCAGGGTCTCGTCGACCGTGCCCATGCGGCAGGAAGGCTCCGCGCCGACGTCGCCGTCGGAGATCTGCTGGTCGCCCTCTCCCAGCTCACCCGGCCGCTTCCGGGCTTCGCCTGCCTGGACATCGACCGGTACACCCACCGCCATCTCCAGCTGTTCCTCGACGGCATCGAGGCGCCCGCGCGCTCCGAACTCCCGGGCACGGCCGCGACCTTGGAGGACCTGAGGCGCGGGCCGTAACGACGACGCGCGCCGGCCGCACCTCCTCTGCCCTCTCCGCCCCCTCCGCCCCCTGACTCCTTCGGCTCCTTCACCTCCTCCCGACCTCGTCTCACGACCTCACGTCTCACGACCTCCTCTCACGACCCGCCTCCTTACGCACACCTGTCTTCGCGACGCCCGTACGTACAGCGCCTTTTCACCACTTCGCACCCTTAGGTGGCTTCTTCCATGTCAAAAACGGCCGAGACCCAACTGCCCGACTTCGCCGGGCCCGATCCGAGTCGCTGGAAAGCGCTCGTCTTCATAGCCGTCGCCCAGCTGATGGTCGTGCTCGACGCGACGATCGTGAACATCGCGCTGCCCTCCGCCCAGCAGGACCTCGGGATCTCGGACGGCAATCGCCAGTGGGTCATCACCGCCTACGCCCTCGCCTTCGGCGGACTGCTCCTCTTCGGCGGGCGCATCGCCGACCTGTGGGGCCGTAAGCGCACCTTCGTGGTCGGTCTGCTCGGCTTCGCCGCCGCGTCCGCGCTCGGCGGAGCCGCGAACGGCGAGGCCATGCTGCTCGGTTCGCGCGCGCTCCAGGGTGCCTTCGGCGCACTGCTCGCGCCGGCCGCACTGTCGCTGCTCGCCGTGATGTTCACCGACGCCAAGGAGCGCGCCAAGGCGTTCGGGATCTACGGCGCGATCGCCGGTGGCGGTGGCGCGGTCGGTCTGATCCTCGGCGGGTTCCTCACCGAGTACCTGGACTGGCGCTGGACCTTCTACGTCAACATCCCCTTCGCGGTGATCGCCGCCGCGGGCGCGTACTTCGTCATCCGTGAGCCGGCCGGCGGCCGCAACCGCTCGCCGCTCGACGTCCCCGGCGTCGTCCTGTCCACCCTCGGACTGGTGGCGCTCGTCTACGGCTTCACCCGCGCCGAGTCCGACGGCTGGTCGGACCCGACGACGATCGGCCTGTTCGTCGCCTCCGCCGTGCTCCTCGCCGCGTTCGTCGCGGTCGAGGCCAGGGTGAAGTCGCCGCTGCTGCCGCTGCGCGTGCTGACCGAACGCAACCGCGGCGGGGTCTACCTCTCGCTGGGCCTCGCCATCATCGCGATGTTCGGCCTGTTCCTCTTCCTCACGTACTACCTGCAGGTCGTGAAGGGCTACTCGCCCGTGAAGACGGGCTTCGCGTTCCTGCCGATGATCGCGGGCATGATCACGGGCTCCACGCAGATCGGCGCCCGGCTGATGACGCGTGTCCCGCCCCGGCTGCTCATGGGCCCGGGCTTCCTGGTCGCCGCCACAGGCATGCTGCTGCTGACCCAGCTGGAGATCGACTCCTCGTACGCCGGGCTGATCCTGCCGGCGCAGCTGCTGCTCGGCCTCGGCATGGGTACGGCCTTCATGCCGGCCATGTCCCTGTCGACGTACGGCATCGAGGCGCGGGACGCGGGTGTCGCCTCGGCGATGGTGAACACCTCGCAGCAGGTCGGCGGCGCCATCGGCACGGCGCTGCTCAACACGATCGCCGCGTCCGCGACGACCTCGTACATCGCCTCGCACGCGGCCGGGGCCACCGGTCCCGAGGCCCAGCAGCTGCTCCAGCTCCAGGGCATGGTGCACGGCTACTCCAGTGCCATCTGGTGGGCCGTCGGCATCCTGGCGGCCTCCGCCGTGATCGCGTTCGTCCTCATCAACTCCGGCCGGCCCGGCCCCACGACCGTGGCGTCCTCGGGGGAGACCGCCGAGGACGAGGTGAGGATCCCGGTCGTCGCCCACTGAGGCCGGCGGTGCCGCGTCGAGGGCGGCCGACGCCGCCGACAGTCGGCACCACGGGCAGGGAGCGGGCCCCTGCCGGAGTCCAGCGGACACCGGCAGGGGCCCGTGTGCGTGCGGTCAGCGCAGCCAGGGGAGGTCGGCGCCGGTGCCGTCCGGCTGGAGGGTCTCGGTCATGATCCGGGTGATCTCGCCCAGCTGGCGCACCTGGTCCGGGCTGAGCCGGTCGAAGATCGCCTGCCGTACGGCGGCGACATGGCCGGGTGCCGCCTTCTTCAGGACGTCGAAACCCTCGTCCGTCAGGCAGGCGTTCTGCCCTCGCTTGTCGGAGGGGCAGTCCTCGCGGCGCACCCAGCCGTTCTTCTCCAGGCGGGCGATCGCGTGCGAGAGCCGGGAGCGGGTGATCTTGGCGTCCTTGGCGAGCTCGGTCATACGCAGACGACGGCGCGGTGCCTCGGCGAGCTGGACGAGCAGACCGTAGTAGATGTGGGGCATGCCCGCGTCCCGCTGGAGCTGGCGGTCGAGACTGTCCTCGAGGAGGGTCGTGGCGTGGAGGTAGGAGCGCCACACGCGCTGCTCCTCGGCGGTGAGCCAGCGGGGTTCACCCGCGTTCGGTGCCGTGGTCATGCATCTATCGTACGGCCTGTTCTTGAAAGTTGAACTAGATCTGCGTACGGTATCTCCCGAAGGAACTTGAAGGTTCAAGGTTTCAGGCTGACTGCCGGGAGGCTCCCGTGAACGCTGCTGACGTGACCGGCACCGCCGGCACCACCGCTCCCGCGGAACGGATGCCCGTCCTCTATCTCTCGCACGGCGCACCGCCCCTGGCCGACGACCCGGTCTGGCCCGGCCAGCTCGCCGCGTGGTCGGCGTCGCTGCCCAGGCCCACGGCCGTCCTGATGATCTCGGCGCACTGGGAGGAGGCCCCGCTCGCGCTCGGCGCGACGCGGACCGTGCCCCTCGTCCACGACTTCTGGGGCTTCCCCGAGCACTACTACCGGGTGCGGTACGAGGCCCCGGGTGCGCCCGCGCTCGCCGAGTCCGTACGGAAACTGCTGCGCGGCCCCGGCACGCCCGTGCAGGACATCCCCGACCGCGGCCTCGACCACGGGGCGTACGTCCCGCTCGTCGAGATGTTCCCCGGTGCCGACATCCCCGTACTCCAGGTCTCCATGCCGACCCTGGACCCGCGGCGGCTCCTGGAGATCGGGCGCAGGCTGGCACCGCTGCGCGACGAGGGTGTGATGATCGTCGGCAGCGGCTTCTTCACCCACAATCTGGCGGCGCTGCGGCACACGGGCGGCACGGTGCCCGGCTGGTCGGCCGAGTTCGACGACTGGGGGCAGCGGGCGCTGGCCGCCGCCGATGTGGACGCGCTGCTGGACTTCGAGCGCAAGGCCCCGGCCGGGCGGCTGGCCCATCCGCGGACCGAGCACTTCGCGCCGCTGTTCGTGACCCTCGGGGCCTCGGAGGGGGACCTGTCGAGCGGTGGCGGTCGTGGTGTCCGCAGTGTCATCGACGGATTCTGGATGGGACTGGCGAAGAGGTCGGTCCAGTTCGGTTAGGACGATCCGGCTCGTGCTCGGACGGACCGCCTCGTGCGGTTCGGGCGGGGCGATCCGGGTAGGGCGATCCGGGCGGAGCAACCAGATCGAGGTCGGAGTCGTCTTCACGGGTGGCGGCGCGGTGGCGGGCGGCGCCGTGGAACCGCGCTTCTGACCTGCGGTTTCTGTGCACGCTCAGGACGCTGGTGGCGTCAGCGGCGGTGCAGGGTACTGCAAGATCACGAAAATCTGTGCACCGCGTGGGAATTCTGTCCGGATTCCAGTCGTTGTTTCCGTCGGATGCAGGGCACCCGGGAGGGTGTCGCGACCTACTCAGCAAGGGAGCTCGCATGGCAACCCGTGCCGTCGCCCGTCGTCAGTCCGCCGCCAATGGGACCAGGGCTGATGGGGCAAGCAGTGTTCGCGCCTCGACCGGGGAGATCGCCGACCGCGATCTGGTCGGCATGTATCTCGACGAGATCGCGCGCACGCCGCTGCTGGATGCCGCCAAGGAGGTCGAGCTCTCCCAGACGATCGAGGCCGGCGTCTATGCGAGGCAGATACTCGGCGAAGAAGTGGACAGTGGCGCGGCCGGCGCCTCGCGTGAGGAGCTGCAGGCCCTCGTCGAAGCCGGCGAGCGCGCCAAGGACGTCTTCATCAAGTCGAACCTCCGCCTGGTGGTGGCCGTCGCGCGGCGCTATCCGCGCAGCGGACTGCCGCTGCTGGACCTGATCCAGGAGGGCAACGCGGGCCTGGTCCGCGCCGTGGAGAAGTTCGACTACACGAAGGGCTTCAAGTTCTCCACGTATGCCACGTGGTGGATCCGCCAGGCGATCACCCGCTCCATAGCCGACCAGTCCCGTACGATCCGGCTGCCCGTCCATCTGGTCGAGGAGCTGGGCCGGATCCGCCGCGTCCAGCGGGAGTTCAACCGCGAGCACGGCCGCGAGCCCGAGCCGGCCGAGGTGGCCGCGGAGCTGGGCTCGACGCCGGAGCGGGTCATCGATGTGCTGGACTGGGCCCGTGACCCCGTCTCGCTGAACATGGCGGTGGACGACGAGGGCGAGACGCAGTTCGGCGATCTGCTGGAGGACACCTCCGCGGTGTCGCCCGAGCAGTCCGTGCTGACGCTGCTGCGCAGCGAGGAGCTCGACGATCTGATCGACAGGCTCGACCACCGCACCGCCTCGATCATCCGGATGCGGTACGGCATCGAGGACGGCCGCGAGCGCACGCTGACCGAGGTCGGCAAGGAGCACGGCCTCACGCGCGAGCGCATCCGTCAGATCGAGAAGCACGCGCTGCTGGAGCTGAAGCGGATGGCCCGGGACACGGGCTTCGACGCGGCGGCGTAACGGCGGCGACGCGACCGCCGGCGGCGCGACTGCCAGCGGCGCGACGAGCGCCGACGCGACGGGCGATGGGCGATCTGCCCCCGCCCCCGAGAGCGGACCCCGGCACCCTACCCCCCCTGGTGCCGGGGTCCTTCGCGCTCAGCTGCCCGCCCGGGTCAGACGTGCGCCGAGTTCCGTCAGGTAGTCGGACAGTGAAGCCGGCCCGTGGACCGTGAACTCGCAGTCGACCAGGGCGAGTCGCAGCGCGACCCACTCCAGCGAGTCCTGCGAACGGGTGCGCAGCCGGCAGGTGCCCGGGCCGGTGGGCTCGGGCGCGCCCAGATAGTCCGGCAGCCGGGCGGCGACGAAGTCCGCCGGTGCCTCGAAGCTGACGTCCAGCGTGTGCTCCGGCTGGTTGCGGGACATGGAGTGCGAGAAGAACTCCGCCGCGTCCCCGCCCGTCGGCAGCTCACGCGCGGTGAAGCGGGCGCCGGTGGCGAACGGTTCGCTGACCCGGTCGACCCGGAACGTACGCCAGTCCTCCCGCCCGAGGTCGTACGCCACGAGGTACCACCGCCGCCCGGTCGAGACCAGCCGGTACGGCTCGACCTGCCGCTTCGTCTCCGTACCGTCGCCCGAGCGATAGCCGAAGCGCAGCCGCTCCCGGCCGGTGACGGTCGCCGCGATGGCGGTGAGGGTGTGCGGGTCGACGGTCGCCCCGTCGCCGCGGGTCAGCGGGATCGTCGCGTTCTGGAGCGTGGAGACGCGGTGCCGCAGCCGTGACGGCAGCACCTGCTCCAGCTTGGCCAGGGCACGTACGGACGCCTCGTCCACGCCCTCGATGGCATGGCCGGCGCCGGCCCGCAGCCCCACGGCGATCGCGACCGCCTCCTCGTCGTCGAGGAGCAGCGGCGGCATGGCGGCACCCGCGACCAGCCGGTATCCGCCCACCGCGCCCTTCGTCGCCTCGACGGGATAGCCGAGGTCGCGCAGTCGGTCGATGTCCCGGCGGATCGTGCGCGGGCTGACCTGAAGCCGTTCGGCGAGTTCACTGCCCGGCCACTCGCGCGGCGTCTGGAGCAGCGACAGCAGATTCAGCAGTCGTGCCGGCGTGTCTCTCATAACACTCAGGTTCCCAGGGTTCTAGGACATGAACTGACCTATATCGTTCCTAGGTTTCTCCGCATGAGCTCCCACGACGCCGTACTGGATACGGCTCCCGACCCCGCTGCCCCTGCCGACCGGCGCCGCTGGATAGCCCTGGCCATCGTCATGACGGCCGCCTTCATGGACCTGGTCGACGTCACCATCGTCAATATCGCGATCCCGTCGATCGAGCACGATCTCGGCGCGTCGTTCGGTGCCATCCAGTGGATCACCGCGGGGTACGCGCTGGCCTTCGCCGCCGGCCTGATCACCGGTGGACGACTCGGTGACATCTACGGCCGCAGGCGGCTCTTCCTGGTCGGTATCACCGGTTTCACGATCGCCTCCGCGCTCTGCGGATTCGCCGCGGGACCCGAGATGCTGGTCGCCTCGCGGCTGCTGCAGGGTGCGATGGCCGCGATGATGGTGCCACAGGTCCTCGCGATCATCCATGTGACCTTCCCGGCGCACGAACGCGGCAAGGTGTTCGGGATGTTCGGCGCGATCGTCGGCCTCGGGGCGGTCTCGGGCCCGCTGCTCGGCGCGCTGCTCACCCAGTGGAACCTGTTCGGCCTCGAGTGGCGGCCGATCTTCCTGATCAATCTGCCGGTCGGTGTCGCGGGAGTCATCCTCGGCCGGAAGTTCATCGCCGAGTCCCGTGCCGAGAAGGCGCTCCGCCTCGACCTGGTCGGCGTCGCCCTCGTCACCACCGGTCTGCTCATGCTGGTCTACCCGCTCACGCGCGGCCGTGAGCTGGACTGGCCGCTGTGGGGCCACCTGTGCATGGCGGCCAGCCCGCTCGTGTTCGCCGTGTTCGTGGCGTACGAGAAGCGCAAGACCCGCAAGGACGGCTCGCCGCTCGTCGAGCTGTCGCTGTTCCGGGTGAAGAGCTTCGCCGCCGGTATCGCGGTCCAGCTGACCTTCGGCGTGGTCCTGGGCATCTTCTTCCTGGTCTGGACGCTGTACATGCAGATCGGTCTGGGCTGGAGCCCGCTCAAGGCGGGCCTGACCGGAGTGCCGTTCTCCATCGCGGTGTCGCTGGCCGCCGGCCTGTCCGTACAGAAGTTGGTGCCGCGCTTCGGCCGCAAGGTGCTGCAGGCGGGTGCGCTGACCATGGCGGCCGGGCTGCTCCTCTACATCTGGGAGGCCGGGCGGTACGGCACGGACATCCACTCCTGGCAGATGATCGCGCCGCTCGTGATCATGGGGCTCGGCATGGGGCTGATCGTGGCGCCGCTGACGGACGCGGTGCTCTCCGACGTGCCGCGTGAGCACGCCGGGTCGGCGTCGGGGCTGATCAACACGACCGGGCAGATGGGCAATGCGCTGGGCCTCGGACTGGTCTCGGTCGTGTTCTTCGGGGTGATCGACGAGAAGCCGCTGACGTCGCAGGGAGCCGTCGGCCGGGCCTTCGCGGACGCGTTCCAGGGCTCGCTGTGGTGGGTCGTGGCGGTGCTCGCGGTGATCTTCGCGGTGATGTTCGCCCTGCCGGCGCGGCCGAAACAGCACCTGGAGGGGGCGGACGCCTCCGGGGAGGGCGCCGGCGCGGGTACGGAGGAGCAGGAGCTGGTGCTGACGCGCTGAGCAGACTGCTCCGCAGAGCCGACTGGTCCGCTGAGCCGACTGTTCCGCTGCTCCGCTGAGCCGCAGAGGTTCTCAGCAGAGGCCCGGCGCCGGGATGTTCCCTGGCGCCGGGCCTCTTTCTGTGCCTGCTCGCGTCCGTATGTGCCCGCGTGATGCCCGAGTCTGTTTACTTCGTGTCAACAGAGGCGTAGCCTGACTGTGAAACCACAGGTTCGGGCATAGAGCGGACGTAAACCCACATGTACGCACCGGAGCGTCAGCAGCAGATCCTCCGCCTCGCCCGTGAGGGCGGACGGGTCGACGTGCTGTCTCTCGCCGACGAGTTCCAGGTCACCGCCGAGACCATCCGGCGCGATCTGAAGACCCTCGACCGGGCCGGGCTCGTCCGCCGGGTGCACGGTGGGGCCATCCCGGCCGGACGGCTCGACTTCGAGCCGGACCTCGCCGAGCGTGAGTCCACCGCCGCCGACGAGAAGGACCGCATCGCGCATGCCGCCCTCGCCGAACTCCCCGAGGACGGCAGCGTCATCCTCGACGCCGGCTCCACGGTGGCCAGGCTGGCCGCGGCCTTCCCGCTGGAGTGCTCGCTGACCGTCGTCACCCACGCGCTGCCCGCCGCCGCACGGCTCGCCGACCACCCCGGGATCGACCTGCATCTCGTCGGCGGCCGCGTCCGCCACCGCACGCGCGCCGCCGTCGACGCCTGGGCCCTGCGGGCGTACGGGGAGATCCGGGCCGATGTCGTCTTCCTCGGCACCAACGGCTTCTCGGCCGGAAGCGGGCTGACCACACCCGACCTCGCCGAGGCGGCCGTCAAGCGCGCCGTCGTCGCGGCGGCGCGGCGCGTGGTGCTCCTCGCCGACTCCGCGAAGTACGGCGAGGAGCACTTCGCCCGCTTCGCGGGCCTCGCCGACGTCGATCTGCTCATCACGGACAGCGGGCTCAGCCCCGAGGACGCCGCGGCTGTCGAGGCCGCGGGCACGGAAGTAGTACGTACATGATTCTCACCGTCACCCCGAATCCCTCGCTGGACCGGACGTACGAGATCCCGGACCTGGCGCGCGGCGAAGTGCTGCGGGCCACCGGCGACCGCATGGACCCCGGCGGCAAGGGCGTCAACGTCTCGCGGGCGGTCGCGGCGGCCGGACACCGGACCGTCGCCGTACTGCCGCTCGGCGGCCCACCCGGCAGGCTCGTCGCGGAACTGCTGGCGGCGCAGGGCATCGAGACCGCGGTCGTGCCCGTCGCGGGAGTGACCCGGTCGAACGTGGCGCTCGCCGAGCCGGACGGCACACTGACCAAGATCAACGCGTCGGGGCCCGAACTCACGGCGGCGGAGTCGCAGGCGCTGCTCGCCACGGTCGCCGCGCGCTCCCGTACCGCCGGCTGGATCGCCTGCTGCGGCAGCCTGCCGCGTGGCCTGGCGCCCTCCTGGTACGCCGAACTGGTCGCCCGCGCCCATGAGTCGGGCGCCCGGATCGCGCTGGACACCTCCGGGCCGTCGCTGACGGCGGCGCTCTCCGCCCGGCCCGATGTCGTCAAGCCGAACGCCGACGAACTCGCCGAGGCGGTCGGACGGCCGCTCGCCACGGTCGGCGACGCGGTGAAGGCGGCGGAGGAACTGCGCACGCGTGGCGCGGGCGTGGTGCTGGCCAGCCTCGGAGCGGACGGTCAGCTTCTCGTCTCCGGCGCCGGCGCGTTCTACGGTGCCGCGTCGGTCGCCGCCGTACGCAGCAACGTCGGCGCGGGCGACGCGTCCCTGGCCGGCTTCCTGGCGGCGGGCGCCGACGGACCAGACGCCCTGGCCGCCGCGGTCGCCCATGGCGCGGCCGCCGTCCAACTGCCGGGCAGCGTGATGCCCACGCCGTCCGACCTCGATCCCGCCGCGGTCCTGGTGACCGCGGACGTCCCCCTGGACCGCGCACTCACGGAGCAAGGGAGCCCGCGATGAGCGACATGATCACCGCGGACCTGGTCGACCTCGACCTGGCCGCCGCGACGAAGGAAGAGGCGGCCAGGTCGCTCGCCGGGCGCATGGTCGCGCTCGGCCGCGTCACCGACCTCGACGGCTTCCTGGCCGATGTGGCCGCGCGTGAGGCGCAGATGCCGACGGGCCTGGACGGCGGCATCGGCATCCCCCACTGCCGCAGCGCGCATGTCACCGAACCCACCCTGGCCTTCGGACGCGCCGCCACCGGCATCGACTTCGGCGCCCCCGACGGACCCGCCGACCTCGTCTTCCTCATAGCGGCCCCCTCGGGCGCCGACGACGCGCACCTCACCATCCTCTCCGCCCTCGCCCGCCGCCTGATGGACCCGGACTTCACGTCCGCCCTCCGCGAGACGGACTCCCCGACGACCGCGGCGGCCCTCGTCCGCGGCGATGTCGAGCCGGCGGACGCGTCGGCTGCTTCCGCGGCTTCCGCTGTTTCCGCCGCCGAGGCGCCGACGGGCCCCGAGACCGACCGGATCACGCCTCCCGCCGGTACCGGTACCGGTAGCGGCACTGGCACTGGTGCGGAGCAGGCTGCCGCGTCCGTGCCTTCGCCCGCGTCCGTGCCTTCGCCCGCGCCCGCGCCCGGGTCTGCGTCTGCGCCCGCGTCCGTGCCGGGCGAGGGTGCCGCGGAGCCGGAGGGTTCCACACCTTTCCGGGTCGTCGCCGTCACCTCCTGTCCCACCGGGATCGCGCACACCTACATGGCCGCGGAAGCCCTGGAGCGCGCGGGGCAGGAGGCCGGGGTCGAGGTCACCGTGGAGACGCAGGGGTCCGCCGGGTTCGCCCGGCTGGACGCCGCGGTCGTCGAGGCCGCGGACGCCGTGATCTTCGCGCACGACGTCCCCGTACGGGACAAGGAGCGTTTCGCCGGGAAGCCCACCGTGGACGTCGGGGTGAAGGCCGGGATCAACCGGGCGGCCGAACTCATCGCCGAGGCCCGGGAGAAGGCCGCCCGCGGCGAGGTGAGCGCCGCGTCCCGGCCCGCCCCCGTCGAGAGCGCGGGCGAGCCCGGTGAGGGGTACGGCAGCAAGCTCCGCAAGTGGCTGATGTCCGGCGTCAGTTACATGATCCCGTTCGTCGCCGCCGGCGGTCTCCTCATCGCCCTGGGCTTCGCCCTCGGCGGCTACGAGATCACCAGCGCCAAATCCGTCGCCGACGTCTTCGTGTGGGGCGACCACACCAGTTGGGCCGCGCTCCTGTTCCAGATCGGCGGGCTCGCGTTCAGCTTCCTGATCCCCGTCCTCGCCGGATACATCGCGTACGGAATGGCCGACCGCCCCGGCCTCGTCCCGGGCTTCGTCGGCGGCGCGATCGCCATCACCATCAAGGCGGGCTTCCTGGGCGGCCTGGTCGCCGGACTGCTCGCCGGCGCCGTCGTCCTGGCGATCCAGAAGGTGAGGGTGCCCGCGGTCCTGCGCGGCATCATGCCCGTCGTCGTGATCCCGTTGATCTCCTCCGCGATCGTCGGCTTCCTGATGTTCCTGGTCATCGGCAAGCCGCTCGCCTCGCTCCAGCAGGCCCTCACCGACTGGCTGAACGGCCTCAGCGGCGCCAACGCGATCATCCTCGGCGCGATCCTCGGCCTGATGATGTGCTTCGACCTGGGCGGCCCGCTCAACAAGGTCGCGTACACCTTCGCGGTCGGCGGCCTCGCCAATCCCAACGAGGGCTCGCTCAAGGTCATGGCGGCCGTGATGGCCGCGGGCATGGTGCCGCCGCTCGCGATGGCACTGGCCACGACGGTGCGCGGCAAGCTGTTCACCAAGGCGGAACGCGAGAACGGCAAGGCGGCCTGGGTGCTGGGCGCTTCGTTCATCACGGAGGGCGCGATCCCGTTCGCCGCCGCCGACCCGCTGAGGGTCATCCCTTCGGTGATGGCGGGCGGCGCGGTCACCGGCGCCCTGTCGATGGCCTTCGAGTGCACACTGCGCGCACCGCACGGCGGCATCTTCGTCGTCCCGCTGATCGGCAACGCGTTCCTCTACCTGCTCGCGATCCTCGCGGGCACGGTGGTCGGCGCCGGTCTGGTGATCCTGCTGAAGGGCATGCGGAAGACCTCGCAGACTCCTCCGCAGCCCGCGGCCACCGCCGAGAAGTCCGGGGTCGTCACAGCGGTCTGAGCCGTCGGCTGTCGGCTGCCGGGCCGTCGGTTGTTGCCGGACTGCCGGACTGCCGGAACCGCCGGGCCGTCGGGAGCCCTCGGGTCAGCGCACCCGCGCGCGGAGCTCCATGGCTTCGCGCGCGGTGTGCTCGTCCTCGTACACCTCGCACATGTGACGGCCGTCGGGCGTGGCCGTGTGCTCCACTTCCCACAGGCTCAGCTCCGTGCCGTCGAGCAGCAGGAACGCGTGCTCGTAGAGCGTGAAGCCCGCGTCCCGGGCGTCGGCGAGGCACTGCCGGCCGAACGCCTGGCCGATGTGGTGCGCGAACGCCGCCCGAAGCAGCCTGGCGGTGTCCTCGCCCGGCCGGTCCGGATTCTCGGCTCGGCGCAGCAGCCGCCGGGCGTGGTCCGCGGAGTCGTCCGGGACGTACCTGCGCGAGGGGACCGCCGGAGGGGCCGCCAGCAGCCTGCCGAGCAGCTCCAGCTCGGCGTCGAGCCCCTCGGTGCCGGGGTCCGCCTCGGGCGCGGCGCCGGATATCGCCGCGTGGCCGGTACGTCCGCCGTGCTCCGAGCGCAGCCTGGACGCCGCGAGCCGGGCCTCCGACTCGTCCACGTACAGCTCGTGCTGCCGGGCGCCGCCCCGTCCGCTGTTGTGCACGAGCTCCCACAGGGTGAGGGAGGAGCCGTCGGCCAGCAGATACGCATGCCGGTAGGTCGTACGGTGCAGGGCAGCGCTGTGGTGCGAGGAGTGCAGCGAACTGTCGTGGGCCAGCGCGGATTCGAGACGGTCGACCATGGTGTCGGGAAGGTCGAAGGAGTTGAGTGCCCGACCCAGGAGCCGTTCGAGGTGCGACTCGGTTGTCTCGTAGGGATCGTTCAAGGTGGATCTCCCGGATCTCCAGGCCGTTGCCACACGTCACTTGATGACTGCTTAACGTAGTCCCTGGGTCTGACATCGCGTCCAGGGTTCCGGAAAACGAGCGGCTCACACGCGAAAGTTCCGCGCGCCGCCCGCGCACGCCTCAACTCCCTGACGTAGTACGTCAGTCCGCGTTTCGGGCGCCGTGTGGTCCGAGCCCGTACAGCTCCGTGTACGAGGGGAAGTCGCCGCCTGCCCCTGTGACACTCCGTGCGGCCAGCACCGCGCGGACGATCGCCCTCGTCACGACATCCGCGCCCGCCGCGAGAACGGCGTTGAGGGCGAGCGGATGGCCGTCGAGCGGACGGGCGCCGGTGGCCAGGGTGAAGACGGTGTCGCCGTCGTTGAGGAGATGCACCGGGTGCACGGCGCGCGCGATACCGTCGTGCGCCGTGCCGGCGAGCTTCTGCGCCTGGGCGCGGGTCAGTTCGGCGTCGGTGGCGACGACGGCGAGAGTGGTGTTCAGCGGCGGTGCCCCGTTGCGGTCGGCGGCCTCCGCGAGCCGGTGCAGGGCTGCCGCGTGCACCTCGGGCGGCGGCGGAACGGGCAGCCCGCCCGTGACGTACTGCCCGTAGAGCACACCGGTGTCCAGGTCGACCGCCGAACCGGCCGCGTTGGCCACGACCAGCGCCGCGACCGTCGCCCCGCTGGGCAGGACGGTGCTCGCCGTGCCGATGCCGCCCTTGATACGGCCGACCACCGCTCCCGTCCCGGCGCCGACCGAGCCCTCCTCCACCGGCGCGCCCGGCTCCGTGAGCGCCGCCGCCTCCACGGCCGCGCGTCCCGTCGAGGCATCCGGCCTGGCCCGCCAGTCCCCGCCCCGGCCGAGGTCGAAGACGCAGGCGGCGGGGACGACCGGTACGACCTGGCCGGGTTCCCGCCCGGCCGGGACCCCGCGGCCCTGCTCCTCCAGCCACGCCATCACGCCGGACGCGGAGTCCAGCCCGTACGCGCTGCCTCCGGTCAGGACGACCGCGTCGATGCGCTGGACCAGATTGCGGGGGTCGAGCGCGTCGGTCTCCCGGGTGCCGGGTCCGCCACCCCTGACGTCGACCGCGGCGACGGCCCCGCCCGCGGGAGCGAGGACGACCGTGGTGCCGCTGAGGGCGCCCTCCCCGGAGAGCCGGGCGTGGCCGACCCGGAGGCCGGGCACGTCGGTCAGCGCGTCGTTCGGTGCCTTGTCTGCCATGCGTTCTGCGTATCACGCGTGCCGGGCGGCGTGGCCGGGTCCGGGAGAGCTCCGCCCGTGGCGTCGATCACCCGGCCGGTGCTCCGGCGGTGGCCCGTGGGCCGGGGCGGCCCGCGCGGCGGGTCAGTGTCTCTCCGGTCGCGACCGTGGCGGCCGCCACCAGCCCGGCCGCGAGCACGGCGTGCTCGCCCGCCAGGGTGCAGAGGAGGATAACCAGCGCCGAGCAGGGCAGGAGCAGTTGCTGCCAGAGGCCGTGCTTGAAGTGGCGTGCGTGCAGCAGCCAGACGGTCAGCAGGAACGCCGCCGTGGGCACGGTGACCGCGGCCGCCGCCGCGACCTCGGAGATGTGCGACTTGTGGACGGCCGTCTCGACCGCGACCTCCAGACCCGCGCCGATGGCCGCGGCGCACGCGAAGATCACGTAGTGGCCGTAGCCCCACAGGAACGCCTCGTCGCCGGCCTCCAGCCGGACGTGGACCGGGACGGCGAAGTAGATCCACCAGGCGGCGAACACGATCAGCAGCCCTCCGACGGCGATCGGCACCAGAACCCCCAGCGCGTTGCTCACATCCAGTGCGGAACGCACTCCCACGGTGGCGGCCAGGATCGTCTCGCCGAGCACGATGATGGTGAACAGGCCGTAGCGCTCGGCGATGTGGTGGGCGTGCCAGCTGGTGGCCATGGAGCGCTCGGCGATGAGCGGTACGGCCATCTCGGCCAGCGCCAGCACCAGGAACGCCCAGGGCCGTACGTGCGTCGGGAGGACGAGCAGCGCCAGCCAGCCGATCTGGCAGAGCACGATCCCGCCCGCGTACCGCAGGGCCGTCGTCCGCTCCGCGCCACGGGTCGACGCCGCGACCCTCAGCCACTGCCCGACGAGCGCGATCCGCATCACCACGTAGCCCACGAAGACGACCACGAAGTCCTGGTCGAGAAAGGCGCGCGCGACCCCGGCCGCGAGGATCAGCACGCCCGCGATCTGGATGAGCGTCACGAGGCGGTACGGGATGTCGTCGGTGTCGTACGCGGAGGCGAACCAGGTGAAGTTCATCCACGCCCACCAGATCGCGAAGAACACCATGGCGTAGCTGAGCACTCCGTGTCCGGCGTGGTTCTCGGCCACGGCATGGACCAGCTGCAACCCGGCCTGGTTCACGGCGACGACGAAGCAGAGGTCGAAGAAGAGTTCCAGCGGGGTCGCGGCGCGATGGGCCTCGTCGCGACGGCGCGCACGCATACGGCGCCTGGGTCCCGGGCCGCCGCTCTCGGCGGATGCGGAAGTGGAGGTCATGCCTCCAGCACACCAGAGCGAGCGGGACGGCGTGACGAGACGCGCGTACGAGCCCGGTCCTGAGCCGCACCGCAGGATCGTGATGTCCGACGTCCGAGGTCCGACGTCCGGCGGTGGCGCGGCGCCGCCGGCACGGTATGGACGCCATTTGAGCGAAGCCCTCACCCCCGTGAGTAGCAAAACAGGACCAACCCGCACAGAGCCCCTAGCGTGGCGGCGTGAACGACCCGTCCGAGCCCACGCAGAGCCCGCAAGCGTCGTCCGCCGCGCCGTCCGCGCCGCCCGCTCCACCGCCCGCCCGCCAGGAGACACCGGGAGCCGTGCGCCGGCGTGCCTCGCTGGCGGGCGCCGCCGTCTGCGTACTGCTGATCATCGCGATCGTTCTCGGCAGCCGGCTCCTCACGGACTTCGACTCCGCACTCCTCCCCTATGCCGTCGCCACCGTCTTCCTCGCCTTCGGCATCACCTACCGCTACACCGTCTGGATCTCCTCGCCCGGCGCCCGTCGGCTGTTCCGGCAGGGCTGGCGCAGCTTCTTCTCCGCCGCCAACTTCCGCAGGGCACCCACCGCACTGCCGAGGATGATCGCCACCTATCTCGGCTTCCAGAAGTTCCTCGGAGCCCGTTCGCACGCACGCTGGGCCGCTCACCAGCTGATCTTCTGGGGCTGTGTGCTGGCCGCGCTGATCACCTTCCCGCTGACCTGGGGCTGGTTCACCTTCACCTCGCCCACCGGCTCCGGACCCGGCTACGACATGCGGATCTGGGGCTTCAAGGTCCTCGGGTTCGACGCGCTGAGCTTCTTCGGCTGGGTCATGTTCCACGGCCTCGACCTCGCCGCCGTGCTCGTCATCGCCGGTGCCTCGTACTTCATGTGGCGGCGGATGAAGGACCGCGGGGCGATCACCGGCCAGCGGTTCGCCTACGACCTGATCCCGCTGATCGCCCTGCTCGTCATCTCGGTGACCGGTCTGCTCCTCACCTTCTCGTCGATCTTCCTGCACGGCGGCGGCTACGAGTTCCTGGCGATCCTGCACATGGTGTCGGTGGTCTTCACCCTCATCCATCTGCCCTTCGGCAAGTTCTTCCACATCGTCCAGCGCCCCGCCGCGGTCGGTATGCAGCTGTTCAAGTACACGGCCCGGCAGGACGAGCAGATCTTCACCTGCCGCCGCTGCGGCGACCCCATCGACACCACCCCCTATGTCGAGAACCTGCAGGGCACCATGCGCGATCTGAAACTCGACTTCGACGAGTGGGCGCAGTACTGCCCGCGCTGCAAGCGGGTGCTGCGCGGCAACGCCTACCTCACCCATGTCAAGAAGGGCTTCAAGTGACCGAGCAGCCCGTCCCGCTGGATCCCTCCCTCGCTCCTCCCGGCACCCGCAACTTCCGGGACGCCGGAGGCATCCCGGCCGACCGGTGGCGCGCCGACCAGGGGGGCGAGACCCTCGTCCCCACTCACTGCTGCTTCTGCGGTGTCCAGTGCGGCATGTATCTGCGCGTCAACAAGAGCGGCAAGGTCTTCGGCGTCGAGCCCCGCAACCACGACATCAACCGGATGCGCCTCTGCCCCAAGGGCATCAACGCCTATCAGCAGGTCAACCATCCGGACCGGCTCACCAGCCCGCTGATCCGCCGCTCCCGCGACGAACCCTTCCGTGAGACGTCCTGGGAGGAGGCGCTCGACTTCACCGCCGCCGAGATGCAGCGCATCCAGTCCGCGTACGGCAACGACGCCTTCGGCGTGCTCGGCGGCGCCAGCCTGTACTCCGAGAAGACGTATCTCGTCGGCAAGTTCGCCCGGGTCGCCCTGAAGACCCGGCACGTCGACTACAACGGCCGGCTGTGCATGGTCAGCGCCGCCGGGGCCAACAAGCTCGCCTTCGGGATCGACCGGGCCGGCAATCCCTTCGCCGACATCCTGCAGACGGACTGCCTCCTCATCGCCGGCTCCAACGTCGGTGAGTGCTTCCCCGTGATGACCCAGTATCTGTGGGGCGCCCGGGACCGTGGTGCGAGCCTGATCGTCATCGATCCGCGCGAGACCGCCATCGCCCGCACCGCCGACATCCATGTCGCCCTCAAACCCGGCACCGACTCGGCGTTCTTCAACGCCGTGCTCCATGTCGTGATCCGGGAGGAACTCGACGACGAGAGCTTCATCTCCGCCCATGCCACCGGCTGGGCCGAGGTCCGGGAGAAGGTCGCGGAGTATCCCCCCGAGCGGGCCGCGGAGATCTGTGGCGTCCCGGAACGGCAGATCGTGCAGGTCGCCCGCATGTTCGCCCGCGCCCCACGAGCCATGGCCTGGCACGCCCGGGGTATCGAGCACCATTCGCAGGGCGTCGAGAACTGCCTTTCCGTCATCAACCTCTGTGTGGCCACCGGCAACATCGGCAAGCCCGGAGCCGGCTACGGCACCATCACCGGCCAGGGCAACGGCCAGGGCGGCCGTGAACACGGCCAGAAGTCCGACCTCCTTCCCGGGGGCCGCTCCATCACGAACGACGAGCACCGCCGTCAGATCTGCGAGATCTGGGGCATCGAGGAATCCGAACTCCCGCCCGCCGGCACCTCGATGATGGAAATGGTCTGGCAGATGCAGCGCCACGAGATCCGTGGGCTGATCGGCATCTGCAACAACCCCTTTGTCTCCCTCCCCAACTACCGCGTGGTCAAGGAGGGGTACGACGCCATCGAATTCCATGCCCAACTCGACTTCTTCCTTTCCGAGACCGCGGCCAACGCCCACGTCGTCCTCCCCGTCACCACCTGGGCCGAGGACGAGGGCGTGATGGCCAATGCCGAAGCCCGCGTGGTCAAGCACAACAAGGCCCAGGAACCGCTCCCGGGCGTACGCACCGACACCTGGGTCATGTGCCAGCTCGCCCAGCGCCTCGGCGTCGGCGACAAGTTCGCCTTCGCCGGATCGCGCGACGTCTTCGAGGAGCTGCGCATCGCCTCCGCCGGAACGGTCAACGACTACTACGGCATCACCTACGAACGCCTGGAGGAGACCGGCGGCATCGCCTGGCCGTGCCCCTCCACGGACCACCCGGGCACCCCCCGCCTGTTCGAGGACGGGAAGACCTACCATCCCAACGGCAAGATCCATATGCAGGTCGTCGAATGGCACCCGCCCATGGACCCGTACGACGACGAGCACCCGATGACACTCACCACCGGACGGACCGTCGCCCACTTCCTCTCCGGCAACCAGACCCGCAGGCTGGGCGCCCTCGTCGAACAGACCCCACGCCCCTGGATCGAGGTCCACCCCTCCCACGGCTTCCGCTCCGGAGACCCGGTCCGCGTCGTCACCCGCCGTGGCAGCGAGGTCTTCCCCGCCCTGGTGACCGAGGCCATCCGCCCGGACACCGTCTTCGTCCCGTACCACTGGCCCGTCCCCACCGCGGCCAACGCGCTCACCATCGACGCCCTCGACCCCCGGTCGAAGATCCCCGAGTACAAGGTCTGCGCCTGTCGTATCGAGCGCGCCGAGCAGATCGACGAGGTCCCCGAGCCCCCGACCGCTCCCGGCCACCACGCGTACCCGGAGACCCAGGTGTCCCGCACCGACCCCCTGCCGCCCACCGTCCCGCAGGGCCGTGGCACCGCGGAGAGGAGCTGACGAGAACCATGATGGGCAGAACGATCTTCATCGACCCGGGGCGCTGCATCGGGTGCCAGGCATGCGTCTCCGCATGCCGTGAATGCGACTCGCACCGCGGAAAGTCGATGATCCATCTCGACTACCCCGACGAAGGTCACTCCGTCGCCTCCCTTCCCACTGTCTGTATGCACTGCGAGGACCCGGTCGCCCCGTGCGCCGAGGTCTGCCCCGCCGACGCGATCCTGGTCACCGCGGACGGAGTGGTGCAGCAGGCCGACACCACCCGCTGCATCGGCTGCGCCAACTGCGTCAACGCCTGCCCCTTCGGTGTCCCGAAGATCGACCTCCAGGCGAAGCTGCAGATGAAGTGCAACCTCTGCTACGACCGCACCGCCGACGGCCTCGCCCCGATGTGCGCCACGGTCTGCCCCACCGGCGCCCTCTTCTACGGCACCGTCGAGGAACTCCAGGCCGAACGCCCTGGAGTCCAGGTCGTCGACTCCTTCACCTTCGGCCGTACGACCGTGACCACCGGGGTCGCCATGGTCGTCCCCGCCGACAAGGTCCAGTGGCCCGTGCCCGGCGGACTGCCCGTGGTCGAGGTGAACGGAGTGGACGTCCGATGAGCGTGACCGAACAGCCGCCGGCCGAAGGACCGGGCGCGACGGACGCCGCACAGGAGGCGCTGGAGGACCGGATCGCCGCGGACTCCCTCACCACCCGCCGCGACTACCTCCGCATCGTCGCGACCGTCTCCGGCGGCCTCGCCGTGGGCGGTATCGGCGTCGCCGCGGGCGTACTTCACCGGCACGGCGACAGCGAAGGAATCCCGGCCCCCAAGCGGATCGCCGGCCGGCTGCTGCCCGGGGAGTCCATCGCGTTCCGCTACCCGGAAGAAGCGGACCGCGCCGTCGCCGTACGCCTCGGAGACGGCAGCCTCGTCGGCTACTCCGCCGTCTGCACGCATCTCGCCTGCGGGGTGCTCTGGCGCGCGGACCGGGGGAGCGAAGGCGAGCTGTACTGCCCGTGCCACGAAGGGATCTTCGACCCGCGGACCGGTGAGGTCACCGCCGGCCCGCCGCCGAGGCCGCTGCCCAAGGTGCTCCTCATCGAGGAGGCGGACGGCAGCGTCTGGGCGGTCGGCACCACCCGCTCCGGCGAGTCCGCCACCGAAGGGCTGTGCCGCCAACTCCTCGAGGACCGCCCCGAGATGGCCGCCAGACTCGGCTGCCCGGGCGCTCGTTCCACAGGGGAGGAGGGGCTCCGCTCATGACCACACCTCCCTCGCAGCCCAACACCCCACCGCCCGACTACCGCCCCGGCAGCGCCCAGCCCCGGCTGAACCGGCCGGTGCGCGAGCGCTATCCGCAGATCCGCTCCACCAGCGGCTACGGCGACCCCCGGATCCGGCACACGGGCCCGGGGCCGGGCGCCGGCAGCGAGCAGGAGCCCGAACGCTCCTCCAAGCTCACGGCACGCCTGGCACTCGCCCTCACCGTCATCGTCGGCCAGCTCTGGGGGCTGACCATCACCGTCGACGAGTGGATGAGCGGGAACACGGGCACCGCCTGGTGGGGCGCCGGATTCCTCGTGCTCTCGTTCCTGGTGGTCCTCGGCCTCTGGCTGCTCGACCCGAAGGACCGCTGACCCTCGCCGCCCCCGGCGTACCCTGAGTCCATGAGCACCGCCCCCGCCCCCGGACCGCGTGATGCGGAGGAGCCCCGGCAGCCCCTTCCCAAGCCGGCGCTGATCTTCGACGATCCGCTGGACCAGCAATCCTCGGACGATACGGACCGCGGGTGGGGCGAGCGGCCTCCGACGAGCGGCGACAGCGCCACCGACCTCGCCCGCTTCCTCGACGAGAAGCCCCCGCACCACCTCTGACCCCGGCCGGGCGGGCCTGCCACCGGCCGTACGGGACGGGCGGGGGAAACACGGCGTGCACGGGAAACGGAGCGTGCACGGGGAACGGGGCGTGCACGGAATGCCGGGACACGATTCAGCACAGCGTCACCGCCAGACGTGATGTGGTGCTCGCTCCGGCGAGCGCCGCCGCGACCGGACGCGGCACAGCCAGGACGACCAGCGCCCCGCCCTCCTGGGGACCCTCGCTCGCCCGTGGAACGTCGGCCACCCGGGCGCCGGTCGCGATGACCCGTGCGTCGGAGTCCGTGCGCGACCCCTCTCGCGGGCCCGAACCCCTGCCGTACGCCGCGCCGAAGCCCGTGCCCGCCGGGGAGCCGGAGGCCGCGATGACGTCCACGCGGTCGCCGGGCTCCAGCAGCCGGACCGTCTCGGCGTCGGCGATGCGCACCGGCGCGGACACGATGTCCACCGGTGGCGGTGGAGCGGGCCGAGGCGGCGCATGCCGGGGCAGCGCGACCGGCTCACCCCGGGCGTCGGTCCCGACCTGTGCGCGTGGCACCCAGGCGGCCAGCGCGGCAGCCGTGACCGCCAGACCCGCCGCCAGGGCTCGCCGCCTCCGCCGCAGCACACGCCGCAGCCGCGTCCTCTGCCAGTGCAGCCCGCCCCGCACCCTCAGCGGCGGGAACGCGGGCACCCCGCAGGGCTCCGGCGCCGGAGCCGGCGGCAGGGCCGATGTCCCGGAAGACGCATGAGGGACATGCCCGCAGGAAGGAAGTGTGGAAGGAGGCGAGGAAGAAAGCGCGGAAGCAAGCGAGAGGGGTAGCTGCGTCATGGTCGTGACCGCCCGTCGTGAGTCGTGTGAAGGGTGTGGATGCCCAACGCCCTTCACGATCCCCGCTCACGCGCCGCCCCGCCCGGACCTGTGGACAGCCCAGGTCTTGTGGACAACTCCCTCACCCTCACGGGCGATTGATGCACCGCGCGCTCACCGCTACGGCAGCTTTATCCCCGTATCCATCCCGTTCAGCGCGTTCCCGCACAGGCAGTCGCGGTCCTCGTTCGCCGGCAGCCCGGCCACCGCGTCGAACAGCACGTCCCTGAGCCGGTCCACGTTCGCGGCGAAGACCTTCAGCACCTCCCCGTGGGAGACGCCCTCACCGCTCTCCGCCCCCGCGTCGAGGTCCGTCACGAGCGTCATCGTCGTGTAGCAGAGCTCCAGCTCACGGGCGAGCGCGGCCTCCGGGTGACCGGTCATCCCGACCACCGACCAGCCCATCGCCGCGTGCCAGCGCGACTCGGCGCGGGTCCCGAAGCGCGGCCCCTCGACCACGACCAGCGTGCCGCCGTCGACCGCCTCCCAGTCCCGTCCGCGTGCCGCGGCCAGCGCGGCGGCGCGGCCGGAGGGGCAGTACGGGTCGGCCAGCGACACATGGACGACCTTCGGCACCTCCCCGTTCGAGAGCGGCTCACCGTCGAAGTAGGTGTCGGCGCGGGCCTTCGTACGGTCGACCAACTGGTCCGGGACGAGCAGCGTGCCCGGTCCGTACTCCGGCCGCAGCCCGCCCACGGCGCACGGCCCCAGCACCTGCCGGACGCCCACGGACCGCAGGGCCCACAGATTGGCGCGGTAGTTGATGCGGTGAGGAGGGAGGCGGTGGCTGCGGCCGTGCCGGGGGAGGAAGGCGATCCTGCGGCCGGCGATCTCGCCGAAGAACAGGGAGTCGCTCGGGCTGCCGTACGGCGTCGGAATCTCGGCCTCGGTCACGTTCTCCAGGAACGAGTAGAAACCCGAGCCGCCGATCACGCCGATGTCCGCGCGCTGTGCGCTGTCTGCGTTGGCCATGGCGATCACAGTAGCCGCGCCCGAACACGCGCCGGAATGCGCCCGGTGCACACGGAATGCGCCGGCTGCCCGCCGTGAACGCCCAGGGCCCCACCGTCCGAAGACGGTGGGGCCCTGACGCGAAGAACTGGATCAGGCGGCGGTCGTACCGCTGCTGGAAGCGCCGGACGAGCCGGACGTGCTCGCCGCCGGCTTCGAGTCCGAGGACGAGGACTTGGTGTCCGTGGAAGAAGACGAAGAGGCGGACGACGACGAGGTCGACGACGGCGTGCTGCTCGACGACGCGCCGCGGCTGTCGTTCCGGTAGAAACCGGAGCCCTTGAAGACGATGCCGACCGCCGAGAACACCTTCTTGAGGCGTCCGTCGCAGCTGGGGCACTCGGTCAGGGCGTCGTCGGTGAACTTCTGCACCGCCTCGAGGCCCTCGCCGCACTCGGTGCACTGGTACTGGTAGGTCGGCACTTGTCTTCCTCCTGGCACTCTCACTCGATGAGTGCTAACGACGGTCCATAGTGACGTATTCCCGCGGATCAGTCCACCGTCACGGGCACTCGGTGACCGACACCACGTGCGACGGTACGGCTGTGCGACCGCGGCGCGAGCCGTGACCGCAACGCCACGAGCGTGATCAGGGCCAGTGCGGTGCCCACCAGCGGCACCAGGAATCCGGCGCTCGCGCCGTACCCGTCGGCGAGCCGCCCGGCGACCGTCACCGCGGCCGCCTGGCCCAGCGCCACGGAGCCCGTCAGCCAGGTGAACGCCTCGGTACGGGCCGATCCCGGCACCAGTGTCTCGACCAGCGTGAAGCCGCTGATCAGCGCGGGCGCGATGCATACGCCGACGACCAGGCCGAGCGCTCCGAGCAGTACCGCGGAGTGCGCCGCCCACAGCAGGGACGCGGCGATCGCGAGCCCTCCGTAGCCGAGCACGAGACGCCGTCGCGGCCCGGACTTCCAGGCGATCGCGCCGATGGCGATGCCCGCCAGCATGTTGCCGGCCGCGAAGAGCCCGTACAGCAGACCGTTCATACCGGGCTGCCCGATCTCCTCCGAGAACGCGGTCAGCGAGACCTGCATACCGCCGAAGACGGAGCCGATGCCCAGGAAGGCCACGGCCAGGACCCGTACGCCCGGCACGGACAGCGCGGACACATGCGCCTCGCGCTCACCGGCGGACGGGCGGCCGAAGGGCGGCTGCGTGCGGCGCTGGGCGGCGAACAGCAGACCGCCGGCCAGGGTCAGCCCGGCCTCGGCGATCAGTCCTGCGGCCGGGTGCACACCGGTGCACAGGGCGGTGGCCAGCACCGGGCCGACCACGAAGGTGAACTCGTCCGTCACGGACTCGAACGCCGCCGCCGTCGGCATCAGCGGAGAGCCTCCGAGCTTCGCCGCCCAGCGGGCCCGCACCATCGGGCCGACCTGCGGGACGGAGGCACCGGCCGGCACAGCGGCCGCGAAGAGCACCCACAGAGGAGCGTGCGCGAGTGCCAGCACGGTCAGCGCGGCGACGGACGCGGAGTGCACCAGCACCCCGGGGACCAGCACGGCGCGCTGGCCGAAGCGGTCGGCGAGCTTGCCGCTCTGCGGAGCGAAGAGAGCCATGGAGACACCGGTGACGGCGGCGACGGCGCCTGCGCTGCCGTACGAGCCGGTGGTGTGCTGCACGAGCAGGACGATGCCGATGGTCAGCATCGCGAAGGGCTGCCGGGCGGCGAATCCGGGGAGCAGGAACGACCAGGCCCCGGGAGTGCGGAGCAGCTGCCCGTAGCCAGGACGCCGTGAGGACGAGCCGGAGCCGGAGGCACCGGGAGCCGCGTCGGCACCGGACGTGCCGGAAGACGCGGAAGATGCGCCGGAGGACGCGCCGAAGGGCATGCCGGAGGACGCGCGGGATGTCGCGGAGGGCGTGCCGGAAGACGCGGAAGATGTGCCGGAGGACCTGCCGGAGGACGTGTCAGAAGCGACCGTGGACACCACGGCCCTTGCCTTTCTGCCGCCTGGTAGCGCTTCCCGGGGTGCCGGGAGCAGCCGAGAGCTGTCCTCTTGCGCGGAACTGCGGTAGATACCGGGACCCACTGCTGGGGGATGCTCGGCCGCCATACGGTCGCGCCAGCTCTGCGTCAGGCAGAGTTGGTCGATCAGTGTGCCTTCATGGTACAGGGGTGGAGGCCGTTCTTCCGCTGAGATCGCAGACGTTTCCAGACCGGCACCTGCGATTAACGGGACGTCCGCCCTCCGGTCCCCAGCCATCCGGCGAGCTTTCCGCCCTGACCCACGGCCCGCAGCCGTGCTTCGGCGGAGTCCCGCACCGGATCCGTCGCCACCACCAGCAGCTCGTCACCGCGCCGCAGCACGGTCGTCGGCAGCGGTACGAAGCTCTTGCCCTCACGGACGACGAGCGTCACCGCGGAGCCGGCGGGCAGCCGCAGTTCCGCGACCTCCACACCGTGCATCCTCGACTTCTCGGGGATCGCGACCGACAGCAGATGCCCACGCAGCCGCTCCAGCGGCGCCGACTCGATGCCCAGGTCCGCGGCCTCCGCCCCGTTGCCGAGCCGCAGGGCCTTCGCCAGCCAGGGCAGGGTCGGCCCCTGCACCAGCGTGTAGACGACCACCAGCACGAAGACGATGTTGAAGATCCGCTCGCTGCCGGCGATACCGGACACCAGGGGAATGGTCGCCAGGATGATGGGCACGGCGCCGCGCAGGCCGGCCCAGGACATCAGGGCCTGTTCGGGCCAGGGCATACGGAACGGAAGCAGGCTGATGACGACCGACAGGGGTCGCGCGACCATCGTCAGCACCAGCCCGATGGCCACCGCGGGCCAGAAGTCGCGCACCAGCTCGTGCGGGGTCACCAGCAGGCCGAGCAGGACGAACATGCCGATCTGGGCGATCCAGCCGAGCCCGTCCGCGAACCCGCGGGTGGCGGGCCAGTGCGGCAGCCTGGCGTTCCCGAGCACCATCGCGGCGAGGTAGACGGCGAGGAACCCGCTGCCGTGGGCGATGGCGCCGGCCGCGTACGCCGTCATCGCGATCGCCATGACGGCGATCGGGTACAGACCGGAGGCGGGCAGGGCCACGTGGCGCAGCCCGAACGAGCCCAGCCAGCCGACCGCCAGGCCGATGGCGGCGCCGATCGCCAGTTCGAGCAGGATCGTGGCGACGAGGACGTACCACGTGTCCACGGGTTCCGCCGCCGAGAACGCGACGACGAGGATGACGACGGGTGCGTCGTTGAATCCGGACTCGGCCTCCAGGACGCCCGTGACGCGTGCGGGGAGGGGCACTCTCCGCAGGACCGAGAAGACGGCGGCGGCATCCGTCGAGGAGACGACCGCGCCGATGATCAGCGCCTGGCGCCACTCCAGTCCGACCAGATAGTGCGCGCCCGCCGCCGTGACGCCCACGCTCACGGCGATGCCGACGGTCGACAGCGCGACCGCCGCGGGCAGCGCCGGTTTGACTTCCTTCCACTTGGTGCCCAGGCCACCTTCGGCCAGGATCACCACGAGTGCGGCATAGCCGATCACCTGCGTCAGTTCGGCGTTGTCGAACTTGACGTTGAAGATGCCGTCCTGCCCTATGGCGACCCCGATGCCCAGATACAGCAGCAGGCTGGGGAGCCCGCTCCGGGACGAGATGCGCACCGCCGCGACGGCGATGAGCAGGACGAGCGAGCAGATGAGCAGGAGTTCATTGAGCTCGTGGACAGTCAGCGGCCGATCCTTCCCCTCGCGCTTGCTGCCGGATCGTGCCTCCGGCAAGCGACACTTCGTTACCTTACCTAATCTTTAACGACTTCTTGACGCTCTCGTGACGGCTTCCGCCCTGGAGTCGATCGTCAGTTCGAGTGACCGGTCATTGATGTCGCCTTACTGATACCGCGTCCGGGCCCGTCGATCGCTGCGCCTATGGTTGCTCCAGCACTCCCAGGACCACACTGCCCCTCGAAGGACAGCGATGCCCGCCAACACAACCGCCTCCTCCGCCGAGAAGCCAGGCAAGAGGAGGGGCCGACGCGCCCGTCTGATCGTGCTCGCCCTGGTGCTGGCGCTGGTCGCGGGTGTCGTCTGCGGTGCGTACTGGGGCGTCAGCACCGTACGCGCCTCGTTCCCGCAGACCAGCGGGACGATCGAGCTCAAGGGCCTGTCCGGGTCCGTCGACGTCAAGCGCGACGGGAACGGCATCCCGCAGATCTACGCCGACAGCGACGAGGACCTCTTCCGCGCCCAGGGTTACGTCCACGCGCAGGACCGGTTCTGGGAGATGGACGTACGCCGTCACGTCACCGCGGGCCGGCTCTCCGAGATGTTCGGCCCGGGATCGGTCGAGACGGACGCCTTCCTGCGCACCCTCGGCTGGCGCCGGGTGGCACAGGAGGAGTACGACAAGCAGCTGGCGCCCGCGACCAAGAAGTACCTCCAGGCCTACGCGGACGGCGTCAACGCCTATCTGTCGGGGCGCGACAGCAGTGATGTGTCCCTCGAGTACGCCGCCCTCGGCCTCACCAACGACTACACGCCGGAGAAGTGGACGCCGGTCGACTCGGTGGCCTGGCTCAAGGCGATGGCCTGGGACCTGCGCGGCAACATGCAGGACGAGATCGACCGGTCGCTGATGACCAGCAGGCTCAGCCAGGCGCAGATCAAGCAGCTGTACCCGGCGTACCCGTACGACCTGCACCAGCCGGTCGTCCAGGGCGGCAGCGTGGACAGCGACACCGACAAGTGGGATCCGAAGGCCAAGGCCTCCTCCTCCGACGACTCGGACAACGGCTCGAACGGCGGCTCGAACGACGGATCGGGCAACGGCCTGGGCGGCGGTTCGGGCAGTGGCTCGGACAACGGCACGGGCAGTGGCTCGGGCGACGGTTCCGGCTCCGGCGGCGGTCAGGGCATCCAGAGCCAGCTCTCCGGCCTCTCCGACGTCCTCGACCGGGTCCCGGCGATGCTCGGCCCCAACGGCAACGGCATCGGATCCAACTCCTGGGTCGTCTCCGGCAAGTACACGACGACCGACAAGCCGCTGCTCGCCAACGACCCGCACCTTGCGCCGCAGCTGCCTTCCCTGTGGACCCAGATGGGCCTGCACTGCCGCGCCGTCTCGCCCAAGTGTTCGTTCGACGTCGCCGGTTACACCTTCTCCGGCATGCCGGGCGTGATCATCGGCCACAACCAGGACATCGCCTGGGGCTTCACCAACCTCGGCGCCGACGTCACCGATCTCTACCTGGAGAAGGTCTCCCAGGCCGGCTGGCTGTCCGGGAGCAAGGTCAAGCCGTTCAAGGTCCGCGACGAGATCATCAAGGTCGCGGGCGGCGCCAGCAAGACGATCACCGTCCGGGAGACCGACCACGGGCCCCTGATCTCCGACCGCAGCGCCGAGATGGAGCGGGTCGGCGAGCGGGCGCCCGTCAGCAACTCCACCCCCGTCCCCGACCGCGGCCACGGCTACGGCGTGGCGCTGCGCTGGACGGCCCTGGATCCCGGCAAGTCCATGGACGCGGTGTTCAAGCTCAACCTCGCGAAGGACTTCAAGGACTTCCAGGCGGCAGCGAAGGACTTCGAGGTCCCCTCGCAGAACCTGATCTACGCCGACACCAAGGGCAACATCGGCTACCAGGCGCCGGGGAACATCCCGATCCGCGCCGAGGGCTTCGACGGCTCGATGCCGGTTCCGGGCTGGAACCCGACGTCCGGCTGGAAGGGGTACATCCCCTTCGACGAGCTGCCCTACGAGTACAACCCGAAGCGCGGCTACATCGTCACCGCCAACCAGGCCGTCGTGGACTCCGACAAGTACCCGTACCTGATCACCAAGGACTACGGCTACGGCTCGCGGAGCCAGCGGATAAACGACCTGATCGAGTTGAAGATCAAGGACGGCGGCAAGATCTCGACGGACGACATGCGCACCATGCAGATGGACAACAGCAGCGAGATCGCCAAGCTGCTGACGCACCATCTGCTGAAGATCGACGTTTCCGACCCGTACGTGCGGGAAGCGCAGAAGCTGCTGGAGGGCTGGGACTACACCCAGGAGCCGGACTCCGCGGCCGCCGCCTACTTCAACGCCGTCTGGCGCCAGGTCCTCAAGCTCGCCTTCGGCAACAAGCTGCCCAAGGAGCTGCGGGTCCAGGGTGAGTGCCTCAACGTCCGCCCGGCCGACAGCACCGGACCGGTCGACGATCTGAACGGGCTGGTGCGCGAGTGCGGCCAGCGGGACGCCGAGTCGGCCCAGCCGGACGGCGGCGACCGCTGGTACGAGGTGGTCCGTGGGCTGCTCGAGGACGAGAACAGCGAGTGGTGGCAGTCTCCGAAGACCCGCAAGGACGCTGCCACGACGACCCGTGACGGGCTGCTCGCCCGGGCCATGAAGGACGCCCGCTGGGAGCTGACCGCCAAGCTGGGCAAGGACGTCTCCACCTGGAGCTGGGGCCGGCTGCACCAGCTGACGCTGAAGAACCAGACGCTCGGCACCGAGGGACCCGAGGCGCTGCAGTGGATGCTCAACCGCGGCCCGTGGAACCTGGGCGGCGGCGAGGCCACGGTCAACGCGACCGGCTGGAACGCGGCGGGTGGTTACGACGTGATCTGGGTGCCGTCGATGCGCATGATCGTCAACGTGGGCGACTGGGACAAGTCCCGCTGGATCAATCTGACCGGCGCGTCCGGGCACGCCTACAACGCGCACTACACCGATCAGACGGACAAGTGGGCCAAGGGCGAACTGCTCGACTGGGCCTACGGCGAGCAGGCGGTCCAGGCGGCGACGAAGGACACGCTGGTGCTCAAGCCGTAGGCCGCGGTCGGCGGCTCAGGCCGAGGGCGGGGTCGGGGCCGCGGTCGCGAAGCGGCGGACGCCCTCCGGTGTCACCACGGCGTGGACGGGGTGGTCGTGCGGTTCCTCGGGAACCCGCGCGACCACCTCGTTCGCGTACAGGAGCACGACGAGGGCGGGGTGCGCGCCGGCCGCTTCGAGGCGGGCGAGGACCCGGTCGTACGAGCCGCCGCCGCGCCCGAGCCGCATACCGCGCTCGTCCACCGCGAGCCCGGGCAGCAGGACCGTGTCCGCCTCGAGTACGGCCTTGTGGCCCAGCCGCGGGCCGTCCGGCTCCGCCAGGCCGCGCCGCGCGGGGACCAGGTGGTCCGGCCCCTCGTACACCGCCCAGTCGAGATCGTTGTCGTCCAGCAGCACCGGCAGGAGCACCCGCACGCCCCGCGTGCGCAGCTCGTCGAGCAGCGCACGGGTACCCGGCTCGCGCCCCACGGACACGTAGGCGGCTACTGTGCGGGCACGGCTGAGTTCCGGAAGCTCCCGTGCATGCCGTGCGAGAACCAGGGAGGCCTCCCGGACGTCTTCGGGTGACAGGAGGCGTCGTACGTCGAGCAGTTCACGCCGTACCACGCTCTTTCCGGACATGTCGGCACCAGCAGCACCCACAGCAGCCTCACAATCCTCAGGCAATCCACAGCCAATACGCCTTTATGAGGAGAAAGTTAACCGGAGGCTAATCTTCCGCCCATACGCACCGGATATGGTGCCCGCATGACTGAGTCGCACCCCAGGATCAGCAAGGCTGTCATCCCCGCCGCAGGCCTCGGAACCCGGTTCCTGCCTGCAACGAAAGCCACTCCGAAAGAGATGCTGCCTGTCGTCGACAAGCCCGCCATCCAGTACGTGGTCGAGGAAGCGGTGGGCGCCGGTCTCTCGGATGTTCTCATGGTCACCGGTCGCAACAAGCGCCCCCTCGAGGACCACTTCGACCGCAACTACGAGCTGGAAGAGGCCCTGAGCCGCAAGGGCGACGCCCAGCGTCTCGCGAGGGTCCAGGAGTCCAGCGACCTCGCCACCATGCACTATGTGCGCCAGGGCGACCCCCGAGGTCTCGGCCACGCCGTCCTCTGCGCCGCCCCGCACGTCGGTGACCAGCCCTTCGCGGTCCTCCTCGGTGACGACCTGATCGACCCGCGCGACCCGCTGCTGTCGCGGATGGTCGACATACAGGAGCGCGAGGGCGGCAGCGTCATCGCCCTGATGGAGGTCGAGCCCTCCCAGGTCCACATGTACGGCTGCGCCGCCGTCGAGACCACGGGTGAGGACGACGTGGTCAGGGTCACCGGTCTCGTCGAGAAGCCCGACCCGGCCGAGGCGCCCAGCAACTTCGCGATCATCGGCCGGTACGTCCTGGACCCGGCCGTCTTCGAGATACTCCGCAAGACCGAGCCGGGCCGCGGCGGCGAGATCCAGCTCACCGACGCCCTCCAGATGCTCGCCGCCGACGAGAAGATCGGCGGACCCGTGCACGGCGTCGTCTTCAAGGGCCGCCGCTACGACACCGGCGACCGCGGCGACTATCTGCGTGCCATTGTCAGACTCGCGTGCGAACGTGAAGACCTGGGCCCGGACTTCCGAGCCTGGCTTCGCCGTTACGTCACCGAGGAGATGTAGCACGTGAGCAGCACGGCAACACCCGGCACGGGCTCATGCCCGGCCACCCCGGCCGGCTCCGGCCCGGCCGGTGACGCCCCCGGCGGGCGGCCGGCCCTGTGGTCGGTGGACGACCATCTGGAGGACATCCTCGGCGCGATCCGCCCCCTGGACCCGATCGACCTGCAGCTGCCCGACGCCCAGGGCTGCGTCCTCGTCGAGGACGTCACGGTCCCGGTCGCCCTGCCGCCGTTCGACAACAGCTCGATGGACGGCTACGCGGTGCGCGTCGCCGATGTCGCGGGCGCCAGCGAGGACTATCCCGCCGTCCTCAGGGTCATCGGCGATGTCGCCGCGGGCAGCGGGGAGCAGCGCCTCGTCGGTCCCGGGGAAGCCGCCCGCATCATGACCGGCGCCCCGCTGCCGCCCGGTGCCGAGGCCGTCGTCCCGGTCGAGTGGACCGACGGCGGCACGGGCGGCGGAGCCGCCACGACCATGCGTCCTGCCGGCAGCGCCCCGGAGGCCGCGGGCGGCGAGGTCCGGATCCACCGGCCGGTGGAGCCCCGCGCCCATGTCCGCGAGCGCGGCAGCGACGTCCAGGCCGGTGATCTCGCCCTGGTGGAGGGCACGGTCCTCGGCCCGCCGCAGATCGGCCTGCTCGCCGCCATCGGCCGCGGCACCGTGCGGGTGCGTCCCCGTCCGCGCGTCGTCGTGCTCTCCACCGGCAGCGAACTGGTCCAGCCCGGTGAGGAATTGGGCGAGGGCCAGATCTACGACTCGAACAGCTTCGCGCTCACCGCCGCCGCCCGGGACGCCGGAGCCATCGCCTACCGGGTCGGCGCCGTCACCGACGACGCCGACGAGCTGCGCGCCACCATCGACGACCAGCTGATCCGCGCCGATCTGCTGGTCACCACGGGCGGCGTGAGCGTCGGCGCGTACGACGTGGTCAAGGAGGCACTCGCCTCGGTGGGTGACGAGGACGAGCCGGGCAGCGGGATCGACTTCCGCACCCTCGCCATGCAGCCGGGCAAGCCCCAGGGCTTCGGCTCCATCGGCCCCGACCACACACCGCTGCTCGCCCTGCCCGGCAATCCCGTGTCCTCGTACGTCTCGTTCGAGCTGTTCGTACGGCCGGCGATCCGTGCGCTGATGGGCCTGAAGGATGTGCGGCGCCCGCACGTGCGCGCCGAGCTGCGCACCGACAAGGCGCTGACCTCGCCCGCGGGGAGGCGTCAGTTCCTGCGCGGTGCCTACGATGCGGAGGAGGGCACCGTCACCCCCGTCGGCGGCAGCGGATCCCATCTGATCGCGGCTCTCGCACAGGCGGACGCGCTGATCGTGATCCCGGAGGACGTGACCTCCGTGGAGCCGGGCACGGAGACGGAGGTGGTCCTGCTCGGATGAGCGCGCTGCCGTGGCGGTAGCGTGTCTCACCACACAGTGACCGGGAGCCACAGCGATGAGCGCGCAGCAAGGACTGACACACCTCGACGAGGCGGGCGCGGCCCGTATGGTCGACGTCTCGGAGAAGGCCGTCACCGCGCGCACCGCCCGCGCGAGCGGGAGGGTCCTGGTCTCGCCGCGCGTCGTCGAGCTGCTGCGCGGCGAGGGAGTGCCCAAGGGCGACGCCCTCGCCACCGCCCGTATCGCGGGCATCATGGGCGCCAAGCGCACACCCGACCTGATCCCGCTCTGCCACCCGCTGGCGCTGTCCGGGGTGAAGCTGGATCTGTCGGTGGCCGACGACGCGGTCGAGATCCTCGCCACGGTGCGGACGACGGACCGTACCGGCGTCGAGATGGAGGCCCTGACCGCGGTGTCCGTGGCGGCGCTGACCGTCGTCGACATGATCAAGGCGGTCGACAAGGCCGCGGTCATCACGGATATCCGGGTGGAGGAGAAAACCGGCGGGAAGTCGGGCGACTGGTCCCGTGAGGAGGGCGGGCAGTGAGCCCTCGCGCGGGTGAGGTGCACAGCCACGCCCACGGCGCGGCGCCCCAGCATGGCGGGACAGGGCGTCCTTCGCGGCGTGCCCTGGTCGTGACCGCCTCCAACCGCGCCTCCGCCGGTGTGTACGAGGACAAGGGCGGCCCGCTCCTGGCCGAAGGCCTCGCGGACATGGGCTTCGAGGTCGACGGCCCCCGGGTCGTCCCGGACGGCGACCCGGTCGAGGCGGCGCTGCGCGAGGGCGTGGCCGAGGCGTACGACGTGATCCTGACGACCGGCGGCACCGGCATCTCGCCCACCGACCGCACCCCGGACGCCACCCGCCGGGTGCTCGACTACGAGATCCCCGGCATCCCGGAGGCGATCCGCGCGTACGGACTGGCGAAGGTCCCCACCGCCGCGCTGTCCCGGGGCCTCGCGGGCGTCGCGGGCCGCACCCTGATCGTCAACCTCCCCGGATCCTCCGGCGGGGTACGGGACGGGCTCGCCGTTCTGTCCCGGATGCTGCCGCACGCCGTCGACCAGATGCACGGCGGTGACCACCCGAGACCCGCGAAGCCCTCGGGCCCCGCGGACTCCACGGACCCCTCGGGCCCCGCGGACCTCTCCGGCACCGAAGGCCGCGCCGGGGGTTCACGCTGAACGCCCATGTCTGGCCCGTGGTTCTGACGGACGGTGATGTCACTCTCCGTCCGATAAAGCTGCGCGACCAGCGGGCCTGGCGAGAGGTGAACCGGCGCAACCGGGACTGGCTGCGCCCCTGGGAGGCGACCATTCCGCCGCCCGCGCCCGGCGGCCCGGTCGCGCAGCGCCCGACGTACCGCCAGATGGTCCGCCATCTGCGCGCGGAGGCCAATGCGGGCCGGATGCTGCCGTTCGTCGTCGAGTACCGGGGAGTGCTCGTCGGCCAGCTGACCGTCGCGGGGATCACCTGGGGTTCGATGTGCTCGGGCCATGTCGGCTACTGGGTGGACCGTGAGGTCGCGGGCCGCGGGGTGATGCCGACGGCCGTCGCTCTGGCGGTCGACCACTGCTTCAGGTCCGTGGGACTCCACCGCATCGAAGTCTGCATTCGCCCCGAGAACGGTCCCAGCCGCCGGGTCGTCGAGAAACTCGGATTCCGCGAAGAGGGTCTCCGCCCCCGCTATCTCCACATCGACGGCGCGTGGCGGGACCATCTGGTGTTCGCGCTCACGGCCGAGGAGGTCCCCGAGGGGCTGCTGCGCCGCTGGCACCAGGCACGACCCGCGCGGCACGAGAAATAAAATGATTGTTCGAATTCAGTCGCCACTCGATCGCGCAACGATCTGAAGAATCACAAAAAAAGTCAGTGATATCAGCCAGATCGTGCGACACACCGGGCCAATTGGCCGATGCCCTCGTGCGAATCCCTCTACGGTGTGTTGCGTGAGCAGCAGCGGCCTCATCTATGCAGTCATCGTCGGGGCCTGGGCCGCCTACTTGGTGCCGATGTGGCTCCGCAGGCAGGACGAGCTCAACGAAGCCCGTCCCACGGAACGCTTCAGCACCGCCATCCGGCTGCTGTCCGGACGGGCGGGAATGGAGCGCCGGTACGCCAAGGAGCTGCGCGAGCGCACCGCCGAGGACGAGCCCACCACCGACGCCGACCCGGACGCCGAGACGGACCGACTCAGTTCGGTCGACGTCCGGTCCTTCGCCGCGCCTCCGGCCAGGACGGAAGCCCGGCTGAAGGTGCCGGACCCGTCGGCCGGACCCGCGTCCGCGCGCAAGGAGCGTCCCCGTCCTCCGAGACCGAACAGCGCGGCATCGGAACGCGCCCGGCGCTCGAAGGTCCTCGCCCGTCGCCGGCGCACCACCGTGATCCTCTTCCTCGCCTTCACCGTCGGCGCGATCGTCGCCGCGGTCGGCGGGCTGGCGTTCCTCTGGGCACCCGGCGCCCCCGCGGTCCTGCTCAGCGCGTACATCGTGCATCTGCGCGCCAAGGAGCGCAGGCGCTTCGTGTATGTCATGGACCGCCGTCGCGCCGAGGCAGCGGCGCAGCGCCTGCGCGAGAGCCACCCGCGCCGCAAGCCCGCCGCGGCCACGGAACCGGACGAGGAGCCGGCGGAGCACCCCGAGCCCGAACCCGCGCCGGTGGTCTCGCCGCAGGAGGCGGGCCGCCGCGCCCTCGTGGAGCAGACCGACCACGCGGAGTGGGTCGACCAGCAGCGCGACCCGGGCCCGGCCCGCGGCGACAGCTGGGACCCGGTCCCGGTGCCGCTGCCCACGTACGTCACCGCCCCGGTCGCCCCGCGCGCCACGAGCGGCATCGATGTCACGGACCCGGAGACCTGGAGCTCGGCCCGCTCCTCCACGGCCGATCCCACCCCCTCCGCCCCCCAGCCCCCGCGCCGGCGCACCAACCCTCCGCGCCGCACCCGCGACCACGGCCGCACCCCGCTCTTCGACCAGTACGCGGACGAGGACAGGCCCCGCGCGGCCAACGAGTGAGACGCCCCCGCCGCGCGCGGGACCTGGGGCGACGGGCCCGCGGGCCTTCGGAACCCCGCCTCGGCTGACCAGCGAGGAACGGATTTCCAAGCACCCCGATCGGGATGCTAAGGTTTCACTCGTTGCAAGGGCCTGTGGCGCAGACTGGTAGCGCACCTCGTTCGCATCGAGGGGGTCAGGGGTTCAAATCCCCTCAGGTCCACCACAACATGTCAGAGCCCCTGTCGGAGAGATCCGGCAGGGGCTCTTTCGTGTCCGGGCCCAGGACGCCCGGAGAGTAGGGGGGACGGTTCCCGTATCACGGAACCGCGGGCGTCGGGCCTGGACGACGGGCCCCTGCGTAGGGGCGCCGGCCGCCGTCGTAGGGTCGCGGGGTGACGACGAAGACGCCCTCGAGGGCTGGGCAGCTGCTGTACGGGTGCATGGGGCTCGGGGGGACGTGGGACGCCGAACCGTACGGCGCCGCGGACATCGACGCCGCCGAGGCGGCGATCGCGGCGGCGCTGGACATCGGGATCACCACGTTCGACCACGCCGACATCTACCGGCACGGGAAGGCCGAAGCCGTCTTCGGTGAGGTCCTGGCACGCACTCCCGGGCTGCGGGAGCGCATCGTGCTGCAGACCAAGTGCGGTATCCGCCTGGCGGACGGCGAGCGCCCCGGGATCTACGACCTGCGCGGGCGGACCGTCGTGCGGCGGGTCGAGCAGAGCCTGGCACGGCTGCGCACCGACGTCATCGACGTGTTGCTGCTGCACCGGCCGGACCCGCTGGCCGACCCGGACGACATCGCGGAGGCGCTGACCTCTCTGCACCGGCAGGGCCTGGTGCGCCGGTTCGGGGTGTCGAACATGGGGGCGGCGCAGATGGGCCACCTTCAGGGGCGGCTCGACATTCCGCTCGTCGCCAACCAGTTGGAGATGAGTCTGCAGCGGCGTGACTGGCTCGAAGCCGGTGTCCTCGTGAACACGCGGGAGGCGGCGGCGAACGGCTTCCCCTTCGGGACCCTCGAGTTCTGCATGCAGAACGGGATCGAGCTGCAGGCCTGGGGCGCCCTGGCGCAGGGCCGTTTCACAGGGCGCCAGGAGACGCCCGAGGAGCACGCCACCGCGCGGCTGATCGAGTCGCTCGCCGCGGAGAAGGGCACGACGCCGGAGACGATCCTGCTGTGGTGGCTCCAGCGGCACCCCGCGCGGATCGCACCGGTCATCGGCAGCGCGCGTCCCGAACGCATCCGCGCCTGCCGCCAGGCCGCGCAGGAGGAGCCCGGCCTCACCCACGAGGAGTGGTACGAGCTGTGGCTGACGGCCCGCGGAGTCCCGCTGCCCTGAGGAAACCGGGCCCCCGTCCGCGCGGTGTCGGTGGCGGGCGCCACACTGATGTCATGCCTGCCGCTCCGCGCACTCCCGCGCCGGCCGATCCCGAGCCGGTCTCCGCCGAGCCACCCGGCTCGACGCCGAGACCGCTGCTCACGCAGTCGTGGCTCGATCTGGCCTTCCTGCACTGGGCCGTCGACCCCGCGGACGTGGCTCCGCTCCTGCCTGCCGGCACCGTTCCCGACACGCTGGACGGCGCCACCTACGTGGGGCTCGTCCCCTTCCGTATGCACCGCGTGGGCTGGCTCCGTCTCCCGGGCGTGCCGTATCTGGGCAGCTTTCCCGAGACCAACGTCCGCCTCTACTCGGTCGACGGCGACGGCCGCCGCGGGGTCGTCTTCCGTTCGCTCGACGCGTCCCGGCTGATACCGGTGGCCGTCGCGCGGTCCGCCTTCCGCCTGCCCTACTACTGGTCGCGGATGGCGGTGCGGCGCCGGGGCGACACCATCACCTACACCAGCTCCCGGCGTGGACCGGGACCTCGCGGTGCGTACAGCCGGGTCACCGTCCGCCCCGGCGAACGGATTCAGGAGCCGAGCGCCCTCGAGCACTTCCTGACCGCTCGTTGGGGCATGCACAACTCCGCCTTCGGGCACACGAGATACCTCCCGAACACCCATCCGCGGTGGCCGCTGCACCGTGCCGAGCTCGTCGAGTGCGACGAGGACCTGACCAGGGCCGCGGGTCTCGCGACGCCGCTCGGCGACCCGGTGAGCGTGCTGTACTCACCCGGCGTCGCCGTGCGGTTCGCCCGCCCCGTGAGCCTTTAGAGGATCTACGACACGACGTCCCGCGGCGGTTTCCCGTCCAGGTGGTCGATGACGTTCTGGACCGCCGCCAGGGCGATGCGGACCAGGGTTTCGCGGGTGACGCCCGCGACGTGCGGGGAGAGGACGACGTTCGGGGACTTCAGGAGGCGCAGGGCGGCGGTCGGTGGTTCGGGGTCGAAGACGTCGATGCCCGCGCCGGCCAGCGTTCCGGCGGTCAGGGCGTCCGCGAGGGCGTCCTGGTCGATGAGCGCGCCGCGGGCGGTGTTGACGACGAAGGCCGTGGGCTTGAGGAGGGCGAGACGGCCGGCGTCGAGGAGATGGCGGGTCGCGTCGGTCAGGGGGGCGTGGAGGGTGACGTAGTCGGAGGTCCGCAGGAGTTCGTCGAGGGGGACGTGGCGGGCGTCGCCGAGGCGGGCCTCGGTCTCCGGAGCGGCGCGGCGCGGGCCCGTGTAGAGGATGCGCATGTCGAACGCGAGGGCGCGACGGGCGACTTCCTCGCCGATGTGGCCGAGGCCGACGATGCCGAGGGTCTTGCCGGAGAGTTCGGTGATGGACCGCTGGAGGCGTGGCAGTGCCCAGTCGGCCTCCACGAGGGCGGTGTGGGCGGGGACGAGCTGCTTGGCGAGGGCGAGCATGAGCGCGAAGGTCTGCTCGGCCACGTTCTGCTTCTCGGCGCCGCTGGAGCCGATGCTGCAGACGGGTACCGCACGGTCCCTGGCGGCCGCCAGGTCCACGTAGTCGTAGCCGTGGCTGGCGCACTGGACGAGCTCGAGGCCGGGCGCGGCGGCGATGTGGGCGGCGGTCACCGGGCCGAGACCGGTGATGATGACATGGGCCTCGCGCAGGGCGGCCGGGTCCTCGTCCGCCGATTCGACGACGGTCACGTGCGCTCCGGGCATGAGGCCGACGAGCCCTGCTCCCGCGGAACGGCCGCCGACGTGCGGGGAGATGACGGCCAGAACGTTCTTGGCGGCGTGCGCGTTCATGCGGAGGATTCCTTCACGAGGTCGTCGGCGGTGAGCGAACCCGGGTCCGCGTGGCCCGACAGCGCCATCGTCAGGTCGAGTTCGGCGAGCAGACAGCGGATCACGTGGTCGACGCCGGCCTGGCCGTCGAGGCCGAGGCCGTACGCGTACGGGCGGCCCAGCAGCACCGCGCGGGCGCCGAGCGCCAGGGCCTTGAAGATGTCGTCGCCGCTGCGTACGCCGCTGTCGAAGAGTACGGTCAGCCGGTCGCCCGCCGCCTCGACGACGCGCGGCAGGGCGTCGGCCGCGGCGACGGAGCCGGCGACCTGGCGGCCGCCGTGGTTGGAGACGATCACACCGTCCATGCCCGCGTTCGCGGCCCGGCGGGCGTCGTCGGGGTGGAGGATGCCCTTGAGCACGATCGGCCCGTCCCAGTGCTCGCGCAGGAAGGTCAGGTCCGGCCAGGTCTTGGCGGGGTCGGCGAACATCCCGACGAAGTGCATCACGGCCGCGTTCGGGTCCGCTTCCACGGGCTTGGCGAGGCCGGCCCGGAAGGCCGGGTCGGAGAAGTAGTTGGCGGTACCCACGCCGTGGAGGAACGGCAGATAGGCCTGGTCGAGATCGCGGGGGCGCCAGGCCAGCAGCGGGGTGTCGAGGGTGACGACGAGCGCCGTGTAACCGGAGGCCTTCGCCCGCGCCAGGAAGCTCGCCGTGACCTCGCGGTCCTTCGCCCAGTACAGCTGGAACCACCGTTCCCCGTCGCCCATGGCCTCGGCGACCTGCTCCATCGGCGTGCTTGACGCCGAGGACAGGATGTACGGCACTCCCTGTGCGGCGGCCGCGCGCGCCGCTGCGCACTCCGCGTCCGGGTGCATGATCGACAGGACGCCGATGGGCGCGAGGGCGAGCGGGGCCGGCAGCGGTCGGCCCAGTACCTCCACGGACAGATCGCGCTCGTGGACGTCACGCAGCATGCGTGGCACGATCCGCCAGCGGTCGAGCGCGGCACGGTTGGCGCGCGCGGTGCTGCCGTTGCCCGCGCTGCCCGCCACATAGCCGAACGGGCCCGGCCCGAGCCGGTGCTCGGCCATTTCCTCCAGCCGGGTCAGGTCGGTGGGCAGCCGTGGTACGGCGCCCGTCATGCCGTTCAGATAGATCTCGTACTGGAAGTCCGCCCAGTGCCGCGTCGTCGCCATCCGTGCATCCTCGCGGTGCGGGGCGGGCCCCGTCCATGGTCGTGTCCGGCGGGCGGCGAGGGCTGTGCTCCTCGCCGCCCGCCGACTCGGTTCATGAGGCGGTCAGAAGGCCCGGATCAGGACCCGGATCAGGAGGCCTGTGCCTTGTCGTACAGCGCCTTCGCCTCGTTGCCGAAGTACGGGCCGAACATCCGGTTCGGCAGGAAGACGTAGCCGAAACTGTTCACCGAGACCTGCAGGCCCGTGCCCGCCGACTCGTTGAAGCCGGTGAACCAGGGGCCACCGCTGGAGCCGCCGGTCATGTTGCAGCCCAGGCTGTGGTCCTGCGAGAACAGCCAGTCCTTCGAGCTGTTGCCGCTGCAGTAGATCAGCTTGGTGCCGTCGTACGGGGACGCGGCAGGGAAGCCGAAGGCGTACATCTGCTTGTTGTACCCGCCGTTGAACTGGATGCCCTGGGCGCCGGTGACCGACGTCAGGGTCTGGCCGTTCAGCGGTGCGACGACGGCGGCGCCGATGTCGTGGTTGATGTCCTCGCTCGCCTCCCACTGCGGGGTGGTGAGCGTCTTGGAGGCGGTCCACTGGCCGTACGGGGCCTGGCCGTTGTCGTACGCGGGCACGAAGACCCAGTTGGTGTGCCAGCTGCCCTGGTACTTCACGCAGTGTCCGGCCGTGATGACGGTGCTGGCGTTCTTACTGGTCACCGCGTTGCCGGAGCAGGATGCCGTACGGCCCTGGAAGGTGAAGAACACCCGGCCCGAGGTCTTCACGACGGCGCCGCCGCCGGTCCAGGGGCCGCCCGCCTGCGGGAAGGCGGTGGGGGCGACGGTCGTCGTCGTGGAGCCGGGCGCGGGCGGCTTGAGGGTCTTCAGGGCGTCCGCGCCGAGGTGCAGATCGAGCGGGGTGGCGCCGCGCATCCGGTCCGCGGTCCAGAAGGCCCGGGCCGTGCGCTGGTCGGCGGCCGAGGCGCTGTGCGCCACGGCGGAGGCGGAGGCGGAAGCCGGGGAGGGAGAGGGGACGGGGGTGGCGGCCTGGGCCGCGGTGGCGGCCGTCAGGCCGCCCGTGAGCAGAGCGCCGACGGCTAACAGAATGCCTGCGGCTGTGCGATGGCGTCTCACGCATGTCTCCTTCTGCCGGGGCAGGTGGGGGATGAGAACGGTGCGGATCGGCGTGCGTGAGGCAGGGTGCCACGACAGCGCTGACTTTGTCAGGAGCGCGTCAGGGTCTTCTTCGTCCGGCCCGGTCGGGCTACGCCAGCGGCTTCGCGAAGCAGCGGCTGTTCTCGTACGCGCGGTAGTGGCCGAACTTGACGCACGGCTCGTAGCCGCTGGAGGTGTACAGCGCGATGGCCTCCGGCTGGGCCGTGCCGGTCTCCAGCACCATCCGCAGCCGCCCGGCCGCGCGGGCGTCCTCCTCCAGCGCCGCCAGGATGCGCCGGGCCAGGCCGAGGCCGCGTGCCTCCGGCACGACGTACATCCGCTTGAGCTCGGCGTCGCCGTTCGCGTACCCCTCGTCGTTCTCGTCCTGGCTGCGCCAGCCGCCGGTGGCGACCGGGCGGCCGAGCCCGTCGTACGCCAGCAGGTAGAGTCCGCGCGGGGGCGTGAACATCGAGGCGTCGAGCGGTGTGGCATCGCCCTCGTCGCCGTAGCGCGCGGCGTATTCGAGCTGCACCTGGTCGTTGAGTTTGACGGCGTCAGGGTGGTCGAAGAGCGTCGGCCGGATATCCATGCGGACTATCGTACATGTATGCGCACGATGGTCCTCGGATCAGGATGCTCCTCGGATAGTGTGCCGGAATGCTCACTGTGACCAGCGTGAATGTGAACGGCCTCCGTGCCGCCGCGAAGAAGGGCTTCGTCGAGTGGCTGGCGGAGACCTCCGCCGATGTGGTGTGTCTGCAGGAGGTGCGGGCCGAGGCGCACCAGCTCCCCGAGGAGGTGCGCGAGCCGGAGGGCTGGCACGTCGTCCACGTCGCCGCGGCCGCCAAGGGCCGCGCCGGCGTCTCCGTGTACACGCGCCGGGAGCCGGACGCGGTGCGGACCGGATTCGGCAGCGAGGAGTTCGACGGCAGCGGGCGGTACGTCGAGGTCGATCTGCCCGGTGTCACGGTGGCCAGTCTCTATCTCCCCTCGGGTGACGTCGGCACGGAGCGCCAGGACGAGAAGTTCCGCTTCATGGACGGCTTTCTGCCCTATCTCAAGGCCCTGAAGGAGCGGGCGGCGGCCGACGGCCGTGACGTCCTGGTCTGCGGCGACTGGAACATCGCCCACCAGGAGGCCGACCTGAAGAACTGGAAGGGCAACAGGAAGAACTCCGGCTTCCTCCCGGAGGAGCGCGAGTGGCTCGGCCGCGTCTACGAGGACGGGGAGGCGGGCGCCGGTTACGTCGACGTCGTCCGCGCGATGCACCCCGAGCAGGAGGGCCCGTACTCCTGGTGGTCGTACCGGGGCCGTGCCTTCGACAACGACACGGGCTGGCGGATCGATCTCCTCGTCGCGACGCCGCGCCTCGCGGGGAAGTGCGTGAAGGCGTATGTGGAGCGGGCCGCGAGCCACGGTGAGCGGTGGAGCGACCATGCGCCGGTGACGGCGGTCTTCGAGCTGTAGGGCTGCAGCGGTCCGCTCGCGCACCGGGCGCGGAGGTTGGCTGTTTCGGTACGTGACCTGTCCGGCGAGCTCGGGCAGGCTCGGGAACCGTGCGGATTCGCCAGGTTCTTCGGATGCGTGTGTTCAGGGCCGTGCTGCTCGGGGTGTTGGCGCTGTGCCTCATGGGTGCGGTGCCCGCCCCGCGGCAGGGCGGCGTCGCTGCCCCCGACCTCCTCGTCACCGACCAGGCGTCCAAGCGCCTCCTGTTGCTCGACCGGTCGCGGACGACCTGGGATCCGGCGGCCGATCCGTCCGTCGTGAGATGGGCGTTCTCTCCGGTGGGCGACGCCCGGTACGCGGACCTGGATCCGGCCAGGAGCTGGGTGTACCCGGACGAGGCGAAGGTGCGCCGGCACCGGGGGCGGACCTATGTGCTCACCACGGCGTCGTTCGGTTTCGCGGCGGTCGTCGAGTATCCGTCCGGCAGACGCTACTGGGGTGACGCGCTCGCGCCCGGCACGATCGAGGTCAATCCGCACAGCATCGAGCTCCTGCCCGACGGCGATGTGGCCGTCGCCGGCAGCACCGGTGACGTGGTCAGGCTCTACGCGGCGTCCCAGGGGGCGGCGGACGTGCCCTTCGTCTCGTACCCGCTGGACGACGCGCACGGGCTGCAGTGGGACACGCGGCGCGAGGTGCTGTGGGCGCTCGGCGGCGACCGGCTGGTGGCGTTGAAGCCCGGCGGGACGGCCGCGCGCCCGACGCTCACCAAGACCTTCGAGACGCGGCTGCCCGGTCCGCACGGGCACGATCTGCTGCAGGTCGCCGGGCGGCCCGACCGGCTGTGGGTGACCACGGGCTCGGCGGTCCACCAGTACGTCAAGAGCCGCGACTCGTTCGTCCAGGACTTCGCCGGCGCCGCCGCGATCAGCCGTCCCGGTGTGAAGGCGGTCGGGAACGATCCGACGACGGGACAGGTGGCGTCCACCGTGCCGGAGAGCGGGCTGGAGGAGACGTGGTGGACACGGAAGGTGACGGTCCATCGGCCGGAGGGCGCGGAGGGCGCCCACCACCTGGTGAACGGCGGCATCTACAAGGCCCGTTGGTGGCTCCCTTCGCCACCCTGAGCGCCCGGCCGCACACGCTGCCGCGCCGGGAGGAGTCCAGGGGCGGAACCCCGTCAGTCGTGGAGTCGGCGGTCCATGGCCATGGAGAGTTCCGCCTCCACCACGCTCTTGGCGAGGGGGCGGAGGCGGGCCATGTCGTCCTCGGCCGCGTGGGTGCGCAGCAGTTCGGTGAAGAGGGCGGCCAGGGCGTCCGCGTGGGCGCGGACCTCGCGGCCCGCGGCGAGGACGGCGGCGAGCGGCACGCCCTCCTTCACCAGCGCGGAGGAGACGTCGAGCAGCCGGCGGCTGATGTGGACGATCTCGTCGCCGTCGGTGGCGAGATAGCCGAGGTCGAGCGCGGCGGTGAGGTTCTCGGGGGTGACCTCTCCCTCGAAGTAGTCGGCGAGTTCCTCCGGGGTGAGGCGGACCGGTGTCTCCTCGCTCGGTTCGCCGAGGCCCAGCACCTCGCCCACGTCCCGCCCGCTGTCGAAGGCGGACGCGAGGTCCGCGATGCCGCTGAGGGTGTGGCCGCGCTCCAGCAGGGCGGAGATGGTGCGCAACCGGGCCAGGTGGTGGTCGTCGTACCAGGCGATACGGCCTTGCTTGCGCGGCGGCGGAATGAGTCCCCGCTCGCGGTAGAAGCGCAGGGTGCGCACGGTGATGCCGGCCTCCTCGGCCAGCTCCTCCATGCGGTACTCGCGCGTTTCGCGATCCTTGCGCTGCTCGTCCGTCACGTCCGCAAGCCTATGTTGTACCGCCGGTAACTTGTTCGGTCCGACCCCTACCGCTCGGTATGCGGAGGCTCTACGCTCCCCACCATGCCAGTGATTGCTGGCGCGGTTCGGCGGAAGTCAGTCTGCGGGAGGGTGGCGGCATGAGCCAGCAGCACGAGCACGTACGAGTGGCGGTGATCGGATCCGGATTCGGCGGCCTCGGCGCCGCGGTCCGGCTGCGCCGCGAGGGGATCACGGACTTCGTCGTCCTGGAACGGGCGGACTCGGTCGGCGGGACCTGGCGGGACAACAGCTATCCCGGGTGCGCCTGCGACGTCCCGTCCCACCTCTACTCGTTCTCGTTCGCGCCCAACCCCGACTGGCCCAGGACCTTCTCCGGACAGGAGCACATCCGGGCCTATCTGGAGCACGTCGCCGACGTCTTCCGGCTCCGCCCGCACATCCGCCTCGGCCACGAGGTGCAGATGATGCGCTGGGACACCGACGAGCTGCGGTGGGAGATCGAGACCTCGCGGGGCAGGCTCACCGCCGATGTCGTGGTGTCGGCCACCGGGCCGCTCTCCGACCCGAAGGTCCCCGAGATCCCCGGACTCGCCTCGTTCCCCGGCAAGGTCTTCCACTCGGCCCGCTGGGACCACGACTACGACCTGCGCGGCAAGCGGGTCGCGATGATCGGGACCGGTGCCTCGGCGATCCAGATCGTGCCGTCGATCCAGCCCGAGGTGGAGCGGCTGATGCTGTTCCAGCGCACCGCGCCGTGGGTGATGCCGCGCATGGACCGACGCGTCACCGCGGCCGAGCGCTGGCTGCACCGGCAGCTGCCGTTCACCGGGACCGCGCGCCGCGGACTGCTCTGGGGCATCAGGGAGTTGCAGGTCAGCGCCTTCACCAAGCGGCCGAACCAGCTGGGGCTGATCGAGTCCCTCGCCAAGGCCAACATGGCCAAGTCCATCAAGGACCCGGCGCTGCGGGCGAAGCTGACGCCCTCGTACCGCATCGGCTGCAAGCGGATCCTGCTGTCCAGCGACTACTACCCGGCGCTCGCCCGGCCGAATGTGGACGTCGTCGCCTCGGGGCTGGCGGAGATCCGGGGCTCGACGCTCGTCGCCGCCGACGGGACCGAGACCGAGGTCGACGCGGTCGTCTTCGGCACCGGCTTCCACGTCACCGACATGCCGATCGCCGAGCGGGTGGTCGGCGCGGACGGGCACACCCTTGCCGAGGCGTGGAAGGACGGCATGGAGTCGCTGCGTGGCGCGACCGCCGCCGGCTTCCCCAACTGGATGACGATCATCGGCCCCAACACGGGCCTCGGGAACAGCTCGATGATCCTCATGATCGAGTCCCAGCTGAACTACATGGCCGACTACATGCGGCAGTTGAACGTTCTCGGCGGCCGGGTCGCGCTCGGCGCGCGGCCGTCCGCCGTCGGCGCCTGGAACCGGCGGGTCCAGGAGCGGATGAAGCGCACCGTGTGGAACACGGGCGGCTGCACCAGCTGGTACCTGGACGCGAGCGGCCGCAACACCACCATCTGGCCGGGCACGACCGGGGAGTTCCGGCGGCAGACGCGAGGGGTCGACCTCTCCGAGTACGAAGTGATCCGCCCGCCGGGCACCCGTGAAGCGGCGTCCGGACTCGTCACGGAGGAGGCCAAGTGAGCCGGCTCATGAAGCGGTCCGCGGCAGCGGCCCCCGCCCCGCCCGTCGCCACCCGCGAACTGACCGCCGTCTCGGCCGACGGCTCCCGCCTCCATGTGGAGGTGCACGGCCCCGAGGGCGCCCCGGCCGTCGTCCTCGCCCACGGCTGGACCTGCTCCACCCACTTCTGGGCGGCCCAGATACGGGACCTGTCCACCGATCACCGCGTCATCGCCTACGACCAGCGAGGGCACGGGCGCACTCCCGCCGTGGCGAAGACCGGCCACAGCACCGGCGCGCTCGCCGACGACCTGGAGGCGGTGCTCGCCATCGCGCTGGAGCCGGGCGAGAAGGCCGTGCTCGCCGGGCACTCCATGGGCGGGATGACGCTGATGGCCGCCGCCGACCGGCCGGGGTTCGCCGAGCACGCCGCGGCCGCGCTGCTGTGCAGCACGGGTAGTTCACGGCTCGTCGCCGAGTCGCTGGTGGTGCCGATGAGGCCGGGGCGGGTACGGACCCGGATCACCCGGTCCATCCTCGGCTCGCGGGCGCCGCTCGGGCCGGTCACGCCGATCTCCAAGCGGATCCTCCGGTACGGGACGATGGGGCCGGGCGCGGCGCCGGACCGGATCGCCGAGTGCGCCCGTATCGTGCACGCCTGCCCGCGGCCGACCCGGGTGGCCTGGGCGCGGGTCCTCGCCGAACTCGATCTGGCCGCTGGCGTACGGGAGATGAGGCTGCCCACGGCCGTGATCGCGGGCACCGCGGACCGGCTCACGCCGATCGTCCACGCGCGGGCGCTCGCCGCCGAGCTGCCGGAGTGCGTGGGGCTCGTCGAACTCGCCGGCATGGGGCACATGACGCCGGTGGAGGCGCCGGAGGCGGTCACCGCCGAGATCAGGAAGCTCGTGGACGCCCACCTGAAGCCGGACGCCCGGCCGGAGCGGGACCGGGCCGAGCAGGACCACGCCAAGCAGGACCACGCGAAGCAGGACCAGGCGAAGCAGGAGGAGAACGCATGACCAGGGTCCGCCTCGAAGGACAGGTCGCCGTCGTCACGGGCGCGGCGCGGGGTGTCGGGGAGCTGCTCGCCCGCAAGCTGTCGGCGCGCGGCGCGAAGATCGCGCTCGTCGGTCTGGAGCCGGACGAACTCAAGGCCGTCGCGGGCCGGCTGCACAGCGAGTGCGAGTACTGGCACGCCGACGTCACCGATCACGAGGCGATGACGCGCGTGGCCCAGGAGGTCAAGGAACGCTTCGGCAAGGTCGACATCGTCGTCGCCAACGCGGGCGTGGCCTCCGGCGGGCCGTTCGCCGACTCCGATCCCGACGCGTGGCGCCGGGTCATCGAGGTCAACCTCATCGGCGGCGCGGTCACCTGCCGCGCCTTCCTCCCGGTGCTGATGGAGTCGCGTGGCTACTTCCTGCAGATCGCGTCGCTCGCCGCGATCACCCCGGCGCCGATGATGACGGCGTACTGCGCCTCCAAGTCCGGTGTGGAGGCCTTCGCGCACAGTCTGCGCGCGGAGGTCGGCCACAAGGGCGTGAGGGTCGGCGTCGGTTATCTGTCCTGGACCGACACGGACATGGTGCGCGGCGCCGACCAGGACGAGGTGATGCGGGAGTTGCGGCAGCGGCTGCCGTGGCCGTCGAACCGTACGTACCCGCTCGGTCCGGCCGTCGACCGGATCGTCGAGGGCATCGAGCGGCGCTCGGCGCATGTGTACGCGCAGTGGTGGCTGCGCGGGATGCAGTCGGTGCGCGGTTATCTGCCGTCGCTGATCGGGCTCGTGGGGCAGCGGGAGATGCGGCACTTCGAACCGCGGCTGTCCGGCGTGCGCAAGGGGCTGGTGGGTGCCGGAGGTGCCGCCGACGAGCAGGAACGCACGGAGCGTCACTGATCGAAATGCGAGGGATGTTCCTGCATGCCAGGCTGGTCGAGGCCCCGGGGGCCGGCAACGGCCCCCGAACCTCCCACACCCTTCCAGGAGTGAACCAGATGGGTATCCAGGAGCAGTTCAAGGACAAGGCGGAGCAGCTCAAGGAGCAGGCGAAGCAGAAGCCGGCCAACGCGAAGCGCGAGGCCGCGCAGCGTTCCCCGCAGGAGCGGCCGCAGGAGCGCCCCCCGCAGGAGCGCGGGAAGCAGGAGCGCCCCCCGCAGGAGCGCGGGAAGCAGGAGCGCCCGCAGCACGAGCGCCCGCAGCAGGAGCGCGTGCAGCAGCGCGGCCGGCAGCAGCGTGAGACGCACGACGAGCCCCGCCGGTCCCCGCAGGAGGCCCAGCGCCGCTTCGACCAGGACCACGACGCCTGACGTCAGCGGCTCTGACACGCGGAAGGGGCGCACCCAGTGCACGGGGTGCGCCCCTTCACCGCGTCCAGGTCCGTCCAGACCGGTGTCCGGGCCGTTGTGTCCAGGTCGTTGTGTCCAGGTCCGTCCAGGCGTCCAGATCCGTGTGTCCAACGGTCAGCCGCGCGGCGGCAGTTTGGGGCGGCGCCGGTCCGGGACCTTCTCGTACCCGGGAGGTGTCGCGGCCGGATGCTGTTCCAGCCGGTCGAGCGCGACCTGCACCGCCGTGTCGAGGTCGGTGCGCTTGCCCTCGGCCCAGTGGAGCGGCGGCCGTTCGGCGAAGATGTCCGGCTCGACACCGTGGTTCTCGACCGACCAGCCGTAGGCGTCGAACCAGGCCGCGTTCATCGGCACGGTGATCACCGTGCCGTCCCCGAGCCGGTGCCTGCCGGTCATGCCGACCACACCGCCCCAGGTGCGCTGGCCGACCACGGGGCCGAGGCCCAGCAGCTTGATCGCCGCCGTGATCATGTCGCCGTCGGAGGAGGTCGCCTCGTCCGCGAGCGCCACTATCGGTCCGCGCGGGGCGTTCGAGGTGTACGAGACCGGCTGCGCGTTGCGCGTCAGGTCCCAGCCCAGGATCTTGCGGCTCAGCTGCTCGATGACCAGCTCGCTGATGTGCCCGCCCGCGTTGCCGCGCACGTCCACGATCAGCGCGGGCATCGACACCTCCATCCGCAGATCGCGGTTGAACTGCGCCCAGCCCGAGCCGCCCAGGTCCGGGATGTGGAGGTAGCCGCACTTGCCGCCGCTCACCTCGCGTACGACGGCACGGCGTTTGGCGACCCAGTCCTGGTAGCGCAGCGGGCGGTCGTCGATCAGCGGCACGATCGCGACCCGGCGGGCCGGTCCCTCGCCCTCGGCCGGCCGGAAGGTCAGCTCGACGGTCGTCCCGCCGGCCGCCGACAGGAGCGGATACGGACCGGCGATCCGGTCCACCGGCCGCCCGTCCACATGGGTCAGTACGGCGCCTTCGCGGATGCCCGTACCGGCGAGAGGGGAACGGGCCTTGGAGTCCGAGGAGTCACCGGGCAGGATCCGCCTGACGACCCAGCCCTCCTCCCGGCACGCCAGGTTGGCGCCGAGCAGGCCCATCGCCCGCTGGTAGTGGGGCGGTCCCTCGTTGCGGCGGGCGGGAGTGACGTAGGCGTGCGACGTGCCCAGTTCGCCCAGGACCTCACGGAGCAGGTCCGCGAACTCGTCGGGGGAGGCGACCCGTTCGATCAGCGGACGGTACTGGTCCAGTACGGCGTCCCAGTCGATGCCGGACATCCCCGGGTCCCAGAAGTAGGCGCGGATGAGGCGCCCCGCCTCCTCGAAGGCACCACGCCACTCCGCGGGCGGATCCACCTCGTGCAGGATCCGTCGCAGGTCGAGATAGACGGTCGAGTCGCTGTCGCCGGGTTCGGTCGCGGGCACCGCGCGCAGCTCGCCGTCGTCGACGACCACCAGCCGTGAGCCGTCGCCGCTGACCGCGAACCCGTCCAGATGCGCGACGAGTTCGGTCCTGCGGGCCTTGGGGATGTCGAAGTACTCCAGGGTCGGCCGGTGCGAGGGATCGGCAGGGTTGGCGAACGTCTCGCCGAGCGCGCCCGAGATCGGCCAGCGCAGCCAGACGAGACCGCCGCCGCTCACCGGGTGCAGTGCGGAGTACTTGGACGCGGACACCGGGAACGGCGTGACCCGGCTCTCCAGGCCCTCCACCTCCACCATCGCCGCGCCCTCCCCCGTGTCGGCCTCGGCCGGGTCGAGCCCGCCGGCCGCCGGGCGCCCGTCGGGCAGCAGCGCGAACGGCGACGGCGTCGCGGACGACAGCGGTACGAGATAGGGGCGGCAGCCGAGCGGGAAGGACAGGTCGCCGGTGTGCACGTCGTAGACGGGGTCGAAGCCGCGCCACGACAGGAAGGCGAGATAGCGGCCGTCGCGGGTGAAGACGGGACTCTCGTCCTCGAAGCGGCCGTTGGTGACGTCGACGACGGTGCGCGGGCCCGCGCCGTCGATCCGTGCCATCTTGATCTGCCGCAGGGTGCGGCCGATGCCGGGATGCGACCAGGTCAGCCAGTTCCCGTGGGGCGAGAACGCGAGATCGCGCACCGGGCCGTTGTCGGACCGGATGAGTTCCGTGACCACGCCGCCGCTGCCCGCGTCCCGGCCGGGGCTCTCCTCGGCCGGGGCTCCGAGCCCGTTCCTGGGCTCGTTCCCGGAACCGGTGGCGCCGCCTCCGGCTCCGGACGCGTCCTCCGGCCCCTGCGCGGTCCCGGGCTCGTCCCCGCCCGTGGCTCCCGCTGAGTCCGCCGGTCCCGGCGCGGTCGCGGGCTCGTCCGCTCCCGGCGTCCGGGGCTCGTCCGTAGGCCCCTGCGTGGTCCCGGGCTCGTCCGCTCCCGGTGTCCCCGGCTCGTCCGCCGGTCCTTCCACCGTTCCGGACTCGGCCGCGCCCGTCGTCGCGTCCGGCTCCTCCTCGGTCACCGTGATGAGCAGCAGCCGGCCGTCGTGCGAGGCGATCGCCAGACGCTCCCCGGCCGGGTCGGACACCATCTCCCGTACGCGTCCGAGCTGCCCGGCGGCCAGCCGTCGGGGCTCGCGTTCGCCGCTCGCCCGCGGGAGGTAGGCGATCTCGATCGCGTCCTCGCCGTCCGCGTCCGTGACGTACGCGACCTGTCCGCCGCCGCTGCCGAGCATCACCGGCTGCCGTACCCGGACACCCGGGGTGTCGGCGATGGTCCGTGCCGGGCCGTCGCGGTGGGTGAGCCAGTACAGGCTGCCGCGTACGGAGACGGCACTGGCCCGGCCCGTCGTGTCGACGGAGAGTCCGTCGACGTGGTTGGAGGCGGGGACCTGGTAGGGACGCCGGCCGGCGCGCTGGCCGCCGAGGCGCACGTCCAGCTTCCGCGGTTCCGCGTCCGGCGCCAGATCGTCGACCATCCACAGCTCGCCTGCGCACTGGTAGACGATCCGGTTCCCGTCGCTGGACGCGTGCCGGGCGTAGAAGGCGTCGTGGTCGGTGTGACGGCGCAGGTCCGTGCCGTCGGGCAGACAGGAGTAGAGATTGCCCACGCCCTCGTGGTCCGAGAGGAACGCGATGCGTCCGGCGACGAACATCGGGCAGTCCAGATGGCCCTCGATGTCCGGCAGCAGCCGCTCCCCGTGCAGATACAGCCGCCCCATCGCCCCGCCGCGGTACCGCTTCCACGCGGCCGGCTCGTGCGGCGGCTTGCCGGTGAGCAGGAGCGTGCGGTGGCACCCGGCGGCGTCGGCGACCGCGATGTCGGAGACCGGGCCCCAGGGGAGGCGTTTGCCGGGGTCGCCGTCGGTGGGCACCTTGTAGGCCCAGGAGAAGTACGAGAACGGCTGGCCGTGCGAGGAGACGGCGAGGATGTTGCCGTCCGGGTCCCAGCCGCAGACCCGGGTGTCGGTCGAGCCCCAGTAGCTGAGCCGTCGCCCGGGGCCGCCGTCCACCGGCGCGAGATGGATCTCGGGGTCGAGGCTGCGCCAGGTCGTGTACGCGATGTGGCGCCCGTCCGGTGAGAAGCGGGGGTGTCCGACCCGGGTCCTGTCCACGGTGACCCGCCAGGCGCGGCCGGGGCGCCGGCCTTCGGGGACGAGGGGCGCGATCCAGAGATCGTCCTCGGCCGCGAAGCACAGCAAGTCGTCGTGCAGATGCGGAAAGCGGAGATACGCGACGTCGTCACTCACCTTCCAATGCTTTCCGCGCACGCAGGGCCCGGCAACTCGTGGGACGGGACTTCTCTGGACGGGTCTTCCGCGGGCGGGACTTCCGCGCGCCAGGACGTCCGCGCGCGGGCCGGGAGCGCTGTGGCCCAGGACACGTACGAAACGGTTTCGTTTCGCTGAAGCGGGGGGTATCTTCGTACTGTACGAAACCGTTTCGTTCGGAAGGCCGGTCGGTCATGGCACGGAGCAGGCTCACGCCGGAGCGCGAGGCCGAACTGTACGAAGCCGTGCTCGACCTGTTGCGCGAGGTCGGCTACGACGCCCTCACCATGGACGCCGTCGCCGCCCGCACCCACTCCAGCAAGGCCACCCTCTACCGCCAGTGGGGGAGCAAGCCGGAGCTGGTGGCGATGTCGCTGCGGAACAGCAAGCCGGTGGACGTGTCGCTGATCGACACCGGAAGCCTGGCCGGCGACTTCCACGAGATGGTGTCGCAATCCGACGACTGCCAGATGGAACGGGACACCGCGCTGATGCGGGGGCTCGCCCGGGCGGTCCACGAGAACGACGATCTGCTCCAGGCTCTGCGCCAACTGTTCATCGAACCGGAGATCACCGGCCTCGACGGGATGCTGCAGCGGGCGATCGACCGCGGCGAGATCGCGGCGGACAACCCCGCGCTGAAGTACCTGTCGCACATGCTGGTCGGCGCCTTCGTGGCCCACCCGCTGATCAAGGACCAGCCCATGAGTCAGGGCTTCCTGCACGACTACATCGACGCCGTCGTGCTCCCCGCGCTGGGAGCGCGATGACCAGACGTCCGAACATTCGAACGTCTGAACGCCCCTGCGTCTGAGACGTCTCCACGTCTCTGCGTCCGAACACCGCGGATCTCCCCGTCGGCGGCGTTCCCCGGAGAACCCACCGGACATCACGACCGAAGTCCCACCTGACGCGCACCGCTCACGTCGTCGGGCTGGTCATGCCTGCCCTTTTCGTCCCAACGACCTGACCGGGAGTCCCAACTCGTGGCCACGTTCCTGTACAAACTCGGGCGATTCGCCTTCAGGCGCCGCCGGCTCGTCGCCCTGCTGTGGGTGGCGCTGCTCGCACTCGCCGGCGTCGGCGCGGCCTCCGCGCCCACCGCCACCTCCAGCTCCTTCTCCATACCGGGTACGGAGGCCCAGAAGGCCTTCGACCTCCTCGAAGAGCGCTTCCCGGGCGCGAGCGCCGACGGTGCCACCGCGCGGGTCGTCTTCAAGGCGCCCGACGGTCGGAAGATGACCGACCCGGCCCACAAGGCGGAGGTCAGGAAGGTCGTCGCCGAGCTCAGGTCCGGCTCGGACCAGGTGGCTTCGGTCGTCGACCCGTACCAGGCCAAGTCGGTCAGCCGGGACGGCGCCATCGCCTACACCCAGGTCTCGTACAAGGTCAGCGGCATGGAGCTGACCGAGAAGGACCGGGAGGCGCTCACGGAGGCCGGCCAGGGGGCGAAGGACGCCGGGCTGACCGTCGAGATCGGCGGTGACGCGCTGCAGGCCGCGCCCGAGACCGGTGCCTCGGAGATCATCGGTGTCGCCATCGCCGCGGTCGTCCTCGTCATCACCTTCGGCTCGCTGGTCGCCGCCGGGCTGCCGCTGCTCACCGCCGTCATCGGCGTCGGGATCGGCGTCTCCACCATCACGGCCCTCGCGAACGTCCTCGACCTGGGCTCCACGACAGCCACGCTCGCGACGATGATCGGCCTCGCCGTCGGCATCGACTACGCGCTCTTCATCGTCTCCCGCTACCGTGCCGAGCTGGCCGAGGGCCGCGACCACGAGGAGGCCGCCGGAAGGGCCACCGGCACCGCCGGTTCCGCCGTCGTCTTCGCCGGGCTCACCGTCGTCATCGCCCTCGTCGGTCTCGCCGTCGTCAACATCCCGATGCTCAGCAAGATGGGCTTCGCGGCCGCCGGTACGGTCGCGATCGCCGTCCTCATCGCGCTCACCCTGATCCCGGCGCTGCTCGGCTTCGCCGGCAAGAGGGTGCTGGGCCGCAAGGCCCGTGCCGCGTCCCGCGGGAAGACAGGGCCGGCCGACGGCGACAAGCCCAACATGGGCACCCGCTGGGCCCGGTTCGTGCTGCGCCGCCCGGTCGCCGTGCTCCTCGCCGGAGTGGTCGGCCTCGGTGTCGTCGCCATCCCCGCCACGTCGCTGGAGATGGGACTGCCGGACGACGGCTCCCAGCCCACCAGCACCACCCAGCGCAAGGCGTACGACCTGCTCTCCGACGGCTTCGGGCCCGGGTTCAACGGCCCGCTGCTCATCGTGGTCGACGGTGACAAGGCCGCCGCGGACGGCACGGCCAAGGACATCCAGAAGCTCGACGGGGTCGCGGCCGTCACCCCGGCCACGTACAACAAGGCCGGTGACACGGCGACGATCACCGTGATCCCCGAGGACCGGCCGAGCTCCGCGGAGACCGAGGCGCTCGTCCGCAGCATCCGGGACACCAGCGGCGAGAACGTCCATGTCACCGGCGCCACCGCGATGAACATCGACTTCTCGCAGCGGATGAACGACGCGCTGCTGCCGTACCTCGCGCTCGTCGTCGGTCTCGCGTTCCTGCTGCTGATGGTGGTGTTCCGGTCCGTCCTCGTTCCCCTGAAGGCGGCGCTCGGCTTCCTGCTCTCGGTGGTCGCCGCCCTCGGCGCGGTGGTCGCGGTCTTCCAGTGGGGCTGGCTGGGCTCCCTCTTCGGCGTCGAGCAGACCGGCCCGATCATGTCGATGATGCCGATCTTCATGGTGGGTGTGGTCTTCGGGCTCGCCATGGACTACGAGGTCTTCCTGGTCACGCGGATGCGTGAGGCGTACGTCCACGGCGAGCGGCCCGGCCAGGCGATCGTCACCGGCTTCCGGCACGGCGCCAGGGTGGTCACGGCCGCCGCCGTGATCATGATCGCGGTCTTCGCGGGCTTCATCGGCTCCGGCGAGCAGATGGTGAAGATGATCGGCTTCGGTCTCGCGATCGCCGTCTTCTTCGACGCCTTCGTCGTGCGGATGGCGATCGTGCCGGCGGTGCTCGCGCTGCTGGGTCACCGGGCCTGGTGGCTGCCGCGCCGGCTGGACCGCGTGCTGCCCAGCGTCGACGTGGAGGGCGAGCGACTGCGCGAGCTGGACGCCTCGGCCGCCGACGCCGACGCCGACGACGCCGACGAGGAGCGCGAGCTGGTCCGCGTCTGATCGCCGCGGGGCCCAGGGGTGGCCGTGTCCGTCACGCAGCCGTGGCGGGCGCGGTCACCTCCGCGTAGGTGCGGCGCAGGAAACGCACGAGGGGGCGGGTGTCGAACTGGATCACCGCCACGCCGTCCGGGGAGTGGAGCTCGACGACCACCTGGGCGCGGCCGCACGGCCACACCGTGACATCGCCGCTGCGGGCCGGGGCGCGCAGTCCGGTCTCCAGCAGCTCGCGGCGGAAGGCCCACTCGGTCCCGCTGGGGAAGCGGAAGTGGACGGTATCGGGATCCTTGTCGGGCTCGTAGCGGAGGGCCACGGGCACGGAGCGGTAGTGAGGGGCGTCGTTGACTATCCGGGCTTTCGCATGCTCTTCGACGGCATGCGCTTCGACGGCGTGCTCCTCGACAGAGGGACTCTCGACGGCTTGAGACATTGCTGGTTCCTCACCATTGAGGCTCTTTGCCCTCTAATGTCGCATATTTCTGACCGGAAGGCCTGGGCGTGTCGCTTGCATTTGTCAGGCGTGCGCTCTTGCAACAGGTTCGCAACAGGGCGCATTATCGGACGGTTGACCAGCCGGGCCCGAGCGGCCCGTCCCGGAAGCGGAGCCTGACATGCATGTCCCCGACGGATTCATCGATCTGCCCGTCTCCGCCGCGGCGGGCGTGGTCGCCGCCGGCGCGGTCGCCGTCAGCCTGCGCGGCGCACAGCGCGAGCTGAACGAGCGGACGGCGCCGCTCGCCGGCCTCGTCGCCGCGTTCATCTTCGCCGTGCAGATGCTCAACTTCCCGGTCGCGGCCGGTACCAGCGGCCATCTCCTCGGCGGCGCACTCGCGGCGATACTCGTCGGGCCGTACACGGGAGTGCTGTGCGTCTCCGTCGTGCTGTTGCTCCAGGGCATCCTCTTCGCGGACGGCGGACTGACCGCGCTCGGCGTCAACATCACGGTCATGGGCGCGGTCACGGTCGTCGTCGCGTACGGCCTGTTCCGCGCGCTGGTGCGGGTGCTGCCGAAGAAGCGCAGGTCGATCACGGTGGCCTCGTTCGTCGCGGCGCTCGTGTCCGTACCGGCCGCGGCCGCCGCCTTCACCCTGGTCTACGCGATCGGCGGCACGACCGACGTGCCGATCGGCACGGTCCTCGGCGCGATGGTCGGTGTCCACCTCCTGATCGGCATCGGCGAGGCCCTGATCACGATGGCGACGGTCGGCGCCGTCCTCGCCGTACGCCCGGACCTCGTGTACGGCGCGCGCGGACTGTCCACGCCCCTCAAGCTGCGCGTCGGCGGTGAACTCGTGGACGCACGGCCCGACGGCGCCCCGGCCCCGGCCGCCTCCCCGCGCCCGGTCTGGATCGCGGGCCTCGTGACCTCCCTCGTACTGGCCGGATTCGTCTCCTTCTACGCCTCCGCCAACCCGGACGGACTGGAGAAGGTCGCCGCGGACAAGGGCATCGACAAGAAGGTCGAGGACCACGCGGCCGCCGATTCGCCCCTCGCCGACTACGGCGTCGCGGACATCGAGAACGCCCGCCTCTCCGGCGGTCTGGCCGGGGTGATCGGTGTCGGCGCCACGGCGGTGGTGGGCACCGGAGTCTTCCTCGTGGTGCGTCGCCGCCGTAGCGAGGGCGTGGAGCCCCCCAAGGAGACCGTCCGCGGCTGAGCGGACGAGCCGCGGGGCCGGCCGGCAGGTGAGGTCCGGGGCTCAGAGAGGATGAGGCGCCAAGGCTCACACGATGAGCCCGAGGACCGGCGGATACGTACGAGGGCCGGCGGATACGTACGACGAGCACGAGGACCGGACGATGAGCACGAGGACCGGACGATGAGCACGAGGACCAGCGGATGAGTACGGGCCACGCCCACAAGCTCTACCGGCACGGACACTCGCCGGTCCATCAGCTGCCTCCGCACTGCAAGATCGCCGCGGCCCTGTGCTTCGTCCTCGTCGTGGTCTCCACTCCGCGCGAGGCGGTCTGGGCCTTCGGCCTGTACGCCGTGCTGCTGGGCGCGGTCGCCGCGCTGGCACGCGTCCCGGCGGGCTTCCTGCTGCGCCGGCTGCTGATCGAGATCCCGTTCGTCGCGTTCGCGCTGCTCATGCCCTTCGTGGTGCCCGGCGAGCGGACCGAGTGGCTCGGGATCTCCCTCTCCGTGCCGGGGCTGTGGGGCGCCTGGAACATCCTCGCCAAGGGGACGCTCGGGGTCGCCACCTCCGTACTGCTCGCCTCGACGACCGAGCTGCGCTCGCTGCTCCTCGGACTGCAGCGGCTGCGGCTGCCGCCGCTCATGGTGCAGATCGCCTCCTTCATGATCCGCTACGGCGATGTGATCACCGACGAGATGCGGCGGATGTCCATCGCCCGCCGCTCGCGCGGCTTCGAGGCGCGCGGAGTGCGCCACTGGGGGGTGCTCGCCACGTCCGCCGGCGCGCTGTTCATCCGCTCCTACGAGCGCGGTGAGCGGGTGCACCTGGCCATGGTCAGCCGCGGTTTCGCCGGCACGATGCCGGTGATCGACGAGGTGACCGCATCCCGCGCGCAGTGGGCGTACGCCGCCGCGCTCCCGTTCTCGGCGCTCGCCGTCTGTCTGCTTGGCTGGACCCTATGACCTCGCACCCCGCGGCCGCCGCCCCGCCGTCCCTCGACGTGCGCGGGCTCGCGTACGCCTACCCCGACGGCCACCAGGCCCTCTTCGGCGTCGACCTGACCGTCGCCCGGGGCGAACGGGTCGCGCTGCTCGGCCCCAACGGCGCGGGCAAGACCACCCTGGTCCTCCACCTCAACGGCATCCTCACCGGCGGCGCCGGCACGGTCACCGTCGCGGGTCTGCCCGTCGGCAAGCAGCACATGGCCGAGATCCGGCGCAAGGTCGGCATCGTGTTCCAGGACCCGGACGACCAGCTGTTCATGCCGACCGTGCGGGAGGACGTCGCCTTCGGTCCTGCCGCGGCCGGGATGCGCGGCGCGGAGCTGGAGAAGCGGGTGCGCGGGGCGCTCGACCAGGTCGGCATGGCCGAGTACCTCGAGCGCCCGCCGCACCACCTCTCCTTCGGCCAGCGCCGCCGGGTCGCGGTCGCGACCGTCCTCGCGATGGAGCCGGAGATCCTCGTCCTCGACGAGCCCTCGTCGAATCTCGACCCGGCCTCGCGCCGTGAACTCGCCGACATCCTGCGCTCGTTGGACGTCACCGTGCTGATGGTCACGCACGACCTGCCGTACGCGCTGGAGCTGTGCCCCCGTGCGGCGATCCTCAGCGAGGGCGTGATCGCGGCCGACGGCCGTACCCAGGACCTGCTGGCCGATCCCGCGCTGATGAGCGCGCACCGGCTGGAACTGCCGTTCGGCTTCGACCCGCGTGCCGTGGCGACGGGCGCCTGACCGAGCCCAGTCCGTGACCGACCCGGAATCGGGGTCCGCTCCGCCACGTTGCACCATGGAGTGACCGGCAGGTCGGAACAGCAGGGAGCGGTAGACGTGGACGTCCAGGGCACGGTTGCGGAAGGCTTCGAGCCGGTCCGCGAGGCGTTCATACGCAACTTCGAGGCACGCGGGGAACGCGGTGCGGCCGTCGCCGTCTACCGGGACGGAGTGAAGGTCGTCGACCTCTGGGGCGGCGTACGGGACGTCGACGGCACCGAGCCGTGGGCCGTGGACACCGCACAGGTGGTGCGCTCGGCGACCAAGGGCGTCGCCGCCGCCGTTCCGCTGCTGCTGCACCAGCGAGGACAGCTGGACCTGGACGCGCCCGTCGGCACGTACTGGCCGGAGTTCAAGGGAGCGGGCAAGGAGCGGGCCCTCGTACGGCATCTGCTCTCGCACCGGGCCGGGGTGCCGGTGCTGGACCGGGCGCTCACCGTGGAGGAGGCCGCCGACGGAACGTCCGGCGCCCGGGCCGTCGCCGCACAGGCCCCCGCCTGGGAGCCCGGCACCGACCACGGCTACCACGCCCAGACCTACAGCTGGCTGCTGTCGGAACTCGTACGCCGGGTCACCGGGCGCACCATCGGCCGCTGGACGGCCGAGGAGCTGGCCCGGCCGCTCGGCCTGGACCTCTGGATCGGCGCACCCGCCGAAGAGGCCCACCGCATCGGCCGGATCGGCCCGGTCGAGGAACCGCCCACGGCGGCCGGCGGGGGACTGAAGCTGCGGCCCAAGCGGTCCGTGGCCGAGGCCTACCGCGATCCGGAATCCCTCACCCGGCGCGCCTTCGGCGCGATCCACCCGCTGCCGGACGAGAACGACCCGCTCTACCGCGCGGCCGAACTTCCCGCCTCCAACGGCATCTCCACCGCCCGGGCGCTGGCCCGCTTCTACGCGGCGACGATCGGCGAGGTCGACGGCCACCGTCTGTTCGCCCCCGCCACCCTCACCCTCGCCCGCACCGAGGAGTCGGCGGGCCCCGACCGGGTCCTCGTCGTCGGCACCCGCTTCGGCCTCGGCTACATGCTCCACGGACCGGCCTCCCCGCTGCTCGGCCCCGGCTCCTTCGGCCACCCGGGCCGCGGCGGCTCGCTGGGCCTCGCCGACCCGGAATCGGGCATCGCCCTCGGGTACGTCACCAACGGCATGCGCAAGGGGGTCACGGCGGACCCGCGCGCCCAGGCTCTGGTCAGGGCGGTCCGCTCGGCGACATGATCGGCGGATGCAGCGTTTCGAGGGATACGGCGTACTGATCACCGGAGCGGGACAGGGGATCGGCGAGGCGACCGCCCGCAGACTCGCCTCCGAAGGGGCCCGTGTCCTGGTCACCGATCTCGACGGAGAACGGGCCGCGGTGACCGCACGGACCATCCCGCGCGCCGTGTCGTTCCCCTGCGACGTCGCCGACCGGGCCGCCGTCGAGGCGGCCGTGGCGTGCGCCGTCGAGGAGTTCGGCGGCCTCGACGTCCTCGTCAACAACGCCTACGCCTGCGCCCTCGACAGCCCGTTGTTCGAGGACCAGCCCGACGACACCTGGCAGCGGGACCTCGACATCGTCCTCACCGGTGCCTTCCGGTGTGCCCGCGCCGCCCTCCCGTACCTGGCGAACGCCGGAGGCCGTGGCGCGATCGTCAACATCGGCTCCGTCAACGCCGAGCAGGACTTCGGCAACCACGCCTACAGCGCGGCCAAAGCGGGCCTCGCCTCCCTCACCCGCACGCTCGCCGGTGACGCGGGCCCCCGCGGGGTACGCGTCAACCAGATCAACCCGGGCACGGTCCGCACCCCCGGCTGGTCCGGCCGCGAACGCCACCTCGACGCCCTCAGCGGCGTCTACCCCCTGGGCCGTGTCGGCACCCCGGACGACATCGCCGCCGCGGTGGCCTTCCTGGCCTCCAGCGACGCCGCCTGGATCACGGGCACGACGCTCCGGGTCGACGGCGGCCTGCTGGCGGTGAACACCGGCTTCACCCGGACCGTTTCGGATGTTGCCGACGGCGACGGCGACGGTGACGGCGACGCCGACGCCGACCGCGGCTGAGCGACCGCCGGCGTCAGCCCGTCTGCAGCATCAGCCCGATCCCGACCACCATCAGGCCCGCCGCCGCGATGCGCGGGCCACCGAAGCGCTCCTTGAAGAACAGCGCGCCGATGGCCGCGCCGACGATGATCGAGGACTCGCGAAGGGCCGCGACGGGCGCCAGCGGGGCGCGCGTCTGCGCCCAGAGGACCAGACCGTAGGCGAAGAGCGAGAGGACCGCGCCGAGGAGTCCGCGGACCGCGTAGGGCCGCAGACGAGGGAGCAGGGAACCGCCGAACCGTCGCACGGCCCAGGCCGGGATAAGCACGCCCTGAAGGACCATCAGCCAGGCGATGTAGGCGACGGAGGAGCCGGAGGCGCGGACCCCGACGCCGTCGACGACGGTGTACGCGGCGATCGACAGACCCGTGGCGAGCGCGGCGAGCAGGGCCGGCCAGTGCGGACGGCCGCCCGCGCCGCGAAGCCCCCACAGCGCGACCCCGACGAGACCGGCGGAGGCGACGGCGACACCCGTGAGCTGCCAGGGGGTCAGCTCCTCGTCCACGAGGAGGGCGGCGAGCACCGTGACGACCAGCGGCGCCGTGCCCCTCGCGATCGGGTACATCTGGCCGAAGTCGCCGAGGCTGAACGACCGCATCAGCAGCAGCTGGTAGCCGAGGTGCAGCAACGCGGACGCGACGAGGTACGGCCAGGCCGCGGCGTGCGGCAGCGGCAGGAAGCAGGCCGTCACCGCACCGATCGCCGCCGCGCAGCCGCCGATCAGGGTGAACGCGACGACCTGATCCTTGATCGCGTGTGCCATCGCGTTCCAGCTGGCGTGGGTGATGGCGGCGATGAGGACCGCCGCCGCGACGGCGACGCTCACGCGGAGCGCTCGCGCACGTCCACGAGGACCGCGCCGGAGTGCGCGATCACGGACGTGGGGTCGAGCGGGAACACCGTGTGTGGGGTCCCGGCGGCCGCCCAGACCACGGCGTGGTCGAGGAGCCCGCGGTCGGCCAGCACCCGCGTCCTCGTCCGGTGCCCGAAGGGCGGGACGCCGCCGATCGCGTACCCCGTCGTCTCCCGCACCAGGTCCGCGTTCGCCCGCTCGACCGCCGACGCGTCCAGCTCCTGACGTACCCGCTCCACGTCCACCCGTGAGGAGCCGTCCATCAGCACCAGCACCGGCTCCCCGTCCGCCTCGAAGATCAGCGACTTGACGATCTCGCTGACGTCGCAGCCGATGGCGGCCGCGGCCTCGGCCGCCGTGCGGGTGGCGTCGGGGAAGCGGCGCACCTCGACCTCGAGGCCCAGCTCGCGCAGGGCCTCGGCGAACCGGGGGTGGGCATGCGTGGTGGTATCAGGAGTGCTCATGGCCCGCCACGCTAGCGGTACCTGTATGGGCCATGCGACCGCGTTCCGGTCGGTGGACCGGCGTTCCGGGGCCGAGCGCCGCAGCCCGGCCCCGGTGCCGTCCTCGGCCCCGGTGCCGTCCTCGGTCCCGGCCCCGGTCCCGGTCCCGGCCACGTCCTCGGTCCTGTCCCGGTCCCGTCCTCGGTCTCGGCCCGGTCCGGTGTCAGCCTGCCTTCAGCACCGACGCCACCAACGGGCCCGCCGCGTCCCCGCCGTGCCCGCCGGCCTGGACCACCGCGGCCGCGGCCAGATCCCCGGAGAACCCGGAGAACCAGCTGTTGGACGTGGCCTGCCCGTCCACCTCGGCGGACCCGGTCTTCGCGCCCTTGTCCCCGGGGACACCGGCCATCGCGTTCGCCGCCGTACCCCAGTTGGCGGTCGCCCGCATCATGTCGCGCAGCTGACGCCAGACCGAGCCCGACAGCGGCCGGGTGGCACCGGCCAGTTCGCGGTCGTCCAGCGAACGCGGCACGATGACTGGCTGCTTGAAGCCGCCGTTCTTCGCGGTCGCCGTGATGGACGCGACGGTGAGCGCGTTCATCTGGACCGTGCCCTGCCCGATGTACTGCGCCGCGGCCTCGCCGCCGCTCGCCGGGGGCACATTGCCGTCGAACGTCCGCACCCCGGTGTTCCAGGAGAGCCCGATGCCGAAGGCGCCACGCGCGATCTCCGACAGTGCGGCATCGTTGTCGACGTCGTCGATCTGCTTGATGAAGGCGGTGTTGCAGGAGCGCGCGAAGCTCTTGGTGAACGTGTCGTTCTTGATCTCGAAGTGGTCCAGGTTGTGGAAGGTCCGGCCCTGGTACATGACCTCCTTCGGGCACTCCACCTTCCGGTCCGCGGCCACGAGCCCCTTGTCCAGCAGCAGTGCCGCCGTCACGATCTTCATCGTCGAGCCGGGCGCCTGGGTGCCGCTCAGCGCCGCGTTGAAGCTGTCCTTGCGGTTGTTGGCGACGGCGCGGATCTCGCCCGTGCTCGGCTTGATGGCGACGACCGACGCCTCGCTGTGGCGCTTCACCGCCTTCTCGGCGGCGGCCTGGACGCCGGCGTCCAGCGTCGTCCGCAGCAGACCCGGCTTCCCCTCGGCCAGCGTCAGGAGCGTCGTGTCCGCCCCGCCGGCGCTGGTGATCACCAGCTCCACGCCCGCCTTGCCGCCCGCCTTGTCGCCGTACTTCTGGCGCAGCTGGTCCAGCACCGGCCCGAGGGACGGGTACTTCTCCTTCGTCAGCTCCTTGCCGTTGCGGTCGACCGCCTTGATCGGCGGCTGGGCGGCGGGGCCCGTCCTGAGCTGCTTGTTCCGGTCGAGCTGGGGATGGACGACGGACGGCGTCCAGTCGACGAGCGGGCGCCCGGTCGTCAGTCCGCGGACGACGGTGAGTTCGGAGCTGTACGTCCAGGGCTTGCTCCGTCCCTCGTACGTGACCGTCGCGCTGACCGTGAACGGCACCTTCGCGCCGACGGCCGCGCCCTGCTTCATCGTCACCTCGCTCACGTGGGCGCTGTCCCGGAACGCGGCGATCGAGGGCTCCGCGCCTGCCTCGTTGTTGGTGAGCTGCGCGGCGAGCGGTGCTTCCCCCGACGCCCAGGCCGCGAGGAAGTGCTTCGCTGTCGTACGGATCTCCTCGGTGCTCGGCGGACCCGACTTCTTCGTCGTGACCCCGGACTTGGACTCCGTACCGCCACTTCCTCCGCCGTTCCCCAGCACGTTGTACGCGCCGTAGCCGACGCCGCCGGTGAACAGGATGAACACGCCGCCGATGACGGCGACCTTCGCTCCGCTGCGCATCGCAGTCCCCTCCCCAGGAGCCCCCTCGTACTTGAACGTGTTCAAGGGGCGTTTGCCGGGCACTCTACGGGACAGGAGTGAGGCGGGGGACGGACGTTACCGGACTGTGCCGCGCCGGGCGCCGCCGCACCGCCGAAGCGGTTAGGGCAATGAAGCGGGCAGGGCAGCGAAGCGGGTAGGGCAAGGGCCATGAACCGCACCCGCGACATCGACCCGACGCTTCCCGCCGGCAGTTCGCCCCGCCAGGTCTGGTACACCGCGTACGGCTCCAACACCCACCTGGAGCGCCTGTCGTACTACCTCGCGGGAGGCCGCCCGCAGGGTGCGTCCAGGACCTACCCCGGCTGCCGCGACCCCCGCCCGCCCGCCGCGTCCGTTCCGGTGGAACTCCCGGGCGCCCTGTACTTCGCCACGCACTCCCCGGTGTGGGACGGCGGCCGCGCGTTCCACGACCCGGCCGCACCCGGCCGGATCCGCGCCCGTGCCCACCTGGTCACCGCCGCCCAGTTCTCCGACATCGCGGCCCAGGAGATGTACCGCGAGCCGGGAACGGACCTGGACGTCACCGATGCCCTCGGCAGCGGCAGGGCCGTACTCGGCAGCGGGCGCTACGAAACCCTCGTCTGTCCCGGAACCCTCGACGGCGTTCCCGTCCTCACCTTCACGGCACCCTGGGGACTCCACGACATCGAGTGGACGTGCCCCTCCGTCGCCTATCTGCGGCACCTGGCCGCAGGGCTGCTGGAGACCGGAGCCTGGCCGGGCCCCGACATCGCCGCCTATCTCGCGGCCTGCCCGGGCGCCGCCGGCCACTGGACGCCTCAGGCCGTCGCCGCTCTCATGGCGGGGCCCGACGGGCTCGCACCCTGAAGGGGGAAGCCGTCGGGCCCGCGCTGGACGCTCAGCAATCGGTCAGCAGGTCAGGTAGGTCAGTAGTAGTGCCGCCGGCCGCCGATCGCGTGCCCGAACGCTCCGAGCACCCAGAGCAGGGCCCCGACGGCGATCAGGATGATCCCGATCGTCGACAGTATGCCCATGCCGACCACCAAACCGATGATCAGTAGGATGAGTCCGAGGATGATCATTTTCGTCCTCCAGTCCGGAACCCCCCACTGATCCGAATCTTGCCGCTCCACGCCGTCGCAAACCACCCCGAGCCCACCCACTTCGGGCGCCCGCACCGCTGGACCCGGCTGTCCGCAACATCATCCTGTCGCACCGGTCGTCCCCGTGGACGTACGGGACGGCGCGGGACACCGGCGGCGGTCCGCCGCCCGCCGGTGTCGCCGTTCAACGATTGCAGTTGATGCTCTGCATCGGTGCGGCGCCGGCCGAGCTGAGCGTCCACGTCGTGCCGGTCCAGATGACGTAGGGATTCACGGCGACGCCCATCCCGGACGCAGAGCTGAAGCCCAGGCCGGTGACGGCGTTGCAGATGGCTTGCGCTTCGCCAAGCGCGAGCCGGATGTCGAGACCGTTGATCCTCGGCCCGGAACACGAGGAGATGGTCGCTGTCGTGTTGGTGCTCGCACACGTCAGCGTCGCGCCGCGCACGATCTGGGTCGCGAGGAACTGACCGAAGACCGGTTGGGGTGCTGCCGCGCCCTGCGGCCCGGTGGCACCCGGTGTGCCTTGGGCGCCTTGGGGGCCGATCCCGCCCGGCGTGCCTTGGATGCCCTGGATGCCTTGGGTGCCTTGGGTTCCTTGGGGCCCGATCTCTCCCGGCGTGCCCGGTGTGCCTTGCGTCCCCTGGGGCCCGATCTCGCCCTGCGGTCCCGCCTGCCCGGTGTCGCCCTGCAGTCCCTGGGGACCCGCCGCCCCGGTGTCGCCCTGCAGTCCCTGGGGACCCGCCGCCCCGGTGTCGCCCTGCAGTCCCTGGGGACCCGCCGCCCCGGTGTCGCCCTGCGGGCCTGTCGGACCAGTGCCACCTTGGGGTCCCGCCGGGCCGGTGCCACCTTGGGGTCCCGCCGGGCCGGTGCCACCTTGGGGTCCCGCCGGGCCAGTGTCACCCTGCGGCGCCGTCGGCCCGGTGGCGCCCTGAGGACCCGCCGGTCCGGTGCCGCCCTGCAGTCCCTGCAGTCCCTGCAGTCCCTGCAGTCCCTGCAGTCCCTGCAGTCCCTGCAGTCCCTGTGGACCCGCCGGCCCGGTGGCACCCTGTGGGCCCTGCGGCCCGGCGGGTCCGACCCTGCACCGGTCGTACCTGCCGTTGCCCAGGAGGCCGGGCAGGCCGAAGTGGTCGCCCCTGCCGTCCCGGCAGTCATCGCCGCTGACGCCACGCACCGAAGCCGTGCCCGCCGGCAGCGCGCTCGACGGGTTGCCACTGCCGGTTCGGCGACGCCGAGCACCGCGAGGGTCAGCAACGCCGCAGCGCTGCCGACGTGCCGCCTGCCTTGCCCGGGCAGCGGCCCCATGCCGGGCCGCGTCTGCTTCTCAGGACTCATGCTCAAGTGCTCCTCGGAAAGCCACGAATGGACGCGGAAGCCCTGCTTGCAGACGTCCTCCGGCAGGATTTCGCCGCGCCTCGCGGTCCCGGCGACAGGCGCGCCGCACGATCAAGCGATCGGTCCAGCACGAAGGCCCGGGCCGTCCGTGGGGCCGGCCGTGGGCCGTCGTGCGACGGCCCAGGACAGCCAGGGACGACCGTCAACAACCAGAACGGGCCCGGCACCTCCAGGTGCCGGGCCCGCCGTCGTGCCTGCTAGACCCAGGTGTCCAGCCACATCCGGTTGCGCCAGTCGTCCATCGGGATCGCCTGGCCCGTGTAGAGCGGCCAGAAGTAGATGAAGTTCCAGACGATGAGCAGCACCAGCACGCCCGCGCCCACCGCGCCGATCGTTCGGCGGCGTTCGTCCGAGCCCGCCGGGCCGATGATCGCGCCCAGCAGCATCGCGACCGCCAGGCACAGGAACGGCACGAAGACGACCGCGTAGAAGAGGAAGATCGTGCGCTCCTGGTAGAGGAACCACGGCGCCCAGCCCGCCGCGACCCCGCAGGCGATCGCGCCCGCGCGCCAGTCGCGGCGCAACGCCCAGCGCCACAGGACGTAGACGAGCGCGAAGCAGGCCACCCACCACAGCAGGGGGGTGCCGATCGCCAGGACCTCGCTGGCGCACTTGTCGGCGGCGGTGGCGGGGCAGCCGGCGGTGCCCGCGGACGGGTCCTCGTAGAAGTAGGAGACGGGACGGCCGAGGACGATCCAGCTCCACGGGTTGGACTCGTACGTATGACCCGACGTCAGGTTGACGTGGAACTGGAAGACCTCGGTCTCGTAGTGCCAGAAGCTGCGCAGCCAGTCGGGGAACAGCCAGCTCCAGGAACTGCCGCTGCCCTCGTTCGTCGCCCAGTCGCGGAAGTAGCCCTTGTCGGTGACGAGCCAGCCGGTCCAGGACGCGAGGTACGTGGCGATGACCACCGGCAGCGCGGTGAACGCCGGCAGGAGGTCGCGCTTCAGCACGGACAGGTACGGCCGCACCGCGCCCGCCGTCTTCCGGGCGCCCACGTCCCACAGCACCGTCATCAGACCGAACGCCGCCAGGATGTACAGGCCGTTCCACTTCGTGCCGATCGCCAGGCCCAGCATCACCGCGGCGGCGATCCGCCACGGGCGCCACCCCATCCGCAGGGTGTCCGCGATCCGCGCGTCCGGCCGCAGCACTCCCTCCGCGTCCTCCGGCAGCGCGTCCGCCAGCCGCCGTCTCGCCCGGTCGCGGTCGATCAGCAGACAGCCGAAGGCCGCCAGCACGAAGAACATCAGCACCTGGTCGAGCAGCGCGGTGCGGCTCATCACGAAGTGCAGCCCGTCCACGGCGAGCAGCGCCCCCGCGAGACAGCCCAGGAACGTCGACCGGAACAGCCGCCTGCCGATCCGGCACAGCATCAGCACGGACAGCGTGCCGAGCACGAAGACCATGAAACGCCAGCCGAACGGGGTGAACCCGAACAACTGCTCACCGAGCCCGATGACCCATTTGCCCACGGGCGGATGCACCACGTAGCCGGGATCCACCGGCACGGCGACCGCGTCCGGGTTCTTCAGGATCGCCTTGTCGATGTCCTTCGGCCAGGAGCCCTCGTACCCCTGGTTGATCAGTGCCCAGGCGTCCTTCGCGTAGTACGTCTCATCGAATATCACCGCCTTGGGGTGGCCCAGATGCCACAGCCGCAGCAGCCCCGCCACCAGCGCCACCAGCAGCGGCCCGCCCCACGCCGTCAGCCGCTCCACCCGGCGCGCCGCTCCCGGCGGCACGCCGAGCAGCGACCACAGCCGGTCGGAGGGCCGGGTGTACGGCGGCACCAGCCGCTCGCGCAGCCCGATGTCGGGCCGGGGCACATGGCCGAATCTGCGCAGGCGCTGCTGCCAGGACGACGGCTGTTCGGCGGCGGCCTGACCGTGCAGGGCCCGTGGGGCGGTACTGGTCACCGCGCCATCGTAGGGAACGCGTCTGTGCGAAGGGTGTGGCCCGCCCTGGGAGGATGGCTCTGTGACTGGATCGGTGACTGGAACGCTCGTACTCGCAGGGACGCCCATCGGCGATGTGGCGGACGCCCCGCCGCGCCTGGCGGCCGAACTGGAGACCGCCGACGTGGTCGCCGCGGAGGACACCCGGCGGCTGCGCCGGCTCACCCAGGCCCTCGGCGTGCACACCCGCGGGCGGGTCGTGTCGTACTTCGAGGGCAACGAGTCGGCCCGTACGCCGGAACTGGTGGAGGCGCTGGAGGGCGGTGCGCGGGTGCTGCTGGTCACCGACGCCGGAATGCCCTCCGTCTCCGACCCCGGCTACCGGCTGGTCGCCGCGGCCGTCGAGAAGGACATCAAGGTCACGGCGGTGCCCGGCCCGTCCGCCGTGCTGACCGCGCTCGCACTGTCGGGGCTGCCGGTGGACCGCTTCTGTTTCGAGGGCTTCCTGCCGCGCAAGGCGGGCGAGCGTCTCGGCCGGCTCCGTGAGGTCGCCGGCGAACGCCGCACCCTCGTCTACTTCGAGGCGCCGCACCGTCTCGACGACACCCTGGCGGCCATGGCCGAGGCGTTCGGCGCGGACCGCAGGGCCGCCGTCTGCCGCGAGCTGACGAAGACGTACGAGGAAGTGAAGCGCGGCGGCCTCGGTGAACTGGCCGCGTGGGCGGCCGAGGGCGTACGCGGCGAGATCACGGTCGTCGTGGAGGGCGCCCCGGCGCCGGGGCCGGCCGAGCTGGACGCGGACGAGCTGGTGCGCAGGGTGCGGGTGCGCGAGGAGGCGGGGGAGCGGCGCAAGGAAGCCATCGCGGCGGTCGCGGCCGACGCGGGCGTACCCAAACGAGAGGTGTTCGACGCGGTCGTCGCGGCAAAGAACGCGGCAGGATCAGGCCCCTCGGATCGCAAAGGTCTATCGTGAAAAGCAAAGCTCGGACCGCGTGATCAAGCCTTCCGGAATGCGCCGGCCAAATCCTCCTCAACGACCTGGAAGGTCTGATGCGCTCCCGCCGGAACAGGCGTCCACTGTAAGGACACACCCCCGGCGCGGCTGGGGGCGGTGGACCAGGAGGAGCTGGCATGAGTGAGACAGCGGGCACCCCGAGCGACGCGCGACCCATCCCGGTCGCCGCACCCGAGACGGTGCAGGAGTCCTACGCCTTCGCCTGCATGAGGTGCGGCTACGGCTGGGAGCAGACCTACGACATCGAGCACCACATCGACGGCGACGGCCGTCCGTTCTGCATGTACCGCGCACAGGGACAGCTCGTTCCCTCCCCGCTGAACCGGCTCACCTGCCTCAACTGCGGCGAGCAGAAGGTCCGCATCATGCGCGCCGGGCAGGTCTCGGGTGTCGCCGAGACCCTGCGCCGCCAGCACTTCGCGCCCCCCAACTTCGCCATAGCCGGGCCCGTCCCGTCCTCCGAGCCGGAGCCGAAGGTCGCCAGGCACCGCCAGGACGCCGGGCCCGAGGCGGCGGTGCGGCGCCGGGGTCTCGGGGACGTGCTCCGCGGTCTGCACCGCCGCCGGTAGGGCGGTGGCCGCGGTCCGTGGCCAAGGGTGAGGCGGGCCGGGGGCCAGGGGCCGGAGACCGGGGCAGAGGCAGAGGGGTCCGAGGCAGAGGTGTCCGAGGAGGGTCCGAGGCCGTCGTCGCGGTCCTCGTACGATCGTGGTCATGAGCGCCAAGACCGACGAGACGCCCCCGCCGCTGCCCGCCCCGCTGCGGGTACCGGTCGCCGATTCGCACACCCACCTGGACATGCAGAGCGGCACCGTCGAGGAAGGTCTGCGGAAGGCGGCCTCGGTCGGTGTGACGACCGTCGTCCAGGTGGGATGCGACATCAAGGGCTCCCGCTGGGCGGCCGAGACGGCCGCCGCGCACGAGAACGTCTGGGCGGCCGTCGCCCTGCACCCCAACGAGGCCCCGCGGATCGTCCACGGCGACCCCGACGGCTGGTCACGGCAGGGCACACGGGAAGCCGGCGGCGACGCCGCCCTCGACGAGGCCCTCGCCGAGATCGACCGGCTGGCCGGACTCGACCCCGTACGAGCCGTCGGCGAGACGGGGCTCGACCACTTCCGTACGGGCCCGGAAGGCATCGCCGCCCAGGAGCGCTCCTTCCGCGCCCATATCGAGATCGCCAAGCGGCACGGCAAGGCGCTCGTCATCCACGACCGTGACGCGCACGCCGACGTGCTGCGCATCCTCGCCGAGGAAGGCGCCCCCGAGCGCACGGTGTTCCACTGCTACTCCGGCGACGCGGACATGGCCAGGATCTGCGCGGACGCCGGGTACTTCATGTCGTTCGCGGGCAATGTGACCTTCAAGAACGCCCAGCCGCTGCGCGACGCGCTCGCCGTCGCCCCGCTGGGACTCGTCCTCGTGGAGACCGACGCGCCCTTCCTGACGCCCGCGCCGTACCGCGGACGGCCCAACGCGCCGTATCTCGTTCCGATCACGGTCCGTGCGATGGCCGCGGTACGGGGGATCGACGAGGACGCCATGTCGGAGGCGATCGCGGCCAACACGGCCCGTGCGTTTGATTACTGAAAGATAACAATTCGTCACCTTTTGGAGGGGGCTGACGGGTTCCGGCGGCGCGACACCGGATGACACCGAGTAGCCGTCCTGCTTTGGAGAGTGACGGTGACCCGCTAGGGTCCCGGCCTCGTGAGCACTTCGCAGGGCAGTCACCGTGCAGCGCGCGGCGGTCGTCGCGCCGCCAGGCTCATGGAGCCTCCTCCGCCGCCTGTGCCGCCGGGCCCGGTCAGGGCTCCGGCCCGGGCGCGGGACTCGGACGTGTCGCCCTACGCGCCGACCGTGGCGGCGTTCCTGCCCGGGCCGGGGCCCGGACCAGGCACCGGACCGAGAACCGGCCCTGGTCCAGGGCGCGGACCGAGTACCGGGCGGGGACGCGACACCGGACCGGGTCCCGGGCCCGGACGCGACACCGGACCGGAAGCCGGCCCTGATGCAGGATCGGAAGCCGGCCCTCATGGCGGACCGGAAGCCGGCGCCGACGCCCGACGCGAGGCCGGTCTCGCCGCCGGACCGGAAGCCGGCCCTGCCGGCGGCCCCGGCACAGGCGCCCATGATCCGGCGGTACCCGCCGCCCCGGCATCACCACCGGCCGGCGGCCGCGCCGAGGCCCGTCGCGCAGCCCGCCGCCGCAGGACGGGCCCGCTCTCCCGCAGCCGCCCCGACAGCCTGCGCCGCCTCATCCCCCAGGCCCTCGTCGTCGCCTTCCTCGCGGGCGGCACCACCGCCTTCGTCGCCGCCGACAAGGGCGTCCGCCTCAGCGTCGACGGCGTACCCCGCACGCTGCACACCTTCGCCGACGACGTGGGCGAACTGCTCGCCGACGAGGGCCTTGCCGTCGGCGAGCACGACATCGTCGCCCCCGCACCGGACGCCGACCTCGACGACGGCGACGAGGTCGTCGTCCGCTTCGGCCGCCCCGTCACCCTCACCATCGACGGCCACCGCCGCCAGGTGTGGACCACCGCACGCACCGTCGCGGACGCGCTGCACCAGGTCGGGGTGCGCGCGGAGGGCGCGCACCTGTCCGCCTCCCGCTCCCTGTCGATCTCCCGCAAGGGCCTGGACCTCGACGTCAGGACCGAGCGGAAGGTGACCTTCATGGCCGACGGCCGTGAACACACCATCCGTACGAACGCGGCCACCGCACAGCAGGCCGTCGAGGAGGCCGGCATCACCCTCGGCGGCCAGGACACCACCTCCGTACCGCCCGGCAGCTTCCCGCGCGACGGCCAGACCATCACGGTCATGCGCATCACCGACACCGAGCAGGTCCGCGAGGAGCCCATCCCGTACACCACCGTGCGGACGGAGGACCCGGCTCTGCACATCGGCACCGAGGTCGTCGAACAGCAGGGCCGCACCGGCACCCGGCAGGTCACCTACGCCCTGCGCACCGTCAACGGCGTCCGGCAGAAGCCGAGGAAGGTCTCCGAGGCGGTGCTGCGGCCACCGGTGACGCAGCGGATCAGCGTCGGTACGAAGCCGCTGCCGGACTCGGTCGCCGGCGCCGACGGGCTGAACTGGGCGGCGCTCGCGCAGTGCGAGTCCGGCGGGCGGCCCGACGCGGTCGACCCGTCCGGGACGTACGGCGGGCTGTACCAGTTCGACACCCGCACCTGGCAGTCGCTCGGCGGCAGCGGAAGACCTCAGGACGCCCCGGCCGAGGAGCAGACGTACCGGGCGAAGAAGCTCTACCTGCAGCGGGGGGCGAGTCCGTGGCCGCATTGCGGCCGTAGGCTGTACCGGTGAGCACCACCACCGGACCCGACAGCCCCGACGCCCTCCTCGGCCCCGCCGACATCCGGGAACTGGCCGCGGCGCTTGGCGTACGCCCCACCAAGCAGCGCGGCCAGAACTTCGTCATCGACGCCAACACGGTCCGCCGGATCGTCCGCACCGCCGAGGTGCGCCCCGACGACGTGGTGGTGGAGGTCGGGCCAGGACTCGGCTCGCTCACCCTCGCGCTGCTGGAGGCCGCTGACCGGGTCACGGCCGTCGAGATCGACGATGTGCTCGCGGCCGCGCTGCCGACGACGATCGCCGCGCGGATGCCCGCGAAGAAGGACCGCTTCGCGCTGGTCCACTCCGACGCGATGCATGTGCGGGAACTGCCGGGCCCGGCGCCGACCGCGCTGGTCGCGAACCTCCCGTACAACGTGGCGGTGCCGGTCCTGCTGCACATGCTGGACCGATTCCCGACCATCGAGCGCACGCTCGTCATGGTGCAGGCGGAGGTCGCCGACCGGCTCGCCGCACGCCCCGGGAACAAGGTGTACGGCGTCCCGTCGGTGAAGGCCAACTGGTACGCGGAGGTCAAGCGCGCCGGAGCCATCGGCCGCAACGTCTTCTGGCCCGCGCCGAACGTCGATTCCGGACTCGTCTCCCTCGTCCGCAGGACCGAGCCGGTCAGGACGACCGCTTCCAAGAGCGAGGTCTTCGCCGTCGTCGACGCGGCCTTCGCGCAGCGCCGCAAGACCCTGCGCGCCGCGCTCGCCGGCTGGGCGGGCTCCCCGGCCGCTGCCGAGGAGGCACTGGTGGCGGCGGGCGTCTCCCCGCAGGCGCGTGGAGAATCCCTGACGGTGGAGGAGTTCGCACGCATCGCGGAGGCCAAGAAGTGAGCGTCACGGTACGAGTGCCGGCCAAGGTCAACGTCCAGCTGGCGGTGGGTGCCGCGCGGCCCGACGGCTACCACGACCTCGCCAACGTCTTCCTCGCCGTCGGGCTGTACGACGAGGTCACCGTCACCCCGGCCGAGTCGCTGACCGTCACCTGCACCGGCCCCGACGCGGGCCAGGTGCCGCTGGACCGTACGAACCTCGCCGCCCGGGCAGCCGAGCTGCTCGCCGACCGGTACGGCATCGACCCGGCCGTCCACATCCACATCGCCAAGGACATCCCCGTCGCCGGCGGCATGGCGGGCGGCAGCGCCGACGGCGCGGGCGCGCTGCTCGCGTGCGACGCCCTGTGGTCCACCGGGGCGTCACGGCAGGAACTGCTCGACATCTGCGCCGAACTCGGCAGCGATGTGCCGTTCAGCCTCGTCGGCGGCGCGGCGCTGGGTACGGGCCGCGGCGAGCGGCTCACCGAACTGCCCGTCGGCGGCGCCTTCCACTGGGTCTTCGCGGTCGCCGACGGCGGACTCTCGACCCCCGCCGTCTACCGCGAGTTCGACCGCCTGAACGAGGGCGCCCACGTCCCCGAGCCGGTCGCCTCCCCCCTCCTCCTCGACGCCCTGCGCACCGGCGACCCGGGGGCCCTCGCCGCGGCACTCGTGAACGACCTCCAGCCCGCCGCGCTCTCGCTGCGCCCGTCCCTCGCGGACACCCTCGCGGCCGGAACCGACGCGGGCGCGCTCGCCGCGCTCGTCTCGGGCTCCGGCCCGACGACGGCGTTCCTCGCGAAGGACGACGAAGCGGCCCGGCAGATCGCCGAGGCACTCCTGGCCTCCGGCACCTGCCGCACGGCCCGCGTGGCCCTGGCACCGGCTCCCGGCGCGACGGTCCTGTAGACGGCGCCCGCGCCGGGGCTCCGAGCGAGCCCTTCCGGCGATCGAGCACAGGCGCCCGCGCACGAGGGCACGCACGCCCGGGTACTCAGACGGGAGTTGAGTACGGAAGCGCTGACGCCCACGAGGGCGCGAGCGCGAACGTAGCCGTATGGGATCAAGCGTTCGTGCGCTCGCCGAAGCCACCCCGGACACCCGGGACCGTTACGTCGACCTCCTCCGGGTCGCCTCGCTCGGGACCGTCGTCCTCGGCCACTGGCTGATGGCCGCCGTCACCGCCGACGGTGTCGGCAATCTGCTCGCCGTCGTCCCGGAGCTCCAACTCCTCACCTGGGTCCTTCAGATCATGCCGGTGTTCTTCTTCGTCGGCGGCTTCTCGCACGCGCTCTCCTACCGCTCGCTGCGCCGCAGGCAGCCGGAGGGATCGGTGTACGCGGCGTTCCTGCGGGCCCGGCTGCGCAGGCTGCTGCGCCCCACCATGGTGTTCGTCCTGGTCTGGGCAGCGGCGGCGCTGATCGTGCAACTGCCGGGTGGAGGCGGCGGACTGACCGGCGTCACGCTGCGCCTGGTGACCCAGCCGCTGTGGTTCATCGGGATCTATCTGGCGATGGTGGCGTTCACCCCGCCACTGCTGAGGCTCCACGAGCGGTACGGCTGGGGCGCGTTCGCGGCACTCGCGGGCGGCGCGCTCGCGGTGGACGTGCTCCGGTTCGCGCTCCAGGTCCCCTTCGTGGAGTTCCTGAACTTCGCGTTCGTCTGGCTGGCCGTGCACCAGCTCGGCTTCCTGCGCGCCGACGGCCGGCTGCGGCTGCCGTCCGTACTCGCCGCCACGGGACTGGCCGGGGCCGCCGCACTGGTGGCGTTCGGCCCGTACCCGCTGTCCATGGTCGGCATGCCGGGCGAGAAGGTCTCCAACATGGCCCCGCCCACCCTCGCCCTCCTCTGTCACGGGCTCTGGCTCGTCGGCGCGGTGGAGCTGCTGCGCGGGAGCGGGGCGCGCCTGGTGGCCCGGCCCCGGGTGTGGCGGACCGTCGTCGCCGCGAACGGCGTCGCCATGACCGCCTTCCTGTGGCACCTCACCGCCATGCTCGGGGTGTACGGCGCGCTCCTCGCCCTCGATGTCCCGCTGCCCGAACCGGCCTCGGCCGCCTGGTGGGCGCAGACCCCGCCGCGTATCGCCGCGGCCGCCGTCCTCACCGCGCTCCTGGTCGCCGCCTTCCGCACCTTCGAGCGTCCTTCGCCGCCCCGCGCGGCCTCCGCCTCGGGCTCGGGTCTCCTCGCGGTCCTGGGGATCACCCTGTGCCTGCTCGGCGTACTGGGCCTGTCGATGGTCGGCTTCGCGGGTCTGCTGGAGGGCCGTTCGGCAACGCTGATCGCGGTCCCGGTCACCGCTCCGGTGGCGGTGGCCATGGCCCTCGCGGGCTGGCTCCTGGTGGAGCGCTCGGGCGCGCGGCGAGGACGGGTGTGACGGAAGGACCACGCCACCCACCGTCCGCGAGCGATCACGCTGGGTGTGCGCGGGATTTCGACGTGCCCGCGACGATTACGCTGGGAGGTCGATCGGATCCCCTCATCTGGAGCGTTGATGGCCGTCAACCTGGTCAATGTCGAGGCAGTCAGCAAGGTGTACGGCACCCGTGCCCTGCTCGACGGAGTCTCCCTCGGCGTGTCCGAGGGAGACCGAATCGGTGTCGTCGGGCGCAATGGGGACGGCAAGACGACCCTCATCCGCATGCTCGCCAAGCTGGAGGAGGCCGACACCGGCCGCGTCACCCACAGCGGCGGGCTGAGCCTCGGAGTGCTCACCCAGCACGACTCGCTCGACCCCGCCGCCACCGTCCGGCACGAGGTCATCGGTGATCTCGCCGACCACGAGTGGGCGGGCAACGCCAAGATCCGCGACGTGCTGACCGGACTCTTCGGCGGGCTCGACCTGCCCGGCTTCCCGCACGGACTGGACACCGTCATCGCGCCGCTCTCCGGTGGCGAGCGGCGGCGGATCGCCCTCGCGAAGCTGCTCATCGCCGAGCCGGACCTGATCGTTCTCGACGAGCCGACCAACCACCTGGACGTGGAGGGCATCTCCTGGCTCGCCCGCCACCTCCGGGCGCGCCGCTCGGCGCTCGTCTGCGTCACGCACGACCGCTGGTTCCTCGACCAGGTCTGCACCCGCATGTGGGACGTCCAGCGCGGCACGGTGTACGAGTACGAAGGCGGCTACACCGACTACGTGTTCGCCCGTGCCGAGCGTGAGCGCATCGCGGCGACCGAAGAGGTCAAGCGGCAGAACCTGGTCCGCAAGGAGCTGGCCTGGCTGCGCCGCGGCGCCCCGGCCCGTACGTCGAAGCCGCGCTTCCGGGTCGAGGCCGCCAATGAGCTGATCAAGGACGTGCCGCCGCCGCGCGACACGTCGGAGCTGATGAAGTTCGCCTCCTCCCGGCTCGGCAAGACGGTCTTCGACCTGGAGAACGTGACGGTCCAGGCCGGCTCGAAGGTGCTGCTGAAGCATCTGACCTGGCAGCTCGGCCCCGGTGACCGCTTCGGCCTGGTCGGGGTGAACGGTGCCGGCAAGACGTCGCTCCTGCGGGCGATGGCCGACGCCGCCCGCAGCGACGGAGAGCGTCAGCCGAGCGACGGACGGATCGTCACCGGCAAGACCGTGAAGCTGGCCTATCTCTCCCAGGAGGTCGTCGAACTCGACCCGGATCTGCGGGTGCTGGAGGCGGTCCAGCAGGTGCGCGACCGCGTCGACCTCGGCAAGGGCAGGGAGATGACGGCCGGGCAGCTGTGCGAGCAGTTCGGCTTCTCGAAGGAGAAGCAGTGGACCCCGGTCGGTGATCTGTCCGGTGGCGAGCGGCGCCGGCTCCAGCTGCTGCGGCTGCTGATGGACGAGCCGAACGTCCTGTTCCTCGACGAGCCCACCAACGACCTCGACATCGAGACCCTGACCCAGCTGGAGGACCTCCTCGACGGCTGGCCCGGCTCGATGGTCGTCATCTCCCACGACCGGTTCTTCGTCGAGCGGACCACCGACCGGGTGTACGCGCTGCTCGGCGACGCCGCCCTGCGCATGCTTCCGCGCGGTATCGACGAGTATCTGGAGCGCCGGGAGCGGATGACGGAGACCGCGGCCGCGACCCCGGCGGCGCCCGCCGCGGCGTCCGAGAAGTCCGCGGCCCCCGAGAAGTCGGCCGCGGACCAGCGTGCCGCCAAGAAGGAACTGCAGAAGATCGAGCGTCAGCTGGACAAGGTCTCCGCCAGGGAGGCCACGCTGCACTCGCAAATCGCCGAAAACGCCACCGACTTCGGGAAGGTGGCGAAACTCGACGCCGAACTCCGTGAACTCGCAGGCGAGCGCGACGAGTTGGAGATGCGGTGGCTGGAGCTCGCCGAGGACGCGTAGCGGCGTCGCGCGGAACGGGTAACGACGGCATCACGGGCCGGTCCTCCCTTGGGTACAGGGGCGGACCGGCCCCGCTGTCGACAGGTCCCAGGTGATACAAAGAAGCCCCGCTCGACTGACGTGACGCTGCGCCATCCATGTCCGATTCGCTCCTTTCCGTACGGCAACTGCCGGACGGAATCGCGGGGGAGGCCGGTCGGGTCGTGGACCGCACGAAGGGGGATGTGCTGCCATGACTCAGCCGCCCAGCCAGCAACCGCCGCAGGGAGGCTTCGGGTCTCCGCAGGACCCTCAGCAGGGTTCTCCTCAGCAGCCCCAGCAGCCCGCGCAACCGCCGCAGATGCCGCAGGGTCCGCCGCCGGTCCCGCCGCAGGCCCCGCCCGCGCCGCCCGCCGGTCAGCCGCAGCAGCAGCAGCAGCCGCCGCAGCCGCAGCCGGGATACGGCTATCCGCAGGCCCCGCAGCCGGGTTACGGCTACCCGCAGCAGACGCCGGGTCCGTACCACCAGCAGCCCGGCCCGTACAACCAGCAGCCGGGGCCCTACGGCCAGCAGCCCGGCCCCTACGGCGGCTACCCCGGTGGCTACCCCACCCAGCCGCAGTACCCCGGCGCCCCCACCCCGCCCCCTCAGGGCGGCGGGAGCGGGAACTTCTTCAAGGGCAGGCCCGCCGCCATCATCGGTGCGGCCGTGGCGGCCCTCCTCGTCATCGGCGGCGGCACCTGGTTCGCCGTCAGCGGCGGTGACGACGACACGAAGCCCGACGCCAAGCAGACCAGCGGCCCGAAGCCGTCCGGCTCCGAGTCGGTCGACCAGGGCGACGGCAGCGGCACCGGTGGCGGCAAGGAGGTGGACGACCTCAACGCCGGGCGCAAGGACGGCGAGTCGAAGGTGCTCTGGCTGACGAAGAACGACATCGACCTGCCGCGCAACGGCTCCGAGGTGTACGGCCCGTGGTTCGCCGGCGACGTCGTCGTCAAGGGCATGTACAAGGAGCTCAGCGGCTTCTCGGCCACCGACGGCAGCAAGAAGTGGACCCTGCCGCTTCCCGGCGAGCTCTGCGCCGCACCCGTGCGGGGCACCGACGACGGCAAGCTCGTCATCGGCTTCAAGGACGGCACCAACGACAAGGCCAAGTGCACCCAGATGCAGCTGGTCGACCTCAAGACCGGCAAGGCGGGCTGGAAGAAGGAGATCACCGAGAAGGGTGCCTTCGACCTGCTCTCCGACATCACCCTGGCGATCAGCGGCGACACCGTGACCGCCGCCCGCACCGGCAACGGCGAGGCCTTCCGGATCAGCGACGGCAAGCCGCTCTTCGGCAAGCTCCCCGGCAACTGCCAGCCGCAGGCCTTCGCCGGCGGCCCCAAGCTCATCGCCGCCGAGACCTGCCGTACCAGCAGCTACGACAAGCGCCAGGAGCAGCTCCAGGAGCTCGACCCGACCACCGGCAAGGCCAAGTGGACGTACAAGCTCCCGGCCAACTGGGAAGTGGACAAGGTCTATTCGGTCAGCCCGCTGGTCGTCTCCCTCTCCCAGCGCGACCAGAAGAAGTGGAGCGTCATCGCGCTCAACGACAACGGCACGCTGCGCTCGCAGATCGACGGCGGCACGGACCGCTTCCAGCCGCGCTGCGGCGGCGGCTTCGTCGTCTTCAGCCAGATCCTGGAGGGCTGCGTCGGCGTCGCCGCCGACGCCAACACCTTCTACATGGCGACCGAGCCCAAGTCGGGCGGCACCGTCCGCACCAACACCGTCGTCGCCTTCGACCTCAACACCGGCAAGGCCAAGTGGCGCGCCGACGCCCCCGCCGAGCGCACCATGCTCCCCCTGCGCACGGAGGGCTCGAACGTCCTCCTGTACATGGAGCCCCGGTACGACTCGGGCGGCGCGATCGCGACACTGCCCCCGACCGGCGGCAAGCCGACCGTGATCCTGCAGAACCCGGCGTCCACCTCCGAGATCGAGCGGACCTTCTGGTCCCCGAAACTGGCCTACCAGGACGGCCGCTTCATCATCGCGAGCGGGCGGGTCAGCGCGAGCAACGACGCGGAGGAGAAGGAGGCCAAGACGATGATGGCCTTCGGGAAGTGACCGCGTCCGACCGACGCCCCGGAATCGACAGCCTTCTTCTCCTCAGAGGTACGGACACGTGACGCAGCCACCGCAGCCGCCCAACCAGCCACCGCAGCCACCGAACCAGCCCCCTCAGCCGCCGAACCAGGCGCCCCACCAAGCGCCTCAGCCGCCCCACCAGTCGGCGCAGCCTCCGCAGGGTGGCTTCGGCGCCCCCCAGGACCCGCCTCCCGGCGGCTTCGGGGCGCCCACCCCGCCGCCGCAGCAGCCCGGGTACGGGTATCCGCAGGCGGCTCCGCCCGGGCAGGGCGCCGGGTACGGCTACCCGCAGACCCAGCCCATGGGGCAGCAGTCGTACGGGTACGGGTATCCGGCGCAGCCCACGCAGCCGCAGTACCTGCCGCCCCAGCCGGGCGGTCCCGGCGGCGGCAAGAAGCTGAGCGCCCAGATGCAGATCATCATCGCCGCGGCCGTCGCGGTGGTGCTGATCATCGGCGCCGGTGTCTGGTTCGCCGCGGCCCGGGGCGACGACTCCAAGCCCGACGACGCCAAGAACACGACCGAGGGCGCCGACGGCGGGAAGGGCAAGGACATCGGAGGGGGCGGCAAGGAGAAGGCGCCGGCCAACACCGCGGCCAAGGTGGCGTTCCAGCTCCCGCAGCCGAAGGTCACCGACGTCACCAACGTCAGTGGTTCCTGGGTCACCGACTCGACGTACGTCAAGACCGGCGTCTCCTCCGTCGTGGGCTACGACCTCGCCAAGGGCACGGTGAAGTGGACCATCCCGCTCCCCGGCCAGGTGTGCGCGGCCTCGCGGCACGCCACCAAGGACAACAAGACCGCGATCGCCTTCGAGGCCACCAAGCGCAAGCCGCCGCGCAACTACGCGGCGTGCACCGAGGTCGGCGCCATCGATCTGACCACCGGCAAGCTGCTGTGGACGAAGTCGGCCAAGGGAACCGGTGACGACAAGGTCCGCCTGACCGAGGTCACGCTCAGCGGCAACACCGTCGCGGGCGGCGGCACCGACGGCGGCGCGGCCTTCGACCTCGCCACCGGTGCGCTCCGCTGGAAGCCCGACGCCAACGCCGAGGGCTGCTACGACATGGGTTACGGCGGCGGCGAGGCCCTCGTGGCGGCCCGCAAGTGCGGCGAGTACGGCAGCCAGCAGGTGATCATCCAGACGGTGAACCCGGCGACCGGCGCGCCCCTCTCCTCGTTCAAGATGCCCGCGGGCGTCGAGTACGCGAGCATCGTCTCCACCAAGCCCCTCGTCGTCGCCGCGGACGTCGGCGACACGGCCGGGGACGGCAGCGGCATCTCGGACTTCTTCGTCATCGACGAGAAGACCGGCAAGCTCAAGGCCAAGATCACGGCCGACGCGGACCGGTTCGCCGCGCGCTGCGGCTCCACCGAGGTCGAGACCTGCCAGCACGTGACCGTCGGCAACGGCCGTCTGTACCTGCCCACCGAGGAGCACGAGGGCTCGGGCGAGTACGGCCAGACCAACGAGATCGTCTCGTTCGACCTGAGCACGGGCAAGCCGACGACCGACAGGGCCGACGCCGGCGACCGGTACACCCTGTACCCGCTGCGCATGGACGGCGGCAACGTCATCGCGTACAAGAAGCCCCCGTACGACAAGGGCGGCCAGATCGTCAGCATCGACGGCGGCACCTTCAAGCAGACGGTGCTGCTGGAGAACCCGTCGGAGGAGTCCGTCCGGGACGCGGAGACCGGCTTCTCCCTGGACTACGCGGAGATCCTCTACACCAACGGCCGGCTGTTCATGTCCGAGACCATGATCAGCAAGCCCAGCACGTCCAGTTCGAGCGACCCGCAGTATCTGGTGCTGTCCTTCACCACCGGCTGAGCCGGATCGCGTCCGTGAACACGAGGGAGGTCCCCCACCGCCGGGGGACCTCCCTCGCTCCGTCAACTTGCCCCGAACGACATACATTTCGCCGATCCGAGGGAATTCCGACGCGTAGGGCGAGCGCAACGTCGAACAAGCGTGTAGCTTGCCGGGTCAGTAGGGCTGGGGGCCGGGGGGCCGACTCCAGGGGTATGGGGGTTGCTCGATGGGTGTGCGGCTCATGGTGGTCGACGACCACCGATTGCTGGCCGAGGCGCTGGCCTCGGCGCTGAAACTGCGCGGGCACCGGGTGCTCGCGGCGGCGGCGCCGACGGCGAGGGCGGCCGAGCTCGTGGTGAGCAGGGCCCCTGAGGTGTGCCTGCTCGGCACCGCGGCACCGGCGGAGCCCGGGGCGTTCGACCCCATCGTGCGGATCAAGCGGGAGCGGCCGCAGGTGGCCGTGGTGGTGCTCGGGCCCGTGCCGTCGCCGCGCGGGATCGCGGCGGCCTTCGCCGCCGGCGCCTCCGGTTACGTACGCCACGACGAGCGCATCGAGGGCGTCGAGCGGGCGATGGTCAAGGCGCGGGCCGGCGAGACGGCGGTCGCGCCGCAGCTGCTCCAGGGCGCGTTCTGCGAGCTGCTGAACCCGGCGGCCCAGCCCGACGACGAAGGCCGGCGGCTGCTGCAGATGCTCACTCCACGCGAGGTGGAGGTGCTCGTACGGGTGGCGGAGGGCGAGGACACCCGGCTGATCGCGGCGGGCATGGGCATAGCCCCGAGCACGGCCCGCACCCATGTGCAGCGGGTGCTGATGAAGCTGGGCGTCGGTTCACGGCTGGAGGCCGCGGCGCTGGCGGCCAGGACGGGGCTGCTCGACCACGCCGCGATCCCGCCGGCCGGACCGCCCGCACCGCCCGTACCGCTGCGGGACGCCGACCAGGCCTGAGCACGCGCACCGGGGCAGGCGCCGTCTCACGCGCCGACCCTCTGGCCCCGTGCTGCCCCGACCTCCCACTCCCACATGAACACACACGCCACGGTTGACGTCTCTGTTGACTCATGGTTTGTTGTGTTCGCTTATGTTGGTGGATGGCGGGCCATGGAGGCACTCCGCGTGAAGAAGACAGTCACCAGGCTCGCCGACGGCCGAGAGCTGCTCTACTACGACTCCCGCGACGACGTCGTCCGTGACGCCGTCGACCGCCGGCCGCTGGACCCCACCTCCACCACGTCCGAGATCCGGCACGACCCGCTGCTCGGCGACGCCGTCGCCGTCGCCTCCCACCGCCAGGGCCGTACGTACCACCCGCCCGCCGACGAATGTCCGCTCTGCCCCTCCCGGGACGGCCGGCTCAGCGAGATCCCCGACAGCGACTACGACGTCGTCGTCTTCGAGAACCGCTTCCCCTCCCTCGCCGGAGCATCCGGCCGCTGCGAAGTCGTCTGCTTCACCTCCGACCACGACGCCTCCTTCGCCGCCCTCACCGAGCGGCAGGCCGCCCTCGTCCTGGACGCCTGGACCGACCGCACCGCGGAACTCGCCGAACTTCCGCAGGTCAAGCAGGTGTTCTGCTTCGAGAACCGGGGCGCGGAGATCGGTGTGACCCTCGGCCATCCGCACGGCCAGATCTACGGCTATCCCTTCGTCACCCCCCGTACCGCCCTGATGCAGCGCTCGGTCGCCGAGCACCTCGCCGCCACCGGCCGCAACCTCTTCGACGACACCCTGGAGCGCGAGCTCGCGGACTCCGAACGGATCGTCCTTCAGGGCGCGCACTGGGTGGCCTTCGTGCCCTACGCCGCGCACTGGCCGTACGAGATCCACCTCTACCCGCGGCGCCGCGTGCCCGACCTGCGGGCACTGGACGAGGAGGCGCGCACAGAGTTCCCACAGGTCTATCTGGAACTGTTGAGGCGCTTCGACCGGATCTTCGGCACGGACCAGCCGCCGACGCCGTACATCGCCGCCTGGCACCAGGCGCCGTTCGGCGATGCGTCGCGCGAGGACTTCGCGCTGCACCTCGAGCTTTTCACCGTCCGCCGTACTCCCGGAAAGCTGAAGTTCCTCGCCGGTTCCGAGTCCGGCATGAGTGTGTTCATCAACGATGTGCCGCCGGAGGCCGCGGCCCACCGACTGCGAGAGGTAGCGAGCACGTGAGCAAGTACCTGGTGACGGGCGGGGCCGGCTATGTCGGCAGCGTGGTGGCCGCGCATCTGCTGGAGGCGGGGCACGAGGTGACCGTGCTCGACGATCTGTCCACGGGCTTCCGCGAGGGCGTCCCCGCGGGGGCGGACTTCATCGAGGGCCGCATCCAGGACGCCGCCCGGGTGCTCGACCCCTCCTACGACGGCGTTCTGCACTTCGCCGCGTTCTCGCAGGTCGGTGAGTCCGTCGTGGACCCCGAGAAGTACTGGGTGAACAACGTCGGCGGGACGATGGCCCTGCTCGCCGCGATGCGCTCCGCAGGTGTGCGCAAGCTGGTCTTCTCGTCGACGGCCGCGACCTACGGAGAGCCGGTCTCCACCCCCATCACCGAGACCGACCCGACCGCGCCGACCAGCCCGTACGGCGCCTCGAAGCTGGCCGTCGACCACATGATCAGCGGTGAGTGCGCCGCGCACGGGCTGGCCGCGGCATCGCTGCGGTACTTCAACGTGGCGGGCGCCTACGGAAGCTGCGGCGAGCGCCACGACCCCGAGTCGCACCTCATCCCCCTGGTCCTCCAGGTGGCTCTGGGCACCCGTGAGTCGATCTCCGTCTTCGGCGACGACTACCCGACCCCGGACGGCACCTGCGTACGCGACTACATCCACGTCGCCGATCTGGCCGAGGCCCATCTGCTCGCCATGGACAAGGTCACCGCCGGGGAGCATCTGATCTGCAACCTCGGCAACGGCAACGGCTTCTCCGTCCGCGAGGTCGTCGAGACCGTCCGCAAGGTCACAGGTCACCCGATTCCCGAGGTCACCGCCCCCCGCCGGGCGGGCGACCCGGCCGTGCTGGTCGCGTCCTCCGCCACCGCCCGGGAGCGGCTGGGCTGGAGCCCGTCACGGGCGGACCTCGCGGGCATCGTGGCCGACGCATGGGAGTTCACCCGGGCCAGGGAGGCCGGCGCATGAGCGTGGAGGAGCGGTTCCGCGAGCTGTACGGGTACGACCCCGAGGGGGTCTGGGCGGCGCCGGGCCGGGTCAATCTGATCGGTGAGTACACCGACTTCAACGACGGATTCGTGATGCCGCTCGCGCTGCCCCACACGGCGGTCGCGGCGGTGGCGCGGCGCACGGACGGGGTGCTGCGGGTCCACTCGGCGGGCATGGACCAGGGCGTGGTCGAGCTCTCCGCCGACTCCCTCGTACCCCGCGCGGGCACGGGCTGGGCGGCGTATCCGGCGGGTGTGCTGTGGGCGCTGAGGGAGGCCGGGCACCCGGTCACCGGGGCGGACCTCCATCTCGACTCGACCGTGCCGACGGGCGCGGGTCTCTCCTCCTCGGCGGCCGTGGAGGTCGTCACCGCGCTGGCCCTGAACGATCTCCACGGGCTCGGCCTGCCCCGCGAGGAGCTGGCGCGGCTGGCCCAGCGCGCCGAGAACGCGTTCGTCGGTGTGCCGTGCGGGATCATGGACCAGGTGGCGTCGGCCTGCTGCACCGAAGGCCACGCCCTGTACCTCGACACCCGCGACCTCGACCGCCGCCAGGTCCCCTTCGACCTCGCCGCCCAAGGGCTGCGGCTCCTGGTCGTCGACACCCGGGTGAAGCACGCGCTCGGCGACGGCGCGTACGCCGAGCGGCGCGCCGGATGCGAGGCGGGCGCGCGGGCGCTGGGCGTGCGCACGCTGCGCGAGGTCGAATACGCGCGGCTTCCGGATGCCCTGGGGCGGTTGGCCGATGCGACGGTGCGCCGTTACGTACGCCATGTCGTGACCGACAACCACCGGGTCGAGCGGACGATCGCGCTGCTGGACGCGGGCGACGTCCGCGGCGTCGGCCCGGTCCTCACCGAGGGCCACGCCTCCCTCCGGGACGATCTCCGGGTCTCCTGCGGGGAGTTGGACCTCGTGGTCTCCTCCGCGAACGCGGCGGGCGCACTGGGCGCCCGGATGACCGGCGGCGGCTTCGGCGGCTCGGCGATCGTCCTCGTCGAGTCGGCGGACGAGGACACGGTGACCAAGGCCGTCCTGGACGCCTTCGCGGCCGCCGGCCACACCCCGCCACGTGTCTTCCCGGCGGTGCCGTCCGCGGGGGCGCGCCGGGTCCGTTGAGCTTCCGCGGGCCGTGACTCCGGGCACGGGGCGCGGTCCTGGGGCCCGCCGGGTCAGCCGAGCGCCTTCGTGAGGATGTACTCGGTCACCCCCGGCGGGTAGTCGGGGACCCGGCCGACGACCGCGTAGCCGTGTCTGCGGTAGAACGCCGGCGCCTGGAAGTCCCAGGTCTCCAGGCGGGAGTGCGTGCAGCCACGGCCGACGCGGGCCTCGCGTTCGGCCGCGGTGAGGAGCTGGGAGCCGAGGCCCGCGCCGCGGTGGGGGGTGTCGACCCAGAGGAGGTCGACATGGAGCCAGCGCGCCCAGGTGCGGCCCGCCAGGCCCGCGGCCAGTTCGCCGGACGTCTCGTCCACCACCCAGACCTGCAGCGGGACTTCGTCCTCGTGCGGGGTGCCGGCCAGGGCGCGCATGGCAGGGGAGCGGTGTGCGTTGGCGGCCTCCAGCCGTTCGCCGAGCAGCACACGGCGTTCTTTGTCGACTTCTGTCTCAAAACGAAACATGAGGCACACCTTAAACACGGCGTTCAACCAGTTCTGCAAATGCCCTTCCGCTCCCGGCCACCGGCCCTACTCTGATGCACAGCGCCGGTGGGGGCCGGTGCTGTTCAGGGGGCGAGACAGTCGGGTACGACGCCCGGGGCGGGGTAGCAGTCAAGCACGGCGGCGGCCGTGGGGGACTGCCCACCACTCCTTCCGGGCGCCGTACCCGCGCTTCGTGACCTCCGCCGGAAAGCACAGCCTGGGGGTGTCTGTGGTTCGTATCCGGGTCCTTGTGGTGGACGACCATCGAATCTTCGCCGAGTCCCTCGCCGCGGCGCTCGCGGCCGAGCCGGACGTCGAGGTCGCCGCGGCGGGCAGCGGCCCGGCCGCGCTGCGCTGCCTCGAGCGCGCGGCGGCCGACGGCCGCAGATTCGACGTGATGCTCGTCGACGCGGATCTGGGGGCCGCGGCGGCACCTGCCGCCCCGGTCGTCGCCCGGGCCGTCCCCGACGACGGGGACGGTTTCGTGGACGGCATCTCCCTGGTGTCCGGGGTGCGTTCGGCCCGTCCCGCGGTCCGTACGGTCGTCCTCGCCGAGAAGGACGACCCACGCCGTGCCGCCCTGGCGCTCCAGGCCGGGGCCTCTGGCTGGGTGGCCAAGGACTGTTCGCTGCAGCGGCTGCTCACGGTGATCCGTGGCGTGCTGCGCGACGAGACGCATCTGCCGCCCGCGCTGCTCACGGGCGTCCTGCGGGAGCTGACCGCCGCGCGCAAGCACCGCACCGAGAGCGAGCAGCTCGTCGAGTCGCTCACCCCGCGCGAGCGCGAGGTGCTGCGCTGCATGGTGGCGGGACTGGGTCGCAAGGCGGTCGCCGAGCGGCTCTTCCTCTCCCCGCACACGGTCCGCACCCATATGCAGAACGTGCTGGGCAAGCTGGGTGTGCACTCGACCCTCGCCGCTGTGGCGCTGGCGCGGCGGGCCGGGGTCGGCCCCGCGGAGCTGGCGAGGTCCTCAGCCGGGGACGTTGTCGAACGGGGCGGTCAACTGGCGTAGCAACCCGGCCAGTTCGCCGCGCTGGGTACGGGAGAGTTCGCCCAGGATGGCTCGTTCCTGGGCGAGCAGCCCGGCCAGGGCCTGATCGGCGCGGTCACGGCCCTCGGTGGTGAGCCGCACCAGCACACCGCGCCGGTCGCTCGGATCGGGCAGCCGCTCGACCAGGCCCTTCTTGGCGAGCCGGTCGATACGGTTGGTCATCGTGCCCGAGGTGACCAGGGTCTGGGTGAGCAGCTGGCCTGGGGAGAGCTGATAGGGCGCGCCCGCGCGCCGCAGCGACGTCAGGACGTCGAACTCCCAGGGCTCCAGCTGGTGCTCGGAGAACGCGATCCGGCGGGCCCGGTCGAGATGGCGTGCCAGTCTGGAGACGCGGCTGAGCACCTCGAGCGGCTCCACGTCGAGGTCGGGGCGCTCGCGGCGCCAGGCAGCGACCAGTCGGTCGACCTCGTCCTCCATGACGATCAGTGTAGATGGTCTGTCGACATGAAGTCTCTTGACGTCAAGATATATTTAGCTGGACGATTGGGCATGGTCGGGCCGGAGCTCCGTTCCGGTTCCGGAAATCGTTCCAGCAAGGGGGATCGAACATGCATTCCGTTCCAACCTGGGATCCACAGCAGTACCTACGACACTCGGGCCACCGAACCCGCCCGTTCCTCGATCTGCTCGCCCGCATACCCGAACTGCCCCACGGCACACGGCCGGCCCGGATCGCCGACCTGGGCTGCGGACCCGGCAATGTGACCGTCCTGCTCGCCGACCGCTGGCCGGACGCACGGATCACCGGATTCGACCTCTCACCCGAGATGCTCGCCCGCGCGGAGAAGGAGTACGCGGGCCCCACGGCCGGCGGCGGCCTGCTCGACTTCCGTCCCGCCGACGCCGCGCACTGGACACCCGACGAGCCCTACGACCTCATCGTCTCCAACGCTGCACTGCAGTGGGTGCCCAGCCACCCCGAATCCTTCGCGACCTGGATCGACGGCCTCGCGCCAGGCGGCACCCTCGCCTTCCAGGTCCCCGGCAACTTCACCTCACCCAGCCACGCGCTGCTCGGCGAACTCTGCGACGCCCCGCAGTGGCGCGACCGCCTCGACGGCCAGGGCCGCCGCTTCGTCCACGTCCTGGAGCCGGCCGACTACCTCATCCGTCTCGCCGACCTCGGCTGCGCGACGGACACCTGGGAGACGACCTACCTCCAGCTGCTCACCGGCGAGGACCCCGTCCTGGACTGGGTGAAGGGCACGGCACTGCGGCCGGTCCTCACCGCGCTCGAAGGGGACGAGGAGGCCACCGAGGAATTCCTCACCCAGTACCGCGATCTGCTCCGCAAGGCCTATCCGCCCGGCCCGCACGGCACGGTCTTCCCGTTCCGCCGCATCTTCGCCGTGGCCCGCAAACCGTCGTGACCAGGAGGGGGTACCGATGCTGACCGCTGTCGACCACGTCCAGCTCGCCGCACCACCGGGCTCCGAGGACGCCCTGCGCGCGTACTACACCGAAGCCCTCGGCATGACCGAGATCCCCAAGCCCCCGGCCCTCGCCGTCAACGGCGGCTGCTGGTTCCAGGCCGGATCCGTGCAGCTGCACCTCGGCATCGAGGAATCCTTCCGGCCGTCCCGGAAGGCCCATCCGGGCCTGCGCGTCAGCGGCATCGAGGCGTATGCCGACCGCCTCGCGGCACACGGCGCCAAGGTGGTCTGGAACCACGACCTGCCGGGGCACCGCCGCTTCCACTCCGAGGACCCGGCCGGCAACGTCCTGGAGTTCCTGGAGCCTGGCCGGTGACCGGCTCCGCCGACCTGGCCGATCCGGCCGACTTACCCCCCGGTCGGCGGTCACTCCCACGACAGGGACCCGACCGCCGGCCGGGACCGAAGCGCCCCGGGTACCGACGGGCTCGCCCCGGGCACCGACGGCCTCACCGACGGCCTCAGCTCTTGCGGTGGCCTATCAGCCGCGGCTTCGGCTCCAGCCCGTCCAGCCCGTGCCAGGCCAGATTCACCAGATGCGCCGCGACCTCCGCCTTCTTCGGCTTGCGGGCGTCCAGCCACCACTGGCCGGTCAGCGCGACCATCCCCACCAGCGCCTGCGCGTACAGCGGCGCCAGCTTCGGATCGAAGCCGCGCGCCTTGAACTCCAGCCCCAGGATGTCCTCGACCTGAGTGGCGATGTCGCTGATCAGCGACGCGAACGTACCCGTCGACTGCGCCACCGGCGAATCGCGCACCAGGATGCGGAAGCCGTCCGTGTACGTCTCGATGTAGTCGAGCAGCGCGAAGGCGGCCTGCTCGAGCAGCTCCCGCGGATGGCCCGCGGTCAGGGCTCCGGTGACCATGTCGAGGAGCTGGCGCATCTCCCGGTCCACCACGACGGCGTACAGGCCCTCCTTGCCGCCGAAGTGTTCGTACACCACCGGCTTGGAGACCCCGGCCTTCGCCGCGATCTCCTCCACCGACGTGCCCTCGAAGCCCTTCGCCGCGAAGAGTGTGCGACCGATGTCGAGCAGCTGCTGGCGGCGCTCGGCTCCGGTCATCCGGACCCTGCGTCCCCGCCGGGGCTTCTCACTGCTGCTGGTGCTGCTGCCGTCGATCGCCACGTCCTCAATCATGCCGCCTCCGCGGCCTCCGTCCTGCGCCGGGCGTCGATCCGCTCGGCACTCGGCCAGCGCACGTCGTACGCCCAGCCCGCCAGCTCGAACCAGCGGATCAGCCGCGCACTGGAGTCGATCTGCCCACGCATCACACCGTGCCGCGCGCTCGTGGGCTCCGCGTGGTGCAGGTTGTGCCAGGACTCGCCGCACGACAGCAGCGCGAGCCACCACACGTTGCCCGAGCGGTCACGCGACTTGAACGGGCGCTTGCCGACCGCGTGACAGATCGAGTTGATCGACCAGGTCACATGGTGCAGCAGCGCCACCCGCACCAGCGAGCCCCAGAAGAACGCGGTGAACGCGCCCCACCACGACATCGTCACCAGACCGCCGACCAGCGGCGGGATCGCCAGCGACAGGATCGTCCAGTACACGAACTGACGGGAGATCGCCCGGATCGCCGGGTCCTTGATCAGATCCGGCGCGTACTTCTGCTGCGGCGTCTGCTCCTCGTCGAACATCCAGCCGATGTGCGCCCACCACAGGCCCTTCATCAGCGCGGGGACCGTGTCACCGAACCGCCACGGCGAGTGCGGGTCCCCCTCGGCGTCGGAGAACTTGTGGTGCTTGCGGTGGTCCGCCACCCAGCGGACCAGCGGGCCCTCCACCGCCAGCGAGCCGGCGACGGCCAGCGCGATGCGCAGCGGGCGCTTCGCCTTGAACGAACCATGGGTGAAATAGCGGTGGAAGCCGATCGTGATGCCGTGGCAGCCGAGGTAGTACATGAAGACGAGCAGACCGAGATCGAGCCAGCTCACGCCCCAGCCCCAGGCCAGCGGAACCGCGGCCAGCAGAGCGAGGAAGGGCACCGTGATGAACAGCAGCAGGGCGATCTGCTCGATCGAACGCTTGTTGTCGCCGCCCAGCGTGCCGGGCGGGAGGTCGGATTCGGACGGCTTCCGGGCGTCGTCGATCACATCGGGGCTTGTGGTCATGGGGTGTCCCCTGGGGGGTGAGAGGTGTGTCTGATCCGTTGCTACGGGTCCGTAACCTACGGCGTCGTAAGTATGTCAGCGCGAAGCCTCGCGGCAAGAGGGCTGTGGACAACGCCGCGTGAACGGACACCTATCCTTGGAGTCGTCGGACAGCGCGGTCCGCAAAGCCTCCGGAAACCTCCAGACGTGCTCAAACACTGCAAGGAGCCGCACCTGTGAGCAGTGCCGACCAGACAACAACCGCCAGCGCGGAGCTGCGCTCCGACATCCGCCGACTGGGCGATCTGCTGGGCGAGACCCTCGTACGGCAGGAAGGCCCCGAGCTCCTCGAGCTCGTCGAACGTGTACGTGCTCTGACCCGGACGGACGGCGAGGCCGCCGCCGAGCTGCTCGGGGACACCGACCTGGAAACCGCCACGAAGCTGGTTCGCGCGTTCTCCACCTATTTCCATCTTGCCAACGTGTCCGAGCAGGTGCACCGCGGCCGCGAGATGCGCGAGCGGCGCGCCGCCGAGGGCGGACTGCTCTCGCGGACCGTCGACATGCTCAAGGAAGCCGATCCCGAGCATCTGCGCGAGACCGTCGGCAATCTCAACGTGCGGCCCGTGTTCACGGCGCACCCCACCGAGGCCGCGCGCCGGTCCGTGCTGAACAAGCTGCGGCGCATCGCCCAGCTGCTGGAGACCCCGGTCATCGCCGCCGACCGCCGCCGGCACGACCTCCGGCTCGCCGAGAACATCGACCTCATCTGGCAGACCGACGAGCTCCGCGTCGTACGCCCCGAGCCCGCCGACGAGGCCCGCAACGCCATCTACTACCTCGACGAACTGCACGCCGGCGCCGTCGGCGACGTTCTGGAGGACCTCGCCGCCGAGCTGGAGCGCGTCGGCGTCGAGCTGCCGCCCGGCACCCGGCCCCTCACCTTCGGCACCTGGATCGGCGGCGACCGCGACGGCAACCCCAACGTCACACCGGACGTCACGGGCGAGGTGCTGATCCTCCAGCACGAGCACGGCATCACCGACGCGCTCGAGGCCGTCGACTCGCTGCGCGGACTGCTGTCCAACTCGATCCGCTACGCCGGGGCCACCGAGGAGCTGCTGGAGTCGCTGCAGACCGACCTGGAGCGGCTCCCCGAGATCAGCCCCCGCTACAAGCGGCTCAACGCCGAGGAGCCGTACCGCCTCAAGGCCACCTGCATCCGCCAGAAGCTCGTCAACACGCGCGAGCGGCTCGCCAAGGGCACCGCGCACGAGGAAGGCCGCGACTACCTCGGCACCGCCGAGCTGCTGCACGACCTCACCCTGGTCCAGACGTCGCTCCGCGCCCACCGAGGCGGGCTGTTCGCCGACGGCCGCCTCGACCGTACGATCCGCACGCTCGCCGCCTTCGGGCTGCAGCTCGCCACCATGGACGTACGGGAGCACGCGGACGCCCACCACCACGCCCTCGGCCAGCTCTTCGACCGGCTCGGCGAGGAATCGTGGCGGTACGCCGACATGCCGCGCGACTACCGGCAGAAGCTGCTGGCCAAGGAGCTGCGCTCGCGGCGGCCGCTCGCCCCGACACCGGCCCCGCTGGACGCCGCCGGGGCCAAGACCCTCGGCGTCTTCCACACCGTGAAGGAAGCCTTCGAGCGGTTCGGGCCCGAGGTCATCGAGTCCTACATCATCTCGATGTGCCAGGGCGCCGACGATGTCTTCGCCGCCGCCGTGCTGGCCCGCGAGGCCGGGCTGATCGACCTGCACGGCGGCTGGGCGAAGATCGGTATCGTGCCGCTGCTGGAGACCACCGACGAGCTGAAGGCCGCGGACGTCATCCTCGACGGCATGCTCGCCGACCCCTCCTACCGGCGGCTCGTCTCCCTGCGCGGCGACGTCCAGGAGGTCATGCTCGGCTACTCCGACTCCTCCAAGTTCGGCGGCATCACCACCTCACAGTGGGAGATCCACCGGGCCCAGCGGAGGTTGAGGGATGTTGCTCACCGTTACGGAGTCCGCCTGAGGCTGTTCCACGGCCGCGGGGGGACGGTAGGCCGCGGTGGCGGCCCCTCGCACGACGCGATCCTCGCCCAGCCGTGGGGCACGCTGGAGGGCGAGATCAAGGTGACCGAGCAGGGCGAGGTCATCTCCGACAAGTATCTGATCCCGTCCCTGGCCAGGGAGAACCTGGAACTGACCGTGGCCGCGACGCTCCAGGCGTCGGCGCTGCACACGGCCCCGCGCCAGAGCGACGAGGCGCTCGCCCGCTGGGACGCCGCGATGGACACCGTCTCGGACGCCGCCCACGCCGCGTACCGGCGGCTGGTGGAGGACCCCGACCTCCCGGCGTACTTCTTCGCCGCCACGCCCGTCGACCAGCTCGCCGATCTGCACCTGGGCTCCCGGCCCTCACGCCGCCCCGACAGCGGCGCGGGCCTCGACGGACTCCGGGCGATCCCGTGGGTCTTCGGCTGGACCCAGTCGCGGCAGATCGTGCCGGGCTGGTTCGGTGTCGGCTCCGGACTGAAGGCCGTTCGCGAGGCGGGCCTCGACTCCGTACTCGCGGAGATGTACGAGCAGTGGCACTTCTTCCGGAACTTCCTCTCCAACGTGGAGATGACGCTCGCCAAGACGGACCTGCGGATCGCCCGGCACTACGTGGACACCCTCGTGCCGGACGAGCTGAAGCACGTCTTCGAGGACATCGAGGCGGAACACGAGCTGACGGTGCGTGAGGTGCTGCGGGTGACGGGCGGGGAGCAGCTGCTCGACTCCAACCCGGTGCTCCAGCAGACCTTCGCGATCCGGGACGCCTACCTGGACCCGATCTCGTATCTGCAGGTCTCGCTGCTCTCCCGCCAGCGCCGGGCGGCGGAACGCGGGGAGCCGGCGGACCCGCTGCTCTCGCGGGCGCTGCTGCTGACCGTGAACGGCGTGGCCGCGGGCCTGCGCAACACGGGCTGACGCCCGGCCGTTTCGTCCCGGGATCGCCGGACGGGTTCGACGAGAGCCCGTCCGGCGAGGCGTCAGAGGGCGAAGAACGCGCTCACCAGAAGCGCTCCGCCCGCCGCCGCCGTCGCCCACGCCGTGCGGGGCATCCGCAGCCCACCGCCGATGACGCACGCCGCGAGGAGCAGCGCGCCGCCGAAGGGCAGCCAGGCGTGGAGTGCGCCGGGCCAGCCGGTGCGGACGACCTCGTCGGTGCCGGGCTTCACGACGACGGGGAGCTTCGCGCCCTTGTCGACGGCGACGGACCGCTCGATGGTCAGGCCCGTGCGCGCGGTACCGGCTCCGTCGGGGTCGAAGGGGCCCGTGCACGTCTTCTCGCCGCAGCTCGCGACGGTGAGCGTGCCGTGCTCGCGGCCCTTGGACAGCAGGACGTGCTGGGCCGTGCCCCACGACGACCAGACGCCGGCGACGAGCAGCAGCAGGGCGACCAGGACCATGGACACGCGGCGCCCGTGGTCGAGCATCCGGCCGGAGGAGTTCCGCTTCATGGGGCGCGATACTTCGGCAATCGACCGCGCTCGGTCAACCTCAGGCCATTGCTATGGGGGGCTTGTCAGGAGTTGTACGCACTCTGCGTCCGCTCCAGACCCTCCGTCACCAGACACTCCACCGAGTCCGCCGCCCGGTCCACGAAGTAGTCCAGCTCCTTGCGCTCCATCGAGGAGAAGTCCTTCAGCACGAAGTCCGCCACCTGCATCCGTCCCGGCGGACGCCCGATACCGAACCGGACCCGGTGATAGTCGGCACCCATCGCCTTCGTCATCGACTTCAGACCGTTGTGCCCGTTGTCGCCGCCGCCCAACTTCAGCCGCAGCGCCCCGTAATCGATGTCCAGCTCGTCATGGATCGCCACGATGCGCGCCGTCGGCACCTTGTAGAAGTCCCGCAGCGCCACCACCGGACCACCCGACAGATTCATGTACGACATCGGCTTCGCCAGGATCACCCGCCGGTTCGCGGGGCCGACCGGACCGATCCGGCCCTCCACCACCTGCGCCTGCGTCTTCGCCGCCCGCTTGAACTTCCCGCCGATGCGCTCCGCGAGCAGATCCGCGACCATGAAGCCCACGTTGTGGCGATTGTCCGCATAGCCCGGCCCCGGATTCCCGAGCCCCACCACCAGCCAGGGCGCGCCGGCGTCCTCCGTCGTCATGAACGTCTCCTCGTGGTCCGAACAGAAAACGGGGTGGCGGGCCGAGCGGCCCGCCACCCCGTCAAGCAGAGCCTACGGCTCAGGCCTCGACAGCCTCGGTGGCCTCGCCCTCGACGGCCTCGCCCTCGGCCTCGGCGGCCGGCTCCTCGGCCTGCGCGGCCAGGACCTGGAGGACGACGGTGTCGTCCTCGACGGCCAGGGTGACGCCCTTCGGCAGCGTGATGTCCTTGGCGAGGACGGAGGCACCGGCCTCCAGGCCCTCGACGGACACGGTGAACGACTCGGGGATGTGGGTGGCCTCGGCCTCGACCGGCAGCGCGTTGAGCACGTGCTCCAGCAGGTTGCCGCCCGGGGCCAGCTCGCCCTCGGCGTGGACCGGGACCTCGACGCTGACCTTCTCGCCGCGCTTCACCAGCAGCAGGTCGACGTGCTCCAGGTGGCCCCTCAGCGGGTCACGCTGGACGGCCTTCGGGATCGCCAGCTCCTTCTTGCCCTCGATCTCCAGCGCGAGCAGGACGTTCGGGGTACGAAGGGCGAGCAGCAGCTCGTGGCCCGGCAGCGTGACGTGGATCGGGTCGACGCCGTGGCCGTACAGAACGCCCGGAACCTTGTTGTCGCGGCGGATGCGGCGGGCGGCACCCTTGCCGAACTCGGTTCGGGTCTCGGTGGCGAGCTTCACCTCGGACATGTGCACTCCTCGTATCTGGTGACGAAAGATGAACGGTCACCCGGCCACGACTGGCCTGCTACGAAGAGCGCGTCGATAACGGACCGCCGTACATATGAGTACGGCCTCCCTCGCCGAGCAACCTGCACAGTCTACTCGGCGGGGAGGCCGCCCCGGAAATCGATCTAGATCCCGGACTTCAGATCCCGGACATCAGCCGGGAGATCCCGGACATCCGCCCGGACATCAGCTCCGGAGAACAGAGCCGCAGATCACTGCTCCTCGAAGAGGCTCGTCACCGAACCGTCCTCGAAGACCTCACGCACCGCACGCGCGATCGTCGGAGCGATCGACAGGACCGTGATCTTGTCCAGCTCCAGATTGTTCGGGTCCGGCAGCGTGTTCGTGAACACGAACTCGCTCACCTTCGAGTTCTTCAGACGGTCCGCGGCGGGACCGGACAGCACACCGTGCGTCGCCGTCACGATGACGTCCTCCGCACCGTGCGCGAAGAGCGCGTCCGCGGCCGCACAGATCGTGCCGCCCGTGTCGATCATGTCGTCGACCAGGATGCAGACCCGGCCCTCGACATTGCCGACGACCTCGTGGACCGTGACCTGGTTCGCCACGTCCTTGTCACGGCGCTTGTGCACGATCGCCAGCGGCGCGTCCAGCCGGTCGCACCAGCGGTCGGCGACACGCACGCGGCCGGCGTCCGGCGAGACCACGGTGAGCTTGGAACGGTCGACCTTCGCGCCCACGTAGTCCGCCAGCAGCGGCAGCGCGAACAGATGGTCCACCGGCCCGTCGAAGAAGCCCTGGATCTGGTCCGTGTGCAGATCGACCGTGAGAATCCGGTCGGCACCCGCCGTCTTCATCAGATCCGCGACCAGACGGGCCGAGATCGGCTCACGGCCACGGTGCTTCTTGTCCTGACGGGCATAGCCGTAGAACGGAACGATCACGGTGATGCTCCGCGCGGAAGCCCGCTTCAGAGCGTCGATCATGATCAACTGCTCCATGATCCACTTGTTGATCGGAGCCGTGTGGCTCTGGATCAGGAAGCAGTCGGCGCCTCGCGCCGACTCCTGGAAGCGGACGTAGATCTCACCGTTGGCGAAATCGAATGCCTTGGTCGGCACCAGGCCGACACCCAGCTGATGTGCGACCTCCTCGGCCAGCTCGGGGTGGGCGCGGCCGGAGAAGAACATCAGCTTCTTCTCGCCGGTCGTCTTGATCCCGGTCACAGCAATGTCTCCTCAGACGTGTCGCTCTGCTGCTGATCCGCCCGTCCCTTGTGCGGCGAGCCAGCCGAATCGTGTGTACGTATCACGGTACGCCGAGATTGACGCACTCGTTTCCGGTCAGCTCCCGTCGTTGAACTGCCTGACAGCCTCCGCAGCAGCCTGCGCGGCCGCACTTCCCGGGCGCTTACGAGCCACCCAGCCCTCGATATTCCGCTGCTGGCCACGGGCGACCGCGAGCGAACCCGGGGGCACGTCCTTGGTGATGACCGAGCCCGCCGCCGTGTAGGCGCCGTCCCCCACTGTGACAGGTGCAACAAACATGTTGTCCGACCCCGTCTTGCAGTGGGACCCGATCGTCGTGTGGTGCTTCGCCTCGCCGTCGTAGTTCACGAAGACGCTCGCCGCACCGATGTTCGTGTACTCACCGATCGTCGCGTCCCCGACGTACGACAGGTGCGGCACCTTCGTGCCCTCGCCGATCGTGGCGTTCTTCATCTCCACGTACGTACCGGCCTTGGCCTTCGTGCCCAGCTTCGTACCCGGACGCAGATACGCGAACGGCCCGACGGACGCCGCCTCGCCGATGACCGCGCCGTCCGCCACGGTGTTGTCGACCCGGGCACCCCGGCCGACCACCGTGTCCCGCAGCCGGGTGTTCGGCCCCACCTCGGCGTCCTCGGCGACATGCGTGGCGCCCAGCAGCTGCGTACCCGGGTGGATCACCGCGTCCCGCTCGAACGTCACCATCACGTCCACGACCACCGACGCCGGGTCGACGACCGTCACACCGGCGGTCATCGCCCGCTCCAGCAGCCGCTCGTTCAGCAGCCGGCGGGCCTCCGCGAGCTGCACCCGGTTGTTGATGCCCAGGATCTCCCGGTGGTCGGCCGTGACGGACGCGCCCACCCGGTGACCCGCCTCGCGGAGGATGCCAAGGACGTCCGTCAGGTACTCCTCGCCCTGGCTGTTGTCCGTGCGCACCTTGCCGAGCGCGTCGGCGAGCAGCTGCCCGTCGAAGGCGAAGACACCCGAGTTGATCTCCCGGATCGCCCGCTCGGCCTCTGTCGCGTCCTTGTGCTCGACGATCGCGGTGACCGCACCGGTCGCGGCGTCCCGCACGATCCGGCCGTAGCCGGTGGAGTCCGGCACCTCGGCCGTCAGCACGGTCACGGCGTTGCCGTCGGCGGCGTGCGTCGCGGTGAGCGCGGTCAGCGTCTCGCCGGAAAGAAGGGGAGTGTCCCCGCAGACGACCACCACGGTGCCCTCGGGCGTCCGCCCGAGCTCCTCGAGCCCCATGCGGACGGCGTGACCCGTGCCGTTCTGCTCGGCCTGGAACGCGGTGCGCGTCCCGGCGTAGTGCGCGGCGAGATGTTCCTTGACCTGCTCACTCGCATGCCCGACGACCACGACGAGCTGCTCGGGCTCCAGCTCACGGGCGGCGGACACGACATGCCCGACGAGCGAGCGCCCGGCGATCTCGTGCAGAACCTTGGGAGTCTTCGACTTCATGCGGGTGCCCTCACCCGCGGCGAGGACGACGACGGCGGCCGGGCGGTTGGCGCTCACGGGAATGCCCTTCGGCTTCGGGTGGTGGACACCCGAAGGATACCGGGGGGTTTCAGGGGTGAAATGAGGGCGGGTCCTGACCGTGGAGATCAGGACCCGCCCTGTGAGCTCCCGGGGGAGGACTCGAACCCCCATATGGAGAACCAAAATCTCCCGTCTTGCCCTTAGACGACCCGGGATTACCGCTATGCCCGATTCCGAAGATCCGGCGCGGACGCAGCCCCTACTATGCCGCACCACCAGCCCTCGATGCGACGGTAGAGTTCGGCGCTCCGGCGGACGTGGATCACCAGGCAGCCGCGGTACGCCTCTCCGGTGTTCTTCCGGACGGTCTTCGGCTTGTGGCGCTTGATCGTCGTCTTGCCGAAGTGGGCGAGGTCCGCCCGGACCAGATCGGCCCAATAGCGCTCGGCGGCGGTGACGTCGGCGGATTCGTGGATCATGACGTGGTACGCGAGCCGGTCCCGCTCCACGCCGAGGAGGTCGAGCCAGGCCAGGAACGTCTGGATCATCCCTGGGTCGCTGTTGACGAACGTCACGCGCTCCCTGCGGGCGTGCGGCTTGTCCTTGGTGCCTTCCGCCCGGTACAGGCCGATGCCAAGGACGAACAGCTCTCGGTCGGTGAGTGTGCCGATCTCCGAGGTCGCGTTGGCCTTCGTCTCCTTACGCTCTCCTTCGCGCAGCCGGAGCCTCACCTCCCAGCCCTTCCGGGCGATCTCGGCGGCTTCTTCCCGGCTGCGTCCGCGCTCCGGCTTCGGCAGGCCCCTCACCCACAGGGAGATCGAGCTCTTCGAGCACCCCAGTTCCATCTGGATCTGGTCGTACGTCATGCCCTGCTGCCGCAGCTCCCTCGCCCGCGCTCGCAGGTCGTCCTTCGCGTTCGGTCGTTTCGTCCACTCCGGTGGGGGCTCGCCCTTCACGAGGCGGTTGAGGAGTTCGTTGTTGTCGATGTGGAGTCGGTCACGGATCTGGCGGAGGCTGAGGCCCTCCCGGCGGAGGGCGGTCGCCTGCTTGCGGAGGTCTTCGAGGTCGGCGTACTTCCTGGTGGAACGTGGCATACGTCAAGGCTCGTCCGGAATGCGGGCGTCCGGGTCGAAGGTGTGCTCGATTCACTGGTTCGAGCGCTCGTCGTGGGTTGCGTTCGTGTTCGATGACGTTTCGTGCTGCTGCAGTCGCCGGAAATTCGGTGGCGGCCTTTCGTAGTCTGGGAGGCATGACCACAACGGGGGCACACCAGGACTCTGCGGGCGACAGCCCGCGGAGCCCGCTGTGGTGGGGGCGGCGGCGCAGTGCGGTGCTGGACGTGGGGCTCGCTCTCGTGTCCGCGGTGGAGTGTGCCGTGGAGGGGGTGCGGTTCGCGCAGACGGCCGCGGTGCCGGTGGCGTTCGGGGTGGTCCTCGGGCTGATCGCCGGGTCGGTGCTGGTGCTGCGGCGCCGGTGGCCGGTCGCCGTGGTGCTGGTCTCGGTCGCGATCACGCCGGCCGAGATGGGCTTCCTGATGGGGATCGTCGGGCTGTACACGCTCGCCGCGTCGGAGGCGCCGCGGCGGGTCATCGCCGCGCTGGCCGGGATGTCGCTGCTCGGGACGTTGATCGTCACGTTCGTCAGGACCCACCAGGACGTTTCCACGACCGACTTCGACCCGGGCCCCTGGTACGTGCCGGTGGTGTCCGTCGTGATGTCGGTCGGCCTGACGGCTCCGCCGCTGCTGCTCGGTCTGTACGTCGGGGCGCGGCGGCGGCTGATGGAGAGCCTGCGGGAGCGGGCGGTGAGTCTGGAGCAGGAGTTGTCGCTGCTGGCGGACCGTGCGGAGCAGCAGGCGCAGTGGGCGCGTACGGAGGAGCGGACCCGGATCGCGCGTGAGATGCACGACGTCGTCGCGCACCGCGTGAGTCTGATGGTGGTGCATGCGGCGGCGTTGCAGGCGGTGGCGTTGAAGGATCCGCAGAAGGCGGTGCGGAACGCGGCTCTGGTGGGGGACATGGGGCGGCAGGCGCTGACGGAGCTGCGGGAGATGCTCGGGGTGCTGCGGGCCGGTGAGGAGGTCGCGGCGCGGGCGGCGGAGCCGGAGCCGGTGCCGTTGGCGGCGGTGGGTGCGGCGGCCGCGGCCGCGGCGGCCGCCGCGGCGGGCGACGGTCCTTCGCTGGCGGATCTGGAGCCGTTGGTGGAGCAGTCCCGGCAGGCCGGGATGGCGGTGGAGCTGACGGTGCACGGTGCGACGCGGATGTACCGGCCGGAGGTCGAGCAGACGGCGTACCGGGTGGTGCAGGAGGCGCTGACGAACGTGCACAAGCACGCGGCGGGCGCGAAGGCGTGGGTCCGGGTCGCTCATCGCGACGCGGAGATCGCGATGCAGGTGGAGAACGGTCCCTCGGAGCGCGGCGTGGCGGATGCGGGGCTGCCGAGCGGGGGGAACGGTCTGGTGGGTATGCGGGAGCGGGTCTCGGCGCTGGGCGGGGTGTTCGTGTCGGGGCCGACGGACGCGGGTGGGTTCCGGGTGTCGGCGGTGCTGCCGATGGAGTTGCCGGCGGTGTGACGCCGTGGAGTTGCCGGCGGTGTGAGGCCGTGGAGCTGCCGTGGAGCTGCCGTGGAGTCGTGGCGGTGTGAGGCCGCGCGCGGTGTGATGGGGTCGTCGGCGGCGTGGTGCCGTGGGGCCGGGGTCTCAGGACGTGGTCAGCCGGGGCGGCTGGTTGCCGGTGACGAGAGCGGTCAGGGCCTGGTCGAGGTCGGGGCCGAGGTACCAGTCGCCGGTGTGGTCGAGGCTGTAGACGCGGCCTTCGGCGTCGATCGCGAGGACCGCCTGGGCGTCGCCTTCCTCGCCCAGGGGCGCGATCTCGGTGTCGAGGGCGCGACCGAGGTCGCCGAGGGTGCGCGCGAGGTGGAGTCCGGCGAGGGGGTCGAAGCGGACGGTCGCGGGTGCCGTCTGGCGGCCGGGGCCGGGCGGGGTGATCAGGAGGGCGCCGAATTCGGCCCAGGCCTCGACGGCGGCGGGGAAGACGGCGTGCCGGTGGCCGCCGGGGGATTCGTGGGCGCGAAGGGTGTCGGCCCAGTGTTCGGCGAGCTTGATGTCCCAGCGGCCCGGCTGCCATCCCGCGTCGCGCAGGGCGGCGTCCACGGAGACGGGGAACCGGGTGGTGCTGAGGGGGTGGTCGGGCATGGGTGCGTGTTCAGCCGTTCTGGTTCTGGGCCGGGTCGACGGTGCGGACGCCGAAGTGGGCGAGCATCGCCGTACAGGAACGGCAGGGTGCGGCGTAGCTGCCGTGGAGCGGGTCGCCGTCCTCGCGGATGCGGCGGGCGGTGAGTTTGGCGTGCTTGAGGGAACGGCGGGCCTCGCCGTGGGTGAGGGGTTTGCGCTGGGCGCGCTTGGAACGGGCGGAGTCGGCGGCGCCGAGGTGGCGTGAGAGCAGGATCGCTTCGGGGCAGCGGCCGGTGAAGCGTTCGCGCTGTCCGCTGGTGAGGGTGTCGAGGAAGTCCTGGACGAGCGGGTGGAGTGTGGGTGGCTGATCGCCCCTGCCGGCGGTGCAGGTGAGGGTTTCGCCGCGTACGCAGAGCGCGGCGGCGACCGTGGGCAGGATGCCGTCGCGGCGGAAGCGGAGTGCGGGCGGGCGCCCTGCGGCCTCCGCACTGCTCCAGCTGAGTCTGGGGTCACCGGTGGTGTCCGATGGTGCCGTCTGCGGTGCCGTGTGCATGGTGCTGTTGTCCCTCCCTGCAATCCCCCGAGTTGCGGGGACAGCCTGCCAAATGGGGCGGCAGGTAAGGAAGCGGGGTGACTGAAACGTGTAGCTGTGTCGTCCCGGCTTCGGCTCAGGGTCACACCGGAGTGACGGTTCGTTACGGAAGTGGAGGGGCGGTGGCCGCTGTTGCCCCACCGCATAGGCTGTGGTGAACGAGCCGGACGCAGCAGGGGGCAAACCGCCATGACGACAGGTCGGATCGGGCTGGGGGCACCTCCCGGCCCTCAGGGCCGGGGGAACGCCGCGCCACCGAACGCGGCCTACGCCGGGCAGGTCGTGCACTTTCCGGACCCGGTGAGGGCCGCTCGGCATCCGCAGGGTGTCCGGATGGACGAAAACGGCTTTCCGGACTTCTCGCCGTATGCGCGTGCCGCCGCGGAGATCGCCGAACCCCCGGAGGGTTTCGGTGTCGACGAACTGCGGCTCACGGACTACGTGTCGGCGAACGCCGCGCTGGCGGCCGACGGCCATGAGCTGTGGGACACGATTCCGGCGGTGGCGACGCCGCACGGCTGGACGTGGCACCACGTCGCGGGCGGCCGCCGGCTGGAGCTCGTGCCGGTCGAGGTGAAGGCGCTGCTGCGGCACCACGGTGGTGTGGCGACGGCCGCGGTCGACCACGGCAAGCGGGGTACGCGTCCGCTGCAGGAGACCCGGCCCGCGCACTTCGGGCTGCCCAAGGGCGCGGTGTCGGTGACCGAGCAGCAACTCCTCGGCGTGGAGGAGGACTTGGGATACCGCCTGCCGGGCGCGTACCGCTCCTTCCTGAAGGCGGCGGGCGGTTGTGCGCCGGTGGGCGCGGCGCTGGACGCGGAGCTGGGGCTGCTGATCGACCAGCCGTTCTTCACGGTGCGTGAGGAGGCCGCGGTCAATGACCTCGTGTACGTCAACAAGTGCCTGCGGGACCATCTGACCAAGGACTACCTGGGCGTCGGTTTCGTCCAGGGCGGGCTGCTGGCGGTGAAGGTCCGCGGCGGCGGCGTCGGATCGGTGTGGTTCTGTGCGTACGACGACGCCCGCGACCAGGACGGCTGGACGGTCACCGACCGCGTGGAGCGGTTGCTGCTGCCGTGCGGCGACGACTTCGACGCGTTCCTGTCCCGGCTGGCGGGCAATCCGCCGGAGCTGGAGACCGTGGCGAACCTGATGGTGGACGGCGGCTTCGCGCGCGCCGTCCCGGTGGGGGAGTGAGCTTCTCGATGGTGACGTTCGCGCAGGCGCAGGAGCGCGCGGAAGAGTGGATCAACGGCGACGTGCCCGCGTACCAGCACCGTGAGGTGCGGGTGCGGGAGTTCGACCTGGGCTTCGTGGTGTGGGCCGAGGACCGCGCGGAGGGCCCGACGTCGGACGGCGGCCGGCAGCGGATGGTCATCGCCCGGGACAGCGGGGAGGCCACGCTGTGGCCGGGGCTGCCGGTGGGCGAGGTGATCCGTCGTTACGAGGAGGAGTACGGCACTCCGGACGTGGCGGCGGCCGCGGCCGCGCCGCCGCCGGAGCGGATCGATCTGAACCAGACGTCGTTCCTGCTGAGTCCGCCGGAGTGGCTGCAGGACGCGGCGGACAGGCTGGGCATCCCGGACCAGCGGGGTACGCGCGGCGGCCAGGGGTCGCCTGCGGGCGCGGCGCAGGATTCCGGCGCGGGGCAGGGCGCTACGGGTGCTACGGGTGCTGTGCAGGGTTCCGGCGCGGGACAGCCCGCCGCGGGTGCCGGCTGGTCGCACGGCGGCACCGGCGGCCGTGGCTCGCATGTCGGCGGCGACGCGTGGCCGGGCTCGGCTGCGGCCGCCGCGGCCGCTGCGGGAAGCGCGGAAGGCGCGGGAGGTGTCCCGCAGGCGCCGGGCGTGGCTGACGCGAGGCCGGTGTCCGGCGACGCGTCTGCCCAGGCCGGTTCGGGCGCGCCCGGAACCGGCGCAGGTGCTGCTGCCGGTGGGTCTTCGGCGCAGGTTCCGGCCGGCGGCACCAGCGGCGGCGGTTCGCACATCGGCGGCAGTGCGTGGCCGGGCACGAGCGCGGATTCCGGTGCCATATCGCCCTCCGCACCCGCATCGCCCTCCGCACCCGCACCTGCACCTGCGCCCGTGCCCGTGCCGGCACCGGCAACGGGTCAGTCCGGGCCGGGCGTTCCCGCCGACGGGTGGCCCGCCGCCGGGGGCGTGGACTACGAGCCCACCGCTTCCGACGGCGTCCCGGCCGCGCCTGCGGACGCCACGCCGTGGGCCGGGACCGACACGAATGCCGCGTCGGACGACGGTGCCGTGCCGCTGCCGGCGACGGTGTTCGCGCCGCCGCTCGCGGGGGCGGACGACGACGACACCCCGCCGCCCTCGGTCGGCGCCGACGCGCCGACCGCGCTGATGTCGGGCGGAAGCGGCCTGCCGCGTACGGCGGTCGCGCCCGCGGTCGACCCGCAGGGCCACGGCTCAGGTGCGGCGCCTCAGCAGCCTGCCGCGCGTCCGTCGGCCGGTGACATCGCGGACGCCGCGACCAGCAAGGCCAGCCTGCCGCCTCGCGGTTCGCGCGGCGGTGGCCCGACGACCCCGCCGCCGCCCGGTGAGCCCGGCGTTCCCGGTGCCAGGCCCGGCGCTCCGGCGGGTGGGTACGTACCGACGCAGATGGTCTCCCAGCTCGGCCCCGAGGGACCGCAGCCTCCCGCCGCGCCCGCAGCGCCGGGTACGCCGGGTACGCCGGGTACGCCGCCGGGCGGGGTGCATCACGCGGCGACGATGCTCGCGAACCCGAGCCAGGGTGGTCCCGGCACTCCGCAGCCGCCGGGTCCGCCCGGGGCGCCCGGCACGCCGCCGGGTGGCGTCCATCACGCCGCGACGATGCTGGCCAACCCGAACGCGAACCCGAACGTGATCCCGGGCCAGGGTGGTCCGGGTGTGCCGCAGCCTCCGGGTCCGCCCGGCGCGCCCGGCACTCCGCAGCCCCCCGGCCCGCCCGGGGCGCCCGGGGCGCCGCCGGGCGGGGTGCATCACGCGGCGACGATGCTCGCGGGCCCGAACCAGGGCGGCCCCGGTGCGCCCCAGCCGCCGCAGCCCCCTGGCCCGCCGCCCGGCCCGGTGCCCGGCCCACCGCCCGGCCCGGCGCCCGCGTACGGCTATCCGCAGCAGCCTCCGGCGGGTCTGCCGACCGTCGGCCCCGGCTACCAGGCCGTGTTGCGCTACCGCGCGCCCGACGGCTCCGAGCAGCAGCTCATCCGCCGCTCGGCGCCCGGCACCCCGCATCCGGAGTGGCAGATCTTCCATGAGCTGCGCGGGATGAACGTCCCCAACGACCAGGTGCTGGAGCTCCACACCGAGCTGGAGTCCTGTGAACTGCCCGGCGGCTACTGCGCCCGGATGATCCGGGAGACCTGGCCGCAGGCGCGGATCACGAGCATCGCCCCGTACGGCAAGGACCACGCCAGCCGGCAGGGCGGTATGCAGCAACTGCTCACCCACCAGGGCGAGTTGCATCAGGTGGCGGACGGTCCGGCGCGCCCCGCGCCGGTGCGCGCACCGCTGCCGCAGGTGCAGCCCGCACCGCCGGTCCCGCCGGAGGGGATCGCGCAGGAGCTGGTGGGGGCGTTCGGGCCGCAGGGCATCTGCCGGTTCGACCAGCGGGCCGTGTCCCGCCAGGGCGTGCCGGAGGTCGTCGCGCTCACCCTGGTCTGGGCGGGGCTGCCGGCCGACTTCGGTCCGTTCTTCTGGGCGCAGCCCGCCCAGCCGGTGGTGCCGACACTGGCCGAACTCGCGGCGCAGCGACAGGTGCAGCCGGCCTCGGACGCAGGCTCGTACCTCGTCGTCGGCAGCGACTTCGGCCGTGCGATCTGTGTCCAGTACGGCACGGCCCAGATCGTGGCGGTGCCGGTGGAAGGCGGTCCGGGCGGTCAGCCGATGGCACCGCAGTTCGTGAACAGCGGCCTGCCGGAGTTCACCCGCTCGCTGGCGCTGCTCGGCCGGATGTGGCGGCTGCGCTTCGGGCTCAACCCGGAGCAGGCCGGTCGCTGGACGGTCGACTTCCAGGCGCAGCTCGCCGCACTGGACCCGGCGGCGCTGTCGTCGCCGGAGAGCTGGTGGTCGGTGCTGCTGGAGCAGATGTGGGACGGGCTGCTCTGACCCGTACCTGCTGACGGCGCGCGTACGCGCGCACGGACGAACAGGGCGCCCGATCCGGGAACGGATCGGGCGCCCTCGTTTATGTGGCGGAGTGTCGCGTTATGACTGCTTCGCCGCGATCGAGCACGATGTCCCCGCGTCGACCGCTCCGAAAGGAGTCCAGGGATGAATGCGGGATCGGCTCATGGAAGGTTCCTGTCCGTACGCGGACGGGGCTACCGGCTGGATCAGGTCGACCGGTACGTCGCCGGGCTGGCCCGGGACCGCGACGAGGCGTGGGAGCGGGCGGCACGGCTGACGCTGCTGGTCAAGAAGCTGGCGGCCGAGGCGGACGGACTGCGGCAGTTCGCCGAGGCGCTGGGCAGGCAGACGTACGCACCGCTCGGTCCCCGAGCCCAGGAGGTGCTCACCCTCGCGGAGAACGAGGCCGCGGCCGTGCGCGGTATGGCGCGGGAGGAGGCGCAGACACTGTGCGAGGCGGCGGAGGCGGGAGCCCGCCGGACGAGGGAACTGGCGGGCGAGCAGGCGGCGGAGGTGCGCGAGGAGGCGGACGCCCGCGCCCGGCGTGCGCTCCGGTCCGCGCGTACCACCGCGGAGGAACTGGTCGAGGCTGCCCGGGTCGAGGCCGCGGCGGAGCGCGGTGAGGCGCTGGCCGTCATGGAGGCGTCCGGGCGCCGGGCGGCCGGGATGCTGAAGGAGCTGGACCGGGAACGGGTGGCCCGCCGGTACGAGACCGAACGGGAACTGGCGGCGCGGCAGGCCGCGTCGGCGGAGCGCTACGCCGAACTGACCGCCGACGCCCAGGCCCGGCTCGCCGAGGCCGTGTGCGCCTTCGCGGAGGCGGAGGAGACGGCTCGCCACGGCCAGGAGGACGCGGAGGTGCTGGCGGCCCGGTTGATCGAGGACGCCAGGGTGCAGGCGGCCCGTATCGCCCGGGAGACGGATCGGGTACTGCGCGACCACGTGCGCCGTGCGGAGGAGATCCACGCCCACCTCGACCACATCCGCACGGGCCTCGCGGCGCTGACGGACCGCCCGCCGACGCGGGACTGACGTCGGCGTACGGTCCTTTGGCGCACGGCGACCCGCACCCGTGCCGCCGGGCGACGACCGCCGACGCGGTAACGCGGTTGAGCGAGCGGACCGGTGAACGTCCGCCCCCCCCCGGCACACCACTGCCCCAGGGATGGTGGCCATCCCTGGGGCAGTTTGGGGCAGCTTGGGGCAGCGGATCGTCGTACGTCAGCCCGAGTTCCGCCCCGAGGCCGCGCCCGCCAGGATCGTCGGCTCGACCGACTCGTAGCGCTCGCGCTGTGCCGAGGCCTCGCGGGGGGAACGGATGGTGCCTAGCCAGCCGGCCAGGAATCCCAAGGGGACCGAGAGCAGGCCGGTCGTGGTGTAGGGGAACCAGTTGAAGTCCTGTTCGGGGAACATGGACTGCGGGGTGCCGGACACGAGGTTGGTGCCGGTCATCAGCACGAGCGCGCTGCCGGCGCCCACGATGAGGGTCAGGAGCAGGCCCGTGCGGGTGTAGCGGCGCCAGAACATGCTGTAGACGAGCGCGGGGGCGACCGCGGAGGCGCCGATGGAGAAGGACAGCGTGACCAGCGCCTGGAGATTCCAGTGCTGGGCGAAGGCCGCGAGGGTGATCGCGACGAGGCCGACGCCGACCGCGGCGCCTCGCGCGATGGCCATCTCGGCGGTGTGCGGCAGGGCGACTCTGCGTACCCCGTGCGCGACGAGGTCGTGCGCCAGGGTGTTGGCGCAGGCGAGGGTGATTCCGGCGACCGAGGCGAGCAGCGTGAGGAAGATCGCCGTGGCGACGGTGGTGAACACGAGCGACTCGAAGGTGTTCGCGTCCGCACCCAGGACGGCCTGACTGACCAGCAGGAACGCGGTCTTGCCCTGCGGGTCGGCGAAGACGAGCCCCTTGTGCCCGACGATCGCGGCCGCTCCGAAGCCGATGACGACGAGGAGCAGGCACGTCACGACGACGGTCGACACGGCCCAGGACATCGAGCGCCGCACGGCGGTGGCGCTGCGGGCGGTGAACATGCGCATCGTGATGTGCGGCAGCACCGCCGCACCGAGCACGATGGTCAGCTGTGCGCTGATCATGTCGATCTGGTCGCCGCCGAACTGGAGCCCGGAGGTGAGGTAGGCGTCGCCCGCCCCGCTGCCCTTCTTGGCCGCGTCCAGCAGGTCGGGCACGCTGAAGTCGAAGCGGTTCAGGACGAGTACGGCGATGGCGGTGGCCGCGCCCAGCAGGACGACGGTCTTGACGATCTGGATGAAGGCGGTGCCCTTCATGCCGCCGATCGCGGCGTACGCGATCATCAGCACGCCGAGGAAGATGATCGCCCCGGTCTTGAATCCGTCCGCGTCGAATCCGAGGACGAAGGCGAGCAGATCGCCGGCGCCCGCGAGCTGGAACACCATCAGCGGCAGCAGAGCGGCCAGGGTGACCGCGCACGCGGTGATGCGTACGGCGGGTCCCGGGGTGCGGCGGGTCAGGATGTCGCCCATCGTGAACCGGCCCGCGTTCCGCAGTGGTTCGGCGAGCAGGAACATCATCAGGACCAGGGAGACGACGGTGCTCAGCGCGAGGGTCAGCCCGTCGTAGCCGACGAGCGCGATGACGCCGATGGTGGCGAGCACGGTCGACGCGGAGATGTAGTCGCCGGCGATGGCGAGACCGCTCTGCATGGGGGAGAGCGAGCGGTAGCCGGTGTAGAACTCGCCCAGGTCGTCGCGGTCGGGCCCGGTCATCACGCACAGCAGGAGCGTGACCGTGATGACGGCGATGAACGCGACGAACGACATGGTCTGGGCGTCGGAGTTGAACCCGCTCATGCGCGCATGCCTCCCGACGGCCAGTCCCAGCTGGAGGCTCCGTGGTGGCTCTGCCGGCCGTGACGGGGCGCGGGCGCCTCGGCGGCCTGCTCGGCGGCGGCCCGGATCGCGGCCGCGAGCGGGTCGACGCGCTCGCGGGCGATGCGCTCGTACGCCGCGATGGCGGCCAGGGTCACCGGCAGCGTGATGAGGCCCAGGAGCACACCCGTGGTGAGGCCGCCGCTGATCTCGCCGGCCATGAGGTCGGGCGCGTAGCCGGAGAGCAGGAGGAAGAGGACGAAGTAGCCGAGCGCGGTGTACGTCGCGACACGACGCAGCCTGCGATAGCCCGAGCGAAGCCGGTGCAGGTCACCGGCCGAGCGGGAGGGCGCGGGAGGTGGGGGCGGGGGTGGCGGCGCGTCCCAGTCCCAGGGCTGCCTCGCTGGGGCGGGGGGTTCGGGGAAGTACGGGTCGTACGACATGGTGCAGCTCCTTGCGGCGGCAGGAGCGGCGAACGTTACCCGCCGGTAGAGGGATGACGTAAGGGGGTTACCGACCAGGAGGTATGTCGTTTCGGCAACGGTCGGGTCACGCGAAGGAGCGCCCTCGGCGGCGGGGCCCACGAGCCCCGCCGTGCGGCCTCTACTTCACGGACGCGGGGGGTTCGGTCGGGACGGCGGGCTTGTTCTCGCAGCCGAACGTGTTCGCCACGACCTTGGCGGAGTGCAGCAGGTGGGTGTAGTGGATCCTGGCGCTGGTCTCGCCGGTGAGCGTGTCGAGCATTTGTCCCTCGAGCGGTATCTCATTCGCCTGTTCCGCGGGCGTGCCGGGGATCTTGCATTTGACCTGCAGGGTGTAGGAGATCTTCCCTCCGGGGTCCGTCATGTCTACGAGCTTGACGTCGGAGTTCACCGGAGTCTCGGCGATCTTGAACCCGCCGTTGGAAGCGCGATTGACGTTGTGGTCGAATGCGGTGGCGGCGGGCCCGTACAGGATTTCGAGCTCCTTTCCTCGCTTCGTGAAGTCCTTCTTCGACTCGCAGACCTCGGCTTTCTGGAACCAGTTGGCCAAGGGGTCCTTGGGGCCCGGTTCCTTTGCCTTCCGGTAGAAGTTCTCAATCTGCTGGTGGAAAAGCGAACGCGCGGTTTTCAGGTCGCTCTCGACCTTCAGGCCTGCTTTGTCCCCGGTGCGTTCCTTGAGCCACTTCAGTCCGGCGTCGCCCAGGAGCTGCTTGCAGGTGGAGTCGTCGGGGGTGGCCTCTGCGGCCGCGTCCTTGCCCTTGTCTGACGTGCAGGCGCCGACGCCCAGGAGAACGAAGGTCAGAGCGGCCAGCGTGGCAAGCCTTCTCATGGTCACCAGCCTAGGTTGGGGGGAGTTACTGGTGTCGGTGATGTGTCCGCCGTCGATGTACGCTTCCTCAGCTTCGTGGACCCATCGGTCAAATCCCTTGTCTGGCACCCCGTGCGTCTCTTCGTAGTTGATGAGAGGGGCTATCGCGTTTGCTGATCCGTCTGCCTTGGCCTGATCGATGCCCGCGACCGCGTCGTCGCGGTTGTCGTCCTCGTTGTCCTTGATCAAGGCTGTCGCCTCACCGACACCGGCGCCGACAGCGGCCCCGGCGGCGAACTTGCGCCACTCACCCTGCTTTTCGATCTCCAGGTTCCGCTGCTCCATGTCGCCGTGGAACTCCTTGCCGATGGCCTCGACGCGCGCCTCGTCCAGAGGCCCGTGCATCCTGACGCTCGCTCTTCAGGCCTGCGCTCATCGCGTCGTCGTGGGTGCCGTCGTGCGCGGCTATTGACTCGTGCCATACACCTGCTGGGCGAGGGCGCGCAGGAAGCTCGCAGAGGTCGGCTCTTCGAAGTCGCGGAAGCGGTTCGCCTCACAGCCGTAGAACTGCTCCCCGTCGGCTACCTCTCCCGTGCCTCCTCAGTCGGCCGTCGAGTAGTGGTCGACGAGCCGGTCGATGAGGAGGGTGCGCAGGTCTCGCACGGTCTTGTCCTCTTCGGTCTTCGGCGGCGGGGCCCACAGGCCCCGCCGCGCCGGCTCTAGTTCACGGAGGCGGGGGGTTCGGCAGGGACGGCAGGCTTGTTCTCGCAGCCGAAGCTGTCGGCGACCACCTTGGCGGAGTGCAACAGATGAGTGAGGTGAACGCGGGTACTGGTCTCGCCGGTGAGCGAGTCGGTCAGACGCCCCTCGATGGGGATCTCGTTCTCCTGCTCGGCAGGAGTACCGGGGATCTTGCACTTGACGTACACGCGGTAGCGGACGATTCCGTCACTGTCCTTGCCGTGGACCAGTTTGACGGCGGGATTCACCGGCGTCTCGGTCTGCGCCGGGCTGACGCCAGTGGCTTCGTCGAAAGACGTATCGAAGGGGAAGTAGGAGGGGCCGTAACGGATTTCGAGCTGCTTCTCGGTATCCGCGGCGTCCGTCGTGGCCAGACAGGGACGGGCCCTTAGGAACGTGGGCACCCCCGTCTCTTCCGGTGTCCAGTCCTTCACCTGCCGGTGGAAGAGCGAGCGGGCTCTTTCCAGATCGTCGACGACCTCCAGGCGCGCCTTGCCTCCCGTACGGTCCTCCAGCCACTTGAGCCCGGGCTCGCCCAGGAGTTGCTTGCAGGTGGAGTCGTTGTCGGCGGCAGTGGTGGGGGTGGCCCCACCCTCGGTCTCCTTGTCCTTGCCGGTGGTGCAGGCAGCGGCACCCAGCAGCAGGACGATCACGGTGGCACATGCGAGCGGCCTGTTCACGGTCACCACCCCCGGGCGGCTTCGGTGCCACCGAGCCGTCCGCCGTCGTAGTACTTGCCCTCCGCGCGCTCCACCAGATCGCGCACCTGGCTTGCGGTCATCCCGGTTTCCTCTGCGTAGTTCAGGAGAGGGGTCATGGCATTTCTGCTTCCGTCGTACTTGACTTTGTCGATGCCTGCGACCGAGTCGTCGAAGTTCTCGAACTCGTGGTCCTTGAGCCACTGGAGTGTGTCGACGGAGATCTGGGTGTTGATCGCGCCGCCGACCGTCTCGAGGGCGATGGGGACGGCGATCAGCGCTGCTCCACCGGTGGGGACGACCAAGGCTGTCGCCACGCCGACTCCGACACCGACGGCAGCCTCGCCGGCGAACTTGCGCCACTCACCCTGCTTCTCCAGCTCCAGATTCCTCTGGTCCTTGTCCTCAGCGAACTCCTTGCCGATGGCCTCGGCCCGGGCCTGGTCCAACAGGCCGTGCATCCTGGCGCTGCTCACACCGGCGTCTAGCGCGTCCTGCTGGTTGTCGCCGTGTGCGGCCATCGAGCTGGCCCCGTACACCTGCTGGGCGACGGAGACCGTCTCGTAGGACTCCTCGTCGGAGGCAAGAGAGCGCAGGAAGTTCTTGCTGCCCGACTCGCCGAAATCGCGGAGACGATTGCCGTCGGCACCGAAGAAGCCGCCCCTGTCCGTCGCCTCCCCACTGCCTCCCCAGTCGGCCATCGAGTAGTTGAGGCTGTCGATGTGGCCGGCCGCCATGTTCGCCAGGCTGTCGCGGATGCCCTCCTGCTTGTCGATCTTGTCGGCTGTCGAGTAGTGGTCGACGACCCGGTCCATGAGCAGGGTGCGCATGTCCCGCGCTTCTTGCGAGGCCTTGGCTTCTGCGTCGTTGCCGCTCTTGATCTGCGGGACGGACGGGTCCGGGTCGTCGTACGCGTACCCGAGCGTCGCCGACTCCAGCGCGTGTCCGAGGTTCTCGTACCCCGTCGTCTTGCCGTCGTCATCGGTGGGCCACTTACGGGCTCCTTCACCGTCCTTGTCGACCAGGTACTCCCAGTTCGACATTACCTTGTCGCCCTTGCCGGTCGTTTCGTCAAAGAACTTCAGCGCCGCTTCCGGGTTGTGGCCGAGTGCCTCCATCAGGTTGGCCACGGGGTCGCTGTCCGGCTTGGTTCCGCCGGGCGGGTAAGAGAGTTGGGCCGGGTTGAAGCGGTTCTCCCAGACCTGGTCCGGTCCGCCGAGTACGGAATCGTCGAACTTGCGCTCGAACTCGATCACTGACTTGCCGTACTTGCTGAGGAACTCGGTGTCCCACTTGCCCTCGGTCATCAACGGGCCGAGCACCTGGAAGCCGTACGGCGCGCTGGGCATGCCGTTCGGGTGCTTGATCTGGTCGTCGCCCAGCGCGATCATCCGGTCCTTCCACTCCTGCATGGCGGGAGTGTCGACGCGGGTGGCGTTGGCGAGGGTGATGCCCAGGTTGTCCTGCACCTTGGCGAGGAGCTTCGCGCGGTCGCTGTCCGGGTCCGGGGTGTTTCCCCTGCCAGGGTCGGCGAGGCTGCGCCAGAACGTGAGGGTGCCCTCCGGGCCCAGCTTGGTCGCGAAACGCTCCGCGAAGGCGGGGTTGTCGCGGTGGTACCCGGCGACCTGGTTGAAGCGCTTCAACTCGGCATCGGTCAGGGCGTCGCCCTTCGAGGCGAGGCGCATCATCGCGTCCGCGTCCTCGATGCCCTGCTGCCGGTCGGCGTCGTTCAGGTCCTTGAAGCCCTTTTCGTCGAAGTCGTACTTGCTCTCGGCGTGCTTACGCAGCGCACGCGCGGCGATCCGGTCGGTCTCGTTGGCCGCCGCCATGATCCGGTCGATGTCGCGCTGTGCCGAGTCGAGCTCTTCCTGGGTCGGTGGCGGCGGCGCGCCCTCCACTTCCCGGGGCGGTCCGGCGTACTGCGCGTTTCCATTGGAGTTGATGTAGATGTTCTTCTTGGCCCAGGTGCTGACCGCGGTACCGAGGTCTTCCTTGTGCTTCTTCAGGTTCGTGTGGGCATCCTGGAGGATGCTGTGAATGCTGCGAGCCTCGGTGGCCATGTCGTCGAACTGACGTGCCGTTGTCGTGGTGAACTTCTTGGTGACGGTGGCACTGTCACCCTTCCAGTCGGCCGCGTTGGCCTTCTTCTCGAGGTCGGCGGCGTTTACCCCGCCGTCCCCTCCGTCGGCCAGGATGACCAGCTTGCTGAGCATCTGCTGCCAATGCGTAACGGCGGTGTTCAGCTTGCTGAGATTGAGATCGTGCAATTCCTGGTAGGTCACCATGAGTTCGTTCCCCGTTGCCTTGGTACGGCTACAATCCGCGTCTGCTGTCGAGTCACTTGATCTGGTCGTAAATACGTGACTGGGTCATCGGCGTGCCGTCCAATGCGTTCATGCCGAGCACGAGCTTCTGCTCCGTTTTCCTGTGCGTGGAGCGTGAATAGTCGAGGCCGTTCGAGATGTGTCCGCAGGCCTCCTTGAGCGTGGCCAGCTTGGTGTTCCACGCGTCATGCACTTGGAGGAGGCCCGCTCCCATGTCGAGACCGCTGTTGAAGAGGTCGTTGGAGGCCTCGAAGGTGGCCACGCGGGCGTGATCGCCGTAGTTCGACAACTGCTCCCTCAGCGCGCGTGCCATGTCGCCCAGCTTGCCCAGCACGTCGTCGTGGACGACCAGATCCCCGCTTCCGCCACCCGTGCCGCTCGGTCCGCTGCCCTCCGCCGGAAGCTGGTTCAGCCTCATCTGCGTCGATTCGGACCTACTTGCGGCCGCGGCCTTGGCCTGCTCCCACTCGTCCCATGCCATGGACTTCCCCCGTTGTCGTCTGAGCTGTCTCGCCGTTCCACCGTAATCGGCGGCGACGTGGGCATGATCGATTGCGCCTGGTGAGTGATCAAAACTTCACGAAGGCCTCACGTCACCGGAGTTCAGCCCGTGGCGTCCTCGCGTGCGGGCTCCGGGATCACCGGGAACCTGCGCGGTGCGAGGAACACCAGCACCAGCAGTGCCAGGCCCGCCGCTGCCGCCGATCCGACGAAGACGTGGTCGACCGCCGACGCCACCGCCCGGCGCAGGCCGTCCGACGGGGTGCCGTCCGCCAGGGTGTGGGAGATCGAGTCCAGGTCGCCCGAGCCGCCGAGCCGGGCGGCGAGGACCGCGTTCGCGAGTGCTCCGAAGAGCGCCGCGCCGACGCTCTGGCCGACCTGGCGGCAGAAGAGCACCGACGCGGTCGTCGTGCCGCGCTCGGCCCAGGGCACGGTCGACTGGACGCCGATGATCAGCGGCAGTTGGAAGAACCCGAGGGCCGCCCCGAGCAGCAGCATCAGCAGCGCCGGCTGCCAGGGCTCGCCCGGATACGGCAGCAGCGGGAAGGCCAGCAGGATCAGCAGGGCCGCGCCGATGCCTGTGATCGATGTGTTGCGGAAGCCGATGCGGTTGTAGAGGCGGTTGGAGTACGCCGCGCTGACCGGCCAGCTGAGCGTCATCACGGACAGCACGAACCCGGCGGCGATCGGGCCGAGTCCGAGGACCGACTGGGCGTACGTGGGCAGGAAGACCGTGGGGGCGATCATCAGCAGTCCGAGTGCGCCCAGGGCGAGGTTCACCGAGGCGATCGTGCGGCGCCGCCACACCCAGCCGGGGATGATCGGTTCCGCCGCCCGGCGCTCGATGAGTACGGTCATCGCCGCGGCGGCCGCGCTTCCCGCGAAGAGCCCGAGCGAGGGCGTGGAGAGCCAGGGCCAGGCCACCCCGCCCTGGACGAGCGCGGTGAGCAGCAGCGCCCCGGTGAGGAAGATCGCGAGGGCTCCCGGCCAGTCGACCCTCGGGCGCGGTCCCCGCTCCCGTACCGGCTCCACGAGATGACGGCCGATCAGCCACAGCGCGACGACGCCGACCGGCAGGTTGATCAGGAAGATCCAGCGCCAGTCGGCGTACGCGGCGATCAGGCCGCCCACCGCCGGTCCCGCGACCGCCGACACCGCCCACACCGTGGACAGCTTCGACACGATCCTGGGCCGCTCCTTCAGCGGGTACAGATCGGCGGCGATCGTCTGGATCGTGCCCTGGAGCGCCCCGCCGCCCAGACCTTGAACGACGCGGAAGGCGATGAGCGACGCCATGTTCCAGGCGGCCGCGCACAGCAGCGAACCGGCCAGGAAGAGCACGATGCCGACGATCAGGACGGGCTTGCGGCCGAAGGTGTCGGAGAGCTTTCCGTAGACGGGGAGCGTGACGGTGACGGCGAGCAGATAGCCGGAGAAGAGCCAGGAGAAGACGGAGAAGCCGCCCAGATCGCCGACGATCTGGGGAACCGCGGTCGAGACGATCGTGCCGTCGAGCGCGGCCAGCGCCATGCCGAGCATCAGCGCGGCGACCACCGGCCCCCGGCGGCGGGTCGTCCCGGCGGGCGCCCTGTTCGTACGGTCCGAACCGCCGTTGCCGGTACCCCGTGCACGGGGCCCGTCCGTGCCCGCGCCGGCCCGGGTGCTCGCGCTCGTCGGGGTGCCCGCGCCCGCGCTCGTCGGGGTGCTCGCGCGGCCGGCGTCCCGGCCCGCGCGGTTCGTGCCGGCGCCGCCGCCGGGCTCGATCTCCGCGCCCGCGCCCGTGGCGGTCTCGTTCGCGCCCGTCCGGTCCTTGCCCGCGCCGCCCGCGCCGCCCGACCCGCCCGCGCTCATCGAGGTCCCTTCCCTATGCACGTATCTCCGCGGGACACAGCCTCTCACCTTCGGCTCCGGGCGAGGCGGGTTTGCGCGTTCAGGGGCAGGAATCCGCCGGGGGCCGGGGACCCCTAGGGGGACCTCCTTACGTCCGGCCAGGGACCGTTCGTCCCCCTGGAGGACGAGAGGGTCACGAGCCCGTCCTTAACGTGTACTTACGACGGCGCCCGGACGGCCGGGCCGCCGAGGGGTGGGGAAAACCCCCGCCCAGGACTGCGCCGTGCACCAGCGCGGCGGGACCGCTTCTCCCCGCAGACTCGTACCGCACGCGGCGCGGTCGACGCCGCGATTCACCGACATAGGAGACTTACCGTGACAACGGCTGTGACCATCCCCAGGCACGGGGGCACTGGAGGGCGTACGGCCGTCGCCGCGCGAGCGCGACAGGTCGTGAAGGCGTACGGGTCCGGCGAGACGCGGGTCGTCGCGCTCGACCACGTCGATGTGGACATCATGCGGGGCCAGTTCACCGCGATCATGGGCCCGTCGGGCTCCGGCAAGTCCACGCTGATGCACTGCCTCGCCGGACTCGACACCGTCACCTCGGGCGAGATCCACCTCGACGACACCGAGATCACCCGGCTCAAGGACAAGAAGCTCACCCGGCTGCGCCGGGACCGGATCGGCTTCATCTTCCAGGCGTTCAACCTGCTGCCGACCCTCAACGCCATCGAGAACATCACGCTGCCGATGGACATCGCGGGCCGCAAGCCGGACGCCGCATGGCTCAACCGGGTCGTGGAGACCGTCGGCCTCGCGGACCGGCTGAGGCACCGGCCCACCCAGCTCTCCGGCGGGCAGCAGCAGCGTGTCGCCGTGGCCCGCGCCCTCGCCGCCCGCCCCGAGATCATCTTCGGGGACGAGCCGACCGGAAACCTCGACTCCCGGGCCGGCGCCGAGGTGCTGGGCTTCCTGCGCAGGTCCGTCGACGAACTCGGCCAGACCATCGTCATGGTCACCCACGACCCCGTGGCCGCCTCCTACGCCGACCGTGTGCTCTACCTCGCCGACGGCCGGATCGTCGACGAGATGTTCAACCCCACCGCCGACCAGGTCCTGGACCGCATGAAGGACTTCGACGCCCGGGGACGGACGTCGTGACCGTACTCAAGACCTCGCTGCGCAACTTCTTCGCGCACAAGGGACGCATGGCGCTGTCCGCCATCGCCGTCCTGCTGTCGGTGGCGTTCGTGTCCGGCACGCTCGTGTTCACCGACACGATGAACACCACCTTCGACAAGCTGTTCGCGGCGACCTCGGCCGATGTCACCGTCAGCCCCAAGGGCGCCGAGGGCGACGACGAGACGCCGCAGAACGGCCGGCCCGAGACGCTGCCCGCCTCCCTCCTGTCGAAGGTGGAGAAGGCACAGGGCGTGAAGTCCGCCGAGGGCGGGGTCGTCTCCATGAGCGTGACCGTCGTCGACGCCGGCAACGAGAACATGGGTTCCAGCAACGGCGCCCCGACGATCGCCGGCAGCTGGACACAAGGCGATCTGCGCACCATGGAGATCACCTCCGGGCACGCCCCGCGCGGCCCCACCGATGTGATGGTCGACGCGGACACCGCCGAGAAGCACAAGCTCGAGATCGGTGACGAGCTGCGCACCATCGCCGTCACCGGCGACTTCACGGCGAAGATCTCCGGCATCGCCTCCTTCAAGGTCACCAACCCGGGCGCGGCCGTCGTCTACTTCGACACGGCCACCGCCCAGCGTGAACTCCTGGGCAGGACCGGAGAGTTCACCCACATCGCCGTGACCGCCGCCCCCGGCGTCAGTGACGAGCAGCTGAAGAGGAACGTGGCCGCGGTCGCCGAGGGCCCGTACAAGCTCCAGACGCAGGCGGAAGCGGCGGACGCGGGCCGCGAGGACGTCGGCGGCTTCCTCGACGTCATGAAGTACGCGATGCTCGGCTTCGCCGGGATCGCCGTCCTCGTCGGCATCTTCCTCATCGTCAACACCTTCTCGATGCTGGTCGCCCAGCGCACCCGCGAGATCGGTCTGATGCGGGCCATCGGATCGAGCCGCAAGCAGGTCAACCGCTCGGTGCTGATCGAGGCGCTGCTGCTCGGCACCATCGGGTCCATCGCCGGTGTCGCCGCCGGAGTCGGCCTCGCGATCGGGCTGATGGAGCTCATGTCGTCGATGGGCATGAACCTCTCCACCCAGGACCTGACCGTGAAGTGGACGACCCCGGCCGTCGGCCTCGTCCTCGGTGTCGTCGTCACCGTCCTCGCCGCGTACATCCCGGCCCGGCGGGCCGGCAAGGTCTCCCCGATGGCCGCGCTGCGGGACGCCGGCACCCCGGCGGACGGCAAGGCGGGTCTGGTACGCGGCATCCTCGGCGTGGTCCTCACCGGCGCCGGAGGCGCGGGGCTGTGGCTCGCGACGCGGGCGGACCAGGCGACCGAGGGCTCGATGTGGCTCGGCGTCGGTGTCGTCCTCAGCCTCATCGGCTTCATCGTCATCGGCCCGCTGCTGGCGGGCGGCGTGGTCCGGGTCATCGGCGCGGTCGTCCTGCGGGTCTTCGGCCCGGTCGGACGGATGGCCGAACGCAACGCGCTGCGCAATCCGCGCCGCACCGGCGCCACCGGGGCCGCGCTGATGATCGGCCTCGCGCTCGTCGCCTGTCTGTCCGTCGTCGGCTCGTCCATGGTCGCCTCGGCGACGGAGGAGCTCGACAAGTCAGTCGGCGCGGACTTCATCGTCCAGACCACCAACGGCCCGATCATGCCGCAGGCCCAGAAGGCCCTGGAGAAGACGCCCGGCATCGCCCACGTCACCGAGTACAAGGGCGTCAAGGCGAAGATCACCGCGCCGGACGGCACGTCCTCGCAGGACAACTGGCTCGTCGCCGCGGACCCGACGTACGCGCAGGACCTGCGGCGCGAGACGGTCGCCGGAGACCTGAAGGCGGCGTACGGCAAGGACGCCATGTCCGTCGGCGACGACTACGCCCGCAGGCACGGCGTCGAGGTCGGCGACACGATGACCGTCGCGTTCACGAACGGTGACACCGCGAAGCTCAGGGTCGCGGCGATCACCTCGGACGACACGAACGTCGACAAGGGCGCGATGTACATGGCCATCACCACGGCCGAGCGGTACTTCACGCCCGAGCGGATGCCCAAGAACATCATGATGTTCGCCGAGGCGAAGGAGGGCCAGGAGAAGGAGGCCTACGCGGCCCTCAAGGACGCCCTGGCGGCGTACCCGCAGTACCGGGTGCTGGACCAGACCGACTTCAAGCAGGATCTGAAGGACCAGGTCGGCCAGTTGCTGAACATCGTCTACGGGCTGCTCGCGCTCGCCATCATCGTCGCGGTCCTCGGAGTCGTGAACACCCTGGCGCTGTCGGTGGTCGAACGGACCCGGGAGATCGGCCTCATGCGCGCCATCGGCCTCTCCCGCCGCCAGCTGCGCCGCATGATCCGCCTGGAATCGGTGGTCATCGCCCTCTTCGGCGCCCTGCTCGGCCTCGGCCTGGGCATGGGCTGGGGCACCGCGGCCCAGAAGCTGCTGGCCCTGGAGGGCCTCGGCGTCCTGGAGATCCCGTGGCCGACGATCCTGTACGTCTTCGTCGGGTCGGCGTTCGTGGGACTGTTCGCGGCGCTGGTCCCGGCCTTCCGGGCGGGCCGGATGAACGTACTGAACGCCATCGCCACGGAGTAGCCGGAGTGGACGGGGTGGTTCCGTAGGATGGGGCTCCGGCCCGGTGAGCGTCCTCCACGCTCACCGGGCCGGAGCCGTTGTGTGTCCTGCCGCCCCAGGGCCGTCTCAGGAGCCCGGCTGCCCCAGGGGTGCGTGGCCGCCCGCCCGCTCAGCCGTCGCCGGGGGTGGGGGAGGCCGTGGGAGTCGGCGTTCCGGTCGGCGTGGCGGTGGGGGTCCCGGACGGCGGCCCGGTGGGGGAATCGCTCGGTGGTGTGCTGGCGGAAGCCGTCGGCGGCGCGGTCGGACGGACGGTCGACGGCACGTTCGGGGAAGCGGTCGGCGGCGGGGTCGGCGTGGGGGAGACGCTCGGTTCGCCCGGGGACGGGCGCACCGACGGCGACGGGGACGTCCCGTTGCCCGAGTCGGCGGGCGTCGGCGGTGCGGCCGGTGCCGTCGGTCCCTGCGCGGTCAGCTGCACCGCGGCCACCGTGGCGCCGCCCGCCAGCAGACACACCGCGCACGCCGCCGCCACCGCGACCCTGCGGGCCCTGCGGCGCGCGCCCAGCGCCGACACCCGCTCGGCCGGGACGGGCACGGCCAGGGCCCCGCCCGCCGCGGCCGCCCGCTTGAGCGCCGCCGCCAGCGGGGCTTCCTGCTCGTCGAAGTCAGACACCGTGCTCCTCCGGCATGATCGAGCCGACCGCGTCGGCCGAGTCGTCGAGATGGGGTGCGAGTGCGGCCCTCGCGCGGAACAGATGCGACTTGACGGTCCCGGGGGCCATGCCGGTCTCCGCCGCCACCTGCGCCACGGACAGATCGCACACGTAGTGCAGGACGGCCACCCGCCGCTGCCGCTCGGAGAGCTGCCGCAGCGCCGCGACCAGCGCGACCGTGCCGGGATCCGGCTCCGGTGCGCCCGGCGCCCGGCCCTCCCGGTGATGCCGCCGCCAGGCCTCCGCGGCCCGGCCCCGGCGCCGCCAGCGGCTGACCGCGAGCCGCCAGGCGACCGTCCGTATCCAGGCCTCGGGCCCGGCGTCGCGCCGCAGCCCCGAGCGCCGGCTCCAGGCCCGTACGAACGCCTCCTGGACGACGTCCTGGGCCTCGTGGAGGTCCCCGGTCACCAGGTACACCTGCCCGACCAGCTGTTTCACACCGGAGCCGTAGAACTCCTCGAACTCCTCGTCGGTCACGTGCGGCTCCGTAGTGCTGGTCGGTGGTGAGATCTCACGGGGTATACGCCCGGGGCCGGGGACCGGTTTACCCGCGCACCGGAAATCCCGGCGGTTTACCCTGGAGATCCCCGGCCCGCCCCTGGTCCCCGACCAGGGGGACCTCAGACGCGTCGGGCCTTTCGCGTTGCCCACCTCCCCGGGATGGACCCTTCATGAGCCTGCACGGTCTGCTCGACGTCGTCGTCAAGGACCCCGCCCTCGTCGAAGCGGTGAAGGCCGCAGGCGACGGTCACCGGCCCCACGTCGACCTGGTCGGACCGCCCGCCGCGCGGCCCTTCGCGGTGGCCGCCCTGGCGCGCGAGGCGGGCCGGCCGGTGCTGGCCGTGACGGCGACCGGGCGGGAGGCCGAGGACCTCGCCGCGGCGCTGCGTTCGCTGCTCGACCCGGACACGGTCGCCGAGTACCCGTCGTGGGAGACCCTGCCGCACGAGCGGCTCTCCCCCCGTTCCGACACCGTGGGCCGGCGGCTCGCGGTGCTGCGCCGGCTCGCCCACCCCAGCACGGACGACCCGGCCGCAGGGCCGGTGAGCGTCGTCGTCGCTCCCGTACGTTCCGTGCTGCAGCCGCAGGTCAAGGGGCTCGGCGATCTGGAGCCGGTGGCCCTGCGCACCGGGCGGACCGCCGACCTGGAAGAGATCGTGGCCGGGCTCGCGGCCGCCGCGTACTCGCGGGTGGAGCTGGTGGAGAAGCGCGGCGAGTTCGCCGTGCGCGGCGGCATCCTCGACGTCTTCCCGCCGACCGAGGAGCATCCGCTCCGGATCGAGTTCTGGGGCGACGACGTCGAGGAGATCCGCTACTTCAAGGTCGCCGACCAGCGTTCGCTGGAGGTCGCCGAGCACGGCCTGTGGGCGCCGCCGTGCCGTGAGCTGCTGCTGACCGACGAGGTACGGCAGCGGGCCGCCGCCCTCGCAGAGGCCCACCCGGAGCTGGGCGAACTGCTCGGCAAGATCGCGGAGGGCATCGCCGTCGAAGGCATGGAGTCCCTGGCTCCGGTCCTCGTCGACGACATGGAGCTGCTGCTCGACGTCCTGCCGAAGGGCTCGATGACCGTGGTGTGCGACCCGGAGCGGGTGCGGACCAGGGCCGCGGATCTGGTCGCGACCTCCCAGGAGTTCCTGCAGGCGTCCTGGGCGGCGACCGCCGGTGGCGGCGAGGCGCCGATCGATGTCGGCGCGGCCTCGCTGTGGGGCATCGCCGACGTCCGCGACCGGGCGCGTGAGCTCGGGATGATGTGGTGGTCGGTGTCGCCCTTCGCCGCCGACGAAGAGCTCGACTCGGACACCCTGAAGCTGGGGATGCACGCCCCGGAGACCTACCGGGGCGACACGGCCCGTGCCCTCGCCGACACCAAGGGCTGGCTCGCCGACGGCTGGCGCACGGTGTACGTGACGGAGGCGCACGGCCCCGCGGCCCGTACCGTCGAGGTCCTCGGCGGCGAGGGCATCGCCGCCCGCCTCGAAGCCGACCTCAGGGCGATCTCTCCGTCCGTCGTCCATGTCGCGACGGGCTCCATCGACTACGGCTTCGTCGACCCGGGCCTCAAGGTCGCCGTGCTGACGGAGACCGATCTGTCCGGCCAGAAGGCCGCCGGCAGGGACGGCACGCGGATGCCGACGCGCCGCCGCAAGCAGATCGACCCGCTGACCCTGGAGGTCGGCGACTACATCGTCCACGAGCAGCACGGCGTCGGCCGCTACCTCGAGATGGTGCAGCGCACCGTGCAGGGCGCGACCCGCGAGTACCTGCTCGTCGAGTACGCCCCGGCCAAGCGCGGCCAGCCAGGCGACCGGCTCTACATCCCGACCGACCAGCTGGAGCAGGTCACCAAGTACGTCGGCGGCGAGGCCCCGACGCTGCACCGGCTCGGCGGCGCGGACTGGACGAAGACCAAGGCGCGCGCGAAGAAGGCCGTCAAGGAGATCGCCGCCGACCTGATCAAGCTGTACAGCGCGCGGATGGCGGCGCCCGGCCACACCTTCGGCCCGGACACCCCGTGGCAGCGGGAGCTGGAGGACGCCTTCCCGTACGTGGAGACGCCCGACCAGCTGTCCACCATCGCCGAGGTGAAGGAGGACATGGAGAAGTCGGTCCCGATGGACCGGCTGATCTGCGGTGACGTCGGCTACGGAAAGACGGAGATCGCCGTACGGGCCGCGTTCAAGGCCGTGCAGGACGGCAAGCAGGTCGCCGTCCTCGTGCCGACGACGCTGCTGGTGCAGCAGCACTTCGGGACGTTCTCCGAGCGGTACTCCCAGTTCCCCGTCGTGACCCGGGCCCTGTCCCGTTTCCAGTCGGACACGGAGGCGAAGGCGACCCTGGAGGGGCTGCGGGAGGGCTCGGTCGACGTCGTCATCGGCACGCACCGGCTCTTCTCCTCCGAGACCAAGTTCAAGGACCTCGGCCTCGTCATCGTCGACGAGGAGCAGCGGTTCGGCGTCGAGCACAAGGAGCAGCTGAAGAAGCTGCGCGCGAACGTCGACGTCCTGACGATGTCCGCGACCCCGATCCCGCGGACCCTGGAGATGGCGGTCACCGGCATCCGCGAGATGTCGACGATCACCACCCCGCCGGAGGAGCGCCACCCGGTCCTGACGTTCGTCGGCCCGTACGAGGAGAGGCAGATCGGGGCCGCCATCCGCCGTGAGCTGCTCCGCGAGGGCCAGGTCTTCTACATCCACAACCGTGTCGAATCGATCGACAGGGCGGCGGCCCGGCTGCGGGACATCGTCCCGGAGGCGCGTATCGCCACCGCCCACGGCCAGATGGGCGAGAGCGCCCTGGAGCAGGTCGTCGTCGACTTCTGGGAGAAGAAGTTCGACGTGCTCGTCTCGACGACGATCGTCGAGTCGGGCATCGACATCTCCAACGCGAACACCCTGATCGTGGAGCGCGGCGACAACTTCGGTCTCTCGCAGCTGCACCAGCTGCGCGGCCGCGTCGGCCGTAGCCGGGAGCGCGGCTACGCCTACTTCCTCTACCCGCCGGAGAAGCCGCTCACGGAGACCGCCCACGAGCGGCTCGCGACGATCGCCCAGCACACCGAGATGGGCGCGGGCATGTACGTGGCGATGAAGGACCTGGAGATCCGCGGCGCGGGCAACCTCCTCGGCGGTGAGCAGTCCGGTCATATCGCGGGCGTCGGCTTCGACCTGTACGTCCGTATGGTCGGCGAGGCGGTCGCCGACTACCGGGCCTCGCTGGAGGGCGGTGTCGAGGAGGAGCCGCCGCTGGAGGTCAAGATCGAGCTCCCGGTCGACGCGCACGTCCCGCACGACTACGCGCCGGGCGAGCGGCTGCGTCTGCAGGCGTACCGGGCCATCGCCTCCGCCAACTCGGAGGAGGACATCAAGGCCGTACGCGAGGAGCTGACGGACCGTTACGGCAAGCTGCCGGAGCCGGTGGAGAACCTGCTGCTCGTGGCCGGACTGCGGATGTTCGCACGGGCGTGCGGCGTCGGCGAGATCGTCCTCCAGGGCCCGAACATCCGCTTCGCGCCGGTGGAGCTGCGTGAGTCGCAGGAGCTGCGGCTGAAGCGGCTGTATCCGCGTACGGTCGTCAAGCCGGCGGTCCATCAGATCCTGGTGCCGCGGCCGACGACGGGGAAGATCGGCGGAAAGCCGGTCGTGGGGCGGGAACTGCTGGCGTGGACGGGTGAGTTCCTGACGTCGATCCTGGGGTCGTAGCCCCGCGAAGCGACGAGGCCGGCCGCCTCCCCGGACCACCGGGGAGGCGGCCGGCCCTTGTGCGTGCCGGGACGTCCCGCGGGTCGCGGGCCGGCTGCCGGGCGGCCCGGAAGGCCGCTCGGCGCAGGGCTCGGGTGAGGACCGCGGGGGCGCGCGCCGGTTCGTGGGGGAGGGGCGCACGGGCGCCGCCGGGCCTTCGTTTCGTGTGCGCCGTTCGGGCCACTGCTCGGCCGTTGCTCGTCCGTACGGATCAGGCCGGGGAGCCGATGGCGGCGGGACGTGTTCGGCTTGGCTCGCCAGGGCTGTGTCCAGCGTGGCCGGCCGTACTGCCCAGCAGTGAGGAGTCCCTGATGTCTCGTCAGCACGTTCCGGCCGTCATCGGTCTCGTGGCGAGCGCTCTGGTCACGGTCCCCGTCGCTGCCGCCGTCGGTGCCACGCCCCCGCCCGCGCCACCGGGGCCCGCCGCTCCCGCCGCGCCGCCCCCACCGCCGCAGGCGCAGAAGCCGGCTCCTCCGGCTCCTCCGGCCCCTCCGGCAACGAAGGTCCCACCGGCCTCACCTGCCTCACCGGCTCCGAAGGCTCCCGCAGCCCCGAAGGCTTCCGCGGCTCCGAAGGCTTCCGCGGCTCCGAAGGCTCCCGCGGCTCCGCCGAAGACGCCCGCTCCCACCGCTCCTGCCGCCAAGCCTCCGGCTCCTGTGGCCCCCGCGGTCCCGGCCGCCCCCGCCGCGCCGCCGGCCAAGCCCGGCACCGGCGAGGTGCCCTGTTCCGTACCGGAGCTCGTCGCCGCGATCAGCGCGGCGAACCGCAAGGCGGGCGCCGAAACACTCCGGCTGACGCCCCGCTGTGTGTACCGGCTGACGGCGGGCGCGAACCCCTTCCACCCCGTCAACGGGCTGCCGGTGATCACCGACGAGCTGACGATCGACGGGCGCGGCGCGACGATCACCCGCGTCGCCTCCGCCCCCAGGTTCCGCGTTCTGCTCGTGGGGACGACGGGCATGCTGACGCTGCACTCGACGACGATCAGCGGCGGCAGCGCCACGGACTGCCCGGCCTACCCCGACGTCCCCGGCATGGTGTGCGGCGGAGGCATCTCCAACCTCGGCTCGATGGTCCTGACGCGCAGCAAGGTGACCGCCAACCGGGCCGAGTCGGAGCTGTACGCGCAGGGCGGCGGCATCGACAGCCCGGGCAACGCCACCGTGCGCAGCTCGGTGGTCAGCGGCAACACCGTCGCTTATAAGGGGTCCGAGAACGGTGGCGCCGCCGCGGGCGGCGGGATCGCGAACGACGGTCCGCTGACGGTCGAGGGCGCCCAGGTCATCAACAACATGGCGTGGGTGAGGGAGAACACCGAGAGCTTCGCGTTCGGTTCCGGCCTCGCGGGCCTGGCGCAGACGACGGTCAAGAACTCCGTCGTCAGGGGCAACCGCTCGCTGGCCCCGGGCGGATTCGCCCGTGCCGCGCTCACCAACGGTGCCTCGCCGGAGCTCGGCCGGATGACCGTCACCGGGAGCTTCGTCCAGGGCAATCTCGCCGACGCGCCGAACGGTGTCGCCCAGGGCGGCGGCATCACCAACAACACCCTCATGACCGTCAGCAACACGCATGTCAGCGGCAACAGGGTCGCGGCGCGGGGCGGCACCGCGCGCGGCGGCGGCATCCGGCTGGGGCCGAAGGCCGTGCTGGAGCTGTCCCGCAGCTCCGTCGTCGGCAACGTCGTCAGCGCCCGGGAAGGCACCGCGCAGGGCGGCGGTCTCGACAACCCCGACGGCGGCAGGCTGACGGGCACGCGGTCCCGGATCCTCCGCAACAGCGTGAGCGCGCCGGACGGTACGGCGCTGGGCGGCGGTCTCTATCAGGCGGTCGGTACGACCACGCTGGACCGGACCGTCGTCAGCGGTACCCGCGCCATCGACGGCGGCGGCATCTTCAAGCGCTCCGGCACGGTCACGCTCACCGACACCCAGGTCGTGTTCAACACCCCGAACAACTGCCGTCCTTCGGAGTCCGTCCCCGGCTGCGTCGGCTGAGGAGTCGGCCGCAGGGCATCTAGTCATTGACAAGTTCGGTGGACGGGAGCAATCTGGTCAGTGTCAAGATGGATGCCGGGAACGGCTACGGAGAGAGGGAACGTCATGGCTGACGAGAACGGGCGCGTGCGGCAGATGTGGCACCTCCTTGAGCCGCTGCACGCCGTCCTCTACTACGCGCCCGAGGTCTTCCGCGAGGCCGAAGCGCTCGGTTACGACACCGGTGAGCGCTGGCCCAGCTACTTCGCCTGGCGCGCGGCACCGCTCGGCGCACCCGGTGCGCCTGAGGTAGCCACGGCCTTCCACAGCTTCGCCCCGCACATGGTCGCGGAACACGTACCGGCCGCCTGGGACGTCGCCGCGCCGGACGCGGTGCTCACGGCCCGGACGCGCGGCATCGACCGGGCCTACCGCGCCCTCCTCGACAGCGAGACGGTGGCCGGCGGCCAGCTGGCCGAGGCCGCCGCGCTCGCCCGCCGTGCCGCGGAGGCCGCCGACACCGACGGCCGCCCGCTCGCCGCGGCCAACGCCGCCCTGCCCTGGCCCGAGGAGCCGCACCTCGTGCTGTGGCACGCCGCGACGATTCTGCGCGAGCACCGGGGCGACGGGCATGTCTCCGCCCTGGCCGCCGCAGGGCTCGACCCCGTCGAATCCCTCGTGTCGTTCGCCGCGATCGGCGCGGCGCCGAGCGAGGTCTTCGCCAGTAGGGGCTGGAGCCCCGAGGAGTGGGCGGCCGCCGGTGAACGGCTCGTCGCACGTGGACTGCTGGCCGCCGACGGCACGGCGACCGACGAGGGCCGTGCCCTGCGCGCCAAGGTCGAGCGCCGTACGGACGAACTGGCCGCCTCCCCCTGGCGGGACCTCGGCCCCACCGGCACCACCCGCCTCGCCGAACTCCTCGGCCCCTTCTGGGTCGCGGTCCTCGGCTCGGGGCTTCTGCCGCGCGAGACGACCCTGGGCATCGGCAAGGTCTGACGATGTATCGGCGGTGAACGTTCCCGGACGTGGGGTCGGCGCCTGGCGCGGTTCTCTAGGATCCATGCGTGCCCGACTCCATACGTACGCCGTGCCGCCCCCTGACCGTCATCGCTCTCGCCGCCGCGCTCCTCGCCGGCTGCACCCCCGGCTCCGACGGAGGCCGGGACGACGGCTCCGACGCAGGCGCGCCCGGTGCGCCGGACGGCCGCGCCGTCAGCCCGCTCGACAACCCGGACGGGGTGAAGCCCGGCCTGGCGCCCGTGACCAAGGACGCGGACCGGGCCACGGCCCGGAAGCTCGTCGAAGAGCTGTCGACGAAGGGCCGGGGGCCCAGGACGGGTTACGACCGGGACGAGTTCGGCTACGCCTGGATGGACACGGCCGACGGGGTCCCGCTGGCCAGGAACGGATGCGACACCCGCATTATCTCTATGGTTCGCGCTGTGATGCGGCTGTTCTCGCAGCGTATGCAGGGTGTGGTCGGCTGTGCGTAGTGAGAGGCACATGAGTCACAGACCCCTGTCTACTCGCGGGAAGAGGGCCGTCCTTTCGGTCGCCGTTGCCGCCGCGCTCGTCGCAGGCTGTGATGACCTGGAGCCGGGCGGAAGTTCCGCAGGGTCCGGACCGGACGCCGCTGCCGGGCGCGCGGCGAGCCCGCTGACGAATCCCGACGGGACGAAGCCGGGGCTCGCCGCGCTCACGACGGAGGCGGACAAGGCGAACGCGCGCAAGCTCGTCGACAAACTCACAGTCAAGGGGCGTGGGCCGAAGACGGGCTACGAACGGGACAAGTTCGGCTATGCGTGGATGGACACGGCAGATGGGGTGCCGCTGGCGAGGAACGGTTGTGACACCCGGAACGACTTGCTGAAACTTCATGGACAGGACGTCGAGTTCCGTAGGGGTTCCGACTGCGTGGTCGTCGCCATGACCCTGCACGACCCGTACACCGGGAAGACGATCGAGTGGCGCAAGAAGAAGGCCGCCGAGGTGCAGATCGACCATGTGATCCCCCTGTCGTACAGCTGGCAGATGGGTTCCTCGCGCTGGCCGGAGAGCAGGCGCAGGCAGCTCGCGAACGACGCCCTCAATCTGCTCCCGGTCCAGGGCCGCGCCAACTCGGCCAAGAGCGACTCGGGTCCCGCCTCCTGGCTCCCGCCGGACCGGGGCATCCGCTGCGCGTACGCGGTCCGCTTCGCCCAGGTCGCCCTCAAGTACGACCTTCCGGTGACCGACGCGGACAAGCGCACGATGCTGAAGCAGTGCGGTGGCCACGGCTAGTGCCGCGTCAGGCAACGTTTGCGACGTTGGTCGTTGACCCTGAGCCGACGGTAGGTGACGCGGCATCGATGATAAATGGCGCCGGCAGTCGTCTGAATACGGTCCGGTGAACGCGGGGCGCGCATCAAGGGAGAGCAACGAGATGAGACCACTTCGATACTCGATCAACGTCACGCTCGACGGCTGCTGCCATCACGAGGCAGGGCTCCCCCCGGACGAGGAGTCGATGCGCTACTGGACCGCTGAGATGGAGCGAGCCGGTGCCCTGCTATTCGGCCGGGTGACCTACGAGATGATGGAGTCGGCGTGGCGGAAGCCGGCCACGGGCACGTGGCCCGACTGGATGGATGAGTGGCAGATCCCGTTCGCCGAGACCATCGACCGGGCGAAGAAGTACGTCGTGTCGAGCACGCTGAGCGGGGTCGATTGGAATGCCGACCTGGTGCGAGGCGACTTGGGGCAAGCGGTTCAGCGGCTCAAGCAAGAGTCAGGCGAGGGCCTGTGGGTGGGTGGCGTGACGCTCCCCCTGGCGTTGGCAGATCTGGGACTGATCGACGAGTACGAGTTCCTTGTTCAGCCGGTCCTTGCCGGACACGGGCCGACGTTGCTCGCCGGTCTGCGCGAGCGCATCCAGCTCGAGCTCGTGGACTGCCATGAGTTCCGGTCGGGGGCGGTAGCCCTGCGATACCGGCCCACGCGAGTTACGGCTTGACGTGATTTGTCCTGGCGCGTTGGCCGCTGGCTCGCGACGGAACGACGGCTCGGGGTCGCGTTGCCCCGCGCTGGCCGTGCCCCCGAACGGCGGACATATCGACGGGGAACATCGCCCCGAGGTGCCGGGAGCGGACAGGGCAAACGTTGCCTGACGTGGCACTAGAGGCGCCCGCACGGACGGCGCCTGCTCCGCACGCGGGCGCCGGGACGGCCCCCGGGACCGATGGTGCTTCCTCGCGGGATGTACCGTACGGCCACCCGTCACTTGTGTACGTGCGCGCGCCATCCGCACACACATTCCCCGAGAGGTAGCCGAATCGTGAAGCCCGACGTCGCCGCCGTCTGTGCGGCTCAGCCGGCGAGGGGGGCCGTGCCCGGACTGCTCCCGAGGGTCCTGCTGGCGGCCGTTCCGGTACTGAGCCTCGGGATGCTGGGCGCGGTTCCTTCGTACGTCATCGCCGCCCGGCGCGGCACGCGCGCCGACTGGGCCGCCGTGGCCGTCTTCACCGCCGCCACCGTCGGCTGGCTGCTGCAGGCCGCGTTCACCCCGGTGGACACCCACGGCTGGCAGTTCGCCGCCGACTGCGTGCTGCTGGGCCTCTCGACGGCCGGTGCCGCGCTCCACTGTCTGCTGGTCGGACCGCCGGCGGGTGGGTCCCGGTGAAGACCCGGCGTACCTGGCGTACCACCGCGAAGACTTCCCGCTCGGGCGCCGGGGCGCGCCTCGGCGCCGGGCTGGCCGCCGTGGCGGGCTCCCTGCGCGGCCGTGCGGGCTGGGCCGTGGGCAGCTCCGCCGTCATCGTGCTGGGACTGGCCGGCGCCTGGCTGTTCGCCGGCGGCGAGGAGTCCGGGCCGCCCGACCCGCGGGCGCGCCAGTACGAGGACTTCGACGCCTGTCTGCTGACGGGGGAGAAGGGCATCGTGGCGGGCACGCCCGCGGCGCCGGTGTGGGAGGGCATGCAGCAGGCGTCCCTCGACACCCGGGCCCGGGTCAACTACGTCCCGGTCGTGGGACCGCAGTCGCCGGACAACGTCCGTCCGTTCTTCAACAGCCTGATGCAGCGTCAGTGCGATGTCGTCCTGGCGGTCGGCGGTCCTCAGGTGGAGGTCACCGAGGCCGACGCGAAGAAGTACCCGAAGGTGCGCTTCGTCGTGGTCGGCGGAGCGTCGGACACGGATGCGCGCACGAGCCCGAACGTCACCGTGGCGAAGGCGGGCGACGGGCTCAAGTCCTCCGTGGCCGAGGCGATCAGACAGGCCGTCAAAGCGTCCGATTCGTAGCATTCAAGCAACGAGTTCCCCGCGTTCGGTAAAGATCGGCAAAAGAGATCGATCTTGAGTGGAACTCATGTGCGGAGCTCGGGCAGTCTCGCGAAGATTATGTAGGCTTCGTGTAAGTAAAGGCTGGCCCATGCGCGCTCGCTGGGTACGTAGCCCTCGTCTGTTTCCGCCGGGTCCCACCGGCAGACGCAGAGTGAGGGCTACGGCTCTGTCCGTCCTCGTTTCCTTCTCCTTCATGCTCACCACGGAGACCGCAGCGGCCACCGGGGCCACGCTGCCGGCGCTGAGCATGCCCGAACTGTCCCTCCCCGGGCTGTGGGACTGGGCCAACACGTCCCCGCTCGACACGCCCGACCAGCAGAACGGCACCGCGCGGGGCAAGAGCCACCGCGCCTCCACCGCGGCCACCAGCGCCGACGGCGGTTCCGGCCGTAAGCCCGGCAAGGGCAAGGGTGAACTCGACGCGTACAAGCGCGCGGAGGACCCGACCACCACGGCCACCACCGGCAAGGCCCCCGGTACGGCGAAGAGCTTCGACGCCGGGACCAGCAAGCGGGACGCCAGGAAGTCCACGGCCACGTCGGACTACTACGTCAACGCCGACGGGTCCACGACCGTCCGGCACCACTCCGGCCGCACCAACTTCAAAGCCGCCGACGGCACATGGAAGCCGATCGACACCGCCCTGACCACGGACACGGACGGCAGGCTCCAGCAGCGGGCCAACTCGCTCGACGTCGAGTTCGCTCCCGACGCCGCCGACCAGCAGCTCGCGTCCGTCGACTTCGGTGACGGCCGCAGCCTCGCGTACGCGCTGCGCGGCTCCGTGAAGGCCGAGCCCACCGTGGCGGCCAACGGCACCGTGACCTACTCCGGTGTGCTGCCCGGCACCGACGTACAGCTCGTGCCGCTCGCCGAGGGCCTCAAGGAGAACCTCGTCCTGCACAGCAAGGACGCCGCCGACTCCTGGGTCTTCCCGCTCGACGTCAAGGGCCTCACGCCCCGCGTCTCGGCCGACGGCGACGTGGAGTTCACCGACGCCGACGGCAAGGTGACCGCCACCATCCCCCATGCCTTCATGGAGGACTCCAGGATCGACCCGCGCTCCGGCGACGCCGCGCAGTCACGGGCCGTCGACTACGAACTCATCGACGTGGACGGCGGGCCGGCGCTGCGGCTGACCGCCGACCGGGAGTGGCTGGACGCCCCCGAGCGGGTCTACCCGGTCACCGTCGACCCGACGATCGTGGCGAGCAACTCGACGTACACGCAGAACACGATCGGGGGTGACCACTCCACCGAGAACCAGATCAAGATCGGTTCGTACGACTCGGGCACCAACAAGGCCAACTCGTTCCTGCAGTTCCCCTCGCTCGGCACCACGCTCGCCGGGCAGAAGGTGTCCGCGGCCACCCTCAACGTCTGGGCGCTCTGGTCCGCGACCTGCACCGCGCAGGACTTCTCGGTCCACCCCGTGACCCAGTCCTGGACCCCGTCCGGAGTGACCGCCTACCCCGGTCCCGCCTACGGAGCGTCCATCGGCTCGGCCACGCCCGCGCCCGGTGCCTCCTGCTCCAACAGCGACGGCGGCACCGACGTCGGTGTGAAGATGCCGGTGACCCTCAACACGAGCTGGTTCACCCAGGTCGCCACCGGTGGCGCCAACCACGGTCTCGCGATCACCGCGTCCACCGCGGACGGGCTGCACTGGAAGAAGTTCCACTCCGACAACTCGGCCACCGCCGGCTGGCGTCCGTCCCTGGACCTGACGTACGCGCCCAACGCCAAGCCGCAGGTCACCGCCCAGTACCCGCCGGAGAACTTCCAGGCCAACACCCTCCAGCCCGAACTGCTCGTCTACGCCAAGGACGCCGACAAGTGGCCCCAGGCGTCACTGACGTACACCTACGAGGTCTACGACGCGGACAGCGAGAGCACCACACCCGTCGCCACCTCCGGGGCCATCACCAAGGGCAACTGGAAGATCCCCGCGGGCAAGCTCAAGTGGAGCAAGAACTACCTCTGGTACGTGGGCGTCAGCGACGGCTACGAGGAGGTGACGTACTCCAGCCGCTTCACCACCGCCGTGCCGCAGCCGCCGGTCACCTCGGGCCTGGCCCAGAACACCGACGGCCACGAGTTCGACCCCAGTGACGGCAACTACACCACCGAGGACACCGACGCCGACGTCGAGGTGGTCGGCCCCTCGCTGGAGATCGACCGCTCCTACAACAGCCTCGACCCGCGCATCGACAACGCCTTCGGCGCCGGCTGGTCGACGGTCCTCGACATGAAGGCGGCCGAGGTCAAGGACGGCGCGGGTGCGATCGCCAGTGTGGTGATCACCTACCCGGGCGGTGAGCAGGTCGCCTTCGGCCGCAACAGCGACGGCACCTTCGTACCCCCGCTGGGCCGCTACGCCCGGCTGGCGGCCGTGACCGGCGGCGGCTACGCGCTGACGGACAAGGACTTCACGGAGTACGCCTTCAAGCAGGCGACCGCGAAGGCCGGCACGTACGCGATCTCGACCATCAAGGACTACGCCGGCCGGACGGAGACGTTCACCTACAACGCCTCCGAGCAGCTGACGAAGATCACCAACGAGACGTCCAAGCGGTCCCTGACGCTCGCCTGGAACACGGCCACCCCCGCGCACGTCGCGACGGTCGCCACCGACCCGTCCACTCCGGGCGACTTCAACACCGCCCAGACCTGGCAGTACACCTACACCGGCGACCAGCTGACCAAGGTGTGCCCGCCGGCCGACTGGACCAAGTGCACGACGTACACGTACGCCACCGGCAACCACTACCGCACCACGGTGCTGGACGCCGACCCGTTCGCGTACTGGCGGCTCGGTGAGACGTCCGGCACGGTCGCCAAGGACACGGTCGACACCAACCAGGGCCGGTACAACGGCACGTACCGCAACGTGACCCTGGGCAGCTCGTCCGTCCTCGCCGGCTCCACGCAGAAGACGGCCACCTTCAACGGCACCACCTCGTACGTCGAGATGCCGAGCGCCCCCGGTGCCACGCCCTCGTACATGACGGTGTCGCTGTGGTTCAAGACGACCACGGCCGGAGGCGTCCTCTTCTACTACGGCGACAAGCCGCTGAGCGACACCGACCCGGTCGCCAACACCACGAAGAACACTCCGGCGGTGTACGTCGGCACGGACGGCAAGCTGCGCGGCTGCCTGGCCATGTCGCCGGGCTGCATGACGACGATCACGTCGTCCGCGAGCGTCACCGACGGCCAGTGGCACAACGCGGTGCTCACCGGTGTGGCCAACAGCCAGACCCTGTACCTCGACGGTGTCTCGCAGGGCTCCCTCGCCGGCACCGTCAACGACTGGGAGCAGCCCTACATCTCCCTCGGCGCCGGCGTGAACACCGACGGCTGGCCCGCCATGAACGCCAACGACAAGCTCGGTCACTACACCGGCCAGATGGCCGAGGTCGCCATCTACTCCGAGCCGCTCGACCCCTCGGTGATCACCGCGCAGTACCAGACCGCCAAGCGGTCCGCCGGACTGCTCAACAAGATCACCACACCGGGCGGCAAGACCCAGTCGTCCGTCGTCTACGGCACCACGGACGACCTGGTTCTCCGGGCCACGGACGGCGACGGCGGCACCTGGAAGCTCAACCCCGCCACCGTGACCGGCTCCTCCCAGGTCTACCGGTCCGCCGTGATGGGCTCCGCTCCCGCCGGCTACTGGCGCCTCGACGACACCCTCGGCGCACCGCAGGCCGCGAACGAGCTGCACACCGGCTTCGGCACGTACAACACCGTCACCCAGGGCGTGCAGGGGCCGTTCGGGGCGACCGACGTGCGGGCGGCGCAGTTCAACGGCACGTCGTCCTACGCCGAAGTCCCCTTCTCCACCTGGCACAAGTCGGGTGAGCGGGCCGTCGAGCTGTGGTTCAAGACCACCAAGCCCGGTGTCCTCATATCCGACCAGCAGCGCTCCGTCACCGATCCCGCCGGGGTCGGCGGCAGCTGGAACCCCGTCATGTACGTGGGCGCCGACGGCAAGCTGCGCGGACACTGGTGGAGCGTCTCGGGCTCCGGCGGCGCCGACTTCGGCTCGAAGAGCACCGTCACCGACAACGCCTGGCACCACGCCGTGCTGTCGGCCTCCGGCAGCACCCAGACGCTGTACGTCGACGGTGTGAAGCAGGCCGACTTCAGCGGCGCGGCGAAGGACCAGACGAACGGCCGCACCTTCATCGGCGCGGGCTTCGCCAAGTCGTGGATCCAGTCCCCGGGCGACATCAGCTACTTCACCGGCTCCATCGCCGAAGTCGCGGTGTACTCGGACCCGCTCAGCGCCGACGAGGTCGAGCAGCACTGGTCGGCGTACAAGGCGTCCTCCGGTGTCGCTCCGGTGCGCACGGTCACGCTCACCGACCCGACCGACAAGACGCTGACGTACGTCTACGACGCGGAGATGGGCAACCGTCTGCTGGCCGCGATCGACACCAACGGCAAGCGGACGACGTACGGCTACGACACGGCGGGCTTCATGCACACCGTGACCGACGCCAACGGCAACCGCAGCACCACCGGTCACGACATCCGCGGCAACACGGTCTCCCAGACCGACTGCCAGGACACCGCGGCCGGCAAGTGCGCCACGGAGTACTACACGTACTACCCGGACGCGACCACGGCGTTCCCCGCGATGGACCCCCGGAACGACCTGCTCCTCACCGAGCGGGACGCCCGTTCCTCCGGCCCGGCGGACAACACCTATCTGACCAGCTACAGCTACGACGCGGGCGGCAACCTCCTCTCGGTGTCCACCCCGCCGGTGGCCGGTCATCCCGGTGGCCGCACGGCCTCGACCACGTACACCACCACCGCCACCCCGGCGGCGGAGGGCGGCACGGCGAAGGCGCCGGCCGGCCTGGTGGACACGGTGACCACACCGGGCGGCAGGAAGACGAAGAACGTCTACTTCGCCAACGGTGACCTCGCCGACATCACCGACGCCAACGGCGCCAAGGTGACGTACACGTACGACGCACTCGGCCGGAAGATCACCGAGACCGAGATATCGGACGCCCAGCCCGGCGGGCTGACCACCAGCTTCACCTACGACAAGAACGACCAGGTCGCCACCGAGACCAGCCCCGCGGTCACCAACCGCGTGACGGGTGCGGTGCACCGGGCCAAGTCGACCACGGTCTTCGACGCGGACGGCAACGTCACCTCGCAGACCGTCGCCGACCTCACCGGCGGTGACGCCTCACGCGTGACGTCGATGACGTACGACGCGTACAACCGTGTGGCGACACGGACGGACCCGGGCGGCGACACCACGTCGTTCGAGTACGACGTCTACGGCAACAAGGTCAAGGAGACCGACCCCGCGGGGAACGCCAACACCTACACCTTCGACGCCGAAGGCCGTCCGCTCACCACCAACCTGCTCGACTACACCGGCGACCCGCACAATCCGTCGGCTCCGACCACGCTGGTCCAGGAGTCCCGGGCGTACGACCCGGCCGGCCGGCTCGCGTCGATCACCGACGCGATGGGCTGGGTGACGGCGTACACGTACACCGACGACGGTCTGTCGGCGAGCGTGGTGCGCAAGGACCCGGCGAACGGCAAGCAGTTCACCGAGCAGTCCAACGAGTACGACATGGCCGGGAACCTGATCAAGCAGGTGACCAACGACGGCCAGACCACCAGCACCTTCGCGGTGGACGCGTCCGACCGTGTCACGTCGTCCGTGCTGGACCCGACCGGTGTGAACCGCACCACGAAGGTCTCCTACGACCCGGACGACAACGCCATTTCGGAGACGGAGACCGACCCGGCGACCGGTGAAGTCAGTACGTCGGACACGACGTACGACAACCTCGGCAACGTCACGGGCCAGACGGTGCACGACGGCACCACCGCTCCGGTGGCGCGCTGGAAGCTCGACGAGACCAGCGGCCTGACGGCCAACGACTCCTCCGGCGGCAACCGCAGGATCACGCTCGGCAGCGCGGTCACCCGCTCCACCGAGAAGGGCGGCTCGGCGGTCTTCAACGGGACGGCCAACGCCTACGGCCAGACGGAAGCCTCCGCGGTCGACACCAGCGGCAGCTTCACCGTCTCGGCATGGGTCAAGCTGAACTCGACCGCGTCGAACTACACCGCGGTCGGCCAGGACGGCACCTACCACTCGGGCTTCTACCTGGGCTACGTCCAGTCGACGAACAAGTGGGCCGTCCGCTTCCCGACCAAGGACGACGCCTCGGGCGCGCTCGGGGACCAGCTGGTGTACTCCACCGCTGCCCCGGTGACCGGCCAGTGGACCCAGCTGACGTCCGTCTACGACCAGTCGACCGGCAAGATCTCGCTGTACGTCAACGGCGCCCTGCAGGGCACCGACGACCGTACGTCGGTCTGGTCGGCCAACGGCCGGCTGCAGATCGGCCGGGTCAAGTACGCGGGCGCGTACGACGGCTTCTGGCCGGGCGGCATCGCGGACGTGCAGGTCTACGGGGAGGCGCTGAGCGCGTCCCAGGTGTCCGCGGTGAACGGGGGGACGCTGCCGGCGGCGGGCAGTTCGGTGCGGACGACGACGTGGAAGCTGGACCAGCGGGGTCTGCCGCTGTCGGTGACGGATGAGAACGGCAATGCCACCGACTACGGGTACGACGAATCCGCTCAGCAGACCACGATCACCGATCCGGCCATCAATGCGGAGCAGAACGGCGGGGCGCCGGTTTCCGTCCGCCCCGTGTCGATGACGGGCTACAACACCTTCGGTGAGGTGACCGAGACGTCCGACCCCCTCGGCAACGTCACCGTGACGGCGTACGACGCCGAGGGCCAAGAGTCATCGACGACGCTGCCCGACTACACGGCCCCCGGCACCTCCACGCCGCTCAGGTCGACAGCCTGGAACGAGTACAACAAGCTCGGCCAGGTCACGGCGGAGGTCGACCCGCTGGGCAACCGCACCACCTACACGTACACGCAGCTCGGCGATCTGGCTTCGGTCACCGAGCCGGGGGGCGGTACGACGAAGTACACGTACGACACGAACGGCGACCAGCTGTCCGCGACCCGGCCGAACGGTGCCCGCGAGGAGTCCACCTGGGACTACCTCGAACGTCCGGTCACCAGCACGGAGATCGTGCGCCAGCCGACGCAGCGGGCGTTCACGGCGACCAACGAGTACAACGCTCCGGGCGGTGAGCTGTCCCGGACTGTGAGCCCGATGGGTGTCACGGAGTCGTACAAGTACAACGGCCTCGGCGAGACCACGGAGGTTACCGACTCCGCCGGGAACATCAGCCGGTTCACCTACGAAATGGACGGTGAGCTCCTCACTGCGACGGATGCGGACGGCACCAGCACCAGGAATACCTACGACGGCTACGGCCAGCTGGTCTCCACCAGCGATCTGGACGCGACCGGCGCGGTGCTGCGGACCATGAGCTCCACTTACGACCGTGCGGGCAACCCGCTGACGGTGACCGACTATCGCGGACACACCACCAGCTTTACGGCGGATGCCACGGGACTCGTCACCAAGGCGGTGCAACCCGTCTCGGCGACTGAGTCGATCACGACGACCTTCGGCTACGACGCGGCGGGCAACCGAACGCGCTTCACCGACGGACGCGGGAATCCGTTCATCACCACCTACAACACCTGGGGGCTGCCCGAGTCGCTGACGGAGCCGTCGACACCGGCTCATCCCGACCCCGCGGACCGCACCTTCACCACGGTGTACGACGCCAACGGGCAGCCCAAGGAACAGCGTTCCCCGGGTGGCGTCGTCATTACCCAGGAGTACGACGTCAAGGGGCGGTTGATCCGGCAGAGCGGTGCGGGTGCGGAGGCCGCCACGGTCGACCACATCTACGAGTACGACTCCGACGACCGGATCACAGCAGTGGCAGGTGCGGGCGACGAGAAGAGCACCTTCACCTACGACGACCGTGGTCTGTTGCTGTCGACGTTCGGCCCCTCGGGCGCTTCCTCCTTCGCCTACAACGGCGACGGGGGGATGACCTCGCGGACCGACGCCGCCGGCACGGCGAGCTATGCGTACGACAGCGCCGGCCGCTTGAAGACGGTCGATGACGGTGCCACCGGCTCCACGATGACCTACGGCTACGACCGCGACAACAATGTGACATCGGTCGACTACGGCTCGGGCAAGTCCAAGCGGTCGTTCTCGTACGACGCGCTGGAGCGGGTCACCAGCGACAAGCTGACCTCGCTCACCGGCAGGGTGCTGTCCTCCGTCGCCTACGGATGGGACGAGAACGGCAACGAGACGTCGAAGACGACGACCGGTGTCGCGGGCGCGGCCGCGAACACGTACACCTACGACTGGGCGAACCGTCTGTCGTCCTGGAGCAACGGGACCACGACGGAGCAGTACGGCTACGACGGGTCCGGCAACCGGACGCGTGTCGGGGGCGACACGTACACGTACGACGCCCGCAACCGGCTCACGTCGGATGGATCCAGCACGTACACCTATACCGCGCGCGGCACGATGAGCTCGGTGACGTCCGAGGACGGGAAGCAGACCTCGGTGAAGGCCGACGCCTTCAACCGTGTCATCAGCGAAGGAGACCGGACGTACACGTACGACGGTCTGGATCGCGTGCTGAACGCAAAGGACGAGACCGGCTCAGCTCTCTTCTCGTTCCAGTACAGCGGTGCCGGAAACGATGTGGCGTCGGACGGAGTGACCTCCTACAGCCGCAACGCGGACGGTTCGCTGCTCGGCCTGAAGACGGCCGCGTCGTCGGCGTTGGTCCTCACCGACCTGCACGACGACGTGATCGGTCAGTTCACGGACAGCGCCGAGGCGCTGACGGGCTCGACGACCTACTCGCCGTTCGGCAAGGTCCTCGAGACGACGGGCATGCTGGGCAATCTGGGCTACCAGTCCGGCTGGACCGATCCCGAGACCGCCAAAGTCAACATGGCCGCACGCTGGTATTCGCCACAGACCGGCCAGTTCAACAGCCGCGACACGGTGGGTCTCGACCCGCTGCCCACATCGGTCACCGCGAACCGTTACGCGTACGCGGACGACAACCCGATGACGGCGACCGACCCGACCGGTCACTGGCCGAGCTTCATCGACAAGGCGATCAAGAAGGTCAAGAAGAAGGTCAAGAAGGCAGTCAAGTCGGCCTGGAAGAAGACCAAGGCGGCCGTCAAGAAGGTATCCAAGGTCGTCAGGAAGGCTGCCAAGAAGATCAAGAAGGCGGTCAAGAAGGCGGTCCGGAAGGCCCACCGGGCGGTCCGCAAGGCCGTGCGGTACGTGCGGGACAGCGTCCGCAAGGTCAAGAGATACGTCAAACGCACCTACAAGCGGGTCAAACGCTACGTCCACAAGGTCGTCAAGCACGTCAAGAAGACCGTGCGGAAGGTGGCCAAGGCCGTCAAACACGTGGCGAAGAAGGTGGTGAAGGCTGCCAAGAAGGTCGGCAGAGCCGTCAAGAAGGCAGCCAAGGCCACAGCCAACTTCGTCAAGCAACACGCCTCGACCATCGCGTCGGTCGCCGTCGGCATCGCCGTCTTCGCCGGCTGCACAGCCATCACAGCCGGTGCCGGCGCACTCGGTTGCGCGGCTTTGGCAGGTGCTGCGGCAAATGGCGTGGGTTACCTGATGAGCGACGGCCCCAAGTCGGTCGGCGGTTTCCTCGGCGCGGCTGCCATCGGTGGCGTTACCGGCCTTCTGGGAGGAGCGGCCGGTGGTGCGGCTGGATCCGCGGTGGGGAGTCTGCTCAGAGGTGTCTCCAGCAGCGCCGTGCGCGGTGGCGCGGCCGGAGCTGCGAACGGAGCCACGGAAGGTGCGGTGACCGGTGTCGTCGAGTACGGCACCAACTGTGCGCGTAGCGAGGAGGGCTGCAGCGTCAGCGGCGCTGCCAAGGCCACGGCCATCGGCGCGGTCATGGGCGGTGTCTTCGGCGCGGCGTCCGGCAAGGCCGGTTGCCACAGCTTCGCCAGTGCCACTCCGGTCGTCCTGGCCAACGGTTCCGCCAAGCCCATTTCGGAGGTCAAGGTCGGTGACCATGTCCTGACCGCAGAGCCCGGCAAGAAGGGTAAGGAGGTCCACAAGGTCACCAAGGTCCATGTCACCACGCACGACCGGGACTACGTTCGGGTGACCGTTGGCACCAAGGACGGCCACAGGGCCCTGGAGACCACGGCACTTCACCAGATCTACAACGCCACGAACAAGACGTGGACGCGGGCTCAGGACCTCCGGACGGGTGATCAGTTCCAGACCGCGGACGGCTCTGCCGCCAAGGTCGTGAACACCCGCATGTACTCCGACAGTAAGATCACGTTCGACCTCACGGTCGATGGCCTCCACACCTATTTCGTGGAAGCCGGGGACGCGGCTCTGCTGGTCCACAACTGCGCCGCCCGCAAGAGCAAGCGGACTCCGGACCAGTACAGCGGGGACAATAGTGTTCGCTATCACGGTCTGGACGATCTCGGACGCCCGCAGGGCATCGATGCGCAGATCACAAAGAGCAAGCTGGACACGGGAACCGAAGCCGGAAGCCGCTGGACTCCGGGCTGGCGAGGAAACGGCGACCTGTTCAACGAGGCGCGGGGGCATCTCCTCGCGAGAACACTCGGTGGTCCCGGCAAGGGCCGGCTGTCGAAGTGGAACCTCGTCACCTTGACGCAGAACCCGAGCAATCTGAAGCAGTATGCCGAATTCGAGTCGAAGGTGTATAAGGCAGTCGATGCCGGAGAAACCGTCCAGTACTCAGTGAAACCTGAGTATCATGGAACGAATCCCATACCCGTCCGACTGAACATCTCGGCTGTCGGCAATAGGGGATTCAGCCTGAGCGGGAGCGTGGATAATCCCGCCTCGGGGGTGCGCACCGCAGTTCCCTGATGAGTGATCCGTCGGCCCCGGCCCCGTCTTCGGGGCCGGGGCCGACGGCGTTAGTCTTTTGATCGAGATGTAAAGGAGGCGAAATGCCGCGCACGACCCCGCCCCGGCCCGTCGACATCGAGGCGATCTTCCCGGATCTGAGTGCCTACCGAGGAACGGCCACTCGGCTTCATCCCCGCCCCGGGACTCCAGGGGAGACCGAGAGCTCGGTGGGTGGCCCACTGCTTTGGCCGGCCGATGAACCGTGGCCCGTCTGTACGGAGCCGCACGCGCGGGGGGCCGAGAGGCTGGACGATGTGCGGTTGCGCCGACGGATTCTTGACGAGGCTTGGCGGCGTTCACCCTCCGGTCCGAACGAAGAGGAACGACAACTGCTGGCGTCTCTGGAGGGAGCGCACAGCGAACCCTCCCTCAAGGACACCGAGCCGGTCCCGTTGTTGCCGCTGGCGCAGCTTCATCGTAGGGATGTACCCGGCCTCGTCTCAGGTCCGGAGGGCTGTGACCTGCTTCAAGTCCTCTGGTGCCCGTTCGATGCGCACGGCGGTGGGTACGAGCTGTCTCTGCACCTGCGCTGGCGCCGCTCGTCGGAAGTGACCGACGTACTCGCCGACCGGCCCGAGCCGTTGCTGGTGGGAAGTGACGCTTTCGTGGCCGAGCCCTGTGTCCTGCACCCCGAACGGGTGGTGGAGCACGTGTTTCCTGAGGTGCTCCCCGAGGAGCTGCAGGAGCGTATCTACGAGTGGGAGGGCGACGAGGACGAGCAGGACGAGGACTCGATCCTTTATCAGTCCGACCTCTCCATTGCTCCTGGGTGGAAGGTCGGCGGCTTTCCGGGCTGGCCGTCCACCGGGCCGGTCGAGATGACCTGCGAGTGCGGGGAGAGAATGGAACTTCTGCTTTCCGTCGACAGTAGGGAGTGGGACAACGGAACTCGCTCGTGGATTCCTCTGGAGGATGTGCCGACGTCGGACGTGTCAGGTGCCAACATCCCCACAAGGGTCACGGTCGGGCGGGGCGGTGTTCTGCATGTTTTCATCTGTACCGCCGACCCCACGCACGCGCATCGCTTGAACGTGCAGTGAACAGCCTTCGTTGTGACTGGCTTTCCAGGGAAGGCCTACGGCGTCCCGCGCGGACAAAGGCCCCCAATTGGTCAGAGGCAGGGGAATAGGAGAGCCAGATGGTAGCGGTGGACATCGCACGGGCCGTGACGGACTATCAGGGCGTCGATGAGTTTCCTGGTCTTCCCAAGGCCTGGCGATGGTCACCCATCCCGGTCTTCGTCTTCTCGCTGGCGGTGGACGCCGAGGGAAGCCGGGCCTACCAGGTGAACACCCGCGACAACTTCGACGAGGGTCTGGTCAGGGCGGTGCTCGAGTTCTCACGGGAGCACCGCATCGGAGAGGGGCGGGAGTCAGAGCCGTTCACGGTGCTTCCCGGATTCACCTACGGGTCCTACGGGTTCGACTCCGTGGCCGCCGTCCCGCCCGCTGTCCACCGCTACCACATCGGGCGGAACGAGGCCCTGAACGACGTGGTCACCGCCGTGTTCCCCGCCTATCGATGCGAGTTCTCCGGCACCGAGACGCTCGACGAGGCGGAATACCGCTTCCGGCACATGCTGCGCCCGGCGACCATGTCCCGGCCGCCGGTCCCCTATCTCCGTATGCGGTACGAGAACACCAAGACGGCTGGGGACAGCATCGGTCCGGACCGAGGGTTCACGACCCACGACGTCCTGCTCCGGGAGCTCGACCTCCTGGACGGCGCCCCGGGGAGTTTCGTGGAATTCGAGAACCTCCATGGGGAGGTCTGGAAAGTCGAATGGGATGGCTCCTGGGTCGTGAACGGGGTGCGTCAGGAAGCCCCGTTGTCCGAGGACTGGATCATGGCTTCGCTGGGATGTACGTCCTAGAGGAGAACTGTGAGTACGCCAAGAGGGGTGAGCCAGGAATGGCTCTGTCCGAGGCGGCGACGGCCTCGCCCGGTGTCGCAAGGCGGGGATGGAGGACGGATGACTGGAATCGTCCCTTGGCGTGGGCTGGCTCAGTCGGGTTCGGGGAGTCCAGGAGCGCTCTGAGGGAGCGGCTGGGAGAGTGCCGCTCATCTCTCCGAACGCCTGGTGCGCCGGAGACCGATCACTACCTCGAGGCAGGATTGCTTCTTGATTTCGACCGGTCGGACGCTCTCGAGTTCATCGAGGCCACCGCGAGAGCAGGGGTCACGTACTCCGGTGTCGTCCTGGCCGGCCGCCCATTCGGTGACGTTGTCTCCGATCTGCGTGCACAGGGAGTCGAGGTCGCGTTGGACGACTCCGGCGCCGTGATGGTGGGGCTCGGTGTCGAGTTGTACACGACGGCTCCAGGGGAACCCGAAGTGGATGTGGAGTGTGTGAGCATTCGCTCGGGCCGTGAGCGCAGCGCTCTTCCGTCCGAGGAGAAGCAGCCCGACGAGGCAGTTGACGAATCGGTCGAGGCCCTCGGCGACACCTTGTTCTAGGGGTTCACCGGGAAGTTGGGTGGTTCGGTCATCAGGTTCAGCCGCTGGATACCCCCCTGCGCAGCCACCCGGACGTGGGCAGCAGTTCGCGGATGTGTCGCCCTACGAGGATCGTGTCCTCGGGCAGCAGCCATACATCCGTTGTCTTCGTCCTGGACCCGGGATACGCCACCCATGAACCATGCCAGAGGGAATTGAGCCGCCGGTCCGGGCCCGGGAGATGTCTCCCGGCGGTCGGAGGGTGCGAAGGTGGGTGCCATGTTGTACGAGCACCGGGGCAAGCGGCCCGTCGTCCCCGAGTCCGCGTACGTCGCCCCCTCCGCCGTCCTGTGCGGCGCCGTCGTTCTCGGTGAGCGCGCACGCGTCCTGCACGGCGCCGTGCTCACCGCAGAGGACGGCGAGGTGCGGACGGGGGCGGATGTGGTGGTGATGGAGAACGCGCTCGTCCGGGGGCGGGCGAAGCATCCGGCGGCGCTGGGGGACGCCGTGCTCATCGGGCCGCACGCGCACATCAACGGGGCGACGGTGGAGGACGAGGTCTTCGTGGCGACGGGGGTGGCGATGTTCCCGGGAGCCGTGGCCGGGGCGGGGTCCGAGCTGCGGATCAACAGCGTGCTGCACGTCAATTCGCGGCTGGAGCCGGGAACCGTCGTGCCCATCGGCTGGATCGCCGCCGGCGACCCGGCGGAGCTGTTCTCGCCGGACCGGCACGACGAACTGTGGGAGAAGCAGCGCGGGATGGACTTCCCGGGGACGGTCTACGGCGTCCCGCGCGGTACGTCGATGCGGGAGATCATGGCGCGCCAGGCCGAGTTCTACGCAGCGCACAAGGGCGACAGGCCCGTCGACGGCTGAGGCTGTCGGTGGCCGGTCACAGTGACATCCAGCAGTAGAGGCCGTTCCTCTGCTCCCGTGCCTCCCGGGCGATGCGGGCCAGCTGTTCCAGGAAGCCGGCCAGGGAATCGGGGTCGCCGGATCCGTCGAGCTCCTCGGCCCGGGACCAGATCACGGCGACCTCGGCCAGGCGCTCGGTCGATGCTTCGGCGAGGGCGTCACGCAGTTGGTCGGTGAGTGTCACGACCCACGTGCTGTCAGCGTCGGGATCGCTGAGCAGGTGGTTGAAGCGCGGCTGGGCGGCCACATCCTCGAAGAGCCGGCCGACGAGCAGGGCTTCCGCGGCGCCGAGCATCAGATACGGGTCCATCCCGGACACGTCGAGCGGCTCCAGGCCGATGCCGGCCGGGCCCGGCGCGAACGTGACCAGTGCCGTCGCGTCGTCCGGTGCGCGGAAGTACTGGTAGAGATTTCCCATCCCCGCATCGTGGCATCACCTCTGGTGGCCGCCGCGCGGTGGCCCCGGCCCCGGAGCCCGGACCGGGCCGGCCGGAGTGCGGCGCGGCCCGGTGCGGGGCGGAAGTGGTGCCGGGCGGAAGTGGCGCGGTCTCAGCAGTACTTGGAGGAGCCCGTCGAACCCCACTTGCAGGAGTCGACGAGCGTGCCGGTCGACTTCCGCAGGTACGCCGTGTCGCCCGTGTTGTTCCAGACGTACCAGGAGCGTCCCCAGTAGCGGTACCCGGCCGTGTTGGAGCCCTTGCCGGTGTGGACCTTGATGTAGGACCTCGCGCCGATCTTGCCGCTGAACGTGTACGTGTAGCCGGTGACGTCGCGCAGCTTCCAGCCCTGGATGGAGATCGCGGACGAGCTGGAGTTGTAGAGCTGGACCCACTCGCCGTTCAGCGAGGGGTTGGAGCCGGTGTCGGAGCCCGGCGAGTTGTAGGACACGCGGTAGATGCTCACCCCACCGGCGGCCTGGGCCGGAGTGGCGGTCAGCAGACCACCGGCGACGGCGATGGCGACAGCGGTTGCCGAGGCGGCGTGACGGAGCTTCAAGGAACCCTCCCCATGGGTTGTGCAGCGTCCGGAAGATGGCGTCCGAACGTGCGGTGAGCGTACATCCGGATGTGATGGATGTGTGGTGAAAGTCTGGATGAGTGGCAAAGAGGTTCAAACTTGGTCTACTTGGTGACCGGTATCCGTGCGAATGGCCCTCCGGAACCGGGTGATTCGGGAGTTTCGGGCGCATCGCGACGTCGGCGTCGCTCCTGCGATGCCGTGCCGGCGGGGTCGTGCCAGCAGTGCAGCGCGCTGCGGTCCGTGGGGCGGCCGCGGAAGGCCGCGGGCGGCCGTGGGCGGCGTCAGCCGGTCTTCTTCCAGTCCTGGCAGTTCGTCGTCTTGAAGTAGCCGTCGCTCGCGCCGATCTTCACGATCGCCGTCCCCTTCACGTTCTCGTTCGCGAGGATCGAGTCGATGCCGTGGGCCGCGTCCTTCGAGCGCTCCCAGTAGCACATGTCGTCCGTGTTGCCCGTCGACTTGTACGTGCCGGGGGCGATGTCGACGCCCACCTTGAACATGCCGCCGTCGCCCTTGATCTCGGACTTCGGGCTGCCCTTGGCCTTCTCGTCCACGGCTTCCCAGTCCTTGCAGCCGGTGGTCTTGAAGATCTTGTCGGAGGGCTTGAGGGTCACGTAGCTCGTGCCGCTGACGTTGTCGTTGGCGAGGATCGAGTCGACCTCGCCCTTCGAGTCCTTGGCGCGCTCCCAGTAGCACATGCCGTCGTTGCCGCTGGTGCGGTACAGGCCGGGCTTGATGTCCGCGGGGACCTCGAAGTCGCCGTCCCCCTCGATCGCGGCGGCCTTCTTCTTCGTCTCCTCCTTCGGCTTGGAGTCGCCCGTGCCCTTGGCGGCGTCCTGGGCCGCGCCTTTCGACGAGCCCGCCGCCGTGGATCCGGAGGACGAGTCTTCGCCACCGCCCGCGGCCGAGCCGATCGCGACGAGCACGACGACCGCGCCGAGAGCGGTGAGCACCTTGTGGCGGGCGAACCAGTTGCGCTTCTTCTCGGGGCCGCCGCGCTGGGGCTGCTGCGGCTGCTGCGGGGCGTACATGGGCTGAGACATGGCTGTGGCACCTTCCGGGGCGCTGTGAGGACTGCGTGAACCGATGCGTCAATGACAACAGAGGCTGTGAACCGAGTCAACAGCGCTCACGCACTTTGAGTCCGCTCACGCTGTGAACGGGTCTGCGGGATCGGCTCGGTATGCTCGTTCTTCACGGCTCATGGCCTTCACAGCGCACGAGGCCTTCACAGCGCACGAGGGGAGACGGTCCGGTGCCGGAACAGCACTCAACCGAGGTCACCGCCGCGGGGATCGCCCGGCTCGCGGGTGTGGGCCGCGCCGCCGTCAGCAACTGGCGGCGGCGCCACGCCGACTTCCCCAGGCCCGTCGGAGGCACCGAGACCAGCCCGTCGTTCGCGCTCGCCGAGGTCGAGCAGTGGCTGCGCGACCAGGGCAAGCTCGCCGAAGTGCCGCGCCGTGAGCGGGTCTGGCAGTTGCTGTCCGCGCATCCCGCCGGGGCCGTCACCGCGCTCGTCCACGCGGGATGCGTGCTGCTGCTCGTACGGGACAGGCCCACCGCCTGGCTGGAGCTGGCCGCCGCTTCGGACAAACGGCTGCTCACGATGCTCCCCGGCGCCCTGGACAACGTCCTCACCGCCCGCTTCGGCGAGCAGCGCGCCGCCGTGCCGACACCGACGGCGGCCGAGCTCGCGCCGTCCGTCCCCCTCCTGCGCGGCGCCGCGGAACTCGCCGCCGAACTGGGTACGTGCCAGGCCTTCGAGTTCCTGCTGGGCCGGCACCTGGACGCCAACCCCCGCCAGTACACCCTCACTCCGCCCGGGCCCGCCGAGCTGATGGCGGCACTCGCCGGCGCGGACACCCCCGGCAAGACGGTGCTCGACCCGGCGTCCGGCACCGGAGGACTCCTGCGTGCCGTTCGGCAGCCGGCCGCCCTCCACGCCCAGGACGCCGACCCCGAGCTCGCCTCGCTGACCGCGCTGCGCCTCGCCCTGCACGGCGACGCCGACATCCGCGCGGCCGCCGCCGACACCCTGCGTGCGGATGCCTTCCCCGGGCTCACCGCCGACGTCGTGCTCTGCCACCCGCCCTTCAACGAGCGCAACTGGGGTCACGACGAACTCGCCTACGACCCCCGCTGGGAGTACGGCTTCCCCGCCCGCACCGAGTCCGAGCTGGCCTGGGTCCAGCACGCCCTCGCGCATCTGCGAGAAGGCGGCACGGCGGTCCTGCTGATGCCCCCGGCCGTCGCCTCCCGCCGCTCCGGGCGCCGTGTCCGCGCCGATCTGCTCCGCCGCGGCGCGCTGCGCGCCGTGATCGCCCTGCCGGCCGGCGCCGCGCCCCCGTACGGCATTCCGCTGCACCTGTGGGTGCTGTGCAGGCCAGGGGCGGGCCAGCGGCCGGACCCCGAGCTGCTGTTCGTCGACACCGCCGCGCTCATGCCGGACGGCAGCCGCGACAAGCTGCCCTGGCCGGCCGTGCAGAGTGCCGTGCTCGACGCCTGGCGGGACCGGACCGAGCAGTCCGGCGTCAGCCGCTCCGTGCCCGTCATCGAACTCCTCGACGACGACGTCGACCTGGCCCCCGCCCGCCATCTGTCCGTGCCCGCCGCGGGCGGGTCCGCGGCCGACCTCGAAGCCGTACGCAAGAGCCTGGACGGTTCGCTGCGCCGCACCATGGAGCTGGCGCCCGCGCCCGTCACCACCGTGGGGCCCGCCGCCCGCACGCTCACCACCGTCGGCGAACTCTCCCGCGCCGGCGCGCTCGTGCTGCGTACCGGCGGGGCCGGGGCCTCGCACTCCGGCGGTCCCGTCCTCACCGAGCACGACGTGATCACCGGCGCCGCGCCCTCTGGCACGCTCCCGGCCGGGCAGGCCGAGGAGCCCGTGCTCACGGAGGAAGGTGATGTCGTCGTGCCCGTCCTGGGCGGCGGTTCGGTCGCGCGCGTCGTCGACGCCGCCACCGCGGGCGCCGCGCTCGGCCGCAACCTCCAGCTGCTGCGACCCGACGCGGCGGCGCTCGACTCCTGGTTCCTGGCCGGCTTCCTGCGCGGTACGGCGAACAACCGGCAGGCCAGCAGTTACGCCTCCACCGCCACCCGGCTCGACGTACGGCGGATCCAGCTGCCCCGGCTGCCTCTCGCCGAGCAGCGGCGGTACGGCGAACGCTTCCGCGCCCTGGCGGAGTTCGAGGACGCGCTGCGACTCGCGATCCGACTCGGCGGACAGCTGGCGCAGAGCGTGTACGACGGGCTGGCGGACGGGACCGTACTGCCGGAATGATCGATTCCGGGAGTGATCTGCGCAACACCCTTTGTGCACAACCCTGAGTCGGTTGTCCTTGTCGGTGTATACGCTCGAACTCCTTCGGTCCGCACCTCCCAGGAGCGCCACATGCACGTTCACGTGCCCATGACGCCACCGCGCCGCCCGGCGACGGCCGGCGTGATCACCGTGCGCGTGATCATCTGTGTGCTGATCGTCCTGACCCTGGGGATGCTCGCCTGGATCGCCATGCTGCGCATCGCGATCATGCGGCGCAGAGGTCAGGACTGGGCGCTGTTCTGGTGTCAGCTCGTGCTCAACGTCGCCTGTCTGGTGCCTCTGGAGCAGAGCTTCGCGGACCACTGGATAGCGAACGTCGGCATGGCGGGACTGCTGCTCCAGATGGTCGGCGTGGTCACGTACTACCTGATCGTCGACATCCACCACCATCAGCGCGGGTACGCGGCACCGGTGTTCACCGCGCCTCCCGCCCCGCACGGTCCGCCGCCCATGCCCGTCCCGGGATACGGCTACCCGCCCCAGCCGGCACCTCAGGTCCAGCCGCAGCCGCCCTCGCAACCGCAGCTTCACACTCAGCCGCAACCGCCGGCGCAACCGCAGCCGCAGCCGCAACCCGTGCATCCCCCGCACCGCATCGACCAGGTGCGTGCCGAGCTCGACGAGCTCAGTGCGTACCTGCGCAACGACAACAACGACAACAACAACGGGGAGCGCGGCCGGTGAACGGACGCATGGTCGCCGGACGCTACGAACTGTCCACGATCATCGGCCAGGGCGGCATGGGCCAGGTCTGGACGGGCTACGACCAGCGGCTCGACCGCCGGGTCGCCGTCAAGCTGCTGCGTCCCGACCACATGGCGCCCGCCACGGCCGCCGACGAGATGCGCCGCCGCTTCGTCCGCGAGTGCCGGGTCACCGCCCAGGTGACCCACCCGGGCCTGGTCACCGTCCACGACGCGGGCAGCGACGGCGACGACCTGTACCTCGTCATGCAGTACGTCGAGGGCGCGGACCTCGCCGACCACCTCGCGGAGCACGACCCGTACCCCTGGGAGTGGGCCGTGTCCGTCGCGGCCCAGCTGTGCGCGGTGCTGGGCGCCGTGCACGCCGTACCGATCGTCCACCGTGACCTCAAACCGCGGAACGTGATGGTGAAGCCCGACGGCACGGTCACCGTCCTCGACCTCGGCGTGGCGTCCGTCATCGACACCGACACCACCCGCCTCACCCACACCGGCTCCCCGATCGGCAGCCCCGCCTACATGGCGCCCGAGCAGGCGATGGGCGGCGCCGTCGGCCCGTACACGGACCTGTACGCATTGGGAGTGCTGCTGCACGAACTGCTCAGCGGCACCGTGCCGTTCGCGGGGTCCACCGCGCTCGGCGTGCTCCACCGCCATCTGTACGAACCGCCGCTGCCCGTGCGACAGCTGCGGCCCGAGATACCCGAGCAGCTCGAAGCACTCGTCCTGCGGCTCCTCGCCAAGGACCCGCAACACCGGCCGTCCGGCGCGCGGGAGGTGTACGCGGCCCTCGCGCCGCTGCTGCCGGCGCGGCGCGGGACGCCGACCGGGCCGCTCGACCCGACCCGTCCGTTCCTGCGCCCCCACGCGCCCTGGCCCGACCAGGAGGCGGCACCGTCGCCGCCCGACCCGAGGGTGTCGGCCGTGCCGGTGGCCGCCGATCGGCCCGATGTCGCCGCCGCCGTCGACGAGGTCAAACGCCTCCTCGGCGAGGGCAGCATCACCCGGGCCGTGGACATCCTCGGCGGCATCCTTCCGGCCGCCGCGGCCGAGCACGGTGAGCGGTCGACGGTCGTGAGGATCCTGCGCAAGCAGTACGCGACGACGCTCATGGACGACGGCCAGTACCGCCGGGCCCTGCCCGAACTGCGCCGGCTGGCAGACGACCGGGCGGCGGAGGCGGGGCCGGGCGACCCTCAGACCCTGCAGTTCCGCCACGACGCGGCGCAGTGCCTGGAGCAGCTGGGGGAGACGGCCGCGGCGCTGACGGAGTACCGGGCGGTGCTGCCGTACTACGAGGGCCGGCACGGGGGCGCGGTGGACACGGCGCGGGCGTTCGACATCCGGCACCGGATCGGGCATCTGCTGCTGGCGATGGGCGACCACACGGCGGGCCACCAGCAGTTGCAGAACCTGCTGTTCGACTCCGAGCGTCTGTACGGCCCGGGGCACTCGCTCCCCACGGAACTCCGCCGCGCACTGACCCGCCAGCGCCAGTTCCGCCCGGGGTGACCGCGCCCCGAGCTGACCGGGCCCGGTTTGGCCGCGCCCGGGCCCTCAGGCCCGGGCGACCCCTGCGGCTGAGCGGTGGGTGGGGCGGGTGAACGGCGGGAGGACTCAGTCCGCGCGCAGGAACGCCGTGCCCGCGACCCGACCCACGAGCTTCAGCCGGGAGCCGTTCGCGAGGTGCTTGCCCAGCGCCTCGGCGACCGCGGGACGCGTGTCGTCGCCGTGGCCGTCGAGGACGACGACGGCGCGCTGCGCGGCCAGCTCCTCCGCGCATTCCAGATCGGCCAGGACCGCCTGCACGGACGACGCGTCGCCGGCCAGCACGATCACTCCGTAGCGGCGGTCGGAGACCGCGGCCCGTACCTCCGGGTCACCCGAGGCGCCCCGCTCGATACGGGCCTGGGCACCGGAACGGCTGCCGCACAGCGCGAGGTTGGCACGGACGACGTCCTCACGCACGGGCACGGACACGAGCACCGGCACCGTCACCGGAACCGCCACCTTCGCGCCGTCCGCAGCCTCTTCACCGTCCGCCGTTCCGGCACCGTCCGCCGCCCCCGCCAGCCGGTCGACGATGGTCAGCCGCGGCTCGACACCCGCGCGGTGCAGCATGCGCAGCAGTGCCGTCGCGAACAGCCCGTGCTGCGTACCGATCTCCAGCACGTCCTCGTTCGGCGGGGCCAGCAGCGGAACGGTCGCCAGCTTGCCGCACACGTCGGAGGTCGAGCCCGCCAGCCGGCCGACACCCAGGGCCTCCAGCGCCACCACGGTGCGGTAGGCGACCGTCAGGTCCCGGCGGGCGTGATCACCCGATGCCCCGGTCACCGTGGTCACTTCGCGGACGAGAGAGTCCAGCTGCGTCGCGGTGGGCATCCGGTGGCCGTCCCGCCCGGCGTGGTCGAGCAGCAGCCCGAGCCCGTAGCTCTGGCGCCGCAGGTCGGCCACTTCGTGGTGCAGGGCGTCGAGGTCGGCCTGCAGGGCGTTGGTGGCGCGCTCCAGGCGCTGCTCCACCAGCGTGAACGCCGGACGCAGCACCCGCTGGGCCAGCCGGTTGCTCAGGAGGGAAGGCATGGCGGGGACGTTACGCCGAGATTTCCGCTCAAGAGGCCACCAACGGGGGCCGTTCGGGTGAAGTCTTGGTGTCCTTCCGTCGACGCGCCCGTACGACCGGTACGAGCGGGACGGCCACCCGCCCCAGCAGCACCACCAGTGCGGCCCCGGCGACGGCCGCGCCCACGCGCAGCCCCGGCGGCCGGAAGGAGCAGTCGACCGTGGTGCGCTTCCCGTCGAGCGGCACGGCGACCAGCCCGAGGTACCGGTCCGCCGGCCTGCCGTCGCAGCTCCAGCCGGCGATGCGCGGCGCGGCGAGGACGGCGGTGCCGGTGGAGCCGGTCGGCAGTTCGGCGCGTACGCCGCTGTCGCCGACCTCCACCGACACCGCCCCGGAGGTCTTCAGCCGGGCCACGGCGGCGGCCAGTCTGCCGCGGTCGAGACAGCCGGCGCTCCAGTCCCGGGGCTCCTGCTTGCCGAAGGCGATCCGGGAGGCGGGTCCGTGCGACGTGCCGAGCGGGGTCATCGGCGCGCGCCGCTTGGGCAGTCCACCGGTGAGCTTCACCGGCTTTCCGTCGCCGAGCCGTGCCGTGCCCGCGTAGTCGGGCGCCCACAGGAAGACGTCGGTGCCCGCGGGGCAGACACCGTCGACGGGGTCGCCGTACACCGGGGCGCCGAGCAGCAGTTCCTGGTTGCGGAACGGTGAGGTGCCGTAGCGCGGTTCCGGGCCCTTCGGCCGCACGGTCACCAGCGGCGGCACCTCGGCCCGTGTCACCTCGGGGCGCCCGCCGGGCGCCGTGCGCACCCGCGTCCCCACCGAGAAGACCGCGTCGGTGACGGGGTTGTCCAGGCTCTGCACGTTGCGGCCCCGCGAGGTCCAGCCGGCGCCGAGCGCGGCCATGGTGCGGGTGAGCACGGCGGGGGTGTGGCTGCTGTAGTACGCGCCGCTCTCGCCGCCCAGCAGCATCGGATCGTTGCCGGTGAGGTGCTCGCGACCGCTGTCCGTGCGGGAGCCGGGCCGGCTGTCGGCGCCGGCCACCGCGTCGGCGCGCGCGCTGTGGGCGGTGCCCCACGCCGGATAGTCGTCGAGCCGGCCGAGGCGCTGACGGTCGGCGTAGGCGGTGGTCGCCGCCGCCTGCCCGACCAGGCCGCCCGCGAGGAGGAGCGCGGCGACGACGACGAACCTCCGCCGCTTCGCCAGCACGAGAGCGCCCAGGGCCCCGGCCAGCCCGAGCGCGAACAGCGGGAACGTCCAGCCGGTGACCAGGTCGCTGGTCGCCGCGCCGAGCGCGATCACCGCCAGCACCCCGGTGCCGGCGAGCAGCGCCCGCCGTCCCGGCCATTCCCGTGCCACGCACACCCAGGCCGCGATCACGAGCACACCGGCGAGGACGAACGACTGCCGGTACGGGCTGCCGTTGGGCGTGGCGAAGATGTGCCAGGCCAGATGGGTCGGTCCCCACTGCATCGACACCGCGACGGCCACCACCAGCGCGGTCCACCACCGGCGCTCGCGCCGCGGTGCACCGCGGTGGAAGACGAGGGCGGCGGCGAGCAGCAGCGCTCCGGTGCCGAGGAAGACGGCCGGGGTGAAGAAGCTGTACGTCGCGGGGAGCGCGCGGGCGAACACGTCGACCCAGCCCGCCGGCTCGAACTCCCGTGTCCAGCCCGGGTAGGCGTGCTTCGAGCCGAGGAAGACCGGGATCAGCACGGGGGTGGCGAGGGCGATGCCGAGCAGGGTGGTCCCGGCGGCCCGGAGCAGCACGCGGACTCGGTCCCGTACCGGCGTCGGCCCGGCCGTGCCTGCGCCTCTGCCTGCTCCCGTGTCCGTCCCGTCGTCCGTCCGCTCGTCCAGAATCAGCCGCAGCACCAGCACCAGGGCGGCGCCGAGGGTGGCCATGTAGGCGGTGTAGAAGTTCGCGGCCCACGCCACGGCGACGATCAGCGTGCCGAGGGCGGCCCGCCGCCTCGTCCGGGCCCATTCGCCGACCAGGCACAGCAGCGGGAAGGCGATCAGCCCGTCCAGCCACATCGGGTTGTACGACGCCTCGACGACCGACCAGCCGCACAGCGCGTACGAGGCGCCGAGCACCGCCGCCACCCACCAGCGGCCGCCCGCGCGGTGGAGCGTGAGCAGCAGCCAGGTCATCGCGGCCGCCGCCGCGGCCATCTTCAGCACGGTGATCACATACACCGCGAGATCGATGTCCTCGCGCGGGAAGAGGCCGACGAGCACCGAGAAGGGGCTGGTCAGATAGGTCCCGAGGTCGGGCAGGAAGCTCGTGCCGTACCCGGACTGCCAGTTGAGCAGCAGCCCGCCCTCCGCACGGCCGTGCAGCAGGTCCCACAGATGGGCATGGAACGGGACGAACTGATTGCCCAGGTCGTTGACGCTGCGCGTCTTCGGGCCGAAGGGAAAGCTGCGGGCGACGGCGTCACCGGCGCATACGGCCAGGAGCGTCAGCAGGGCGGCGAGTGCGGTGGCGCGGCCGCGGCCGCCGTCGCGGGAGGCGGATATGCGGACCCGCGCGGTGTTGTCCAAGGTCGACATGATTCTTCGAATATGCCAGGGCACATCGTGAATTCGAGGGATCAAGGACCCAGTTCACGCAATGGTCGCCTGTCCGCCATGTGTCGAATCCGCACGCGACATTCACATCCGTTGTGGTTCTACCGTGCTGATCTCGATTGTTGTCCCGTGCTTCAACGAAGAGGAGATCATCGACCGCTTCCATGAACACGTGACCAAGGAACTCGCTCTGCTCGGCCAGGAATACGAACTGGTCTATGTGGACGACGGAAGTCACGACCGCACGCTCGCTCTCCTCGAGGCGATCGCGGCGGCCGACTCCCGCACCCGGTACGTCTCCTTCAGCCGGAACTTCGGCAAGGAGGCCGCGATGCTGGCCGGACTCCAGCACGCCGGCGGTGACGCGGTGGTCATCATGGATGCCGATCTCCAACATCCCCCCGAGCTGGTGCACCGCATGCTGCGCCTGTACGAGGAGGGGTTCGACCAGGTCATCGCCCGGCGCACCCGCAAGGGCGACCGGGTCACGCGCACGGTCACCGCGCGCGCCTACTACTGGCTCATCAACCGGCTGGTCGACGTGGAACTCGTCGACGGCGTCGGCGACTTCCGGCTGCTGTCCCGCCGTACGGTCGACGCCATCCTCGGACTGAGCGAGTACAACCGGTTCTCCAAGGGCCTCTTCGCCTGGGTCGGATTCCGTACGACGACCTTCGAGTACGAGAACGCGGTGCGTGAGCAGGGCCGCTCCAAATGGAGCTTCGGCAAACTGCTCAACTACGGCCTCGACGGTCTCCTCTCCTTCAACAACAAGCCGCTGCGGGCCGCGGTCTACATAGGACTGCTGCTCCTCTCGGTAGCCATGGCGTATGCCGTGTGGATCGTCGGCGTCGCCCTGGTGAACGGGGTGGATACCCCCGGCTATGTCACACTTCTGGTGACGGTCGTCGCACTCGCCGGTGTCCAGATGGTCATGCTGGGCGTCGTCGGCGAGTACGTGGGCCGTATCTACTACGAGGTGAAGCGCCGCCCGCACTATCTGGTCGCGGCGACCAACGCGGGACCGCCGCCCCGGCAGCAGCACCGCACCCAGGGGGAGCAGGGGGAGCTCGTACGCCGATGACGGTCCAGGCGCAGATGATCCGTTTCGCCCTGGTCGGCGTGGTGAACACCGCGACGTACTACGGCTGCTATCTGCTGTTCCTGCCCTGGATGCCGTACGTCGCGGCGCACGTCCTGGCGTTTCTGCTCAGCATGGTCGGCTCGTTCTTCCTGAACTCGTACTTCACCTACCGGACCCGGCCGACCTGGCGCAAGTTCCTGCTGTTCCCGCTCACCAACGCCGCCAACTTCGTGATCACCACGAGCGGTGTGTACCTGCTGGTCGACGTGCTCCACTTCGGCAGCCGGTACGCACCGCTGATCGCGGCCGCGGCGGCCATCCCGATCACCTTCGTGGTCTCCCGCACGATCATGCTCCGCCCGGAGCCCGCTCCCGCGTCGTTGACCGAATCAGTCGCTTCGAAGTAGTGGCCTGCGCCACGTCGACTGCCTACCATCGATCATCGCAAGGCTTTGTGCAGCGAAGCACAATCACGCCGGGAGGCCCCTTTGCACCGCCGCCGTCGCACCGCGCTCGCCCTCTCCGCCGCGCTCGTCGCCGCGGCGCCCCTGCTCGCCGCCTGCGGGAGCGAGGCGCACCCAGGCGCCGCAGCCGTCGTCGGCGGGGACCGGATCGAGGTGTCCGCGCTCCAGGCCGACGTGGAGGACGTACGGGCGGCCCAGGAGGCGTCGCCCCAGTCGGCGCAGCTGATCAAGGACACCGGGCAGCTGGGCCGGGCCAAGCTGCACGGCATGATCTTCGGCCGGGTGCTGGAGCAGGCCGCGGAGAAGGCCGGGATCAGCGTCTCCCGCAAGGAGGTCCAGGACGCCCGGGCGGCCGCGGCCCAGCAGTACGGCGGGGAGGAGCAGCTCGCCGCGATGCTGCTGCAGCAGCGCGGGGTCGCACCGGACCAGATCGACGAGACCGTGCGTGAGCAGGTCATGCTGACCGAGCTGGCCCGGGCGCTCGGCGCCGACCTCAGCACCCCGCAGGGCCTGCAGAAGGTCAACGACGCGCTCACCGCCGCGTCGAAGGAGCTCGACATCGACGTGAACCCGCGCTACGGCACCTGGGACGACGCGAAGATCCAGCTCGGGGACTACAAGGCCCCGTGGATCACCCAGGTCACCAAGCAGCCGGAGGCCGTCCCGGCCGGGGCCTGAGCGATACCGAGGCCGACGTAAGGTCGAGGGGTGAATGCTGAAGCGCCCGTCGAGCCCGGCCGTATCGTCCTGCTCACCGCAAGCCATCGCGTCGCACCCGGGCTGCTGTCCTGGCCCGCGTGGCAGACGCTGCACGCCGCCGACCGGGTGCTGTGCGGGGACGGTGCTCATCCCCAGCTGCCGTATCTGAGGGAGGCCGGTGTCGGCGTGGAGATCGCCGCGCCCACCGCCCAGGAGCTCGTCGACGCCTGCGCCGGCGGCCGGACGGTCGTGGTCCTCGCGACCGGCGAGGGCGACCGGGCCCTCACCGACGGCCTGGCGCGCATGGCCGGCTCCGGCCGGGTGCAGATGCCCGACCTGGAGCTGCTCCCCGGCTCGTACGATCTGCCCGGCGCCCGGCTCCTCGACCTCGTCCAGGTCATGGACCGGATCCGCCGCGAGTGCCCGTGGTCCTCGCAGCAGACCCACAAGGGCCTCGCCAAGTACGGCATCGAGGAGGCGTACGAACTCGTCGAGGCCATCGAGGACGGCGACCATGACGAGCTGCGCGAGGAGCTCGGCGACGTCCTGCTGCAGGTCGTCTTCCACGCGCGCATCGCACAGGAGGACGCGGAGGAGCCGTTCTCGATCGACGACGTGGCCGGCACGATCGTCGACAAGCTCATCCACCGCCATCCGCACGTGTTCGGTGACGCCGACGCCGAGACCCCCGAGGACGTCAAGGCCCACTGGCTCCGCACGAAGGCCGTGGAGAAGCAGCGCGACTCCGTGACCGACGGCATCCCGCTCGGTCAGCCCGGCCTCGCCCTGGCCGCGAAGCTGGCGAGCCGGGTCCGTACGGCGGGTCTGGACGTGGAGCTGCCGTCCGCCGGCGACGACCACGGCATCGGCTACGAACTGCTCACCATGGCCGTCCGGGCGGAGGCCGAGGGCCACGACCCGGAGACCGCGCTGCGCGCGGCGGCCCGCGCCTACCGGGACGCGATCCGCGCGGCGGAGACGGCGACGAACGGCGCCTGACGAGCGGTCCCGTCAGTCCCGGGCTCCTCGCCTCCGGTCCACACCGGTGAGGTCGATCTCGATCGGGTACGGGACGTCGACCTTGAGCCGGTTGTGGTGGATGCCGGTGACGGCGTAGCTGTTCGTGGCGGGGTCGAGTTCGTAGACGTACACCACGGGCAGGCCGTCGTTCTTCTCGACCCGCCAGAAGTGCCGGATGCCGGCCGCCGAGTACTTGCGGGGCTTGAGCTCGCGGTCGCGCTGCACGGATTCGTCCGAGACGATCTTGACGGCGAGCAGGATGTCGGCCGGGGCGTACCAGGTCTGCTCCGGTCCCGTGCGGGCGCTCCAGGGAACCACCATGAGATCGGGCTCCGGCCGGTCGCGCTCGCCGAGCTTGGCCGTCATCTCGCGGACGACGTAGAGGTCGTCCGGTGCCTGTCGCACCAGCGCGTTCTCCAGCAGCCGCAGCGCGGCCATATGGAAGAACGTCTGCGGGCTCGCGAAGAACAGTCCGCCGTCGATCAGCTCGGTGTGCGGCGGGAGACCCTTGATCCGCTCGAGGTCGTCCGCCGTCCACCCACCCGGGGGCGGGACCGGGAACACGTAGTGCTCCTCCCGGCCGTCCTGGTCGTCCCTCCGGTTTTCGGCTGCGGCACTCATCAGCGCGCTCCCATGCGACGGAGTCTGGCGCGTACGGTCGGCCTTCCCAGGGGGAATGCGCAGCCGTCCGCCGAACGAGTGAGTCGGTGCGGCGGGCGCTACCGTCGACCCATGCACGACCAGCCGTCCGGCGTCCCCGACGCCCCCGAGCTCTTCACCTGGGAGTTCGCCACCGACCCGTACCCCGCCTACGCCTGGCTCCGCGAGCACGCGCCCGTGCACAGGACCCGGCTCCCCAGCGGGGTCGAGGCATGGCTGGTGACCCGGTACGCGGACGCGCGGCAGGCGCTGGCGGACCAGCGGCTGAGCAAGAATCCCGCGCATCACGACGAGCCCGCGCACGCGAAGGGGAAGACGGGCATCCCGGGCGAGCGCAAGGCGGAGCTGATGACGCATCTGCTGAACATCGATCCGCCCGACCACACCCGGCTGCGCCGGCTCGTCTCCAAGGCGTTCACGCCGCGCCGCGTGGCCGAGTTCGCCCCGCGCGTACAGGAACTGACGGACCGGCTCATCGACGGCTTCGCCGCGAAGGGCAGCGCGGACCTCATCCATGAGTTCGCGTTCCCGCTCCCCATCTACGCCATCTGCGACATGCTCGGCGTCCCCGCCGAGGACCAGGACGACTTCCGCGACTGGGCCGGGATGATGATCCGTCACGGGGGCGGTCCGCGCGGCGGGGTGGCGCGGTCGGTGAAGAAGATGCGCGGCTATCTCGCCGAGCTGATCCACCGTAAGCGGGAGGACCCCGGGGACGACCTGATCTCCGGGCTCATCCGGGCCAGCGACCACGGCGAGCACCTCACGGAGAACGAGGCCGCGGCGATGGCCTTCATCCTCCTCTTCGCCGGCTTCGAGACCACCGTCAACCTGATCGGCAACGGCACCTACGCCCTGCTGCGCGATCCGGAGCAGCGTGCCCGTCTCCAGTCGTCCCTCGCCGCGGGCGACACCGGGCTGCTCGAAACCGGGGTCGAGGAGCTGCTGCGCTACGACGGGCCCGTGGAGCTCGCCACGTGGCGGTTCGCGACCGAGCCGCTCACGCTCGGCGGGCAGGACATCGGCGCCGGCGATCCGGTCCTCGTCGTGCTCGCCGCCGCCGACCGCGACCCCGACCGCTTCCCGGACCCCGACACCCTCGACCTGTCCCGCCGGGACAACCAGCACCTCGGGTACGGGCACGGCATCCACTACTGCCTGGGCGCGCCGCTCGCGCGGCTCGAAGGACAGACCGCGCTCGCGACCCTGCTCACCAGATTGCCCGACTTGCGGCTTGCGGTGGATCCTTCCGATTTGCGGTGGCGCGGGGGGCTCATCATGCGTGGATTGCGCACTCTGCCCGTTGAGTTCACCCCCACCAAGAGCTGACGAGTCGTCAGGACTGTGACTTTCACGTGATCTCCGCTGCACCGACTTGTGACTGACGTTCGAGTGGGGCTACGTTCACCCCGACTCGGGGTCCTCGCTGAATCGGCAGACTCGTGGGACCCGTGGGTTTTCTGTTGTCACATGGAAGGCACACCGCATGCGCTCCGGGAACGGCCGACACCGCCGACCTCGTCAGGCCCCCGCTCTCATCGTCGCGGCAGGGGTGACCGGATCGGCCATCGCCATCCCGCTGCTCGGCGCAGGCGCCGCCTCCGCCGCGGACTCCGCCACCTGGGACCGCGTCGCCGACTGTGAGAGCGGCGGTGTGTGGAGCGCCGACCTCGGCAACGGTTACTACGGCGGCCTGCAGATGTCCCAGGAGACCTGGGAGGCGTACGGCGGTACGGCCTACGCGCCGCGCGCCGACCTCGCAAGCCGCGCCCAGCAGATCACGGTGGCCGAGGCGGTGCTGTCCGCCCAGGGCGACTCCGCCTGGCCGAGCTGCGGGGAGATCACCGGTCTCGTCACCGGCCTCCTGGGGGGCGGCGCCGAGCCCGCCGGCGGGGACGCCTCCGCCACGCCGCAGAACGGTGGCACGAAGAGCCCCTCCTTCGGCGACGGGGCGGGCACGACGCCCGCGCCGGACACCGACACCCCAGCCTCGTCCGGTTCCGGTGCCTCGAACGGTTCGCCGACGGCCGAGAAGCCCGCGGACACCTCGGACGAGCCTTCCGCCCCGGCAGGCTCCGGCAAGGGCGCGGATGCCTCGGGCGGCGAGGACGCAGCCGCGGACACGGGCTCCGGAAAGCACCGCGGTGGCCCCGCCGATGAGGACGAGGCGGGCAATTCGGGCAATGACCGTAATTCCGGTCGTCATGCCTCACGAGATGACGCATCGGCACGAGACGGCGTCGCCGCGGGAGATGAGTACACCGTCCGCCCCGGCGACAACCTGTGGTCGATCGCCGACGTGAACGAGGTGCCCGGCGGGTGGCCCGCCCTCTATGAGGCGAACCAGGAGGTCGTCGGCTCCGACGCCGATCTCATCCTTCCTGGCCAGAGCCTCGATCTGGGCCTGGGGCAGGGGCAGTTGAAGGAGTAGTTCGGGCGCTTATGTCCGGTTCTGCGCAAGTGAGACATGAGTCTCTTCATGTCAACTGGCGCGTCTCGTCGGTCAACTCCGGTCATCGCGCCTCTCACCTGCGAAAACGGACATCTCTCCGCGTCAAATAGGTGTGGTTTCTCCCCGATGTTCGACTTTGAACATCGGGGAGAAGTGCGTTTACGGTCTGAACCGCTCGCAACGCGGGCCCCGACGACCGCACGCCGAATCCTGCCGGCGGCCGCCGGGAACAGTCGTCGCGCAAGCGCCGAAGGCAGGAGCGGGGGACCCAAGGTAAGTGCCGGGCCCGCCCTTTGGGGCGGAACCGGCTTGGGGTGGAGCCGCGCGAACCTCGCGCGGCCGGGCAACTCACATGGCCCGAACCCGACAGCTCACCTCGCAGGCGTCGGTGAGGAGAAGTTCCATGCTGCTTTCCGGCAAGGGCAAGCACCGTCGCCCGTCCAAGGCCACTCGTATCGCCACGCTCGCCGGTGTCACCGGTGCGGCCATCGCCGCCCCGCTGATGGCTTCCGGTACCGCGTCCGCCGCCACCGCCTCCGAGTGGGACGCCGTCGCCCAGTGCGAGTCCGGCGGCAACTGGTCGATCAACACCGGCAACGGCTACTACGGCGGCCTGCAGTTCTCGGCCTCCACCTGGGCCGCGTACGGCGGCACCGCCTACGCCCAGACCGCCGCCCAGGCCTCGAAGGCCCAGCAGATCGAGATAGCCGAGAAGGTCCTCGACGGCCAGGGCAAGGGTGCCTGGCCGCACTGCGGCACGGGCCTGTCCGACGCCGCGTACAACGGTGCCGCCCCGGCTGCCCCCAAGGCCGCCCCGAAGGCCGAGCCCAAGGCCAAGGCCCCCGCCCCGAAGCGCGCCGAGGTCCCGACCACCCGCTCCGAGCGCCCCGCCGCCCCGGTCAAGAAGGGCGACGGCGAGTACACGGTCAAGGCCGGCGACACCCTCAGCAAGATCGCCGAGGCCGAGAAGGTCAAGGGCGGCTGGCAGAAGCTGTTCGCGCTGAACAAGGACATCGTCGAGGACGCGAACGTCATTCACCCCGGCCAGAAGCTCCACCTGAGCTGACGGGTCCGCACCCCCGTCCCCCGGCTCCCCGGCCCGGCGCGCCATCCCCCGTACGCGCCGGGCCGGGGTTTCTGTCTCTTTGTTCCCCTTTTTCGTCCCACGGGGCGGGCAGCGGCAGGCCGATGCCCGTAGGGCGGTTAGGCTCTTGTCGCAAGGCCAAAGAGACCCTGCACTGACCCTGCTCCGCTTGCGTCACATTCAGCGTCACATCCCAGAAGGAGATGCTCGTGCCGTCCATCGACGTCGTCGTAGCCCGGGAAATCCTGGACTCCCGAGGCAACCCCACGGTCGAGGTCGAGGTCGGCCTCGACGACGGCAGCACCGGCCGTGCTGCCGTTCCGTCCGGTGCGTCCACCGGTGCGTTCGAGGCCCTCGAGCTCCGCGACGGTGACCAGAACCGCTACATGGGCAAGGGTGTCGAGAAGGCCGTCCTCGCCGTCATCGAGCAGATCGGCCCGGAGCTCGTCGGGTACGACGCCACCGAGCAGCGCCTGATCGACCAGGCGATGTTCGACCTGGACGCCACCCCGGACAAGTCCTCCCTCGGCGCCAACGCCATCCTCGGTGTCTCCCTCGCCGTCGCGCACGCCGCGTCCGAGGCCTCCGACCTCCCGCTGTTCCGCTACCTCGGCGGCCCGAACGCGCACCTGCTGCCCGTTCCGATGATGAACATCCTGAACGGCGGCTCGCACGCCGACTCCAACGTGGACATCCAGGAGTTCATGATCGCGCCCGTCGGCGCGGAGTCCTTCTCCGAGGCCCTGCGCTGGGGCACCGAGGTCTACCACACCCTCAAGAAGGTGCTGAAGGAGAAGGGCCTGTCGACCGGCCTCGGCGACGAGGGCGGCTTCGCCCCGAACCTCGGCTCCAACCGTGAGGCCCTCGACCTCATCCTCGAGGCCATCAAGCAGGCCGGCTACGCGCCCGGCAAGGACATCGCGCTCGCGCTCGACGTCGCCGCCTCCGAGTTCTACAAGGACGGCTCCTACGAGTTCGAGGGCAAGTCCCGCTCGGCCGCCGAGATGACCGAGTACTACGAGGAGCTCGTCGCCGCCTACCCGCTGGTCTCCATCGAGGACCCGCTGTTCGAGGACGACTGGGCCGGCTGGAAGGTCATCACCGACAAGCTCGGCTCCAAGGTGCAGCTGGTCGGCGACGACCTGTTCGTCACCAACCCGGAGCGCCTCGCCCGCGGCATCGAGGACGGCGCCGCCAACGCGCTCCTGGTCAAGGTCAACCAGATCGGTTCGCTGACCGAGACCCTGGACGCCGTCGAGCTGGCCCAGCGCAGCGGCTTCAAGTGCATGATGTCCCACCGCTCCGGCGAGACCGAGGACGTCACCATCGCCGACCTGGCCGTCGCCACCAACTGCGGCCAGATCAAGACCGGCGCCCCGGCCCGCTCCGAGCGCGTCGCCAAGTACAACCAGCTGCTGCGCATCGAGGAGATCCTCGACGACGCGGCGGAGTACGCCGGCCGCAGCGCGTTCCCGCGCTTCAAGGGCTGAGCCCGCACACCGGTAGATACGTACGTCCCCGCACGCGGTCCCGTACCGTGTGCGGGGACGTACGCACGTAATGGGGAGGCGCACACATGGCCCGGGACCGGTTCTCCACCGCGACCAGGCTGCGGCTGCTCGGCGAGCAGACCGCCGCCCGCGTCTACCGCTCGCAGACCCGTCGCCAGGCCCGGCGCTCGCGGCTCACCGGCCGGGCGGCCTTCCTCGCGCTCGTCGTCTGCTCGATGATCGTCGCGCTCGCGTATCCGATGCGGCAGTACGTGTCGCAGCAGAACGAGATCGCCGAGCAGGAGCGGCTCGCGGCCGCGGCCCGGGAGCGCGTGGAACGGCTGCGCGACGAGAGGGCCCGTCTGAGGGACGACGCGTACGTCATGCGGCTGGCCCGCGAGCACCTGCACATGGTCAGGCCGGGCGAGACCGGCTACATCGTGGTCGATCCGCGGGCCGGCCAGAAGCCCCGGACCGACGAGGACGGGGTCAGCAGGCCCTGGTACTCGAACGTCTGGGACGGTGTCGACCGGGCCGACGCGCCCCGCTAGCCCAGCCCCGGCCAAGCCACAGACCGAACGAAGAGACAGACACATCCATGCAAACGCCCCCGCCGACCACCGAGCACACCCCGCCCACCGCGGCGGACATCGCCGCGTTCCAGGAGCAGCTCGGCCGCCCGCCGCGCGGTCTGCGCGCGATCGCCCACCGCTGCCCGTGCGGCAATCCGGACGTGGTGGAGACGGCGCCGCGGCTGGAGGACGGTACGCCGTTCCCGACGCTGTACTACCTGACGTGCCCGCGTGCGGCCTCGGCCATCGGCACGCTGGAGGCGAACGGCGTCATGAAGGAGATGACCGAGCGCCTGGCGGCCGACCCCGAGCTGGCGGCGGCGTACCGGGCGGCGCACGAGGACTACATCGCGCGCCGTGACGCGATCGAGGAGCTGAAGGGCTTCCCGAGCGCCGGCGGGATGCCGGACCGGGTGAAGTGCCTGCACGTCCTGGTCGGCCACTCGCTGGCGGCCGGCCCCGGGGTGAACCCGCTGGGCGACGAGGCGATCGCGATGCTGCCGGAGTGGTGGGCGAAGGGCCCCTGTGTGAGCCCGGTGACGGACGGGACGCGGGAGTCCGGTGCCGACGGCGGCTCCGGCGACGTCCGGGGGGACGAGCAGTGACCCGGGTCGCCGCCGTCGACTGCGGTACGAACTCGATCCGTCTGCTGATCGCCGACATCGACCCGTCCACCGGTGAACTGACGGAGCTGGACCGGCGGATGACCATCGTCCGGCTCGGTCAGGGCGTCGACCGCACCGGCCGCCTCGCCCCCGAGGCGCTGGAGCGCACCTTCGCCGCCTGCCGGGAGTACGCGGAGATCATGAAGTCCCACGGTGTGGAGAGGATCCGCTTCGTGGCCACCTCCGCCTCCCGGGACGCCGAGAACCGCGACGACTTCGTGAACGGCGTGGTCGGCATCCTCGGCGTCGAGCCCGAGGTGATCAGCGGGGACCAGGAGGCCGAGTTCTCCTTCAACGGCGCCACCAAGGAACTGCCCGGCCACGAGGAGCGGCTGGTCGTGGACATCGGCGGCGGCTCGACCGAGTTCGTCATCGGCCGTGGGCAGGTCGAGGCGGCCCGGTCGGTCGACATCGGCTGCGTACGGCTGACCGAGCGGCACGTCCGCCAGGATCCGCCGTCGTCGGACGAGATCGCGGCGATCCGCGCGGACGTCGAGGCCGCGCTGGACCTCGCCGAGGAGACGGTGCCGATCCGCGAGGCGAGCACTCTGGTCGGCCTGGCCGGCTCGGTGACCACCGTCGCCGGGATCGCGCTCGGTCTCGACGCGTACGACTCCGAGGCCATCCACCACTCCCGGATCTCCCGCGACCAGGTCGCCGGGATCACCCGGCGGCTGCTCGCCTCGACGCACGACGAGCGCGCGGCGATCCCGGTGATGCATCCGGGACGGGTGGACGTGATCACCGCCGGTGCCCTGGTGCTGCTGGCGATCATGGAGCGCGCCGGGGTCGAGGAGGTCGTCGTCTCGGAGCACGACATCCTCGACGGGATCGCCCTCTCCCTGGTCTGAAGCACCCCTGAAGCACCCCTGGAGCGCCCCCGAATCGTCCCTGGAGCACCCCGCTGAGGGTGCGCCGCGAGAAACTTCGTGAAGTTCTTCACAAGGATTTGGGCCCGGTCGGCCGTCGAAACTGCTCTCAGACGGCCCTCCGGGCCTGTTTTCCTGCCCAACTCGGCCTGTGCATCCGCACTCCGGCAGGTTCCCGTCGCGTTACGGCCATGTGAATCGGGTCGGTGGTTCATCTTTCCGATGCAGCGTGGGGCCAGCTCAGGAGGCCTTGACAACGTCTCCCGTCACACGGTGGTTCCCTGTGTGTGCCATGACCTGGGTCACGTGGGCCGCGGAGTGTAGCAGAGGGTCCGTAGGTGCTTGTGAAGGGGCTCACGAGCGACCCCCCTGAGGGGGGTGGATACTCGATGGCATGAGCACCACGGAGCGTCCCAGGATCCTCGTAGTAGGCGGTGGGTACGTAGGCCTGTACGCAGCTCGTCGCATTCTGAAGAAGATGCGGTACGGGGAGGCGACCGTCACGGTCGTCGACCCGCGGTCGTACATGACGTACCAGCCCTTCCTCCCCGAAGCCGCCGCCGGCAGCATCTCGCCGCGGCACGTCGTCGTCCCGCTGCGACGCGTGCTGCCCAAGGCCGAGGTACTCACCGGCCGGGTCACCACCATCGATCAGGACCGCAAGGTCGCCACGGTCGCGCCGCTCGTCGGCGAGGCCTACGAGCTGCCCTTCGACTACCTGGTCATCGCGCTCGGCGCGGTCTCCCGCACCTTCCCGATCCCCGGCCTCGCCGAACAGGGCATCGGCATGAAGGGCATCGAGGAGGCCATCGGCCTGCGCAACCACGTTCTCGAGCAGCTGGACAAGGCTGACTCGACGACCGACGAGGAGGTCCGCCGCAAGGCGCTGACCTTCGTCTTCGTGGGCGGCGGCTTCGCCGGCGCGGAGACCATAGGCGAGGTCGAGGACCTGGCCCGTGACGCGGTCAAGTACTACAAGAGCGTCAAGCGCGAGGACATGCGCTTCGTCCTCGTCGACGCCGCCGACAAGATCCTTCCCGAGGTCGGCCCGAAGCTCGGCAAGTACGGCAAGGAGCACCTCGAGGCCCGGGGTATCGAGATCTACCTCAACACCTCGATGGACTCCTGCGTCGACGGCCACGTGGTGCTGAAGAACGGCCTGGAGGTCGACTCCAACACCATCGTGTGGACCGCCGGCGTGAAGCCGAACCCGGCGCTCGCCCGCTACGGTCTGCCGCTCGGCCCGCGCGGCCACGTGGACACCCAGCCGACCCTCCAGGTCCAGGGCACGGACTACATCTGGGCCGCCGGCGACAACGCCCAGGTGCCGGACCTCGCCGCGCGCAAGGCCGGCGTCGAGAACGCCTGGTGCCCGCCGAACGCCCAGCACGCGCTGCGCCAGGCCAAGCTCCTCGGCGACAACGTCATCTCCGGGATGCGCGGCTTCCCGCAGAAGAACTACGAGCACGCGAACAAGGGTGCGGTCGCCGGTCTCGGCCTGCACAAGGGCGTCGCGATGATCGTCATGGGCAAGGTCAAGATCAAGCTCAAGGGCCGGCTCGCCTGGTACATGCACCGTAGCTACCACGGCATGGCCATGCCGACCTGGAACCGCAAGATCCGGGTCTTCGCCGACTGGACGCTCGCGATGTTCCTCAAGCGCGAGGTCGTCTCGCTCGGCGCGATCGAGTCGCCGCGCGAGGAGTTCTACGAGGCCGCCAAGCCGGCCCCGGCGGCGGCCGCGCCCGCCCCGGAGAAGGCCAAGGCGTCCTGACCTCGCCGTAGTACCCGCAGTACCCGCAGTACCCCCGAAGGGGCCGTCCGCCATCCGTGGTGCGGACGGCCCCTTCGACGTACCCGCTGCCGCCGGACGACGGCGAAAGTATCTGTTTTGCCGTCCATTTGCGTGTTCAGGGGACTGCTTCCGGACGCCGAGGATGTTTACGTGGTGTTGGGCATTTCCGTCAAACCGTGATCACGGAGGTGTGCGCCATGGCCGATGCCGCTACGCGGCTCACCACTCTTGCCGAGGAACTGCTGGGGGCTCCGCCTCCGGTCCGTCTCCGGGCCTGGGACGGAAGCGAGTCGGGTCCTCCCGACGGGCCCGTCCTCGTCGTCCGGCACCGCCGTGCCCTGCGCAGGCTGCTCTGGAAACCGGGCGAACTCGGGCTGGCCCGTGCCTGGGTGGCCGGGGAGATCGACGTCGAGGGGGATCTGTACGAGGCCCTCGGCCGGCTCGCGGGGCTCCTCTGGGAGCGCCCCCGCGACGGCTCCGGGTCCGGCGGCCACTGGGTCCGGGACCCGCGGCTGCGCGCGGCCGCCCGGGACCTGCTCCGGCTCGCCGGCTCCCGTGCCTGGCTGGCGCCGCCGCCGCCCGCCGAGGAGGTCCGCAGACGTCACGGCCCGCTGCACACCAAGGTGCGCGACCGGCAGGCGATCAGCCATCACTACGACGTCGGAAACGACTTCTACCAGCAGGTGCTCGGCCCGTCCATGGTCTACTCGTGCGCCTACTGGGAGGACGACGGGACCCTGGAGGACGCCCAGCGCGACAAGCTCGATCTGGTCTGCCGCAAGCTCGCCCTGAGGGCCGGCGACCGGCTGCTGGACGTGGGCTGCGGCTGGGGCTCGATGGCGATCCACGCGGCCAGGGAGTACGGCGCCCAGGTCACCGGGGTCACGCTCTCGCGCGAGCAGGCCGCGTTCGCCCGTAAGCGGATCGCCGAGGAGGGTCTGACGGACCGGATCGAGATCCGCGTCCAGGACTACCGGGACGTCAAGGACGGCCCGTACGACGCGATCTCGTCCATCGGCATGGCCGAGCACGTCGGTGCCGTGCGCTACCGGGAGTACGCCGATGTGCTGTACAGACTGCTGAAGCCCGGCGGCAGGCTGCTCAACCACCAGATCGCACGCCGCCCGGAGCAGGACGAGACGGCCTACCGGGTGGACGACTTCATCGACGCCTACGTCTTCCCCGACGGGGAGCTGGCGCCGCTCGGGGCGACCCTGTCGATCCTGGAGGAGGCCGGCTTCGAGGCCCGGGACGTCGAGTCGATCCGCGAGCACTACGCCCGCACCCTGCGGGTCTGGGTGGCGAACCTGGAGGCGGACTGGAAGCGGGCGGTACGCCGCACCTCACCGGGCCGGGCACGGATCTGGCGGCTCTACATGGCCGCGTGCGCGCTCGCCTTCGAGCGCAACAGGATCGGGGTCAACCAGATCCTCGCCGTGAAGACCCCCGAAGGCGGCGCCTCGGGGTTGTCGCTGAGGGCGCGCACATGGATCGAGCCCGAACGGGGTTGATCCGTACGCACGAGGCCGGGCTCCCCGTCCTGGGGAACCCGGCCTCTGCGTGTGTCCGCGGCGCGGCTACTCGGTCTTGATGGCGTTCAGCATGTTGAGCCTCGCGGCGCTGCGGGCCGGCCACAGCGAGGCGAGCACGCCGACCAGTCCGGCGAGCGCCAGGAAGATCCCGATCCGGTCCCAGGGCAGGACCAGCGCGTACCCGGGGATCTTGTCCCGGAAGGTCTCGCCGATCGCCCAGCCGAGGAAGGAGCCGAGGCCGATGCCGACCACCGCGCCGAAGAGGGAGATGACGACGGCCTCCAGCCGCACCATCCGCTTCACCCGGCGCCGGTCGAGACCGATCGCGCGCAGCATGCCGATCTCCTGCTGCCGTTCGAAGACGGACATCGCGAGGGTGTTGACCACACCCAGCACCGCGATGATCAGGGCCATCGCGAGCAGGCCGTACATGATGTTCAGCATGGTGTTGATCACGCCGCCGAACTCGTCACGGATGTCCTGGCGGTCCATCACCTTGATGGCGGGGTTGTCGCCCAGGGCGTCGATCAGCGCCTGCTCGTTCGCCGAGGTCTGACCGCCGTCCGCCTTCACGAAGATCTGCGGGATGTACGGCTTCGTCTCGTGGGCGTTCGCGACCTTCGTGCTCACGATCACGGGCGAGAGGAACTCGCTGTCCTTGTAGACGGCGCCGACCGTCAGGGTGCCCTTCTTCTTGTCGCTGAAGGTGACGGGGAGGCTGTCGCCGACCTTCCAGCCCTTCTTCTTCGCCGAGTTCTCGGCGACCGCGATCCGCCCTTCGGCGAGGGTGTCCAGGCTGCCGGACACGACGTCGACGGTCAGGACCTTCTCGATCGCGCCCGGCGTCACCGCCGAGGCGGACGCGAAGTCGCCCTTGACCTGGAAGTAGACGGACTGCTGGGGCGACACCGCGGAGACGCCCGGTGCCTTCTCCAGCGCGGCCAGCGCGGACTGGTCGAGGTCCCCGCCGTTCGCCATCGTGACCATGTAGTCGGCCTTGATGTTGTCCGTGGTCATCTTGTCGATGGCCGTGCCGACCGTGACACCGAGCACCGACAGACCGGTCACCAGCGTCAGCCCGATCGCCAGCGCCGAGGCCGTGGCGCCGGTACGGCGAGGATTGCGGACCGCGTTCTGCCCGGCGAGCTTGCCGGCCACCGCGAAGACACCGACGAGCAGCGGACGTACGAGCGCGATGACGGGCCGGGAGAGCTGCGGGATCAGGACGATCACACCGATCAGCGCGAGGAACGCGCCCGCGCCGATCAGCATCCGCCCCGTGTCACCGGCGGTGCCGGCGCCCCACACGATGCCGGCCGCGCCGAGGCCGGTGAGGACGCCGCCGATGGAGTTGCGCAGCACCAGCGACTTGGTGGTGGCCACCGCGTGGACGCTGCTCATCGCCGCGACCGGCGGGATCTTGGCGGCCCGGCGGCCGGGCAGCCAGGCGGCGAACATGGTGACGAGGACACCGACGGCGAACGCGGCCACGACCGGCGTCGCCGAGATCACCAGCGGGCCGTCGGGCACCTTCATCCCGAACGCGGCCATCCCCGAGCGCAGTCCGATGGTGAGTCCGATGCCGAGGACGAAGCCGACCGCGGAGGCGACCGCGCCGACGACCGCGGCCTCGATGAGCACCGAGCGGGTGATCTGCCTGCGGGAGGCGCCGACGGCGCGCATCAGCGCGAGTTCCCTCGTGCGCTGGGCGACCAGCATCGTGAAGGTGTTGGAGATCAGGAAGATGCCGACGAAGAGCGCGATGCCGGCGAAGCCCAGCAGGACCTGCTTGAGGGCGCCGAGGCCCTCCTCGATCTGCCGGGCCTGCTCGTCGGCGAGCGCCTGGCCGGTCTGTGCCTCGGCGTGCTCCGGGAGCAGCGGCTTGATCGCGTCGAGGATCTTCGCGGCGTCCGCGCCGGGCTTGGCGGTGACGGTGAGGCCCTCGAAGTAGCCCGGGGCGAGGTAGAGCTTCTGGGCGGCCGCGGTGTCGAAGAGGACGAGGCTGCCGCCGGCGTTCACGGCGCCGTCCTTGGTGCTGAAGACACCGCTGAGGGTGTACTCCTTCACCGGTCCGTTGGTGGCGACCCTGACCCGGTCGCCGACCTTGTACCTGCCCTGCTCGGCGCTGTCCCGGTCCAGGGCGATCTGATCGTTCTTCTGCGGGCCGCTGCCGTCGACGAAGGTGTACGCGGGGTCCCTGCCGTCCTTGCCGGGGGCGAAGTTGGAGCCCTTGTTGGACCAGCCGACGCCGATCAGCTTGCCGTCGGGGTCGGCGACCCCGGCGAAGCCGTTGACCCGGCCGTACACGGCGGCGACGCCGTCCAGAGCGCCGACCTTGTCGAGGGTCTTCGTCGAGAGGCCGGGCTCCTGCTCGGCGTCGTTCTCGTCCGCGTACGAGGTGACGGCGACGGCGACGTTGTCGTAGCTCTTGGCGGACTGGTTGCGGAAGGCGTTGGAGAGGGTGTCGGCGAAGACCAGGGTGCCGGAGACGAACGCCACGCCGAGCATCACGGCGAGTACGGTCATCAGCAGCCTGGCCTTGTGCGCGAGCACATTGCGCAAGGCGGTACGGAACATGGTGTGAGTCAGTCCTGAGGTGAGGGCCGGAAGTCTGCGGTGGAGCCGTCGGGTCAGCTGGTCCGGCCCTTGGCGTCGAACTCCTTCATGCGGTCCAGCACGCCGTCGGCGGTCGGGGCGATCATCTCGTCCACGACCCGCCCGTCCGCGAGGAAGACGACGCGGTCCGCGTACGAGGCCGCCACCGGGTCGTGCGTCACCATGACGACGGTCTGGCCCAGTTCCCGCACCGAGTTGCGCAGGAAGCCCAGGACCTCGGCGCCGGAGCGGGAGTCGAGGTTTCCGGTCGGCTCGTCGCCGAAGATGATCTCGGGCCGGGAGGCGAGCGCCCGGCCGACGGCGACGCGCTGCTGCTGACCGCCGGACAGCTGGGCCGGGCGGTGGCCGAGGCGGCCGGAGAGCCCCAGCATGTCGATGACCAGCTGGAGCCACTGCTTGTCGGGCTTGCGGCCCGCGATGTCCATCGGGAGCGTGATGTTCTCCAGCGCCGTCAGCGTCGGCAGCAGGTTGAATGCCTGGAAGATGAAGCCGATCTTGTCGCGGCGCAGCTGGGTCAGCTGCTTGTCCTTGAGCGAGCCGAGCTCGGTCTCGCCGATCCGCACGGAGCCGCCGCTGAAGCTGTCGAGGCCGGCGACACAGTGCATCAGCGTCGACTTGCCCGAGCCGGACGGGCCCATGATCGCGGTGAACTCCCCCTGGCGGAAGTCCACGGAGACCTGGTCGAGGGCGACCACCTGGGTCTCGCCCTGTCCGTAGACCTTGGACAGATCCAGGGCGCGGGCTGCCACCGCGGTGGCGCGGGCGGCGGTGGGTGTGGTGGTCACGAGAGGACTCTCCTGTCAGGGCGTTTCGAGGACCACACCATCGTGCGGCCCGGGGCCCTGCCGGATCGTCCGTCCCGATGCCCGTTCCCGGGGCCGTCTCGGGTCTGACGGCGAGGCTCGCCCGTCCTCCTTTGGTATGACGGTGTCCCGGGGTTCTCCTCCGGGTCTCCTACGCCGTACCCGTGGGCCGCCCGCACCGGTACCGGGGCGGCGACTTTCCGTCATTCCCTTGGACGGGGCCGCGTGCGCAAGGGCCGGGGCGGGGCAGGTGCAAACAGCCGCCCACCAGTGCTGACACACCATCAAGCGTCAATAAAATAAGACAACATCGGGTCGGTGTTCCGCTGTTGGAGGGACCCGTCCGGATAGGCTCATGTGCAAACGCAGAGCCGCGTACGCAGGACCGCGTACCCCGCCCGGATGGTGGAATGCAGACACGGCGAGCTTAAACCTCGCTGGCCTTCGGGCCGTGCCGGTTCGAGTCCGGCTCCGGGCACGTCACGCCGTCCGCGCGCGAGCGGGGAATCGTTGAACTCTTGAATGCTTACCGCGTCTTCAGAGTGACCCTTCCTTGCCGCCGGCGTCAACGTCGCCACCGTCGCACTGGTGTTGGCCCGTACTGCGGTCCAAGTAGATGTGAGCAAACGGATGCAGGCAGGTCGGAAGAAGCGCGCCATGACCGTGGGCCCCGGTTGCCTGGTGGTGGCCTGCGCGGTCTTCGGGTACCTGGAGGTCTTCACCAAGGGGATCGACCGGCTGCCGGCCAGGCCCTGCGAGGGTGCGGTGGACAGGGCGACGGCGGCGCAAGCACTGCCGTCGGCGCGGCGCTGACCCTGGAGGGCTCCTCGGCGGTCTACGTCCCCTGCACCCCTCCCGGCATGACGCCGGGCGAAGCGCAGCAGACGTATGTGCTGACCGTCGACGCTCGCACCATCGGGGAGACCCGGGTACGGTTCCCGACGACCTGCCCCGGCTGCCGGCCACCTGACCCGGCACCGTCCGGTTGAACCGGCGCAGCTCGGGAACAAATGAGTCCGTTCCCGGACTGTAGTCAGGGAATGAGGGGCAAAGGCGAGGCCAGGCGGAGTGACCGATCCGTCACGATCGAGGAAAGATCCTCCCTCAGCACTAGGCCGATGTCTTTGCCCCCGCATTACTCTTGTGTCAAGGCCACGCAGGGTGGCCATGGAGGAGTGAGATGAGGAGCAGCAACCCGGTCTTCTCGCGACGGGGGTTCAGCCGCGACAACGGCTACGCGGGCTTCAACACCGCGCCGCAGGCCGGGGGCCCCGCCGTCGGAGGCAACCCCTACGCCCAGGGCACCGGCAACCCGTACGCCACCAACCCCTACGCGCCGGCGGACGCCCAGCTGGGCGCCCCGCCGCAGGCACCCGCCCGCACCAACGTGATGACGATCGACGACGTCGTGGCGCGCACCGCCATGACGCTCGGTACGGTCGTGCTCACCGCGGTCCTGTCCTGGGTGCTGCTGCCGGTCGACCAGGCCAACATCGGCAAGTCGTACGGCATCGCCATCGGCGCCGCGCTGGTGGCCATGGTGCTGGCGCTGGTCCAGTCCTTCAAGCGCAAGGCGTCGCCCGCGCTGATCCTGTCGTACGCCGCGTTCGAGGGCGTCTTCCTCGGCGTGATCTCCAGCGCCGTCTCCACGTACATCGCGAACGGCGTGGTCGCCCAGGCCGTGCTCGGCACGATGGCGGTCTTCGCCGGTGTGCTGATCGCGTACAAGATGCGCTGGATCCGCGTCACCCGCCGTTTCTACGGCTTCGTGATGGCGGCCGCGATGGGCTTCCTGCTCCTGATGGCGGCCAACCTGCTGTTCGCCGTCTTCGGCGGCGGTGACGGTCTCGGCTTCCGCAGCGGCGGCCTCGGCATCCTGTTCGGCGTCATCGGCATCATCCTCGGTGCCTGCTTCCTCGCCCTGGACTTCAAGCAGGTCGAGGACGGCATCACCTACGGCGCTCCGCGCGAGGAGTCCTGGCTGGCGGCCTTCGGCCTCACCCTGACCCTGGTGTGGATCTACCTGGAGATGCTGCGTCTGCTGTCGATCCTGCAGGGCGACGACTGACATCCGTGACCGCGTGCTCACGCGGTCACGACGAAGGGCCCGTTCCGGCATCCGCCGGGCGGGCCCTTCGGTCGTCCCAGAGCCTTTCGTCCTAGAGCAGCTTCCGCGCTGCCCGCCTCAGGTCGTACTCATGAATGATCGCTTTCGCATGTCCGTACGCGAGGTTGTGTTCGCTCCGGAGCCAGCTGACCTTCTCCTCGAATCGGAAGAGGGAGGGGCCATCCTCAACGGTGCGCAACCAGTCGGAGACTTCACGACCGGTGCAGTGGGGGATGCGGGAGAGCAGATTGCGGTGGGTCTCTTCGGAGAAGACTTGGGACATCGGCGCCTCCGGACGCTTTGCGCGTGTGGTCCTTCACGTCACCGTGCCTCAGTGTTCGCGTATTGGCAACAGTCCCGCACCGGCGCATAGGGTCGTGTTGTGCTTGATACGACACCTCTGACGGCAGCCGTGGAGCGATTCGCCGACCGGTTGAGGGCCGCCCCGCAGAGCCGGCTCCAGCGTGGCGCAGCGGCCGAAGGGCTCGCGCTGGCCAGGGAGTTGGCCAGGCGCGCGCAGCTGATCGAGACCCCGGGAGCGGAGCCGAGGATCATGCCGGACGCGGGCATCTTCGCGGTCGCGGACCAATTGTCGGTCGCGGGGTCGGATTTGGCCGAAGCCATGCGCACGGGAACGGCCTCGCCGGAGGAACTGGGCGAGGCCGTGGAATGTGTCGAGGGGGCGGCTCGGCGGGCGCTGCTCTGAGCACGCCCGCCGGGGGCTTCAGAGCGAGGCGATGACGCGGTCCGCGAGGATGTAGACGTTCTCCCCGCCGCCGCAGGAGAAGGTCAGGGCGTACGCGCCGGAGACACCGGAGCCGCCGAGCAGGACCGGCGTCTCGCCGGTGCGCAGCGCCTCGCCGAGCCGCTCCGCGGTCTCCCGGTGGCCGGGGGTCATGCAGAGCGTCGTGCCGTCGGCGAAGACGTACACGTCGAGGGTGCCCAGCGGGCCGGGGCGGACGTCGGTGAGGGCGGTCGCCGTCTCGGCGAGCTCCTCCAGGCGGGCCACGGTGCGCTCATGGTCGGTGACGACGGGTGTCTGGACCGGGACGAAGTCGGGGTGGGAGGGGTGCCTGCGGCGGGCCGCGGCGAGTTCGGGGGAGTCGTCGGCGAACTCGGCGGGCGACTCGGTGAGTCCGGCCGTCTCCGCGAGTTCCGCGAGCTCGTCGAGCGCCTCGGCCGCCTCCAGGTCCATGGCCTCCAGCCCGACGAAGTCGGCCTGGCGGGGCACGTAGAGCGGGCCGTCCTCGCCGAGGCCGGCCAGCCCGCCGAGCATCGTCATCGGCGACTCACCGGCGTAGTGCGGGGCGTCGGCGGCCTCACGGGCCTCCTGTGCGGCCCAGAAGGCCCGCGCCTCGGCCAGCTCGCGCTCGCGCTCCTCGGCGAGGGCCTCGGCGACGGCGGCGCGTATCTCGGTGGCGGGTGCGGTGCGTGCCTGCGGCACGGATCCGAAGGGGCCGCTGCCGTGACGGCTCGCGGCGGCCAGCTCCGTGCGCAGGGCGGTGACCTGCTTGCGCAGCCCAAGAGTGGTGTGCAGGGCAGCGGCGCCCACGGCCGTGGCGGCGGCCGTGGTCAGCAGCAGGGCGAGGGACATGGCGCTCACTGACAGACTCCCGGTTTCTGAGGATTCCCCGACTTACTACATCAGCTTGGCGTGGGTCGACGCCTGCTGTCAGTGCATTACGTCACGAAATGGACAGGACTTTGGGCCGGATGTTTCGGTGCGTGATGCACCTGACCTGGGGAAATGTATCTCCCCCAGGAGATTGGTCACATCCTGGGGGAGATTCGGTCACGGCTCGGACGCGACGCGGTTGGGAAAGCCCTTGCCGAGGGAGGGGGAGGAGCCCTTCAGGGCCCCTCCCGGGCGGCGTCGGGTCAGCTCAGGCGCTCGATGACCATGGCCATGCCCTGGCCGCCGCCCACGCACATCGTCTCCAGACCGAACTGCTTGTCGTGGAACTGGAGCGAGTTGATCAGCGTGCCGGTGATGCGCGCGCCGGTCATGCCGAAGGGGTGGCCCACCGCGATCGCGCCGCCGTTGACGTTCAGCTTCTCCAGCGGGATGCCCAGGTCCCGGTAGGACGGGATGACCTGGGCCGCGAAGGCCTCGTTGATCTCGACCAGGTCGATGTCGTCGATGGTCAGCCCCGCGCGCCCGAGCGCCTGCCGGCTCGCCTCGACCGGGCCGTAGCCCATGATCTCGGGGGAGAGGCCGGAGACGCCGGTGGAGACGATCCGGGCGAGCGGGGTCAGGCCCAGCTCGCGCGCCTTGGTGTCGGACATGATCACCAGCGCCGCGGCGCCGTCGTTCAGCGGGCAGCAGTTGCCCGCCGTCACCAGGCCGTCGGGGCGGAAGACCGGCTTCAGGCCCTGGACGCCCTCCAGGGTCACTCCGGCCCGCGGGCCGTCGTCCTTGCTCACGACCGTGCCGTCGGGGGTCGTCACCGGGGTGATCTCGCGCTCCCAGAAGCCGTTCTTGATGGCTTCCTCGGCGAGGTTCTGGGAGCGGACGCCGAACTCGTCCATGTCCTGGCGGGTGACGCCCTTGAGGCGCGCCAGGTTCTCCGCGGTCTGCCCCATCGAGATGTACGCGTCGGGGACCAGCCCGTCCTCGCGCGGGTCGTGCCAGCTCGCGCCCTCGCTCGCGGCGACGGCCGCGGTGCGGGCCTCGGCCTCGGCGAAGAGCGGGTTGTGGGTGTCGGGCAGACCGTCGGAGGTGCCCTTCACGGAACGGGAGACCATCTCGACACCGGCCGAGATGAAGACATCGCCCTCACCGGCCTTGATGGCGTGCAGCGCCATGCGGGAGGTCTGCAGCGAGGACGAGCAGTAGCGGGTGATGGTGCAGCCGGGGAGGTGGTCCATCCCCATCTGCACGGCGACGATCCGGCCCAGGTTGTGGCCCTGCTCGCCGCCGGGGAGGCCGCAGCCGAGCATCAGGTCGTCGATGTCCTTCGGGTCCAGCTCGGGGACCTTGGCGAGCGCGGCCTGGATGATCGTCGCGGTCAGGTCGTCCGGCCGCAGGTCCTTCAGCGAGCCCTTGAAGGCCCGTCCGATGGGGGAGCGGGCGGCAGAGACGATTACGGCTTCGGGCATCACGGCTCCAGACAGAAGGGTGCGCGGGGCGTCTGTTGGGAAGTTACCCCTACGTATCGCGCGGGTCACCGTACGGACCGTGTGATGCGGGCCTCTTTTCTAAGCGCTCGCTTACGGCCGGTCCGCCCGGTCCGGCCGGTGCACCTCGGCCCGCTCCCCCGCCGTCGCCGCCGTGGGCTCAGGGGCCGTCGGCACCGGCAGCCGCCGCCGCCTGCGGTGCTTGAGCAGGGCCCACGGGGCACGGGCGCCCGTGACCTCCGTACCGGCCTCGCTCGCGGCCTCCACCGCCGCCTTGGCGACCGGCAGCATGCCCTCGCGCCGGTCCGCGTCCAGCCGGTCCGTCTCCGGCCACAGGCCCAGCACCGCGCACAGGGTCGGCAGCATGGCCATCGCCGCCGTCGCGTACCCCTCCGCCGAGGGGTGGTAGTTGTCCGCGCCGAACATCTCGCGCGGGTTCGCCTCGAACTCCGGCCCCAGCAGGTCACCCAGCGAGACCGTGCGGCCGCCCTGCTCCACCGCGCCGATCGTCTGCGCCGCCGCGAGCTGCCGTGAGACCCGGCGGGCGAGCCAGCGCAGCGGCTGGTAGACCGGCTCGATGGTGCCGAGATCCGGGCACGTGCCCACCACCACCTCGGCGCCCGCCGTACGCAGCCGGCGCACCGCGGCCGACAGATAGCGCACCGACTGGGTCGGCGGCAGCCGGCGCGTCACATCGTTCGCACCGATCATGATCACGCAGACGTCCGGGGGCTGGTCCGGGTCCCGCAGCGCCTGGCCGACCTGCCGTTCCAGGTCGTCGGACATCGCGCCGGGCTGTGCCACGTTCCGCAGCTCCACCGGGCGCTCGGCCACCGCCGCGAGTCCCGAGGCCAGTAGCGCCCCCGGGGTCTGGCCCGCGCGGCGCACGCCCTGGCCGGCCGCCGTCGAGTCGCCCAGGAGCACCAGCCGCAGCGGGCCCGAGAGCCCGAAGGCCGTGCCGTACAGTCCGTCCGCGCCGGGCGGATAGGGCGCCGTGCCGCCCCCCACCGATCTCTTCGCCAGCTGCACCTCGGCCAGCAGGACCGTCACCGCCGCGGCTCCCAGCAGGCCGATGCTCCCGCCGCCGTATGCCGCGCCTGCCGCGATGCGCCGCGCCACGCTCGCCCTCGACACAGTCCCAGCCACCTCCTCGTAGCCGTGCAGCCGTACTAGAGCTAACTGCCCCGTAACCGCCGTCGCCCAATCTCGCCCCGGATGCGCATACGCTGACGGAACCACTACGGAGATCCCGGAGACTTACGGTGCAATTCCACGACTCGATGATCAGTCTGGTTGGCAATACCCCGCTGGTGAAGCTGAACAGCGTTACGGCGGGCATTCAGGCGACGGTTCTCGCCAAGGTCGAGTACTTCAACCCCGGCGGATCGGTGAAGGACCGTATCGCCGTACGCATGATCGAGGCCGCCGAGGAGAGCGGGGCGCTCAAGCCGGGCGGCACGATCGTCGAGCCGACCAGCGGCAACACCGGCGTCGGCCTTGCGATCGTGGCCCAGCGGAAGGGCTACAAGTGCATCTTCGTCTGCCCTGACAAGGTGTCCACGGACAAGATCAATGTGCTGCGCGCCTACGGGGCCGAGGTCGTCGTCTGCCCGACCGCGGTCGACCCCGATCACCCGGACTCGTACTACAACGTCTCGGACCGGCTGGTGCGGGAGACGCCGGGCGCCTGGAAGCCCGACCAGTACTCCAACCCGAACAACCCGCGTTCGCATTACGAGACGACCGGTCCCGAGCTGTGGGAACAGACCGAGGGAAAGATCACCCATTTCGTCGCGGGCGTCGGTACCGGCGGCACGATTTCCGGCACCGGTCGCTATCTGAAGGAGATCAGCGACGGCAAGGTCCGGATCGTCGGCGCGGACCCCGAGGGCTCCGTGTACTCCGGCGGCTCCGGCCGGCCCTACCTCATCGAGGGTGTCGGTGAGGACTTCTGGCCCACCGCCTACGACCCGAACGTCACCGACGAGATCGTCGCGGTGTCCGACAAGGACGCCTTCCAGATGACGCGCCGCCTCGCCAAGGAGGAGGGCCTCCTGGTCGGCGGTTCCTGCGGCATGGCCGTCGTCGCGGCGCTGCGCGTGGCCGAGGGTCTCGGCCCGGACGATGTCGTCGTCGTGCTGCTCCCGGACAGCGGGCGCGGCTACCTCTCGAAGATCTTCAACGACGAGTGGATGAACGACTACGGCTTCCTGGAGCAGGCGGGCGACGCACCGCGGGTCGCCGATGTGCTGCAGCACAAGGAGGGCGCGCTGCCCTCGCTCGTGCACATGCACCCCGAGGAGACGGTCGGTCAGGCCATCGACGTCCTGCGTGAGTACGGCGTCTCCCAGATGCCGATCGTCAAGCCGGGCGCCGGACACCCGGACGTCATGGCCGCCGAGGTCATCGGCTCGGTCGTGGAGCGGGAGCTGCTGGACGCGCTCTTCACCCAGCGGGCGTCGCTGGGCGACCCGCTGGAGAAGCACATGAGCGCACCGCTGCCGCAGGTCGGTTCCGGTGAGCCGGTCGGCGACCTGATGTCCGTGCTCGGCACGGCGGACGCGGCGATCGTGCTGGTCGAGGGCAAGCCCACGGGTGTGGTGAGCCGCCAGGACCTGCTGTCGTTCCTGGCCAGGGCCGACGGCAAGTAGCGGTACGGGCCCCCTGGGCCGTGTCCGACACGGACCTGAGGGGGCCCTTACGGAATATGGGGTGCGGTGCGCGGGGACCGCCGCACCCCCGGTGACCGGGGGGCGGGACGACGGCGGTCCCCGCGAGGGACGCGTTCCGGGTCAGGGCCGGGCTCGCGTCCGGGCGTCCATGGAGGTCCGGGAGCCGCTCCGGAGGTCCTTGACGCCGACACCCCTCAATGTGCCGGACGCGTGTTAAGCGAGTGCTGCGCCAACGTGTCGCGCTCGTACCACTTCTGCGAAGCCACGGTCGTGAAGGCACGGACGAGGTGGCGACGGGCGGTGTGGTCACGGGAGGTGTGGCCACGGGCCGGGTGGCGGCGCCGCGGTTCCGGGCCGTTCGGGAGGGCTCACTCCTCCCAGTCGGACTCCGCCTTCTCGCGGCGGCCGAGGAGACCCCGGCCGCGGAAGGCGTACACGGCGTTGACGCCGACGATGCCGGCCCAGGTGACGAACAGGCCCTCGATGCCGGCGTTCACCGCGCCGATCGCCGAGAGCGGGATCGCGAGGACCAGCGTGATGATCCCGAGGCCGAAGCGCTCGCCGAAGTTCTCCGCGGAGCGCCCGGGGCGTGCTCCCCGGGCGACGGTCATCCGCTGCTCGGCCAGATGCCGCCGGACCCGGCGGTCGACCGTGGCGTCCATGCGCTGCTCGACCTTCTCCAGGAACGACTCGATCAGCGCCGGCTCGTACTCCGCACCCAGCTCGCGGCGGGCGTGAAGGGTGGCGTCGAGCTCCTTCGTGAGCTCATGGTCACGGGCTTCCATGCTCCACAGCGTAGGGAGCGGGCACCGGGGTGTCAGTGGGGCTAACCCCCGTGTCCCGGGAGTTCCGCGCGAGCAGCCGGTACAGCAGCGCGGGTACGGCGAGACCGACGATCCAGGAGATGTCGGCGCCGCCCAGCGGTGCCACGAGCGGCCCGGTGTAGAAGTGCGTCACCAGGAACGGCAGCTGGGCCAGCAGCCCGATGCCGTAGACGGCGAGTGCGTCCCAGCGCCAGCCGCCGTAGCGCCCGTGCGGATCGGAGAGCGCCGGGATGTCGTAGCGCTCGCGCGAGATCAGGTAGTAGTCGACCAGGTTGATCGCCGACCAGGGCGTGAAGAACGTCAGCAGGAAGAGCAGGAAGTCCTTGAACGAGGTGAGGAAGCTGTCCTTGCCGAGCAGGGCCACGGCGGTGCCGGCGATCATGATGGCCGCGATGTAGAGGGCCCGTCCGCGCGGCGAGAGGGTCCGCTGCCCGCGGAACCCGCTGACGCTGGTGACCATCGACATGAAGCCGCCGTAGGTGTTGAGCACGTTCACGGTCAGCTTGCCCAGCGCGATCACGAAGTAGAGGAACGACGCGATCAGCCCGGTGCCGCCGAGGGCGACGACGTAGCCGACCTGGCCCGAAAGGAACACCTCCCCGGCGGTCGCGGCGACCAGCACGCCGAAGGCCATCGACCACTGGGACCCGAGCGCCGAGCCCGCGAGGGTCCACCAGAAGGTGGCGCGGGCGCTGGTCGTACGGGGCAGATAGCGCGAGTAGTCGGCGACGTACGGGCCGAAGGCCAGCTGCCAGGACGCCGACAGGGACACGGCGAGCAGGAACATCGGCAGGTCGAAGGCGCGGTCGGCGAGGATGGCGCCCAGGTCGGCGCGGTCCAGCAGCCGGACGCCGAGGTAGACGAACGCGAGCGCGCACACCACGCTCGCGACCCGGCCGAGGGCGTGGATGACGCGATAGCCGACCGTCGCCGTCGCCCCCGGTGACCAGGGCGAAGATGATGATGCCGGGAGTCTCGCCGAGGTGGGTGAGTTCACCGACGGCCTGTCCCGCGAGCACGCTGCCGCTGGCGAAGAAGCCGACGTACATCACGATCACCAGCAGCAGCGGGACGACCGCGCCCTTCACCCCGAACTGGGCGCGTGAGGAGATCATCTGCGGCAGCCCGAGGCGCGGGCCCTGCGCGGAGTGCAGGGCCATGACCGCGCCGCCGAGCACATTGCCGAGCGCCAGGCCGAGGAGCGACCAGAAGGCGCCGCCGCCGAAGACCACGGCGAGGGCGCCGGTGACGACGGCGGTGATCTGGAGGTTCGCGCCCAGCCACAGCGTGAACTGGGAGAAGGCGGTGCCGTGCCGTTCGCTGTCCGGTACGACGTCGATGGAGCGCAGCTCGACGAGTCCTGGCACGGCGTCAGGCCCCCTTCTTCGTCAGTCCGTTGGCCGCGGCCCAGGCGTTCGCGACGTCCTCCGGGTCCTTCTTGTCCTTGTCGACCTGGCGGTTGAGCTCGGTGAGGGCCTCGGTGGTGAGCGCGTTGCCGAGCCGGGCGAGGGCCTTGCGTACGGTGGAGTCGGCCTTGCGGTCGGCGATCAGCGGGACGACGTGCTGGCCGGGGACGAGATTCTTGGGGTCCTCCAGGACGACCCAGCCCTCGGCCTTGATGTCGGTGTCGGTGGTGAAGAGGTTCGCCACGTCCACGTCGCCCTTCTTCAACGCGCCCTTGACCAGCGGTCCGGAGGAGTCCAGGGACTTGAACTCCCGGAACTCGACGCCGTACACGTCCTTCAGCCCGATCACGCCGACGACGCGCTTCTTCACCTCGGGTGCGGCGCCGATGACCAGTCTGCCGTTCTGCTTGGCCAGGTCGCCGAGGGTCTTCAGGCCGTACCTGGCGGCTGTCTCACGGGTGACGGCGAAGGCGTCGGAGTCCTCCGCGGCGCCGTACGGGAGGACCTGGAGGCCCGCGGGCAGGGCAGCGGCGAGGGCGTTCTGCATCTCGCCTTCCTCGGTGGCCTCGGCCTTCGGGTCGAGGTAGTGGAGCAGGGCGCCCTGGTACTCGGGCAGCAGGTCGATGTCCCCGCCCTTGAGGGCGGGGATGAGGATCTCGCGGGTGCCGAGGTTGGGGCGGACGGTCGTCTTCACCCCGGCCGCACCGAGCACGGCGGCGTAGAGGAAGCCGAGTATCTGGTTCTCGGTGAAGTTGGCGGTGCCGATGGTGAGTCCGTCCTTGCTGGACCCGCCGCCGCCGAGGGAGCCGCCCTCGCCTTCGAGGGAGGTGATGCCGCTGCTGCAGGCGGCGAGCGCGGGGACGGCCGCGGCGGCGAGCAGTCCGCCGAGCAGGGTGCGTCGGTTCATGGGGTGTCCTTACGCGGTTGTGCGGGGCGGTCGGGGGGTCGCCCCACGCCCCGCGGGGCGCAGGGGGAAGAGGACGCGGTGCAGGGCGGCGAGCGCCAGGTCGAGTACGACGGCGACGACCGCGACGAGGACGGCACCACCGAGCACCTGGACGAGATCGCGCTGGGCGAGGCCGTCGAAGACGTACCGGCCGAGGCCGCCGAAGCTGACGTACGCGGCGATGGTGGCCGTGGCCACGACCTGGATGAGCGCGAGTCGCAGCCCGGTCATGATCAGCGGCATCGCGAGCGGGATCTCGACCTGGAGGAGGACCTGGTGGCCGCGCATGCCCTGGCCGCGGGCGGCGTCCTTCACCTCCGGGTCCACGGCGGTCATGCCCGCGTAGGTGTTGGTGACGATCGCCGGGACGGCGAGGGCCACCAGCGCCACGTACACCGGGGTCATGGACAGTCCGCCGGCCAGGAAGACGAGGACGACCAGTCCGACGGTGGGCAGTGCGCGGCCGAAGGAGGAGAGGTTGATGGCGAGGAAGGCGCCGCGCCCGGTGTGCCCGATGAGCAGCCCGACGGGCAGGGCGATCGCCGCCGCGATGAGGGTGGCGAGCAGCGAGTACTGGAGGTGCTCGGCGAGCCGGTGCCCGATGCCGTCCGGGCCCGACCACTGGGCGCCGCTGACGAGCCAGCCACCGAGGTCCTTGAAGAGCTCGTACATGTCAGGCCCGCTTCCTTCGCCAGGGGGTGAGCACGTACTGCACGGCGACCAGCAGCGCGTCCGCGGCCAGCGCGAGGAGCAGGGTGAGGACGATCCCGGCGACGACGGGCGTCGGGAAGCCGCGCTGGAAGCCGTCGGTGAAGAGCTGTCCGAGGCCGCCGTCGCCGATGTACGTGGCGACGCTGACGAGCGAGATGGACATGACCGTCGCGATCCGCACCCCCGCCATGATCACGGGCAGGGCGAGCGGCAGCTCCACGGTGAGCAGGGTGCGCAGCGGGCGCGTCCCCATCGCCTTGGCCGCCTCCTTGGTCCTCGCCGGGACCGAGTCGAGGCCCTCGACGGTGTTCCGCAGCAGCACGACCAGGGTGTAGATCGTCAGCCCGATGACGGTGGTGGTGCGGGTGAGCCCGGAGACCGGGAGCAGCAGCACGAACACGGCGATCGAGGGGATGGTGAACAGGACGTTCGACATCCCGAGCAGGAATCCGCGCAGCGGCCGTATCCGGTGCGCCACGACGGCGAGCGGAAGCGAGATCAGCAGTCCGAACAGCACGGCGGACAGGGCGGCTTGAAGGTGCGAGACGGTGAGCGCGGTGAGATCGCCGGTGTGGTCGGCGAGCCAGCTCCAGTCGATGGTCACGAGGCCCCGCCTCCGGCCTGCCCGGCGTGCTTCGCCGGCGCGACGGCGTCGGCCGACACGGCTTCCGACGCGGAGTCCGGTGCGGCGTCCGGTGCGGCGTCCGCGGCGGGGCTTCCGGTGGCCCCGGTCGCCGGGACGCCGAGGGCGGTGCCCGCCGCACGGTGGGCCGCGGCGGCGTGGTCGTGGATGTCGTCGCGGGACGAGACGCCGGTGAGGACGCCGTCCGCGTCGACGCGGGCCACGACGCCGGTCGGCGAGGCGACCGACTCGTCGAGGGCCGCGAGGAGGGAGTCCGTGTCGCGCAGCGCACGGACCGGCAGCAGCGGGGCGTCGTCCGTGGCATCGTTGTCGCGCCAGCCGAGCGGGCTGCGCGACCCGTCCAGGACGAGCCGCCAGCGGCCGCCTTCGGGGGCCGTAGCCTGCGGCACACCGGCCAGGGTGCTCAGCGACAGCAGCTTCAGGCCCCGCTCCGCGCCGAGGAAGTCCGCGACGAACCCGTCCGCCGGGCGGGCCAGCAGCTCCGCGGGCTCGGCGTACTGGACGAGATGGCCGCCGGTGCGGAACACGGCGATGCGGTCGCCGAGGCGTACGGCCTCGTCGACGTCGTGGGTGACGAAGACGATCGTCTTGTTGAGCTCGCGCTGCAGGCGCAGCAGTTCGTCCTGGAGCTGGGTCCTGACGACCGGGTCGACCGCGCCGAACGGCTCGTCCATCAGCAGCACCGGCGGATCCGCGGCCAGCGCCCGCGCCACCCCGACCCGCTGCTGCTGACCGCCGGAGAGCTGGTGCGGGTAGCGCCTGCCGGTGTCGGCGGCGAGGCCGACGGTCTCCAGCAGCTCCGCCGCCCGCGCCCTGGCCTTGCGGCGGCCCCAGCCGAGCAGCAGCGGCACGGTGGCGACGTTGTCGAGGATCGTGCGGTGCGGGAAGAGGCCCGCCTGCTGGATCACGTAGCCGATGGAGCGCCGCAGCTCGGCCGCGTCCTGGGACCGTATGTCCGTGCCGCCGACGTGGATCGTGCCGGACGTCGGTTCCACCATTCGGTTGATCATGCGGAGGGTGGTGGTCTTGCCGCATCCCGAGGAGCCGACGAGGACGGTGATCCCGCCCTCCGGCATCTCCATGGTGAGCCGGCTGACCGCCGTCGTGCCGTTGGGGAAGCGCTTGTCCACTGCGTCGAATCTGATCATCAGTCGTCCCTTGCCCGGCCTGCATATGGTCATGCACAGTTCTGGGTGACTGAATAAGTTGTCAATGCCCTCGGGTAAATCCCTGGTGACGAATGCTCGTACGACAAGACGAGCTGTCCGGAAAAGGAGGCGTACGCGCATGATGTCGTCCCACATGGTGGACGGTCCGGCCGACATCGTCGTCCTCGACGGACAGAGCCTTCCGGTCGCCGACATCGTCCGGCTCGCCGACGGCGCCGTCCGCCCCGTGCCCGGCACCGAGGCCATGAAACGCGTCGAGTACGCCTGGGACACCGCCCGCGAACTCGCCGCCTCGGGCCGGGTGTACGGCCGTTCCACGGGCGTCGGCGCCAACCGCAGCGAGGACATCCCCACCGAGGCGGCCGCCGACCACGGCCTGCGGCTGCTGCGCAGCCACGCCGGTGCCATCGGCGAGCCGCTGCCGGCCCGCGAGGTCCGCGCCATGCTCGCCGTCCGCGCCAACCAGCTCCTCGCCGGCGGCGCCGGACTGCGCCCCACCGTGATCACCGCGCTGTGCGAGGCGCTGGAGACAGGCGCGCACCCCGTCGTCCACGAGTACGGCTCCGTCGGCACCGGCGACATCGCGGCGCTCGCGCAGATGGGCCTCGCCCTGGCCGGTGAGCACCCCTGGCAGGGGCCCGGCCCCGCCCCCGCCGCCCAGCCCCTCGACAACAACGACGCCCTCGCCCTGATCAGCAGCAACGCGCTCACCCTCGGCCAGTCCGCGCTCGCCCTGGACGAACTGCGCCGGCTGGTCACCGCCACCGAACTCGTCGCCGCGCTCTCCCTGCTCGCCGTCGACGGCTCCTACGAGGCGTACGCAGAACCCGTCCACGCGGCCCGCCCGCACCCCGGGTCCACCACCGTCGCCGCGCGGATGCGCGGGGTGCTGGGCGCGCCCGCCCGTCCGACGCCTCCGCTCGGCCGGATCCAGGACCCGTACGGCTTCCGCTGTGTGCCGCAGATCCACGGGCCCGCGCACGACGCGGCGGACGCGCTGGAGCGGGCCCTCACCGTCGAGATCAACGCCGCCGCCGAGAACCCGCTGATCCGCCCCGAGGAGCACGCCGCCTACCACCACGGCGGCTTCTACCTCGCCGGACTCGCCCTGGACCTCGACCACTTCAGGCTCTCGCTCACCCAGGTCGCCCGGCTCTCCACCTCCCGGCTCTCCGCGCTCAACGAGCCCGCCTACACCAGGCTGCGGCCGTTCCTCGCGGACACCGAGCCCGCGTCGTCGGGCGTGATGATCCTCGAGTACGCGGCCGGGGCCGCCCTCGGTGATCTTCGTGCCTGTTCCGCCCCCGCGTCCCTCGGCCACGCGGTACTGTCCCGGGGCGTCGAGGAGCAGGCCAGCTTCGCCTCGCTCGCCGCCCGCCAGACCCTTCGGGCGAGCGGCCCGTACCGGCTCGTCGTCGGCTGTGAACTCGTCGCCGCCGTACGGGCCCTGCGCCAGCGAGGGCTGCGCCCCGACCCGGATCTGCCGGTCGGGCGGGCGTTCGCGCTGGCCGAGGCGGTGCTCGACGAGGAGCACACCGACCGGCCGCTGACCGACGACGTGACCGCGGCGGCCGCACTGCTCGACACCTTCGGCGCGAGCGGCACCATGACCAGCGGCGCGAGCGGCACCATGACCGGCGGCACGACCAGCACCATGACCGGCACGACCGACAGCACGACCGGGACGACCGGCGCATCCGGCACGTTCGGTGAGACGACCTGGGGGACGGTATGAACGACAGCAGCCCTGCCGCACGACTGCAGCAGCTCTTCGAGGGGCACCGGCTCACCCCCACCCAGCGCCGTATCGCCCACTGCATGGTGCGCCGGGCCGCCGACGTGCCCTTCCTGTCCAGCGTCGAACTGGCCGAACTCGCCGGGGTCAGCCAGCCCTCCGTGACCCGCTTCGCCGTCGCGCTCGGCTTCGACGGGTACCCGGCGCTGCGCAGACACCTGCGCGAGGTCGCGCCCACCGAACCGGCCGGTGACGACGACGGGTTCACCGAGTACCAGCAGGCCGTGCACGCCGAGATCGAGAATCTGCGGCATCTTGCCGGGATGCTCGCCGACCCGGCACCCGTCGAACGGGCCGGCCGGCTGCTCGCCGCCTCCCGCCCCCTCCTCGTGCTCGGCCTGCGCGCAGCCTCCTCCCAGGCCCGCGGCTTCGCGTACTTCGCGGCGAAGGTCCACCCGGACGTACGTCTCCTCGACGAGGGCGGCACGATGCTCGCCGACCGGATCGACGCCGCCCGCCGTGCGGGCGCGAGCGCACTGCTCTGCTTCGCCCTGCCGCGCCATCCCAAGGAGGTCGTGGAAGCGCTGGCGTACGCCCGGTCGGCCGGGCTGAGCGTCGTGACGGTCGCCGATTCGGCGTTCGCGCCCGTCGCCGCCCACAGCGATCTGCTGATCCCGGCCGCGGTCGGCACGGGCCTGGCCTTCGACACGGCGTGCGCGCCGATGATGCTGGGCCGGGTGCTGCTGGAGGCGATGTGCGACGATCTGCCGGACGCGCAGGCCCGGTTGGAGGAGTTCGACACCCGGGCCGCGGAGCGCGGGCTGTTCACGGATTGATACCGCCGCCCCGCCGTTCCGCCGCCTCTCAGCCGTTCCTCAGAAAGCCGGGTTAGCCTCCCTGCCCGGACATGCCGGGTGCGTGAAGGGAGCTGGGGCGTGGGGCGCGGAGGTCACACACTGGCGCGGGTCGCGGTGATCGTACGGGCCGGGGCGGCCCCGATGGTGTGGCTCGGCGCCCTGGCGGCGGCCGTCGGGCTGGTGCCGGAGGGACTGACCGGGCGCAGGATCGGACTGTACGGCGGAGCCGCGCTGTTCCTCCTCGCGGCGGCCGTCGTGGCATCGGTCCGCAGGGGCCGCTACCGGGCGCTGGAGCTCGCTGCCGCCCGGGCCGCCCGAGGCGACGTCCTCCAGGACCGGGCCGTGACGGCACGGAACTGGCGGCGCGCGCACCGCTGGTGGCTGCTGGCGGCGTTCGCCGGCGCCGTGGGGAGCGCGTTCGCCGTCCCGGCGGCGGGCGGGCTGCTGCTCGCGGGCGCCGGAACCGGGCTGTGGCTCAAGGCATGTGCCCTGGGCCGGCGGGAGAGCGCGGCACAGACCCTGCAGTGGGTACGCACCGACTGGGTGGCGAGCGGCACGCCCGCCGGCGCCGAGGTGCTGGGCTACCGCACGACCGGCCCCGCCGCCGGGGACGCCGCCCCGGGCGGGGCGCGGCGCCGCTGAGCGGTCGGCGGGGCGCCGGCGAGGGTCAGACCTCCAGTCCCGCCTCGATCTTGCGCAGCTGGTGCCGGGCCATCGCCAGGTTGGCGCGCTTGGTGTCCAGGGCCATGTACAGGAACAGCCCGTTGCCGCCTCGTGCCTTGAGGAGGCGGATCAGGTGGTACTGCGACCCCAGGGTGATGAGGATGTCCTCGATGTCGTCCTGGAGGCCGAGCATTTCCATGGTGCGGAGCTTCGCCCGCACCACGTCGGTGTTGCCCGCGGCCGCGACGTTCAGGTCGAGCTGCTTGCCGCCGCCCATCGTGCCGAGCGCCATGCCGCTGGTGTAGTCGACGAGCGCGACGCCGATCGCGCCGTCGATCGTGGCCATCGCTTCCTTGAGAGCGGTCTCGGTGTTCGCCATGGTGATGCCTTTCCTAGTCGTGGAACTCACGGGGTTGGTGTGCTGGTCGGTCAGGGACGTTCGAGTGCGCCGTCGACGAGTTCGGCGATGCGGGCCCCGGCCCTGCGGGCTTCGAGGTGCAGCCGCCCGACGTTGACGCGCGGCTCGGCGGTGACGGTGAGCACGGCGGCCGACCCCGCCGCGTAGGTCGCCACATAGCCGCTCTCACCGCGTACGAGCAGTTCGCGGAAGCCTCCTTGGCCGGTCGCCTCGGTGAGCCGCACCGCCACGCCGAGTGCCGCGGCGGTCAGCGCGGCGACCGTCTCCGCCTCCGTGTCCGGGGTGTCCCTGGCCAGTACGAGACCGTCCACGCTGGCCGCGAGGGCGCCGGTGAGCTGCGGTAACCGGGTCCTCAACCGGTGGAGTTCGTCGAGGACTCCGGTACTCGCGGTCATCAGCTGTCTCCTCTCGGCGCGCTGTCTCATCGCGCGCATCACAGCGTTGCCTCCAGGGCGTCACGGAGCCGGCGGAGCAGGGCGACGTCCGGATCGGCGGACGTGCCCATCACACGGGCGACATCGGGTGGCGGTAGCGGCGCGATGGCGCCGGTGTCGGTTCGCGGGGTCTCGACGAGCCCGGCCGCGGCCAGCCGGCGCACATCGACCAGCGTGTGGAACGCGGGGCGGCCGAGGGCCCGGGCGATGTCGGCGGGGGTGCGCACCCCGTCGGCCAGGTCGAGCACGGCGCGCTGGCGCGGGGCGGTCCGTGACCCGGCGGAGCGGCGCACGGGCACGACGGGCGAGGTGTCCGTCTCGGGGTGCGCCCAGAGCCGGTCGAGCAGTGTTCTGCGCCGTAAGGTCTCCCGTTCGACGGCCTCGGCCGCCACGGGCCGTACGGGGCCTATCCAGTGCGCCACCCCGTAGCGGAAGCGGGAGGGGCCGCTGCTGGGCGCGAGCGCGAAGTACGCGGCGTCGTACAGCGCTCCGAGGTGGCAGATCTCCAGCTCGCCGCCGCTGAGCCGGCCGCTGTCGACGAGATGGCGGCCCACCCGGCCCTGCGCCCCGGCCTCACGGAGCGCCTCCTGCCAGCCGTCGGCGCGCAGCCGCCCGCCGGCGGTCAGCAGGACCTCGATACCGGGCGCGGCGGGGCTCTCGGCGTGCACCACCTGGCCGTCGACGAGGTAGAGCGTTCCCCGGTCGCGTAACAGCGCGCCCGTGGCCCGCTCCGCGGCGAGCCGCAGCAGCATCGGTGAGACGGTCACTCCAGCACCAGCCGCTCGGTCAGGTCTCTCATCCGCAGCCTGGCGAGGGCGAGATTGCCCTCGGCGCGGTCGAGCCAGAGGTGGAGCAGGACGCTGCTGTCGAAACTCGTCTCGACGAAGCGCAGGACGTGATAGCAGGTACGGGTGGTGACGACGAGGTCCTCGACCGGAGGGTTCTTGCCGAGGTCCGTGTCCGGGCCGTCGGCGAGCCCCACGGGGGCGAAGGTGGGGTGCTCCGCCGCCATGCGCGCCAACTCCGCGGTCTCCGCCGCCGCCGTCTCGTGGTCGGCGCCCGCCGCGTCCCCGACCGTGCCGAGGGCGAGTCCGCTGGTCCAGTCGACGAGGGCGGCGCCGCGCACTCCGGGCAGCCGCATGGCGTGCAGCAGACACTCGTCGATTCCGGGCACGCGGAAATCCCCCTCCAGCACGTGTGCGAACGGCTCGGACGTACGTCCGTAGCCATGACGTTACGCAACGGAGTGTGGGCAGGTGGGAGTTCTGGCATTTTCCATCGGAACATGCAGCCGGTCCGATAAGGTCCGCCCCACCCCATTCGGCCCTCGGCTGCCTGTTCTCAGCGCCTGGCTGCCTCTTCCTCGTGCCGTACCTTCATCCACGCCTTGTTGACGGCCCACAGGACGATCCCGATGGCGACCAGCACGCCGGCCCTGATGTAGACGTCCGACCCACGCTCCGAGAGCGGGCTGGCCAGGATGACCGAGGTGATCGCGCCCAGCACCGGCAGGATCGTCGGCGTACGGAAGTGGCTGTGCTCGACGTGGTCCTTGCGGAGCACCAGCACCGCCACGTTGACCACCGTGAAGACGCAGAGCAGCAGGAACGCGGTGGTGTCGCCGAGTCCTTCGATCTCTCCCGTGGAGACGAGGCCGATGGCGATCACGGTGACGAAGATGATGCCGTTGACGGGCGTACGGCGCTTGGGGAGCACCCGGCCCATGCCGCGCGGCAGCACCTTCTCGTTGGCGAGTCCGTAGCAGAGCCGCGAGGCCATCATGATGTTGATCAGCGCGGAGTTGGTGACCGCGAAGAGCGCGATCAGCGCGAAGAGCTTCGGCGGGAAGTCGACCCCGCCGGCCTTGACGACCTCCAGCAGCGGGCCGCTCGACGTCTCCAGCACCCGGTAGTCCACGAGCAGCGAGGACACCAGCGCGACCAGCACGTAGATCGTGCCGGTCACGCCGACGCCGAGGAAGATCGCACGCGGGAAGGTGCGGACCGGATCCTTCGTCTCCTCCGCCATGTTGACCGAGTCCTCGAAGCCGACGAACGCGAAGAAGCCCAGCGCCGTGGCGCCCAGAATGCTCGTCATCAGCGCGAATCCGGTGCCGGAGGCCTGGAACTCGCCCAGCCGGGACGGCTCACCGGAGCCGGTGAAGATCGCCGACGCCCCGATCGCGAGGATGATCACCAGACCGGTGAGCTCGACGATGGTCAGCACCACGTTGGTCTTCACGGACTCCGACACACCGCGCAGCGCGAGCGCGGCCAGCGCCAGGATGAAGAGGATCGCGATGAGGGTGGAAGGGACGGCGTCCGTGAACTCCTGGAAGTAGTCGCCGCTGAAGGCGCGGGCGGCGGCGCTCGCGGACGACAGCCCGGAGCACATCACCATGAAGGCGACGATGAAGGTCAGGAAGGGCAGCCGGAACGCCTTCTGGGTGTAGAGGGCGGCGCCTGCGGCCTTGGGGTACTTGCCGACGAGCTCCACGTACGACGCCGCCGTCATGACCGCCACGATGAAGCCGATCAGGAACGGCAGCCACAGCGCGCCGCCCACCTTGCCCGCGACCTTCCCGGTCGTGGCGTAGATGCCCGTACCGAGGATGTCGCCGATCACGAAGAGGATCAGCAGCTTCGGGCCGATGGCGCGTTTGAGTGAAGGCTGCTGCTCGGGTGGTTCCGTGGAAGTGGATGTGGCCATGAGACACCTCTCCCGTTCCCGTTCGGCGGTGGGAAGGTTCCTGCCCGTCGGGATGCCCGTGATGCGTGCGGTGCGAGTGGTTGGGCCGTACGGGGCCGGCCCCGGCGGTGGCCGTGGCCGCGGGGCGCACCGGGCGGCCCGGCGCGCGCGTCAGCCGCCGCGGCCCTCCACGGCGGCCGCGACATCGGCGAGGTCCCGCGCGATGGCCTTGGCCACGGCACGCTCGCCGAGCGGCCCGAGCACCTTGGTGAGCAGGCCCATGAAGCCCCCGGGAGGCGTGGCGGAGAACGTCATCCGCACCGTGGTCGTCTCGGGCCCGTCGGCGCGCAGCGCGAACTCGGACACATAGTGGGCGCCGTGGTTGTCGGCCTCGACGACGAAGCGCTCCGGCGGCTCGCTCACCGTCACGTACATCTCCTCGGTGGCTTCCTTGCCGAGCATCCGTCTGGTCTCGCGCCACCGGGTGCCGACGCCGAAGCCGCCCTCCGTGAGGACCTCGATCCGCTCCACCCCGCTGAGCACGCGCTGCGAGCCCTCCAGGTCGGTCAGGGCCTCCCAGATCCGCCCGGCGGGCGCGGCGACGCGGCGCTCGACGACGACGCTGCTGCTGGTCATGGCTCCATGGAACCACCGGGGTACGACAACCGCCCGCTACAGCAGCGCGTCCGCCGAGCCGCCGCCCGCCTCCGTGACGATCTCCTCCAGGCTCTGCGCGGCCCGGACCGTCACGAACCCGATCCCGTCCCCGTCGGCCCGGAAGCCGTGGATCCCGGGCCTGGCGAGGCTGTTGTACGCGTAGTGGCTGCTGAAGTAGTACGCGCCGGTGTCCAGTGCCGGGACCACGTCGCCCGGCTCCAGCAGCGGCAGCGCCCGCGCCTCGGCCAGCAGGTCGCCCGCGAAGCAGGCAGGACCCGCGATGTCCTGCACGACGGCGTCACCGGTCCTGGGCACGCCCTTCGCGTCGTACACCGCGATCCGCAGCGGCCATGAGACGGGGTCGTAGATGGTGCGGGTGGCGATCTGGACGCCCGCATGGGTGACGGCGATGGGCCGGGCGCCGGTGGTCTTCGTGTACTCGACCCGGGTGAGGACCGTGCCGTGCTTGGCCAGCAGCGACCTGCCGAACTCGGTGACCAGCCCGTACCGCCCGTCGAACAGTCCGGGGACCTCCTCCCGCAGGGTCCGGGCGTACATGGCGAAGGTCGGGGTCTCCTCGTCGGAGGTGAAGTTGACCGAAAGCCCGCCGCCGATGTCGATCGTGTCGATCTGCTGCCGCCCGGCGGCCGCGTTGATCTCCTCGGCCAGCTCGTACACGGCCCGTACGCCCTTGGCCATCAGTTCCAGGGTCAGTCCCTGCGAGCCGGAGTGGGTGTGCAGCCGGGTCAGCCACGGCCGGTCGAGACAGGCCCGGACGACCCGCTCGCGGGCGCCCTCGTCGCGCAGCGCGACGCCGAACTTCGAGGTCTTCGTGGCGGTCGACAGCGCCCCGATCGCGCCCGCGCCGATCTGGGCGTTGACCCGCAGACCGAGCGGGGAGCGACTGGGTTCCCGGCCGACCAGGTCGTCGATCCGGTCGAGTTCCTGGAGGTTGTCGGCGTTGACGGCGATCCCGAGGCCGAGTGCCTCACGCAGTTCGGGGAGGGTCTTGGCGGGGGAGTCGAGGACGATGTTCTCCGGCCGGATGCCGGCGGCGCGGGCCAGTGCCAGCTCGCCTGGGCTGGCGACCTCCGCGCCGATGCCCTCCGAGTCCAGCAGGCGCAGCACCGGCACCAGCGGGCCGGCCTTGACGGCGAAGGCGTGCAGGACGGGGGCGTCGGTGATCTCGGCGAAGGCGGCCGTGAGCGCGGCGGCGGAGGCGCGGATCCCGGCGATGTCGAGCAGGGCGGTGACGGGCTCGCTCCCGTTGAGAAGGCCTTGTTCCACGGCCGCTCGGACGGCCTGATCACGACGGTCTGAAGCCAGATGAGCCATGTGTACCAGTCAATCATCCGGGCCCGTCCCGTGCCGCCCTGTTGACTGGAATTATTCAGGAGGCCAGGATGTGAATAGAAGAGTCACTGTCGCGAGGAGGCATCGGCATGTCTGGACCCCGCCCGGTCAGGGCACCGCGTGGTACGGAACTGAGCGCCCTTGGATGGCAGCAGGAAGCCGCGCTGCGCATGCTCCAGAACAACCTCGACCCGGAGGTCGCCGAGCACCCCGACAAGCTCGTCGTCTACGGCGGCACCGGAAAGGCCGCCCGCGACTGGCGCTCCTTCGACGCGATGGTGCGCACGCTGCGGACCCTGAAGCAGGACGAGACGATGCTCGTCCAGTCCGGCCGCCCCGTCGGCGTCATGCAGACCCACGAGTGGGCGCCGCGCGTGCTCATCGCCAACTCCAACCTGGTCGGCGACTGGGCGAACTGGGAGGAGTTCCGGCGCCTGGAGGCCCTCGGCCTCACCATGTACGGCCAGATGACCGCCGGCTCCTGGATCTACATCGGCACCCAGGGCATCCTCCAGGGCACGTACGAGACCTTCGCGGCCGTGGCGGCGAAGAAGTTCGACGGCACCCTGGCCGGGACGATCACGCTCACGGCCGGTCTCGGCGGAATGGGCGGCGCCCAGCCGCTCGCCGTGACCATGAACGACGGCGTCGCGATCTGCATCGACGTCGACCCGCGCGCGATCGAGCGCCGGATCGAGCACCGCTACCTGGACGTGAAGGCCGACAACCTCGCCCACGCCCTCCAGCTCGCGGTGGAGGCCCGGGACGCCCGCCGCCCGCTGTCGATCGGCCTGCTCGGCAACGCGGCGGAGCTGCTGCCGCAGATGCTGGCGGAAAGCGCCCCGATCGACATCGTGACCGACCAGACGTCGGCCCACGACCCGCTGTCCTACCTCCCGGTGGGCGTCGACTTCGACGACATGGCGTCCTACGCGGCGAAGGACCCGGCCGGGTTCACGACCCGGGCCCGCGAGTCGATGGCCCGCCATGTGGAAGCCATGGTCGGCTTCATGGACGCGGGCGCCGAGGTCTTCGACTACGGCAACTCCATCCGCGGCGAGGCGCAGCTGGCCGGCTACGACCGGGCGTTCGCGTTCCCCGGCTTCGTACCGGCGTACATCCGGCCCCTCTTCTGCGAGGGCAAGGGCCCCTTCCGCTGGGCGGCGCTGTCGGGCGAGGCGTCGGACATCGCGAAGACCGACAAGGCGATGCTGGACCTCTTCCCCGAGAACGAGTCCCTGGCCCGCTGGATCAAGCTGGCCGGCGAGCGCGTCCACTTCCAGGGCCTCCCGGCGCGCATCTGCTGGCTGGGCTACGGCGAGCGCGACCGCGCGGGCGAGCGCTTCAACGACATGGTGGCCAGCGGCGAGCTGGCGGCCCCGCTGGCCATCGGCCGCGACCACCTCGACTGCGGATCGGTCGCGTCCCCGTACCGCGAGACCGAGGCGATGCTCGACGGCTCGGACGCGATCGCCGACTGGCCGCTGCTCAACGCCATGGTCAATGTCGCCTCCGGCGCCTCGTGGGTGTCCATCCACCACGGCGGCGGCGTCGGCATGGGCCGCTCCCTCCACGCCGGCCAGGTCACGGTCGCCGACGGCACGAAGCTCGCGGGCGAGAAGATCCGCCGCGTGCTGACGAACGACCCGGGCATGGGCGTGATCCGTCACGTGGACGCGGGCTACGACATCGCGGAGTCGGTCGCCGGGGACCGCGGCGTCCGCATCCCGATGCGGGAGGACTCGTGAGCGACCCCGACCGGGTTGTGCCCGCCCGTTTTGCCGCGGCGGAACGTCCGCCCACACCCCTCTCGTTCCACGAGATGTGGGCGGACCTCGCGACCATCGGGCGCAACGCCGACTCGGGCGGCTACCGCCGCTATGCCTGGACCGGCGCCGACGCCGACTGCCGCACCTGGTTCCAGGAGCAGGCCGCGGCCCGCGGCCTCACCTGCGAGACCGACCGCAACGGCAACCAGTGGGCCTGGCTCGGCGACCCTTCGGCAGGTGACGCCGTCGTCACCGGCTCCCACCTGGACTCCGTGCCCGACGGCGGCGCCTTCGACGGCCCCCTCGGCGTCGTGTCCTCCTTCGCCGCGCTCGACGAACTCCGCCGCAGGGGAGCGACGTTCACCAAGCCCATCGCCATCACCAACTTCGGCGACGAGGAGGGCGCACGCTTCGGCCTCGCCTGCGTCGGCTCCCGGCTCACCGCCGGCCGGCTGACCAAGGCGCAGGCGTACGAACTCCGGGACGGGGACGGTGTGAGCCTCCCCCAGGCCATGGAGGCGACCGGCTACGACCCCGACGCCATCGGCCCCGACCCCGAACGCCTCGCCCGCATCGGCGCGTTCGTCGAACTCCACGTCGAACAGGGCCGTGCCCTCGACCTGTCCGGCGACCCCGTCGGCATCGCGAGCGCCATCTGGCCCCACGGCCGCTGGCGGTTCGACTTCCGCGGCGAGGCCAACCACGCCGGCACCACCCGTCTCGCGGACCGCCGCGACCCGATGCTGACGTACGCCGAGACCGTCCTCGCCGCCCGCCGCGAGGCGGAGCTGGCGGGCGCCGTCGCGACCTTCGGCAAGGTCTCCGTCGAGCCGAACGGCGTCAACGCCATCCCGTCGCTCGTCCGCGGCTGGCTCGACTCGCGCGCGCCGGAACAGTCGGCCCTGGACGTCGTCACGGCCGCGATCGAGGCGGCCGCCCGCGAGCACGCCGAACGCAACGGCATCGACCTCACCGTCGTACGGGAGTCGTTCACGCCCGTCGTCGAGTTCGAGCACGCGCTGCGCGACGAGCTCGGCAAGATCCTCGGCGGACGGGCCCCGCTGCTCGGCACCGGCGCGGGACACGACGCGGGAATCCTCTCGGAGTCCATCCCGACCGCCATGCTGTTCGTACGGAATCCGACGGGTGTCTCGCACTCCCCGGCCGAGTACGCGGCCGAGGACGACTGCCTCGCCGGGGTCATCGCACTGGCCGACGTACTGGAGGGACTCGCGTGCAGCTGACGACGTACTGGCTGGAACACGCCTGGCTCGGCACCCATGTCGAGCCCGGAGTGGCGCTGGACGTGCGCGACGGCCGGATCACGGCGGTCCGGACCGGGGCCGAGACCCCGCCGCCTGGCGCCGAGGTGCTGCGCGGTCTCACCGTCCCCGGTCTCGCGAACGCCCACAGCCACGCCTTCCACCGGGCCCTGCGCGGCCTCGTCCAGGTCGGCTCGGGGACGTTCTGGACCTGGCGCGACTTCATGTACAAGGTGGCTGCGCGGCTGACGCCGGAGTCGTACCACGCGCTGGCGCGGGCGGTGTACGCGGAGATGGCGCTGGCCGGGATCACGGCGGTGGGCGAGTTCCACTACGTCCACCACGCCCCGGACGGCACGCCGTACGCCGACCCCAACGCCATGGGCGAGGCGCTGATCGCCGCGGCGGCGGACGCGGGCATCCGGATCACGCTGCTCGACACGGCGTATCTGTCGGCGGGCTTCGGCGAACCTCCCACGGCGCACCAGCGCCGCTTCTCCGACGGCACGGCCGACGCGTGGGCGCAGCGGGTGTCGCTCCTCAAGGACCAGGAGTGGGCGCGCATCGGTGCGGCGATCCACTCCGTACGGGCCGTCCCGGCGGCGCAGCTGTCGACGGTGGCCGAGTGGGCGGCGTCCCGTGAGGCGCCCCTCCATGTGCACCTCTCCGAGCAGACCGCCGAGAACGACGCCTGCCTCGCCGCCCACGGCTGCACCCCGGCACGGCTGCTCGCCGACAACGGTGTGCTGGGCCCGCGCACGACCGGCGTCCACAACACGCATCTCACGGACGACGACATCGCGCTGCTCGGCGGCAGCACGACCGGCACCTGTATGTGCCCCACGACCGAACGGGACCTGGCCGACGGCATCGGCCCCGCGCACGCCCTCCAGCGCGCGGGTTCCCCGCTCTCCCTCGGCAGCGACAGCCACGCGGTGATCGACCTCCTGGAGGAGGCGCGCGCGATGGAACTGAACGAGCGCCTGCGCAGCCGCACCCGCGGCCACTGGACGGCGGCGGCACTGCTGCGCGCCGCCACGGAGGACGGCCACGCGTCCCTGGGCTGGCCCGACGCGGGCCGCCTGGAAGCGGGCGCCCTCGCCGACTTCACCACGGTGGCCCTCGACACGGTCCGCACGGCGGGCCCGCTGCCGAGGCTGGGCGCGGAGACGGCGGTCTTCGCGGCCACGTCGGCGGACATCCGCCACACGGTCGTCGCAGGCCGGCACGTCGTGCGGGACGGGGTGCACACCCTGGTCCAGGACGTCCCGTCGGCCCTGACGGAGGCGATCGCGGCGCTGCGGGGGTGAGACAAGATGCCGAATGAATCGGCCGTTGCATTCGGCCGATCATTTCGGCAATCATGGGGCCCATGCCCCGAACTGCCACGCCCGAGGATCCCCGCATTCGCCGCCTGGAGCGCGCCACGAAGCGCCTGGCCGACGCAGAGACGGAGTTCGAGGCGGCGCTGCTCGACCTCCTTGAGCACGGCCCCCGAGGCGCACAGGCAGCGGCGACTCGCATCACTGGCATGAACCGCGACACTCTGCGCCGACGGCATCGAGACCACGAGGGTCGTGCGAACCGGGAGAAGGGCGAAGCGGCGAGCGCCGCCTGACCGAGTCAATTCCCCTTTCAGGAGCCCGAGATGACCTCACAGCCCACTGAGCCGGCCGGCGAACCGCTCATCCGCATGCCCGCGAAGACCCCGGCAGCCCTGCGTGTCGCTGTCGCGCGAATCGACCCCGATGTGCTCCCGCGCTTCGATGCCGACTGGGCCACCGCCATGGACCAGGCTCGCGACGAATACAGCCTTCTCCCCGGACGTCACTTCACAGAACACTGGTGGGCCTGGGTGGCCGTTACCCGTTGGCCCGCCCGCGCCGGTCGACTCCGCGAGTGCGAACACATCGTCGCCACCTCCGACGACCGCGCCGCCCGCCGCGCCGCCGCCGCCGAGATCGGCCGCATCCTCGCCGACGCGGAGGCGGCCGCCGCGTGAGTGACTGGACCTGGGAGTACCTTCCCGACGCCGAGCACGTTGTCGGGGGACTCACCGCGGAGCAACGCCGCGACATCGAGAACGTCGCACAGCGCATCTCCGAAGCAGTCGGTGTACGCCGCATCGGCCGCCCTTTCGACATCACCGAATCCGCCTCCGGCGTCCTCAGCCATGGGGACGGGCCAGTGATGCTCTGGTACCAGGAGGACTACCGCGACGACGTGGTGTTGATCTTGCGTGTTCACCACTTCAACGCCGACGCCCTCACCGGTGACGAATGATCCGGCCATGGTGGCCGGAGCCGGGGCTCTGACGGCAGGCCGATGAACAGGTCGGCGGCCGCCCGCCGGGCCTCCGGGACACGGGTTCCAGCCTTCGGTCAGCCGTGGCCGGTGTCGATGACGCAGAAGCGGTTGCCGTCGGGATCGGCGAGTACGACGAAGTCGGCGTCGGCCGGGTAGAGGTCCCAGTCGACGCGCCGAGCGCCCAGGGACACCAGCCGCTCGACCTCGGCGGCCTGATCGGCCGCGTCCCCCGCGTACAGGTCCAGATGGATCCGCGGACGCTCCTGTGCCGGCGTCTCGCTCAGGCCGAGCGACAGCTGGACCCCGGCCCCTTCCGCCGGTACGAGCACCACCCAGTCCTCTTCCATCTCCTCGCGCGGGACGTATCGCAGCGCCTTCATCCAGAACGCGGCAGCACGCGGCACATCCGAGACGCCCAGCACCACGGATCCGATTCTCAGCATGCGCCGATTCTGGCGCCCTGCGGCACACCCGCCGATGCCATGGAGCCGAATGTAGCGAGCCGCTCCACTGAGAGTAGTTTGCCTCTTGAGGATGAAGCAGTACTCTCTTCGCTAGAGTCATCCTCTGATGAAGAGGGGTCCTTCTCCGAGGGGTCGAGCACGATGATGCACCTGACGGTTTCCTCCCATCGCCGAGACGGCTGGTCGGTCGTCACGGTTGCGGGCGAGCTGGACATCGCGAGCGCCGGCTTGCTGGGTAACCACCTTGAGGACGTCGGCTCGGCTCACGACCCGGTCAGGCTCATCGTGGACCTGTCCGTGCTGGCTTTCTGTGACGCGAGCGGTCTGCGCGTACTGGTGGATGCCCATGACGCCGCCCGCCGACGCTGCGGCGAGCTGCGCCTCGTGTGCCCGGACGGGATGATCACGTATCTGCTGCGGATCACCGGCCTGATCGACGTGATCCCGGTCCACGCCACCCTCTCCGAAGCCCTGGCGGCAACGCCGTCGGGGCTGAGCGTGAACCGGACCTGAGGGCGCGGACCGCCCAGCGGTGAGACCCGCCGGTCACTCCGGCCGTACGGGCTGTGTGGGCCGTACGAGGTCGATCTCCGCCCAGACCGTCTTGCACGGGACCGGGCCGGAGCGGGTGCCCCAGCGGGTGGCGAGCGCCTCGACGAGGAGCAGCCCGCGGCCCGACTCGCGGTCGGGCGTCGCGGGTTGGGGAGCGGGGAGGCGGTCACCGCGTGTGTCCGTCACCTCGATACGGAGCGTGTGCGGCGTCGCGGACAGCCTCAGGCGGAAGTCGCGGCCGGAAACGCGGCCGTGGAGCGCCGCGTTGGCGGCCAGTTCGGCGATGACGTGGGCGGCGGCGTCCGAGGCCGCACCGCTCACACCCCAGGAACGCAGCTGCTCCGCGGCGAGGAGCCGGGCGAGGCGTGCACCGCGGCGGGTGGAGGAGAGCCGGACGCTGAACTGGGCCGCAGCGGCAAGGGGTTGGGCGATCTGCTGATTCATGTCACTCAGCGTGGCGAGGCGTGCCTACTCTGAACAGTGATGCGGCCTGTACGTACGGTGACTGTCCCGGCGCTGTCCTGTCTTGTCCCGGCTGTATCGCGTGACGGGCGGGTACGGCGGGCGTTGGACACGACCGGCGCGGCGAAGACGGGGGTGCGGGATGGACAGGGTGACGGACGTGAACGGCGGGGTCGACGAGCCCGGCTGGGACGTCGATCCGGACGACGAGATCGCGCCGGTGGTGGAAATGGCGGGCGGCCAGCTCCGGCTCTGGCGCGAGGGCGCGGGGCTGCGGGTCGCGGAGTTCGGGCAGCGCATCGGGTACAGCGAGGACCTGATCCGCAAGGTGGAGCGCGGGGCGCGGATTCCCCGGCCGGAGTACCTGGACAAGGTGGACCAGGTGCTGGGGGCGGGCGGCAAGGTCGCGGCCATGAAGAAGATGCTGGCGGAGGCGCGGTACCCGAAGAAGGTTAGGGAGCTGGCGAAGCTGGAGGCGCAGGCGGTCGAACGTTCGGCGTACGGTAGTCACAACCTTCACGGGCTGTTGCAGACGGAGGAGTACGCACGGGCGTTGATCGAAACGCGACGTCCTGCCTACTCGTCGGATGAAGTGGAGCGGATGGTGGCAGCGCGTATCGCTCGCCATTCGATCTTCGAGCGCTCGTCGGCTCCTGAGCTCAGCTTCGTCCAGGAAGAGGTGACGCTGCGCCGCCCGATCGGGGGCAAGATGGTGTTGCGCCGTCAGCTCGAACGCCTCTTGGAGGTAGGGCAGTTGCGTAGCGTCGAGATCCAGGTGATGCCGACGGACCACGACGGTCACGCAGGGATGGGCGGCACGATCGAGATGCTGAAGTTCGGGGACGGTACGGCTGTGGGGCGCTGCGAGGGCGAGTTCAACAGCCGTCCGGTTTCCGAGCCGAAACAGTTGCGGATCATCGAACTGCGGTATGGCATCATCCGGGCCCAGGCTCTCTCGCCACGGGAGTCGCTGGCCTTCATCGAGCAAGTGCTGGGAGAGATATGACCATCAAGCCCTCTGCCGAGAACGGTCCCGGGCTGGACTGGTTCAAGAGCAGCTACAGCAATAGCAGCAACGGTAATGACTGCGTCGAGGTCGCCTGGACCAAGAGCAGCTACAGCAGCAGCAGCGAAGGTGACGACTGCGTCGAGGTCGCCTCCAGCCCCTCCTGCCCCACCGTCCACATCCGCGACTCCAAGAACCCCGACGGCCCCCGGCTCACCGTCGGCCCCGCCGCCTGGGCCGGCTTCCTCGTGTACGCCTCCGAGTAGTACCGCCGCTGGTAGCGACGTACCAGCAGCAGGGGCGGGCGGGCGCCCGTGGGCCGCTGTGGAAACATGAGGAAGCATGAGTACCACGACCCTCATCACCAACATCGGCAGCCTCGTCACCAACGACCCCGCCGCAGGTGACGGCCCCCTCGGACTGATCGAGGGCGCCGCGCTCGTCCTCGACGGCGACACCGTCGCCTGGACCGGCCGGTCGGCGGACGCGTCCGCCGCCGACGAGGTGCACGACGCCGGCGGCCGGGCCGTCATCCCCGGGTTCGTGGACTCGCACTCGCACCTGGTCTTCGCCGGTGACCGTACCGCCGAGTTCAACGCCCGCATGTCGGGTCGTGCCTACTCCGCGGGCGGTATCCGGACCACCGTCGCCGCGACCCGCGCCGCCACGGACGACGAGCTGGAGGCGAACCTCACCCGCTATCTGGACGAGGCGCTCCGCCAGGGCACGACGACCTTCGAGACGAAGTCCGGGTACGGCCTGACCACCCGCGACGAGGAGCGGGCGCTGCGGATCGCCGCGCGGCACACGGACGAGGTCACCTACCTCGGCGCGCACGTCGTGTCCCCGGACTTCGCCGACGACCCCGCCGCCTACGTCGCCCTCGTCACCGGCGAGATGCTCGACGCCTGCGCGCCGCACGCGCGCTGGGTCGACGTCTTCTGCGAGAAGGGGGCGTTCGACGGGGACCAGGCCCGTGCGGTCCTCACCGCCGGCATGGCGAAAGGCCTCACCCCGCGTGTCCACGCCAACCAGCTGACCTACGGCCCGGGTGTCCAGCTCGCCGTCGAGCTGGACGCGGCGTCCGCCGACCACTGCACCCACCTCACGGACGCGGACGTCGACGCCCTCGCGAGCGGCAACACCGTCGCGACCCTGCTGCCCGGCGCCGAGTTCTCCACCCGCGCCCAGTGGCCCGACGCCCGCCGCCTGATCGACGCGGGTGTGACGGTCGCGCTGTCCACGGACTGCAACCCGGGCTCGTCGTTCACCTCCTCCGTGCCGTTCTGCATCGCGCTCGCCGTGCGTGACATGGGAATGACGCCGGACGAGGCCCTCTGGTCCGCCACGGCGGGCGGTGCGGCAGCCCTGCGCCGTACCGACATCGGCCGCCTCGCTCCCGGCGCCCGTGCCGATCTCGCCGTCCTCGACGCCCCGTCGCACGTCCACCTGGCGTACCGCCCGGGCGTACCGCTGGTCTCCGCCGTGTGGCGCCGGGGCACCCAGCTGGTCTGAGGCGGTCACCGGCGGCGCCTCAGTGGCGCTCCGGTGACGCGTCCGGGTGCTGGGCCAGGGCCTTACGGCTGGTGTGAGGGCGGCATCGGTGTGGCGCCCGTCCTTCAGGGGTGTGTTGCGCCTCGTCCTGCTCCAGGGGTGCCTACTTTGCGGTGGGCCGGTCCTCCCTCACTCCTGGAGCTGCCATGAGGTTCGTCCCGAGAGCCGGCGGCGTCACCGCCCTGGCCGCCCTGGGCCTCGCCCTCGTCCCGACCGTGCCCGTCCAGGCGGACGCGTCCGACTCGCCGTCCGCCATCCCCTGCTCCGTCGACGCACTGATCGACGCCATCGACGCGGCCAACGCCGCGGGCGGCGGGACGATCCAGCTGGCCCGCAAGTGCGTCTACCGGCTGGTCGAGGTGAACAACGTCGGCCCCAGCGGGGACGCCAACGGCCTGCCCGTCATCATCACGCCCATCACCATCAAGGGCGGCAAGGACAGCGTCATCGAACGCTCCACTGCCGTGGGCGTCCCCGACTTCCGCATCTTCGAGGTCGCGGACCCGGCCGGGGCCCTCACCCTCGACGGCGAAGGACGCGGGGGCGACGGCTGGGGCACGGCGGCCATGGCGAACGAAGTCCTCGCCCAGCACGGCATCGACCGGGGCCGCGGGGATTCCGAACTCATCGTCCGCAACGGCTCCACGACCGATGAGGGGGGTGCCGTGTTCGTCGGCGAAGGCCGCAGCCTCACCCTCAAGTCGACCGTTCTGACGCGCAATCACGCCGACGACGCCGGTGGCGCGGTCTTCGCCGCCGACGGCTCGACCGTCGTCGTCTCCCGCAGCAGCGTGGACAAGAACACCGCCGACGGAGCGGGCGGGGGCATCGCCGCGTCGGAGACCGAGGTCCGGCTGAACTCCAGCAGCGTGGACAGGAACAACGGCGAGCTCGGCGGAGGCATCGCCACCGAGGGGGGAACGCTCTCCCTCCGCTCCACCACCGTGAACAAGAACAGGTCGACCGACGACGTGGGCGGCGTCTTCACCAACAACACCCCGGCGACGTTCATCCGCAGTGAGATCAACGAGAACGTCGCTGTCGGCGAAGCCGGCGGCCTGTTCATCGTCGCCGACCCCGGCATCGTCACGAACTTCGACCGCGTCGAGGTGAAGGGGAACGTCGCCGCCAATGCGGGCGGTCTCGTCACCAGCGGCATCACCACCATCGAGAACAGCAGCATCACCAAGAACACGGCCAACGACGACGGAGGCGTGGGCGGCGGCATCGTCAACCTCGCGACCCTCAACGTCGAGAACACCGTCATCAAGGAGAACAAGGCCACCGCCGCGAACTCCCAGGGCGGCGGCCTCTACAACGACGACGGCACCGCGACGCTGACCGACTCCAAGGTCGTCCGGAACGAGGCCGCGGACGGCGGCGGCATCTTCGAAGAGCCCGGCAGCACCGTCGACCTCATCCGGACGAAGGTCAAGGACAACGAGGTCAACAACTGCGCCCCGGCCGGAGCCGTGCCCGGCTGCATCGGCTGACTTCCGAGTGCTGAACCGCACGTGCTGAACCGCGAGCGCTGAACCGCTCGCTGCCCTGAGCCGCACCACCGGTCCGGGGCGCACCGACCCGGCCGCCGCCGGGCGGGGGCCACGCCGTCCATCCGACCTCCCGCACGGGAGGGACGGCGCCGGACCACCCCCGCCCGACGGCGGCCGTACCACGTCCCATTCGCCCCACCCTTCACAGGGCTTCACGCTTCTTCACGTATTGGTCACAGCTTGACCTTCGCGCCCTGTCCCAGGGGGATTTCGGCCGGTACCGTCCTGTCCCGGGGAAGCTCAAGGGGGAGACCGGGGGGTCGAGTTGAGCGGTGTGCGCATTCGTGTCGTGAAGCCCGGGGAGCTGGACGAGGGGGAGACCGAGTCCTGGCGCGAACTGCGCGCCAAGTCCGGATCGCCGGCCAGCCCCTTCATGGAACCCGAGTTCACCCTGGCCGTCGCCGGGGTGCGGCCGGGCGCCAGGGTCGCGGTCATCGAGGAGGACGGGGTCCCGGCCGGATTCTTCCCGTACGAGAAGGGGCCGTTCGGGCACGGCCGGGCCGTCGGGCTCGGAGTGTCCGACTGCCAGGGGGCCGTGCTGCGGCCGGGGCTGCGCCTCGGTGCGCGCGAACTGCTGCGGGCCTGTTCGCTGTCGGCCTGGGAGTTCGACAACCTGGAGGACGGGCAGGGCCTCTTCGCCCAGGACAGCGCCGAGGAGTTCGCCTCGCCCGTGATCGACGTCGGCGAGGGCTACGCCGTCTACGAGGAACGGCTGCGCGAGCGCTCTCCCAAGTTCTTCCGCACCACCATGGCCAAGGAGCGCAAACTGGCCCGTCAGGCGGGCGAGGTGAGGTTCGTCTTCGACGAACGCGACCCCGAGGCGCTGCGGACGCTCATGGACTGGAAGTCCGCCCAGTACCGCAGGACCGGCCGCCGCGACCGCTTCGCCCAGGACTGGATCAGCACGCTCGTGCGCCGGCTGCACGACACCCGTGCGCCCGGCTGCTCCGGCGTGCTCTCCGTGCTGTACGCAGCGGACCGGCCCGTCGCCGCTCACTTCGGACTGCGCTCGCGCACCGTGCTGTCCTGCTGGTTCCCGGCGTACGACACCGCCTACGCGAAGTACTCGCCAGGGCTGGTCCTCCATCTGCGGATGGCCGAGGCCGCGGCCGCCGAAGGCATCGGCATGCTCGACCTCGGCCGCGGCGCCGCCGAGTACAAGGACGCCCTCAAGACCGGCGAACTCCACGTCCACGAAGGCTCGTCGACCCGGCCCGGGGCCCGTGCCGCGCTCTACTGGCTCGGCCGTGAGCCCGCCCGACGCGCGCACAGCTACGTACGCAGCCGGCCACGGCTCGCCGGATACGCGCAGAAGACGCTCAACCGGATAGGCCGGCTCCGGGGCGAATGACCTGCCGGACAGCTCGGAACGACACCACTCCCGGGGGGACGACACCCATGCCGCGCACACCGCGACCGATCCGCGCCATGCAGGTCGCCGAGCTGGACCTCGACGCCCTCGCCCCGCCCGACCTCGAGACCATCGAGACCACCGGCGCCGCCGGCCCCGGCCCCCGGTCCGGCCACGGCGTGCTCGCGCTGCGGCCCGGTCCCGGCGGGGCGCCCGTCGGGCCCGGCGAGGTGTTCGTGCTCGTACGGCACCGTGGCCGGCCCGTCGGCACCATCACCGCGACCGTGCCCGAGGGCGCCGACCCGGCCGGGACGCTCGCCGCGCTCGCCCGGGAGCGGCTCGGCCCGGTCCCGGCGCCCGAGCCCGAACCCCACGGCGACCTGCCCCGCACCAGCGTCGTCGTCGCCAGCCGGGAGCGCGCCGACCTGCTCGCCCGCGCGCTGGACTCGCTGCTCGCGCAGGACCACCCGGACTTCGAGATCGTCGTCGTCGACAACGCTCCGGTCACCGACGCCACCCGCGAACTGGTCGAGCACAAGTACTCCGACCGCTCCGACCGCGTCCGGTACGTGCACGAGCCCGTGCCCGGACTGGCCGTCGCCCACAACCGCGGTGTCGCCGCCGCGGACGGTGCCGTGATCGCCTTCACCGACGACGACGTCGTCGCCGACCCGCACTGGCTCACCGCGCTCACCGCGCCGTTCGCCGGTGACCCGCGCGTCGGCTGCGTCACGGGGCTCATCCTCCCCGCGCGGCTCGGCACCCCCGCGCAGATCCTGCTGGAGAGCCACGGCGGCTTCGCCAAGGGCTTCGCGCCCCGCACGTACGACCCCGCACGGCCGCCCGCCGACGAGCCGCTGTTCCCGTTCACCGCGGGCCGGTTCGGCTCCGGCGCCAACATGGCGTTCCGTGCCCGTGCGCTGAAGGCCGTCGGCGGCTTCGACCCGGCGACCGGCACCGGCACCGCGGCCCGCGGTGGTGACGACCTGTACGCGTTCGTGCGGATCCTCGCCGACGGCCACCGGCTGCGGTACACACCCGACGCGCTGGTCTGGCACCACCACCGCGAGACCCCGCAGGACCTGCGCAACCAGGCGTACGGCTACGGCGCCGGCCTCACCGCGTACCTCACCGCGCTGATCGCCCGCCGCCCGGACCTCCTCCCGGCGCTGCTCGCCCGGCTGCCCCGCGGCCTCGCCCACGCCCGCGCGATGACCGCCCACCGGGACGGCGGCCCCGACGGTGTGCCCGGCGGGCACGGCACCGACAGCCACCCCTGGCCGCGCAGTCTCTCCAGGCTGGAGCGGCGCGGCATGCTGGCAGGCCCGATCGGGTACGCCAAGGCCCGCAGACGCGTACGCGGACTGCCGCTCCCCTGGGAGAACAGATGACGACACCACGGACGTCTCCCCGGACGCCACCGCTCATTCCCGTTCTGCTCTACCACGCGGTCATGGACGACCCGCCCGACTGGATCGCCGAATTCACCGTCACGCCCAAGGAGTTCGGCGCCCAGCTCGACGCCGTCGCCGCCAGCGGCCGTACACCGGTCAGGATCAGCGACCTCGCCGACCACCTCGCCGGCCGGGGCGCGCCCCTGCCGCCCCGGCCCGTCGTCCTCACCTTCGACGACGGCTTCGCCGATCTGCCGGGACCCACCGCCGAGGCGCTCGCCTCCCGCGGCCTTCCCGCCACCGCGTATCTCACCACCGGCGCCATCACACCGGGCCTGCGCAGCCTGCTGCCGCCCGCCCCGATGATGACGCTCGCGCAGGCGCCGCTCCTGGAGCGGTCCGGCATGGAGGTCGGCGCGCACACCGTCACCCATCCGCAGCTGGACACGCTCGGCGCGCGCCGACTGCGCTACGAACTGCGCCACTCCAAGGCGGTCCTGGAGGACGCCCTCGGCCATGAGGTGCGTCATCTCGCCTATCCGCACGGCTACAACAGCCGCGCCGTCCGCCGTGCCGCGCACGCCGCCGGCTACGAGTCCGCCGTGGCCGTACGCCACGCGCTCAGCTCGGAGACGGACGAGGCGTACCGGATCGCCCGGCTCATCCTGCGCCGCAGCCACACGGTCGCCGACATCGAGGCGTGGATGGACGGCACCGGCGCGCGGGCCGCGCCCTACCCGGACTCGCTGCCCACGATGGGCTGGCGGCTCTACCGACGAGCGCGGGCGGTCGTGAAGGGCCCGGAGTTCGCCGGGTGAGGGCCGTGGGCCACGGGGCGGGACGACGGGTGAATATGGTCGAGAGCCGCCCAAAAACGAATCAGGTTCCTATACTTCGCTGATGGGGACAGCGGCGTGACGGCCGCGCCCACCTCTGTGGGGGGAGTCGCACGGTGCAGCAACGCGTGCCCACACCGGTCGCCGGGAGCAGCACGCTGCCGCCCGTGAAGCCTGCCGCGGACCACGAACCACCGGCCGACGACACCGCCCGGCCGCGAAGACGGCTCTCCCTGCCCGACCTCACGTGGCTGCCGCTGCTCCTCGGCCTCGGCCTGTGGGCGTACGCGCTGCCGCGCATCGGCTTCCGCACCATGGGCGACCACGGCCTCCTCGACCGGCTGCCCGCCGTCTACTACGTCTCGCTGCTGGTCCTGACCGGTGGCTTCCTGCTCGGTCTGCGGCGCGCGGGCACCGCGCCCTGGTGGCCCGCCGCGTACTGCGTGGGGCTGCTGTGCGCCCTCAAGGCCCCGCCCGCCGTGCTGTACGACTCGGTGCGCTACCCGTGGGCCTCCAAGCACGACGCCGTCATCGACATGCTCCTCGCCAACGGCGAACTGCGGCCGAACGCCGCCCTGTCCGGCAACATGTCGGCGTACGACCAGTGGCCCGGCTTCTTCAGCCTCAACGCCGCCCTCGTGCGCGCCTTCGGCGTCGACAGCGCGGCCTCGTACCTCAACTGGGCGCCGGTCGTGCTCGGTCTGCTGCTGATGCCGGTCCTCGTCCTGCTCTACCGGACCTTCACCGAGGACTGGCGGCTGGTGTGGACCGCCGTCTGGATCTTCCAGCTCGCCAACTGGGTCGGCCAGGACTATCTGGCCCCGCAGGGATTCGCGTACATCCTGCATCTGACCGTACTGGCCGTGGTGCTGCGCCATTTCGTGCTGCCCGGCTCGGCCGGAAGACTGCGCGACCGTACGTGGCTCGATCCGGCCGCGGCCACCGTGCCGCCGCCCACCGGACGGCGCCAGCGGGCGGTCTGTGTGCTGATCCTCGCCCCGCTGATCGTCGCGATCAACGCCGCGCACCAGCTCACGCCGGTCATGCTGTGCGCGTCGCTGTTCGCGCTCTCCCTCACCCGCCGCTACCGCAACTACGGGCTCCTCGTCGTCGCCGGGCTGCTGATGCTGACCTGGGACCTGACCATGGGGCGGCCGCTGTTCACCGAGACGCTCAGCACCCTGCGCGAGTCGATCGGCGAACTGACCCGGAACTCCCGTGCCGGATACGCGGGGCAGCTCACCGGTCCCGGCCCCGAACTCGGCGGCCAGGCAAGCGTGGTGATGGTGCTCGCGATCGCCGTGCTGGCCGCGGTCGCCGTGTTCGCCCGCAGGCGGCTCACCCGCAGCGCGCTGCCGCTGCTGCTGGTGTCGGTGGCGCCGCTGCCGCTGTTCGCCGTCAACGACTACGGCGGCGAAATGCTCTTCCGCGTCTATCTGTTCGGGCTGCCCGGAGCCGCGTTCTTCGCCGCCGCCGCTCTCGTCCCCGCCACGGGCGCCCTCCGCGGCACCAAGGGCACCAAGGGAACCTCGGTGCGGGCGAAGGCCGTGCGGCGGCGCATCGCCGCGGTCGCCCTGCCCGTGGCACTGGTCGCCCTCGCCGCCGGGTTCCTGCCCTCGTACTACGGCAAGGAGAAGATGTACTACACCGCGCCCGTCGAGACCGCGATGGTCACCCGGGCCATCGACCGGGCCCCGGACGGCGCGCTGATCCTCGCCGCCACCGGGTCCTTCCCGCGCGCCCTGCACCGCTACGACCAGCTCGAGCACTGGTTCTTCGCCGAGCAGGAACTCCCGGAGAACGAGAAGATGCTCGCCGACCCGGCCCGCTATCTGGCCGACGGCATCCCGCCGGGCACACGGGCGTACGTCGTCCTCACCCGCACCCAGGACATCTACACGGCGGGCGAGGGCCTCCTGCCGCCGGGCGGCTTCTCCGCGCTGCGCAGCAGGCTGTCCGCGTCGCCGCTCTTCACCGTCGTCGAGGAACACCCGTACGGCGTCGTCCTCGCCTACCGGCCGCGGTCCTGACAGCGACAGCGACACGGACAGCGACGGCGACACCGACATCGACAGCCGTACCGATCACCAGTGAGGTGAGATCTGATGCCGAAGCCGAAAGAGATCCAGCTCAGAGCCGCCATGGCGCTGTCCGGCTGGGTGGCGCTCGCGGCCACCCTGCTGCCCGGCGGATCGCCACTGAGATGGATACCGGTGCTCCTGTTCGTGTGCTTCGGGCCGGGCCTCGCGCTGCTCCATCCACAGCCGGGCGGTCTGCGCCCCGCCGCCCGACTGGAGGCGTTCGCGCTCGCCGCACCGATCAGCCTCGCCCTCGGCGTGCTCACCGCGACCTCGCTGTTCCTGGTCGAGGGCTTCTCGGCGACCGCCTTCCTGCTGCCGCTCGCCGCCTTCGCGACGATCGTGTCCGCACTCCCCGGACTGCCGCTGCCGGCCGCGACACGAGGAGCGGTCGAACGCCATAAACCCAGGGCCGGTGGCCTATGAACGCGCGCCACCCCGGCCCGCAGCGGCGCGCCTACGCCGGCGTCGTACTCGCCGCGGTCGCCGCCCTGCTCGCCGGACTCGGGATCTGGGCCACCGCGGGCGACGGCACCGCGGACGAGGGCCTGCCGGACAACGCCGTCTCGGGCGAACCCCTCACCGGGCCGTGCGCGCCGGACGCCGCGCTCGTCCCGCGCTGCGGCGCCTGGTGGGGCGCGTACATCCCGTACGACGGGAACAGCTCGCTCACCGCACCGGTGTACGCGTTCGAGAAGAAGATCGGGCGCAGGCTCGACCTCGTGTACACGTACCACGACATGTCGGGGAACACGCTCGACGGCCAGTTGCTCACCCCCGACGAGCAGGAACTCGGCAGGGACCGGCTGCTGATGCTCGCCTGGGAGTCCACCGTGTGGAAGGAACCGCACCACGCGAACTGGACCGAGACCCAGCTCGGCTGGCGGAACATCGCGTCGGGGCGCCACGACACCGAGATCATCGACCCGCAGATCCGTCGCATCAAGGCGTACGGGAAGCGGGTCTTCCTCTCCTTCGACCAGGAGGTCGACGCCCGCATCAAGGAAGGCGCGGGAACCCCCGAGGAGTACGTCGCCGCCTACCGCCATCTGCGGGACCGCTTCGAGAAGCTCGGCGCCCGCAACGTCGTGTGGGTGTGGACGGTCTCCGGCTATCTGGGCAGCGCGCAGGAGATGAAGCGGCTCTATCCGGGGGACGACTACGTCGACTGGCTCGCCATGGACCAGTACAACTACTTCACCTGCCACAACACCACGGACTGGAAGGACTTCGACCGCAGCCAGCGACCCAGCCACGACTGGCTGATCGCGAACATCTCCGACGAGAAGCCTCTGATGATGGCGGAGTTCGCGACCGTCCCCGATCCGGCCGACCCCGACCGGCAGCGCGACTGGTACACCGCCGTCCCCGAGGTCGTCCGCACCATGCCGAAGGTGAAGGCGATGGTCCACTGGAACCGTGCGGTACCGGGCGAGGGCTGTGACCTGACCGTCAACGACGGCCCGGGACTGGAGGGTTACCGGATCGCCGGCCAGGACGACTACTTCAAGCAGCCCGTCCCGAACCGATGACACGTCGGTACGCCAGCGCCGCCACCGCCGCCGCGAAGAAGCCCGTGAGCACGGGCAGCGCGGCCGCGGCGAAGGCGTCCTGGGCGGCCCAGCCCGCCACCGCCAGCACCCACACCGCGCCCGCCGTGACCCGGTCGGGCGCGGCGAGGGCACGGAGCGCGGTGGCGGCCAGGGCCAGGCAGAGGAGTTGGAGCACGGCCGGGAGGACCGCGAGGACGCCGGCCGTGCCGTCCAGCCCGGCCGCCCCCGCGAACAGATCCGCGAGCGCCGCGTGCCCGGGGCCGGCGGCGGGGTGCGGCCGGACGCCCAGCAGCAGCGGCGCGGTGTGCAGCGCGGCGACGGTGGTGAGCAGCCCGGCCGTGAGCAGCCCGGGCCGCAGGCGCCGCAGCGACACGGCCGCGCTGCACACGACCACCAGCAGCACGCCGGCCGTCACCGTGACCGGTGGAAGGGCGCGCAGCAGCTCCGTGCCCGACAGATGTCCGGCCGGGACGCCCTGGGCCCGGGACAGCGGGATCCAGAACAGCCCGGCGGCGAGGCCGAGCAGCAGCCACAGCCAGGTGACCGCCCAGGACTCGTCGCGCCGCCCGCCCCGGGGCGGCTCCGCCGCCGCGTACACGGAGATCCCGAACGCCGGGGTCGCCGCCTCGTGGACGCCCCGCAGATACACGGTCTCCCGCGTCCAGTCGGGGTCCTGCGACGCCGCCGCGGTCCGCCTCCGCTCGGCCGCCGTGCGCGCCCAGTTGGTGCCGAACTCCTCGGCGACGGCCCGGCTCCGGCGCCGAAGCCGCCGGGCCGCCCGGGGCGGCCCCGGCTCCCGTCCCGACAGCGCCGCCCGGATCCCCGGCGCCGAGACGAGCGCCATCAGCGCCATGGACAGCAGCATCGCCAGGCCGGCGCCGGAGATCCCGACCAGGCCGAGCAGCACGGCCGCACTGCCCAGCACCAGCGTGCACATGGCGCCCTGGAGCACCGCGAGCACGCCGGTACGCCCCTGGACGCGCAGCACGCCGATGTACAGCTCGACGACGACCCGGGGCAGCGCGGCGGCGGCCAGCAGCCGCAGCACGGTCGTGCCGTGCTCCGCGTAGTCGGAGCCGAACGGGACGAGGATCTGCGGGGCGAAGACGACGAGGACGGCGACGACCGGGACGAGCAGGACCGCCATCCGCCGAAGCGCCCCGCGCACCCCTTCGGCGAGGCTGTCCGGGCTGTGCGAGGCGTGCGCGGTGAGCGACGAGGCCATGTTGATGGCCATGAACTCCATCGTGCCGCCCACGGTGTACGCGATGTAGAAGAAGCCGTTGTGCGCCGCGTCGAAGCGGACGGCGACCATCACCGGCAGCAGATTGATCATCGCGAGGGAGAACAGCGCACCGACGGAGTCCCCGGCCAGGAACCGCCCGATCTCCCGCATGCGCGGCGGTTCGCGGTCGCGGTCGGCGGCGGCCTGGCGGGGGATCAGCCGGCGGAACACCAGCCAGCCGAGGGGCAGTACGGACAGGGCGATCGCCGCCGCCCATGACACGAAGACGCCGAGCACGGGCAGGGCGGTGGCGAACACGACGAGCAGAAGGAGCTTGCCGATGGAGAACACGGCGTTGCCGACGGGCACCCACACCGCCTTGCGCAGCCCGGTCAGCACCCCGTCCTGGAGGGTGAGCAGCGCCCAGGCGACACAGGCGGCGGTGAAGACGAGCCCGGCGGTCAGGCCCTGCAGCGGGGCGTAGGAGGGCCCCCACAGATCGAGCGTGACCAGGAAGCCCGCGCAGGCCACGCACACGACGGCCGAACTCACCGCGTACGCCCGCCACACCAGCGGCCCCGTGGCCCGTCCGGCCCTCGGCACGTACCGCACCACCGCGCCGATCATCGTGGTCGCGGTGATCGACGCGAGCAGCCGCATCGCGGCGATCGCGGCCGACCCCTGTCCCACGGCCTCCTCCGTGTAGTACCGCGCGGCCACGAGCCAGAAGCCGAGCCCGAGTGCGGCGGAGACGCCGGTGGACAGCATCAGGGCATAGGCGTTGCGGAACATGGAGTCCCCGCCCGCGGAATCCGCCGGTTCCGGCTGCCCCTGTCCGCCGATCCGCGGCACCGCGTCCTCGGGTGTCCCCTCGCCGTCGGTGCCGGTCTTGCGCATACGTGTCGTATCAGCCACCGTGCGGCGCCTTTGCCGGGCGCACGCCCGACTCCCGCAGGACCGTGATGATCCGGTCGGCCTTGAGCGGGTCCGCCGGGAGGGCGTGGCGGGCGAACCAGCGCGCCGGTTCGGGAGAGGGGGAGACGTCGGTGAACAGCTCGGAGGCGTAGTCGTCGAGCGGCGGATCGTAGAGATAGCCGGTGGTGATGCGGTGCCGGGCCAGTGCGGCGATCGCCGCGTCGCGGTCGGCGACCAGGAGCGGAACGCGGAACAGCGGCTGGAGGGGGCCCGGGCCCGGCGCGCCCCAGGGGCTCGACAGCAGCCGCCGGGTGCCGTCGAGATGCGCGTCCAGGCGGTCGTCGAGGCGGTCCAGGAGACGGCCGGTGCGTCTGAGCCGGGCCCGCCCCGGGGTGATCCGGTAGTCGTGCATGTCGACCCTCACCCAGGAGTTGAACGGCCGCAGCGCGGGCGCCGCCGCCAGCGCCTGCTTCAGCTCGTCCGCGCGCAGCGGCATCCGGATCTCCTCGCGCTCCTCCATGCCGAGCAGCCGCATCACGGCCCGCGCCGCCCGCACGAGCCGCAGCCCGCGCACACCGGCCTCCGCGTACGGCCGTAAGGAGTAGGCGAGTTCGGAGGACAGCCGCGACGGGACGAGGAGATCGTCGCGGGCCTCCGCGAGCGGGCGCCGCAGCGCCGGGTCGGCGACCGTGAGGAAGCCGCCGGTCTTCGCGGCCGTGTGTTTGGACAGGCTGAACACGGACGCGTCGCCGTACGAACCGACCGGGCGTCCGTCCACCCGGGAGCCGATCGCGTGCGCCGCGTCCTCGAGCAGCGGGATGCCCAACGCGTCGCAGCGGGCGCGCAGTTCGGGTGCCGGGTCGGGGTTGCCGTACAGATTCGTCGTGATGACGGCGGACAGGCCCGGCCACACCGAGGCGGGAACGGCCGCCGTGTCGAGGGAGCCGTCCCGCCGGTCGAGCGGCGCCTGGACGGGACGGAGTCCGGCGGCGAGCACCACGAAGAGGATGACGTCGTCGTTGACCGGCGACATCAGCACCCGGCCGCCCGGCCTGCACCAGTGGCGCAGCGCCACGTACAGCCCGAGCCGGCACGACGGCACGTACAGGCATTCCCTGCCGAGGCGGTCGCGCATCCGCGCTTCCAGCGCCTCCCCCATGACCACACCGTCCCCCCCCGGATCCCCGGGCTCAATGTGGCCCATACCGGACCGCACCGTCAATACGGCGGAAGGGCCCATCCCTTGACGGAACGGGCCCTTCAGACGGCCTCGGGGCCGATGCCTTCGTGCGGGTGGTGCGGGGTCACTCCTCGACGGTGAGCCCCTTCCTGAGTCTGTTCAGGGTGCGGGCGAGCAGCCGGGACACATGCATCTGCGAGATGCCGAGCTCGTCCCCGATCTCCGACTGGGTCATGCCCGCGACGAAGCGCAAGGACAGGATCTGGCGGTCGCGCGGCGGCAGCGAGGCGATGAGCGGCTTCAGCGACTCGATGTACTCGATGCCCTCGAGCCCGTGGTCCTCGTAGCCGATGCGGTCGGCGAGGGCGCCCTCGGTCTCGTCCTCCTCGGGCTGCGCGTCGAGCGAGCTGGCGGTGTACGCGTTGCTCGCGGCCATGCCCTCGACGACCTCGTCGTTGCTGATGCCGAGGCGCTCGGCGAGTTCGGCCACCGTGGGCGAGCGGTCGAGCTTCTGGGCCAGCTCGTCGCCGGCCTTGGCGAGGTCGAGCCGGAGTTCCTGGAGGCGCCGCGGGACGCGCACGGACCAGGACGTGTCGCGGAAGAAGCGCTTGATCTCGCCGACGATCGTCGGCATCGCGAAGGTGGGGAACTCGACGCCTCGGCTGAGTTCGAAGCGGTCGATGGCCTTGATGAGGCCGATCGTGCCCACCTGGATGATGTCCTCCATCGGTTCGCTGCGGGAGCGGAACCGGGAAGCGGCGAACTTGACCAGAGCCAGGTTGAGTTCGACCAGGGTGTTGCGCACGTACGCGTACTCGTGGGTGCCTTCCTCGAGGACCTCGAGGCGGGCGAAGAGCGTCTTCGACAGAGCCCGTGCGTCCACCGGTCCGACCTCGTCGAACGGCGGGATCGCCGGGAGTTCGAGGTCGTCGGGCCGCCCGGGATGCGGGTGGTGCGGGTCGTACCCGTCGTGCGTGTCGTCGCCGTGCGCGGGGCGCCCGACGAACTCGGGGGACTCGAGGTGATCGTGCTGAGCTGTCGACGGCGCGTGCGGGGTCCGCGTTTCGTCGAGCCGGGGTGACATGGTCTCCTCCATCGTTCTCGGCGTATGGCTGCCGATGCCCTTTCCTGGTGCTGCGGTGTTCGGCGCCTCCAAAGCCGGCCGTGTTCGTCGGTGTCCCTACTAGCCCTACCCGCTCTTTGCCTCACCTCGCAAGTGTCGAATGTCATATATGTCTGATTTGGTGGGGAGTTCGGCTACCGATCGGCGTACGGAAGGCGTAATGTTCTGCGGACGTCAACGTCATCGGCGAAGAGGACGGGCATGGACCGCGTGACGGTCGGCAGTGCGAATCGAGGCCGCCTTCAGGTCGAGGTCAGGACCGAGGGCCAGAGTGAAGTCGTGACACCGGCGGGTGAGCTGGATCACCACACCGCCGATTTGTTGCGTGCGCCACTCGAAGACGCTCTGGATCAAGGCCGTGTGCGCTTGGTGGTCGACTGCTCACACCTCGAATTCTGTGATTCGACGGGCCTCAATGTGCTGCTCGGCGCCCGGCTCAGAGCCGAGGCGGCCGGGGGAGGGGTCCATCTGGCCGGGATGCTGCCCGTCGTGGCCAGGGTCTTCGAGATCACCGGCGCGGAGGCCGTCTTCACCGTCCACGACTCGCTCGCAGCGGCGCTGGCCGAGTGACTCCCGCCGCATGACCGGCCAAGTGGGTGTTGTCACGATCCGGCCGGGCAGAAGACCACCGCAGGACCCCCGCGGGACTCCTCCAGGAACCCCCCGCAGGCTGTGCGGAACCCCGCACGCTCTGTATCGAACCAATCGCGAACTGGTGAATCGGTGAGGTGAAGCGCTGATGAGCACCACCCGGCAGCATCCGCCGGGCGACCGCGGCCCCGAGTCCGACGGCGCCCGCGCCGGAGTCGGCGGTGGACCCGACACCGCCGAGCCCGAGAGCCGGGTGCGCACCCTGGCGCTGGGGAGCGCCAGCGGGATCGTTCCGCTTGCCCGTGACTTCACCCGGCAGGCCCTCTACGACTGGGGCTGGCTGCCCGCCGCGTCCGCCGACCGCCGCGCGGCCGCCGAGGACGTCCTCCTCGTCGTCTCGGAGCTCGTCACCAACGCCTGTCTGCACGCCGAGGGCCCGGACCGGCTGCGGGTCTCCACCGACGCGAAGGCCATCCGGCTGGAGGTCTCCGACCTCGGTGCCGGCCAGCCGGCGCCGCGCACCCCGCACCGGGCCGGCCGGCCCGGCGGTCACGGCATGTTCATCGTGCAGCGGCTCTGCCTCGACTGGGGCGTCGTGCGGACACCCGGAATGCCGGGCAAGACGGTGTGGGCGGAGCTCGCGGCTCCCTCTTAGCGCGGTCCGGCGGCCCCGGTGATTTGAAGCTGTTGTGGAGCACGGCGATCCGCCGTGCTCTTTGTCTTCCCTCCATCAGGGCCCAGGCGTACCTTGAGCGCCCGATCTGATGTGTCGTCAGTTACATTCGGCGACTTCCGGCATGAGGGGAACTCGAGGTGGCGAACCAGAAGCGGACAGCTCTCACGCTGGCAGCGGCGGTGGCGGGCTCGGTGGTGCTGATGGCCGCACCCACCGCCCATGCCGATGTCGTGGACGTGGACTACCAGTGCCAGACGCCGATCGGGCCCAAGGGCGCCGTGTCCCCGATCGACATCAAGGCCGCCAAGAGCGGCAGCGGCTACAAACTCACGATGTCCTTCGAGAAGGGCGTCTCCTCCAGCCCGGTGGAACTCGGCAAAGGGGCCATGAACCCGAGCGCGGTCATCGAGCTCGGCGGCGCCGAGAAGGGCAAGGTCCCGGTGACCGGACCGCCGAACGCCGAGGCCATCCCCGCCAACACCCCCATCAAGATCAATGACTTGACGGGTACGTACACCCCGGGCAAGAGCGGCAAGGTCACCTTCACCGCCGGGGTGCTCACCATCAAGGCGCTCGGTACGACCACCACCTGCACACCGAAGAACAGCCCCGAGCCGTCCCTCGAACTGGACGTCCAGGGCTCCGGCGGCGGCACCCAGCCGGCCTCCGGGGCCGGCGAACTGCCGAAGACCGGCCCGCTCGACTCCGCGCTCGCGCTCGGGACGCTCGGTGGCACGGTGCTGCTCACCGGGGCGGCCGGAGTCCTGTGGCTGACCCGCCGCGGGCCGCGGTCCGCGAGCTGACCGTGCTGCCGCGCGCGCCACTGGTCGCCGCGGTCGCCGCCCTGCTGTACGCGCTCTGGCCGTCCGCCCAGGCACCCACGGCCGCGGCCGCGGAGCAGGAGTGGACGGCGGAGCCCGCGGTGGGCGGCCGACCGTACGTCTACCTGGAGGGACTGCCGGGCACGGTGCTGGAGGACAGGGTGTCCGTGACCAACCGGGGTGCCCGGCCGCTGACGGTGCGGCTGAGCACCACCGGTACGCAGTGGCTCGCCTTCGCCCAGAACCCGGTGACCGTCCCCGCCCGCACCCGGGCCGACGTGCCGTTCGCCATGACCGTTCCGGCGTCCGCGGCGCCCGGCGACCGCTCGGCGCGCATCGTCGCCTCGGCGGACGGGCGCGAGGTGGCCGTACCCGTCCATGTGCGGGTCGGCGGCCCCGAACTCGCCGCGCTCACCGTCGAGGATGTCCGCGTCGACGGCGATCTCATCCGCTACACCCTGGTCAACCGCGGCAACACCGTCCTCACGCCCCGCCTGTCCGTACGCGCCGACGGGCTCACCGGCGAACTCCTGCGGCGCCCCGCCCGCGCACTGTCCGTCGAACTGGGCCCCGGCCGCCGGCTGGACCTGACCGAACCCTGGCCGGATCGTCCCGCCCTCGACTCCGTCGACATCACCCTGCGCGCCACCGCCCCCGGAGCCGAGCCCGCGGAGGCGACGGTCTCCGCGCTGTACGTCCGGTGGGGCCCGGTGATCGCCGGCGTACTCGGGCTCGGCGCGGCGGCCGGCTGCCTGGCGCTCTGGCGCGCCCGCGCACGACCCGCACCGCACGAACCGACCAGCCCCGAACGGCACTTGGCACAGGCGGGAGTACAACGGTGAACCCCGGCAGCCCCCTCCAGCACCCCGACCCCCGCGCCGAAGGAGCCTCGCCCGCGTCCGAGGCGCGAGGCCCGGCACTTCCGTCCTTGCGACGCCTGAGAGCCGGGCCGGGAGAAGCCCGCCGCAGGCGACGCGCACGCACACGCCCACGCCCGAGCCCGGGTCCGCGCCCAGGCCTGGGTCCGCGCCCAGGCCCGCGCCTCGCCGCGCTGCTCGCCGTGCTGGTCGGCGTCCTGCTCGCCGGACCGCTCGCCGTGGTGGGCCCCGCCGCACGGCTCGCCGCCGCCGCGGACGCCGAACCGAAGGTCGGCCTCTCCGCCGAGCAGGCGGGCAAGGGCGGCGACATCACCGTCAGCGGCACCGGCTGGCGCCCCGGCGCCCTGCTGATGATGCTGATCTGCGGGCAGTCCACCCCCGCCCGGGGCGTGATCGGCGGCACCAACTCGTGCGCCAACGCCGACGGTCGCGCCGTCACCACCGACGCCAAGGGCGCCTTCAGCAAGAAGATGCCGGTCGCGGAGCCGCCCACACCGTGCCCGTGCGTGGTGCACGTGGCCACCGTCACCGGTGAACAGGCCCTTGTGGACGCCCCGTTCACCGTCGCAGGACACCCCACCGCCCCGCTGCCGCAGCAGACGGGCGACGGAAGGCTCGCCGTGCTCGCGGCCGCCGATCTGCGCGGATCGAGCGGACTGCTCGTCTGGTTCGGCGCCCCGCCGAGCCGGGAGCTCGTCTTCACCGTCGGCAATCTCGGCTCCGCCCCGGTCAAGGACCCCGTCTTCCAGGTCGGCACCGCCCATGGCGTCTTCTCCCCGCAGTGGGAGGAGCGACAGTGGCGCGGCACCATCCAGCCGGGCAAGAAAGCGCAGGTCAAGCTGCCTGTGCAGCTGTCTGCGGGGGCACACGGCGGCTACCAGGTCTCCGTGAAGTACGGCGCGAAGGTGCTCGTCGAGCAGCCGTGGGGCGTGGGCAGGCCCTGGGGCGTGACGCTCTTCTGGGTGCTGCTGGCCGTGGTCGTCCCGGCCGCGCTGTTCCGGATCGGGATGGCGGTCGTGGACCGCGTACGGCCGCACCGCGGCGCCCCCAGGCGGCCCGGCCGCCACCGGGACGCACCCCGCCCGGACCGTGCGGCGGCCCCGTCCACCGCCGCCGGCACCACCACGACCGCGGCGCTGCCGTGGTTCACCCCGGACTCCGCACCGTCAGAGAACCGACCCACGACGAAGGGACACACGTGAGCACGCAACGGAGGATGAGCGCGGCAGGGGTCGCGCTGATGCTCTGCGGCGCGGGGATCCTGCTGACCGCGGGACCGGCCCACGCCGCGGAGGTGTCGTACGCGACGGAGTGCATCCCCCCGGCCATCTCCGGCCTGCCGCCCGTCCAGGGCACCACCAAGGTGCAGATCACCGCGCCCGCCGAGGCGAAGGTCGGGGACGAGATCGAGGTGGTGTGGAAGACGGTCGAGGCCGCGTCCAAGAACCCCGACGTCCTGGACCTGCAGAAGGACACGGTGAAACCGACCGGCACCGTCAAGGTCACCGGGGCGCAGACCGGCGACCTGGCGATGGACGGGCCGCGACAGAACCCGCCGATCCCCAAGAACAGCCCGATGGTGCTGCCCGACATGAAGGGCAAGCTGAAGCTGACGGCACCCGGTGAGATCAAGCTGGCGCCGGCCGGGTACGACATCAACGTCTCCCAGCCGATCTCGACGGACACCAAGTGCTCGCCGAAGGAGACGGTGCAGCCGGCCGCGACGATCAACGTGACGGAGGCGGGCGGCACTTCGGGCGGCACGACGGGCGGACTGCCGACGACGGGCGGGACGACCGGGGGCATCCCGACGACCGGCGGGACGACGGGCGGTCTGCCCACCACGGGCGGCCTGATCACCGGCGGAGGCGACTCCGGCGGCAGCGACTCCGGGGGTACGACCAGTTCCGGCGGGACGACCAGCTCCGGCGGGACCACCTCGGGCGGAGCCGACGGCGGCACCACCGGCGGTGGCGGCGGCCCGACCGACTTCGAGGGCAAGGAGATCCAGGTCGCCTACTCCTGCAAGACGCCGATCGGCGACAAGGAGGCCGTCTCCCCGGTGAAGATCAACGCCAAGAAGAACGGCGGCGACTTCGACCTCACCGTGAAGTTCTCCAAGTCCGTCATGGACAGCCCGGCGACCATCCCGCCCGACTCGGTCAAGCCCTCCATGGAGGTCAAGCTGGGCGGCGTGGACAAGGGCTTCGTCCATGTCGAGGGCCCCACGAACAAGGAGGAGATCAAGTCCGGCGACCCGATCGAGATCCCCGATCTGACCGGGACGTACAAGCCGGGCGCCAGCGGTAAGTCGACGCTCAGCCCGGGCGTCCTCACGGTCAAGGCGCTGGGCACGACGACGACGTGCACGCCGCCGGCGAACGTCGCGGCCTCCCTGGAGCTCGACACCTCCGCCCAGCCGGGCGGCGCCAGCGGCGGCGGCTCGGCCTCCGGCTCCGCGGGTGGCGGCGACGCCTCGGGCGGCGGCCTCGCCGACACCGGCAGCACCGAGGACGGCGCCCTGCGCGCCCTCGCCCTGGTGGCCGGCACGGTGATCCTGCTGGGCGGCGCGGTGTTCACGTTCACACCGTGGCGGCGGCTGCGAGGTCTCACGCGCTGAGAACGGCGGAGGGCCGCCGCACCGTTACCGGTGCGGCGGCCCTCCGTGCGCGGAGCGTGCGCGGGCTGCGTCAGTGGACGTTGCCCATGAGCTCCTGGACCTTCTTGCGGTACATCCAGATCGCCCCACCCGCGACCGCGGCGAGCGCGGCCTGCAGGGCGATGATGCCCGTACCGTTCAGGTCGACGCCGGCCAGGGAGAGCAGGCCCGTGGTGCAGTCGCCGGCCGTGACGGCGAGGAACCACACGCCCAGCATCTGGCTGGAGTACTTCTGCGGGGCCATCTTCGTGGTCACCGACAGACCCACCGGGGACAGGCACAGCTCGGCGATCGTCTGGATCATGTAGATCGAGACCAGCCACATCGGGCTGACCTTGGTGCCGTCGCCCGCCATGCCCATCGGCACGATGAAGACGAAGAACGAGCCACCGACCAGGACCAGCGCCATCGCGAACTTCACGATGGTGTTGGGCTCCGAGTTGCGGCGAGCCAGCGCCAGCCACATCCAGGCGAAGAGCGGGGCCAGCGCCATGATGAACAGCGGGTTCAGCGACTGGAACCAGGTGGCCGGGAAGGCGAAGCCCAGCAGGGTGTCCGCGGTCTTGCCGTCGGCGAAGAGCGCCAGGGTCGAACCACCCTGGTCGTAGATCATCCAGAAGACGGCCGCGGCGACGAAGAACCAGATGTATCCGGAGACCTTCGACTGCTCGACCCGGTCCAGGTCCTTGTCGCGCTTGATGCGGACCAGCACGGCGACCGGAATGATCAGACCGGCGAGCGTGATCGGGACCAGCGCCCAGTTGAGCGTGTACATCCCGGCGGCGGCGACGACACCGTAGAAGGCGGCGACGAGGACGGTGCCTATGCCGACCTTGGTGAGGATGGCCCGGCGCTCGGGTGCGGTGAGCGGGTTCGGGACGACACTGCTCTTCGGGCTCAGGCTGCGCGTACCGATCAGGAACTGGGCCAGACCCAGCGCCATGCCGACCGCGGCGAGCAGGAAGCCGTAGTGCCAGTTGTGCTTCTCACCGACGGTGCCGATGATCAGCGGCGCGGCGAAGGCACCGAGGTTGATGCCGATGTAGAAGATCGTGAAGCCGCCGTCACGACGCGGGTCGTCCGGACCGTCGTAGAGGTGGCCCACCATCGTGGAGATGTTGGCCTTCAGCAGACCCGAGCCGACCGCGACGAGCGCGAGACCGACGAAGAACATCGCCTGTCCGGGAACGGCGAGGGAGACATGGCCTGCCATGATCACGAAGCCCGCGATGGCGACGGTCTTGCGGGCGCCCCAGACGCGGTCGCCGAACCAGCCGCCCGGCATGGCCATGAGGTAGACCATCGAGACGTAGACGGAGTAGATGGCCGTGGCCGTGACCGCGGTCATCGCAAGGCCGCCGCCCTGGCTGCCCGTCGCGGCATCGGCGCCGCCGGAGACCAGGTACAGAACCAGAAGCGCACGCATGCCGTAGTAGGAGAAGCGCTCCCACATCTCGGTCATGAAGAGGGTGGCCAGGCCGCGAGGGTGGCCGAAGAAGGTCTTCGCTGAGCCAGCGGTGCTGGGAGCCGAGTCCTTCGTCAGGCTGGACGCCATGTCGATCCTTGCTGCTCGGGACGCGCCGCATGGGGTGAGCGGTTTCCGCGCCCGGTGGGGGGCGGCCGGCACCGGCAAAGGAGCGGTCCCGCCCCACGCCCGAGGGGCCCGCCCCGTGGGTGACGGGGACGAGGGACAGTCCTCACCGGGATCCACACCCCGTGCGCGGCGTCGCACACGGAGCCCGGCCCAGGTCATTCACTGACTCGGAGCCGGCTGTCACCGATTCCGCGCAGAAAAGAGACCCTTGGCGCAAAGCCGCCAAAGGTCCCCGAGTAGTGCTACAGGCGTCTTGCCACCATACGTCACGACACCGCCCCAAATGGAGGGTGTGAGACAGGGATCACAGGCGTTCGTGGAACCGTCTGCCCACATTCGAAGGCGCCAACCAGGATCGCATCCCATGTACCCAGGGCCTGCGGTGCACCCCCCGATGCGTCCGTGCCGCGGACTACCATCACCCCATGACCCGAGTACTGCTCGCCGAGGACGACGCATCCATCTCCGAGCCGCTGGCGCGCGCGCTGCGCCGGGAGGGGTACGAGGTCGAGGTCCGGGAGGACGGTCCGACCGCACTCGACGCCGGGCTCCAGGGCGGGGTCGATCTGGTCGTGCTGGACCTCGGGCTGCCCGGGATGGACGGGCTCGAAGTGGCCCGGCGGCTCCGTGCCGACGGGCACAGCGTGCCGATCCTGGTGCTGACCGCCCGCGCCGACGAGGTGGACACGGTGGTGGGCCTGGACGCGGGCGCCGACGACTACGTGACCAAGCCGTTCCGGCTCGCGGAGCTGCTGGCCCGGGTCCGGGCGCTGCTCCGGCGCGGCGCCACGGAGCCGGCCGTGGCCCCCGCGACCCACGGAGTGCGGATCGACGTCGAGTCGCACCGCGCCTGGATGGGTGACGAGGAGCTCCAGCTCACGGCGAAGGAGTTCGACCTGCTCCGGGTCCTGGTGCGGGACGCCGGCCGGGTCGTCACCCGCGACCAGCTGATGCGCGAGGTCTGGGACACCACGTGGTGGTCGTCGACGAAGACCCTCGACATGCACATCTCCTGGCTCCGCAAGAAGCTCGGCGACGACGCGGCGAACCCGCGGTACATCGCGACGGTCCGGGGCGTCGGCTTCCGCTTCGAGAAGAGCTGAGGGCCCCCGGGGCACCGGCCGGACTCCCACCAGGGACCTGCCCCCGGACCCTGCCCCCGGACCCTGCCCCCGGACCCTGCCCCCGGACCCTGCCCCCGGACCCTGCCCCCGGACCCCGGCTACGGGCCGAAGCCCGCACGGGCCCGGGGCCCGGTATGCCGGAGGCCGCGTCGGGCAGCCGCGTCCGGGCGACGCGCGGTGTTCCCGCGCCCGCTTACGCTCGTGAGCATCACCTCATCGCGTAGACCCGCCCGGAGGGCACCGTGCGCCGCCGACTCATCAACTCCACCCTCGCCGTGGTGCTCGTCGTCATCGCCGTCTTCGGTGTCTCCCTCGTCATCGTCGAGACCCGGACCATCAGCAACAGCGCGCAGGAGAGCGTCGACTCCGAGGCGCTGCGGCTGGTCAGTGTCATCGAGGCCAAGGTGCTGGAGCGCGAGCGGGTCGACGGCGGGGCGCTCGCCGAGCAGATCGGGCCCGAGCGGTTCGCGCGGATCGACATCCCCGGCAGCCCGCCGGTGGAGATCGGGCCCCGGCCGGACGGAAGCGTGATCCGCGGCATCGCCACCGGTGAGCAGGGCGAGACGGTCGTCGTCGAGGAGTCCCGCTCCACCGTGACCCGTGAGGTCGGCCGCACCCTGATGATCATCGGTGCCGTCGCGCTGCTCGCCGTCGTCGCCGCCGTCCTGCTCGCCGTACGGCAGGCCAACAAGCTCGCCTCACCGCTGACCGACCTCGCGGAGACCGCTGAGCGCCTCGGCTCCGGGGACCCGAGGCCGCGCCACAAGCGGTACGGGGTGCCCGAGCTCGACCGGGTCGCCGACGTCCTGGACTCCAGCGCCGAGCGGATCGCGCGCATGCTCACCGCCGAGCGACGGCTCGCCGCGGACGCGTCCCATCAGCTCCGTACGCCGCTGACCGCGCTCTCCATGCGGCTGGAGGAGATCTCCGTCACCGACGACCCGGACACGGTCAAGGAGGAGGCGACCATCGCGCTCACCCAGGTGGAACGGCTCACCGACGTGGTGCAGCGGCTGCTCACCAACGCACGGGACCCCCGGACCGGGTCCGCGGTCGCCTTCGACCTCGACGAGGTCGTCAAGCAGCAGATCGAGGAGTGGCGCCCTGCCTACCGCAGCGCGGGCCGCGCGATCGTCTGTTCCGGGAAGCAGCCGCTGCGGGCCGTGGGTACACCGGGCGCCGTGGCGCAGGTGCTGGCCGCGCTGATCGAGAACTCGCTGATGCACGGGGGCGGCACCGTCGCCCTGCGCAGCCGGGTCACGGGCAACCAGGCCGTCGTCGAGGTGACCGACGAGGGCCCGGGCGTACCGGCGGACCTCGGGGCGCGGATCTTCGAGCGCACCATCAGCGGCCGGAACTCGACGGGCATCGGTCTCGCCGTGGCCCGCGATCTGGCGGAGGCGGACGGCGGACGGCTGGAGCTGCTGCAGCAGCAGCCGGCGGTGTTCGCGCTGTTCCTGAGCCGGGAGGCCAAGCCGCGCAAGAAGGCCGAGCCGGAGCACACGGTGCGCTGACGGTCGGGCTCCGCTCAGCCGCCACACGGTCGCGCCACCTGCCGGCCCGGTCCCGGGCTAGCCGCCGCCCGTTCGGGCTAGCTGCCGACCCGGTCGGGCTGCTCGGTCCGCCGCTGCTCCAGGAACGACTCCGCCGTCTGCACGGCCTCCCGGGCGGGCAGCGCACGGAACACCCACGTGCGGTACGACCAGAAGCGGAACAGCGTCGCCACACCGATCCCGAAGAACTTGAAGAAGTTGCTCTGCAGCGGGCTGTCCCAGTCGAAGCCGTACGTGGCGGTGTAGAGCACACCGTTCTCGATCACCGCTCCGACGGCGCTGAACAGCAGGAACAGCGTCAGTTCCTTCGTACGGCCGCTCTTGTCGCGGTCCCGGTACGTGAAGTAGCGGAAGCCGACGTAGTTGAACAGGATCGCGATGAACGTCGCCAGAAGGCTGGCCCGCACCACCGGGATGTCGGTGGTGTGACGCAACAGGTTGAACACGACCATGTTGACGAGCAGACCCATGGCGCCGACGGCGCCGAACTTGGCGACCTCGCGCGCGAGCCGGTTCAGTCGCTCACGCAGCGCGCCCCGTTCGCTCATGGTGATCGCTGGCCCCGTCCGGTCGGTGTACATCAACCCGACCACTCTAACCAGCACCCACCCGAGTTGCCTGTGGACAACTGCGAAGGTGTTGTTGTGCCATCGTACGAAACCAGGCACCGGACAGGACCGTACGGAGCTCCGGATACCCTGGGAGAGTGACGTTCCCGGTAGTCGGCATGGTCGGCGGCGGTCAGCTCGCCCGTATGACCCACGAGGCGGGCATCCCCCTCGGCATCAAGTTCAAGCTCCTCAGTGACACCCCCCAGGACTCGGCGGCCCAGGTGGTCAGTGATGTCGTCATCGGCGACTATCGCGACCTGGACACGCTGCGCTCCTTCGCGCGCGGCTGCGACGTGATCACCTTCGATCACGAGCATGTGCCGGCCGATCACCTGGCGGCCCTGGAAGCGGACGGCGTCGTGATCCGCCCGGGTCGCGCCGCGCTCGTGCACGCCCAGGACAAGGGGGTGATGCGGGCGAAGCTCGACGAGATCGGCGCGCCCGGCCCCCGCCACCGCATCGTCGCCGACCCGGCGGACGCGGCGGCCTTCGCGGCGGAGGTCGGCGGTTACCCGGTGATCCTCAAGACCGTGCGCGGCGGCTACGACGGCAAGGGCGTGTGGTTCGTACGAAGCGACAAGGACGCCGAGGAGCCGTTCCGCGCGGGTGTCCCGGTCCTCGCCGAGGAGAAGGTCGACTACCGCCGGGAGCTGGCGGCGAACATCGTCCGTTCGCCGCACGGCCAGGCCGTCGCCTACCCCGTCGTGGAGTCCCGGCAGGTCGACGGCGTCTGCGACACCGTGATCGCCCCCGCGCCCGACCTCGACGAGGAGCTGGCCGGCCAGGCCCAGCAGCTCGCCCTGCGCATCGCCCAGGAACTCGGCGTCGTCGGCCATCTGGCGGTCGAGCTGTTCGAGACCACGGACGGACGCATTCTCGTCAACGAGCTGGCCATGCGGCCGCACAACTCCGGACACTGGACCCAGGACGGCGCGATCACGTCCCAGTTCGCCAACCACGTACGGGCCGTGCTCGACCTGCCGCTCGGCGACCCGCGCCCCCGCGCCACGTGGACGGTCATGGCGAACGTCCTCGGCGGGGACTATCCCGACATGTACGCGGCCTATCTGCACTGCATGGCCAGGGACCCCCGGCTGAAGATCCATATGTACGGCAAGGACGTGAAGCCCGGCCGCAAGGTAGGACACGTCAACACCTACGGCGACGACCTCGACGACGTGCTGGAGCGCGCCCGTCACGCAGCCGACTACCTCAGAGGAACGATCACCGAATGACCACCGCTTCCGATTCGGCCCCTCTCGTCGGCATCGTCATGGGCTCGGACTCCGACTGGCCCGTCATGGAGAACGCCGCGCAGGCCCTGGACGAGTTCGAGATCCCGTACGAGGTCGACGTCGTCTCCGCGCACCGGATGCCGCGCGAGATGGTCGCGTACGGCGAGCAGGCCGCCGGGCGGGGTCTGAAGGCGATCATCGCGGGCGCGGGCGGTGCGGCCCATCTGCCGGGCATGCTCGCCTCGGTCACCCCGCTTCCGGTGATCGGCGTCCCCGTGCCGCTCAAGTACCTCGACGGCATGGACTCGCTGCTGTCGATCGTGCAGATGCCGGCGGGGGTACCGGTCGCGACGGTGTCGGTGGGCGGCGCACGCAACGCGGGCCTGCTGGCGGCCCGCATCCTCGCCACCCACGACAGCGAACTGCTCGCCCGCATGCGGGACTTCCAGCAGGAGCTGAACGAGCAGGCGACCGAGAAGGGCAAGCGGCTGCGCGCCAAGGTCGAGGGGGCGGCGGGCTTCGGCTTCGGCAAGTAGGACACGGCAAGTAGGCTGCGGCCGTGGATTTTCTCGCCGAGGCCCGTTCCCTGCTCGATTCCTTTCCCGTCGTCGACGGCCACAACGATCTGCCGTGGGCGCTGCGGGAGCAGGTCCGCTACGACCTGGACCGCCTCGACATCGCGGGCGACCAGAGCGGCAGCCTGCACACCGACATCCCCCGGCTGAGGGCCGGCGGCGTCGGCGCGCAGTTCTGGTCCGTGTACGTACGCAGCGACATGGCCGGTGACGAGGCGGTCAGCGCCACGCTGGAGCAGATCGACGTCGTCGGCCAGTTGCTCGCCCGCTACCCGGCCGACCTGGCGCGCGCCCTGACCGCCGACGACATGGAGGCGGCGCGCAAGGAGGGCCGTATCGCCTCGCTGATGGGCGCGGAGGGCGGCCACTCCATCAACAACTCGCTCGCCACGCTGCGGGCGCTGCACGCGCTGGGCGTCCGCTACATGACGCTGACGCACAACGACAACAACGACTGGGCGGACTCGGCGACCGACGAGCCGGGGGTCGGTGGTCTGTCGGACTTCGGCCGTGAGGTCGTACGCGAGATGAACCGCACCGGCATGCTGGTCGACCTCTCGCACGTCGCCCCGACGACGATGCGGGACGCGCTCGACACCTCCGTGGCGCCGGTGATCTTCTCCCACTCCTCGGCGCGGGCGATCTGCGACCATCCGCGGAACATCCCGGACGACGTGCTGGAACGGCTCGCGGCGAACGGCGGCGTGGCGATGGCCACGTTCGTCCCGAAGTTCGTCCTGCCGGAGGCGGTGGCCTGGACCCTGGCGGCGGACGAGAACATGCGGGCGCACGGGCTGCACCCGCTGGACACGACCGAGGCGGGCATGAAGGTCCAGCGGGCGTACGAGGCCGCGAACCCGCGCCCGATGGCGACGGCGTCGACGGTCGCCGACCACCTGGACCACATGCGCGAGGCGGCCGGCATCGACCACATCGGCATCGGCGGCGACTACGACGGCACGGCGTTCACCCCGGCCGGGCTGGAGGACGTCGCGGGCTACCCCAACCTGATCGCGGAACTGCTGCGCCGCGGCTGGTCCCAGCCGGACCTCGCCAAGCTGACCTGGCAGAACGCCGTACGGGCACTGCGCGACGCCGAATCCACGGCCCGCGACCTCCAGTCCCACCGCGCCCCCTCGAACGCGACCCTGCACACCCCACTACCGGCCTGACGACGGGATCGGCCCTGTTGGGCGGCGGGCCCGCCCCGTTACGGGGGGCCTCGCCCGTGCCGACGGGCAACGTCCCGCTGGGACCGGGAGCGGGACCGGGACCGGGACCGGGATCGGGGCCGGCCGCCGTGAAGGGGCCGCTCCGTGGTGGGGGCCGCCTCGCTACACCGTGCGTCTCGCCCGGTACGCCCGCATCTTCGCGCGGCTGCCGCAGACCGCCATCGTGCACCACCGGCTGCGGCCGGCCGGGCTCCGGTCGTAGTACGCCCACCGGCAGTCCGCGGCCTCGCACGCCTTCAGCCGCAGCCACGTCCCCTCCGCCACCGCCGCGGCGATCGCCGCCGCCACCCGGGACGCGAGAGCCGCCGGGTCCGCAGGTCGCAGCGTGGCCGTACCCGCCGAGTCCACGCCCACCAGCAGCGGTGCGTGCGCGAGCAGCCGGTCCAGCGCACCCGCTCCGTCCGGCGCCACGCCATGCCCGGCGTGCCCGCCGTGCGCCAGGCACGCGGCACGCAGCGCCTCGCGCAGTTCCTTCGCCGCGGCGACGTCCTCCACCGTCAGCCCGAACGCGTCCCGGCCGTCCGCCGTGTCGAGGGAGTCGGCGCCCGTCTCGATGTCCAATGTGTTGACCAGGGACTCGATCAGCGCGAGTCCTCCGGGTGCGGGCGCCCTGTCGTTCATGGTTGCGACGTTACCTCCCGGGCGCCACCATGGGGTAACGCGTTACCGGTAATCTGCTCATGCCGGTAACGGCGTCGGTCACGCCGACCGACGCTGTACGAGAAGCCGTACGAGAGGAAGAACACATGGCCATCGCCACGATGGGCACCGTCGTCCTGGACTGCCCCGACCCACGCGCGCTCGCCGCCTTCTACGCCGGGATCCTGGGCGGGCGGGCGGAGGCCGACGGCGAGGACTGGTTCACCCTCAAGGGATACGAGGGCACACCGCTGGCCTTCCAGGCCGCTCCCGGCCACGTACCGCCGAAGTGGCCGTCCGCCGAGACCTCGCAGCAGTTCCACCTCGACCTGACCGTCGAGGACCTGGACGCGGCGGAGGCCCAGGTGCTGGCACTCGGCGCCACGCCACTGGACGCCGAGGACCACGCCCGCAGCTGGCGGGTCTACGCGGACCCGGCCGGCCACCCGTTCTGTCTCTGCGCCTGCTGAGACCCGCCGAGATCCGCCGGGCGCCTCCGGCGCCTCAGGCGCGGGGCCGGCCCATCGCGCGGTACGTCCAGCCGGCCTCGCGCCACTTCGCGCCGTCCAGCGCGTTCCGCCCGTCCAGCACGATCCGGCGGGACGCCACCGCCCCCAGCTCCGCCGGGTCCAGCTCACGGAACTCGCGCCACTCCGTCAGGTGCAGCACCACATCCGCGCCGCGCACCGCCTCCAGCGCGGTGTCCGCGTACCCGAGCGTCGGGAAGACGCGGCGCGCGTTGTCCATGCCCTTCGGGTCGTACACCGTGACCTGGCCGCCCTGGAGGTGGATCTGCCCGGCGACGTTCAGCGCCGGCGAGTCCCGTACGTCGTCCGAGTCCGGCTTGAAGGTCGCACCCAGCACCGCGACCCGCGTGCCCAGGAAGGACCCGCCGCCCACGGCCTCGCGCGCGAGCTCCACCATGTGCCCGCGGCGGCGCATGTTGATCGAGTCGACCTCGCGCAGGAACGTCAGCGCCTGGTCCGCGCCCAGCTCGCCGGCGCGCGCCATGAACGCCCGGATGTCCTTCGGCAGACAGCCGCCGCCGAAGCCGATCCCGGCCCGCAGGAACTTCTTTCCGATCCGCTCGTCGTGGCCGATCGCCTCCGCGAGCTTCGCCACATCGCCGCCGGCCGCCTCGCACACCTCGGCCATGGCGTTGATGAACGAGATCTTCGTCGCCAGGAACGAGTTCGCGGAGGTCTTCACCAGCTCCGCCGTCGGGAAGTCCGTCACGACGAACGGCGAGCCCTCGCCGACCGGCGTCGCGTACACCTCGCGCAGCAGCTTCTCGGCGCGCTCGCTGTCCACGCCCACCACGATGCGGTCCGGGTGCAGGGTGTCCTGGACGGCGAAGCCCTCGCGCAGGAACTCCGGGTTCCAGGCCAGCTCGACACCCTCCGGCGCCTGCTCCGCGAGCAGCGCGGCCAGCCGGTCGGCCGATCCCACCGGCACCGTCGACTTGCCGACGACCAGCGCGCCGCCCTTCAGCCGCGGCGCGAGCGAGGTGAAGGCGGCGTCGACGTACGACATGTCACAGGCGTACTCGCCGTGCTTCTGTGGGGTGTTCACACAGACGAAGTGGACGTCGCCGCCGAAGGCCTCCAGCTCGTCCCACGACGTCGTGAAGCGCAGCCGTCCGCTGGAGCCCTCGGCCCCGGCCACGTGCTGGGTGAGCAGCTCCTCCAGCCCCGGCTCGTACATCGGGACCCGGCCGGTGGCCAGCAGTTCGATCTTCTCCGGCACCACATCGAGGCCCAGGACCTCGAAGCCCAGCTCCGCCATGGCCGCTGCGTGGGTGGCGCCGAGGTATCCGGTGCCGATCACGGTGATCTTGAGGGCCATCGAGATGCTCCTGAGGGGTACGGGAGGGACTGCGGGCCCGAGCATAACCGGGCGGGCGCGAGGGCTTTTTTCCGCTGTCGGCAAGCTCACGTATCCCAGGTCAGGGCCGGACCTCTAAAATTTGAGTTACTTAACGGTAGTTAGCGTTGTTGGGGAGTGAGAGACCTTGGCAGGATCGGCCGATTTCGATCTGTACCGCCCGTCCGAAGAGCACGACATGCTCCGCGAGACGATCCGCTCGCTCGCCGAGGCGAAGATCGCGCCGTTCGCGGCCGCGGTCGACGAAGAGGCCCGCTTCCCGCAGGAGGCCCTGGACGCACTGGTCGCCTCCGACCTGCACGCCGTGCACGTACCGGAGGAGTACGGCGGCGCGGGCGCCGACGCGCTCGCGACCGTGATCGTCATCGAGGAGGTCGCCCGCGCCTGCGCCTCGTCCTCGCTGATCCCCGCGGTGAACAAGCTGGGCTCGCTGCCGGTGATCCTCTCCGGATCCGAGGAGCTGAAGAAGAAGTACCTGGGCCCGCTCGCCAAGGGCGACGCGATGTTCTCGTACTGCCTCTCCGAGCCGGACGCGGGCTCCGACGCCGCCGGCATGAAGACGAAGGCCGTCCGCGACGGCGACTTCTGGGTCCTCAACGGCGTGAAGCGCTGGATCACCAACGCCGGCGTCTCCGAGTACTACACGGTGATGGCCGTGACGGACCCCGAGAAGCGCTCCAAGGGCATCTCGGCCTTCGTCGTCGAGAAGTCCGACGAGGGCGTCTCCTTCGGCGCCCCGGAGAAGAAGCTCGGCATCAAGGGCTCCCCGACCCGCGAGGTCTACCTCGACAACGTCCGCATCCCCGCCGACCGCATGATCGGCGCGGAGGGCACGGGCTTCGCGACGGCCATGAAGACCCTGGACCACACCCGCATCACCATCGCGGCCCAGGCTCTCGGCATCGCCCAGGGCGCTCTCGACTACGCCAAGGGCTACGTCCAGGAGCGCAAGCAGTTCGGCAAGCCGATCGCCGACTTCCAGGGCGTCCAGTTCATGCTCGCCGACATGGCGATGAAGCTGGAGGCCGCCCGCCAGCTCACGTACGCGGCCGCCGCCAAGTCCGAGCGCGTCGACGGCGACCTCACCTTCTTCGGCGCCGCGGCCAAGTGCTTCGCCTCCGACGTCGCCATGGAGGTCACCACGGACGCGGTCCAGCTCCTCGGCGGCTACGGCTACACCCGCGACTACCCGGTGGAGCGCATGATGCGCGACGCCAAGATCACGCAAATTTATGAGGGCACGAACCAGGTCCAGCGCATCGTCATGGCCCGCAACCTGTCGTAAGCCCCCCGGTACCGCGACACGAGGCACCCCGCTGAGCGGGGTGCCTCGTGCCGTTACCGGCCCGGGCCATCGCGTCAGACCGCGCGGGCCAGTTCGAAGCTTCCCGTGGTCGAGTCGGTGCAGAGGGCGCGGCAGGCGGCGAAGAGGCTTTCGAACTCCGGGTGGCTCCGCCAGGACTTGAGGGAGTCGAGGTCGCGCCAGGAGGAGAACGAGACGAAGTGGGTGGGCTCGTGGCGGTCGCGGATGAGCCTCGCCCAGAGGAAGCCGTCGACCGACTCCTTGGTCCAGGTCAGGAACTCCGTCCAGCGCTCCAGGAACTCGTCGGCGTTCCCCTCGGCCACCCGCCAGTTGCCCGAGGCCCAGTACCGGCTGCCGTCCGCCGCGTCCGCCATCGCGCTCACCGCCCGCCTCCCATGATCGCCGTACTTGGCAGGGTAGGGCGGGTGTGGCAGGGCCGCGAGGCGGGCGGGTGGCGGACGGTGGTGGCCGGCAGCGGCGGTCAGTTCCCGGTGACGGTGACCTTCTCGTCGTTCTGGATCTGGTTCACCAGTTGGCGGACCTTCTCCTTGTCCCAGACCAGGTTTCCGCCGCGGCTGCCGGAGATCGGCATGTTCATCGACGTGCCGTCGCCGCCGCTGATGCCCTTCATCGCGAAGAACATCTCACCCAGGTCGAACAGCGACATGTCCTTGTCGACGATCAGGGTGTCCAGGCCCGAGCCGAGTGTCGGGTAGAGCTTGAACGGGTTGAGGATCGTGCCGGGGGTGGCGGCCTGGTTGGCGAGGGCCGCGAGGAACTTCTGCTGGTTCTTCGTACGGTCCAGGTCGCTTCCCGCGAAGGCGTAGCGGGTGCGGACGAAGGCGAGAGCCTGCTCGCCGTTCAGGGTCTGCTTGCCGGCCTGGAAGTCGGCGCCGGACTTCTTGTCCTTGAAGGCCTTCGGGATGTCCATCTCGACACCGCCGAGGGAGTCCACGATGCCGGCGAAGCCGGCGAAGCCGATCTCCGCGTAGTGGTCGATCCGCAGGCCGGTGTTGTGCTCGACGGTACGGACCAGCAGTTCGGGGCCGTCCTCCGCGTACGCCGCGTTGAGCTTGACCCGGCGGCCCTCGGCCGGGAAGGTCTTGCCGGACTCCGAGCCCACGAAGGACGGTATCTCCACGTCCGAGTCGCGGGGGAGCGAGATCATGGTGTTCCCGCTGCCACAGGCGGCGAGGATCATCATCGAGTCGGTGCGCTTGCCGTCGGCCGAGCCGGTGTGGAGCTTCTTCTTCTCCTCGGCGGTCATGCCTTCACGGCTGTCCGAGCCGACGATCAGGTAGGTCGTGCAGTCGCCCTCTTCGGGCCGGTCTATGACCTTGGCGAGGTCGACCTCACGGCGCATCTTGGAGTCGGCCCAGAAGTACGTGCCTATGGAGACGCCGAGCACCGCGACGACCACGACGATCGAGCCGACCTTGAGACGGCGTCGCCAGTCGGGCGCCGGACGGCCGTACGTGGGCGGCTCACCGTACCCGCCGGGGCCACCGTGACCGCCCTGGCCACCGTGACCGCCGCCGGACGGCGAACCGTAGACCTGGCCCGTGTTGTAGCCGCTGTCGTACGGGGTGCCGTACTCGTCGTACCCCTGCGACGGCTGCTGTGGGACGGCTCGTCGCTGCACATGACGCATCACGCGTGCGCCCTCGGGCTCGGAGCCCCGGCCGCCGCGTCCGTATCCATCGGGCCAATCATTCATGCGGAACAGTGTGCAGGCCCGGACCGAGCGGCTGACAGGGCGGGTGACGAATCGCACCGGGGCTGTTGCGAACCTGATGCAATGCATCGCCGTCCAGGTCCCCGCATAGGGTGGAGGGCATGACAGACCAGGCCCAGCACCCGGAGGGCGATATTCCGGGAAAGCCCACATCGGCTTCGCGTACCACCCTCAGCCACATCATGACCCACAGCGACACCAACCTCCTCGGGACGGTGCACGGCGGCGTGATCATGAAACTGGTGGACGACGCGGCGGGCGCGGTGGCCGGCCGGCACTCCGGCGGACCGGCCGTGACCGCCTCCATGGACGAGATGGTCTTCCTGGAGCCCGTCAGGGTCGGTGACCTGGTCCATGTGAAGGCCCAGGTGAACTGGACCGGCCGGTCCTCCATGGAGGTCGGCGTACGGGTGCTGGCCGAACGCTGGAACGAGTCGACGCCCGCGACGCAGGTCGGCTCCGCGTATCTGGTCTTCGCGGCGGTCGACGCGGACGGGAAGCCGCGGCCCGTCCCGCAAGTGGTCCCGGAGACGGAGAAGGACAAGCGCCGCTACCAGGAGGCGCAGATCCGCCGCACCCACCGGCTGGCCCGGCGCCGCGCGATCAAGGAGCTGCGCGAGCGCCGCGCGGCGGAGGGCTACGAGGACTGACGCCTCTCCCTCTCCCTCTCCCTCTCCCTCTCCCTCTCCCTCGTCCGCGCGTCAGCGGCAGAGCACCTCGTCGCCCGTGACCGCCTCGAACGCGCCCCGTGCGCGCGGGGTCTCCGCGCGGACCGGGGTCACCGAGGTGTAGCCGGAGCCCGCCGTGACCTTCAGCGTCGGGCCCTGGCCCGGCACCGGGCGGAGTTCGGCGCCCGGCAGCGCCACGGCCAGGGACCTCGCCGAGCGGTCCCAGCGCGGGTCGTACGAGATGAAGGTGCGCTTCACATTGCGGTGGGCGGCGTTCCGCGGGGCCCGGGTCGTGTCGAAGCCGGTCGCCTTCAGGGCGTTGTCCACCCGCGAGCCGAGGCCGTCCAACTGCGTCCCGTTGTAGACCTGCACCCGGATCTGCTTCGGCGCCACGTCGACGACCTTCGCCTTCGACGGCGCCTTCTCCACACCCTGCGGCGTCAGCGGCTTGTCCTCGCGCAGCGCCCGGAAGAGCCGGTCCGCCTTCGCCGTGTCCCACTTCACCGTCGAGCCCACGCCCCGCACCGGGAAGCTCGGGTCCTTTACGGGCACGGACGTGAACTCGGTCGATGCCGGGCCGAAGCCGCGCATCGTCCTCCCGAGCGTCAGCATCTGGTCGGTGCCGAAGCCCTTGTCGGCCCGGACGGAATTGAGCGCCGTGGTGCTGACCTGGCGCAGCTTCACCGGGTTCAGCAGCACCCCGCTGCCCGTCGCCTGCTCGACGAGCGCCGCCATGAAGCGCTGCTGGCGCTGCATCCGCCCCAGGTCGGCCGCCCCGTCGACATGGCGGGCGCGCACGTACTGCAGCGCCTTCCCGCCGTCCAGCCGGTGGGTGCCCGCCGGCAGGTCGAGACCCGAGTGGGTGTCCTTCATCGGCCGGGCCGTGCAGATCTCCACCCCGCCGACCGCGTCCACCGTCTTCATGAAGCTGGTGAAGTCGACCTCCAGGTAGTGGTCGACCTTCACCTTCGTCAGGTCCTCGACGGTCCGCACGGTCAGCGCCGGACCGCCCTCCGCGTACGCCGCGTTCAGCTTCACCGCGTGCCGGCCGTGCTTCAGCCCGCTGGTCATGTCGGTGTGGGCGGGGATCTCCGCGTACGAGTCCCGGGGCAGGCTCACGATGCTCGCCCGCTCCCGGTCCGCCGAGATGTGCACCAGCATGATCGTGTCGGTGCAGCGGCAGGGTGCGCCGCCGAGCCGGTACTTGTGGCGTTCCTGCTTGGTGATCCTGTCCCGGCCGTCGGTGCCGACGAGCAGGATGTTCGTCCCGTGGCCCGACTCCGGCCGGTTCTTCATGTCCTTGAACGGGTCGATCCGGCCGATCCCGCTGTCCAGCCCCGTCACCAGCGCGTGACCGATCCCACCGATGCCCAGCACCAGCACCGACAGCGTCGTGACCATCCTCATACCCCAGCGGGGCCGCTCGCCCTGCCGTGCGTCGCGCGGCCGCGGAGGCCGGCCGCCGGATCCCCGGCGGTTCGCCGCCGGCCCCTGACGTTGCGCCGCCGGCCGGGGGCGGCCCGCCGTCGGCCTCGGGACCGGCCTCGGGCGGGCCGCCGCCGTTCGCGGACGGGGCGAGCGGGGCGGTGTGGGCACGAGGGGCACCTCCGCGGGGCAGCAGACCGGTGATCCTGTGAACCGTAGGCCCATACGATCTGCGGCAGCGGGAGGCGCGGGCAGGCGCGCATGGGTGTCCCCCGTTCGCGGTAACGTGGCGGGCGATGCCGCCGTCTCCCGGGGCCCGCCCCCGGACCGAAGGAAGCCGATGCCCGCCGCCCCGCCCGCCGTCTCCGTGATCATGCCGGTCCTCGATGAGGAGCGGCATCTGCGCGACTCCGTCCGCCACATCCTGGAGCAGGAGTACGCGGGCGAGATGGAGGTGGTGATCGCGCTCGGCCCGTCCTCGGACCGTACCGACGAGATCGCCGCCGAGCTGGTACGGGAAGACCCCCGGGTGCACACGGTGCCCAACCCCACCGGGCGCACGCCGGCGGCGCTCAACGCCGCGATCAAGGCGTCCCGCCACCCGATCGTCGTCCGGGTCGACGGCCACGGCATGCTCTCGCCGAACTACATCGCGACCGCCGTCCGCCTCCTGGAGGAGACCGGCGCGCAGAACGTCGGCGGCATCATGCACGCCGAGGGCGAGAACGACTGGGAGCACGCCGTCGCCGCCGCGATGACGTCGCGGATAGGAGTCGGCAACGCCGCCTTCCACACCGGCGGCGAGGCGGGCCCCGCGGACACCGTGTACCTGGGCGTCTTCCGCCGTGAGGCGCTGGAGCAGCAGGGCGGCTACAACGAGGAGTTCATCCGTGCCCAGGACTGGGAGCTGAACTTCCGGATCCGTGAAGCCGGGGGACTGATCTGGTTCTCACCGGAGCTGAAGGTCCAGTACCGGCCGCGGCCCTCGGTCCGGGCGCTCGCCAAGCAGTACAAGGACTACGGCCGCTGGCGTCACGTCGTCGCCCGCTACCACTCCGGTTCGATCAACCTGCGCTACCTCGCCCCGCCGACCGCCGTCTGTGCGATCGCCGCGGGCCTGGTGGTGGGCGCGGCGGTCCATCCGCTCGGCTTCGTGATCCCGGCCGGCTATCTCGCGGCGATCGCCGCGGGCTCGGTCCCCGCGGGCAAGGGCCTGTCGCTGAAGGCCCGCCTCCAGATCCCGGTGGCGCTGGCCACGATGCACATGTCGTGGGGCTTCGGCTTCCTGACGAGCCCCCGCTCGCTGGCGCAGAAGGTCATCGCGAGCCGCCGCCCGGCGGTCATGGCCTCCACCCAGGCCTGACGACGGCGTCGGCGCGGCCCTGACCGCGCCCCGAACAGCGACGAAGCGGCCGGGCCGTTCCCCTCGGGGAACGGCCCGGCCGCTTCGCTTCGGTCCCTACCAGCGGTAGGGCGCGTAGACGTCCATGCATTCCGTCTCGTTCGCACCGTTGAGCGCGTCGGTGTCCTCCCTGGACAGCGTCGGCGCCGCCGACTTCGGGAAGGTGTCACCGGTGCGCCAGTCGGCACCCACGACGACGGTCACGCCCGACACGTCCGTGGACTTCTTCACCGAACCCGCCGGGATTCCCAGCGACTTGGCGACCGCGTAAGCGTCCCCCTCCAGCTCGGCACTGGGGTAGCGGACGACCGTCTTCGCCATCGGGTTGCTCGTGCTGTCCTGGGAGGCCCGGGCGTAGCCCTTGTCCTTCAGCACGCCCGCGACATCGGTCGCGCGGCCCCGCACCGATCCCTCCTGGGCGGTGTGGGTGCCGTTCTGCACCAGCACCCCGATCTCGGCGGCCGGGGCCGCGGGATCCTTGGGAGCCGCGGCGGGCTTCGGCTTGGAGGTGGGGCCCTTGCCGTCCAGCGGGATGTCGTCGCGGACCATGCGCCACACGTTGTCCGCCTTCTCGGGGGCGGGCAGCACCCGGTTCTGGTCGTACGGGTCCTGGATCCACGGCATCGTCAGCATCTCGATGCGCTCCATCGGTACGTCCTTGAGCTGCATGCCCAGGTCGAACAGCTTCTTGACCGTGCCGATCTCCTCGGAGACCTGGAGCGACTTGGTGGCCGTCTCCGCGAGGTCCATGAGCTGCCCGGTGTCGGTGAACGCGTTCTGCTTCTTCAGCTTGCGGATCACCGAGTTCATGTACATGTGCTGGGCCTTGGACCGGCCCATGTCGTTGTAGAAGGCGTGCCGGGTGCGCAGCCACTGCAGGGCCTGCTCGCCCTCGACGGTCTGCGGGCCCGCCTTCAGCTTGAGGCCGGAGCCGCCCTTCACCATCGCCGTGGGCCTGTCCCAGACGTTCTGCTCGACGCACACGTCGGCGCCGCCGACCGCGTCGGACATGGCCACCACACCGGCGAAGTCGACCGTCATCCAGTGGTCGATGTAGACCCCGGTGAGGCTCTCCCAGGTGAGCAGGGTGCAGCCGGGACCACCCCGCGCCAGGGTCTCGTTGATCAGCGTCCTGGTCGCCTTGTACGTCTTCTTGGTGGCGGGATCCACGCACTCGGGCACCTGGACCCGGGTGTCGCGCGGGATCGACACGACCGAGGCGTTCTTCCGGTCGGCGGAGACGTGCAGCAGCATCTGCACGTCGGCGAGCGGAGGGGCGTCGGCCTTGTCCCTGGACCCGCCGAGCTGCTGGTTCGCCTTGGAGCTGCGGCTGTCGGAGCCGATCAGCAGGACGTTCAGCGGTGTCTGTCCCGCGGCGTTCGGCTCCGGCTTCTGCGCCTTGCTGTCACCGGCGCTGCGTTCGCCCTTGCGGATGTTGTTGTTGAGGTGCTCGTAGTAGAGGTATCCGGCGGCGGCCGTGCCGAGTATCAGCAGCGACAGCACGGAGGCGACCCAGCGCAGTATCCGGCGTTTGCCACGTCTGCCTGCCTCGCGGCGGGCGCCGCGCCGGCGTCGGCCGTCGCCTCCACCGCTTCCGCCGCCCGGCGTCAGACCGGCCGGCGGTGTACCGTCCGCGTCGCCGCCGCCCGTGGCCCCCTTGCCCAGCGGCTTCTCCTCGTAGAGGCTGTCGTCCCAGCCCCGTTCGCCGGCGTGCCGGACGCGTCGCCGCGTCCCCTCCCCTTGCACGCTGCTCTGTCCCACCCCAGGTCCCCCTGTCGTTCAGGCGCGCCACATGCCCCGGTGAACCGGGGTCACTTGGCGCACACCTGCTTGTCGGCTTCCACCTTGTCCACGTCCGGCACCTTCGCCGGGCCCGTGATGGGCACCCCCGCGCCCTTGAAGTCGGCTCCGAGGGTCAGCACCATCGCTTGCGTGCCCTCGGCGTTCTCGGTGCCGGGCTTGAGCGCCGCGGCGGGCAGACCCATCAGGTCCGCGAGTTTGCGTGCCTGGTCGGCCTGGTTCGGTGCGTACTCCAGCGTCGTCGTGGCGATCTTCTCGGGCGCGTTGCTCTTGTTCGTCGACTTGAGCACGCCCTGGTTGTTCTGCAGCCAGTCGAGGGTCTTCTGCGCGGCCCCCTGGGTGTCGCTGCCGTTGTAGACGTCGACGCGGACGTCGGACGCGTCGGCCCGCGGGCCCTTCAGCAGCGCGGCCTGCTTGCTCTTCGCCGCCGACTCCTTCTTCTTCACCTCGGTGAAGGAGACGTCGTTCTGGATCATGCTGAAGACCTGCGGGGCCTTGACCTTGTCCAGGATGACGGTCGCCCCGTCGGTGTTGTCGACCACCGGCACCGTCATGAAGCTGATGTGCTTGATGTCGATCTTCCCGAGTTCCTCGGCGAGCGCCGTCAGCTTCGGGATGTCGCCGATCGCGCTGTCGACGGTGAGCGCCTGGGTCGCCGCGTCCGCGAGCGCGAACATCTTCTTCGGGTTGCCCAGCGTGTCTTCCTTCATCTGCCGGATCATCGACGCGATGAACTGCTGCTGCTGCTTGATGCGGTCCAGGTCGCTCTCGTTGCCCAGGCCGTGCCGGTTGCGGACGAACGCGAGGGCGTCCTCCCCCTCGACCTTCTGCGGACCGGCCGGCAGATCCAGCTTGGATTCCTTGTCCTTGATGGGCTTCGCCAGGCAGATCTCCACGCCGCCGACGGCGGTCGAGAGGGTCTTCACCGCGTTGAAGTCGGCCATCATGAAGTGGTCGACCGGCACACCGGTGATCTGCTTGATCGTGCGCATCGTGCAGCCCGGGTCGCGTCCGCCCACACCGAAGCTCTCGTTGAAGCGGACGCCGTCCGAGCCCCTGACTATCTCGGTCGAGCCGTCCGCCTTCTTCGTGGGACAGTCGGGGATGTCGGTGATCAGGTCGCGCGGGATGCTCAGCGCGGTCGCGTTGGTCCGGTCCTCGGAGACATGGAAGAGGAACGTCGTGTCCGCGTGGCCCGAGCTGCCCTTGTCGCCGTAGCCCTCGTTGCCCGAGCCGGTGCGCTTGTCCGTGCCCAGTAGCAGGATGTTGACCGGCCCGTCCTTCGTGATGCCCTTGGAGCCCGCGTCACCGACGTCCACCGTGTTGAGGTTTCCGTTGAGCCGCTCGTACACGTAGTAGGCGAGACCGGAGCCGACGACGAGGACGCAGGCCAGGATGCCTCCGGTCCACAGCATCGCCTTCTTCTTGCGGCTCTTCTGCGGCTTGCGCTTGCGCCGGCCGGGACCGGTGGGGGGCGGCGTGCCTCGGCCGCCCGCGCCGCCTGCCGCGCCGCCTGCCCGTGCCGCGCGGCGCGCGCGCTGCTCCGGGACGTCCGTCGCCGGTGCCGCGTCACCAGAGGGACCGCGCCGACGGCCGGTACTTCTGGAGGAGGCGGCGCCGGTGGAGCGGGAGCCGGTCGACTGCCGAGAGGAACGGTCCAGTCGCAGCTCGTAATTGCCCGTCTGCGGGTTGAGTACCCACTGGTCGGCGGGATCGATGTCGTCCGCCTGCCCACGGCTCTGCGCATCCACGGTTGCTTGAGTCCTCCGTCGGTGCCACGCGCGGCGTCCCTCCCCCCGGGAGACGCGCGGTTCGTCGATCCGGTTGTGTGAGACCCGCGGCCGGATGGCCGGATGGCCGGATGGCCGGAAGTACCGGATCGCGTCACACTATCCGCCCAGTTCAGCGCCGGGCGACGTCCGTGACAAATTCCACGCCGCTTACAACTGGGCAATCCACCCAATCGTCATGGACCGCCGACGAGTCCTTGGTGAGCGCTTTACTTGCACATGCCCGAAGTGGCGTTGGTGCCGGAAAACGTGGGTGTCGCCGACGGGTTCTCGGAGCCCGTACCGCTGTCGCTCTCCGTATCGGTGCTGTTGCTCGGCGTCTTGCCTTTCGGCACCACCTTCACCGGTTCGTCCTTGCGCAGCCGCTCGAAGAGCTTGCTCGCGGCCGGCTGGGCGAGCACGTCGCGGTTCGGGTCGTACGGATACGACCGGCGCGGCACCGTGAGGAACTGCACGCGGTTCGTCGGCACGCCCCGCAGTGAGCGGGCGACGTCGAAGAGGGCCTTGAGGGAGTCCAGGCCGGGGTCGGTGGTGAGCGACTTGGTCGCCGCGTCCAGCACGGGGTAGAGGCGGGTCGGATTGAGCAGCACCCCGTTGCTCTGCACCTTGTTGAAGAGTGCGCCGAGGAACTGCTGCTGCCGGTCCATGCGGTCGGTGTCGCTGCCGTTGCCGAGGGTCTTCCGGGCGCGGACGTAGCCGAGGGCCTTCTCGCCGTTCAGGTTCTGCTTCCCGGCCTTCAGCCGCAGATGGGCCTCGGGGTCGTCGATCGGCTTGGCCAGGCAGACCGTGACCCCGCCCACGGCGTCGACCATGCTCTTGAAGCCACGGAAGTCGACCACCATGTGGTGGTCGATCCGGACGCCGGTGAGCCGCTCGACGGTACGGATCGTGCACGCGGCGCCGCCGACCGCGAAGGCGGAGTTGAACTGGGTGTACTGCGTCCGCGTGCGGGTGCCGTTCGCGGTGCGGCAGCTCGGGATGCCGACCAGCAGGTCGCGCGGGACGGAGACCGCCGTCACGCTGCGGCGGTCGCCCGCCAGGTGCAGCAGGATCGTGGTGTCGGATCGCTGGATGCCCTTGTCGCGGCCGTACGCGTCGTTGCCCGCGCCGGCGCGGCTGTCGGAGCCGATCAGCAGGATGTTCTCCGCGCCGTTGGGCGAGGGCAGCGGGCGCTCCTTGTCGTACCGTTCCAGCTCCTCGGCGGCGGTGAGGTCCGTCCCGATGTTGCCCTCGAGCTTCCGGTAGAGCCACCAGCCGACGCCCGAGAGGGCGAGGACGAGGAACGACACGCAGAGCGCGATCCACCGGAGGCGACGGCGCGACCTCCTGACCGTGACGTGCCCCGTCGCGGGGTCGTCCGGTTCGGCGGGCGGGCCGGCGCTGTCGGTCACGGTTGCGTCCGTCCTTGCGGTGGTTTGTCTGAGTACGCACCGCCGATGATGTCCCGGAGCCGACGCTCAGGCGCGTGGGCTCGGCACGTAATGAGCCGTACGAGTGCACTTCGCGGCCCCGGCCAGGCCGTTGTGCGGGTCGGGCCGTGACGCGGGCGCGCGGGCGTTCCGCCGCGCGGGCAGGGCGCCGGGCAGGCGGGGCGCCGGGCCGTGCCGGCAGCCGCGGGGCCGTTGTGCCGGTCGGACACCTGTGTCGGCTGGACCGCCGCCGCGGGCGCGCTGGCATGCCGCCGCCTGGGCGTGGCGCCGGGGCATGCCGACAGGCGCGACGCCCGGGGGGCCGTTGTGCCGGTGGGGCCGTTGTGTGGGCCGGACACCTGTGTCGGTCGGGCCGCTCTGTCGGCCGGACGCCGCCACGGGCGCGCTGGCGGGACGCCGGGCCGTGCCGACAGGCGCGACGCCTGCAGGGCTGTGGTGTCGGTCGGATGCTGTGTCGGTCAGGCCGTTGTGCCGGTCGGGCCGTGACACGGGCCTGCGGGCGTGCCGCCTCGCGGGGCAGACCGCCGGGCAGTTGCCGGCCGGCGCCGCGCCCGCCCGGGCCGTGGTGTCGGCTGGACCGCCGTGCCCGTCGGGCCGTGCCAGCTGAACCGCCGTGCCCGCACGCCCGTGTCGGCGGTCAATCCGCAGTGCGGCCAGACCGCCCTGTCGGTCAGGCCGCGGTGCCGGTGACCCGTTCGCTGTCGATCCGCTTCGTCAGGCCCTCCGGGGACAGCTGGTCCAGGTTCCGGCAGAGCACGACAGAGCCGCCGGCCGCGAGGGGCGCGTACAGACCGGCGGAGAGGCCGTCCCAGGTGTCGTACGGACGTCCCGACAGCAGCCGCGATCCGGCGGTGAGCCCCAGCTCCGCGGCGTCCGCGCGGGCGCGCTCCACGAGCTGGGTGCCGGTCAGCTCCGTACCGGCGACGGCGAGCGCGGGAGCGTCCGGATCGACGGGTACGTACGGTACGAACCGGTCGCCCTGGCTCGGGACCTCCACGGCGTAGTCGGCGAAGCCCTCCGGCGCCTGCGGGAACCGGCCGCCGAGCGGGCGCAGCGCGAGCGCGATCCGCTCGCCGGAGCAGGCGCGCGCCGCCGCCAGGCCGTCCGGGCCGCTCACGACCAGGTCCGCGCCCGCCGGGTCGCCGCCGACGTCCGCGACGACACCCACCGAGGAACAGGCGAGCAGCCACACCGCGGTCTGCCAGTGCGCGGGCAGCAGCAGCGCCAGCCGGTCGCCCGGCTCCGCGGACAGTCCGTCCTGGAGGAGATTCGCCGTCTTGGCCACCCAATTGGCGAAGGTGGCGACGGACAATTCCACGCGCTCACCGGTGGCGTCGTCGTAGAAGGTGACCAAAGGGCGTGCGGGGTCCGCGGCGAGCGCGGATCGCAGCAGGTCGGCGGGGGTGCGGTCGCTGGCGTTCACCCGCGCAAGGGTACGCCGCGCCGATCGAGCGGGCGGGTCCGTCCCGGTGACGGCGTCCCCCGTACGGAGCGACGATCCGTCAGATCTCCGGAAGGCGGATCCCCTCGCCGCGGGCCGAGGATCGTCCCATGCGTGCCTTCCTTGCATCTTCCATCGGTGTCGCCTGTGCCGCCGCTCTCGCCCTACCCGCACTCGCGCCGACGGCCGCCGCCGCCGCGACGCCGTCCGCGCCGGACCTGCATGGCTCCACGCAGTCGCTGCCACTGGTCCCGCTGCCCGGCCTCGAACGGGCGGGCGGCGGGGCCGGCGCCCAAGGTCTGCCACAGCGCGACGTCGACCCGTTCTCGCTCGTCGGCGTCGTCTGGGACGACCCGGACAGCGAACTCCAGGGCGCGGTCGAGGTCCGCACCCGTGCCACCGGCTCCGACGACTGGTCCGCCTGGCAGGACGTGGAGACCCACAACTTCGAGCACGCCCCGGACCCCGGTTCGCCGGAGCGCGCCGCGGGCACGGTGCGCGGCTCGACCGCGCCGCTGTGGGTCGGCGACTCGGACGGCGTCGAGGTCCGCGTACGGCCGGAGCCGGCCCCCGGGGCCGCGCGCGCCACCGCGCCGCCGCTTCCGGGGGGTCTGCGGCTGGAGCTCGTCGACCCGGGCGAGGTCCCCGAAACCCCGCAGCCCGAGGCCCCGCAGCCCGGGACCGCGCAGCCCGTGACGCTGCAGCCCGGGAGCCCCCTGCCCGGCGAGGGCGAGAACGCGCAGCCCGGCAACCCCCTGCCTGGCAACCCTCTGCCTGGCAACCCGCTGCCTGGCAACCCCCTGCCTGGCAACGCCCTGCCCGGGAACCCGCAGCCCGAGACCCCTCAGCCCGGTGAGGTCGAGGAACTGCCGGGTACCCTGCCCGACGCCGCCCTCACCGCGTCGCTCACCGCCGAGTCCGCCGCGGCCTCGGCCGTCAACGCGGAGCTCGCGCCGCTCGGCGCCGACATGATCACCCCGCAGACCAAGGCGGAGACGGTGGCGGAGGCCGCCCCGTACGGCGTCGCGAAGCCCTACGTGGGGCCGCGGCCGGGCATCGTCACCCGCAAGGGCTGGGGCGCCGACGAGTCGCTGCGCGAGAAGCAGTTCGTCTACACGAAGTCGGTCAAGGCCGCCTTCGTCCATCACACCGCCAGCGGCAACCGGTTCACCTGCGCGCAGTCGGCCTCCGTTCTCCGCAGTATCTACCGCTACCACGTGGAGAGCAGCGGCTGGCGGGACATCGGCTACAACTTCGCGGTCGACAAGTGCGGAAACATCTACGAAGGGCGTGCGGGAGGCGTGGCCAAGGCGGTGCTCGGCGCGCACACACGCGGTTTCAACTCGAACAGCATGGGCATCGCCGTGCTCGGAACGTACAGTTCGACCACTCCGCCGGCGGCCGCGGTCCAGGCGATCGCCAAACTGACCGCATGGAAGCTGGGCCTCTTCGGGATGAACCCGAAGTCCACGACATTTCTGACATCCGCCGGAGGCAACAAGTTCAAGCTGGGCACCCAGGCCAAGCTCAACGTCATCTCGGGGCACCGGGACGGCTTCGCGACCGACTGCCCGGGAGCCCGCCTCTACGGCCAACTCCCCGCGGTCCGAACGCTGTCGGCCAAGCTCCAGGGACGCTGACGGGCACCGGCCGCCGAGCGCCGGACGCGGTACTCCCGGTGCTGCATACGTACGTACGAACAGGCTGCATACACTGGCCGGTCATACGCACGAATTGCCCGGCCCCAGAAGGAAGCAGAGAAGGCATTGACTCAGGCCCAAGAAGCGATCCTCCTGGTCGGCGGCAAGGGCACCCGGCTGCGCCCGCTCACCATGAACACACCGAAGCCGATGGTCCCCGCGGCCGGGGTGCCGTTCCTCACGCACCAGCTGGCGCGGGCGCGCGCCGCGGGCGTCGAGCACATCGTGCTCGCGACGTCGTACCTCGCGGAGGTCTTCGAGCCGTACTTCGGTGACGGCTCGTCGCTGGGTCTGCACCTGGAATACGTCACCGAGGAGGAGCCGCTCGGCACGGGCGGGGCGATCCGGAACGTCGCGTCCAGACTGCGGTCGGGGCCGGACGAACCGGTGCTGATCTTCAACGGCGACATCCTGACCGGGCTGGACATCCGCGCCCTCGTCGACACCCACCGGTCCTCGGGCGCGGACGTCTCGCTCCACCTCACCAGGGTCGAGGACCCGCGCGCCTTCGGACTCGTGCCGACGGACGCGACGGGCCGGGTCACGGACTTCCTGGAGAAGCCGCAGACCCCGGAGGAGATCGTCACCGACCAGATCAACGCCGGTGCGTACGTCTTCCGCCGCTCCGTCATCGACAGCATCCCGGCGGGCCGGCCGGTGTCGGTCGAGCGCGAGACCTTCCCCGAACTGCTCGCCTCCGGGGCCCATCTGCAGGGCATGGTCGACTCCACGTACTGGCTGGACCTCGGCACCCCGCAGGCCTTCGTCCGCGGCTCCGCCGACCTGGTCCTCGGCCGGGCCCCGTCACCGGCGGTGCCGGGGCGCTGCGGTGACCGTCTGGTCCTGCCGACCGCCACGGTCGCTCCCGACGCCAAGCTCACAGGCGGCACGGTCGTCGGCGACGGCGCGAGCATCGGCGAGGGCGCCCGCATCAGCGGCAGCACGGTCCTGGACGGCGCGGTCGTCGAAGCGGGAGCGGTGATCACGGACTCGCTGATCGGCGCCCGTGCCCGCGTGGGTGCCCGCACGGTTCTCGCGGGCGCGGTCATCGGCGACGGCGCGGTCATCGGCCCCGACAACGAGCTGCGGGACGGCGTCCGGGTCTGGTGCGACGCCACGCTTCCGGCCGGGGCGATCCGCTTCTCCTCGGACCAGTAGGCGGGCGTCTCCCCGGACCGGCGGGCGGGCGTCTTCGCGGACCGGCGAGCGGGCGGGCGGCACGGTCCCGCTGCGCGGGCACGGCACGACCCCCTACGCTCAAAGGGACCCGAACGCTCCAGGGCACCCCGAACGACACCCAGGACCCCACCCGTGGCAGGCCGCTTCGACCCCCGTCCCGCCGTCACCCGCACCACCGTGCGCGGCGGCGAGGTCGCCGTACCCGCGCCCAGGCCCGCGGCGGCCCCCGGTGGCGGCCGGGAGCGGCGGTACGTCCCGCCGGGTCCGCTCGACCTGGGGCTGGTGCTGGGGCCACTGCGGCGCGGGCCGGCCGACCCGATGTTCCGTACGACACCGGACGGCTCGGTGTGGCGCGCCACCCGCACCCCGGCCGGCGCGGGCACCCTCCGCGTGGCGGCACGCGACGGCGCCGTGCACGCCGAGGCCTGGGGTCCCGGAGCGGGCTGGCTGCTGGACCAACTGCCCGCGCTGCTCGGCGAGTCGGACGACCCGGACGCCTTCGAGCCCCGCCACCGCCTCGTCGCGGCCACCCACCGCCGCCGCCCCGGCCTGCGCCTCACCCGCACGGGACTGGTCCTTGAGTCCCTGATCCCGTCGATCCTGGAACAGAAGGTCACCACGGACGAGGCGTACCGCGCCTGGCGTCTCCTCGTACGCAAGTACGGCGAGCCGGCCCCCGGCCCGTGCCCCGACCGCATGTCCGTCATGCCGGACGCCCGCACCTGGGCGATGATCCCGTCCTGGGAGTGGCACCGCGCGGGCGTCGACGACAAGCGCGCCGCCACGATCCTGCGCGCGGTCCGCGTCGCCCGCCGCATGGAGGAGGCCGCGGCCATGACGCCCGAGGCGGCCATGGCCCGCCTCGAACTGATCCCCGGCATCGGCCCCTGGACCTCCGCCGAGACCGTCCAGCGCAGCAACGGCGCCCCCGACGCCATCACGGTCGGCGACCTCCACCTCCCCGGCATCGTCGGCCACGCCCTCGCCGACGACCGCGACGCGGACGACGCGACGATGCTCGAACTCCTCGCCCCCTACGCCGGCCAACGCCACCGCGCCGCCCGCCTGATCCTCCTGAGCGGCCGCGTCCCGGCCCGACGGAAGCCGAAGATGCCGCGCGGCGACATCGGCAAGCTGTGAGCCACGTCGTCGGCGCGCCGCCGGCGGAACCGATGCCGGCGGAACCGATCCGGACGCACACGTTTCTCGGGCAGATGCTGGACTGCTTCCCCGAGATGCGTGAGCCGGTCGCGCGGAAGGTCCGGTCGGCGATCGGTATCGCGTACGACCAGGCCGATGTCAACGCGTGCCGGACGGATGTCTACGGACTGCTCTGGGACCTGTTCAACGAGGTTCTGATGCCGGCACTCGCGGCGGATCCGGGCCGCGAGCGGGACGAGGTGCTGCGGCGGACCTTCTCCTTCCTGGAGCGGGTCGCCGTCTCACCCGAGCCCGTCAACCTGGACTTCCTCGAGGGGCTGACCGGCGACTATCTGATCGGCCGGGACGGGCCGTTGTCCTACGCCCACGCGGGGCCCGCCGTCCGCGCCACCATGATCCGCGCCTGTGCGAACTGGGGCATGACGGTCCCGCACGACTGGAACGCCGCACCACCGGCCCGCTGAGCACCACGCAATGAGGCCCGGGCCGATCACCGGCCGGGGCCTCGCTGCGTGAGGATCGGTCACCGCGCCTCGATGAACGCCCCCGCGTCCCGCGCCGGGCGCTCGCGCGGCGCCTCCGCCGCGTGGCCGATCGCGACCGCGCCCATCGGGTCCCAGTTCGCCGGAAGCTCCAGCACCTCGCGCACCACGTCGCGGCAGAACATCGTCGAGGACACCCACGCCGACCCGAGCCGTTCGCCGGCCAGCGCGATGAGGAAGTTCTGGACGCCCGCGCCCGTCGCGACGACGAACATCTCGCGCTCCGCCGCGTCGCGGCGCGGATCGCCGTAGTGGTGCGAGCCGTCCATGACCATGCACGGCACCGCCAGGTACGGCGCGTTGCGCAGGACGTCGCCGCGGCGGACGCGCTTGGCGATGGACTCCTCCGACTTGCCGTCGCGGCGCAGATCCGCGATCCAGGCGTCGCGCATCGCGTCGAGCAGCCGGGTCCGTGACGCCTCGGACTCAAGGAGTACGAAGCGCCAGGGGGTCGTGTGGTGCGGTGCCGGTGCCGTCACCGCGGCGGCGACCGCGCGGCGGACCGCGCCCGGGTCGACCGGCTCGTCGGTGAACGCCCGCACCGTACGGCGCTGGGTCACCGCCTCCCGTACGGCCTCGGACGTGCCGAGGCGGAACATGTCGTCGGCGGCGGTACGGACCAGAGCCCGCGCGCCCACGGCCGCCTCCGTCGGTTCGCCGACGACGTGGGGCAGGCCGCGCACCACCGCCACCGGCAGCCCCGCCGCCTTGCCCTTGACCAGGTCTCCGGCCGCGGCCAACTCGTCGGCGGTGGCGACGACGGTCGCGCTCAGCGGATTGCCGTGCGCGTCGACGCCGCCGCGCAGATCGTCCAGCACCCGCACCCCGGCCGCCCCGATGGCGACATCCGTGAGCCCGGTCCGCCAGGGCCTCCCGAAGGTGTCCGTGATCACGACGCCCACCTCGACCCCGAGGGTGTCCCGCAGCCCGTCCCGGATGCGTACGGCCGAGGCGTCCGGGTCCTCGGGCAGCAACAGCACCGTCCCGGCAGGGGTGTTGGAGGCGTCCACCCCGGCCGCCGCCATGACCAGACCCTGCCGGTTCTCGACGATACGGAGCGCGCCGCGCCGGGCCACGACCCGTACCGTCTCCGCGTCGATGGCCTCCTCACGGTCCCCGGCCTCGACGAGCCGCCGCTCCGCCTTGCTGACGATCTTCGACGTGACCAGCAGGACGTCACCGTCCACCAGCCCCGGCTCGGTGGCCGCGATCAGCTTCGCGATGTCGTCGCCGGGCCGGACCTCGGGGAGCCCCGGCAGCGCCCACACCCGGTAGGACGGCGGCGTCATGCGCGGCGACGTCATGCGCGTACCTCTTCCGCGAGCGTCAGCGCCTCACGCGCCATCGCCGCGGCCGACTCCAGGTCGGTCATCATCAGCGGCACGGCCCTGCAGCGGATCCCCGCCCCCTCGACCTCCGCCACCGCGCCCGCGTCCACCGTGTCCACGAGCCAGCCGTCCAGCAGTCCCGAGCCGTAGTGCGCGGCGACCGCGGCCGCCGTCGACTCGACGCCGACCGCCGCCAGCACCTTGTCGGCCATGCCGCGCACCGGCGCGTTCCCGACGATGGGGGAGAGGCCCACGACCGGAACGCCAGCCTCCGCGATGGCCTCGCGGATTCCCGGCACGGCCAGGATCGTCCCCACGCTCACCACGGGGTTGGACGGCGGGAAGAGGATGACGTCGGCGGCGGCGATCGCCTCCAGCACACCGGGGGCGGGCTTGGCCTGTTCGGCGCCGACGGGCACGACGGCCTGTGCGTCGACGGAGGCCCGCAGCTTGACCCAGTACTCCTGGAAGTGGATGGCCTTGCGCTCGCCGTCGATGTCGACGGCGACATGGGTCTCGATCCGGTCGTCGGACATCGGCAGCAGCCGCACCCCGGGCTGCCACCGTGCGCACAGGGCCTCGGTGACGGCGCTCAGCGGATAGCCCGCGCCGAGCATCTGCGTACGGACGATGTGGGTGGCGAAGTCGCGGTCACCGAGCCCGAACCACTCGGGCCCCACCCCGTAGGCCGCGAGTTCGTTCTTGACCTGGAAGGTCTCGTCGGTACGTCCCCAGCCCTGCTCCTCGTTGATGCCGCCGCCGAGCGTGTACATCACCGTGTCGAGGTCCGGGCAGACCTTCAGCCCGAACAGATGGATGTCGTCACCGGTGTTGCCGATGACGGTGATGTCGGCTTCGGGGGCGGCCGCCTTGAGGCCACGAAGGAAACGAGCACCGCCGATGCCACCGGCCAGAACCACAATGCGCATAAGGACAGTCTGTCAGCCGGAGGCTGATCGTTTGAGGGGCGGTGGTCGGGCGACGGGTGGGACTGTCAGCCGGAGGCTGATCGTTTGAGGGCCGGTGGTCGGGCGACGACGGCCGGTGGTCGGCGGCGGGTGAGGAGCGTCAGGCGACGACGGCGTCCCGGCGGACCGGGGAGCAGTGCGCCGTGTGCATCGGCATCTCCGTCAGGCCCGGGAAGTAGATGTGCAGGCTGACGGCCGGTTCGAGCGAGTCGTTGACCACTTCGTGCACATATCCGGGTGCGAAGACCCGCTGCGCGCCGGGGGCGAGCGCGCGTTCGGCGCCGGTGGCCGTACGTTCGGTCAACTCGCCGTCCAGGACGGTCAGCACACCGGAGGACGGGCCGTGGTCGTGGAGTCCGCTGCCCTGGCCCGGCACCCAGGAGAGCAGCCAGACCTCGTAGCCGGGGCCGGTGCGCAGCCGGTGGTACCAGCGGGTGGTGGCGTCGTACTGGACGAGCGGGGCCCACTGGGTGCGGTCGGCGGCGATGGTGCGGGCGAGCCCGGCGAACTCGGCCACGGTCGCGGGGTGCTCCCTGGCGGGCTGGAGGAGGTGCTGGACCTCGAGGATGTCGCCGGCGATCTGGAGGTCGCTGTCGCTGTTCATAGGGGTGCGGTGGTTCCTCGGCAGAAACGGAAGGTCAGTGCAGGGGTGTCGCGATGCCCGCGGCAAGGGCGGGCGGGGGAGCTGGAGCGCTACGGCATCAACAGCTGGAACAGCAACAGCGCGCCTGGACAGCGCTGCGGAACCCACGGATCGCGTGGGTCGCGGAGGGCGCTGTGGTCGCTGGCATGCATCCAAAGGTGACCAACGCGAACCCGGATGTCAACTCAATGACCGATTTGGCGGCAATGTTTCACCTCATCCGGTTACTCCGGTCGGAGAAAGGTTTGTGCGGCGACAGGGCCGGAGACATCGCGCAGCAACCGTGCTCTCAAACGTCGTGGAACTCTTGTGATCGGACTGTGATCCGGATCGCTTGTGTGGCCGGATCGCAACAAGATCGAACGGTGCGACGTCCTTCCTTCGTGAGGACCGGTGAACGCCGGTGTGGAGCGAGGGGCGGAGGGGGTGCGGGCAGGTCAGTGGCAAGTGTCAGGATTTTTGGTGATTTGAACACTTTCCGCATACGCTTGGTTCCGCAGAGTGAATACGGGGCTCAATAGCAGATCTCGGCTTGACTGGCCCGGATCCACACACTTGTAATTTCACTCGTGTCGTTCGGCCGAAATCGGTACGGCTCACGGCCGGATCACGGGGACGCAAAGACGACGAGGGGCGCACATGACCGAGCTGTTCCAGCAACTGCTGGTCGAGGACGCGGACGAGGAACTCGGCTGGCAGGAGCGCGCGCTGTGCGCCCAGACCGACCCCGAGTCCTTCTTCCCCGAGAAGGGCGGTTCCACGCGTGAGGCCAAGAAGGTCTGCCTCGCCTGCGAGGTCCGCTCCGAGTGCCTTGAGTACGCCCTCGCCAACGACGAGCGATTCGGCATCTGGGGCGGCCTGTCCGAGCGGGAGCGCCGCCGGCTGAAGAAGGCCGCGGTCTGAGCGGACGCGTACGTCCCGCCCGGACGTGATCAGGCCCGGACGTGATCAGGCACGCCGGTCCGACCAGGGCCCGGTGAACCAGGGCCCGGTCCGACCAGGGCCCGGTGAACCAGGGCCCGGTCCGACCAGGGCCCGGTGAACCAGGGCCCGGTCCGACCAGGGCCCGGTGAACTCGTCCGGCCGGATCCGCGCATCCGGCCAAGCGTGGCCAGATGTCCGGTCTGTCCGGCCAAACAGCACACATGCGTACGTAAGAACGGTCCGCGGCCCCGGCTCTGTCCACAGGCGGCGGACCGTCTCCCTGCCAGCCGTTAGTGTGGGGCCCCGTCCCAGACGCTCCAGCGCCCCCTCGCGGGGCGACCCGGCCGGAGGGCCCGTACCTCAATGTCCGCCACCCCTGCGGAGTTTGTTCCCGCCACCCCGCCCGAGTTCCCGCGGCACGTCGTCACCGCCGTACTCGTCTCCCACGACGGTGCCCGCTGGCTGCCCGACGCGCTCGCCGGGCTGCTCGGCCAGGAACGCCCCGTGCAGAACGTCCTCGCGGCCGACACCGGCAGCGCCGACGACTCCGCGCGGCTGGTCACCGAGGCGCTCGGCGCGGACAGGGTCCTGCATCTCGCCCGCCGCACGGGCTTCGGCACCGCGGTCGAGGAGGCCGTGCGCACCGCTCCCGTGCTCACCCCGGACGACCTGCCCTATCTGAAGCGGCCGAGCGGCTGGGACCCGGTCAGCAGGACCTGGCGCGACGAGGCGTACGACATGCCGGACCTGCCGTACGGCGAACCGGTCCAGTGGCTCTGGCTCCTCCACGACGACTGCGCACCCGCCCCCGACGCCCTCGCCGAACTGCTCCGCGTCGCGGACTCCGACGAGTACGCCACGATCATCGGCCCCAAGCTCCGCGGCTGGTACGACCGCAAGCAGCTCCTCGAAGCAGGCGTCTCCATCGCCAACAGCGGCCGCCGCTGGACGGGACTCGACCGCCGCGAGCAGGACCAGGGCCAGCACGACCAGATCCGCGCGGTCCTGTCCGTCTCCTCCGCGGGCATGCTCGTCCGCCGTGACGTCTTCGAGGAACTCGGCGGCTTCGACCGGCGACTGCCCCTCATGCGCGACGACGTCGACCTGTGCTGGCGCGCCCACGCCGCGGGCCACCGGGTCGTCATCGCGCCCGACGCCGTCCTGCGCCACGCGGAGGCCGCCGCCCGCGAGCGCCGCACCGTCGACTGCGCCGGACGCTCCGTGGCCAGCCCCCACCGCGTCGACAAGGCCGGCGCCGTCTACACGCTGCTCGCCAACGCGCGCGGCATCGCCCTCCCCTTCGTCCTGCTCAGGCTCGTCTTCGGCACCCTGCTGCGCACCCTCGCCTATCTCGTCGGCAAGGCACCCGGCCAGGCCGTCGACGAGGTCATGGGCCTCTTCGGCACACTCCTGCGGCCGGAGAAGATCCTCGCCGCCCGCCGCAGGCGCGGAAGGCCCGCCGTCGAGGCGGCCGAGTTGCGGCCCCTCTTCCCGCCGCCCGGCGCCACCATCCGCGCCACCGTCGAACAGGTCGCGAGCAGCCTCGGCGCGGGCCGCGACTCCGACTCCGGAGGCTCACGGCACGGAGTCGTCGAGTCCGGCCCCGGTGGCGACGACGCCGACTTCCTGGAGATCGAGCAGTTCGCCCGGCTCAAGAAGATCGCCCGCAAGCCCGGACCCGTCCTGTTCGCGGTCCTGCTGATCGTCTCCCTCGTCGCCTGCCGCGGTCTCTTCGGCGGCGGCGCGCTCTCCGGCGGCGCGCTGCTGCCGGCGCCGGGTGACGTCTCCGAGCTGTGGGGCAGGTACGCGGACGCCTGGCATCCCCTCGGCACCGGCGGGACCCAGACCGCGCCGCCCTATCTCGCGGTCCTCGCCGTCCTCTCCGGGCTCTTCCTCGGCTCCACCGGCTTCGCGCTCACCCTGCTGCTCGTCTGCTCGGTGCCGCTCGCCGGAATCACCGCGTACTTCGCCTCCCGCCCGCTGATCGAGTCCCGGCTGCTGCGGGCCTGGGCGAGCGTCGCCTACGCCTTCCTGCCCGCCGCGACGGGCGCCCTCGCCACCGGGCGCCTCGGCACCGCCGTGCTCGCCATCGTGCTGCCGCTGATCGCCCGCGCGGCGGTCGCGGCCTACGGACTGACCCGCCGGGACGGAGCGCGCGGCAGCTGGCGCGCCACCTGGGCGTACGCGCTGCTGCTGACCTTCGCGATGGCTTTCACCCCGATCGTGTGGCCGCTCGCCGTCGTCCTCGGACTCGCCGCGCTCGCCCTGCGCCGCGACGACATCACCGCCTACGGGCTGCGCTTCGTCGTCTCGGCGGGCACCCCGCTGCTGATCCTCGCCCCCTGGTCGCTGTCGCTGCTGACCGCACCGTCCGGCTTCCTGCGCGAGGCGGGCCTGGAGTTCGGCACGGGCGCGGCCGGCCCGCTCGACCTGCTCGGCATCAGCCCCGGCGGGCCCAAGACCCTCGGCGGACTGCTGCTCATCGGCGTCGTCCTCGCCGCGCTCGCGGCCCTGCTGCGCGGCGAGCGGCAGTTCGCGATCCGCACCGCCTGGGTCGTCGCCGTCGCCGCCCTCGTGTTCGCCGCCCTGGCCAACGGCTCGGGCTGGGCGGGACCCGCCACGCTCGTCTACGGCATCGCGCTGATCGCCGCCGCCGTCCTCGGCGCGGAGGGCGCCCGCGAACGCGTCGCCGCGGAGAGCTTCGGCTGGCGCCAGCCCGTCGCCGCGCTCATCGCCCTCGCCGCCGGGACGGCCCCGCTGATCGCAGCCGTCAACTGGATGACGACCGGAGCGGCGGGCCCGCTGGAGCGCCGCGACCCGGTGCAGGTCCCGGCGTTCGTCGCGGAGGAGAGCGGCACCCGGGACCAGGCACGCACCCTCGTCCTCGGCGGCTCGTCACCGGCCAAGGTGCCGTACACGCTGGTACGGGGCTCGGGCGGGCGTCTCGGCGACGCCGAGCTGAGCGAGAGCGGCGGCAGCGACGCCCGCCTGGACAAGGTCGTCGCCAACCTCGTCGCCGGTTCGGGCGCCGACCAGACCAGCCAGCTCAGCGGCTTCGCGATCCGCTACGTGCTCGTACGGGACGGCGCACCGCGCCAGTTGGGCCGCGTCCTCGACGCCACCCCCGGACTGTCCCGGCTCAGCCAGCTCGACGGAAGCGCGCTGTGGCGCGTCGACCGCCAGGTCGCCCGCGCGGTCATCGTCAACGGCAAGGCGGAGCCGCTGCCGGTGGCCTCCGGCCCCGTCGAGGCCCACACGGACATCCCGAAGGGCGCCGACGGACGCGTGCTGCGCATCGCGGACCGCGCGGACGACGGCTGGCAGGCCACGCTCGACGGCCGGGTGCTGAAGAAGACCACCGTCGACGGCTGGGCCCAGGGCTTCGAACTGCCCGCGGAGGGCGGCCGGCTGGCGCTCACCTTCGAGGACCCGACGACCCACACCGCGTGGATCTGGACGCAGGGCGCGCTCGCCGTCGTCCTGCTCGTCCTGGCCCTGCCCGGCCGGCGCCGCGAGATCGACGACGACCTGCCGGAGGAGGAGGCCGCGATCCCGGCCCAGCCCGTCGAGGGCGAGGGCCGCCGGGCCCGCCGGCTCCGTGCGGCACAGGCCGAGGCGGAGCTGGAGGCGGACGCGGATCCGGCCATGGACCCGGGCGCGGACGTGGAGGTGGACGCGGCCTCCGGCGCCGGGCCGCAGCCGGGCGCCGGCCAGGACCCGTACGCGGCGGTGCCGCACCAGCAGCAGTACGGCGGGGAGTGGGACGGCCGGACCTACCCGGACGAGGCGGGTGCCTACCCGGGCGGTGGCCAGTACGCCGACCCGTACACGGGGCAGTACCAGGACGCCCAGCAGCAGTACGCGTACGGAGAACCGCAGCAGTACGTCGCACCGCAGCAGTACGACCAGCAGCCGCAGTACGACCCGCAGCAGTACGGGCAGCAGCAGTACGACGAGCAGCACGGGCAACAGCAGTACGGGCAGTACCCCGAGGACCCGTACCAGGCGGGCCAGAGCCAGAGCCAGAGCCACGGCCACGGCCAGGGCCAGTACGACCCTTACGGCTACGAGACCGAGCAGCGTCCCGACGGGAGCAGCAACCAGTGAACCGCACGACCCTCTCGCTCCTCGCGGCCGCGACCTCCCTCGCCGCCGTGACCGGATTCGCCGCTCTCACCGCACCGGACGGCGGGGCGCCCGCGGAGGCGAAGGCGCCGTCCCGGCTGCCGGTCGAGCGCTCCAGCCTGCTGTGCCCGGCGCCCTCGCAGTCCGACATCGCGGAGACGGTGTACACGTCGTTCACCCCGCGGACGAAGGCGAGCGGCGGCGGGGCCTCCACGGCCGAACTGAAGCCGTCCGTCGCCACGTTGAGGGACCCTGACGACGGCGCGGACAAGGACGAGAAGGACAAGGACAAGGCCGCCGAGGACGCGGCCAAGAAGCCCGCGCCGGACAAGGCCGTCGTCACCCTCAAGCAGCCCGGCAAGCCCGTCGGCGCCGAGGCGAGCGGCGGCGCCGCCCCCGCACTCATCGGCTCCGCCACCGGCAGCCTCGCCCCCGGCTGGACCACCCAGCAGACCACCACGGTCAGCGCGGGCAGCGGTCGTGGCGTGCTCGGCGTCAGCTGCACCGCGCCCGACACCGATCTCTGGTTCCCGGGCGCCGGCCTGGCCAAGGACCGCCAGGACTACGTCCACCTGACCAACCCGGACGACACCGGCGCCGTCGTCGACATCGAGCTCTACGGCAAGAACGGCGCCCTCAAGTCCCAGCTGACCGACGGCATCCCGGTGCCCGCGGGCGCGAGCGTTCCCGTACTGCTCTCCACTCTGACGACCGATCCCGCGGAGGACGTGACCGTGCACGTCACGACGCGTACGGGACGGGTCGGCGCGGTGGTGCGCGGCGCCGGGGACGAGACCGGCAGCGACTGGCTCCCGGCGTCCACGGACCCGTCCGGCACGCTGGTGCTCCCCGGCATCCCGGCGGACGCGACGTCCGTACGGCTGGTGGCGTTCGCGCCGGGCGAGGACGACGCCGACCTCAAGCTGCGGCTGGCGAGCGCGTCCGGGACGATCACCCCGGCGGGCGCGGAGAATCTCAGGGTCAAGTCGGGCATGACCGCGTCCCTCGACCTGAAGGACGTCACCAAGGGCGAGCCGGGCTCGCTCATCCTCAGCCCCTCCGAGGGCGCCAGGCCGATTCCCGTGGTCGCGGCGCTCCAGGTCACCCGGGGCAAGGGCGACAAGCAGGAGATCGCCTTCATCCCCGCGACCGCACCGGTGGGGGAGCGGGCCACCGCCGCCGACAACCGGGCCAAGGGCTCGGTGCTCTCCCTCACCGCGCCCGGCGAGACCGCTCAGGTCAAGGTCACGGCCTCGGCCGGTACGGAGGCCGGCGAGCAGGCCGTCAAGACGTACACGGTCAAGGCCGGCACGACCCTCGCGATCACCGACCCGCCCGTCCCGGCCGGTCTCAAGGGCTCGTACGCCCTGACCGTCGAGCCGCAGTCCGGCGGCCCGGTCCACGCGGCCCGCACGCTGCTGCTTCCGCAGGACGGCATCGAGATGTTCACCGTCCAGACCCTCCCCGACGACCGCGGCCTGGTCACGGTCCCGTCGGCGGAGCAGGACCTCTCGGTCCTCGACGACTGACGGGGCACCGCAGGCACGGGCCCCTGCCGGGAGGTCGGGGCCCCTGCCGTGCGCTGGGGCCCTGCCGTGCGGCGGGTGCCCTGTCGGGGACGTGCGGTTCCGTCAGGAGGCCGGCCGGCCCGTCACAGGTGGGGCCGGCTCGCTCAGTCCTGCCCGTACCGGGGGTCCACCGACTCCGGCGCGAGGCCGAGCAGGTCCGCCACCTGTTCCACGACCACCTCGTGCACCAGCAGCGCCCGCTCGTCACGGTTCTTCGTGCGGATCTCGACCGGCCGCCGGTACACGACGATCCGCGCGGGGTTCCCCTTCTCCGCCGGCAGGGAGCTGCCCAGCGGCACGGTCTCGTCCGGCGCCTCCGGCACGTCCAGCACCAGGAACTCCACCTCGGCCAGCTGCGGCCAGCGCCGCTCCAGCCGCTCCACCGAATCCTGCACGAGGTCGCGGAACGACTCCGCACGGCTGGCGGAGAGCGGTACCTGGGGCGGGGCGACCGGCCCACGCATACCTCGGCCGTGACGGTCGCGGCGGCGCGGCCTGGGCTCGGTGGGGCGGGGCGGTACGGGACTGTCCATCACTGACGCAGGGTAGCTCTCCCGGGCCCGCCCGCATCGCGGCCGTACGCACGCCGACCAGGATGTCGCCGCCCTGGGGAGTGACGTGCCACCGCCCGGAAGCGTGACGTTTCACCGGCCGGGGCGTGGCATCCCCCGGACCGCGCGGGCGGCATGTCCCTGACGGGCCCCGGCGAATCCCCACGGCATGTCGCTTATTGAACATTCCAGCCAAGCTTGGGCTCGATTCGATGCCTCCCGTCGATCGCCGCACTCGCCGTGATTGACTCGATTTGTGTCGAGGGGTGACCGGATCGCATACGCTCCTCGTTCGCGGGCTTCTCTTCCCGTGCAGGTCAGGGCAGTTGCTCCGAAGGCCCCTGTGCGGGGCCTCACAGCACGACACGGTGGAGTGACGTGGTGGAGAGTCGTCGCGGCCCGCTCAAGAGTGCGGTACCGTCCAACGTCGTGAGCCCTGTACGTCGCTGTTCGCGCACCGCGTGCGGCCGTCCTGCCGTCGCGACACTGACGTACGTCTATGCCGACTCGACCGCGGTCCTCGGCCCCCTCGCCACCTACGCCGAGCCCCACTGCTACGACCTCTGTGCCGAGCACAGCGAGCGGCTGACCGCGCCCCGTGGCTGGGAGGTCGTCCGTCTCGCCGACGCCTCCGGCCCGGCCAGGCCCAGCGGTGACGACCTCGAAGCGCTGGCGAACGCGGTCAGGGAGGCGGCCCGCCCCCAGGAACGCGCCGCCCAGGCGGGCGGCGGCTCCGGTGCCCGCAGGTCGAACCCCATGGAGGTCGGGCGTCGCGGCCATCTGCGGGTGCTGCGTTCCCCCGACTCCTGAGCGCACCACTCGCCCCCCGAGCGGGCCCCGGGTCCTGAGCGCACCCCCCCGAGCGGGCCCCGGGTCCTGAGCACCCGGCCGGCTCCCGAACGGGCCCCGTTCCCGAGTACGTCCCCCGCTCCCGACCGAGCCCCGGCCCCTGCGAGCTCCGCCTGCACGAGGCGCAGGAAGGCTCCCGTCCCCCTGCGGGTAGTTTTGGGGTGACCACAGAGACTTCAGGAAGGTTGGGCCGTGGCTGCATCCGCTGCTGCTGATCTGTCGCAGATCGTGAAGGCGTACGACGTCCGCGGAGTGGTGCCGGACCAGTGGGACGAGTCGCTGGCCGAGCTCCTGGGCGCCGCCTTCGTCCAGGTGACGGGCGCGGACGCGATCGTCGTCGGCCACGACATGCGGCCGTCGTCGCCCGGCCTCTCCGCGGCCTTCGCCCGGGGCGCTACCGGCCGCGGCGCGGACGTGACCCTGATCGGGCTCTGCTCCACGGACCAGCTGTACTTCGCGTCGGGGCACCTCGGGCTCCCGGGCGCGATGTTCACCGCGTCCCACAACCCCGCCCAGTACAACGGCATCAAGATGTGCCGCGCGGGCGCCGCCCCGGTCGGTCAGGACACCGGTCTCGGGGAGATCCGCGCGCTGGTGGAGTCCTGGATCGCGTCGGGCGCCCCCGCCCCCGTACCCACCGCGGGCTCGGTCACCGAGCGCGACACCCTCGACGAGTACGCGGCCCATCTGCTGTCCCTCGTGGACCTCTCGACGATCCGCCCGCTGAAGGTCGTCGTGGACGCGGGCAACGGCATGGGCGGCCACACCGTCCCGACGGTGTTCGCCGCGCTGCCGATCGAGCTCGTCCCGATGTACTTCGAGCTGGACGGCACGTTCCCCAACCACGAGGCCAACCCCCTCGACCCGAAGAACATCGTGGACCTCCAGGCCCGGGTCCGAGCCGAGGGCGCCGACATCGGCCTCGCCTTCGACGGCGACGCCGACCGCTGCTTCGTCGTCGACGAGAGGGGCGAAGGGGTCTCGCCCTCGGCGATCACGGCCCTGGTCGCGGCACGCGAGCTGGCCAAGCACCCCGGCGGGACGGTCATCCACAACCTGATCACCTCGTGGTCGGTGCCGGAGGTCGTACGCGAGCACGGCGGCGCCCCCGTCCGCACCCGCGTCGGCCACTCGTTCATCAAGGAGGAGATGGCCCGCACCGGCGCCATCTTCGGCGGCGAGCACTCGGCCCACTACTACTTCCGGGACTTCTGGAACGCCGACACGGGCATGCTCGCCGCCCTCCACGTCCTGGCCGCTCTCGGCACCCACGACAAGCCGCTGTCCGACCTGGTCGCCCGGTACGACCGCTACGCCGGCTCCGGCGAGATCAACTCCACGGTCGCGGACCAGACAGCCCGCACGGCCGCCGTCCGTGAGGTGTTCGCCGCCCGCGAGGGCATCACCGTCGACACCCTCGACGGCCTCACGGTGTCCGACGCCGCCTGGTGGTTCAACCTCCGCCCCTCCAACACCGAGCCCCTCCTGCGACTCAACGTCGAGGCCCGCGACGAGGCGACCATGAAGGCCGTCCGCGACGAGGTCCTGGCACTGGTCCGAGGCGCCTGACCACGGCGCCGCGCCACACCGGTCCGGGCGGTTGCGGGGGAGAGCCCTCGTCCCCCGCCCGGCCGGACGCCCGGGGGCACCCGTACGCCCGCACGCCGAGCCGCGCGCGCCGCCCCCCAGCGGTAGGCTGACGTGGCCCAAACCGCATGTTCGAAGGGACATTCACATGCCGCTCGAAGCCGGCCTTCTGGAGATCCTCGCCTGCCCGGTCTGCCACGCCCCGCTCAGCGACGCGACGGCGGCCGAAGCCCCCGAGCTGATCTGCACCGGCAAGGACTGCGGCCTGGCCTACCCCGTGCGGGACGGCATCCCCGTCCTGCTCGTCGACGAGGCCCGCCGTCCCGCGTAAGCCGCCGTCCCGCGCAGGCCCGTGCCCGCGCCCGCCCGCGCAAGCCCCACCTGTCGCGCAATCCCCACCTGTTCGGCTGTTCGGCGAATCGGAGGCCCCACCTCATGCTCGACGAGTCACTCCTCGACGCCCCGGAAGCCCTCGCCCGCGCCGATCGCCGCGGTCTGCTCCGCGGCGCGGCGGAGTCCGGGGCGCGGGTACGCACCGCCGCCCGGCACGCCGCGGAGGCGGGGATCGCCGAGCTGAACCCCGAGGGCCGCCCCCGGGCCGTCCTCATCGCGGGCCCCGGCACCGCGGCCATCGGCGTGGCGGACCTCATCGCCGAGCTCACCGGCCCCACCGCCCCGGTCACCCGTCTCCACCCCACCGGTGTCGCACCCGCCGCCGGCGCCCTGCGCTGGGCGCTCCCCGGCTGGGCCGGCTCCGTGGACCTCCTCCTCATCGCCACCACCGACGGCAGCGAGCCCGGCCTCGCCGTCCTCGCCGAGCAGGCGTACCGCCGCGGCTGCACCGTCGTCGCCGTCGCCCCGCAGAGCTCCCCGCTCTCCGAAGCGGTCAACGGCGTCCACGGCATGGTCGTACCCATGGCGACGGCCCCGTACGAGCTGTACGAGGAGACGCAGGCGGCGGCCAGCCCCGGCGCGTTCTGGGCCCTGTTCACGCCGCTGCTCGCGCTCCTCGACCGCGTCGGGCTGATCTCCGCGACACCGGACGTCCTCCAGAGCGTCGCCGACCGGCTCGACCGCATCGCCGAACGCTGCGGCCCGGCGATCGCGACGTACAGCAACCCCGCCAAGACGCTCGCCGCGGAGCTCGCCGACACGCTCCCGCTCATCTGGACAGAGGGTTCGGCAGGCCCCGTCGGCCGCCGCTTCGCCGCCGTACTGGCCGAACTCGCCGGCCGCCCCGCCATCGCGGCCGAGCTCCCCGAGGCACTGCCGGCCCACGGCGTGCTCCTCGCGGGCGACTTCGCGGCGGGAGCCGATCCGGAGGACTTCTTCCGGGACCGGGTGGAGGAGCCGCAGGCGCTGCGGGCGCGCGTCCTGCTGCTGAGGGACAGCGTGGACAACGGCTTCACCGCCGCCCCGGCCGCGCGTGAACTCGCGCTCAGCCACGACACGGCCATCAGCGAGCTGGAACCGGAGGAGGGCAGCGCGCTGGAGACCCTCGCGGAACTCCTCGCCGTGACCGACTTCGCCGCCGGGTACCTGGCCCTCGCGACCAGCGGCCACGCCTGACAGGCTTGACGGTCACGCAGCAGCTCACCGGTCGGGCATCAGCTCGCCCGTCGGGCCGGTCGGGCCGGTCGGGCCGGTTGGGCCGGTCAGGCCGGTCAGTCCGGTCACGCCGGTCGGGCCGTTCCGCCGGTCGCGCAGCAGCTCACCGGTCATACATCAGCCACGCCCCAGCCACGCATCCGTTACGTACCGAGTCGAGGATCACCCCTCATGGACCGCCTCACCAATACCGTGCGCCCCTACGCCTGGGGGTCCACGACCCTCATCCCGGAACTGCTCGGCACCGCCCCCACCGGCGAGCCACAGGCCGAGATGTGGATGGGCGCCCACCCAGGGGCCCCTCGCAGACGGACCGCGGCGCCCTGAACGACGTCATCGCCGCCGACCCGGCGGGCGAACTCGGCGCGCCCGTCGTCGACGCCTTCGGCCCCCGCCTGCCCTTCCTCCTCAAGCTGCTCGCCGCCGGCGCTCCGCTCTCCCTCCAGGTCCACCCGGACCGGGCCCAGGCACAGGAGGGGTTCGCCGCCGAGGAGCGTGCGGGGATCCCCCTCGACGCGCCCCACCGCAACTACAGGGACGACAACCACAAGCCCGAGATGATCTGCGCGCTCACCCCGTTCGACGGGCTGTGCGGCTTCCGCCCGCCGGTCGAGGCGGCCGACTTCATCGCCGGTCTGGGCGTCGACTCCCTCAAGCCGTACGTCGATCTCCTCCACGCCCACCCCGAGGAAGCCGCCCTCCGCGAGGTCCTGACCGCCGTCCTCTCCGCCGACCCGGAGGAGATGGCACACACCGTCGGCGAGGCCGCGGCAGCCGCGGAACGCCTCGGCGGCCCCTACGCCGCGTTCGCCGGCATCGCCCACCACTTCCCCGGCGACCCGGGCGTCATCGCGGCCATGCTGCTCAACCACGTCCAGCTGCAGCCCGGCGAGGCCCTCTTCCTCGGCGCGGGAGTCCCGCACGCCTACCTGGCCGGCCTCGGCGTCGAGATCATGGCGACGTCCGACAACGTGCTGCGCTGCGGGCTGACCCCCAAGCACGTCGACGTCCCCGAACTCCTCCGTGTCGTCCGCTTCGAGGCCGGCGACCCCGGCGTACTGCGGCCCGAGGCATCGCCCTCCGGCGAGGAGCTGTACGACACGCCGATCGACGAGTTCCGGCTCTCCCGCTACGTACGGTCGGAAGGCGCGGCGCCCACGGACGTCACCGCCGGCACCCCCCAGATCCTGCTGGCGACGGCCGGCCGGCCGAAGGCGGGCGAACTCGCCCTCGCGCCAGGGGAGTCGGTCTTCGTTCCTGCGGGTGAAAAGGTTGAACTGTCCGGTTCGGGCGCCGTCTTCCGTGCCACCGTGGTGGCCTGACGCGGCGTCCGCGCGGGCTGCTGCAACAATGTCCCGCCGTAGCCCAGGAGCATCACCCGAGGAACGAAGGGACACCCTGCACCCATGAGCGCGTCAGGCGGAACCAAAGCGATCGTCGCGGCACTCGTCGCGAACGTGGCGATCGCAGTAGCCAAGTTCGTGGCGTTCCTCTTCAGCGGCTCCTCGTCGATGCTCGCGGAGAGCGTGCACTCGCTCGCCGACTCGGGCAACCAGGGCCTGCTGCTGCTCGGCGGCAAGAAGGCCAAGCGCGAGGCCACCCCGGAGCACCCCTTCGGATACGGGCGCGAGCGCTACATCTACGCCTTCCTCGTCTCCATCGTGCTCTTCTCGGTCGGCGGCATGTTCGCGATCTACGAGGGCTACGAGAAGATCAACCACCCGCACGCCATCGAGGACTGGTACTGGCCGATCGGCGTGCTCGTCTTCGCGATCATCGCCGAGACCTTCTCCTTCCGCACGGCCATCAAGGAGTCCAACGTCCTGCGGGGCAGGCGCTCCTGGAAGGAGTTCGTCCGCCACGCCAAGGCCCCCGAGCTCCCGGTCGTCCTCCTGGAGGACCTCGGCGCGCTCGTCGGTCTGATCCTCGCGCTCGGCGGCGTCGGACTCGCCCTGCTCACCGGCAACGGCGTCTGGGACGGCATCGGCACGCTCTGCATCGGTGTCCTGCTCATCCTGATCGCGCTGGTGCTCGCGGCCGAGACGAAGTCCCTGCTGCTCGGCGAGGCGGCCGGCACGGAGGACGTCGAGAAGATCAAGGCGTCGATCGTCGACGACACCACCGTCACCCGCATCATCCACATGCGCACGCTCCACCTCGGCCCGGAGGAGCTGCTGGTCGCCGCCAAGGTCGCGGTCCAGCACGACAACACGGCGGCCCAGGTCGCGGACGCGATCAACGCCGCCGAGGAACGCATCCGCACCGCCGTTCCGATCGCGCGCGTGATCTACCTGGAGCCGGACATCTACAGCGAGGAAGCGGCCGCGGCGGGCACGAACCCGGCCAAGTCCCCGGGCGGCCCCGGCCCCGAAGCGGCTCACTGACGGACATGTGAAGGGCCCCGGACCGCTGTCGCGGTCCGGGGCCCTTTCTCGTGACGCATCAGCGGTACGCGCAGGGCCGGTCGATCTCCCGCCCGACGTGCTGCCCGACGCACTCCTCTGCGTCCTGCTCCACGTACTGCTCGCCGTCCTACTCGATCTCCGCGAGCACCGTCAGAACCGACGACTCGTCCGGCGCGGCCATGAGCCGCTCGCGGAACGCCGGGTCCATCAGCTTCCGCGAGAGCAGCGCCAGGATCCGCAGATGCTCATCGCCCGCGGCCGCCTCCGGCACCGTGATCATGAAGATCAGCCGGGCCTTCGTACCGTCGAGCGACCCCCACTCCACACCCTCCGTGGAACGCGCGAAGCCGACGACCGGAGCCGTGACCGCGTCGGTCTTGGCGTGCGGGATCGCGATCTCCTCGCCGAGGCCCGTCGTGCCCTGCTCCTCGCGGGCGAACGCGGCGCGCACCAGCTCCTCGGGATCCGTGACCTTGCCGGTCGACGCGAGCATCGCGGCCATCTCACGGATGGCGGCGTCCTTGCCGTCGGCGTCGAGACTCACCTTCATCGTCTGCGCGGTGAGGTACCCGGAGAGCACCTCGGGCAGGGCCTCGTCCTCCGCGGCCGCTTCCTTCGTTGCCGCTTCCTTCGTTGCCGCCTGCTTCGCGGCGTCGGTCCCGGCTTCGTTCGTGGCCTCCTCGGCGGAGGCCTCCGGCCGTGCGGGCTCCGCCGGTACGCGGCTACGGGAGCCACCGGACCCCGCGCCCACCAGCGCCGGCTCCTCCTTCTCCTCCACCGCCGTTGCGACCGTCGCCGAAACCGGTGCGCCGGCCTGGGCCGGAACGAGGGCGGCCTCAGAGACGCGGCCCGCCTTGTGCTCCTTGATGCTGATCAGCGCGTTCGTGGTGAGCGCCGTGACCACGGTGCCGGCCACGACGGCCAGGAAGAACATCGGTACGCCGCCGACCGCACCCAGCACGGCCACGATCGGCCCGCCGTGCGGCACCGCGTCCTTCACGCCCGCGAGTCCCGCCAGGGCACCCGCCACCGCACCACCCAGCATGTTCGCCGGGATGACCTGCGCCGGACGCGCCGCCGCGAACGGGATCGCACCCTCGGAGATCCCGAAGAAGCCCATGAACAGGGCCGCCATACCGGTCTCGCGCTCCTGCTCCGAGTAGAGCTTGCGCCGGACCAGCGTCGCGAGGCCCTGACCGAGCGGCATGACCGGGATCGCCGCGGCGCACATGCCCATCACCGTCTGGTTGCCGGAGGCGATGAGCCCCGCACCGAAGAGGAACGCGGTCTTGTTGACCGGCCCGCCCATGTCGAACGCGATCATCAGACCGAGAATCGCGCCCAGCAGGATCGCGCTGGTGCCGGTCATCCCGCTCAGCCGGCTCGTCAGATGCTCGAAGACCCAGGCGATCGGCTTGCCGATGACGTAGATGAAGAACAGCCCGAGCGCCGAGGTCGCCACGATCGGGATCACGATGATCGGCATGATCGGCTGGGCGAACCTCGGGACCTTGACCTTCTTGATCCACAGCACCAGATATCCGGCCAGGAAACCGGTCACGATCGCCCCGATGAACCCGGCGCCCGCCTCGGAGTCGTACAGCGCGCCCGTGTTCGCGATCCAGCCGCCGATCATGCCGGGTACGAGCGCCGGCCGGTCCGCGATGGCGTACGCGATGTAACCGGACAGGATCGGCACCATCAGCTGGAACCCGATCTCACCGATCTTGAAGACGCTCTCCCAGAACGAGCCCTCCGGGATGGCGTAGCCCTGCGGCGTCGCATGTCCGCCGAGCGCGAGCGAGATCGCGATCAGCAGACCGCCGACCACGACGAACGGGATCATGTACGAGACACCGTTCATCAGCGCCTTGTACGCGACGCTCCGCTCCTTGCCGCCGCCGTCGGCTTCGGCGCCCGCGGCCGGCGCACCACCGGTACCGGTGCCGCCGCCGTCCGCCCCGAGCGCCGGCGCGTTCCGCACCCGCTCGATCAGCTGCTCGGGATGGCGGATGCCTTCGGCCACGCCGACCTTCAGCACCCTCTTGCCCGCGAACCGGCTGAGGTCGACGTCCTTGTCGGCCGCGACGATGATGCCGTCCGCATCCCTGACATCGTTGTCAGTGAGCACATTCTCGGCCCCGATGGATCCCTGCGTCTCGACCTTCATCTCGATGCCGAGAGTGTCCGCGGCCTGGGCGAGCTTCTCCGCGGCCATGTACGTGTGGGCGATGCCTGTGGGGCAGGCGGTCACCGCGAGCAGCTTCGTCCTCCGCTGCCCGTTCCCTGGACTGGTCACGAGGGTGTTCTCCTAACGCCGGCGGCACGCTTTACGGCGCGGATCGCGCGGGTCTTCCCGATCCGCTTTCCCGATCCGCGACGAGCATCGTGCAACAGATGAACGCCACATCAAAAGTGCGGAGGGCCTCGGTCCGCAGGGCGCCAGCACCCTCCCCGATCCCCGCGCCGGCCGGAAACGGCGCATGGGCGGGCTGTGGGCGGCCGGGGCGATCGGTGTAGATTCGTGACCAGTGCCAGACGTCGCTGCTGATGGCGGTCGGGCGGTTCGCCACTGCGGACCGGCCGAGGGAGAGAGGGCCTCCGACGGACTGCGCTGTGGACGTCTGCCGACGTCCGGGTACGCATGTGCAGCACCGGTGTGCAGGCATGTGCGCGTCCGTATGTCGTGGCAGCGGCCGCAGAGCCATCCCGCCCCACCCATCCCTCGACCCACTTGAGGAGCAGCTCGCAATGACGACTGTCGCCGCCGGTCAGGACTTCAAGGTCGCCGACCTTTCCCTCGCCGCCTTCGGCCGCAAGGAGATCACCCTCGCCGAGCACGAGATGCCCGGCCTGATGTCGATCCGCAGGGAGTACGCCGAGTCGCAGCCGCTCGCCGGCGCCCGCATCACCGGCTCCCTGCACATGACCGTGCAGACCGCCGTACTGATCGAGACCCTGGCCGCCCTCGGTGCCGAGGTCCGCTGGGCGTCCTGCAACATCTTCTCCACCCAGGACCACGCCGCGGCCGCCATCGCCGTGGGTCCGAACGGCACGCCGGACAACCCCCAGGGCGTCCCGGTCTTCGCCTGGAAGGGCGAGACCCTGGAGGAGTACTGGTGGTGCACGGAGCAGGCGCTGACCTGGCCGAACTCGTCCACCGGCGGCCCGAACATGATTCTGGACGACGGCGGTGACGCCACGCTCCTGGTCCACAAGGGTGTCGAGTTCGAGAAGGCCGGCGAGGCTCCGGACCCGTCAACCGCGGACAGCGAGGAGTACGGCCACATCCTCACCCTGCTGAACCGCACCCTCTCCGAGAACCCGCAGAAGTGGACCCTCCTGGCGTCCGAGATCCGCGGCGTGACCGAGGAGACCACGACCGGCGTTCACCGTCTCTACGAGATGCAGCGCGACGGCAACCTCCTCTTCCCGGCGATCAACGTCAACGACGCGGTCACCAAGTCGAAGTTCGACAACAAGTACGGCTGCCGCCACTCCCTGGTCGACGGCATCAACCGCGCCACCGACGTCCTCATCGGCGGCAAGGTCGCGGTCATCTGCGGCTACGGCGACGTCGGCAAGGGCTGCGCGGAGTCCCTGCGCGGCCAGGGCGCCCGAGTGATCATCACCGAGATCGACCCGATCTGCGCGCTCCAGGCGGCGATGGACGGCTACCAGGTCACGACCCTCGACGAGGTCATCGGCACGGCCGACCTGTTCATCACCACGACGGGCAACAAGGACATCATCATGGCCGCGGACATGGCCAAGATGAAGCACCAGGCGATCGTCGGGAACATCGGCCACTTCGACAACGAGATCGACATGGCCGGTCTGGCGAAGATCGACGGCATCGTCAAGGACGAGGTCAAGCCGCAGGTCCACACCTGGACCTTCCCCGACGGCAAGGTGATCATCGTGCTGTCCGAGGGACGTCTGCTGAACCTCGGCAACGCGACCGGCCACCCGTCCTTCGTCATGTCCAACTCGTTCGCGGACCAGACGCTGGCCCAGATCGAGCTGTTCACCAAGCCGGAGGAGTACCCGACCGACGTCTACGTGCTGCCGAAGCACCTCGACGAGAAGGTCGCCCGCCTCCACCTCGACTCGCTCGGCGTGAAGCTCACGACGCTCCGCCCCGAGCAGGCCGCGTACATCGGTGTCGAGGTCGAGGGCCCGTACAAGCCGGACCACTACCGCTACTGATCAACCGCCGGGCCGACCCCTGAGCAGCTCAACAGCCGAGCAGCCGACCAGGAGTTGACCACCCGCGGCAGTACCAGCGCACCAGGCAGGCCCCCGCACCCCCGTGCCGGGGGCCTGCCCCGTACCCGGAGAAAAGTCAGGCACCCTCATGCCCCGCGGCCGCTATTCGCTTCACGATCCGCACGATCACACCCCCCTCGGTGACGAGCACTTCCACTGCGCACCCGGTCCATCCGGCTGGCGCTACGTCTCCCAGCTGACCACCCCCTCCGGGGACCACGCGGGCTCCGTCGACCTGGCCCTCGACGAACTCGGCCGGCCCATCCGCCTCGAACTCCACGCCGCGAGCTGGCAGGTCCGCGGCGCCGCTCTCGACGGCGTCACCTGGGTCCGCACCGACCCCACCGGCACGCACGCCACCGAAGGCAATGTCCGCGCCCATGCCTTCACCGGAACCTCCCCCGCCTTCCTCGTCGCGACGGCCCGACTGCTCGGCCTCGCACCCGGCGCCCCCGCGACCCGAGTCCGTCTGCTCGCCTTCACGGACCCGGTCCTCGCCCCCCGCACCGTCGACCAGTCCTGGGCCCTGGTGATCAGTGAAACGCACGCCACTGACAACGGCCCCCTGACCGTGGACGAGTACCAGGTCAGCGCCCTGGACACGGGCGAACAGCACACGATCCACATCGCCGGCGACGTGGTCCTCTCGGCCCCGGGCATCGAGCTCGAAGACCTGGAATCCCCGCCGTCCGTCTTCCCCGACATCCCCTGAATCGGGAGAGCCGAGAGACCCGGGAAAGCAGGGAGAGCCGAGAAAGCCACGAGACCCGGCGAGGAGAGAGAGCCAAGAGAGCCGCGATCCTCGGCCTGGGTGCGCCGGACCTACGCGGGCGGCGCGAACCCCGTCGCGGGCGGCCGGGGAGCCCCCGCCGCGCTCGTGCCCTCGGCCTCGGCCCGTTCACCCACCACCCCGGTGACCACAGGCGGCGCCGAAGGCGCGCCGTGTCCGGGCTGCCCGGGGGGAGGCGGCGCGTACGCCGAAGGTGCCGGGGGCGCGAAGGGCGACGAGCGCGCCACGGACGCGGCGGACGCCGACGCGGCGGCGTAGGCACGTCGCGTGTCCCGTGTCTGCCGCTCGTTCACCACGGCCGCCAGGAACGCCCCAGCAGGCACCCCGTGCGGCGCGGGCGTCCCGGTGCACGCCACCAGATCACCGGCCAACCGCTCCGCCAGCGAACGGTTCACTTCCCCGTCGAGCTGGTTCATCCGCGTCAAGTACTGCCGTATCGCCAGCCACAGATCGTCCGGCACACCGGACAGATCCAGTTCCGTGAACCGGCCCACCAGCCACGGCGGCGGTGGAGGCACCGGCACGGCCCGGGCCGTCGGTACCCGCTCCCGTACGACCAGGGTCCCCGCGAAGACGTCGCCGATCCGCCGTCCGCGCTCCGACACCAGGGAGGCGATGCACGCGATGACCCCGAAGGTCATGAGGATCTCCACCACCCCGATCGCGCCGCGCACCAGCGCGTGCCGGAACCGGATCGGGCCCCCGTCGTCCCGCACCACCCGCAGACCGCACGCCATCTTCCCCAGCGAACGCCCATGACTGAGCGTCTCCACCGCGATCGGCGCACCCACGAGCACCAGAATGAACGTCGCGATCGACACCGCCATGACCGCCGCCTCGTCCAGCGACGCCGTCGCCACCGCGAGGCCGATGGATATCAGCAGATACGCCGCCCACACGAGGGCAAGATCGATCACCAGCGCCAGCGCCCGGCTGGGCAGCCTCGCAGGACGAAGTCCCAGTACGACGGCATCCCCCGTCACAACCCCGCTCACAGTCGCCCACCCCTCTCCACTGCCATCGAACCGTTCGAACCGTTCGTCGACCTTCCCGACCCCTCAGTACGCAAGTCTGCCAAGCTGACCCGCAGCGCGCCGCAGTAGTACGAGCATCGTGCGAGCAGTTGTACGAGCAGATGTCACGCACCGTCCGCACGGGCGGACCCGGACCAGTGCCTGGAGCAGCAGCCGACCATGGACCTCGACGTCTTCGTCATGACCCACCGCGCGGAGTGGGACCGCCTGGACCAGCTCCTGCGCCGCGGGCGCCACCTCACAGGCGCCGAGGCGGACGAACTCGTCGCGCTCTACCAGCGCACGGCCACGCATCTCTCGCTCATCCAGTCCAGCGCCCCGGACCCCATGATCACGGCCCGGCTCACGCAACTCGTCGCCCGCGCCCGCTCCACGGTCACCGGCACCCGTCGCGCCTCCTGGCGGGACGCCGTCCGCTTCCTGACCGCCGGCTTCCCCGCGGCGGTCTACCGCTCGCGGCACTGGTGGATCCCCACCGCCGTCCTCTCCGTACTCCTCGCCGCCGTCATCGGCTGGTGGATCGGCACCCACCCCGAGGTCCAGTCGGCCATCGCGGCCCCCGACGACCTGCGCGAGCTCACCCGCCCCGGCGGGCAGTACGAGACGTACTACTCGAGCCATCCGGCGGCCTCGTTCGCCGCCCAGGTGTGGACGAACAACGCCCAGGCAGCCGCCATGTGCCTGGTCCTGGGAGCCTTCCTCTGCTTCCCGGTGCTCTGGATCCTCTTCCTGAACATGGCCAACCTCGGCATCGGTATCGGCCTGATGTCCTCGGCCGGCCGCCTCGACACGTTCCTCGGTCTCGTCCTCCCGCACGGCCTCCTCGAACTCACCGCCGTCTTCGTCGCCGCGGGCACCGGACTCCGTCTCGGCTGGACCCTCATCGACCCTGGCCCGCTGTCCCGCCGCACGGCCCTCGCCCAGCAAGGCCGAGCGGCCCTCGGTATGGCCATAGGTCTCGCACTGGTCCTCTTCGTGTCAGGCCTGATCGAAGGCTTCGTGACTCCCTCGGGCCTGCCGACCTGGGCGCGCATCACCATCGGAATCGTCGCTGAGCTCGCCTTCCTCGCGTACGTCTACGTCCTGGGCGGCCGCGCGGTCCGCGCCGGCGACACGGGCGACATCGACGCCTCGGAGCGGAGTGCCGAGCTCCCCACCGCCGCCTGATGTGCAAGCGGTGCCTGTGACCTGCTAGTCTCCTCTTCGCCCGCCAGGACCATTGACATGGCCCGGGTGGGGAGGTAGATTTTAACGGTTGCCTCGGAGTGGACATCTCCGAGAGCCATCAACTAGAGTCTCTCTCGCTCTCGCCGGGAATTGGATTTCCGGGAGAGCCACTCGAATCCTTATCCGGATCGCGAAGCCGATTAGCTCGGCCGACAAAGGTTCTGATAAAGTCGAGAAGTCGAAAGACGAAAAGGCCCTCCAACGGCCACTGGAAACGAAATCCGAACCGGGAACGGAACGGAAAAAGAATCTGGTAGGGTTGGAAACGCGAAGGGAAGCGCCCGGAGGAAAGCCCGAGAGGGTGAGTACGAAGGAAGCGTCCGTTCCTTGAGAACTCAACAGCGTGCCAAAAATCAACGCCAGATTAGTTGATACCCCGTCTCCCATCGTGGAGATGAGGTTCCTTTGAAAAGTCCTACCGGCCCTTGTGGCGGGTAGGCGACACAGCGAGGACGCTGTGTGCGACCGGGACTATTCCTCTTGGTCGCACCGCTCTCGTGGTGTTCGCCCGGATTACCGGGAAGCATTCACGGAGAGTTTGATCCTGGCTCAGGACGAACGCTGGCGGCGTGCTTAACACATGCAAGTCGAACGATGAAGCCCTTCGGGGTGGATTAGTGGCGAACGGGTGAGTAACACGTGGGCAATCTGCCCTTCACTCTGGGACAAGCCCTGGAAACGGGGTCTAATACCGGATACCACTCTCTTCCGCATGGGAGAGGGTTGAAAGCTCCGGCGGTGAAGGATGAGCCCGCGGCCTATCAGCTTGTTGGTGGGGTGATGGCCCACCAAGGCGACGACGGGTAGCCGGCCTGAGAGGGCGACCGGCCACACTGGGACTGAGACACGGCCCAGACTCCTACGGGAGGCAGCAGTGGGGAATATTGCACAATGGGCGAAAGCCTGATGCAGCGACGCCGCGTGAGGGATGACGGCCTTCGGGTTGTAAACCTCTTTCAGCAGGGAAGAAGCGAAAGTGACGGTACCTGCAGAAGAAGCGCCGGCTAACTACGTGCCAGCAGCCGCGGTAATACGTAGGGCGCAAGCGTTGTCCGGAATTATTGGGCGTAAAGAGCTCGTAGGCGGCTTGTCACGTCGGATGTGAAAGCCCGGGGCTTAACCCCGGGTCTGCATTCGATACGGGCAGGCTAGAGTGTGGTAGGGGAGATCGGAATTCCTGGTGTAGCGGTGAAATGCGCAGATATCAGGAGGAACACCGGTGGCGAAGGCGGATCTCTGGGCCATTACTGACGCTGAGGAGCGAAAGCGTGGGGAGCGAACAGGATTAGATACCCTGGTAGTCCACGCCGTAAACGTTGGGAACTAGGTGTTGGCGACATTCCACGTCGTCGGTGCCGCAGCTAACGCATTAAGTTCCCCGCCTGGGGAGTACGGCCGCAAGGCTAAAACTCAAAGGAATTGACGGGGGCCCGCACAAGCAGCGGAGCATGTGGCTTAATTCGACGCAACGCGAAGAACCTTACCAAGGCTTGACATACACCGGAAACGGCCAGAGATGGTCGCCCCCTTGTGGTCGGTGTACAGGTGGTGCATGGCTGTCGTCAGCTCGTGTCGTGAGATGTTGGGTTAAGTCCCGCAACGAGCGCAACCCTTGTCCTGTGTTGCCAGCATGCCCTTCGGGGTGATGGGGACTCACAGGAGACCGCCGGGGTCAACTCGGAGGAAGGTGGGGACGACGTCAAGTCATCATGCCCCTTATGTCTTGGGCTGCACACGTGCTACAATGGCCGGTACAAAGAGCTGCGATGCCGCGAGGCGGAGCGAATCTCAAAAAGCCGGTCTCAGTTCGGATTGGGGTCTGCAACTCGACCCCATGAAGTCGGAGTTGCTAGTAATCGCAGATCAGCATTGCTGCGGTGAATACGTTCCCGGGCCTTGTACACACCGCCCGTCACGTCACGAAAGTCGGTAACACCCGAAGCCGGTGGCCCAACCCCTTGTGGGAGGGAGCTGTCGAAGGTGGGACTGGCGATTGGGACGAAGTCGTAACAAGGTAGCCGTACCGGAAGGTGCGGCTGGATCACCTCCTTTCTAAGGAGCTTCTAGGCCGCCGGGCTTGCCCGGGGTCCAGAGCCACTACGTCGGCGAATGTCCGACGGTGGTTTGCTCAAGGGTGGAACGTTGATTATTCGGCACGATCGGTTGGATGGGTTCACTAGTACTGCTTCGGCGTGGAACGTGACACACATCGACTGGTTGTGCCGGGCGCGCTGTTGGGTGTCTGAGGGTGCGAGCGTGAGCTCGCCCTTCGCGATGCCGGCCCCAGTGAACTCGCCCAGAAGGGCGGGGTGGTGGGTGGCTGGTCGTTGCTTGAGAACTGCACAGTGGACGCGAGCATCTGTGGCCAAGTTTTTAAGGGCGCACGGTGGATGCCTTGGCACCAGGAACCGATGAAGGACGTGGGAGGCCACGATAGTCCCCGGGGAGCCGTCAACCAGGCTTTGATCCGGGGGTTTCCGAATGGGGAAACCCGGCAGTCGTCATGGGCTGTCACCCGCTGCTGAACACATAGGCAGTGTGGAGGGAACGAGGGGAAGTGAAACATCTCAGTACCCTCAGGAAGAGAAAACAACCGTGATTCCGGGAGTAGTGGCGAGCGAAACCGGATGAGGCCAAACCGTATGTGTGTGAGACCCGGCAGGGGTTGCGCATGCGGGGTTGTGGGATATCTCTTTCATCGTCTGCCGGCGATGAGACGAGTCAGAAACCGTTGATGTAGGCGAAGGACATGCGAAAGGTCCGGCGTAGAGGGTAAGACCCCCGTAGCTGAAACATCAACGGCTCGTTTGAGTTATTCCCAAGTAGCACGGGGCCCGAGAAATCCCGTGTGAATCTGGCGGGACCACCCGCTAAGCCTAAATATTCCCTGGTGACCGATAGCGGATAGTACCGTGAGGGAATGGTGAAAAGTACCGCGGGAGCGGAGTGAAATAGTACCTGAAACCGTGTGCCTACAAGCCGTGGGAGCGTCGCGCATCGAGTTTACTCGGTGCGTCGTGACTGCGTGCCTTTTGAAGAATGAGCCTGCGAGTTAGCGGTGTGTAGCGAGGTTAACCCGTGTGGGGAAGCCGTAGCGAAAGCGAGTCCGAACAGGGCGATTGAGTTGCACGCTCTAGACCCGAAGCGGAGTGATCTAGCCATGGGCAGGTTGAAGCGGAGGTAAGACTTCGTGGAGGACCGAACCCACCAGGGTTGAAAACCTGGGGGATGACCTGTGGTTAGGGGTGAAAGGCCAATCAAACTCCGTGATAGCTGGTTCTCCCCGAAATGCATTTAGGTGCAGCGTCGTGTGTTTCTTGCCGGAGGTAGAGCACTGGATAGGCGATGGGCCCTACCGGGTTACTGACCTTAGCCAAACTCCGAATGCCGGTAAGTGAGAGCGCGGCAGTGAGACTGTGGGGGATAAGCTCCATGGTCGAGAGGGAAACAGCCCAGAGCATCGACTAAGGCCCCTAAGCGTACGCTAAGTGGGAAAGGATGTGGAGTCGCAGAGACAACCAGGAGGTTGGCTTAGAAGCAGCCACCCTTGAAAGAGTGCGTAATAGCTCACTGGTCAAGTGATTCCGCGCCGACAATGTAGCGGGGCTCAAGCGTACCGCCGAAGTCGTGTCATTGCGATATATACCCCCAACGGGGATCGTGATGGGTAGGGGAGCGTCGTGTGCCGGGTGAAGCAGCCGCGGAAGCGAGTTGTGGACGGTTCACGAGTGAGAATGCAGGCATGAGTAGCGATACACACGTGGGAAACGTGTGCGCCGATTGACTAAGGGTTCCTGGGTCAAGCTGATCTGCCCAGGGTAAGTCGGGACCTAAGGCGAGGCCGACAGGCGTAGTCGATGGACAACCGGTTGATATTCCGGTACCCGCTTTGAAACGCCCAATATCGAATCAGACGATGCTAAGGCCGTGAAGCCGCCCCTGATCTCTTCGGAGTGAGGGGGAGTGGTGGAGCCGCCGGTCCAGATCTGTAGTAGGTAAGTGATGGGGTGACGCAGGAAGGTAGTCCAGCCCGGGCGGTGGTTGTCCCGGGGTAAGGGTGTAGGACGCACGGTAGGCAAATCCGTCGTGCATATAGTCTGAGACCTGATGCCGAGCCGATTGTGGTGAAGTGGATGATCCTATGCTGTCGAGAAAAGCCTCTAGCGAGTTTCATGGCGGCCCGTACCCTAAACCGACTCAGGTGGTCAGGTAGAGAATACCGAGGCGTTCGGGTGAACTATGGTTAAGGAACTCGGCAAAATGCCCCCGTAACTTCGGGAGAAGGGGGCCATGTCCGGTGATGAGTCTTGCACTCTGAGCTGGGGGTGGCCGCAGAGACCAGCGAGAAGCGACTGTTTACTAAAAACACAGGTCCGTGCGAAGCCGTAAGGCGATGTATACGGACTGACGCCTGCCCGGTGCTGGAACGTTAAGGGGACCGGTTAGCTCCATTTCGGTGGGGCGAAGCTGAGAACTTAAGCGCCAGTAAACGGCGGTGGTAACTATAACCATCCTAAGGTAGCGAAATTCCTTGTCGGGTAAGTTCCGACCTGCACGAATGGCGTAACGACTTCTCGACTGTCTCAACCATAGGCCCGGTGAAATTGCACTACGAGTAAAGATGCTCGTTTCGCGCAGCAGGACGGAAAGACCCCGGGACCTTTACTACAGTTTGATATTGGTGTTCGGTTCGGCTTGTGTAGGATAGGTGGGAGACTGTGAAGCGGCCACGCCAGTGGTTGTGGAGTCGTCGTTGAAATACCACTCTGGTCGTGCTGGATGTCTAACCTGGGTCCGTGATCCGGATCAGGGACAGTGTCTGATGGGTAGTTTAACTGGGGCGGTTGCCTCCTAAAGAGTAACGGAGGCGCCCAAAGGTTCCCTCAGCCTGGTTGGTAATCAGGTGTTGAGTGTAAGTGCACAAGGGAGCTTGACTGTGAGACCGACGGGTCGAGCAGGGACGAAAGTCGGGACTAGTGATCCGGCGGTGGCTTGTGGAAGCGCCGTCGCTCAACGGATAAAAGGTACCCCGGGGATAACAGGCTGATCTTCCCCAAGAGTCCATATCGACGGGATGGTTTGGCACCTCGATGTCGGCTCGTCGCATCCTGGGGCTGGAGTCGGTCCCAAGGGTTGGGCTGTTCGCCCATTAAAGCGGTACGCGAGCTGGGTTTAGAACGTCGTGAGACAGTTCGGTCCCTATCCGCTGTGCGCGTAGGAGTCTTGAGAAGGGCTGTCCCTAGTACGAGAGGACCGGGACGGACGAACCTCTGGTGTGCCAGTTGTCCTGCCAAGGGCATGGCTGGTTGGCTACGTTCGGGAGGGATAACCGCTGAAAGCATCTAAGCGGGAAGCCTGCTTCGAGATGAGGACTCCCACCTCCTAGAGAGGGTAAGGCTCCCAGTAGACGACTGGGTTGATAGGCCGGATATGGAAGCCCAGTAATGGGTGGAGTTGACCGGTACTAATAGGCCGAGGGCTTGTCCTCAGTTGCTCGCGTCCACTGTGTTAGTTCTGAAGTAACGAACACGCCGAGACCACCCCGTGGTCGGCCAGTTCACATCTTCATAGAGTTTCGGTGGTCATAGCGTTAGGGAAACGCCCGGTTACATTCCGAACCCGGAAGCTAAGCCTTTCAGCGCCGATGGTACTGCAGGGGGGACCCTGTGGGAGAGTAGGACACCGCCGAACAAATTGTGGGGAAAGCCCCGGACCAGGTACTGGTCCGGGGCTTTTCTGCGTTTCAGGGCAAGGCGCGTGCCTTCCTTGAGGCTCGCATTCAGACATCGACATCGGTCGCGAACTGATTCAGAGGCGTCCCGCCGCCTTCAACGCCAAGTAGGCGTCAGCCACAGCCGGGGCCAGATTCTCCGGCGTGGCATCCACGACCGTCACGCCGTGCCGCTGGAGTTGTTCCGCCGTACGGCGGCGCTGGATCTGGGCCTGGGTGCCGGCCGCGGCTTCGTACACCGCGTCCAAGGTGCCGCGACTGTCGGCCATTTGCTCCACGTGAGGGTCGGCCACGGAGGCGACCAGTACGGTGTGCCGCTGTGTGAGCTGCGAGAGGACGGGCAGAAGGCCCTCCTCGATCGGAGCGGCGTCCAGGCTGGTCAGCAGCACGATGAGAGACCTGCGTGGGGCGTGCTTGAGCGCTGCCGCGCTGAGGCCGCGGGCGTCCGTCTCCACCAGTTCGGGTTCGAGCGGGGCCAAGGCGTTGACCATCGCCGGCAGGACGTCCCCGGCCGCCCGGCCCTGGACCTGTGCCCGGATGCGCCGGTCATAGGCGAGGAGGTCCACACGGTCACCGGCGCGCGTGGCGAGCGCGGTGAGCAGCAGCGCGGAGTCCATGGCGGCGTCCAGGCGGGGGACGTCACCCACGCGACCGGCCGACGTGCGTCCGGTGTCCAGGACGATGAGGATGTGCCGGTCCCGCTCGGGTCGCCAGGTGCGTACGGCGACCGTTGTCTGGCGGGCGGTGGCGCGCCAGTCGATGGAACGGGTGTCGTCGCCGGGTACGTACTCGCGGAGGCTGTCGAACTCGGTGCCTTGGCCGCGGGTGAGCACGCTGGTGCGGCCGTCGAGTTCGCGCAGTCGGGCCAGTCGGGACGGCAGGTGCTTGCGGCTGGTGAAGGGCGGCAGGACGCGGACCGTCCAGGGCACACGGTGGTTTCCCTGGCGTGCGGCGAGGCCGAGCGGGCCGTAGGAGCGGACGGTGACCAGTTCCGCGTGGCGGTCGCCGCGGCGGGTGGGGCGCAGCATCGTGGCGATGCGTCGTCGCTCGCCCGCGGGGATCGTCACCGTGTGGCGGGACGCGGCCTGTTCGGTGCCCGGGATCCAGCTGCTGGGGGGCCAGGCGTCCCGGAGTTGGGCGCGCAGGCGCCGTGGGGACGGGTTCGTGACGGTGAGCTGGACTTCCGCGCTCTCGCCGAGTCGAACTGATGTGTCACCGGTTCGGGTGAATTGGAGCGTTCGTACTGGTGCGGCCAGGGCGTAGTCGCACAGAATTGCTCCTACGAGCGGTGCGTTGACGGCGAGAATCCCTGCCCAGCTGGGTTCGAGTACGCCGACGGGGATCGATCCGAGGGCGGCGAGGAGAGCCGTTCGTCCGGTGAGGGCCATGTGTTCACTGCCTCAGCGGGGGACGGGGACATGGGCGAGGATCGCGGTGATGACGGAGTCTGCGGTGACTCCTTCCATCTCGGCCTCGGGGCGGAGCTGGATGCGATGCCGGAGGGTGGGGAGGGCCAGGGCCTTCACATCGTCCGGGATGACATAGTCGCGGCCGGTCAGCCAGGCCCAGGCCCGGGCGGTGGAGAGCAGGGCGGTGGCGCCTCGGGGGGAGACGCCGAGAGTGAGCGAGGGGGATTCACGGGTGGCACGGCAGATATCGACGACATAGCCCGCGATCTCGGCGGAGACCGAGGTCTTGGCGACGGCTGCTCGGGCGGCCTCGAGGTCGGCGGATGTGGCGACCGGGCGGATGCCTGCGGCCCGCAGGTCGCGCGGATTGAAGCCTTCGGCATGCCTGGCGAGGACGTTGATCTCGTCCTCGCGCGACGGCAGCGGCACGGTCAGCTTGAGAAGGAAGCGGTCGAGCTGTGCCTCGGGCAGGGGGTATGTGCCTTCGTACTCGACGGGGTTCTGCGTAGCGGCGACCAGGAAGGGCTCCGGGAGCAGGCGCGGAGTGCCGTCGACGGTGACCTGGCGCTCCTCCATCGCCTCCAGGAGCGAGGACTGGGTCTTCGGCGGCGTCCTGTTGATCTCGTCGGCGAGCAGCAGATTGGTGAAGACGGGACCCGGCTGGAAGGAGAACTCGGCGGTCCGCGCGTCGTAGATCAGCGAGCCGGTGACATCGCTGGGCATGAGGTCGGGGGTGAACTGGACGCGCTTGGTGTCGAGTTCGAGGGATGCGGCCAGAGCACGGACCAGGAGCGTCTTGGCGACGCCGGGGACTCCTTCGAGGAGGACGTGGCCACGACAGAGCAGGGCGACGACAAGTCCGGTGACTGCGGAGTCCTGGCCGACCACGGCCTTCGCGATCTCGGTGCGCAGGGCCTCCAGGGAGGCGCGTGCGTCGTCCGAGTGATCAGCGGTCTCGGGGGTCGGGGCGCTCATGAAGTGCGTACCTCTCTTTCGAGGGCGTCGAGTTGGTCTGCCAGGCGGATGAGGGCGGCGTCGTCGGCGGGTGCCGGGCCGAAGAGCAGAGCCCGCAGGTCGCGGTCGCCGTCGTGAAGATGCGCGGAGACGGCCGGCAGGAGGGCATCGGGTGAGTGGGCGTCAGCGGCGCTGACACCCAGGAGAGGGGCGAGCCGGGTCCGGGTGGCCTGGCGGAGGGCGGAGGCGGCGCGGTCGCGGGCGTTGGCCTTGCGGTAGAGGCGGGCCCGGCCTTCCGTGGACTCGGAGGCGCGGACGGCGACGGGGAGCCGTTCGGTCACCAGCGGCCCGAGCCGGCGTGCACGCCAGACGGCGGCGAGCACGGCGGCGAAGGCGAGCTGGAGCGTGCCCCAGAGCCATCCGGAAGGGATCAGTCCACCGATGCCGCTCTCGCCGGCCGCTTCACCGCGGTCGTCGCCGGTGGCGTCGTCGCCGGCGGCGGATCCATCACTGGGAGAGGGGAGGTACCAGACGAGATGAGGCCGGGAACCGAGCAGTTGAAGGGCGAGCGAGGCGTTGCCTTCCTTGGCGAGCCGCTCGTTGTAGAGGAGGTCGGGGGAGCCGAGCAGGACGGTGTCGCCGTCTGCCGCGTCGTTGATCCTGAGCAGGCTGGGGAGGCCGTCGCTGAGGTAGCAGGCGTCGGTGCCGGCGGTCTCGTCGGTGGCGTAGCGCTCACCGCCGATGTCGACGCTTCCGGCACGCCGGGCGGCCGGGAAGGCGCATTGCGGGTCGCGGGCGGAGACGGGCGCGGGCCTGTCCGCCGTTACTCCGGGGGCGAGCGTGCCGACGGAGGGCGGGCCGGGTGCGACGAGCATGGTACGGCCGCCGGAGGAATCCATCGCCGTGCGCAGGGCGTCCTGTTGACGGCCGGTCAGCAAGTCGGGGGTGACGACCAGCAGCGTGGTGTCGGGACCCGCGGCGGCGGTGGCCTCGTCGAGGGTGGTGACCACGCGCGTGCTGACACCTCGGGCCTTGAGCAGTTCGGCGACGGCGCGGCTGCCGTTGGGGTCGGCGGACCGCGGGTCGAGGCGCCCGTGCTCGTCCCCGGAGCGGACGACGGCGATGACGAATCCGGCCACGATGAGGATGCCGAGCACGAGCAGGACGCCACGGCTGCGCGTCCAGATCTGGCGGGAGGTCGGGGACACCGAAGTGGCGCCGGCCATGGCCCCGGTCATTCGGCGGCTCCTTGGGCCGTGGTGCTCAGCTGGGGTTTGGCACGCTCCAGATCGGCGTCGAGATCCCGCAGACGCAGATACGCCTGCTGGTCGGCCGTGCGTCCGCCGTATGTCACATCGTCGAACGTGCGGGCTGCCGCGCGGAGCGCGTCCGCATGGGCGGGCAAGGGGCGGCCGGCGTCCGCGGCGGCTTCGTCGGCGGTGCGGCCAGGGCGCGGGTCGAGGAGAGCGCGCTCTTCCAGGGAGCGGACGATGGCACGCATCCGTTCCTGGACGGCCTGGCTCCATCTGCCGGCGGCTGCATGGGACTCCGCGGTCTCGCGGTGCTGGGCGGCGCTTCGGGGGCGGTCGTCGAAGAGAGCGTCGCCGGTGGTGAGGGTGCGGTGCGGGGTGCCGAGCCGCCACCAGAGGGCGGCGACCAGGGCGATGACGATCAGGACGATGACGACGAGGCCGAGCGGACCTCCGGGGGCGGCGCCCGCCGCGGCGTCGAAGATGCCGCCGAGCCACTCCCAGAACCGGTCGAGACCCCGTTCCACGAGGTTCGGGTCGTTCTCGTGGTACATCGGCTTGGACAGCTCGCGCTCCGCCGCCTCCCTGGCGGGTACGCGAGGGATGTCCACCGGTACGTCGTCATTCGCGCGGAACATCACTCGCGCCGTGGTCGTGCCCCCCGTGATGGACACCGCATCAGCTCCTGGAGGTGTCGGCGCCCGCGGACGTGGAGCCGTAGCCGGGAACGCCTGCCGCCCTGGCCAGTTCGAGGTCGAGAGCCTCGCGGCGGATGCGCTGGTCCACGTAGAGGAGGACCGTGACGCCGGCCGAGATCGGGTAGGTGATGGACGAGGCGATCACGGCACCGATGCCGGTGATGATCAGGAACGGCCAGCCGAACTCGGGGACGGAGCCGGAGAAGAGCCCGCTGATGCCGTCACCGTCGACCGCGTAGGCGATCAGGCTGAACGGGATGGCGATGATCATCGAGACGAGGAACGTCAGCAGCAGCGTCAGCGTCAGGATGCCGAACGTCCGCCACCACGCCCCGCGGACCAGCTTGGCCGAGCGGCGCATCGACTGGATCACTCCCTGCCGCTCCAGCATGAGCGCGGGGGACGCGAGGGCGAACTGGACCATCAGCCAGAGCGTGACGACGGCACCGGCGAAGCCGCCCAGAACGGCGAGGGCGACGCCGCCCCCGGAGCCCAGGAGCAGGCCCGGCAGCATCCCCACGGTCATCACGACCGCGGCGATCAGAGGCAGCAGCAGGGTCAGGCCGAGGAGTTGCAGCAGCCGGGGCCGTGCCTCGCGCCAGGCCTCGGAGAGGGTGACGGGGCGGCCGAGGACCGAGCGGCTGATCACCACGGTCAGCAGCGCGGTGGTGAAGAGCGTGGCGATCAAGGTGATCGCCGTGACGGGCGCCAGCCCGATGACCGTCGCGTTGAGCTGGTCCATGGCCTGCCTGAGGGCTTCCTCGGGGCTGGCGTCCGGGTTCGTCGCGGGCGGCTGCGGCAGGAGATAGCGCTGGATGAGGATGTCGCAGATCTGGGTGATGACCGAGACGGTGATCGTGATGCCCAGCACCGTGCGCCAATGGGCGCGCAGCGTCGACACCGCGCCGTCCAGGATCTCGCCGACGCCCAGGGGGCGCAGCGGGATGACCCCGGGCTTCGCGGCGGGCGGCTGCCCCCAGCCGCCGCGCTGCGGACCGCTGCCCCAGCCCGGCCCGCCGGCCGGCGGCACGGGCCCGCCGCCCTGAGCGGTCGGCGGAGCCCACCGGCCGGCGGGCGGCTGCTCCTTGGACCACTTCGAGGAGGCGTCGGGAGCGTCGGCGGGCCCGGGTGTTCCGGAGTCCCGGCCGTCGGAGGGGGAGGATCCGGGCGAGGCCCAGCCCGGAGTGTCGTTCACGGTCGTCCACCTCATGGATCTGTCGTGGGGCCGGCTCGGCGAACCGGCCGGAAATTGGCGCCTGCCCCGCACGTCACGGCGGAGGCCGGCAGCCCATCGTGCCACGCGCCGCCCGCCGGTGGGCCGGGCGATGGATCTCCTTCTCACCTTCATTGTGCGTGCGTCAGCGGGCAGACTGGGCGGATGGCTGATCAGTACGTACAAACCCGCGACGGCGAGGAGTCGCCGCGGCTCGCCTCACTGCGCTGGGACGAGCTTCCGGAAGGTCCTGTGCTGGTTCTCCTGGACCAGAGAAGGCTGCCCGCCGAAGAGGCCGAGTTGGTGTGCACCGACGTTCCGGCGCTGGTGCAGGCGATCCGGACGCTCGCCGTGCGGGGGGCACCGCTGCTCGGGATCGCCGGCGCCTATGGAGTGGCGCTGGCGGCGGCCCGCGGTTACGACGTCGCGGAGGCGGCAGCCCTGCTGGAGACGGCGCGGCCCACCGCCGTCAACCTCGGCTACGGCGTGCGGCGCGCGGCCGGTGCGTACGAGGAAGCGGTCGGCAAGGGTGCCGACGCGCAGGAGGCGGCCGCCGCCGTGCTGGCCGTGGCGCGGGAGCTGCACCGGGAGGATGCCGAGGCCAGCGAGCGGATGGCGCAGCACGGCCTCGTTCTGCTCGATGAGCTGCTGCCGGGCGGCAGTCACCGGATCCTGACGCACTGCAACACCGGGCGGCTGGTCTCCGGCGGGGAAGGGACGGCGTTCGCGGTGGCGCTCGCCGCGCACCGGACGGGCCGGCTCCGCAAGCTGTGGGTGGACGAGACCAGGCCGCTGCTGCAGGGTGCCCGGCTCACCGCGTACGAGGCGGCACGGAGCGGGATGTCGTACACACTGCTCACCGACAATGCGGCAGGATCGCTGTTCGTTGCCGGGGAGGTCGACGCCGTGCTGATCGGGGCGGACCGGATAGCGGCGGACGGCTCCGTGGCGAACAAGGTGGGAAGCTATCCGCTCGCGGTGCTCGCCAAGTACCACCATGTGCCGTTCATCGTGGTGGCGCCGACCACCACCGTGGATCTCGGGACGGCCCACGGTGCGTCCATCGAGGTGGAACAACGGTCGGGGCGGGAGGTGACCGAGATGCCGGTGTCGCGGGCGGCGGAGCAGGAAGCCGAAGCCGGGGGCCTGCCGCTGGCGCCCCTGGGGACGCAGGCGTACAACCCTGCGTTCGATGTCACACCACCGGAACTGGTGACGGCGATCGTCACGGAAGAGGGGACGGTTTCGCCGGTCACGGGGGCCGGGATAGCCGAGCTGTGTGCCAGGCTGCGGCGGTAGCGCACCGACGGGACACCTCGGGCTCCATCGTTGATCAGCTGCAGGACAGCATGAGCACCGCCCCGCCCGCCGCGTGCCCGATCACGAGGGAACGAGCGGGGAACCACGGGGAACCAGGGCGAGACGACCACTTCCCCGCAGGTCAGCGGCATTCCAACTCAGCGGGCACCCGCATACGGGGTCTTCCGAGCTCGTGCTCAAGGAGCCGCACGGTTGCGAATGATCGATCTCCGCGTGTCACAGCCGTGCTAGCGGGACAGGACGAAACAGGTCACGACCTGCTTGCGGGGACTGTCCCCGTGTTCCTCCGTCGGCCAGACGCTCATGTACGTGTCGGGGTCCACGGAGTCCGACGTCCACGCGGGCCGAGCACTGTGGTAGGCGCTCCCGCAGGCGTCAATCGCCCGTCTCTTCGCGCCCTTCTCACCGGAGTACGCGCCCTTCAGCGTGACCTGCGCGTAGATCCGCGCGTCGTGAGGTCCGGTGCAGGAAACGTTGACGACCAGGGGGGCGCTGCGCGTACCGGTGGTGAAGTCCACACAGTCACCGGCTGCCGCGGCATAGCGGGGCAGTACCGCCTTGCCCGCGTCGAGGACGGCGTCGGACACGGGTGGCAGGGCCGGTTTCGTCCGCCCGTGCCCCGTGAGGACGAGCCGGGCCCGTAGCGCGGTCACACCCGGCAGCCCGCTGTCACCCTCCTTCAGCAGGGCGGAGAGATCGGCTTCGGCCTGAGTGATCAGGCCCTTCGCGTCTGTGGTCAGGGTCAGTGGAACGGGTGTCCCGACGGACTCCGCGGGTACCACCACCTGCATACGGCGGCGCAGGTCGCCGGGCAGCAGGCTCCCCGTGGCGCCGCTCGGCACGATGTGGGCGGTGAAGCGGCGGCCCCCTCCGGCCACCGGCTGCCCCTTGATGCTGTGGAGAGCCGAGATCACTTCGAGCAGTGTGCCTCCGAAGGGCGACTCGATGCCGTGGAGCCAGGTGATCGAGTCCACCTCGTCGATCGGCTCGTCGAGGTCGTAGCGCAGCCGGTAGTTGCCCTTGCCTGACCGATGAAGGACGGACTCCGGGGTGAGCGCGATACGTGCGGAGGCAGCCGCGCTGCCCTCGCCCAACGTCGCGCCCAGGAGGTAGTCCTTGGTCGTCGCGGGGAAGCCGTTCGGAATCTTCCAGGTGTGCGTGCCGTCCGCCCGGCCACCACTGAAGTCGAGCCGCCCTGCGGTGGTGAGGACGGCGTCGCCTTGCTTCGACGTGAACGTCAGTACCTGGTGGAAGGCGGCGCTGCCGGCCTGCTGGGTCTCTCGCACGGTCTGGTACGGCTGCTCGCCCAACGGCAGAGAGAACACAGGGTGCTTGGCCGGCGGCGCAGCACCCTCGCCGACGCTCCCGCTGCAGGCGGTCAGCAGCAGTGAAGCGACGGCGAGGGCGGAAACGGTGCGTGAAGCAGAATTGATCACACGAGTACGACCGGCGCATGTACGGATCGTTGTACGGATCCCGGTAACGGATCGAGCACGTCACCCCGGCAACAGCGCGACCGGCGTGACCGTCCACGCGGTCTCCGCCACCGCCCCGAGGACGTGGCCCGTCACCCCGCCGAAGCGCCGGACGCAGAGCCGCAGCAGCAGGTGGGCGTGGCAGGTCCGACGCGGCGAACATCCAGCGCGCCTGTGTCCGCAGCCGGCCACACACGGCGCCGCGCGATCATGAGCCCAATCGCAAGGGCGCGGTGTCGCCACACGCTTCGACAAGACGCCCGAGAGTTACCTCGCCGACCTCGACTCCGCGCCTCGATGATGAACCGCAGGGCCCGGTCGTCCGAGGCGTCATCCGGCAGATGGCAGCGCTTGGTATGAACCCACCGGTACCCGTGTCCTCGCCCCTCTGGGAATGCGAAGTCGTTGAAGTTGATGAAGGGGCTGTCCCAGTGGAGGAGCGCGTGATGCATGTCGCCGCGAGCACGAGAGGCACCCGGAAGCTCCCCCCTGACATCCGCTACCGATATCAACGTCGGCGGACCAGGGCAGACAGTGACGGTCGGGTACGACTATCGTCACAGGCCAGTGAGCCTTCTCACCTGCGCGTGGGCAACCGTTACGAGAATGGGATGATGTCGATTATGAAGGGACGCGTCCTTGTCGTCGACGACGACACCGCACTGGCCGAGATGCTCGGCATTGTGCTGCGTGGTGAAGGGTTCGAGCCGTCGTTCGTAGCGGACGGCGACAAGGCACTCGCTGCTTTCCGCGAGGCCAAACCGGACCTGGTACTGCTGGATCTCATGCTGCCCGGTAGGGACGGCATCGAGGTGTGCCGGCTGATCCGGGCCGAGTCGGGTGTGCCGATCGTGATGCTCACGGCCAAGAGCGACACCGTCGATGTGGTGGTCGGGCTGGAGTCCGGCGCCGACGACTACATCGTGAAGCCGTTCAAGCCGAAGGAGCTGGTGGCCCGGATCAGGGCACGGCTTCGCAGGTCGGAGGAGCCGGCGCCGGAGCAGCTCGCGATCGGGGACCTGGTCATCGACGTGGCCGGCCACTCCGTGAAGCGGGACGGGCAGTCGATCGCACTGACCCCGCTCGAGTTCGACCTGCTGGTCGCGCTGGCCCGTAAGCCGTGGCAGGTCTTCACCCGTGAGGTCCTGCTCGAACAGGTGTGGGGGTACCGGCACGCTGCAGACACCCGTCTGGTGAACGTGCATGTCCAGCGGCTCCGCTCCAAGGTCGAGAAGGACCCGGAGCGGCCGGAGATCGTCGTGACCGTCCGCGGTGTCGGTTACAAGGCCGGACCGAGCTGACATGGCCGTGGGCAGCACTGCTCCGAAGCCCGGGGGGCCGGGAGTCCGTACGGGGCGGGCTGCCGGGCCCGGGCACGGGTCTTCACGTTTCGGCCGTCTCTTCCAGAGCGGACGGCTGCTGCAGGACGGGGCGCCGGGTGGGCCGGTGCTCCGGTTCGTCGTGCGCTGGGTGAGGCGTCCGCTGCTGCCCGCCCTGCGGCTGTGGCGACGCAACATTCAGCTCCGGGTCGTCGCCGGCACGCTGCTGATGTCGCTCGGTGTGGTGCTGCTGCTCGGTCTCGTCGTCATCGGCCAGGTCCGCAACGGACTGCTGGACGCCAAGGAACAGGCCGCGCTGAGCCAGGCCGCCGGCGGTTTCGCCGCGGCGCAGGAGAAGGCGGCCGGAGTGGCCGCGCTCGGTGGCCAGGACGGCGACGCCACGGACGGCAGGCCCGGCCGTGGCTCCGTGAACTGGCGGTCCGAGCTGGTGAAGCAGCTGGCCAGCGGTGGCCAGGGCGCGTACCACGTGGTGGCGCTCAGTCCCGATTCCGACGATGCCGGGACGAGCCGGGCCCCGCGGGCGTCCGGCGATGTGGATGTCACGAGCGTTCCCGAGAGCCTGCGCGGTTCGGTCGCGCAGGGGACGGGCACGTTCCAGACGTACGTCAAGATCAAGTACTCGGTTCAGAAGGAGCCGGAGGCGGGGCTGGTCGTCGGCAAGCGGCTCAACGATGTCGCGGGCAGCTCCTACGAGCTGTACTACCTCTTTCCGCTGACGCAGGAAGAGGAGTCGCTGAGCCTGGTCAAGGGCACGCTGGCGACGGCCGGACTGTTCGTGGTCGTCCTGCTCGGTGCCATCGCGTGGCTGGTCGTGCGGCAGGTCGTCACCCCGGTCCGGATGGCCGCGGGGATCGCCGAGCGGCTGTCCGCCGGGCGGCTCCAGGAACGTATGAAGGTCACCGGCGAGGACGACATCGCCCGGCTCGGTGAAGCCTTCAACAAGATGGCGCAGAACCTCCAGCACAAGATCCAGCAGCTGGAGGAGCTCTCCCGGATGCAGCGCCGCTTCGTCTCGGACGTCTCGCACGAGCTGCGTACGCCGCTGACGACCGTGCGGATGGCCGCGGACGTCATCCATGAGGCACGCCAAGACTTCGACCCGGTGACGGCGCGCTCCGCGGAACTGCTCGGGGATCAGCTGGACCGGTTCGAGTCGCTGCTGGCCGACCTGCTGGAGATCAGCCGGTTCGACGCCGGAGCGGCGGCGCTCGAGGCCGAGCCGATAGACCTGCGCGAGGTCGTACGCCGCGTGATCGGCGGCGCCGAGCCGCTGGCCGAGCGCAAGGGCACCCGTATCCGCGTGGTCGGGGACGAGCAGCCCGTGGTGGCCGAGGCCGACGCCCGGCGCATCGAGCGCGTCCTGCGCAACCTCGTGGTCAACGCCGTCGAGCACGGCGAGGGACGCGATGTGGTCGTGCGGCTGGCGGCGGCGGGCGGGGCGGTCGCGGTGGCCGTGCGCGACTACGGTGTGGGGCTCAAGCCGGGGGAGGCGACCCGGGTGTTCAACCGCTTCTGGCGGGCCGATCCGGCGCGTGCGCGCACCACCGGGGGTACGGGACTCGGTCTGTCCATCGCGGTCGAGGACGCACGGCTGCACGGCGGCTGGCTGCAGGCCTGGGGCGAGCCGGGCGGCGGCTCCCAGTTCCGCCTGACCCTGCCGCGTACCGCCGACGAGCCGCTGCGGGGATCGCCGATACCGCTGGAGCCCCAGGACTCCCGGCGGGCACGTGAGCGTGCCGCGGCGGACGAGGCGAACGAGCATGCGCTACGGCTGTCGACCGTCCCGGCGCAGCCCGGCGCGAACCGGTCGGGTCTGCCGATCCCGGTCGGGCCCCCGGCGCCGCCGCACGCCCCGTCGGCGGCGGTGGATCCGGCTGCCCTGCCGGGCAACGGTGCCCGTGTGGTGGCCCGCCCCGCCGCCGAGCGGCCGGGCGACGGCGGAACGATGGGATCGGTACCCGGACAGGTTGCGGAGCGGGAGGACACGACTCGTGGGCGCTGAGCGTCGTCGGTACGGCCATGGACGCGCCACACGGGGGTGGGCCGTGTTCGCCTGCTCGGGCGTTCTGCTGGCCGGATGTGCGTCGATGCCGGACAGCGGCGACGTGGAGCAGGTGAAGGCCACCAAGGGCGCGGACTCCCAGGTGCGGGTCTATGCCGTGCCGCCCCGTGACGGGGCCAGGCCGGACGAGATCGTCGACGGCTTCCTGGAGGCCATGACCAGTGACGACCCGAGCTTCGCGACGGCACGCAAGTATCTGACGAAGCAGGAGTCGAAGGAATGGCGGCCCGACTCGCTGACGACCGTGCTGACCGAGGCGCCCGAATCCGAGGCTCCCGCCTCCGAGGCGCGGTCCGGCGAGGAGGCCGACAGCCTGACCTATGCGCTGTCCGGTGAGCTGATCGCGACGGTCGACCGGCATGCGTACAAGTCGGTCGTGCCCACCCAGTACGGCGGGTCGCTGCGGCTGGTGCGGCAGAGCGGACCGGACGGCAAGGGCAAGGAATGGCGCATCGCCTCCGCCCCCCGGGGCCTGGTGCTCGGCGAGAGCGACTTCCTGCGCAACTACCTGCCGGTCAACAAGTACTACTGGGCGTCCGGGCAGAACACGGTGGTCGCGGATCCGGTCTACATCCGGCAGCGGCAGGATCCGGTGACCCGGATGGACCCGGTCGCACAGACCGTGTCGGCGCTGTTCGAAGGCCCGGCACGCTGGCTGACGCCCGTGGTGGACTCGCCCTTCCCGACCGGCGCGGGGCTGAAGAAGGGCGTCACGTCCTTGACGCCCGACGATCAGAACGTCCTGAAGGTGCCGCTCAACGACAAGGCGTCGAACGTCGGGGGAGCGGTGTGCAAGCGGATGGCGACCCAGCTTCTGCTCACCCTGCGTGATCTGGCGTCGCCGCGTGTCGAGCAGGTGGAGCTCCAGCGGTCCGACCGCTCGCCGCTGTGTGTGCTGACCTCCGACCAGGCGGACGCGTACGCCCTGGAGCGGCCGAGCTCGGACAACGTGTACTTCGTCGACCGCGACAGCCGGATGGCCGTGGTCGGGGCGAGCAAGGCCAAGAGCGTCGACACGTCGATGGTGCGCGGCCCCTTCGGCAACGGACAGCTGAAGGTCGGCACGGTCGCCGTCGCGCGCAGTCTGCACCGGGCGGCGTCGGTGTCGCAGGACGGCAAGTCCCTTTACGTGGCCTCGATCGTCTCCGACGAGGCACTGCCCGATCCGTTGGTCCAGAGTGGTGCGCCGCTGGTCAAGGACCGGCTTTCGGCACCCAGCTGGGACCGGAACGACCTGTGGGTCGCCGACCGTGATCCGGCCAAGCCGCGGCTGCTGCGCTTCGCGGACGGCCAGGGCGAGGCGCAGGAGGTCAAGGTCGACGGGCTCGACGGCGCGCGGATCGAGTCGATGCGGGTGTCGGCCGACGGTGTGCGGATGGCGCTGCTGCTGTCCAAGGACGGCAAGAACACGCTGAAGATCGGCCGGATCGAGCGGCGCGCCGAGGCCGGCGGTGAGCTCACGGTGTCCGTGGTGGACCTGCAGGCCGCGGCGCCCCGGCTGGAGACGGTGACCGCGCTCTCCTGGGCGGGACCGAGCAGGCTGGTCGTCGTCGGCAAGGAGGCCGGCGGGGTCCAGCAGGTGCGCTACATCGAGACGGACGGCTCCCTTACGCCTGCCGGCGGTCTGCCGGGCCTGAACAAGGTGTCGGCGGTCGCCGCCACGGAGGACGAGGAGCAGTACCTGGTCGCGGTCTCCGACGATGGTCTCGTGCGGCTCGTGCCCAACGCCAACTGGCAGACCATGATCGAGAAGGGCTCGTCGCCGGTCTATCCGGGCTAGCCCGTTCCGGCCTGCGGCGGAGTTGTCCACAGGGGTGGCCCCGGTCTCCGGGCAGGGGCACAGTGGTGGTCATGCGGTGGTGGTGGCGCGAGATCGCAGGGCTGGTGCTGCCCGTCGCCTGCGGCGGATGCGGGCGTCCTCGTACGCCGCTGTGCGAGGAGTGCGGAGGACGGCTGGAGGGCCCGCCGGCACGGGCGAGGCCGTGCCCCGAGCCCAGGGGCCTGCCCGTCGTGTTCGCCGCCGCACGGTACGAGGACGCGGTACGGGCGGTGCTGCTGGCCCACAAGGAACGCGGGGCGCTCGGCCTGGCCGGGCCGAGCGGCGCGGCGCTGGCGGGGGCGGTGCGCGCCGCGATGCCACAGGCGCCGGACGAGCGGGAGCCGCTGCTGCTGGTGCCCGTGCCGTCGGCGCCCCGGGCGGTGCGAGCGCGAGGGCATGATCCGGCCCGTCGTATCGCCGTCGCGGCCGCCGTGGCACTGCGGCGCACGGGGACGTACGCGCGAGCGCTTCCGGTGCTGCGGCAGCGCCGGACGGTGGCCGACCAGTCGGGCCTGACGGCGCGGAGACGGCTGGCGAACATGGCGGGGGCGCTGGAGGTGGCCTCCGGCGCGGAGCGCCTTCTGGCAGCCCATGCAGCGGTGCTGGTGGACGATGTGATGACCACGGGTGCCTCTCTCGCCGAGGCGGCCAGGGCACTGCGTGCCGCATCCGGGGGACGTTCCTCGAGATACACCCGGATGAGTGCTGCCGTGGTCGCCGCACCGCCGCTGTCGTTCGAAACGAACCGGAACTGACAGGTGAGTTGCAACGTTGCAGGTAGTGAGAGGGGGCAGGCCCTGAATGGACGTACGCGCTGGTAGCGGGTGCCGACAGAGGTCCGGGCGAGCTATGTTCGGTGGTAACGAATGGTGAATGCCCTGCTTCGTCGAATACATGGCCGGGTTACGGCCAGGTGTTCCCGAAGTGGCCCAGATCTTCGACTTCGGTGGGGTGGCGATCTTGCCGGTGGGGGAGGAGGAGGTGAAAGTCGCCAAGTCCGAGGCTCCGGAGCACACCGGGGCCTGGTGCAAAAGGGAGAAGCTCCGCGTTGAATGCGGAGCGATCCGGGAACGGAGTTCTGCGTGGACATCGTCGTCAAGGGCCGCAAGACCGAGGTGCCCGAGCGGTTCCGCAAGCACGTGGCCGAGAAGCTGAAGCTGGAGAAGATCCAGAAGCTCGACGGCAAGGTGATCAGCCTCGACGTCGAGGTGTCCAAGGAGCACAACCCGCGGCAGGCCGACCGTTCCGACCGCGTGGAGATCACACTTCTTTCACGCGGCCCGGTGATCCGGGCGGAAGCAGCGGCAGGCGACCCGTACGCAGCGCTCGACCTGGCTACGGCCAAGCTGGAGGCTCGGCTGCGCAAGCAGCACGACAAGCGCCACACACGCAGGGGCAACGGGCGGCTGTCGGCAGCGGAGGTCGCCGATGTCGTCCCTGGCGTGGCCCAGTTGAACGGAACCGGTGAGCCCATCATCGAGGAGGCTCCGGAGTCCATTCCCACCACCAGGATCGGCTCGCTCGAAGTGCAGGGCGAAGGCCCGCTGGTGGTCCGGGAGAAGACCCACGTCGCTGCCCCGATGACGCTCGACCAGGCGCTCTACGAGATGGAGTTGGTCGGGCACGACTTCTATCTGTTCGTCGACTCCGAGACCAAGGAGCCCAGTGTCGTCTACCGGCGACACGCCTACGACTACGGCGTCATCCACCTGAGGACCGACCCCCTCGCCGGGAGCGAGGCGGGCGGCGCCGGTGGTGCGCTCGGCGGCTGATCCCGTCCTTCGGTGGTGCCCCTGGAGCGCCCTGTGCGCCCCCAGGGGCATCCTCGTGCCGCCACAGGATCACACCACTGTCGGTCAGGCATGAAATCATGGCGACCCGAGCCAACCGGTGCGCTGTGGACTGCGGTTGGCAGACCGCAGATTGATGCAGGCCACGGCCTCAGGGGGAGGAACGATGGCGGACAGCTTCGGCCCGGTGCGCGACGCGGAACACGCCGATGGTCCGGACGGTGGGGACGGCACGGAGACCGGTGCGTCCCGCAAGGAGCCGATCAGGGTGCTTGTCGTGGACGACCATGCTCTCTTCCGTCGCGGACTGGAGATCGTCCTCGCCCAGGAAGAGGACATCCAGGTCGTCGGCGAGGCCGGGGACGGCGCGGAGGCCGTCGACAAGGCGGCCGATCTGCTGCCCGACATCGTGCTCATGGATGTACGAATGCCGAAGCGCGGCGGCATCGAGGCCTGCACCTCCATCAAGGAGGTCGCACCCAGCGCGAAGATCATCATGCTGACGATCAGCGACGAGGAGGCCGACCTCTACGAAGCGATCAAGGCCGGCGCCACCGGATACCTCCTCAAGGAGATCTCCACGGACGAGGTGGCCACGGCGATCCGCGCGGTCGCCGACGGGCAGTCGCAGATCAGCCCGTCGATGGCGTCCAAACTGCTCACCGAGTTCAAGTCCATGATCCAGCGCACCGACGAGCGCCGTCTGGTGCCCGCTCCCCGGCTGACCGACCGGGAGCTCGAGGTGCTCAAGCTGGTGGCGACGGGGATGAACAACCGGGACATCGCCAAGGAGTTGTTCATCTCGGAGAACACGGTGAAGAACCACGTGCGCAACATCCTGGAGAAGCTCCAGCTGCACTCCAGGATGGAAGCGGTGGTCTATGCGATGCGGGAGAAGATCCTCGAGATCCGCTAGGCAGCACGGCCCAGGCCCGCAGGGCACAGCGCTTCCGGCTCAGGCGAGGGCGGCGACCAGGGGCGCCGCCAGCTCCGGGCTGTCCACCCGCTCGACGCGGACCGAGTCGCAGCCGACCCACCGCGCCGCCTCCAGCAACGCCTGGGCCATGGGCCGCACCGCCTTCGGCGTGTCCAGCGAGACCTGCCTGGCGACCAGAGTGGTGCCCTCACGAGCAGGATCGACCCGGCCCAGCAGTCGGCCGCCCGACAGCAGCGGCATCGCGAAGTAGCCGTACACCCGCTTGGGCTTGGGGACATACGCCTCCAGGCGGTGTGTGAAGCCGAAGATCCGCTCCGTGCGTGCCCGCTCCCAGATCAGTGAGTCGAAGGGCGACAGCAGCGTCGTACGGTGACGGCCGCGCGGCTCGGTCGCCAGCGCCTCGGGGTCCGCCCACGCGGGCTTGTCCCAGCCCTCCACGCGAACCGGCACGAGTCCCGAGTCGGCGACCACGGCATCGAACTGCTCGCCCTTGAGACGGTGGTAGTCCGCGATGTCCGCGCGCGTGCCCACGCCCAGCGACTGGCCGGCAAGCCGCACCAGACGGCGCAGGCACTCCTCGTCGGCCATGTCGTCATGGAGCAGTGCGTCCGGGATGGCGCGCTCGGCCAGGTCGTACACCCTCTTCCAGCCGCGCCGCTCGGTGCACACCACCTCGCCGTACATCAGCGCCCGCTCGACGGCGACCTTGGCCTCCGACCAGTCCCACCAGGGGCCGCCGTTCTTCGCGCCGCCCAGTTCCGTGGCGGTGAGGGGGCCTTCGGTGCGCAGCTGCTTGATCACCGTGTCATAGGCCCCGTCCGCCAGCTCGTGGTACCAGTGCGGGCGGGAGCGGTAGGCGCGCCGGCGGAAGGCGAAGTGCGGCCACTCCTCGACGGGGAGTATGCAGGCCGCGTGCGACCAGTACTCGAAGGCGTGTCCCTCCGTCCAGTACGCGGTCTCGACGGCCTTGCGGCCGATCGCGCCGAGCCTGGCGTAGGGAATCAGCTCGTGCGAGCGCGCCAGCACCGAGATCGTGTCCAGCTGCACGGCGCCGAGATGGCGCAGCACCCCCCGCGCGCCGCCGCGGCGGTCGGGCGCGCCCAGGAACCCCTGGGCGCGCAGCGCGAGGCGGCGGGCGTCGTCGGCGGACAGCTCGGCGGCAGGCGGTGCGGTCTTCATGTTCCGCACCTTAGAGGGCGGCACTGACAATCGGTCCTCGGCATCTTTCCGTCCAGGTCGGCATGCGGTCCTCGGCGGTCGCGCCCGCCCGCCCGTCAGGTGTTCGACGGCAGATAGGGGACCGGGCACGGCAGCCCGAGATCGGACGGGAGCAGCGAGGCGACCCAGCAGTCACGGAGCGTGCCCCGGCCGTGGAAGCCCGACCGCTGGACGCCCTCGACGGTGAAGCCGGCCTTCTCGGCGACGCCGCGCGAGGCCGTGTTGCCCACCTCCGCGCGCCACTCCAGCCGGGTGCAGGCGAGGTCCGTGAAGGCCCAGCGGGCCATGGCGAGCACCATCTCGGTCGCATAGCCGCGGCCACGGTGCTCCTTGGCCATCCAGAAGCCGATCTCCCAGGCGCCCGAGCGCGGGTGGTGCAGGCCCGACGACGCGATGAGCTGACCGCTCTCCCGCAGGCGTACGGAGAGGGTGTACTCCGAGTCGTTGCGCCAGCCGTCCGGCACGGTCACCTCGACGAATTCCTCCGCGTGCCGCAGTTCGTACGGAGAGGGGACCGGGATCCAGCGCTGGATGTCGGGGTCCTGACAGGCCGCGTGGACCTCGTCGGCGTCACCGGGCGTGAAGGGGTTCAGCAGCAGACGGTCGGTGGTGAGGGTGATGGGCTCCATGACGGAATTCTGGTCACTCTGCGTCGGTGGCGCGAACACTTTTCGAGATCTGCGGCACCTTCCGAGCCCTCCGCACGTTCTCCTGGTGCGCGGCAGTCGGCCACGGGTGACGGCGGCTCTCCCGGCGTGGCGGGGTCCTCGCTTACGATGGCCGTTGCGGTGGGGTCCACCTGCCGTGCCCGCGCCAGTGTCCATAAACGACCCAGTGCCAGGCCCGACCGGCAAGGAGACCCGCCTCAGTGTCCGTCTTCAACAAGCTCATGCGTGCAGGCGAAGGCAAGATCCTGCGCAAACTGCACCGCATCGCGGACCAGGTCAACTCCATCGAGGAGGACTTCGTCTCCCTCTCCGACGCCGAGTTGCGGGCCCTCACGGACGAGTACAAGGAGCGCTTCGCCGACGGCGAGAGCCTCGACGACCTGCTGCCCGAGGCGTTCGCCACCGTCCGTGAGGCCGCCAAGCGCGTCCTCGGCCAGCGTCACTACGACGTCCAGATGATGGGTGGCGCCGCGCTGCACCTCGGCTATGTCGCCGAGATGAAGACCGGTGAGGGCAAGACCCTCGTCGGCACGCTCCCGGCGTATCTCAACGCGCTCTCCGGCAAGGGCGTCCACCTGATCACGGTCAACGACTACCTGGCCGAGCGCGACTCCGAGATGATGGGCCGGGTCCACAAGTTCCTCGGCCTCGACGTCGGCTGCATCCTCGCCAACATGACGCCCGCGCAGCGCCGCGAGCAGTACGCGTGCGACATCACGTACGGCACGAACAACGAGTTCGGCTTCGACTATCTGCGCGACAACATGGCGTGGTCGCAGGAGGAGCTCGTCCAGCGCGGCCACAACTTCGCGATCGTCGACGAGGTCGACTCGATCCTCGTGGACGAGGCGCGTACGCCGCTGATCATCTCCGGCCCCGCCGACCAGGCCACCAAGTGGTACGGCGACTTCGCCAAGCTGGTGAAGCGGCTGAACCGGGGCGAGCCGGGCAATCCGCTCAAGGGTATCGAGGAGACCGGCGACTACGAGGTCGACGAGAAGAAGCGGACCGTCGCCATCCATGAGTCGGGTGTCGCGAAGGTCGAGGACTGGCTGGGCATCGACAACCTCTACGAGTCGGTGAACACCCCGCTGGTGGGCTACCTGAACAACGCCATCAAGGCCAAGGAGCTCTTCAAGAACGACAAGGACTACGTCGTCATCGACGGCGAGGTCATGATCGTCGACGAGCACACCGGCCGTATCCTCGCCGGCCGCCGCTACAACGAGGGCATGCACCAGGCGATCGAGGCGAAGGAAGGGGTGGACATCAAGGACGAGAACCAGACGCTCGCCACGATCACCCTGCAGAACTTCTTCCTCCTCTACGGGAAGCTCTCCGGAATGACCGGTACGGCCATGACCGAGGCCGCCGAGTTCCACCAGATCTACAAGCTGGGTGTCGTCCCGATCCCGACGAACCGTCCCATGGTCCGCAAGGACCAGTCGGACCTCATCTACCGCACCGAGGTCGCCAAGTTCGCGGCCGTGGTCGACGACATCGAGGAGAAGCACCGCAAGGGCCAGCCGATCCTCGTCGGTACGACGTCGGTCGAGAAGTCCGAGTACCTCTCCCAGCAGCTCAACAAGCGCGGCATCCAGCACGAAGTCCTCAACGCCAAGCAGCACGACCGCGAGGCCATCATCGTCGCCCAGGCGGGCCGCAAGGGCGCCGTCACCGTCGCGACGAACATGGCCGGCCGTGGCACGGACATCAAGCTCGGCGGAAACCCGGACGACCTGGCCGAGGCGGAGCTGCGCCAGCGCGGCCTGGACCCGGTCGAGCACGTCGAGGAGTGGGCCGCGGCCCTGCCGCAGGCGCTGGAGCGCGCCGAGGCGGCCGTGAAGGCGGAGTTCGAAGAGGTCAAGTCCCTCGGCGGGCTGTACGTCCTGGGCACCGAGCGCCATGAGTCGCGGCGTATCGACAACCAGCTGCGCGGTCGTTCCGGCCGTCAGGGCGACCCGGGCGAGTCCCGCTTCTACCTCTCCCTCGGCGACGACCTCATGCGGCTGTTCAAGGCGCAGATGGTCGAGCGGGTCATGGCCATGGCCAATGTGCCGGACGACGTCCCGATCGAGAACAAGATGGTGACGCGCGCGATCGCGTCCGCCCAGTCGCAGGTCGAGCAGCAGAACTTCGAGACGCGGAAGAACGTCCTGAAGTACGACGACGTGCTCAACCGGCAGCGCAAGGTCATCTACGGCGAGCGCCGTCGCGTCCTGGAGGGCGAGGACCTGCACGAGCAGATCCGCCACTTCATGGACGACACGATCGACGCGTACATCCAGGCGGAGACCGTCGAGGGCTTCGCCGAGGAGTGGGACCTCGACCGGCTGTGGGGCGCGTTCAAGCAGCTCTATCCGGTGAAGGTGACCGTGGACGAGCTCGAGGACGCGGCGGGTGACCGGGCCGGGATCACGGCCGAGTTCATCGGCGAGACCATCAAGGACGACATCCACGAGCAGTACGACGAGCGCGAGAAGCAGCTCGGCTCGGACATCATGCGTGAGCTGGAGCGGCGTGTGGTGCTGTCCGTCCTGGACCGCAAGTGGCGTGAGCACCTCTACGAGATGGACTACCTCCAGGAGGGCATCGGCCTTCGCGCGATGGCGCAGAAGGACCCGCTCGTGGAGTACCAGCGCGAGGGCTTCGACATGTTCACCGCGATGATGGACGGCATCAAGGAGGAGTCCGTCGGCTACCTGTTCAACCTGGAGGTCCAGGTCGAGCAGCAGGTCGAGGAGATCCCGGTGCAGGACGCGGCCGAGAAGAAGTCCCTGGCCAAGGAGGACGCGGTGCCGGCGGGCGCGGGCCGTCCCGAGATCCGCGCGAAGGGGCTGGACGCACCGCAGCGTCCGGACCGGCTGCACTTCTCGGCGCCGACGGTCGACGGCGAGGGCGGTGTGGTCGAGGGCGACTTCACGAACGGCGACTCGCCCCGCTCGGAGTCCGACGGGATGACGCGCGCGGAGCGCCGCAAGGCGCAGAAGAGCGCGGGGCGCCGCCGCAAGAAGTGACGCCGAAGGCGTGAGAACCGCGGGGCCGGACACCGGAAGGTGTCCGGCCCCGCGGGCATTCACAGGGGCGTCGGCGCGGCTGGGGTTCCCTGGCCGCGGCCGGCGAGACCGCCGGGCCGTCAGGGGCGGCCCGGGCGGTTCTCCGCCGTGGGCCGCGGTGGTCGGCCACCGGCGGCGGGTCAGCGTCGGCTGTGCCTCGCTGTTCCCCCGGCAGTGACAGTCGGCGACTGCTCGGGTGTCAGACGCCGGCGGTGACGCGTTCGCCGCCGAGTTCCACGGCTGCGCAGCGCCAGCGGAGGTCGGGGCCCTGTTCGAGGCGGAAGGCCATGGCGCGGACCTGCTCGCCCGCGGCGATGCGGGCGAAGGCCTCGATGACTCCTGGCCGCGGTACGTACTCGTCGCAGTGGCGGACCGCGGGCCGCAGGCCGTTCGTACGGAGCGGAGCGCCGGGGGCGAGGCGGACGAGCTGCTCGTAGGCGTCGCCGATGGTGTGGCCGAGCATCCAGTGCACGGGGCGGTGCCCGCTGAGGACCGAGAGCAGCCGTTCGGCGAACCAGTAGCGCGGAAGACGGGAGCGGCCGCCGACGGCGGGCCCTGGACCGGGCGCCACGGGCGCCACGGGCGGCGTTGCGGGGCGCCGTGAGGCGCGGCCGGGGCCGCGGCTGTCATGGCGGTCCCCGGGCTTCGTCCGCGTCCTGGCCGAGGTGTGGTGCATGGCGGTCGCCCCTTCGATACTCACAAGTAACTTTCCGGTGAGGATCTTGTACGGGCCGGGAAGCGGCCGCCGCAACGACCGCGGGACCGCGCGGACAGGGGCGCCGACATTCACCTATCAGGGTGACGGGCGGGCTCTGACGGCCGGGAACCGCGCGGACCGCGGGTGCTCCGGGGCGACGCCGGGAGGGGCCTCCGGGGCAGCCCGAAGGGGGACTTCACACGTATCCTTAAGTGCTCACCCGACTACGAAAGCGGCCAGTCATGCGCGTCTACGTCCCCCTGACCCTCCCCGGTCTCGCAGAGGCGCACAAGGCGGGCGAGCTCGGGCCCGGTCCGCTGATCGCCTACGCCGTGACGCCCGCGCTGCGCGAGTGGTACGTGTCCGACGACATCGAGGAGCTCGAGTACGCGGCGCTGAACAGGGCCGCGGCGGCGTCGCTGCGCCAGCTGGCGGGCGACCCGGGTGTGGCGCGGCGGCGGGTCGTCGTCGCCGTCGACGTACCGGACGGCGCGGCGACCGCGGATCCGGGTCAGGCGCTGGGGTCCGCGTCGCTCGGTGAGGTGCGGATCGCGGCCGCGGTGCCGCTGGTGAAGGCGGCGTCGGTGCATGTGGACTCCGGCGAGGCGGAGAGCGATGTGGCCGCGGCGGCCGGCGCGCTCGGCGCCGCGGACCACGGGGACGACGACGCGCAGTTCATCGTGGACGGCGCCGAGGACCACGAGCTGCTCTGGTACGGAGTGCAGGAGATCCCCGGGCTCATCGGCTGACGCGGCCCGCCGGGCCCGCCCCGCCCGGCCCGGCCGCCCCGGCTGCCCCGCCCCGGTTCCCTTTCGGCCGTCTCGGTCGTTGTCGTACCCGGCCGGTACCGTTGCTCGACATGGGGAAGCACACCGCGCATCTGGTCTGGGACTGGAACGGCACACTGCTCGACGACATCCACACGGTCATCGAGGCGACGAACGCGTCGTTCGCGGAGATAGGGCTCGGACCGATCACGCTCGAGCGCTATCGCGAGCTGTACTGCGTGCCGGTGCCGCTGTTCTACGAGCGGCTGATGGGCCGGCTGCCCACGGACGACGAGTGGGCCGTCATGGACGCGGTGTTCCACAAGCACTACTGGCAGCGGGCCGACGCCTGTGTGCTCACGGCCGGGGCCGCGGAGCTGCTCGCCGAGCGCCAGGAGGCGGGGCGTACGCAGTCGCTGCTGTCGCTGGCCCCGCACGAGCATCTGATACCGATCGTGCGGCGGCACGGCATCGAGGCGCGCTTCGTACGGGTCGACGGGCGGATCGGCGCGTCGCACACGGGCAAGACGGAGCACATGGTGCGGCATCTGGCCGCGCTGGAAGGGGTGCCGCCGGAGCGGATCGTGGTCGTCGGCGACGCGGTGGACGACGCGGTCGCCGCGGCGCACGTCGGCGCGAAGGCCGTGCTCTACACCGGGGGCTCGCACAGCCGGGCGAGCCTGGAGGCCGCAGGGGTGCCGGTGGTGGACAGCCTGGCGGAGGCGGTGACGGTCGCGGAGGAGCTGGCGTAGCCCCCGCCCCGCCCAGCGCCCGCCGGCACCGCACCCCGCCCGTACAGAGGCCTCTCAGGACGCACGTACAGCCCGTCACCGCACGTACAGCCCCGTCACTCCTGGGCCCGTCAGCTCAGCGGAGCCTTCGACCTCAGCACCGTGAGGAACTCGCGCATCCACGCAGGGTGGTCCGGCCAGGCGCGGGAGGAGATCAGGGTGCCGTCGACCACGGCCTCGGTGTCCTGGAAGGACGCGCCCGCCGCCTGCATGTCGAGCTCCAGGGCGGGATAGGCCGTGACCCTGCGGGCCCGTGAGGCTGCCGGTGGCGGCCGTCAGCAGGGGGCCGTGGCAGATCTGGGCCACGGGCTTGTCGGCATCGAAGAACGACTTGAGGATCTTGCGGAGCTCCGGGTCGTTGCGGAGGTACTCCGGGGCGCGGCCGCCCGGGATGACGATCGCGGCGTATTCCCCCGGGTCGACCTCCGAGAAGGCCAGGTCGGCGGGCCACGTGTAGCCGGGCTTCTCCGTGTACGTGTCGAAGCCGGGCTCGAAGTCATGGACGACGAACCGGAGCTGCTTGCGGGCGGGGGCCGCGATATGGACCTCGTAGCCCTCTTCGAGCAGCCGCTGGTACGGGTAGAGGACCTCCAGGGACTCGGCTGCGTCGCCGGTGACGATCAGGATCTTCACACTCATGGCTCCTGCTCCCCTGTATCGATATGGCTGTATCGATACGGCTGTATCGATTTGTCGGGCTTCGGTCCCACCGTCAACCTGCCTCCCCGACGCCGATTTGCCAAGAGGCCAACGTGTCGCTGTCCAGACTGTCAAACTTCCGGCCCCGCTTTTGTACACATACGGCTCATGACGGGTCAGGGGTGCGGGGCGATAGCCTTGACCCGTGATCAGCGCGATACGCCGAGGGGGCAGCGGTGCCTCCTGCGGGCCCCGCCCAGCGGTAGCTGGGGGACTGCGCCCGGTACGCCACAGCGGCCGGGTGCGAGCTGATCTTCCCCGCGAGGTCGGGTCCTTTCGAGGACGGACCGGCCCGCACGGAGCGCGAAGAGCGCGTGGACCGCGCTGCGGTCACCTTCCGGGCCACCGGCCCGCACGGGCCGGTCACGGTCCGGACTTCTCTCACCCAGGCATGACGCCGACCCCGACCGGACACTCCGCGTCGTGGCGTCGTGCCATCTTTTCCCCCTACGTCACGCAACGGCGCGCGACAGGAGCCAGAGGACATGCAGACCAAGCTGGACGAAGCCAAGGCCGAGCTGCTCGAAAGGGCCGCTCGGGTAGCTGAGCACAGCCCGGGCGGGGGGCAACTTCCGACTGGGTCCGACGGCGGGGAGCGTCCTGACCAGGGCCACCTCCTCGCGTTCCTCCAGCGCTACTACCTGCACACCGCCCCCGAGGACCTCGCCGACCGCGACCCCGTCGACGTCTACGGCGCAGCCGTCTCGCACTACCGTCTCGCCGAGAACCGTCCGCAGGGCACGGCCAACGTCCGGGTGCACACCCCGACCGTCGAGGAGAACGGCTGGACGTCCAGCCACTCCGTCGTCGAGGTCGTCACCGACGACATGCCCTTCCTCGTCGACTCCGTCACCAACGAGCTGTCCCGCCAGGGCCGCGGCATCCACGTCGTGATCCACCCGCAGATCGTCGTGCGCCGTGATGTCACCGGCAAGCTGATCGAGGTGCTCTGCGGCGAGCCGAACGGCGCCAAGCTGCCGCACGACGCCCTCGTCGAGTCCTGGATCCATGTCGAGATCGACCGCGAGACCGACCGCTCCGATCTGAAGCAGATCACCTCCGACCTGCTGAGCGTGCTGTCCGACGTCCGCGAGGCCGTCGAGGACTGGGAGAAGATGCGCGACGCGGCGCTGCGCATCGCCGACGAGCTGCCCGGCGAGCCCGTCGCCGACGATCTCAGCGAGGACGAGGTCGGCGAGGCCCGCGAGCTGCTGCGCTGGCTGTCCGACGACCACTTCACCTTCCTCGGCTACCGCGAGTACAACCTGGTCGACGGCGACGCGCTGGCCGCGGTCCCCGGCACCGGTCTCGGCATCCTCCGCTCCGACCCGCACCACACCGGCGACGACGCGCACGGCCACCCCGTGAGCCCCTCGTTCAACCGGCTGCCCGCGGACGCCCGCGCCAAGGCGCGCGAGCACAAGCTGCTGATCCTCACCAAGGCCAACAGCCGCGCCACCGTGCACCGCCCGAGCTACCTCGACTACGTCGGCGTGAAGAAGTTCGACGCCGAGGGCAACGTCGTCGGTGAGCGTCGCTTCCTGGGCCTGTTCTCCTCGGCCGCGTACACCGAGTCCGTGCGCCGTGTCCCGGTGATCCGCCGCAAGGTCGCGGAGGTCCTCGAAGGCGCCGGCTTCTCGCCCCACAGCCACGACGGCCGTGACCTCCTCCAGATCCTGGAGACGTACCCGCGCGACGAGCTGTTCCAGACGCCCGTCGACGAGCTCCGGTCGATCGCGACGAGCGTCCTGTACCTGCAGGAGCGCCGCCGGCTGCGGCTGTACCTGCGCCAGGAGGAGTACGGCCGGTACTACTCGGCCCTCGTCTACCTGCCGCGCGACCGCTTCAACACGACCGTCCGTGAGCGGCTGACCGGCATCCTCAAGGAGGAGCTCGGCGGCACCAGCGTCGACTTCACCCTGATGAGCACCGAGTCCGTGCTCACCCGCCTCCACTTCGTCGTCCGTGTCCCGTCCGGTACCGAGCTGACGCACCTCACCGACGCCGACAAGGAGCGCCTGGAGGCCCGGCTGGCGGAGGCCGCCCGGTCCTGGGCCGACGGATTCGCCGAGGCGCTCAACGCCGAGATGGGCGAGGAGCGCGCCGCCGAGCTGCTGCGCAAGTACGCCAACGCCTTCCCGGAGGGCTACAAGGCCGACCACTCGCCGCGTGCGGCGGTCGCCGACCTGGTCCACCTGGAGCAGCTCACCGAGTCCGGCAAGGACTTCTCGCTCTCCCTCTACGAGCCGGTGGGCGCCCTTCCCGGTGAGCGCCGCTTCAAGATCTACCGCTTCGGGGAGCAGGTCTCCCTCTCCTCCGTGCTGCCCGTCCTCAACCGGCTCGGCGTCGAGGTCATCGACGAGCGGCCGTACGAGCTGCGCTGCACGGACCGTACGCACGCCTGGGTCTACGACTTCGGTCTGCGGGTGCCGGCCACCACGGGCAACGGCGGGGAGTACTTCGGCGACGATGCCCGTGAGCGTTTCCAGGCGGCCTTCTCCGCCGTGTGGACCGGCGCCGCGGAGAACGACACGTTCAACTCGCTGGTGCTCCGGGCCGGGCTCACCTGGCGCGAGGCCATGGTGCTGCGCGCGTACGCGAAGTACCTGCGGCAGGCCGGATCGACCTTCAGCCAGGACTACATGGAGGACACCCTCCTCAACAACGTCCACACCACCCGGCTGCTGATCAACCTCTTCGAGGCCCGGATGGCGCCGGACCGCCAGCGCGCCGGCACCGAGCTGACCGACGCCCTGCTGGAGGAGCTGGACGCCGCCCTGGACCAGGTCGCCTCGCTCGACGAGGACCGGATCCTGCGCTCCTTCCTCACCGTCATCAAGGCCACCCTCCGGACGAACTTCTTCCAGGAGGCGGAGGGCGGACAGTGGCACGGCTACGTGTCGATGAAGTTCGACCCGCAAGCCATCCCGGATCTGCCGGCCCCGCGCCCGGCGTACGAGATCTGGGTGTACTCGCCGCGGGTCGAGGGCGTGCACCTGCGCTTCGGCAAGGTCGCGCGCGGTGGTCTGCGCTGGTCCGACCGGCGTGAGGACTTCCGTACGGAGATCCTCGGCCTGGTCAAGGCACAGATGGTGAAGAACACCGTCATCGTGCCGGTCGGCGCCAAGGGCGGATTCGTCGCCAAGCAGCTCCCGGACCCGTCCGTGGACCGTGACGCGTGGCTGGCGGAGGGCATCTCCTGCTACAAGACCTTCATCTCGGCGCTGCTCGACATCACCGACAACCTGGTGGGCGGCGAGGTCGTGCCGCCGCACGACGTGGTGCGCCACGACGAGGACGACACCTACCTCGTCGTCGCCGCCGACAAGGGCACGGCGACGTTCTCCGACATCGCCAACGACGTCGCGATCTCCTACAACTTCTGGCTCGGCGACGCCTTCGCCTCCGGCGGCTCCGCCGGTTACGACCACAAGGGCATGGGCATCACGGCCCGCGGCGCCTGGGAGTCCGTGAAGCGGCACTTCCGCGAGCTCGGCCACGACACCCAGACCCAGGACTTCACCACGGTCGGTGTCGGCGACATGTCGGGTGACGTGTTCGGCAACGGCATGCTGCTCTCCGAGCACATCCGGCTGGTCGCGGCCTTCGACCACCGTCACATCTTCATCGACCCGGAGCCCGACGCGGCCGTCTCGTACGCCGAGCGCCGCCGGCTCTTCGAGCTGCCCCGTTCGTCGTGGGCGGACTACAACACGGAGCTGCTGTCCCCGGGCGGCGGCATCCACCCGAGGACCGCCAAGTCGATCCCCGTCAACGCCCATGTGCGCGAGGCTCTCGGCATCGAGCCGGGGGTCACGAAGCTGACTCCCGCCGAGCTGATGAAGGCGATCCTGCAGGCTCCGGTGGACCTGCTGTGGAACGGCGGTATCGGTACGTACGTCAAGGCGTCGACCGAGTCGAACGCCGACGTCGGCGACAAGGCGAACGACGCCATCCGCGTCAACGGCAACGAGCTGCGGGTCAAGGTCGTCGGCGAGGGCGGCAACCTGGGCCTGACCCAGCTGGGCCGTATCGAGTTCGCCCGGGACGGCGGCAGGATCAACACCGACGCCATCGACAACAGCGCGGGCGTGGACACCTCCGACCACGAGGTGAACATCAAGATCCTGCTGAACGGCCTCGTCACCGAGGGCGACATGACCGTCAAGCAGCGCAACAAGCTGCTCGCCGAGATGACCGACGAGGTCGGCCGGCTGGTGCTGCGCAACAACTACGCGCAGAACGTGGCCCTGGCCAACGCCGTCGCCCAGTCGCCGAGCCTCCTCCACGCCCACCAGCGCTTCATGCGCAGGCTGGGCCGCGAGGGCGCGCTGGACCGGGCGCTGGAGTTCCTGCCGAACGACCGGCAGATCCGTGAACTGCTCAACAACCGGCACGGCCTGTCGCAGCCCGAGCTGGCCGTGCTGCTCGCCTACACCAAGATCACGGTGGCGGACGAGCTGATCGGGACCTCGCTGCCGGACGACCCGTATCTGCGCGGGCTGCTGCACGCGTACTTCCCGAAGCCGCTGCGGGAGAACTTCACCGAGGCGGTCGACGGACACGCGCTGCGCCGCGAGATCGTCACGACCGTCCTGGTCAACGACACCGTCAACACCGGTGGTTCGACGTTCCTGCACCGGCTCCGCGAAGAGACCGGGGCGTCGATCGAGGAGATCGTCAGGGCGCAGACCGCGGCCCGCGCGATCTTCGGTCTCGGCGAGGTGTGGGACGCCGTCGAGGCGCTCGACAACGAGGTCAACGCCGACGTCCAGACCCGTATGCGACTGCACTCGCGCCGGCTCGTCGAGCGCGGCACCCGCTGGCTGCTCGGCAACCGGCCGCAGCCGCTGGAGCTGACGGAGACGATCGGGTTCTTCTCGACCCGGGTCGAGCAGGTGTGGGCCGAGCTGCCGAAGATGCTCCGCGGTGCCGACCTGGAGTGGTACCAGGGCCTGCTGGAGAAGTTCATGGCCGCGGGCGTCCCGGAGGACCTGGCCACGCGGGTCGCCGGATTCTCGTCCGCCTTCCCGACGCTGGACATCGTCGCGATCGCGGACCGTACGGACAAGGACGCGCTGTCCGTCGCCGAGATCTACTACGACCTGGCCGACCGGCTGCGGATCACCGAACTGATGGACCGGATCATCGAACTGCCGCGGGCCGACCGCTGGCAGTCCATGGCCCGCGCCTCCATCCGCGAGGACCTGTACGCCGCGCACGCCGCGCTCACCGCGGACGTGCTGTCGGTCGGCAACGGCGCCTCGACGCCGGAGCAGCGCTTCAAGGCGTGGGAGGAGAAGAACGCGGCGATCCTGGGCCGGGCGCGGACGACTCTGGAGGAGATCCAGGGGTCGGACACCTTCGACCTGGCCAACCTTTCGGTCGCGATGCGGACGATGCGCCAGCTGCTGCGTACGCACAGCTGACGCGACGGCCGTCACCACGGCTGACGCGACGGCTGTCACCCACGGCTGACGCGACGGTCGTCTCGACGACGGACGCGGCTCCGAGACGCGCGGGGGGCGCCCACCACCATGGTGGGCGCCCCCCGCCCTCGTCATGTCGTGGCCGTCCACAGCCTGCGCGCCGACAGCAGCGCCGCGGTGAGCAGCAGAGCGTTCCGTACGAGGACGACCGCGCAGCCGAGCGGGGTGACCGCGATGACGTCGTCGTACAGCAACGGGTAGGCGAGGGAACTCAAGGCCGCCGCGGGCAGCAGCAGGAGTGCGACGGGCCGCTGGCCGGTGTGCGGGGAGGTGAGGCAGACCGCGGCCAGGCCGAGCAGCCAGATCAGGTACTGCGGGCTGATGACGCGGCTGGTGACGGTGAGGAGGAGGACGGCGCAGAGCGCGGCGTCGAACGGCGTGGCCGTGGTCCAGCGTTTCGCCCGCACCCGCCACAGCAGCAGGAAGACCAGGGCGGCCGCGGTGAGCAGGAAGGACACGCCGGCCACGGCCGCCACATGGGGGCCGGTGAACTCGAAGGCGCCGTAACGGAATTCGACCCGGCCCTCCCCGCCGGACAGCCGGATCAGGGCGAGCGCGGTGCCGCCCAGTGACTCGATCTGGATGCCGCGGCCGCCCTGCTGACGCAGGAAGTCCAGCGGGTGGGAGAGGCCGAGTGAGAGGACGGCGAGCAGCGCGAGGACGGCGCCCGCCGCCGACGCCCACGCTGCCCGGGTGCTGTGGCCCCGGGGCGTGCCCAGCAGTGCGAGGGCGGGCCAGAGCTTGACCGTCGCGCCGAGTCCGGCGAGTACGCCGCCGAGCCAGGGGCGGCGGTGCAGCGAGAGGAGCGCGAGGACGGCGAGAGCGGTGACCTGGACGTCGTAGCGGGCGAACGGGATGTGCAGCAGCAGCGGCAGGCCGCCCGTCCACATCCAGACCCCGCCGCCGCGGATGCCGCCGGCCCGGGCGAGGGCCACGGTGACGGCGGCGTCGGCGAGCAGCGCCAGCGCCACGAAGGCCTGGAAGTAGGTCAGCGCCGGGACGAGAGCGGGAGCGAGGAACAACGCCCCGGCGCCGGGCGGGTACTGCCAGGTCGGGTCGTCCACCGGGAAGGTGCCCCGGGTGAGCTCCCCGTACCAGTGCGCGTAGGTGAGGTAGACCTCGCGGGAGACGCCTCCGAAGCCGATGTCGTCCCGTACGAGCAGGACGAGCATTCCGAGACGGGTCGCGGCCCAGACGGCGCCGAGAGCGAGGAGGGGGAGTACGGCGACGCGGGAGCCTGCCGTGACGAGGGTGCGGGCCTGCGGGGTCGTCATCGACCCGCACCCTAGTCTGTTTTGTGCCTCTTTCCCGCTATTTCTTCCGTTCTCTTCCGTTCGCTATTTCTTCTTGGTGAAGGCCTCGTACGCCGCCACGACGTCCCTCGCCGGACCGTCCATCCGCAGCGTCCCGGACTCCAGCCAGAGCGCGCGGTCGCAGGTCGTCGTGATCGCGGAGTTGCTGTGGCTGACCAGGAAGACCGTGCCGGCCTCCTTGCGCAGCTCGGCGATCCGCTCCTGGCTGCGCCGCTGGAACCTCGCGTCGCCCGTCGCCAGCGCTTCGTCGATGAGCAGGACGTCATGGCTCTTGGCGGCGGCGATGGAGAAGCGGAGCCGGGCCCCCATGCCGGAGGAGTAGGTCCGCATCGGCAGGGAGATGAAGTCGCCCTTCTCGTTGATCCCGGAGAAGTCGACGATCTCCTGGTAGCGCTCGCTGATCTCCTCGCGGGTCATGCCCATCGCGAGCCCGCCGAGGATCACGTTGCGCTCGCCGGTCAGATCGCCCATGAGCGCCGCGTTGACGCCGAGCAGGGAGGGCTGGCCATGGGTGTAGATCCTGCCCTTGGCCGTCGGGAGCAGGCCCGCGACCGCCTTCAGCAGGGTGGACTTGCCCGAGCCGTTGGAGCCGATCAGCCCGATCGCCTCACCCTTGTACGCGGCGAAGCTGACGCCCTTGACCGCGTGGACCTCGCGACCGCCGCCGCTCTTGTCGGACCTGCGCGACAGGATGCGGCTGAGTGCCGCCGTGGCGGCGCCGCGGCCGGTCTTCGCGCCGTTGACCTTGTAGGTGATGTGGACGTCGTCGACCACGACGGTCGGCGTCCGTTCGGTCGCTTCCGCTGTCCCGGTCCCGGTCCCGGTCCCGGTCCCGGTCGCTGTCGCTGTCGCTGTCGTCGGGATCGTTGTCGTTGTCTCAGCCACGGCCGTACTGCTCCTCCGCCTTCCAGAAGTACAGGAATCCGCCCACCCCGAAGAGCACGGCCCAGCCGAGGGCGACCGCCCACACGTGCGGCGGCAGCTGGGCCGAGGTGTAGCTGTCGATGAGCGCGAAGCGCACGAGGTCGATGTAGACGGCGACCGGGTTGCACTGCAGCGCCAGGACCACGGCGTGCGGCAGCTCCGCCTTCTTGAGCACCACCGGGATGCTCCACATCACCCCGGACACGTACATCCAGGTGCGCAGCAGGAAGGGCATCAGCTGGGCGATGTCCGGCGTGGCCGCGGCGAGGCGGGCGACGACCATCGAGATGCCCGTGCTGAAGACCGCCTGGAGCGCCAGGGCGGGGATCGCCAGCAGCCAGGACGCCTTCGGGAACTCCCCGAAGCACATCAGGATCACGACCAGTGCGCCCAGGGAGAACAGCAGCTGCTGGAGCTGTTGCAGGGCGAGGCCGATGGGAAGGGCGGCGCGCGGGAAGTGCAGGGCCCGTACGAGCCCGATGTTGCCCGAGATCGCGCGGGTGCCGGCGGTGATCGAGTTGGCCGTGAACGTCCAGATGAACACGCCCGTCACCAGGAACGGGACGAAGTCCGGGACGTGACGGGCGGTGTCGAGCAGGATCCCGAAGATGAAGTAGTAGACCGCCGCGTTCAGCAGCGGCGTCATCAGCTGCCAGACCTGGCCGAGCTTCGCCTGGCTGTACTGCGAGGTCAGCCGGGCGGTCGCGAACGCGGTGATGAAGTGGCGGCGGGACCACAGCTGTCCGACGTACGCGCCGAGGGGCGGTCGCGCTCCGCTCACGGTCAGGCCGTGGCGGGCGGCCAGCGCGCCGAGGTCTTCCACCGGCGGCGGTGTGGGCGGGGTGATCGTCTGGCTGCTCACGCTGGTCACTCGCTCGCTTTCGCCGGGGGTGGTCGATGGAACGCTGGCGTTGGGACGGACCCGTATCGTCGCTACGGGGAGAGTAGGGCGGATCTACGTCGCAACGCAACCGTCTCGTCGTCACGGGTATGCTCCTCGGCATGCCCACGGACCCCCGAACCCCACGACGCGCCCCCGCGGGAGCCGCAGTGCTCCGGGAGGACGTGACCGAAGCGATCCGCGTCGCCGTCTTCGAGGAACTGGCGGCGGTCGGTTTCGCGCGGATGTCGATCGAGGGCATCGCCCGTCGCGCCGGCGTCGGCAAGACCGCGGTCTACCGGCGTTGGAAGTCCAAGCTCTCGCTCGTCCTCGACCTGGTCTCGGCCTTCGCCGCGAAGGGCCTGCCGGCGCCCGCCACCGGTTCGCTGTACGGGGACGTCCGCGCGCTTCTCGAAGTCGCCTCGCACGCCCTGCGTCACCCCGTCGCCTCGCAGGTCATCCCCGACCTGCTGGTCGAGGCCGCCCGCCATCCGGAGATCGCGGACGCGATCAAGGCCGCCCTGCTCGACAGCCAGCAGGGCGTGGCCGCGCTCGTGGTCCGCGACGCGGTCGCCCGCGGTGAACTCCCGGAGACGGCCGACCCGGACCGCGCCCTGGACCTGATCATCGGCCCGTTGTACTGGCGGCTCGTGGTCGTGCGCAGCGGCCTGCCGAAGGGCTATCTGGACGACCTGGCGGCCTCGGCGGTGGCGGCGCTCACCCGCGACTGACGTCGGGCCGCGGCTGACGGCTGGCGGCGGACTGCGACTGGCGGCGCTCACCCGTGACCGACGGCGGCGCGGCCGACGGCGGCCGGCCGGTGCGCGTTCAGCCGGATGGGTGAACGCGCTTCACCGGTGCGTAGCCCGCGCCGGTGGAAGGTCGTTGCCGTCTCGGGCGGGCGCGGAGAGCCCGCGGGTGAGTGGAAGGCACGCCATGAGCTCATCGAGCACGGCAGGCATCCCGGTCGTTCCGTACGACCTCGATGACCCGGGCGACCCGGGCGACCCGGTCGGTGTTCCCGACGTCACCGTCGTCGTCACGGTCCGCGCGGCGGCTTCGCTGCTCATCCGGTGTCTGGACGCGCTCGCGGGCCAGACCATCGGGGAGGACCGCGTCGAGGTGTTCGTCGCCGACGACGGCGGCAGTCGGCTGCCGGAACGGTTCTCCGTCGGCCGCTCCGGCACCGTCAACCAGGCCCTGGAACGTGCCCGCGGCCGCTATCTGTTCTTCCTCGACGCGGGTGACTTCCTCGGGCGGGAGGCGCTGGCCCGGCTCGTCGACGCGGCGGACAGCCGCGGTGCCGACGTCGTCTATGCCAAGGCCGTCGGCTCGGACAGCACCGTGTTCGGGCGAACCCGGCACGGGGTGCCGCTCGGCACCCCCGGGCTGTCCTGGGAGCTGTCCAGCACCAAGCTGTTCCGGCGTGAGCCGATCGCGCGCCACGGGCTGCGGTTCGCGGAGGACATCCCGGCCGGCCTGGCGGAGCAGGCGTTCACCCTCGAAGCGCTCTTCCTGTCGCAGGGCATCTCCGTGCTGGCCGACTACGACTACCGCTTCGGCGGCGAACCGGGCGGCGGCGCGCCCAGCACCCGCACCCGACCCGGGCCCGGACCCGGGCGCGACATCGGGCCCCGCACCGGACCCGACATCGGGCCCCGCACCGTGCCCCGCACCCGACCCGGACGCGGCCTTGGGCCCTACACCGGCGAGGGCATCGGGATCGAGGACGTGTTGCGCGGGACGGCAGCGGTGATGGCCGTCACCGCCCGCTTCACGCCACCCGGCCCGCTCCGTGACGGATTCCACCACCGCCACTTCGCCGAGGAGGCCGACCTGCTGACCGGCCCCGCCCTCCTCTCGGCGTCGGAGCCGGTGCGGCGCCGCGTGTTCGCCGGACTGCGCAGACTGGTCGCCGACCATCTCAGCGACGCCGTGCTCGCCCGGCTGCGGCCGGGACTGCGGCTCCGGCTGTCCTACGTACGCGCGGGTGACCCGGCCGGGCTGGACTCGGTGATCCGCTACGAGGCCGGGCACGGCGTACCGCCGCTGCGCACCGACCTCGTCTCCGCGGACTGGCGGCGCACCGGCCCCGCCCGCCACACCCTCGTCGTCACCGCCCGCACCCCGCTGCCCGGCCTCGCGGCCCTCGACGTGGCCCCCGTCCGGCTCACGGGCTGCCCGGAGACCGGCCGCATCCTGCTGCGGCCCGCCGCGGACGGCGCCGGTACGGAGATCGAGGTACAGATCCCCGCCGACGCCTTTCCGCCCGGCCGGACAAGGGTCGGGCTGCACACCGCGCTCGTCGGCACCGAGCACCCCGCCACCGTGGCGCCCGGGGCCCCGCCCCGCCGGGCCCACGGGCTGCGGGGCCTGCGGCCGTACCGGCTGAACGTGGCCCCCGACGGCACCCGCGGACTCGTCGTCGCCGTGGCCCCGGTCGGGCTGCGCCGCACTCCCCGCCCCTAGGCGGGCCTAGCGGAACGCGCGCACCAGGGCGCGGGTCAGCAGCGGCGGCAGCAGGTCACGGACGAGCTTGCGGGTGCGCGGGGCGCGCCGTCCTCGTACCGCTCCGGCGGAGGCGGGAGCGGAGGCCGAAGCCTGCGCGGTGGCAGCGGCAGGTGCGGGGGCAGCCTCGGGAGCGGTCGCCTTCGCCTCGTGGCGGGAGCGCGGGTGCGCCGGCGCCTTCGCCTTCCTGCCGTCGATCCGGATCATGGGCGCCCCCGCCACCTCCTCGACCCCGTGCCACATGTCCGTCCGCGTCTCCAGCCAGCCGAGCAGCGTCTCGCGCACCTTCTCCGCGTCGCCCCAGGTCGCGTACATCTTGGTGCCGGTGATACAGATCGGCCGCAGCCGTACGGTCGCGACCGCGCCCCACACGGCCGCCGCGACGCCGGGGCAGTGCTCGGCCCGGAAGTCGTCGAAGACCACGATGCCCTCGGGCGTGAGGAGCTGCTCCGCGGCCTCGATGTCGCCGTGGACGTGCTCGTACAGATGCGAGGCGTCGATGTGGACGAAGCGGCAGCTGCCCGTCCGTACCCGCGAGGAGATCACCGACGTCGGCGCCTGGACGAGGGTCGGCAGCTCCTCGTGGAAGGAGAGGTAGTTGACCTCGAACGCGCGGCGGGTGAGCGTCGAGTACGAGCGGTCCATCTCGGCGCTGTTGGAGTCGTCCGGAGCGGGCGAGTCCCACAGGTCGCAGACGGTGAACTCCTCGCCCTCCCGCCGGTACGAGCCCACGAAGATCGCGCTCTTGCCCATGTACGCACCGAGTTCGAGCAGATCACCCGCGTGGCCCTGGTCGCGCTGATGGGTCAGGAACCAGTCGAAGAGCAGCTGGTCGACCGGCCGGAACCACCCCTTCACATCGTCGAACCGGGTGGGCCTGGGCAGCTCCTCCCCGGTGGGCGCCGCGGCCTCGGCGGGGGACTGCACCTGTGCACTCGTCTGCGACATCGGAGTCTTCTCTCTGGGGTCGGCGAAGGCCATGCCCCGGTCGTAGTGGCCGAAGGTGTCGGGGGGTTTGCGGTCGGGTGTGGAGCGGATGTTGCCCCGGAGGCGGCCGTGAAAGAGCCCGTACACACGACCGCGAAGTCGATCATGTGTACGGGCATCGGGTCGTGCGGACGGGCCTCGCGCCGCCGGAATGAGGCGGTCCGTGCTACTTCACGGCGCCTGCCATCACCCCGGACACGAACTGTCGCTGGAACGCGAAGAACACGGCGAGCGGGATCACCATCGACACGAACGCACCGGGTGCCAGGACGTCGATGTTGTTCCCGAACTGCCGTACCTGCTGCTGGAGCGCGACCGTGATCGGCGGCGACTGAGAGTCCGCGAAGATCAGCGCGATCAGCATGTCGTTCCAGACCCAGAGGAACTGGAAGATGCCGAGCGAGGCGATCGCCGGCCCGCCGAGCGGCAGCACGACCCGGGTGAACAGCCGGATCTCGCCCGCGCCGTCCAGCCGCGCCGCCTCCAGCAGCTCCCTGGGGATCTCCGCGAAGAAGTTCCGGAGGAGGAAGATCGCGAAGGGCAGGCCGAAGGCGACATGGAAGACCACCACACCGGCCGTCGTCTCGAAGAGCCCGATGCTCCCGAACAGCTTCGACACCGGGACGAGCGCGACCTGTACGGGTACGACGAGCAGCCCGACCACGGCCAGGAACCACCAGTCGCGGCCCGGGAACTCCATCCAGGCGAAGGCGTATCCGGCGAGCGAGCCGATCACGACGACCAGGACCGTCGCCGGCACGGTGATCGCGACCGTGGACAGCAGTGAGCCGGTGATCGTGTCGTTCTCGAGCAGCCGGGAGTAGTTCGCGGTGGTGAGCTGCGCGGGTGCGGTGAACACCTTCCACCAGCCGCTCGCGTTGATGTCGGTGGGCGAGCGCAGCGAGGACAGCAGCAGCCCGATCGTCGGCATCAGCCAGAACAGCCCGACCAGCACGAGGAGGACCCGCATCGCCCCGCCGCCGGTGCGGGCGGCGATCCGGGCCGCGAGCGACGGCTTCGCCTTCACCACGCCGTCGGACGTCGTCATCGGCGTGACTCCCTTCGCATCCGGCGGATGTTGAACGCCATCACCGGGATCACCAGGAGCAGGAGAAGGACGGCGATGGCACTGCCCACACCCAGGTCCGCGTCCGTGCCGAACGACGAGCGGTACAGCTGGAGCGCCAGGACGTTCGCGTCGTCCTGCGCCGAGCCGGGCGCGATGATGAACACCAGGTCGAAGATCTTCAGTACGTTGATCATCAGCGTGACGAGGACGACCGCGAGGACCGGCGCGAGCAGCGGAACGGTCACCTTCCGGAAGACCTGCCACTCGTTGGCACCGTCCACCCGTGCCGCTTCGAGGAGTTCACGCGGCACGGCCGCGAGGCCCGCGGCGATCAGCACCATCGCGAAGCCCGCCCACATCCACACGTAACTGCCGATGATGGCCGGGGTCACCAGCGAAGGACCCAGCCAGTCGACCCCGTTGTACGGCTCCCGGAAGTTGCTGTCGGGGAGCCGCAGCACGGCGCCGTCGGCCTCCTTCGGGAGCGAGAAGGTCCCGTCGGCGGCCGCGGTGGCCGTGGCGACCACCTTGCCGTCCTTGACCGCCTCGACCTCGAGGCCCTTGAGCCCCAGCTCCTTGGCGTCGATGGCGTTCACCGTCCCGCCGCCGCCCCGGGTGAAGTCGAGCCAGGCGGTGCCGGTGATCCGGCCGTCGTCCGGTGGTGCGGCCTTCGCCGGGCGGGCGTCGGACGGCATCGTGTCGGCCGGTACGCCGACGAGCGGCAGCTCGACCGGGCTGCCCGCCGTGACCGGCTGCTCGGTGACGAACGCCCCGCCGCCGGCCGGTTTCAGCGGATGCGCGGGCAGGGGCCGCGCCTTGGGGAAGCCCGCCGACTCGGAGAACGTGTCGTGCACCCCCACCCAGACCGCGTTGGCGACACCGCGCTCCGGGTCCTGCTCGTACACCAGCCGGAAGATGATGCCCGCGGCGAGCATCGAGATCGCCATCGGCATGAAGACGATCAGCTTGAACGCCGTGCCCCAGCGCACCCGCTCCGTCAGCACCGCGAACATCAGCCCGAGCGCCGTCGCGACGGCCGGTGCCACGACCACCCAGATCGCGTTGTTCTTGACCGCGGTGAAGATGGTGTCGTCGGTGAAGATCTCCACGTAGTTGTCGAATCCGGCGAAGCCGCTGCCGGACCGGTCGAAGAAGGACCGGTACAGCGAGTACCCGATCGGGTAGACCACGAGCGCGCCGAGCAGCACCAGTGCGGGCAGCAGAAAGCCGGCCGCCACCAGGCCCTTCGTTCCGGTCACGCTCTTGCGTACGCCCCCGGCGGCGGCGGGCGCGCTGGTGCCCTCCGCCGCTCCGGTGGACGTCTCGGGGGACGTCATGGCGGCGTCAGCTCTTGTACGCCTTGGCCGCGTCGGCCTCCAGCCGCTGCTGGGTGCCGGCGACGTCCTTCGGGTTCTTCAGGAAGTCCTGGAGCGCCTTCCACTCGCCCTTGCCGGGGGTGCCGCCGAACGACTGCGGCATCTGGTCCGACATGTCGAAGCGGAAGTCGTCGCCCGCGGCGATGAGCGCCTTGGCGATGTCGCGCTGGACGTCGTTCGGGTACGCGGCGACATCCAGGGACTTGTTCGGGGAGATGAAGCCGCCGGACTCGGCCCAGATCCTCGCCGCGTCCGGCGAGGCGAGGAAGGTCAGCAGCGCCTGTGCGCCCTTGGAGTCCTTCAGGGCCACCGCCGCGTCGCCACCGGTCACCACCGGCGGTTCGGCGCCGACCGCCGGGAACGGGAACACCTTCGCGTCCGTACCGACCTTCGCCTCGGTCTGGGCGATGTTGACGGAGACGAAGTCGCCCTCGAACACCATCGCGCCCTTGGGCTGGTCGCCGCCGGTGAAGGTCTGGGTGACGGACTTGGGGAACTCCGTCTGCAGGGCCCCGTCCGCGCCGCCCGCGATCAGATCGGGTTTGCCGAACAGCTCGGCGAGGGTCGTCAGGGCCTGCTTGACGGACGGGTCTGTCCACTTGATCTCGTGCTTGGCGAGCTGGTCGTACTTCTCCGGCCCGGCCTGCGAGAGATACACGTTCTCGAACCAGTCGGTGAGCGTCCAGCCGTCCGCGCCGCCGACCGAGACCGGAGTGACGCCGGACGCCGAGATGGTCTCCGCCGTCTTCAGGAAGTCCTTCCAGGTCTTGGGCTCGGCGACACCGGCGTTCTCGAAGACCGCCGTGTTGTACCAGACGAGGGACTTGTTGGCGGCCTTGAAGTACACGCCGTACGGGGTGCCGTCGACGGAGCCGAGGTCCTGCCAGCCCTTGCCGTAGTTCTTGGCGAGCTCGGCCTTGGCCTCCGGGCCCAGGGGCTTGGCCCACTTCTGCGCCACGGCCTGCTCGACGGCACCGACCTGGGGCAGCATCGCGACATCGGGCGGGCTGCCGCCGGCGATCTTCGTTCCGAGGAAGTTCACGATCGGGTCCTGCGCGGGAACGAACGTGACCGTCGCTCCGGTGCGCTTCTCGAACTCCTTGAGAACCTTGGTGAAGTTCTCCTGCTCGGGGCCCGTCCAGACCGCGGCCACCTCGATCTTCTGACCGTCCAGCTTCGGCAGCCGGACCGTCTGTGCGGACTCCGTGCCCTTCGTCGCGTCCGCCGCGCCTCCGTCGCCGGCCTTGCCGTCGTCGCCGCAGCCCGCGAGGGCGAGCGCGCCCAGCGCGGCGAGCGCCACGACGGTGGTGCCGCGAGCCGTACGAGCTTTGCGTGTTGTGCGCATCACTGCCCCGTCTCTTCCGCGCGTGCGGAGGGCGAAGCCGTGACGTAAGGCAACGCCGCTCCCGTCCCGTGCGATCAGGTCTACGCCCGGGGGAGGGGCGAGGCAATACCGCCTTCACTGTCAACTGGGTGATCGTGATGGGGTCGTGACGTTGCGTCAGGTACGTGGGTGGGCTCGGGGCACGGTCAGGGGCCCTGCGCTGCCGCGCCGGGGCCGCTCCGGTCGGGGGCCTGCCTTGGCGCGTCCGGTCAGGGCCCCGCCCCGGTCCCGGCGGGTCAGGGACGGGCCGGTGTCAGGGGCGCGCCGGTGTCAGGGGCGGGAGCGGGGCGGCGTCGACCGAGCGGGCGGCGCGGTCCAGGGCGCTGGCCAGCAGGGCAAGATCCGTCGGACCGTTGCCCAGCTCGCGCACGGGCCGACGGGCCGGTGGATCGCCCATCCGCTCCCACGCCAGCTCCACCACCGTGGGCCGCAGGGTCGCCGTACGCGGAATACGGCCCGTCACCCGGCCGCCCTGGAACGGCGTCACCCGGCCGTCCGGATGCCCGAGCCTGCCGCGCCCCGGGGCCGGGTCGTCCGGGCCGGCGGAGACGGGCGGCGCGTCCAGGACGACCCTCAGCCGTGCGCTGTGCGCCAGTTCCGTGTCCGCCGTGCGGTCGGGCCGGGCGGACGTGGCGACCAGATGGACACCGAGCCGCTCGCCGTCCCTGGCCACCGCCTCCAGAGCCCGGACGACGGAACCGGCCGCGGGCCGTCCCGGGCTGCCGAGCGCCGGTGCGACCAGCGCGTCGTAGTCGTCGACGAGGACGACGAGCCGTGGCAGCGGCGCGTGTGCCTCCGCCTGGGCACGCGCGGCCGCGGGGCGGAGCCTGAGCGTGCCGCCGGTCGGCGAGTCCAGATCGCCGCGGGAATCGCCCCGTGAATCGCCGCGTGGTTCGTCGCGGGAATCGCCCCGTGACTCTTGGCGGGGCGCAGGAACCGACTCCTGGCGAGGTGAGGGGAGTGAGTCCGGGCGGGACTCGGCGGGGCTCGTCGGGCGCTGCCCGACGAGCCGCTCGGAGACCTCGCGCCGTGTGTGCCGATCCGTGAAGCTCTCCCGGCCGAGCAGCTCGGCCCGCCGCTTCAGCTCCGCGCCGAGCGCCTGGGCGAACTCCCGCATCCGTACCGGGTCCGAGGCGACCAGATGCTCGGTGACATGCGGGAGTTCGGTCAGCGCCGCGAGGCCCTCTCCGCGCTCTCCGCCCGCGCCGTCGACCAGCAGCAGCCCGAGCCGGTCCGGCCGGCCTCCCGCGGCCAGCGACGCGGCGATCGCGCGGAGCAGCTCCGTACGACCGCTGCCCGCAGGGCCCTCGATCAGCAGATGCGGGCCGTCCGCGGCGAGGTCGACGGCGACCGGGCCACCCGGTCCCGCGCCCAGCACGCCCGTACCGTCCGCGGCGGACGCCCACCGGGCCATCAGCGAGGCAGGGGTGGCCCGGGCCAGACCCAGCTCGTCCAGCAGCCGAGCCGACTGCGGCAGCGGAGCCGTCACCACCCGGCCGTACGACGCGTGCGCGTCCCCGTCCGAGCGCAGCGGTGCGAGCGCCCGGCCGAACCGCTCGGCCCAGGCCGCGGACACCGCGTCGACCGCGGCGACCGTGCCATGGCCGGCGGGCTGTCCCGCCGCCGTACGCAGCAGCCGCAGCGCCGTGGCCACATCGCCGCTGAGCAGCCCGACCGCGCCGCACTCCCGGAAGGCCAGCGACGCCGCGCAGGCCTCCTCGTACGTCGCCGCCACCGGGGAGAGCGGGGAGGCGGGCGGGGTCTCGGCAAGACAGACGACATGGACACCGGCGGCAGCTCCGGCCCCGGCGAGCCGCGCCGTGGTCTCGCGCAGCGTGGCGGAACCGGGATCGCCGTCGAGGACGACGAGCGTCCGCGGCCCCGCGTACCGGGCCGCCGCCTGCTCGACCGCGCGGCGCTCGGCGCTCGGCCAGCCCGGCCCGAGCGGACCGTCGTCCAGCCGCCGGGTCAGCTCGGCGGTCCTGGCGGCCGCCTGGTCCCGGTCGTAGGCGAGGAGGAGCCGGCAGTCCTGGCCGTGCGCGGGCCGCAGATGCGGCAGCCAGCCGAGCCAGCCCCATGTGTGCTTGCGCTCCTCCAGCGGTCTGGCCCGGTCCGTGCTGATCAGCACGATCTCCAGGTCCGCGGGCGAGTGCAGCGCGGCGAGCTGCGCGACGACGGACCGGGCGAGCCCGACGAGCCGCGGTCGCGGTCCCGCGAGCCCGAGCGACCCGGCCTCGCGCAGCCCCACCGTGACGGGGACGGCGGGTGTCTCCGCCCGGTCGACCGTGCCGAGCCGGACGACGAGGGCCTCGGGATGGCCGGGCTCCCGCTCCCACAGCCGGGGCCCCGGGCCGAGCGCGGTGAGCAGTACGGTGGCGGGATCGGGCCAGGTCTCCACGGCGGGCGGCGTGGAGGCGGCCATCGGCCGTCCGCCGGCCGCCTCGGCGCCATCGGCCTCGTCCCGCCCGCCGGCGAGCCGCCGGGCCCAGGCCCCTATCCCGCGCCTGCGCCGCATACCGGCACCGCCCTGGTCGCTCCCGCTCCGTCCACCGGCCTCGCCGCCGGGGGCGCTCTGTCCACCGGGTGCCGCCGGTCGGGTGCTGCTCCGGGTCTCGTCGCTGCCGTGGGATGTGCCGCCGGGTCGGGGTGCGGGGACGCCCGGGGTCCGGCCGGGGGTGCCGGGGGCGCTCTGTCCGTCGGGTGCGACCGGGCGGGTGCCGCTCCGGGGCTCGTCGCTGCCGCCGGGCGCGCTGCGCCGGGGTGCGGGCGCGTCCAGGGTCCGGCAGGGAGTGCCGGGGGTGCTCCGGCCACCGGGCGCACCGCCCGGGTGCCCGACGCCGTGGCCCGTTCCGCTTCCGTGGGTAGTGGTGCCACGGGCCTGCTGGGCGCCGCCGGAACCCGTACCGCCGTCGGAACCCGCACCGCCGCCGGACGCAGCATGGTGGCCGGGAGCGGCCACGCCGCCGTGGCCTCCGCGGGCCTCATGGCCGTACGCGTCCGCACGGCCATGGGCCGGGGTGTCGTCGCCGGGCCGGGCGGGAGCGCCGCCGGGCGCCGTCGCACCGCGCTCGGCCGCCTCGCGCTCGCGGGCCCAGGACGGGATCCGGCCCGCCTGGCGGATGTGGTCGTCGTCGGGCTCGGGGGAGGGGCGGCGCACCCGCAGATGGCCCTCCCCGTCCGGGGTCGTCGCCGGGCGGTCGGCAAGAGCCGGAGGCGAGGTGGCCAGCCGGAGGGTCGACTCACCGATACGGAGCAGCGCGCCGGGGGCGAGCCGCACCGGCCGCGGGCCGACCTCGGCGCCGTCCAGCGTCGTGCCGTTCGTCGAGCCGAGGTCCGCCACCGTGACCGCGCCGTCCTCCGCGACCGTCACCTCACAGTGCAGCCGCGAGACATCCGGATCATCGAGCGGAACATCCGCCTCCGCCGCGCGCCCGATCCTGATACGGCCGTCGTGCAGCAGATGGACCCCGCCCGCGTCCGGACCCGCGACGACCTGGAGCTGCGTACGCGCGGCCCCCTCGGCGTCGGCCGTCTCGTCCTCGCCGGGCGCCTGGAGCGACAGCACGGCGCCGTCCACGAGCGGCGGCTCGCCCAGCGCGCACCGCTGGGCGTCGAGCCGCTCCCGGCCCGCATAGAGCACGACGGTCCCGGACGGTGGCGCGTCGGGGCCCGACACGGCCGCGGCCAGCCCGGAGGCGACCGCCGCCAGCGCCGTGCCCGCGGGGGCGGTGACGAGCACGTCGCAGGCGCGCTCGGCGCCCTGCGTGGACTGGCCGCTGCGCGGCGCGAGGACGGTCAGCCGGATCTGCATCGCCGTCAGCGGTCCCTTCTGCGCGGGGTGCCCGGCAGGGGAGCCGCCCTGTGATTCCCCCCACCCGGCAGGTCGGCACGGCCGCAGGGCTCTCCCGACCCCACAACTCCGTGCTGGAGGCATCCTCGCATCCGCCGCCGACAACGCGCCCGGGGCCCGGCAAGAAGTGATCTTGAATGGTCGGCTCTGGACGTAAAAGTTCCTGGTTGGGATCGTCACCGCCGCCCACCGCACGGCAGTTCGGCAACCATCGGCCCGCCGAGAACGTCTTACCGGCCAGTCCGGAGGTCAGCCCGGTGACCCGATCGGCGGCACTACAGTGGGTCGGACACCCGCGCGGGCCCAACCATGTACCGGAGACGGGACCACCGGGACGACCACGACGACCATCACCGGAAACGACGACCGAACGACGATCCGACACGATCAGCAGGGAGCGCATGACGTGCGGCCGGTAGGCAGCAAATACCTGCTCGAGGAGCCGCTCGGGCGCGGCGCCACGGGCACCGTCTGGCGAGCCCGCCAGCGTGAGACCGCGGGCGCCGAGGCAGCCGTGCCCGGCCAGCCCGGCGAGACCGTCGCGATCAAGGTCCTCAAGGAGGAGCTCGCGAACGACGCGGACATCGTGATGCGCTTCCTGCGCGAGCGGTCCGTCCTGCTCCGCCTCACTCACCCGAACATCGTGCGCACCCGCGACCTGGTCGTCGAGGGCGACGTCCTCGCCCTCGTCATGGATCTCGTCGACGGCCCCGACCTGCACCGCTACATCCGGGACAACGGGCCCTTCAGCCCGGTCGCGGCCTCCCTCCTCACCGCCCAGATCGCGGATGCGCTCGCCGCCAGCCACGCCGACGGCGTGGTCCACCGCGACCTCAAGCCCGCCAACGTGCTGCTGGCCGAGCGCGACGGCGAGATGCACCCGATGCTCACCGACTTCGGTATCGCGCGCCTCGCCGACTCCCCGGGCCTGACCCGTACGCACGAGTTCGTCGGCACCCCCGCCTATGTCGCGCCCGAGTCCGCCGAGGGCCGTCCGCAGACCTCGGCCGTCGATGTCTACGGCGCCGGGATCATGCTGTACGAGCTGGTCACCGGCCGTCCGCCGTTCGCCGGCGGTACCGCACTCGAAGTGCTCCACCGGCACCTCAGCGAGGAGCCCCGCCGCCCCTCGACCGTCCCCGGCCCGCTGTGGACGGTCATCGAGCGCTGTCTGCGCAAGGAGCCGAGCGACCGGCCGAGCGCCGAGAACCTCGCCCGCGGCCTGCGTGTCGTCGCCGCCGGCATCGGGGTCCACTCCACGCCCGCGCAGATCGAGGCGGCGGAGGGCGTCGGCGCGCTCCTCGCGCCCGATCCGTCGCCCGCCACCGTTCCCGGCATGCCCGGCGCGGCCGACCCCACCCAGGTGCTGCCGAGCGGCGCCACCTCGTACGGTGCGGGCGCGGGCATCGGCGGCTACGACCCGAACGCGGCGACCAGCGTGATGCAGCAGTCCGGCGGCCCCGGCCCCGGCGCCGCCGACCCGACCGCGGTCATGCCGCCCGTACCGCCGCGTCCGGACGGTCAGCCGCAGCCCGAGGGCCCGCACCCGTGGCAGTCCCAGCTGCAGGCGGCCCGCGACCGCAACGAGCAGACGCAGGTGCAGTACCTCGACCCTGGCCAGGACCCGCTGCGGCGCCGTCCGCAGCGCCGGCCGGCGCCGCAGGCTCCGTACCAGCAGCCCCACCCCCAGCAGCGTCAGCAGCCGCCGCAGGGACGCCAGCCCCAGCCGTACGCACCGCCGCAGCAGCAGCAGTACGCGCCCCAGCCGCCCCAGCGCCAGCAGTACGCCCCGCCGCAGCCGCCGCCCCAGCAGCCGGCGCCGCGTCCGCAGCGCGAGCCGCGGCAGCGGAGCGCCAACCGGATGCGGATTCCGGGTCTCGGCTGCCTCAAGGGCTGTCTCTTCACGCTGGTCCTGCTGTTCGTCGCGGGCTGGCTGGTCTGGGAGCTGACGCCGCTCCAGGACTGGATCGCCCAGGGCAAGAGCTACTGGCAGGCCATCGGCGACGCGGTGTCGAGCGTGAGCAACTGGATCTCGGAGATCGGTGGCAGCACCCCCGACCCGGGTACCGGAACCGGTGCGGGTGCCGGTACCGGCACGGGTCAGTAGGAGCCGATCGCCCACCACGGGCGATCACTCTGTCGTTATGTCGACTTCTGCGGGGGAAAAAGCCCCGCAGAAGTGACGGTTGGCGCCATCCGGGGCACGAGGCACCCCGACAGCCGCGTAGTTTGATGCGCAACGCCAGCCGCTGAGGGAGCAGTCTTGGCACGGAATATCGGCAGCCGGTACTCGGCCCACCAGATCCTGGGCCGGGGCAGCGCGGGCACTGTGTGGCTCGGAGAAGGGCCGGAAGGCCCCGTCGCCATCAAGCTGTTGCGCGAGGACCTCGCCTCCGACCAGGAACTGGTCGGACGTTTCGTCCAGGAGCGCACGGCCCTCCTCGGACTCGACCACCCCCGGGTCGTCGGCGTCCGTGACCTCGTCGTGGACGGCAACGACCTCGCCCTGGTCATGGACCTGGTCCGCGGCACCGACCTGCGCACCCGCCTCGACCGCGAGCGCCGGCTCGCCCCCGAGGCCGCCGTCGCGGTCGTCGCGGATGTCGCCGAGGGACTCGCCGCGGCCCATGCCGCCGGCGTCGTCCACCGCGACGTCAAGCCGGAGAACATCCTCCTGGACATGGAGGGCCCGCTCGGCCCCGGCGGAGCCCACCCGGCCCTGCTGACCGACTTCGGCGTCGCCAAGCTGATCGACACGCCGCGCCGCACCCGGGCCACCAAGATCATCGGTACGCCGGACTACCTGGCCCCGGAGATCGTCGAGGGCCTCCCGCCGCGCGCCGCCGTCGACATCTACGCCCTCGCGACGGTGCTGTACGAGCTGCTCGCCGGCTTCACCCCGTTCGGCGGCGGCCACCCCGGCGCCGTACTGCGCCGCCATGTCACCGAGACCGTCGTCCCGCTCCCCGGCATCCCGGACGAGCTGTGGCAGCTGATCGTCCAGTGCCTGGCCAAGGCGCCCGCGTCCCGGCTGCGCGCCTCCGAACTCGCCGCCCGGCTGCACGACCTGCTGCCGCTGCTCGCGGGGCTGCCCCCGCTCGACGTGGACGAGCCGGACGCCGGGGAGACCTCGGAGGCGTACGAGGAGCCCGAGTACGCCACGCTGCCCGAGGAACCGCGCCGCCGCGGCGCCGTCCCGCTAGTCCGCGGCTCCGCCACGGACTCCAACCGGGACACCCACACCTCCATGCGCGTCCCGGGCCCCGACGAGCTCGCGGGCGGCGCGCGCGGCACGGCCCGCGCCCCGCGCAGCCCCGGCCAGCGCCGCCCCGGCTCGGCCCGCCACAAGGCCGACGCGGTCCGCAGACGCCGCATCACGTTCGGTGTCGCGGGTCTGGTACTGGCCGCGGCGGTGGGCGTCGGCGGCTGGCTCGCGACGAGCGGCGACGACGGCTCCGTACCGCCCCAGGACTCCAAGCAGTCGGCCCCCGCACAGCCCTAGGAGCTCCCTGGGAGCCCTCCGGGCACCCCTCGGTGCCCTCCTGGTCGTCCACAGGCGCGAGGGCGTGTCGCGTGATGCCGTTACCCTTGGACGCGTGGCAGTCGTCGATGTATCCGAAGAGCTGAAGTCCCTCTCCTCGACCATGGGGTCGATCGAGGCCGTCCTGGACCTCGACAGGCTGAGGGCAGACATCGCCGTGCTCGAGGAGCAGGCGGCCGCGCCGTCCCTGTGGGACGACCCCGAGGCGGCGCAGAAGATCACCAGCAAGCTCTCGCACCTGCAGGCCGAGGTCCGCAAGGCGGAGGCGCTGCGCGGGCGGATCGACGACCTCGAAGTGCTCTTCGAGCTCGCCGAGGCCGAGGACGACCCGGACACCCGCGTCGAGGCCGAGGCCGAGCTGCAGTCCGTCCGGAAGGCGCTGGACGAGATGGAGGTCCGCACCCTCCTCTCCGGCGAGTACGACGAGCGCGAGGCGCTGGTCAACATCCGGGCCGAGGCCGGTGGCGTCGACGCCGCCGACTTCGCCGAGCAGCTCCAGCGCATGTATCTGCGCTGGGCCGAGCGGCACGGCTACGGCACGGAGATCTACGAGACGTCGTACGCGGAGGAGGCCGGCATCAAGTCGACCACCTTCGTCGTCAAGGCGCCGTACGCCTACGGCACGCTCTCGGTGGAGCAGGGCACGCACCGCCTGGTCCGCATCTCCCCCTTCGACAACCAGGGCCGTCGCCAGACGTCCTTCGCGGGCGTCGAGATCCTCCCGGTCGTCGAGCAGTCCGACCACGTCGAGATCGACGAGTCCGATCTGCGTGTGGACGTCTACCGCGCGTCGGGCCCGGGCGGCCAGGGTGTCAACACGACGGACTCCGCGGTCCGTATCACCCACGTTCCGACCGGCATCGTGGTCTCCTGCCAGAACGAGCGCTCCCAGATCCAGAACAAGGCGAGCGCGATGAACGTCCTCCAGGCGAAGCTCCTGGAGCGTCAGCGCCAGGAGGAGCGGGCCAGGATGGACGCCCTCAAGGGCGACGGCGGCAGCTCCTGGGGCAACCAGATGCGTTCGTACGTCCTCCACCCGTACCAGATGGTCAAGGACCTCCGTACGGAGTTCGAGGTCGGCAACCCGCAGTCGGTGCTGGACGGCGAGATCGACGGCTTCCTCGAGGCGGGCATCCGCTGGCGCAAGCAGCAGGAGAAGTAACCCGCATTTCGCGCACACGACGGCGCCGGGCCCTTCGGGGTCCGGCGCCGTTCGCGTGCTCGGCCCGGCGCGGTCTCAGTCGCCCAACGATCCGGCCTTCCGGGGTGAAGTGCTGGGCGAGATGCACAAGGATGCCTTTCCGGGTGGGGCGGTCGCGGTGCGAGAAAAAGCACGAAGATGCCCCAGTTGTGCGGATGGGGGTTCTCGTTGAGGCGAGACGGCGCGGTACCGACGGCCTGCGCGTTGGCCATGGCAGTCGAGGTCTCGGCGTGCACGCTGCAAGCGCCCGACCCGCCGGATTTTGGTGCCCGGTTGGAGGGCGGGGAAGTGGTGATCTCCTACCCGAGGTGCCCGTCCGAAGAGGTGGTCGGCGCCACCGTTTACGTGAGTTCCGAAGGAGAGGGGCAGGCCGACGGAGTCGACGACTTCTTCGAGACGAAGTGGAGTGCCAGGCGTCCCGCCTCCGCCGAGGTGAGGGACGGCGTGTTCTTCATAGGAAGCGCCCGGAGCTTCACGGACGTGGAGAAGCCCCTCGTCGGCCGACTGCCTGACGAGTTCTTCGTCGATGCCCAAGTGGTCGTGGATGGCCATGCCGAGGATGCGCGCGACAGTCCCATCGATCTCGCCGAGGTGCGGGGTGCTCAACTCGCCGACGATGAGTACGTGACGTGGGAGGGCAAGGTCATGACGCGCGATCAGATCGACGCCCAGAGGAAGTGCGGAGTCACGTAGGTCTCCGGTCCATGGAGGCTTTGCGGAGCGCGACGACAGCCCTTGTCGATTCGCTGACGCAAGCGGAATGCCGGGTGCCAGCTCGCTTTGTCGACAAGGGAACTGCCGCTGGTGGGGCGCCAGTTCCGGGTTTACGTCACAGTTGCATGCCCGTACCTCGGTCAACTGCCCTTATTTCGGGCATCGCACGCGCAACGACCTTGACGTGTCCGTGGAAAGTGGGAAGGCTGGCGCGCGGCATGCGTATCTATGGGGCGCGTGTGAGCAACGGGGCAAGCGGAAGCGCGACCCTCGGTGGCTGCAGCCCCGGACGCTGCACTACAGACGAATTAGCTACTGGGGGTAGCAGCAGATGACCAAGAAGACGCGTGTTCGCGTCGTGCGGATAGCCGCCAGCGCGGTGATCGTCGCCGGCGCGTCCCTGACCGCCGCGGGCGCCGCCCAGGCCGTCGGTATTGATGTTGGTGTTGGCGGCGTCAGCGCGAGCGCCGAGGTCGACGAGAACGGGGTCGATGTCGGCCTCGGGATCCGTGAGGGCGAGGACGATGGTGGCACCACCATCCTTGGCTCGACCGATGGTGGCACGACCACGGACGGCGGGACCACCACGGACGGTGGCACCACGACCGACGGCGGGACCACGACCGACGGTGGCACCACGACCGACGGCGGGACCACCACGGACGGTGGCACCACGACCGACGGTGGCACCACGACCGACGGCGGGACCACCACGGACGGTGGCACGACGACCGACGGTGGCACGACGACCGACGGCGGGACCACGACCGACGGTGGCACCACGACCGACGGTGGCACCACGACCACCGGCGGTAACGGCAACAACGGCGGCAACGGCAACGGTGGCAACACCGGCGGTAACGGCAACAACGGCAACGGCAACGGTGGCAACACCGGCGGCGACCAGGGTGGCTCCACCACCGGTGGCGCCGCGGCGACCGGCGGTTCGACCGGTGGATCGACCGGCGGCGACGCCGGTGGTTGCACCGTCGACGTCGACGGTGCCGAGTGCGCCGACAACACGGACACCGACGCCGCCGGCTCGAAGCCGGTCGAGCAGGGTCAGGCCAAGGAGGAGCTGGCTGAGACCGGCGCCGCCGAGACCACGTTCCTGCTGCTCGGTGCCGCGACGATGATCGCCGGTGGTATCGGCTTCCGGATGCTGCCGCGCCTCGTCGGCGGCGGCCGCGCCGCGGTGTGATCAGCGCGTAACAGCATGTGACAAGGGCCCGGGCTGCCTCACGGCATCCCGGGCCCTTGTGCTCCGTTCGTGCGGGAATCCAGGCCGGATCGCTCGGACCTACGCGGTCTGGTGCGCCAGCAGCGCCAGCGCCGCCACGAGGACCACCAGCAGTGCCACCAGCATCGCCGGGTTCAGGCCCGCGAAGGGGCCCTCCTGCTGCAGGCGCTCGCGATTCGCCCGGCAGACGGGACAGCGGCCCTGGGCGACCGGAGCCGCGCAGTTGGCGCACACCAGTCGGTCATAGGTCATGCGCTCTCCTCCTCCCGCGCGGCGGAGTCGCCGGCACAGTCCGTTCTCTCCGCGCAACGCTCCAGGAAACGCATCCGTTCCCGATACCACTGTGCCAGTTCTCGCGCGTTTCGGCGCGCCCCGTCGGATTACGCCCGTTCCGAGAGGCTTACGAGCCGAACGCCAATCGGACAAATTGCGCAACTCCGGGCGGCGACTGCACGCGCCATGCCCATTCGCGTAAGGTCACGCACACATACTCCCGGCCGACCGTGGTGCACCCGTGATCCGATTCGACAACGTCTCCAAGAGCTATCCCAAGCAGAACCGCCCAGCCCTGCGTGACGTCTCCCTGGAGATCGAGAAGGGGGAGTTCGTCTTCCTCGTGGGCTCGTCCGGTTCCGGCAAGTCGACCTTCCTGCGGCTGCTCCTGCGCGAGGAGCGCGCCAGCCATGGCATGGTGCACGTCCTGGGCAAGGACCTCGCGCGCCTGTCCAACTGGAAGGTGCCGCAGATGCGCCGGCAGCTCGGAACCGTCTTCCAGGACTTCCGTCTGCTGCCCAACAAGACCGTCGCCGAGAACGTGGCCTTCGCGCAGGAGGTCATCGGCAAGCCGCGCGGCGAGATCCGCAAGGCGGTTCCCCAGGTCCTCGACCTCGTCGGTCTCGGCGGCAAGGAGGACCGGATGCCCGGTGAGCTGTCCGGTGGTGAGCAGCAGCGTGTGGCGATCGCCCGTGCGTTCGTCAACCGCCCGATGCTGCTGATCGCGGACGAGCCGACCGGAAACCTCGACCCGCAGACCTCCGTCGGCATCATGAAGCTGCTGGACCGGATCAACAGGACCGGCACCACGGTGGTGATGGCGACCCACGACCAGAACATCGTCGACCAGATGCGCAAGCGCGTCATCGAGCTCGAACAGGGCCGGCTCGTACGCGACCAGGCGCGCGGCGTCTACGGCTACCAGCACTGAGCGGCCGGGCGCCGGGCGGCCGGCTCTCGGCAGCCGCCCGGCGCACAGGCAGCAGCTACAGGCAGGCACAGGAAAGGCTGAAACACTCGCCATGCGCGCCCAGTTCGTACTGTCGGAGATCGGAGTCGGTCTCCGCCGCAATCTGACGATGACCTTCGCGGTCATCGTCTCCGTGGCCCTGTCGCTCGCCCTCTTCGGTGGCGCCCTGCTCATGCGTGAACAGGTCAGCACGATGAAGGACTTCTGGTACGACAAGGTCAACGTCTCCATCTACCTCTGCAACAAGAACGACGCGGAGACGGACGACAAGTGCTCGAAGGGCGCTGTCACCGCGCAGCAGAAGGAAGAGATCGAGGCCGATCTCGGCAAGATGGACATCGTCGAGAAGGTCCATCACGAGTCGGCCGACGAGGCCTACAAGCACTACCGCGAGCAGTACAGCGACACCGCCATCGCCACGGTGATCACGCCGGACCAGATGCAGGAGTCGTTCCGGGTCAAGCTGAAGGATCCGGAGAAGTACCAGGTCGTGGCGACCGCCTTCGCCGGTCGTGACGGGGTGCAGTCCGTCCAGGACCAGCGCGGCATCCTGGAGAACCTGTTCAACATGATGCGGGGCATGAACATCGCCGCGCTCTTCATCATGGGACTCATGCTGGTCATCGCGCTGATGCTGATCGTCAACACGGTGCGCGTCTCGGCGTTCAGCCGTCGGCGTGAGACGGGCATCATGCGGCTCGTCGGCGCGTCCAGCTTCTACATCCAGATGCCGTTCATCATGGAGGCCGCCTTCGCCGGTCTGCTGGGTGGCGCGGTCGCCTGTGTGCTGCTGCTGATCGGCCGGTACTTCCTCGTCGACGGCGGTCTCGCGCTGGCAGAGAAGATGCCGTTGGTCAACTTCATCGGCTGGGACGCCGTGATAGCGGTACTTCCCCTGGTCCTGGTGATCGGGCTGCTGATGCCCTCCTTGGCCGCTTTCATCGCATTGCGCAAGTACCTGAAGGTGTGACGAGCGCCCCGGGCGCCGTACGGGTCAACAGCCCTACGGCGCCCTTCGCTTGTCCTAGAGTGGGCGCCATGTTGGGCCCCGAACCACCCATGATGTCCCGTGGACTCCGCCACGGGGCGGCCCTCACCTTGGTGTTCGCGGGCGTCCTCGCCACCGCCTCCGCCACCGGGCTGCTGCCCCGGGGGGAGGACGAGCCGGCCGCGCCCCGGGTGCGCGCGGCGGCCGCGACCGTCGACCGCGACGAGGTCGCCCGGGCCGCCGCCGAGGCCATGGCCGACGGCAAGTCCGGCGCCAAGGCGGCCGAGGAGGTCGTGAGCCGCAGCGGGGACCGCTGGGGCGCCGTGTACGACGCGAGTGAGTACGAGGAGTTCGAGCGTGCCCTCGACGGCTCGTACACGGGCGTCGGGCTGTGGGCGAAGCGCGGCGCGGACGGCCGGGCCGAGGTGTCCCGGGTGCAGCGCGGCGGGCCCGCCGACAGGGCCGGCATCCGGCCCGGCGACCAGCTGCGGACCATCGACGGCGCCGCCATAGACGGCCGCCCGGTCAGCGAGGTCGTCGCGCTGCTGCGCGGCGACGGCAAGGGCGCCACGACCGGCTCGTCCGTCGTGCTGGGGCTGCAGCGCGGCGACCGCGCCTGGAACGAGACCGTGCGCAGGGCCCGGCTCGCCACCGAGGTCGTCACCGTACGTGACCTCGCCGGCCCGGCAGTGATGATCAAGGTCGCCGCCTTCACCAAGGGCACCGGAGAGCGGGTGAGGCAGGCGGTGCAGGCGGCCCCGGCGGGCGCCGGGGTCCTGCTGGACCTGCGGGGCAACAGTGGCGGACTGGTCTCCGAGGCCGTGACCACGGCCTCCGCCTTCCTGGACGGCGGACTGGTCGCCACGTACGACGTGCGCGGGGAGCAGAAGGCCCTGTACGCACGGCCGGGCGGGGACACCGAGCGGCCCGTCGTGGCCCTGGTCGACGGCGGCACGATGAGCGCGGCCGAGCTGGTCACCGGCGCCCTCAAGGACCGTGGCCGCGCGATCACGGTGGGTGCGCGCACCTTCGGCAAGGGCTCGGTGCAGATGCCGGAGCGGCTGCCCGACGGCTCCGTGGCGGAGCTCACCGTCGGTCACTACCGCACCCCGTCGGGGCATGACGTCGACGGTCGGGGCATCACACCGGACCTCGCGGTGAGCGGGCGGGCCGAGGAACGGGCCCAGACAGTATTGAGTGGCCTCGGCACCGGGTCGTAGTGCGAAAATGGCCGCACTATGGCTAAGGAAAAAGGGCGCAAGCTGATCGCGCAGAACAAGAAGGCGCGGCACGACTACCACATCCTCGACACCTACGAGTGCGGGCTCGTGCTGATGGGCACCGAGGTGAAGTCGCTGCGCCAGGGGCGGGCGTCGCTCGCGGACGGGTTCGTCCAGATCGACGACCACGAGGCCTGGCTGCACAACGTGCACGTACCGGAGTACAGCCAGGGCACCTGGACCAACCACAGCGCCCGGCGCAAGCGGAAGCTCCTCATGCACCGGGAGGAGATCGACAAGCTGGAGTCCAAGTCCCAGGAGACCGGCCACACGATCGTGCCCCTGGCGCTGTACTTCAAGGACGGCCGGGCCAAGGTGGAGATCGCGCTCGCCAAGGGCAAGAAGGAGTACGACAAGCGTCAGACCCTGCGGGAGAAGCAGGACCGCCGCGAGACGGACCGCGCGATGTCGGCGGTCCGCCGCCGCCAGCGCGCCTGACCTGCCCCTGCGTCCGGGGTAATAGGCTGGCACGCGCGTGCGTCCGTCACGTACGATGGCACTTGCCCTCCCAGAGGGGGCACGCACGATTGAAAACACAACATGGGGATGATCGGTTTCGACAACGGCTGTCGAAGCAGGGGAAGCGTGTCGAGGAAGCGGCAATGATCTCGTAAACCATATGTCGCAACCAATAATCGCCAATACCAAGCGCGATTCCTTCGCCCTCGCTGCCTAAGTAGCGACTTGCGAAGTGTCAGCCCGGGGCTGTTCCCGACCCGGATCCTGGCATCAGCTAGGGAACTAAACCTCTAGACCCGGTCACGGGGCCTGGAGGGAAATCAAACAGTGACTGAGCCCGTCGGAGACTTGTCCGCGTGATCTCCGGGGCCGAGAAAATCGCAGCGGACTGCACACGGAGAAGCCCTGATTCCGCACCGTTGGACGCGGGTTCGATTCCCGCCATCTCCACCACCGGAGACCCCGGGGCATGCCCCGGGATCACCGAAACCCCATGTGGGCGAAGGCCCGGCTGTCACGACAGCCGGGCCTTCGTCATGCCTGCCCCCACCCGGGCCGGCACCAGCGACAGCAGCAGCGCCAGGCCCGCCGCGGCGGCCGGGATCGCGTAGCCGAGGGCCGGGCCCGCGTGCTCGACCGTCCAGCCGCCCGTCGCCGAGCCCGCCGCGATGCCGCCGAGCAGTGCGGTGACGGCCAGGGTCATGCCCTCGTTCAGCCGGCCCTCGGGGGTGAGGCGCTGGATCGTGGTCATGCCCGTCACCATCGTCGGGGCCGTCGCCATGCCCGCGACCAGCAGGGCGCCCGCGACGGCGAGCAGGGAGCCCGTGATGGTCGCCGCCAGGAACGGCAGGGTCATCAGGGCCGTCATCGCGGCCAGACAGGTGCGCAGCCGGGCGGTGCGGTGGGCCCTGCCGTACGCGAGGCCCGCCAGGCAGGATCCGGCGGCCTGCAGGGCCAGCACGACACCGGCCTCCGGGCCGTCCGCGTAGGCGATGGTGACGACCTCCATCGAGCCGAAGACCGCGCCGGTGGCCAGGAAGACGGCGAGCATCGCGGCCATTGTGGGGGTGCGCAGCGGGGAGCGTCCCCGGGACGCGCGGGAGGAGACCGGCGGCTCGGTGGAGCGCTGGGCCGCGAACAGCAGCACCCCCGTCAGCAGCAGCGCCGCACCGGCCAGCGTGCCGGCCTCCGGGAAGAACGCCGCGCAGAGCACGGCCGCGAGCACCGGGCCCAGCATGAAACACAGCTCGTCGGCGGCCTGCTCGAAGGAGTTCGCGGTGTGCCGGGCCGCGGGGTCGTCCTTCAGCAGATGGGCCCAGCGGGCCCGAGACATCCCGCCCGTGTTGGGGGTGGTGGCGGTCGCGGCGTACGCGGCGAACAGCGTCCAGTCCGGCGCCCCGTGCCGGACGCACAGCAGCAGCGCGAGCGAGCCGAGCACCGCGAGCACGGTCGCGGGGACGGCGACCCGGGCCTGGCCGTACCGGTCGACGAGCCGCGCGGTCCAGGGGGCGACGACGGCGGTCGCGGCCAGCCCGGTCGCGGTGACGGCCCCGGCGAGGGCGTACGAGCCGCGCTCCCCGGCGATCATGATCACGGCGCTCACGCTGAACATGCCCATGGGAAGACGGGCGATGAGGTTCCCCGCGGTGAAGGCGCGGGCGCCGGGGATGTGGAAGAGGCGGGCGTACGGGCCCGGCGGGCGCCCGGATCCGGGCTCCTGGTGTGCGGGGGCCAGGACCAGCGTCCCGCCCGACGTGGTCATCCGTGGTGAGGTCGATTGCGGCATGGACCAAGGCTCGCCGCGCGCACCCACAGCGGTCCAACACCTGTTCGGAGCCCATTGACACACCTCTGTTGTAAATTCTCGTGCGTGCCCCAGGACCTCGAACCCCGGCTGCTCCGCGCCTTCGCCGCCGTCGCCGCCGAGCTGCACTTCACCCGCGCCGCCGCCCGGCTGTACGTGGCCCAGCAGGCGCTCAGCCGTGACATCCGTCGGCTGGAGCGGGAGTTGGGCACCGAGCTGTTCGTAAGGACCACCCGGCAGGTGACGCTCACGGCCGACGGCGAACGGCTGCTGCCGCACGCGCGCCGGATCCTCGACGCCCAGGACGCGCTCGCCGCGGCCTTCGCGGAGACGGACCGGCCGCTGCTCTTCGATGTCGGCGCGCCGGTGGGGACGGCCTACCGGGTGCTGAACCACGTCCGGCAGGCCGCCCCCGGCCTGGAGTTCGTCGCCCGCTACCTCAGCGGTCTCACCGGCGCGGCCGCGGAGATGGTCGCAGGGCGGCTCGATGTGTCCTGCGGCAGAGTGGCCGGGCTCGATCCGTCGCTCCGCGCCGATCTGGCTCATCAGCCTGTGCGGTACGAACGCATGGCCGTACTGCTGCGGGACGACCATCCGCTCGCATCGCTGACGGAGGTGCCGCTGGACGCCCTGGCGGGCGAGACCCTCTACGCGGGCGCGGGCAACGCGGCCACCGCCGAGTGGACGGACCTGGCCGCCCGGCTCTTCACGGGCCGCGGCATCGTCATGGCCGACCCCTTCCCGGAGATCGCCGGGCAGGAGGAGTTCGTCCGTGTGGTGCGCAAACAGGGGTGGTCGGTGCTGGCGAGCACGGAGTTCCTGACGGTGCCGGGGATGGTCGTACGCCCGCTGGTCGACCCCGTACCGTTGTCGCCCATCTCGTTGGTGTGGCGCCGGGGCATCACGCATCCCGGTCTGGACGCCCTGCGCACGGCGGCGGCGCAACTCGCCACAGCTGAAGATTGGCTGAAAATCCCCGCAGGTAGCTGGCTGCCCGAAACCGACCGGTCACTCATGGGGAGCAACTGCCGATAGCCGGGCCGCCCGTCGACGGTGTGCGCTACATTCATGGTCCGGGTGCAACGTGGTTGGGGGCGCTCGGTCCGGGTTTAGGGGGCCCGGTCCGACGGCAAGCGTCCGGTCTCGCCTGCGCTCCCTCCTCTCCGTTCAGTGGGGGAAGTGCGTACAGCAGTGGAAAATTGGCGAGAAAACTCCCGTATAGGGCATACCCATGAGCCCAATGAAGTCACCGTTCAGCTCGACGGTCTCGGCCGTCAGCTCTCGGAACTCAGGGCTACCGAGCCGCCCCCTCAAGAGGGCTCCGACGGGCCGGTGTTCGTGGACGAGAGCGGACGTCGGAGCAAGAAGTTCCGGCGCGTCGGCTGGGTCCTGGCACTGATCTGTGCCGGATACGCCGTGACCCTCGTCGTCGCCCTCATCGGCGGCAACTCGGATGCGCCGTCGCTGCTCATCCCCGGCGTCGCGGACGACAAGGACGATTCCGCCGGGGTGACCCCCGGTCCCACCGACGCGCCGTCCGACCCGGCCGCTCCCGCGGACGCCGCCGGCGGCCCGTCTCCCAGCGACACCCCGGCCGCCCTGCCGCAGCAGCCCAGCGGCGCGGCCGGCGACCCGGCCGGCGGCGGGCTGCAGCCCAGTCCCTCGGCCGATCCGGGCACCAGTGCGCAGGTCAGCACCGGCGGCGCCGGTGGCCCCGTCGGCACGTCGCCCGACCCGAAGCCCAGCCCGTCCCTGCCGGCGGGCGGCTCGGGCAGCGGAGGTTCCGGCGGCGAGGAGCCGACGCCGGACGATCCCGATCCCTCGCCGAGCACCTCGGCGTCGACGGAGCCCTCCGGCCAGCCGGTGGGCCAGGCGATGGAGCAGGGAAGCCGGCAGCTCGCAGCGGAAGGCGCACTCTAGATGGCCTCCTCCGACAGACGGACCGCCCGGCAGGCAGCCGGTAAGAGGTCCGCCGTGCGGCGCAGAATGCCCATGCGCTATCTGCTGCCCTCGCTCTTCCTCGTCGCGCTGCTCGCGATGCTCATGCTGCGCGGGTACGTGCACAGCGAGATCCTCGCCGACCATCGCGTACGCCCCCCGGCCTCCAGCGGCCAGGTGCCCGAGCAGATCCTGGGCGGCGGCCCGGTCATCGACGCCCGCGTCCCCGGCGCGCCCGAGGCGCTGCGGATACCGGACAAGAACCTGGTGCTGACCTTCGACGACGGACCCGACCCGGTCTGGACGCCGAAGGTCCTCGACAAACTGAAGGAGTACGACGCGCACGCCGTCTTCTTCGTGACCGGCACGATGGCCTCCCGCCACCCCGAACTGGTCGAGCGGATGGTCGCCGAGGGCCACGAGATCGGGCTGCACACCTTCAACCACCCCGATCTGGCGCTCCAGACGCAGAGCCGTATCGACTGGGAGCTCTCCCAGAACCAGCTCGCGCTCGCCGGCGCCGCCGGCATCCGCACCTCGCTCTTCCGGCCGCCGTACTCCTCGTTCTCGGACGCCCTGGACGACAAGTCCTGGCCGGTCACCGAGTACATCGGCAGCCGCGGCTACATCACCGCCTTCAACGACACGGACAGCGAGGACTGGAAGCGCCCCGGCGTCGACGCGATCATCAAGCGCGCGACGCCCCAGGGCACCAAGGGCTCCATCGTGCTGATGCACGACTCCGGCGGCGACCGCTCCCAGACCGTGGCCGCCCTCGACCGCTTCCTGCCCGACATGAAGCAGCGCGGCTACCGGTTCACCCACCTCACCGAGGCTCTCGGGGCGCCCACCGCGCACACCCCCGTCACCGGTCCGGAGCTGTGGAAGGGCAAGGCGTGGGTCGCGGCCGTCGCCGTCTCGGAGGAGACGACCTCGGTGCTGACCGTCGGCCTCGCCCTGATCGGCGGGCTCGTCCTCGCCCGCTTCGGCCTCATGCTGGTGCTCTCCTTCGGACACGCCCGCAAGGTGCGCCGCCGCCGCTTCCGCTGGGGCCCGGCCGTCACGGAGCCCGTGACGGTGCTGGTTCCCGCGTACAACGAGAAGGAGTGCATCGAGAACACGGTGCGCTCTCTGATGGAGAGCGACCATCCGATCGAGGTCATCGTCATCGACGACGGCTCCACGGACGGCACCGCCGACCTCGTCGACGACATGTGGCTGCCCAACGTCCGGGTCGTCCGGCAGGTCAACTCGGGCAAACCGGAAGCCCTCAACAACGGTATCCGCAACGCCCGTCACGACCTGATCGTGATGATGGACGGCGACACCGTCTTCGAGCCGTCCACCGTCCGCGAACTGGTGCAGCCCTTCGGCGACCCACGGGTCGGCGCGGTCGCGGGCAACGCCAAGGTCGGCAACCGGGACACGCTCATCGGCGCCTGGCAGCACATCGAGTACGTGATGGGCTTCAACCTGGACCGCCGGATGTACGACGTGCTGCGCTGCATGCCGACCATCCCGGGCGCGGTCGGCGCCTTCCGCCGCCAGGCCCTCGAACGGGTCGGCGGCATGAGCGAGGACACCCTCGCCGAGGACACCGACATCACCATGGCGATGCACCGCGACGGCTGGCGCGTCGTCTACGCGGAGCGGGCCCGCGCCTGGACCGAGGCCCCGGAGTCCGTCCAGCAGCTGTGGTCCCAGCGCTACCGCTGGTCGTACGGCACGATGCAGGCGATCTGGAAGCACCGCCACGCCGTGATCGAGAGCGGCCCCTCCGGCCGCTTCGGCCGGGTCGGCCTGCCGCTGGTCTCGCTCTTCATGGTGCTGTTCCCGCTGCTCGCCCCGCTGATCGACGTCTTCCTGCTGTACGGGCTGGTCTTCGGGCCGACCCAGAAGACCATCGTCGCCTGGCTCGCCGTGCTCGCCATCCAGGCCGTGTGCGCCGCGTACGCGTTCCGGCTCGACAAGGAACGCATGGTGCATCTGATCTCGCTGCCCCTCCAGCAACTGCTGTACCGGCAGCTCATGTACGTCGTGCTGCTGCAGTCGTGGATCACCGCCCTCACCGGCGGCCGGCTCCGCTGGCAGAAGCTGCGCCGTACGGGAGCGGTGGAGGCGCCCGGCTCGATACCGAGCCCGCGGAAGGCCAGTGAAGAACGGTGGCCGGTCGCATGACCGTCGCGACGACCACGTTCGAACAGGCACGGCACCGCAGGCCGGAGGCCGACGCCGCGCCCGGGTCCGCCGCGCAGGGCCGCGACCGGTACTTCGACCTGCTGCGCGCGCTCGCGCTCTTCCGGGTCGTCCTCTACCACCTGGTCGGCTGGGCCTGGCTGCCGCTCGTCTTCCCGTCCATGGGCGTGATGTTCGCGCTCGCCGGCAGCCTGATGGCGCGCTCCCTCAAGCGGCCGGCGGTCCAGGTGATCCGTGGCCGGATGAGACGGCTGCTGCCACCGCTGTGGGTGCTGGGCGCGGTCGGTGTGACCGGCATGGTGCTCCAGGGCTGGGGACCCGACTCCGAGGGGCACCCGGGCTGGTGGTGGACCCATCTGCTGTTCTGGATCGTGCCGGTCAGCGACCCGCCGTTCGCCGGGGAGCTCGCGGGCGTCCCCGGCCTCCTCGGCCGGTCCTGGGCCGAGGACCTCGCGGGCCCGCTCTGGTACATCAGGGCGTACCTCTGGTACGTCATGCTGTCGCCGCTGCTGCTGTGGGCCCTGCGGAAGGTGCCCTGGCCGACGCTGCTCGCACCGCTCGCGCTGTCCGCCGTCCTCACCGCCGGGTACGTCTCGCTGCCCGAACGGATCGACTCCGCGCTCACCGACTTCAGCACCTTCGGAGCCTGCTGGATCCTCGGCATGGCCCACCAGGAGGGGCTGCTGCGCAGACTGCCGCGCTACGTCGTGCCGTCCGTCGCGCCCGTGATCATGGCCGTCGGCCTGTGGTGGGCACTGCGCCAGGGCTTCCGTACGGACTTCGACCTCGACAGCATCCCGCCGGCACAGGCCCTCTGGTCCTTCGGATCGGTGCTGCTGCTCCTGCACATCAGCCCCTCGTGGTCCGAGTGGCCGCCGAGACTGCGCGGCTGGGACAGCACGGTCACCCTGCTCAACTCGCGGGCCGTCACGGTCTATCTGTGGAGCAACGTGTGCATCCTCGTGGCGAGCACCATGTGGGACCAGTTGTGGGACATCGGCTTCCTGGAAGAGCACGCCGAGTGGCTGCTCGACAGCTGGGTGCCGGTGCTGCTCCTCACCTGGGCCCTGATCGCCGTGTGCATCGTGCTCTTCGGGTGGGCCGAGGACGTCGCCGCCAAGCGGCGCCCCCGGCTGTGGCCGAACGGTGCCCGGCAGGAGAGCGGCGCCCGGCGCGGAAAGCGGCGCTCACACCGCGCCTGAGCCCCGGGTGAGAGCAAGGTTGCGCACCGGTCACCTCGCGCCACGGGGGTGAAACCCGCCGTCCCTAGCGTCGGATCCACTACCCGGAGCAGCAGTGGAGGCGCGCCATGGCCGGCAGGTGGATCGAACGGTGGGACCCGGAGGACGAGACCTTCTGGAAGGAGGAGGGGGAGAGGATCGCCCGGCGCAATCTCGTCTTCTCCGTGCTGTCCGAGCACATCGGGTTCTCCATCTGGACCCTGTGGTCCGTGATGGTCCTGTTCATGGGGCCCGAGTACGGGGTCGACCCGGCCGGGAAGTTCTTCCTGATCGGGACCGCGACCCTGGTCGGGGCCGTGATCCGGGTGCCGTACACCTTCGCGGTGGCCCGCTTCGGCGGCCGCAACTGGACCGTCTTCAGCGCCCTGATGCTGCTGGTGCCGACCGGCGCCGCCTATGTGGTGATGGAGCCGGGCACGTCGTACGGGACCTTCCTGGCGGTCGCGGCCCTGACCGGGGTCGGCGGCGGCAACTTCGCCTCCTCCATGACCAACATCAACTCCTTCTTCCCGCTGCGGAAGAAGGGCTGGGCGCTCGGGCTCAACGCGGGCGGCGGGAACATCGGCGTCCCCGTGGTGCAGCTCGTCGGACTGCTCGTCATCGGGACGGCCGGGGCCGCGCACCCGAGGCTCGTGCTCGGCCTCTACATCCCGCTGATCGCGATCGCCGCGCTGTGCGCCGCGCTGTTCATGGACAACCTGGCGCCCGTGAAGAACGACACCGGCGCCGCGAAGGAGGCGGTGAAGGACGCCCACACCTGGATCATGGCGTTCCTCTACATCGGGACGTTCGGGTCCTTCATCGGCTACAGCTTCGCCTTCGGACTCGTGCTGCAGACCCAGTTCGGACGCACCCCGCTGCAGGCCGCGTCGTTGACCTTCGTCGGGCCGCTGCTCGGCTCGCTCATCAGGCCGGTCGGCGGATCGCTCGCGGACCGCTTCGGCGGGGCCAGGATCACGCTGTGGACGTTCGCCGCGATGGCCGGGGCGACGGGGGTCGTGGTGTACGCGTCCATGGCCGCGTCGCTGCCCGTGTTCCTCGTCGGCTTCATCGCCCTGTTCGTCCTCACCGGGCTCGGCAACGGCTCCACGTACAAGATGATCCCCGGCATCTTCCAGGCCAAGGCACTGGCCAAGGGCATGACGGGCGAGGCGGCGGAGACGTACGGGCGCAGGCTCTCCGGGGCGTCGATGGGGCTGATCGGTGCGGTGGGCGCGCTCGGCGGGCTCGCCATCAACCTCGCCTTCCGGCAGTCGTTCCTGACGGCCGGGACGGGGACGGGCGCGTTCGTCGCCTTCCTCGCCTGCTACGGGGTGTGCTTCGTGGTCACCTGGGCGGTATACCTTCGCCGACCGGTGGCCGGCCGTGTGCCGACCGCCACAGCCGAGACGAAGCCGCAGCTCAGCTACGCCGAGGTGTGAGCCGGAGTGCCTCGTAACCACGGGGAAACGCAGCCGAACCGAGCCTGTCACGCTCCCTTGCCAGGCTCGGCCGGCATGTACCACGAACAGCACGTCGCTCCGGCGGTCGCCCCGCTCTCGGGCTTCACGGTCGGTGTCACGGCGGCCCGGCGCGCCGACGAACTGGGAGCGCTGCTGCGACGCCGCGGCGCGACGGTGCTGCACGCCCCCGCGCTGCGGATCGTGCCGCTGGCGGACGACGGCGAGTTGCTCGCCGCCACGAAGGAACTCATCGACCACGCGCCGGACGTGGTGGTCGCCACGACCGCGATCGGCTTTCGCGGCTGGGTGGAGGCGGCGGACGGCTGGGGCTGCGGCGAGGAACTGCTCGCCTGTCTGCGCGGCGTGGAACTCCTCGCCCGCGGGCCGAAGGTGAAGGGCGCGATCCGGGCCGCCGGGCTGACCGAGGAGTGGTCGCCGACGTCCGAGTCGATGGCCGAGGTGCTCGACCGGCTCCTCGGTGAGGGCGTCGCGGGCCGGCGGGTGGCGCTGCAACTGCACGGCGAGCCGCTGCCCGGCTTCGTGGAGGCCCTGCGGGCCGGGGGCGCGGAGGTCGTGGTCGTACCCGTGTACCGGTGGATGCCGCCGGAGGACCTCGGTCCGCTGGACCGGCTGCTCGACGCCACGGTGGCGCGGTCGCTGGACGCGGTGACGTTCACGAGCGCGCCGGCCGCGGCATCGCTCTTCTCGCGCGCCGAGGCCCGCGGGCTGCTCCCGGAACTCCTCGACGCGCTCGGGCACGACGTCCTGCCGGCCTGCGTGGGGCCGGTCACGGCCGTACCGCTGCAGAGCCGCGGTCTCGACACCGTCCAGCCGGAGCGCTTCCGCCTCGGCCCGCTCGTCCAGCTGCTCTGTGTCGAACTGCCCTCGCGGGCCAGGACCTTGCCGGTCGCGGGGCGCCGGGTGGAGATCCGTGGCCACGCGGTCCTCGTCGACGGCGACGTCCGCCCCGTCCCACCGGCCGGAATGTCGCTTCTGAACACCCTTGCCCGCCGCCCCGGCTGGGTGGTCTCCCGTGCCGACCTCCTTCGCGCCCTCCCCGGCACGGGCCGTGACGAGCACGCCGTCGAGACGGCAATGGCCCGCCTCCGTACGGCCCTCGGCGCCCCGAACCTCATCCAGACGGTCGTGAAGCGCGGCTACCGCCTGGCACTGGACCCGGCGGTGGACACGAAGTACGCGGACGCGTGAGCGACGGCGCACGTTTCGGGACGACCGGCGCCCCGGCCCCGCAGGAGGGGTTCCCGCGGGGCCTTCGCACGGGCACCCTGAAGTCATGGGCAACGGCTCGTACGAGTGGCGGTTCGATTCCGGGCGCGTCTGCCTGGATCTCGTGGCAGTGGCGCCGGACGGGCCGGAGGGGCTCGGGCGTTGGCTGGTGGCGGCCGGACTGCTGCCACCCGGGACGCCGTTGGGCCCGGTGACCGGGCACTGGGTCGCGCCGTTCCTCGAACTCCGCGACTGTGTGGCGGGCCTGGTCGACGCGGAGATCGACCACGGACCGGCCGGGCCCGGCGCCGCGGGCCCCGCTCTCGCGCGGCTGAACGCGTTCGCCGCCGACTCCGCCCCGCCCGCCGTCACAGCCGTACGCGACGACGAGGGCATCCTCGTCCGCGCCCCGCTCGCCCGCCCCGAATGCGCCGCGCTGCTCGCCGCCGTCGCCCGGGACGCCGTGGAACTGCTCACCGACCCCGTCGCCCGCGCCCGGCTGCGCCGCTGCGAGGGCGACAACTGCCGCCGCGTCTACCTCGACACCTCCCGTGGGCGGCGCCGCCGCTGGTGCGCGAGCGAGGTCTGCGGGAACCGGGAGCGGGTCGCCAGGCACCGCCGCAGGACCGCCGTCGCCCGGGTCTGACGGCGGCTCAACCGGGGTCCGGTTCCCGTCCGGAGGCAGGCCCGGGGACCACCCCGTAAAAGATCTTGAAAAGTTTTTCCGCTCGCGTTGAGTGGATCGGCGGGCTCTTCCGTAGTGATGGAGGACAGACAAGCAGCCACACATCAGACAAGGTCTCGACCGGGAGGTTCAGGTGCGCAAGGATGCCGCCGTGGCCGATGACCGTTCAGGCAGGGCCCGGCATCGCGCCGACTCGTCGCGCACCAGCACCTCCGTCCCGGACGAGGAACTGATGCGCGCGCTGTATCAGGAGCACGCCGGCCCCCTCCTTGCCTACGTACTGCGCCTCGTCGCCGGCGACCGCCAGCGAGCCGAGGACGTGGTTCAGGAGACGCTCATCCGTGCCTGGAAGAACGCCGGTCAGCTCAATCGGGCCACCGGCTCTGTCCGACCCTGGCTGGTGACGGTCGCAAGGCGCATCGTCATCGACGGTCACCGCAGCCGGCAGGCCCGGCCGCAGGAGGTCGATCCGTCGCCGCTGGAGGTCATGCCCGCGGAGGACGAGATCGACAAGGCGTTGTGGCTGATGACGCTATCCGATGCGCTCGATGATTTGACCCCTGCGCACAGGGAAGTACTCGTCGAGACGTATTTCAAGGGGCGTACGGTCAATGAGGCGGCCGAGACACTCGGCATACCCAGTGGGACCGTCCGGTCCCGTGTTTTCTACGCACTGCGTTCCATGAAGCTCGCTCTGGAGGAGAGGGGGGTCACGGCATGAACAGGCAGGACCAGTTCGGACAGTTCGGACAGTCCGAAGAGGGCTCGGTCCATGAAACCGCCGGGGCGTACGTCCTCGGCATTCTGGACGACGCGGAAGCCACCGCCTTCGAGGCGCATCTCGCGGGCTGCGACATCTGTGCCGCCCACCTCGAGGAGTTCTCGGGCATGGAGCCGATGCTGGCGATGCTCGCGGAGGCCCCGGCCCGCCCGGCCGTGCCCCCGCAGCCGAATGTCCTGCCGTTCGACAGCAGGATCATGGAGCCCCCGCCCCGGCCGGCGGCTTCGGCAGGACAGGCCGGTTCGTTCGGCTCGATCCCGACGGCGCCGAGCCCGCAGCTGCTGAACCGGCTCGTCGACGAGGTCGCGGTCAAACGGTCCCGGAAGCGCCGCCGCAGCATGTACATGATCGCGGCGTCGGCGGTCCTGATCATCGGCGGTCCGGCCGTCGCGGTGGTCGTCACCCAGGACGACGCCACGGCGGGCAATGTCGCGGCACCTCACCCCACCAGCCCCGCCGAGGACGCCTTCTTCAACCACATGGAGGAGAAGGTCCAGGCCACGGACGCGATCACCAAGGTCAGCGCCACCGTCGGCATGGAGAAGAAGGCCTGGGGCACCCACACGGTCCTGGAGCTCAAGAACGTCAAGGGCCCGCTGAAGTGCAGCCTCGTCGCCGTCTCCAAGACCGGTGAGGAAGAGGTCGTCACGTCCTGGTCGGTCCCGAAGTGGGGTTACGGCATCCCGGACAGCACGCACAAGATGGCGAAGAACCCGCTGTACGTCCACGGCGGAGCCGCCATGGACCGCAACGAGATCGATCACTTCGAGGTCCGTACCTTCGACGGAAAGCGTCTGGTGGAGGTCGGCGCCGAGGCCTGAGCCACGACGCCGGTCCCGCCGCCTGACAGACCGGCCCCCTTCGCGTACGGTTGACGGCTGCCCAGTGCACGTCAGAAGGGGGCCTCGGTGGCCGCGCAGGAAGCCGCTGTCGACACGGTCCGGGACCGCGAGATCGGTGTCGAACAGGAACATCTGGACCAGGTGTACCGCAGGCTCGAGGAGAAGATCCACGAGGCGGAGTTCCTGATGAACGACGCCGCCAAACGCGGCCAGGTCGGCACACCCGGCGCGCTCGCCGAGCGCGACGCCCAGGTGTTCCGGGCCGGGATCCACCTCAATCGGCTCAACAGCGAGTTCGAGGACTTCCTCTTCGGCCGCATCGACCTGCTGCGCGGCAAGCACGGCAAGAAGGGGCCCGACGGCGCCTACACCTCGGTCGAGCCGGCCGAGGACGCCGTACGGACCGACGAGTCCGGGCAGTACGCCGACATCGCCGAGACGCTGCACATCGGCCGTATCGGAGTCCTCGACTCCGACTACGCGCCGCTGGTCATCGACTGGCGGGCCCCGGCCGCCGCGCCCTTCTACCGCTCCACGCCGGTCGACCCGGGCCGTGTCGTACGCCGACGGGTCATCCGCTCCAAGGGCCGCAAGGTCCTCGGCGTCGAGGACGACCTCATGCGCCCCGAACTGACCGCGCGTCTCGGCGGCGCCGAGCTGCCCGTCATCGGCGACGGCGCGCTGATGGCCGCGCTCGGCCAGGCCCGCAGCCACACCATGCGGGACATCGTGGCCTCCATCCAGGCCGAGCAGGACCTGGTCATCCGGGCCCCCGCCGCCTCCGTCACCGAGGTCGCCGGCGGCCCCGGCACGGGCAAGACGGCGGTCGCGCTGCACCGCGCCGCGTATCTCCTCTACCAGGACCGGCGGCGGTACGCGGGCGGCATCCTCGTCGTCTCGCCGACCCCGCTGCTCGTGGCGTACACCGAGGGCGTGCTGCCCTCGCTGGGTGAGGAGGGCCAGGTCGCGATCCGCGCGGTCGGCTCCCTGGTGGACGGCGTGGAGGCGACGACGTACGACGATCCGGCGGTCGCCCGCGTCAAGGGCTCCTCGCGGATGCTGAAGGTGCTGCGCAAGGCGGCGCGGGGAGCGCTCGAACTGGGCAGCGCCCCCGACCGGCTGCGGGTCGTGGCCTTCGGGCGGCGCCTGGAGCTGGAGGCCGAGGAGCTGCGGCGCATCCGCCACAACGTGCTGGGCGGCACCGCGCCGGTGAATCTGCTGCGGCCGCGCGCCCGCCGGCTGCTGCTGGACGCGCTGTACGCGCGGTCCGGCGCCGGGACGCGGCACACGGACCCGGAGCTCGCCGCCGAGCTGCGGGCGTCCTTCGACGAGGACATCACCTCCGAGGACACGTTCCTGGCGTTCCTGGACGCCTGGTGGCCCGAGCTGACGCCGCGCGGTGTGCTCGCCGCGATGGCCGACGAGCGGCGGCTCGGCCGCTGGGCGCGGCGCATCCTCAACCCCGGCGAGGTGCGCAGACTCGCCCGCAGTCTGAGACGCGAGGCGTACTCCGTGCACGACGTGGCGATCCTGGACGAGCTGCAGTCCCTGCTCGGCGTCCCGGCCCGCCCCAGGAGGAGGCGCGAACTCGATCCGCTGGACCAGCTCACCGGTCTGGAGGAGCTGATGCCGCAGCGCGAGGAGACCCAGCGCGAGCGGGCCGAGCGGCTGGCGGAGGAGCGCACCGAGTACGCCCATGTCATCGTCGACGAGGCCCAGGACCTCACGCCCATGCAGTGGCGCATGGTCGGCCGTCGCGGCCGGCACGCCACCTGGACGGTCGTGGGCGACCCGGCGCAGTCCTCCTGGTCGGACCCGGACGAGGCGGCCGAGGCCCGCGACGAGGCCCTCGGCACCCGGCCGCGCCGCCGCTTCGACCTCACCGTCAACTACCGCAACCCCTCCGAGATCGCCGAGCTCGCCGCGCGGGTGCTGGCCCTCGCGATGCCCGGGATGGAGGCCCCGCGCGCCGTTCGCTCGACCGGCCTCACGCCCCGCTTCACCGTCGCCCGCGACGATCTGGAGCGGACCGTACGGCAGGAGGCCGAGCGGCTCCTGGACGAGGTCGACGGCACCGTGGGCGTCGTGGTCGCGATGAACCGGCGCGAGGAGGCCGCGCGCTGGCTCGCCGGCCTCGGTGACCGGGCGGTGGCTCTCGGTTCGCTGGAGGCCAAGGGGCTGGAGTACGACGCGACCGTGGTCGTCTCGCCCGCGGAAATCGCCGACGAGTCCCCGGCCGGCCTGAGGGTGCTGTACGTGGCGCTGACCCGCGCCACCCAGCAGCTGACCGTGGTGTCGGGCAAGCGTGACGAACCGGACGCGGACGGGGTCCCGGACCTGCTCAGGGACTGAGCCGCGGCGCCGGTGATGACGCCCGCGGCGTCCGCGCCGCGGGCGTCGCGGAGCCGTTCGGGGGTCAACTCGGCGCAGAGGGAATCACCTTCTGGGAGTCTTTGTTAGCCTGTCTGTGACACCGGCTCGATCCAAGCCCCCGGGCCCAACCTTCGTCCCTCAGAGGGACCACTTGCCGCGAGGCGAGCATGGCGGGTCGGTGTCGCTCAAACGCATCAGGAAGAGGTCCGCGTCGCCGTGAGTGACGCGGACCTCTTCTGTTTCCCGTGATCCTCTTCTGTTTCGTTGAGGGTTCTCGTATGGTGGAAAAGGTTTTCCGAAACCAAAACGACCAGTATTACCTGCTACTCGCTGGTAGGTGCGACCATCGGATGGCCCCGCCCGGCCCCCGCCGGGCGATGCAGCAATGAAGCTAGGGAAAGCAGAGGAACTCGGCCATGGCAACGGCGCCCAGCGTCTCGTACTCGATGACGGTCCGGCTGGAGGTGCCCGCGAGCGGAACCGCCGTCTCGCAGCTCACCACGGCCGTGGAGTCCTCCGGCGGCTCGGTCTCCGGCCTCGACGTCACTGCTTCCGGCCACGAGAAGCTTCGTATCGACGTCACCATCGCGGCGACCTCCACCACCCACGCCGACGAGATCGTCGAGAAGCTGAGCGGCATCGAGGGCGTCGTCCTCGGCAAGGTCTCCGACCGTACGTTCCTCATGCACCTCGGCGGCAAGATCGAGATGCAGTCCAAGCACCCCATCCGCAACCGTGACGATCTCTCCATGATCTACACGCCGGGTGTGGCGCGCGTCTGCATGGCGATCGCCGAGAACCCCGAGGACGCCCGCCGCCTCACCATCAAGCGCAACTCCGTCGCAGTCGTGACGGACGGCTCGGCCGTCCTCGGCCTCGGCAACATCGGCCCGAAGGCCGCCCTGCCCGTCATGGAGGGCAAGGCGGCCCTCTTCAAGCGCTTCGCGGGCATCGACGCCTGGCCGCTGTGTCTGGACACCCAGGACACCGACGCGATCGTCGAGATCGTCAAGGCGATCGCCCCCGGCTTCGCCGGCATCAACCTCGAGGACATCTCCGCGCCCCGCTGCTTCGAGATCGAGGCGCGGCTGCGCGAGGCCCTCGACATCCCCGTCTTCCACGACGACCAGCACGGCACCGCGATCGTCGTGCTCGCCGCCCTCACCAACGCACTGCGCGTGGTGGGCAAGGCGGTTGGGGACGTACGGGTCGTCATGTCGGGCGCCGGGGCGGCCGGTACGGCCATCCTGAAGCTGCTCATCGCGGCGGGTGTGAAGCACGCCGTCGTCGCCGACATCCACGGCGTCGTGCACGCCGACCGCGAGGACCTGGTCGATGCCGCGCCCGGCACGCCGCTGCGCTGGATCGCCGACAACACCAACCCCGAGGGCGTCACCGGCACGCTGAAGGAGGCGGTCCGGGGCGCCGACGTCTTCATCGGTGTCTCCGCGCCGAACGTGCTGGGCGCGGAGGACGTCGCGGCGATGGCCGACGGCGCCATCGTGTTCGCGCTTGCGAACCCCGACCCCGAGGTGGACCCGGCAATCGCCCGCCAGACGGCGGCAGTTGTCGCCACCGGCCGCTCCGACTTCCCGAACCAGATCAACAACGTGCTGGTCTTCCCGGGCGTCTTCCGCGGGCTCCTGGACGCACAGTCCCGTACGGTGAACACGGAGATGATGCTCGCCGCGGCCACCGCCCTGGCGGACGTCGTCACCGAGGCCGAGCTCAACCCGAACTACATCATCCCGTCCGTCTTCAACGACAAGGTCGCGGGAGCGGTCGCGGGAGCGGTTCGGGACGCCGCGAAGGCCGCGGGCGCGGCGGTGTCCGGCTGAGCACGGCGCGTCGCGAGTCGCGGGGTCAGGAAAGCGCCCTTAGGGTGGCGGACCATGAGCCCGCGACGGCCGCACGGCTCCATCAGGCCCCAGGGCCGCGTTGGCTCCGTAGGGCCGGCAGGCTCTGTCCGAGTCGCGTCGGCTCCGTGGAGTCCGCACGGAGTCGACGGAACGTCACCGGAACGAGCCTGTGGCGCTTTTCGTGTGACTCCGGAGGGTGCCGGATTGGCTTTCCCGCCGCTGGTGGGGGCAGGATGCTCAATTGGGCGCGAGGGTCTGACGGCAGACCCGGGTCCGGGGATTGTCCGAGGGCCCTGGCAGCATCGGCTTCGCTGTACCCGACATGCGGCTTCCGCCGCGTGGCACGCCTCACAAGCAAGAAGAACACGGGAGTAAGAACATGAACCGCAGTGAGCTGGTGGCCGCGCTGGCCGACCGTGCCGAGGTGACCCGCAAGGACGCCGACGCTGTGCTGGCCGCTCTCGCCGAGACCGTCGGCGAGATCGTCGCCAAGGGCGACGAGAAGGTCACCATCCCCGGTTTCCTGACCTTCGAGCGCACCCACCGTGCCGCTCGCACCGCTCGTAACCCGCAGACCGGCGACCCGATCCAGATCCCGGCCGGCTACAGCGTGAAGGTCTCCGCGGGCTCCAAGCTCAAGGAAGCCGCCAAGGGCAAGTAAGCCCCTGCACTCAAGGGCGGTGCACCCCGTACGGGGTGCACCGCCCTTGTGGTGTCCTGAGGTCGCTGTGGTGTTCTGAGGCCGCCGTGGAGTCCTGAGGCCGGTACGGGCCGGTACGGGCCGGTACGGGCCGACGCGGGGCGATCCTCATACGCGTGGGCCCACCGGACGGTGTCCGGTGGGCCCACGTCGCTGCGTGCGGGAGGCGTCAGACGATCGCGCCGCGGGGCAGCTCGACCTTCGCGCCCAGCTCGACGAGCTTCTCCATGAAGTTCTCGTAGCCACGGTTGATCAGCTCGATCCCGTGCACCCGGGACGTCCCCTGCGCCGCCAGCGCCGCGATCAGGTACGAGAAGCCGCCGCGCAGGTCGGGAATCACCAGATCGGCGCCCTGGAGCTTCGTCGGGCCGGACACGACGGCCGAGTGCAGGAAGTTCCGCTGGCCGAAGCGGCAGTCCGAGCCGCCCAGGCACTCCCGGTACAGCTGGATGTGCGCACCCATCTGGTTGAGCGCGGACGTGAAGCCGAGGCGCGACTCGTACACCGTCTCGTGGACGATCGAAAGCCCCGCCGCCTGCGTGAGCGCCACCACCAGCGGCTGCTGCCAGTCGGTCTGGAAGCCGGGGTGCACGTCCGTCTCCAGCGCGATGGCGTTGAGCGAGCCGCCCGGGTGCCAGAAGCGGATGCCCTCGTCGTCGATCTCGAAGGCGCCGCCGACCTTGCGGTACGTGTTCAGGAAGGTCATCATCGAGCGCTGCTGAGCACCGCGCACATAGATGTTGCCCTCGGTCGCGAGCGCGGCCGACGCCCAGGACGCGGCCTCCAGCCGGTCCGGGAGCGCCCGGTGGGTGTAGCCGCCGAGGCGGTCGACACCGGTGATCCGGATCGTCCGGTCGGTGTCCATGGAAATGATCGCGCCCATCTTCTGCAGTACGCAGATGAGGTCCTCGATCTCCGGCTCCACCGCCGCGTTCGACAGCTCCGTGACGCCCTCCGCCAGCACCGCCGTCAGCAGCACCTGCTCGGTGGAGCCCACGGACGGGTACGGCAGCCGGATCTTGCAACCGCGAAGCCTCTGCGGAGCCTCCAGGTACTGCCCGTCCGCCCGCTTCTCGATCTTCGCGCCGAACTGTCGGAGCACGTCGAAGTGGAAGTCGATCGGCCGGCCGCCGATGTCGCAGCCGCCCAGACCGGGGATGAAGGCGTGGCCGAGCCGGTGCAGCAGCGGGCCGCAGAACAGGATCGGGATCCGCGAGGAACCCGCGTGGGCATCGATGTCGGCGACGTTGGCGCTCTCGACGTGCGTCGGGTCGAGCACCAGCTCGCCGGGCTCGTCACCCGGTCGCACCGTCACACCGTGCAGCTGCAGCAGCCCGCGCACCACCCGCACGTCGCGGATGTCGGGCACATTGCGCAGTCGGCTCGGCTCGCTGCCGAGCAGCGCGGCGACCATAGCCTTCGGCACCAGGTTCTTGGCGCCGCGGACGCGGATCTCGCCCTCCAGCGGGGTTCCGCCGTGGACAAGCAGTACATCGTCTGTGCCGGTCATGAATCTCGCGTTCCGGAGGGTCCCCCCAGCGGAGCGAGGGGGAGGGCGGGCAGGGGGCCAGAGAAAAGGTTAAGGCCCACCTACCCCTGTGTCGTAAGGCCAAGGGCACCCCACAGGTGTAATGAATTCGGCACAATACGCACCGTTTCGGTGCGCCTGCGGAGGGTGACCGTCCGCCTTGTCCGCACGGGCGCGCGCTCCCGCTGCCGCGGTGCGCCCTGAGCTGCGTCGGCTCGCACTCGGACGCCTGCTCCCCCTGGAGGGCGAAGATGCGGGATCATGTGTCGCATGACCGAGGTGTCCTCCCTCACAGGGCGGCTGCTCGTCGCCACTCCGGCCCTTGCGGACCCGAACTTCGACCGCGCGGTGGTGCTCCTGCTCGACCATGACGAGGAGGGTTCCCTCGGCGTGGTCCTCAACCGGCCCACCCCGGTCGGCGTGGGCGACATCCTGGAGCCCTGGGCGCGGCTGGCCGGCGAGCCGGGTGTGGTCTTCCAGGGCGGTCCCGTCTCGCTCGACTCGGCGCTCGGGCTCGCCGTCATCCCCGGTGACGAGGGCCCGCTCGGCTGGCGGCGGGTGCACGGGGCGATCGGGCTCGTCGACCTGGAGGCGCCGCCCGAGCTGCTCGCGGCCGCCCTCGGCTCGCTGCGGATCTTCGCGGGATACGCGGGCTGGGGCCCCGGTCAGCTGGAGGACGAGCTGACGGAGGGGGCCTGGTACGTGGTCGAGTCGGAGCCCGGTGACGTGTCCTCGCCGCAGCCCGAGTCGCTGTGGCGGTCGGTGCTGCGCCGGCAGCGCAACGAGCTCGCGATGGTGGCCACGTATCCGGACGACCCGTCGCTGAACTGAATCGGCGGGGCTTGAGTACCCTTGGCACCTATGAGCACTCTCGAGCCCGAGCGCGGGGCAGGTACGGGCACCCTCGTGGAGCCGACACCCCAGGTGTCGCACGGCGACGGCGACCACGAGCGCTTCGCCCATTACGTCCAGAAGGACAAGATCATGGCGAGCGCCCTCGACGGCACTCCCGTGGTGGCACTGTGCGGCAAGGTCTGGGTGCCGGGGCGCGACCCCAAGAAGTACCCGGTCTGCCCGATGTGCAAGGAGATCTACGAGTCCATGGGCGCCGGCGGGGACAAGGACAAGGACAAGAGCGGCAAGGACAAGAAGTAGGCGGGTCCTTCCGTCGGAGTACGGCCCCTCGGGGCGCGCTTGAGCGCGCCCCGAGGGGCCGTTCGCGTTGCACGGAGTGCGTCCACTGGTCACAGAGTGGTTGAGACCTCTTGTCGGGCTGTTGGGGTCGCCCTAACCTCCTGCCTGTTGTGCAGTACGAAACGAACGTTGCGTATGTTGCAACGCTGTCGGAGGGGACCCCACTGTGAAGCTTCCTGCCCGAATAGCCGCCCCGGTCACCGCACTTGCCCTGGCCGGCCTCACCGCCACCGCGTGCGCCCCGCAGACCTCCGACAACAGCGCCAAGACCGACGAGAAGAGCGGCACGCTGCGTGTCTGGCTCTTCCAGGAGGTCAGCAACAAGCCGAAGGAGCAGGTCGTCGACGCGGCGGTCGCCTCCTTCCGCGCCACGCACAAGGACGCGAAGGTCGAGGTCGAGTACATCCCCGTCGACACCCGCGCCCAGCGGATCAAGGCGGCGTTCAACGACCCCGCGAGCGCGCCCGATCTGATCGAGTACGGCAACACGGACACCGCCGGGTACGTCAAGGACGGCGGCCTCGCCGACATCAGCGAGGAGTTCGGCGCCTGGGCGGAGGCGAAGGACACCGACCCGACCGCGAAGCAGTCGGTCACGGTGGACGGAAAGGTGTACGGCGCCCCGCTCTTCGTCGGTGTCCGCGCCCTGTACTACCGCACCGACGTCTTCAAGGACCTCGGCATCCAGCCCCCCAAGACCCAGGCGGAACTCCTCTCCACCGCGAAGAAGGTCCACAAGGCGAAGCCGGAGCTGTACGGGATCGCCGTCGGCGGGGCGTACACGTACGGCGCGATGCCCTTCCTCTGGGCGAACGGCGGCGAACTGGCGACGGAGAGCGGCGGCACGTACAAGGCGGCCGTCAACAGCCCGGCGGCGCGCAAGGGCATCGAGTCCTACACCTCGCTCTTCGGCGACGACAACTGCCCGGCCGCGAAGTGCGCGTCGATGGGCGGCAACGCGACGGTGACGGCCTTCGCCTCCGGGAAGGCGGCGATGGCGATCGGCGGCGACTTCAGCCACGCGGCGGTCGAGGCGGGCACGGTGAAGGGCAAGTACGCGGTCGTCCCGCTGCCGGGCGTCACCGCCGGGTCCATCGCCCCGGCCTTCGCGGGCGGCAACAACATCGGCGTGCTCAAGAGCAGTTCGCACCGCACGCTGGCGGTCGAGCTGATGAAGTCCCTCACCGGCAAGGAGACGCAGGGCAAGCTCTTCGACGCGATGGGCTTCCTCCCGACGTACACGGACGTCCGGGCACAGGCGGCGACGAAGGAGCCCTTCGTGAAGCCGTTCATCGACACGCTCGCCGGCGACACCAAGTTCGTCCCGGCCTCTCCCGGCTGGGGCCAGATCGACGCGTCGCTGGTCCTGCCGACGATGTTCCAGGAGATCGTCAGCGGCAAGAAGAACGTGGCATCGGCCTCGGACGACGCGGCGAAGAAGATGGACGCGGCGTTCGCGTCCGCGGGCTGAGCGAATGACGAACCGTACGCCGGGGGGCGTGCCCGCCGGCCCGCACAGCGGGGCCGTGCCCGGCCCACGGCCGGAACCGGCAACGCCCGCCGGACCGTCCACGAGCCCGGCCGACGAGACGTCGGCCCCGCGGCCGGAGCCCGCCCCACCCGGCTCTCCCGCGTCCGCGAGCTCGGCCGGCGAGGCGTCGGTCGTCCCCGGCGGGACGAAGGAGCGGCCGGAGTCCGCACCCCCCGGCCCCCGCTCCGCCCGCGGTGCCCGGCGGCCGGGGGCACCGGGGCGCCAGGGGGGCCCGACCCCGTGGATCTATCTCGCGCCCGCGCTCGTCGTGCTGGGCGGGCTGCTCGTCTACCCGATCTACCAGCTCGGGCTCATCTCGTTCCTGGAGTACACCCAGGCACAGGTCAGCGGCGGCGAGCCCACCTCCTTCCAGGGCCTGGGCAACTACAGAGCCCTGTTCCGCGACGGACAGTTCTGGCAGGTCCTCCTCGCCACCGTCGTCTTCGCCGCGGCCTGCGTCGTCGCCACCCTCGCCGTCGGGTGTGCCCTCGCCGTACTGCTCACCCGGATCCGCGCCGTGCCGCGGCTCGCGCTGATGCTCGCCGCGCTCGGTGCCTGGGCGACGCCCGCCGTCACCGGTTCGACGGTCTGGGTCTTCCTCTTCGACCCGGACTTCGGCCCGGTCAACAAGGTCCTCGGGCTCGGCGACCTCTCCTGGACGTACGGCCGCTACAGCGCCTTCGCCCTCGTCCTGTTCGAGGTCGTCTGGTGCTCGTTCCCGTTCGTGATGGTGACCGTCTACGCCGGCATCAAGGCCATCCCGGGCGAGGTACTCGAAGCGGCCTCGCTCGACGGCGCCTCGCAGTGGCGGATCTGGCGCTCCGTCATGGCGCCGATGCTCCGGCCGATCCTCGTCGTGGTGACCATCCAGTCCATCATCTGGGACTTCAAGGTCTTCACCCAGATCTACGTCATGACGAACGGCGGCGGAATCGCCGGCCAGAATCTCGTCCTCAACGTCTACGCCTACCAAAAGGCCTTCGCGTCCTCGCAGTACAGCCTCGGCTCGGCGATCGGCGTCGTGATGCTGCTGATCCTGCTCGCGGTCACGCTGGTCTATCTGCGGTTGCTGCGCCGCCAGGGGGAGGAACTGTGAGCGCGCTCTCCACGCGTATCCGCGTCCGCATCCGCAGGCCATGGCGGCTCGCGGCCGAGGCGACCGCCCTGGTCGTGGCCGCCGTAGTGGCCTTCCCGCTCTACTGGATGGTCCTCTCCGCCTTCAAACCCGCAGGTGAGATCCAGTCCACCGAGGCACGCCCCTGGACCCTCTCCCCGTCCCTCGACTCCTTCCGCCGCGTCTTCGAACAGCAGGAATTCGGCCGGTACTTCCTCAACAGCCTCTTCGTGGCGGGTGCCGTCGTGATCGCCTCCGCGCTGATCGCGTTTCTCGCGGCGACCGCCGTGACCCGGTTCCGCTTCCGGTTCCGTACCACCCTGCTGATCATGTTCCTCGTCGCACAGATGGTGCCGATCGAGGCGCTCACCATCCCGCTGTTCTTCCTGATGCGGGACTTCGGTCAGCTCAACACCCTCGGGGCGCTGATCCTTCCGCACATCGCCTTCTCGCTGCCGTTCGCGATCTGGATGCTGCGGGGATTCGTCAAGGCGGTCCCGGAGGCACTGGAGGAGGCCGCCTGCATCGACGGTGCGAGCCGGACCCGCTTCCTGTGGCAGATCCTGTTCCCGCTGGTGTTCCCGGGCCTCGTGGCGACGAGCGTCTTCTCGTTCATCTCGACCTGGAACGACTTCCTGTTCGCGAAGTCCTTCATCATCAGCGACACCTCGCAGTCCACGCTGCCGATGGCACTGCTGGTGTTCTTCAAACCGGACGAGAACGACTGGGGCGGGATCATGGCGGCGTCGACCGTGATGACGATTCCGGTACTCGTCTTCTTCGTCCTCGTACAGCGACGTCTGGTTTCCGGGCTGGGCGGAGCGGTGAAGGACTGACGTCATGACCTTCGATGAACTGATCCCCGCTCCGAACACCGTGCGTTCCGTACCGGAGGCGGGCGACTTCGTTCTCGACGGGGCGACCGTCGTGGACGCCGGCCCCGGGACGGAGGGGGCCGCGCGCTGGCTGCGCGGCACTCTCGGCGCCGCCACCGGACTGCCGCTGGAGGCCGGGTCCGGCGAGGACGGCACGACGATTCGGCTGCGTGTCCAACCGGACGAGGCCGGTCACCTGGGCCCCGAGGGCTACCGGCTGGGCGTCGACGGCAACGGCGTCACCGTGCACGGCGGGGGAGCCGCCGGGGTCTTCCGGGGCGTTCAGACGCTGCGGCAGCTGCTCGGCCCGGACGCCTTCCGCCGCGCCCCGGTCGCCGCCGGCCGGCGCTGGGTCGTGCCCGGAACGTTCGTCGAGGACGCGCCCCGCTTCCGCTGGCGCGGTCTCATGCTCGACGTCGCCCGGCACTTCCTCCCCAAGGACGACGTCCTGCGCTACCTCGATCTCCTGGCCGCCCACAAACTCAACGTGTTCCACTTCCACCTGACCGACGACCAGGGCTGGCGCGTCGAGATCAAGCGCTCTCCCCGCCTCACCGAGGTCGGCGCCTGGCGTTCGCGTACGAGATGGGGGCACCGGGCGTCGGACCGCTGGGACGAGAATCCGCACGGCGGTTACTACACGCAGGACGACATCCGCGAAATCGTCGCCTACGCCGCCGAGCGGCACATCTCCGTCGTCCCGGAGATCGACATCCCCGGCCACTCGCAGGCCGCCATCGCCGCGTATCCGGAACTGGGCAACACCGACGTCGTCGACACGACCGCCCTTTCCGTCTGGGACGACTGGGGCATCAACCCGAACGTCCTCGCCCCCACCGACGCCGTCCTCCGCTTCTACGAAGGGGTCTTCGAGGAGATCCTCGACCTCTTCCCCGCCACCGTCTCGCCCTTCGTCCACATCGGCGGCGACGAGTGCCTCAAGGACCAGTGGAAGGTCTCGCCCACCGCCCAGGCCCGCATCGAGGAACTGGGCCTCGCCGACGAGGACGAGCTGCAGTCCTGGTTCATCCGCCACTTCGACAGCTGGCTGAGTGCCCGCGGCCGCCGCCTCATCGGCTGGGACGAGATCCTCGAAGGCGGTCTCGCCGACGGCGCGGCGGTGTCGTCCTGGCGCGGCTACGCCGGCGGGATCGCCGCCGCCCGCGCGGGGCACGACGTCGTCATGTGCCCCGAGCAGCAGGTCTATCTCGACCACCGCCAGGCGCCCGGCGAGGACGAGCCCATGCCCATCGGGTACGTGCGCACCCTGGAGGACGTCTACCGCTTCGAACCCGTTCCGCCGGAGCTGGCCGGCACTCCCGAGGCCGCGCACGTCCTCGGCACCCAGGCCAATGTCTGGACCGAGGTGATGCAGGACCGCTCCCGCGTCGACTACCAGACCTTCCCGCGTCTCGCCGCCTTCGCCGAGGTCGCCTGGTCCGCGCTGCCCGCGCCCGCCGACCGTGACGTCGCGGACTTCGAGCGGCGAATGTCCGCCCACTACCGGCGCCTTGACGCGCTCGGTGTCGGCTACCGGCCGCCCGGCGGCCCGTTGCCGTGGCAGAAGCGACCGGGTGTGCTCGGACGCCAGATCGAGGGGGCGCCCCCAAACGTGTGAGCCCTGCCTCAACGGGGTGTCCCGTGTGCGAGTCCCTGGGACCGTGGTGGGCCACGGGGAAAAAGTCGTACAAGGAATGCCTTGAACCGGCAATCCGCATGTGACGGCAATGCCGTATCAAAACGGGCATTTCTCTTGCCCGGGGAGGTCCGGGGCGGATGCGTCCTTCGCGGACCCTCGCGTCGGACCGCTCGGAAGATGTGCCAGAGTTGCCACGTCCGGGCTGTGAGCACGTACGGTACGGCAACACAGGCGGACAGCCGGGACACCGGGAAGGGGCAGCTGGGTTGACCACGCACGCACCGCAGACGGCGCAGTCCGTGACGCTGCCGGCCTCGCTCGACGAGGCCGTGGCGGCGCTCACCGCCATGCCCGCCGCCGTGCCGGTCGCCGGTGGTACGGACCTGATGGCGGCCGTCAACAAGGGCCGACTGCGGCCCGCGGGCCTCGTCGGACTCGGCCGTATCAGCGAGATCCGCGGCTGGCAGTACCAGGACGGGCACGCGCTCCTCGGCGCCGGCCTCACCCACGCCCGGATGGGCCGTCCCGACTTCGCCGCGCTCATCCCCGCGCTCGCCGCGTCCGCGCGCGCCGCCGGGCCCCCGCAGATCCGTAACGCCGGCACGCTCGGCGGCAACATCGTCACCGCCGCCCCCACCGGAGACACCCTGCCCGTACTGGCCGCCCTGGAGGCGGACCTGGTGATCGCGGGACCCGGCGGCGCGACGAGGGAGATCCCCGTCTCCCATCTGCTCGCCGGCCGCGAGATGCTCGGCCCCGCCGAGCTGATCGGCTTCGTCCGCGTACCGCTGCTGCACGCCCCGCAGGTGTTCCTCAAGGCCACCGGGCGCACCGGCCCCGGCCGGGCCACGGCTGCGGTCGCCGTCGTCCTCGACCCGGCGCGGCGCGGCGTGCGTTGCGCGGTCGGCGCGATCGCCCCCATGCCGCTGCGCCCGCTGGAGGCGGAGCGCTGGATCGCCTCGCTGATCGACTGGGACGGTGAGCGCGGGCTCGCCCCGGAGGCGCTGGCGGCGTTCGGCGAGTACGTGGCGGCCGCCTGCATCCCGGACCCGCAGGGCGAGGAGCAGCTGCCGCCGGCCGTCCTGCATCTGCGGCGGGTGGTCGCCGCGCTGGCCCGACGAGCACTGGGGAGGGCGCTGTCATGAGCTCCGAAGAGAACACGTCGCGCAACCGCGCCCCGCACGGCGGCGGCTGGCAGCCGATCCCGCAGGGCGGCGAGTACGACGCCGAGGCCACGGCGTTCGTCCAGCTGCCGCCCGAGGCCGAGATGGACATTCCGCTCGCCGCCCCCGGGCACGGGTACGTGCCGCCGCAGATCCCGCCCGTGACGCCCGAGGCGGCGGCCGATCCGGCGGCGACGGGCGCCTGGACCGTGTCGCAGCAGGGGGCGCCGCAGGCCTCCCACGACCCGCGCGTTCACGATCCCCGAGCCCACGATCCCCGAGCCCACGATCCCCGAGCCCACGATCCCCGAGCCCACGATCCCCGAGCCCACGATCCGCGGGCCACGGGCCAGTGGACGTTCCCGGAAGCCGTGGACCCGTCGGCGGGCCCCGCGGAACCGTCCCCGGAAGCGGGGAGCGACCTCACGGGGCAGTGGACGATTCCGGTCGCCCAAGGGGACATCCCGGAGGAATCGGGCGAGTTCACCACGTCCGCCCTCGCGTCCCAGTGGGGCGGCGGCACCCCGCCGGCCACCCTGCCGGGCGGCGCGGCGGCCCCCTGGGCCACGACCCCGGACGGCACGCCCGCCGCCGGTACTCCGCTGCCCGAGCCGGTGCCCGAGGTGTCGTACCCGGCGACCCTGCCCGGCGGTGCGCCCGCGCCCTGGGCGACGCAGCGGCCTGTCGGAGGTGACGCCGTACCCGCTCCCGAGCAGCAGGGCGAGCCGGCCGTACCCGACGCCCGCTCCGGGGAGCCCAGGCCCGACACCTCTGAGGCCACCCGGCCGACCGATCCCGTGGAGCACGCGGAGTCGGTGGAGTCGGTGTCCGCGGAAGCCGTGGTGCCCGACGCGGGCGCGGTGGCCGACGAAGGCGCGGACACCTCCGCCGAACCCTCCGGGGCCCAGAGCGACGAACACCCCCACAGCTCGTACATCCTGCGCGTGAACGGCGCCGACCGCCCCGTCACGGACGCCTGGATCGGCGAATCGCTCCTGTACGTGCTGCGCGAGCGCCTCGGCCTCGCCGGCGCCAAGGACGGCTGCTCGCAGGGCGAGTGCGGCGCGTGCAACGTCCAGGTCGACGGCCGGCTCGTGGCCTCCTGCCTGGTGCCCGCGGCCACGGCGGCCGGCTCCGAGGTCCGTACGGTCGAGGGCCTGGCCGCCGACGGCGAACCGTCCGACGTCCAGCGCGCCCTCGCCAAGTGCGGAGCCGTCCAGTGCGGCTTCTGCATCCCCGGCATGGCCATGACCGTCCACGATCTGCTGGCGGGCAACCACGCCCCGACGGAGCTCGAGACCCGTCAGGCGCTCTGCGGGAACCTCTGCCGCTGCTCCGGCTACCGCGGCGTCATCGACGCCGTGAATGAGGTCGTCGCCGAGCGCGAGGCGAGCGCCGCGGCGGCGGCCGAGGCCGTCGAAGAGGCCCGCGGGGGGAACCGCGACGGTGCCCATGACGGGACCCACGAGGGGATCCATGAAGGGGCCCGCATCCCTCACCAGGCACCCCCCGGCGCCGGTAGTGTGCAGCCCCACCCGCACGACGGAGGCATGGTGTGAGCAACGACGCGGCCATCGCGGCCCCGGCGGTCGACGGTCCCCAGCAGGAACTGCCCGCTCACGGCCTCGGTGCATCCCTTCCCCCGGCCGACGCCCGCGCCAAGACCGAGGGCACCTTCCCGTACGCCTCGGACCTCTGGGCCGAGGGGCTGCTGTGGGCGGCGATCCTGCGCTCCCCGCACCCTCATGCCCGTATCACGGCGATCGACACCTCCGCCGCGGCCGAGATGCCCGGCGTACGGGCCGTCATCACCCACGCCGACGTGCCGGGCGACGCCGCCTACGGGCGCCGGATCGCCGACCGCCCCGTCTTCGCCTCCGACGTCGTGCGCCACCACGGGGAGGCCATCGCGGCGGTCGCCGCGGACCACCCGGACACGGCCCGGCTCGCCGCGGCGGCGATCTCGGTCGAGTACGAGGTCCTCGAACCGGTCACCGACCCCGAGAAGGCCTTCGCCGCCGAGCCGCTCCACCCCGACGGCAATCTGATCCGCCACATCCCGCTGAGCTTCGGCGACCCGGAGGCGAGCGGAGAGACCGTCGTCGAGGGGCTCTACCGCATCGGCCGCCAGGACCCGGCGCCCATCGGCGCCGAGGCCGGCCTCGCCGTGCCGCGCCCCGACGGCGGCGTCGAGCTCTACACCGCCTCCACCGACCCGCACACCGACCGCGACCTGGCCGCCGCCTGCTTCGGCCTGGACCAGGAACGCGTCAAGGTCGTCGTCACCGGCGTCCCCGGCGCGACCGGCGACCGCGAGGACCCGGGCTTCCAGATCCCGCTCGGCCTGCTGGCCCTGAAGACCGGCTGCCCGGTCAAGCTCGCCGCCACCCGCGAGGAGTCCTTCCTCGGCCACGCCCACCGCCACCCCACCCTGCTGCGCTACCGCCACCACGCGGACGCCGAGGGCAAGCTGGTCAAGGTGGAGGCGCAGATCCTGCTGGACGCGGGCGCGTACGCCGACGCCTCCTCAGAGTCCCTCGCCGCCGCCGTCGCCTTCGCCTGCGGCCCGTACGTCGTCCCCCACGCCTTCATCGAGGGCTGGGCCGTCCGCACCAACAACCCGCCCTCCGGCCATGTGCGCGGAGAGGGGGCGCTGCAGGTGTGCGCGGCGTACGAGGCCCAGATGGACAAGCTGGCCGCGAAACTGGGTCTGGACCCCACGGAGATCCGTCTCCGCAACGTCCTCGCGACCGGCGACATCCTCCCCACCGGCCAGACCGTGACCTGCCCCGCCCCGGTCGCCGAACTCCTCCAGGCCGTCCGCGACTTCCCGCTGCCCACGCTGCCGATGGACACCCCCGAGGAGGCCTGGCTGCTGCCCGGCGGACCCGAGGGCGCCGGCGAGCCCGGCGCGGTGCGGCGCGGCGTCGGCTACGCCCTCGGCATGGTCCACATGCTCGGCGCGGAAGGCGCCGACGAGGTCTCCACGGCCACCGTGAAGGTCCAGGACGGCATCGCCACGGTCATCTGCGCGGCCGTCGAGACCGGACAGGGCTTCGCCACCCTGGCCCGCCAGATCGTGCAGGAGACCCTCGGCATCGACGAGGTCCACGTCGCCTCCGTCGACACCGACCAGCCCCCGGCCGGCCCGGCCGCCCACGGCCGGCACACCTGGGTCTCCGGCGGCGCGGTCGAGCGCGCGGCCAAGATGGTCCGCACCCAGCTCCTGCAGCCCCTGGCCCACAAGTTCGGCATGTCCACCGAACTGCTCCAGATCACCGACGGCAAGATCACGTCGTACGACGGCGTCCTCTCCACGACGGTCACCGAGGCCATGGACGGCAAGGAACTCTGGGCCACCGCCCAGTGCCGCCCCCACCCCACCGAGCCCCTCGACGACCACGGCCAGGGCGACGCCTTCGTCGGCCTCGCCTTCTGCGCGATCCGCGCGGTCGTCGACGTCGACATCGAACTCGGCTCCGTACGCGTCGTCGAGATGGCCGTGGCCCAGGACGTCGGCCGCGTCCTCAACCCCGCCCAGCTCGCCACCCGCATCGAAGCGGGCGTCACCCAGGGCGTCGGCGCCGCCCTCACCGAGAACCTCCGCACCGCCCGCGGCCTCGTCCGCCACCCCGACCTCACGGGCTACGCCCTGCCGACGGCCCTCGACGCCCCGGACGTCCGCATCGTCAAGCTCATCGAGGAACGTGACGTGGTGGCCCCCTTCGGCGCCAAGGCCGCCAGCGCGGTCCCGGTCGTCACCTCCCCGGCCGCCGTCGCCTCCGCGGTCCGCGCGGCAACGGGCCGCCCGGTCAACCGCCTCCCGATCCGGCCCCAGGCGGCGGTGGCCTCCTCCGCCTGAACTCCGGGACGGTGAACGGGAGTTGGGATCGTCGACCCGTGTCGACCGTGCTGGGAGCGGCCAGGTGAACGTGACATCACCGATAGCTCTTGCGAGTGTGTGAAGCCGTTCACTAGGTTCGATCGCAGTGTGCCCGGACGACGGGACACACGGGGGAAGGAACCTTCATGGCCTGGGACGAGTGGGAGCAGCTCAAGAGCGCGGCGGGCGAGAGACAGCCGACCGGCATGCAGCTCAATCAGGTGCCCGCGGATCCGGGCGGTTCTGGCACCGGCGGTTCCGGTACGGGCGGTTCTGGTCCGGGCGGGCTCGTCGTGAACCAGGACGACCTGGGAGCCGTCGGGCACGAGGCGTTCATTCTGCACGGCGAGCTGAGCAAAGGGGCGGACCTCGCCGGGATGGGGGCGGACAAGAGCGGGGCGGGGTCGACGATGCAGGCCTCTTCGGAGCTCTCACGGAACCACTTCGCCCTGGGCCCGGCCCTCGGAACCGCCTTGAGCGTGTGGGACACCTCCCTGAAGACCCTGCTGCAGGCCTGCGCGCACATCTCCAACCACCTCGACTACAGCAAGGCGCAGCACGCGAACGACGACGCGCAGATCGCCGCTTCGCTGCGGCACCGGGACGGCAGCGCGGAGTCCTGGTCGAAGATCAACGAGTACTTCAAGTAAACGCGGGGAAACGGGCGGAACAGGGGTACAGCGGTGGGCAGCCTCACTCTCACAGACCTCGTCGAGGTCGATCTCGGCAAGCTGGGCACGGCCGTCGCGGACTGGAAGAAGGCCGCCGACAACCTCAAGAAGCTGGCGAGCAGCGCAGACAGCGGCATGTACGCCAAGTCGGAGCGTGCGCGCTGGCGCGGTGACAACGCCACGGTGACCCGTGACTTCGTCCGCAAGACGAAGAAGGAGTTCGCCGACGCGCAGGCGCAGGCCCAGACGACGTACCAGCTTCTTGAGGACGCCCACACCGAACTCGTCGGCATCCAGAAGAAGGTGCAGACCGCGGTCGGCACGGACGCGGCCAATCTCGGCTGCCGGATCGAGGACATCGGCGGCGGAGCCGTCCGCTGGTTCTTCCCGCGCGTACGGGGCGACTCCGGCGACCGCACTGACGCAGAGAAGGGCGCGGCCCAGGCCCTGGCCGACCGCGTGACCGGGCTGATCGGGCACGCGACGGAGATCGACGCCTCCGTGTCGCGGGCGCTCGGCAAGTCGCACGGCAACGACCCGAACAACTTCGGGCACACGAACTACGACTCGCTCGACGCGGCCCAGGAGGAGCGCGCCGCCGAACTCGCCCAGAAGAGCCTGAAGCTCTACAAGGAGGGCAAGGAACTGTCGGAGGAGGAGCTCAAGGAGCTCCGCACGATCCTCAGGTACAACGCCGACGACCAGCCCTTCGCCACCAAGCTCTACCGCGACCTCGGCCCCGAGGGCGCCCTCAGGTTCCAGGCTCAGATCTCCCTCGACGGCACCGCCGAGGGCGGCACACAGCTCCAGCTCGCGCGCAGCATCCAGGACAGCATGGGCGTCGCCCTCGCCACCGCGCAGCCGAAGCTCGGCGACGAGTACACCCAGGAGCTGATGAAGCTGGGGCGCAGCAACCTCGACCTGGAGATGCTGGGCAACCGCATCGAGCCCAAGGGCTACCAGGTCCTCGGCACCCTGCTGCGCCACGGCACGTACGAGAAGGACTTTCTCGACAAGGTCGGCAACGACATGATCGCGTACGAGCGGGAGATGGACGGCGGCGCCTGGTCCCGCCCGGACGGCAGCTACGCGGGCATGGAGGGCTTCGGCCTCAACGCCGACGCGACCGGCGGAGGCGGCTGGGATCCGCTCACGGGCCTCCTGGAGGCGTACGGCCGCAACCCCGACGCCTCCACCGCCTTCCTGCAGGCGAACGTCGCGGGCCCCGGCGAGCGCATGACCAACCTCGACTACCTGATGGGCATGGGCTCCGACGGCAAGGGCGAGGGCGCCCGCACCTGGATCCCCGACGCGACCTCACCGATGACCGCGGGCGAGGACAAGGTGTTCGGCAAGGACGCGCTCGGGCACGCGCTGGAGGCGGCGACGACGGGCATGCCGTTCGACCACGGACCGGTCTCCCCGCACCCGGAGCACACGCCGGAGCGCCTGGCCATCATGGAGAAGGTGGTCAACTCGCTGGCGGGGGACCCCAAGCTGATGGACGACAAGATGGCCGACAGCATGGGGCGCATGGCGGGCGAGTACATGCCGGAGATCAACAACACGCTGCGGCAGGGCGATACCTTCGCGGACCTGTACGGGCATCCGCAGAATTTCGACGCCATGGCGACCGTCGAGTTCCTGGACGTGCTGGGCCGGAACCCGGAGTCGTACGCAGAGGCGACCCTCGGGGCGGAGAACTATTCGGCGACATTGATGAACGACGTCGTGAAGCACCCGGACAGGTTCTCCGGCACGCCGGCCGTGAACCTGCAGAACGTCGCCTACGGCACGGGAACCGTCGAAGGCATCCTGGGCGGCGCGCGGCACGACGAGATCGTCACTGCCGGGCAGTTGAGCGACAAGGACTACAACGAACAGCTGCAGAAGCGTGCCGACATGTTCAACTCGGTCTTCGGCTCGACGGTCGGCCTGGCCACCGAGCGGGTTCCCGTGGCGGGGGAGATCATCAACGGCGTCACCGAGATGGTGGTCGGCGAGGTGGTCGAGGGGGCGGAGCGCAACACCGCGGCCCAGACGGCGGACGACGCCGGCAAGTCGTCGTTCGACAGCCGGCGGAACGCCACCGAGCAGGCGCTCAACGGCCTGTCCGTGGCCGGTAGCCCGGCAGGTGTCAACGATAGGGATCTGCGCGGGACTGTGCACACTCAGACCGAGGCGGGCTACGACCACGGCGAACAGATGCACAGAGAAGCGAAAGACTTCTACCAGCGCAAACCTCCGGAGTAGAGCATGGCGACGATGAAATCCGCATGGAGCAAGATCCTTGTTCTCGTCGGGGCATTGGTTCTCGCGGCCGCGGGTGTAGGAGTGTGGCTCTGGGCGGGCGGCGGCGAGAATGAGGCCAAGCCGCTGAGCGCACCCGCGAAGCCGTGTTGGGACGGTACGCCGAGCCGGGAGTCGTTGCAGAAGCTGCTCGGGCCGGGCAAGGAGTTGATCCCCAGGAAGTCCTCTTACGAGGTGATCAAGGATCACTGGCCGAGCCACTGCGGTTACGAGGCTCAGGGCGACGGCGGGGTGGACACAGTGCTGTCGCTGAACCTCAGTTGGGACAGCGATCCTCCCAAGGCGAACGACTTCCAGGCTGCCGGCGCCCTCCGCGGTGACAAGGCGAAGACGTTCGACGCTGGGGTGCACGCCTACTACCTGCGGGCCACGAACCGGCTCTACTTCCGGTGCGATGTGGATCAGCCGAAGGACGCTCCGGAACACATCCGGAACGACAAGTACGTAAGGGTGGACGTCCTGGCGTACCCGATGGACTCCGCTCGTCTCACCGCGAAGCAGGCCCGCCAAGTGGGCCTCGACATGGTCCTGGAGGTCGCCCACAAGGTCGCGGGCCAGGCGGGTTGCACCAACGACACCAACCTTCCGAAGACTGCTCCACAGGTCGCCGAGGCGAACTGGCCCCGCTACCACTAAGCTCTACGCGACGCAGCCCGACACCGCCGTCACGGTCCCGTTCTGCAGCAGGAAGAGCCCCGCTGAGCCGGCGCATGTCCGGCTACGACGACCCGGCCGTGGAGAAGGCCCGCCGGAGGCTCCGTGTATCGCGGGTGTATCGAAAATCGCATACGCCACCGCAACGGGCCTCCGTCTCCAATGAGGGCATGAACCACTACGCGTCCCCGTCGGCGCCGCCCCGCCGTACGCGCAGGATCGTGATCCTCGGCCTGGCGATCCTCGGCTTGGCGAGCGCCGTGTTCGTCGTGCGGCGGCCGCTCATGATGTCCGCTCCGAGGTGCATGGCCGGGCGGTGGCACGGCTGCTTCGACACGTTCAACGGTGTGGTGCTCATGACGCTGGTCGCGCTGCCGTTGGCCGTGCTGGTGGTGTGGGCTCTGGCGCGCCGTCGGCGTGCCGCCGGCGTCACATGGGCGTGGCGGATGTCGCTGGCCGAGGTGGGCATGGTCCACGGGACCGTGCCGTTCGTGTGGATGACCATGATGCCGGGCGCCGGGGCCGGTACCGTCCCCGCCCGGCTGAGCCTGGTGCCGCTGCGGGACCTGGTCACGATGGGGCCGCTCGGGATCGTCGGCAACCTGCTGGTCTTCGCGGCGCTGGGGTTCTTCGCCCCGATGCGCTTCCGGGCGGCGGCGTCCGTGCCGCGGATCCTGGCGCTCGGGGCGGGCTGCTCGGTCCTGGTCGAAACCGCACAGTACGTCCTGCGGCTGGACCGGGTGTCCTCCGTGGACGACGTACTGGTCAACGCCGCCGGCGCCGTCCTGGCCGCGCTGGCGTCGCGCCGCTGGTGGCGCAGTACGGCGGATGCGCCGTCGGACCGGCCGCGCCCCGCGCCGGCACCGGCACCGGCACCGGCAGGCTGAGTCGCGGGTCCGGTGTGTGCAGGTCTTCGCATACGTCGGCGATACGCAGTGCTGCTTAGGCTTCGGACATGCGCGTACTGATCGTGGAGGACGAGCCCTACCTGGCCGAGGCCGTCCGTGACGGTCTGCGGCTGGAGGCGATCGCCGCCGACATCGCCGGTGACGGCGACTCCGCCCTGGAACTGCTCAGCGTCCACTCCTACGACCTCGCGGTCCTCGACCGCGACATCCCCGGTCCCTCCGGCGACGAGGTCGCCCGGCGCATCGTCGCCTCCGGCAGCGGCATGCCGATCCTCATGCTCACCGCCGCCGACCGGATCGACGACAAGGCTTCCGGGTTCGGGCTCGGCGCCGACGACTACCTCACCAAACCGTTCGAGCTGCGGGAGCTCGTCCTGCGGCTGAGGGCGCTCGACCGCAGACGCGCGTACGCCCGGCCCCCGGTCCGGGAGATCGCGGGCCTGCGGCTCGACCCCTTCCGCCGGGAGGTCTTCCGCGACGGACGCTACGTCGCGCTCACCCGCAAACAGTTCGCCGTGCTGGAAGTCCTCGTCGCCGCCGAGGGTGGGGTCGTCAGTGCCGAAGAGCTGCTGGAACGGGCCTGGGACGTGAACGCCGACCCCCTCACCAACGCCGTGCGCATCACCGTCTCCGCACTGCGCAAACGGCTCGGCGAGCCATGGATCATCGCGACGGTGCCCGGCGTCGGCTATCGGATCGACACCGGTACGGACACCACCGGCCTCGGCACGGACACCACCGGCCCCGCCAGGGACACCACCGACCCCGGCTCTACGCGTGCCTAGACGCCCGGGGCTCAGCGCCCGCATGAAACTCACCCTCAGCTATGCCGGGTTCCTCGCCGTCGCCGGCGCTCTCCTGCTGGCCGTGGTGTGGGTGTTCCTGCTGCGCTACGTACCCGACAACCCCCGGGGCCTTCTCGGGATCGCGCCCAACCGCTACCTCCTGGTGCGCACCTTCGCCCCCGCCGCGGCCGTGGCGATGGTCTGCCTGCTCGTGTTCGGCGTCCTGGGAGGTTGGATCCTCGCCGGCCGGATGCTCGCACCCCTCACACAGATCACGGATGCGGCACGGATGGCCGGGAACGGGTCGCTGTCCCACCGGATCCGCATGAAGGGCCGCCAGGACGAATTCCGTGAACTCTCCGACGCGTTCGACTCGATGCTCCGACAACTCGAGTCCCACGTCGCCGAGCAGCAGAGGTTCGCCGCGAACGCCTCCCACGAACTGCGCACCCCGCTGGCGATCTCGCGCACCCTCCTCGACGTCGCCCGCAAGGACCCCACGCGGGACCGGGGCGAACTCATCGAACGCCTGCACGCTGTCAATACGCGGGCGATCGACCTCACCGAGGCCCTGCTGCTGCTCAGCCGCGGCGAGCGCGGACACTTCACCCGCGAGAGCGTCGACCTCTCCCTCATCGCCGAGGAAGCCGCCGAAACGCTGCTGCCCCTCGCCGAACAGCGCCGGATCTCGCTCGACGTCACCGGCGGGGCGGCCCGGACCAGCGGCTCCGCGGAGCTCCTGCTGCGGATGGTGACGAACCTCGTCCAGAACGCCGTCGTCCACAACCTCCCCGCCGGCGGCACCGTGACGGTCCACACCGAGGCGCACGGCGACACGAGCGTGCTGCGGGTCGAGAACACGGGCCGTCGGCTCCCACCGGAACTGGTCCCGACCCTCACCGAACCCTTCCAGCGCGGAACGGAACGCGTACGCACCGACGAGCACGCAGGCGTCGGCCTCGGCCTGGCCATCGTGCACAGCATCGTCCGCGCCCACGACGGGACCCTCGACCTCGCCCCCCGCCCCGCCGGCGGTCTCCTCGTCACGGTCCGGCTTCCCGTCATTCCCGCAGCGCGTGGTCGCAGCTGAGACGGGGACGAGACGGAGACTGAGACGGACGACCAAAAGGGCGGCACCCTCCGGGGTGCCGCCCACTCGCTCTGCCTGCTGAAGGCAGTGGAGACCGTGGCGGGATTCGAACCCACGTAACTCGCTTTGCAGGCGAGCCCCTGAACCACTCGGGCACACGGTCGTGTGCTTCTCGATGCGTCGAACTTACGGGCGGGGCCGAGCGGCGCTCAAGGACTTCGGCGGGGCCGCAATACGACTGCCATACGCCGTTCACGGTCGGGGCGCCGGCGGTCTGCGGCGGAGCGCCGGCGGTCTGTGGCGGGGCGGCGGACTAGGACCAAGGGATGAGGACGAGCCCCGTCCTGCGACAGGGGCGAGTCGAAACGATGCCCCTTACCCTGGGGCGCATGGCCGCCCTCGACGCACGCGACACCGATGACACCGATGACACCGCCGGCAGAGACGCCGACCTCGATGACCGAGGTGGTGTCCTCGGGCGCAGTCACCGTGCGCTCAGCATCGGGATCGTGTCCGTCGTGCTGCTGATCGCGTTCGAGGCGACCGCCGTCGGGACCGCGATGCCCGTGGCCGCGCGGGAGCTGGACGGGGTGCCGCTGTACGCGTTCGCCTTCTCCGCGTACTTCACCACCAGTCTGTTCGGGATGGTGCTGTCGGGGCAGTGGGCCGACCGCAGCGGGCCGCTCGGGCCGCTGACCGCCGGGATCACCTGCTTCGGGGCCGGGCTGCTGCTGTCCGGGGCCGCCACCTCGATGTGGCAGTTCATCGGCGGCCGGGCCGTCCAGGGGCTGGGCGGCGGGCTGGTGATCGTCGCGTTGTACGTCGTCGTCGGCCGGGCCTACTCGGAGCGGATGCGGCCGACGATCATGGCGGCGTTCGCCGCGAGCTGGGTGGTCCCGTCCGTCGTGGGGCCGCTCGCCTCCGGGACGGTCACCGAACAGCTCGGCTGGCGCTGGGTGTTCATCGGCATCCCGGCCCTGGTCGTCGTACCGCTCGCGCTCGCGCTGCCCGCGATACGGCAGCGGGCGTCCGGGCCGCTGGACCCGGCGGCGCCGGTCGCGGCGTTCGACCGGCGCAGGATCCGGCTGGCGCTCGGGATCTCGCTGGGCGCGGGCCTGCTGCAGTACGCGGGCCAGGACCTCAGGCCGCTGTCGCTGGTCCCGGCCATGGCGGGCGCCGCGCTCCTGGTGCCCTCCGCGCTCGGCCTGCTGCCGCCCGGGACGCTGCGTTCCGCGCGCGGGCTGCCGTCGGTGGTCCTGCTGCGCGGTGTGGCCGCCGGATCGTTCATCGCGGCCGAGTCCTTCGTACCGCTGATGCTGGTCACCCAGCGCGGGCTGTCGCCGACGCTCGCGGGAATGTCGCTCGCGGTGGGCGGGGCGACCTGGGCGCTGGGGTCGTTCGTCCAGTCCCGGCCGGGCGTGGAGCCGTACCGGGAGCGGCTGATGGTGGCCGGGATGGTGCTCGTGGCGGCGGCGATCGCGGCCGCGCCGAGCGTGCTGATCGCGTCCGTGCCGGTGTGGATCGTCGCCGCCGCATGGGGCTGGGGCTGCTTTGGCATGGGCCTGGTCATCTCGTCGACCAGTGTTCTGCTGCTGAAGCTGTCGGCACCCGAGGCGGCGGGCGCCAACTCCGCCGCCCTCCAGATCTCCGACGGCCTGTCGAACGTCCTCCTGCTGGCCGCGGGCGGCGCGGCCTTCGCGGCGCTCGGCGGCGGTGCGGCGGGCGCGCACATGGCGGCGGGCGCGGACGGTGCGCACCCGGCCGCCTTCACCGCCGTGTTCCTGCCCATGGCGGTCGTGGCGCTGCTCGGCGCGTGGGTCGCGACCCGCCTCCACGCCCGCCGTCCGGCGTAGCGCGGATCGCGTGGAATTCGCCGCGCGGTGCGGCGGGGGCGCGCTTAGCATCGGGCCATGCATGAGCTCACGATCATCCTCACCGACGCCGAACGCGACGCGCTGCACGATCTCGCGGACGCACAGGACCGGGCCGCGGAGGAGCTCGCGCACGATGCGGTGCACCACTATCTGCGGGTGCAGAACGACCGGCTGGAGGCGCTGGCCGGACGGTTGGCGCAGCAGCACGCGGGGCTGCTGAGGAGGCTCGGCGAATGACCCACCAGACCACCACCCAGACGCGTCATCTCACCGTGAGCGAGGTGACCGGCATCGCCCGGATCGCCTTCGGCGGTCATCCGCCGGAGCTGCGCGCGGGCGGTCTGCTGGAGTCCGCGGTGCACCGGCCGCGCTCGCGGATGTACGGAGTCGCCGCGTACCCGGACCTGTACGAGCAGGCCGGCGCGCTGCTGCACGCCATCGCCGCGAACCACCCGTTCGTCGACGGCAACAAGCGCACGGCCTGGCTGTCGACCGCCGTCTTCCTCGCCCTCAACGGCTCCGATCCCGCGGGCATCGACCAGGACCGGGCGTACGACCTGGTCGTCTCCGTGGCCGCGGGCGAGCTGACCGATCCGGCGACGATCGGGGCGGTGCTGCGCACGCTGTGAGCCGGGCGGTACTGCGCACGCTGTGAGTCGGGCGGTGCTGCGCACGCTGTGAGCCGGGCGGTACTGCGCACGCTGTGAGTCGGGCGGTGCTGCGCACGCTGTGAGCCGGGCGGTACTGCGCACGCTGTGAGCCGACGGCGCGGGCTGTGAGCCGGGTCTCAACCCCGTCCGCCATGGCCCGATGACGCCCGTCCCGGAGCGGTCGCACCGGTAGGGTGGCCCGGTTGTCGTACGTAACGCCGTAGCCCCTGCCTCGAACCGGAGACCGTGACTACTACCGCCTCCCACCACCTCTCACCTGCCTTTCCCGGCCGGGCCCCCTGGGGTACGGCCGGCAAGCTGCGCGCCTGGCAGCAGGGCGCGATGGAGAAGTACATCCAGGAGCAGCCCCGTGACTTCCTCGCGGTCGCGACCCCCGGGGCCGGCAAGACGACGTTCGCGCTGACCCTCGCGTCCTGGCTGCTGCACCACCATGTCGTGCAGCAGATCACCGTGGTCGCGCCGACCGAGCATCTGAAGAAGCAGTGGGCCGCCGCGGCGGCGCGGATAGGCATCAAGCTGGATCCGGACTACAGCGCCGGTCCGCTGAGCAAGGAGTACGACGGCGTCGCCGTCACGTACGCCGGTGTCGGCGTACGTCCGATGCTGCACCGCAACCGCAGCGAGCAGCGCAAGACCCTCGTCATCCTCGACGAGATCCACCACGCCGGTGACTCCAAGTCGTGGGGCGAGGCGTGCCTGGAGGCGTTCGAACCGGCCACGCGTCGGCTCGCGCTCACCGGTACGCCCTTCCGCTCCGACACGAACCCCATCCCCTTCGTCACGTACGAGGAGGGCAACGACGGGATCCGGCGGTCCTCCGCCGACTACACGTACGGCTACGGGAACGCCCTCGGCGACGGCGTCGTCCGGCCCGTGATCTTCCTGTCCTACAGCGGCAACATGCGCTGGCGCACCAAGGCCGGGGACGAGATCGCCGCGCGGCTCGGCGAGCCGATGACCAAGGACGCGATCTCGCAGGCGTGGCGGACCGCGCTCGACCCGCGCGGCGACTGGATGCCGAACGTGCTGCGCGCCGCCGACCAGCGGCTGACCGAGGTCAGGAAGGCCATTCCGGACGCGGGCGGCCTCGTCATCGCCTCCGACCAGGACTCGGCGCGCTCGTACGCCAAGCTCATCCGGGAGATCACCGGCACGAAGGCGACCGTCGTGCTGTCCGACGACGCGGGCGCGTCGAAGCGGATCGACGAGTTCAGCGAGAACGAGGACCGCTGGATGGTCGCCGTCCGGATGGTGTCCGAAGGCGTCGACGTCCCGCGGCTCTCGGTGGGCGTGTACGCCACGACCATCTCGACGCCGCTCTTCTTCGCCCAGGCGGTGGGCCGTTTCGTACGGTCGAGGCGGCGCGGCGAGACCGCGTCCGTGTTCCTGCCGACGATCCCGATGCTGCTCGGCTTCGCGAACGAGATGGAGGTCGAGCGTGATCATGTGCTCGACCGGCCGAAGAAGGAGGGGGAGGAGGACCCCTACGCCGAGTCCGAGAAGGAGATGGACGAGGCGAACAAGCAGGAGGACGAGGACACCGGCGAACAGGACATGCTGCCCTTCGAGGCGCTGGAGTCCGACGCCGTCTTCGACCGGGTGATGTACAACGGCGCCGAGTTCGGCATGCAGGCGCACCCGGGCAGCGAGGAGGAGCAGGACTACCTCGGCATCCCCGGGCTGCTGGAACCGGACCAGGTGCAGATGCTCCTCCAGAAGCGGCAGGCGCGTCAGATCGCGCACAGCCGCAAGAAGCCGGACGAGGAGGCGGACCTGCTGGAGCTGCCCGCGGAGCGGCGTCCGGTGGTCTCGCACAAGGAGCTGCTGGAGCTGAGGAAGCAGCTGAACACGATGGTCGGCGCATACGTCCATCAGAGCGGCAAGCCGCACGGCGTGATCCACACCGAGCTGCGGCGCGTCTGCGGAGGGCCGCCGAGCGCGGAGGCGACGGCGGGGCAGATCCGGGAGCGGATCAAGAAGGTGCAGGAGTGGGCCACGCGCATGCGCTGAGCGCCTGACGCGGCGTGAGCTGACGGCCCGCCAGATCCTGAGCCCACGGCCCGTCAGACCCTGAGCGCGGGCCGCCCGCGCCCAGGTGCCTTCTCGCCCTACCTACCGGTACCGGTGCTTCCGTACCGGCCTTCCCGCCGTACCGACCGGTCCAGGAACACCTCTTCGGCAGAGGCTGAAGAGGTACGTATCGGCCCAGATCGCCTGTCGTCCGGACATGCATCCCGATGGCGGGTGCCTCGCGCCCGTGACGCCCGGATTCTGGACGAGGTCTTCCGCTGAGCGGACCAGGTCGCTAAATTCCACCGCAATGAAACGCCCCGTGGCAGCGCCGCCGCGGAGCGCAGCCGGTGTGCCATGGCCTGCCGGCGGCCTCTCCGTGCGTCGCCGATGGGACCGGTGCCGCTGGCCTCCTGAGAGCGTCGCCGTCACTCACCTCGAAGGAGAGGGCGTCGTGACCGCGGAGACCTCCCAGACGCTCGACCGGGGACTGCGTGTCCTCAAGCTGCTCGCCGACACCGACCACGGGCTCACCGTCACCGAGTTGTCCAACCGGCTCGGCGTCAACCGGACCGTCGTCTACCGTCTGCTCGCCACCCTGGAGCAGCACGCCCTGGTCCGCCGTGACCTGGGTGGCCGGGCCAGGGTCGGGCTCGGCGTGCTCCGCCTCGGACGGCAGGTGCATCCGCTCGTACGGGAGGCGGCGCTGCCCGCGCTGCGTTCGCTCGCCGAGGACATCGGCGCGACGGCCCATCTGACGCTGGTCGACGGCGCGGAGGCGCTCGCGGTCGCGGTCGTGGAGCCGACCTGGACGGACTACCACGTGGCGTACCGGGCCGGGTTCCGCCACCCGCTGGACCGCGGCGCCGCGGGCAAGGCCATCCTCGCCGCCCGGCAGGGCGGTCTGACCGAGCCCGCGTACACCCTCACCCACGGCGAACTCGAGGCGGGCGCGAGCGGCGCGGCCGCACCGCTGATCGGCGTGACCGGCATAGAGGGCAGCGTCGGTGTCGTCATGCTGGCCGACTCCGTGCCGGAACGCGTGGGCCCCCGCGTCGTCGACGCGGCCCGCGAGGTCGCGGACGCCCTCCGCTGACCCACGAAGGCTCCCCTCTGACCCACGAAGGCTCCCCCCGCCCGTGACCCTCGCCCGTGATCCCCGCCCGTGATCCTCGCCCGCGACCCCCACGCGTGACCCCGGTCCTGGCCTCCCGGGCGGACCGATACATTGACACCGTGTTCTCACGCCTCTCTCGTCTCTCGCGCCCCTGGGCTCTCGCCGTCTGCGCCGTGCCGGTCGTCGCGCTGCTCGCGGTCGCGGGTCTCGCGCCGCTGCCGTTCACCGTGGCCCAGCCCGGGCAGACCACCAATGTGCTGGGGGCGGACAAGGGGAAACCGGTGATCACGATCTCCGGGGCGCCCGTGCGGAAGACCGACGGACAGCTGCGGATGACGACGATCGTGGCGACCGGGCCGTCGGTCGACGTCGACTTCGGGGACGTCCTGGACGCGTGGATCCGTGCCGACCGCGCCGTGCTCCCGCACGACGTCGTCTACCCCTCCGGGCAGTCCGACGAGCAGATCGAGAAGCACAACACCGCGGAGATGGTGAAGTCCCAGAACAGCGCGGTGCAGGCTGCCCTGGGCTACCTCAAGAAGGACCCGGACACCGTGAAGGTCGGCCTGAACCTCGCCGACGTGGGCGGCCCCAGCGCCGGGCTGCTCTTCTCGCTCGGCATCGTGGACAAGCTCGACGGCGACGGCGCGGGCGGCGATCTCACCGGCGGCCGCACCGTCGCCGGTACGGGAACGATCGACGCCGACGGCAAGGTGGGCGCGGTCGGCGGTGTGGCCCTGAAGACCCAGGCCGCGGCCCGCGACGGAGCGACCGTGTTCCTGGTCCCGAAGGCCGAGTGCGACGCCGCCGAGGCCGAACTCCCCGACGGGCTGCGGCTGATCCCGGTCACGGAGCTGAAGGACGCGGTGTCCTCGCTCAGGGCGCTGGAGAAGGGCGGACAGGTCCCGCAGTGCTGACTCGCGGTCGGACAGGTCCCGCAGTGCTGACTCCCGGTCGGACAGGTCCCGCAGTGCTGACTCGCGGGTCCGGGGACGTGTCCCTCACGCTCAGCCCTCCTTGATGAACCCCTCCTGGATCAGCCACTCCTTCGCCACCGTGTGCGGATCCTGCCCCGCCACGTCCACCTTCGCGTTGAGGTCCTGCGCGACCTCGGTGTTGAGCTTCTTGCTGAGCGGGTCCAGCAGCTTCGCGATGTCGGGGTACTTCTCGTACGTCGCCCGGTGCAGCACCGGCGCCGCGTTGTAGTTGGGGAAGAAGTGCTTGTCGTCCTCCAGGGTGATCAGGTTCATCGCCTTGATCCGGCCGTCGGTCGTGTACACCTCGCCGAGCAGGCATGAATCCGACGCCGACACCTGGGTGTAGATGATCCCGGCGTCCATCTTCCGGATGTTGGCGGCCGGGATGTTCATGCCGTACGCCTTCTCCATGCCCGGCAGTCCGTCCTCGCGCGAGGCGAACTCGTTCTCCACGCAGAGCGTCACCGCCGACGGGTCCTTGTGCGACAGGGCCGCCACGTCGGACAGCGTCTTCAGCCCGTACTTCGCGTTGTTCTTCTGACTGATCGCCAGCGCGTAGGTGTTGTCGAGGGTGGAGGCGGGCAGCCAGACGACGCCGTGCCCGCGGTCCGCGTCACGTACCGCCAGCCACTGCTGGTACGGGTCCACGATCGGCTCCTGATGGCCCAGGTACGTGATCCAGGCCGTGCCCGTGTAGTCGTACATCGCGTCCGCGTCGCCGTTGACGATCGCCTCGCGCGCGCTGATCGACCCCGGCAGGTTCGTACGGTCCAGGACCTCCGCGCCCGCCGCCTTGAAGATCAGCCCGATCATCGAGCCCAGGATGATGTTCTCGCTGAAGTTCTTCGACGTGACCGTCAGCGAGGCGCCCTTGAGCGGCTGCCCCTGGCCGACCGATCCCGGCTTCACGTCGTCCACCAGCGGCGAACCGCTCTTGAGCCCGCAGCCCGCGAGTCCCGCCGGCGCGGCCAGCAGCAGCAGCGCGCAGCCGGCCAGCGCGGTCCGCAGCGACCGTCCGCGCCCGCGCATCTAGCCCGCCTCCAGTCCGCGTGGCGTCAGCATCAGCTCGACCAGCGAGGCCAGCCAGTCCACCAGCAGGGCGAGGGCCACCGTCAGCACCGAGCCGAGGATCAGCACCGGCATCCGCTGGGTCTGGATCCCCGAGGTGATGAGGTCGCCGAGGCCCCCGCCACCGACGAACGTGGCCAGCGTCGACGTGCCCACGTTCAGCACGAGCGCCGTCCGCACCCCCGCGAGGATCAGCGGTACGGCCAGCGGAAGTTCGACCCTGGTCAGCGTCCCCGCCGCGGACATGCCGATCCCGCGCGAGGCCTCCACCAGCTGGGGATCGATCGCCTTCAGACCGGCCACCGTGTTGGCGAGCACCGGCAGCACGGCGTAGACGACCATGCCGATGATCGCGGTGGACGGGCCGATGCCCAGCCAGATCACCAGCAGCGCGAGCAGCCCGATCGCCGGGGTCGCCTGGCCGATGTTGGCGAGCGCGGTGAACAGCGGTGCGGCCCGGGAGAGTCCGGGCCTGGTCAGCGCGATGCCCAGGGGAATGGCGATGATCAGCACCCAGAAGGTGGAGATCGCGGTGAGCTTGACGCTCTGCCAGGTGCGGAGCGGTACGTTGCCGCCGGCCAGGGAGTTCTGGGCGATCGTGTCGAGCTGGACGTTGCTGATCCACAGATACGTGGCCAGCAGCACGAGGACGAGGACGGCCGGCATCACCACCAGCTTGCGCCAGGTGATCCGGCGCGCGGGCACCCGCGGCGGCGGTGCCGGCTCCTCCTCCTCGTCGCGGAAGGCATGGCCCTTGACGTCGTGCTCTCCGGGAGGGCGCTCGGGGGACGCGGTGTTCACGTGCTCACCCACCACCCTCCAGCTCCTGCTCGGTCCTGTGGTGGCGCAGCTCCTCCAGCTGGTGCTGGTGCTCGATGGCGGCCAGCCGGTCCGCCTCCAGCATCTCGTGCACCGAGTTCATCAGCGTCTCCATGTCGACGACGCCGATGTACTCGCCGCGCCGGCCGGTCACCGCGACCCGCCCGCCGCTGTCGATGAGCACCGCCTCCAGCGCGTCGTGCAGCGTGGCGTCCCGGGTGACGGTGTCGTGCACCAGCTGGCCCGCGCGCGCCAGTGAACCCTTGGCCCGCATCAGGTCGCCGCGCCGCAGCCATTTGTACGGCCGGCCGCGCCGGTCCAGCATCAGCAGCTCGTTGTGGGTGCTCAGCCGCAGCTTGTTGAAGATCGACTGGAGCGGGTCGTCCACGCCGACCGTCGGGAAGTCCGCCACCTCGACGTCCCGTACCCGGGTCAGATTGAGCCGTTTCAAGGCGGCTCCCGCGCCCACGAACCCGGAGACGAAGTCGTCGGCCGGGTTGGTGAGGATCGCCTCCGGGGTGTCGAACTGGGCGATGTGCGAGCGTTCCCGCAGCACCGCGATCCGGTCGCCGAGTTTGATCGCCTCGTCGAAGTCGTGGGTGACGAACACGATCGTCTTGTGCAGTTCGTGCTGCAGCCGGATCAGCTCGTCCTGGAGGTGGTCCCGGGTGATCGGGTCGACGGCCCCGAACGGCTCGTCCATCAGCAGCACGGGCGGATCGGCCGCGAGCGCCCGTGCCACGCCCACCCGCTGCTGCTGCCCGCCCGACAGCTGCCGCGGATAGCGCCCGTGGAACTCGCGCGGATCGAGCCCCACCAGATCGAGCATCTCCTCGACCCGCTCCCGCACCCTCGGCTTCGACCAGCCGGCCATCTTCGGTACGAGGGCGATGTTCTCCGCGACCGTCATGTGCGGGAAGAGGCCCGAGGCCTGGATCGCGTACCCGATGTTGCGGCGCAGCTTCACCGGGTCCATGTCGGTGACGTCCTCGTCGCCGATCCTGATCCGTCCGGACGTCGGCTCGATCAGCCGGTTGATCATCTTCAGTGTGGTGGACTTCCCGCAGCCCGAGGGCCCGACGAAGATGACCGTCTCACCGGCCTTGATCTCCATCGAGACGTTGTCGACGGCCGGGTTGGGGTTGCCCGGGTAGCGCTTGGTCAGCTCGTGCAGCTCGATCGCGGCTCCGGAGGACTCAGGCACGGATCCCCCTCGCAATGGTGAGCCTGCCGAGCCCGACGTACGCGGCGTCGAAGAGCAGGGCGAGGATGACGATGCCGAGCGTGCCCGCGAGCACCTGGTTCAGCGCGTTGGCGCTGCCCAGCGAGGCGATCCCGCGGAAGATCTCGTTGCCGAGCCCCGGCCCCGAGGCGTACGCGGCGATCGCGGCGATGCCCATCAGCATCTGGGTGGAGACCCTGATGCCGGTGAGGATGGGCGGCCACGCGAGCGGCAGCTCGATCCGCAGCAGTCGGCCCATGGGGGACATCCCGATGCCCTTGGCCGCGTCCACCAGCGAGGGGTCCACGCCCCGCAGCCCGACGATCGAGTTGCGGACGATGGGCAGCAGCCCGTACAGCGTCAGCGTGATCACGGTCGGCGGCACGCCCAGGCCCACCACCGGGATCAGCAGACCGATCAGGGCGAGCGAGGGGATGGTGAGGATCATCGCCGTCGTGGTCATGGCGAGATTCCCGCCCCAGCCGCTGTGGTACGTGACCAGGCCGATCAGGACGCCCAGCACGGTGGCGATCACCATGCACTGGAAGACGACGCTGGCGTGCTGGTAGGTGTCGGTGAGCAGCTGCTGGTGGGCCGTGACCAGGTACTCCCAGAAGCTCATCCGCCGTCACCTCGGTCCCTGCTCGCGTCAGCCGGCGTCCTGCGCGGCCTGTTCCACCAGCGGGATGATCCGCAGGGGCACGGGGTTCTCCATCACGATCGCCGTCGACGCCCGCACGATGCCATCAAAACCGACAACCCGGTCGATCACCCGCTGAAGGTCGGCGTTGGAGCGGGCGACGAGCCGGCAGAGCATGTCGCCGTGACCCGTCGTCGTGTGCAGCTCCAGCACCTCGGGGACGGAGGCCAAGTGGGCTCGTACGTCGGCGCCTTGACCCTGCTTGATCTCCAGCGTCGCGAACGCGGTGACGGGATAGCCGAGGGCCGACGGGTCGACGTCGGGCCCGAATCCGCGGATGACTCCGTTCGACTGAAGCCGGTCCAGCCGCGCCTGGACGGTGCCGCGCGCCACCCCGAGCCTGCGGGAGGCCTCCAGCACCCCGATCCTCGGCTCCCGTGCGAGCAGCACGATGAGCCGGCCGTCCAGATGATCGATCGCCACAGCAGCCTCCCCAGTAGTCATCCTGTACAGATCGCCCGAACAAATCGGACTGCGACCGAGCACATTGCCCAGCCGATACACAAACTATTGCGCAGCTTGTGGATCGGCGGGAGTCTGCCGCCATGACTGAGACCCTGGGACACACCCCCGACACCGCCCGGCAGGCCGACCTCTTCCCGGTGAAGGGAATGGACGCGGTCGTCTTCGCCGTCGGCAATGCCAAGCAGGCCGCGCACTACTACTCCACGGCCTTCGGCATGAAGCTCGTCGCCTACGCGGGCCCCGAGACCGGCAGCCGTGAGACCGCCTCGTACGTCCTCACCAACGGCGCCGCCCGCTTCGTGTTCACCTCCGTCATCAAGCAGGCCACCGACCGGGGCCGCTTCCTGGCCGAGCACGTCGCCGAGCACGGCGACGGCGTCGTCGACCTGGCCATCGAGGTGCCGGACGCCCGCGCCGCCTACGCCTACGCGACCGAGCACGGCGCCCGCGGCATCGAGGAGCCGTACGAGGTCAAGGACGAGCACGGCACCGTCGTCCTCGCCGCCATCGCCACGTACGGCAAGACCCGCCACACCCTCGTGGACCGGTCCGGTTACGACGGCCCGTACCTGCCCGGCTTCGTCGCCGCCGACCCGATCGTCGAGCCCCCGGCCAAGCGGACCTTCCAGGCCATCGACCACTGCGTCGGCAATGTCGAACTCGGCAGGATGAACGAGTGGGTGGCCTTCTACAACAAGGTCATGGGCTTCACCAACATGAAGGAGTTCGTCGGCGACGACATCGCGACCGAGTACTCGGCGCTGATGTCGAAGGTCGTCGCGGACGGCACGCTGAAGGTGAAGTTCCCGATCAACGAGCCGGCGATCGCGAAGAAGAAGTCGCAGATCGACGAGTACCTGGAGTTCTACGGCGGCGCCGGCGTCCAGCACATCGCGCTCGCCACGAACGACATCGTCGCCACCGTGCGCACCATGCGCGCGGCCGGGGTGCGCTTCCTGGACACGCCGGACTCGTACTACGACACGCTCGGCGAGTGGGTCGGCGACACACGGGTGCCGATCGAGACCCTGCGTGAGCTGAAGATCCTCGCGGACCGCGACGAGGACGGCTATCTGCTGCAGATCTTCACCAAGCCGGTCCAGGACCGGCCGACCGTCTTCTTCGAGATCATCGAGCGGCACGGGTCGATGGGCTTCGGCAAGGGCAACTTCAAGGCGCTCTTCGAGGCGATCGAGCGCGAGCAGGAGAAGCGCGGAAACCTGTAAGCAGCACCGGTTGAAACCTGTACACCGCACCGGCTCCGGTCCGGTCCGCCCGCGGCCCCACGGCCCTGAACCGTGGGGCCGCGCGGCGTTGCCGTACGGGGATATCGTCGTCGTATGGCCAGGATCAACGACGTCGGCGGAATGCAGGGCTTCGGGCCCATCGACACCGCGGACGAGAGCGAGCCCTTCCATGCCGACTGGGAGGCCCGGGTCTTCGCGCTCAACTGCACGCTGATCGCGGGCAAGGTCTACAACCTCGACGAGTTCCGCGACGCGATCGAGTCCATGGCGCCGGCCGAATACCTCGCGGCGTCGTACTACGAACGCTGGTTCTTCGCGATCCGTACGCTCCTGGAGCGCAAGGGCGTGATCGAGGCGGGCGAGCTCGATGACTGACCCCTTCCGGGCCGGGGCGCGGGTGCGCACCGTGCACCACGATCCGACGCACCACACCCGGCTGCCGCGGTACGCCCGGGGCAAGCGCGGGACCGTCGTCGAACCCGAGGGCCGCGCGCTCCTGGCCGACCGGAACGCCCAGGGGCGCGGCGACGCCCCGCTGGAGCAGGTCTACGCGGTGCGTTTCGCGGCCCGTGAGCTGTGGGGCGAGGGCGACCACCACGTGGTCCTCGACCTGTTCGAGAGCTATCTGGAGGACGACCAGTCATGACCGGTCAGCACACCGACGCCGAGATCTCCCGACGGGTACGGCGTCTCGAAACCCTCCTGGAGGACCGCGGCCTCATCGCGGACACCGCACTCGACGAGGCCCTCGACGCGTTCCTGTCGGGCGCGTCGCCGGTGAACGGCGCGAAGATCGTCGCCCGGGCCTGGACCGACCCGGACTTCCGGGCCAGGCTCCTCGCCGACGGCACCTCCGCCGTCGCCGAGCTCGGCTACTCCGCCGGCGGCGTCCAGCCGCAGCGGCTGCGCGTCGTCGAGAACACCCCCGACACGCACAACGTCGTCGTCTGCACGCTCTGCTCGTGCTACCCCGTACGGCTGCTGGGCCCGTCCCCCGGCTGGTACAAGAGCGAGGCCTACCGCTCCCGCGTCGTCCGCGAACCGCGCGCGGTCCTGGAGGAGTTCGGCGTCCGCCTCCCGGACACCACCCGCATCACGGTCTGGGACTCCACCTCGGAGACCCGCTACCTGGTGCTCCCCATGCGGCCCGCCGGAACGGAACATCTCGACGAGGCCGCCCTCGCGGGGCTGGTCCGGCGCGACGCGCTCATCGGGACGGCCGTGCTGTGAGGGGCCGGGGCGGCGCGTCAGCCGCCTGACCGGGACCCTGACGAGGACGAGGACGAGGGCACGGCCGACAAGGACGACGGGGACGGGGAGTCCGAAGCGCTCCTGGACGGCTCGTCCTCCTCGTCCGCTGCCCCGCTCGCCTCTCGCGACGGCCCTTCCGACGGCTCCTCGTCCCCTTCCTCCTCCGTCGTCTCCTCGTCCTCCTCCTCCGGAAGCGGCTCGTCCGTCCAGGGCTCGCCCTCGACGTCCACCGGGCCGCCCGGCGGCGGGTTGCCGAGTGCCGAGACGGCCCGCTTCGCCGGGGCCACGAGCAGCGGCGAGAAGTACGGGTTGAGGCGCAGCGCCTCCCGCAGATGCCGGCGGGCCGGGCCGTCCTTGCCGAGCGAGCGCTCGATCTCGCCCTGGTGGTACGTGAACAGCGCGTTCCGCAGCCCCAACGCCGTGGCCCGCTTCACGTACTTCAGCCCCTCCTCGGCCCGTCCCGCCCGGAACAGCGCCCACCCGAGGGCGTCCGCCACGTACACGCTGCGGTGCCCGCGCTTCCACTCCTGGGCGAGCCGCTGCACCGCCGCCTTGGCCAGGCCGTGGTCCGCCTCGTACCGGGCGAGCGTCAGCTCATCGCTCACCCCCAGCTTCCGGGCCTTGGCCACCAGCCTGCGCAGCTTCTCGAAGTGCGCTCGTGACTCCCCGGTGAGCCCCAGTGACTGGTACAGCTCGCCCGCCTCCAGCGCGTACTGCGGCAGCGGCGCCCGTTCGATCGCCGCCCGGTAGTCGCGGAACGCGTCGTCCGTACGCCCCAGCGCCGCCAGCGCCCGCGCACGCCCGGCGAGCGAGGGATGGTGGCCGGGCTCCAGCTGCAGCGCCGCGTCGAAGTTCGCCACCGCGGCGGCCGGCTCGCCCCGGTCCCACGCCAGCTCGCCCAGCCGGTGCAGGGCGGCAGCCTTCTCCGCCCTGCCGTGGGCGAGCGCCGTCGCCTCGTCCGTCATCGCCTCGGCGTCATCGAGCCGGCCGCGGTCGCGGTGCACCTGCGCGGCCCGCAGCAGGGTCTGGACGGTGCGCGGCCGCAGTTTCTCCAGTGTCAGCAGGGCCTTCGCGGCCGCAGCGTACGAGCCGAGCCCGCTGTACGCGTCGATCAGCACCGGATACGCCGTCCACTGCTCGGGCGACCGGGCCTTGACGCTCTCGCCCCACCGCTTGGCCGTGGCGAAGTCCCGCCGCGCGTTGGCCAGCGCCGCCATCCCCAGCTGCGCGTCGGCGTTGCCCTTCTCGCCCGGCAGCGTCCCCAGCGACCGCTTCAGGGCCTTCTCCGCCCTCCGGTAGTCCGAACGGTCACCGAGCATCGACGCCTGCGCCACGTACGCCGAGCCGAGCACCGCCCAGGAGACATGGTCGTCCGGGTACCGTTGCAGCCGCCTCTCCTGGCCCTTGATCAGCGCCGACAGCTCCATCGGCGACAGCGGCGCCCCCGGGCCACCCGCGAGCATCGCCCGGGCCTCGGGGCCCGGTGAGGGCGGCGGCGGACCGTCGTCCGTGGCCGGGCCGAAGAGAACGATCGCGGCGGCCAGTGCCCCGGCGACCACCGAGGCAATCGCGGCATTCCTGACATTGGGCGCGTATCGCGGCGTCATGGCGATCACTGTGCGCCAACCGTCGATCCATACGAAGAGCACACCCGGCGGAGCGACGCGGATCGCAGACGGGTTCACACCGATGGCCCCCGGTGCGAATCTGGGATCATGGACGATCTCCTCTCACGGCTCCGCGAGGGCCTGCCGGCCGAAGCCCTGATCATTGATCCCGACGTCACGGCCTCCTACGCCAATGACATGGCGAGCTTCTGCGACGCGGGCACTCCCGCCGTCGTCGTACTGCCGCGCACGGTCGAGCAGGTCCAGCACGTCATGCGGACCGCGACCGCACTGCGCGTCCCCGTCGTGCCCCAGGGCGCCCGCACCGGGCTGTCGGGGGCCGCCAACGCCTCGGACGGCTGCATCGTCCTCTCGCTGACCAAGATGGACCGCATCCTGGAGATCAGCCCGGTGGACCGGATCGCGGTCGTCGAGCCCGGCGTCATCAACGCCGTGCTGTCACGCGCCGTGGGCGAGCACGGTCTGTACTACCCGCCGGACCCGTCCAGCTGGGAGATGTGCACCATCGGCGGCAACATCGGCACCGCCTCCGGCGGGCTGTGCTGCGTCAAGTACGGCGTCACCGCCGAGTACGTCCTCGGCCTCGAAGTCGTCCTGGCCGACGGCCGGCTTCTCAGCACCGGCCGCCGCACGGCCAAGGGCGTCGCCGGCTACGACCTCACCCGTCTCTTCGTCGGCTCGGAAGGCAGCCTCGGCATCGTTGTCAAAGCGGTCCTCGCGCTCCGGCCCAAGCCCCCGCAGCAGCTCGTCCTCGCCGCCGAGTTCCCCTCGGCCGCCACCGCCTGCGAAGCCGTCTGCGCGATCATGGAGCGCGGGCACACGCCCTCGCTCCTGGAGATCATGGACCGTACGACCATCAGGGCCGTCAACACGATGGCGCAGATGGGCCTCCCGGACACCACCGAAGCGCTGCTGCTGGCCGCCTTCGACACCCCCGACCCAGCCCCCGACCTGGCCGCCGTCGGCGAACTGTGCACGGCGGCGGGAGCCACCCAGGTCGTCCCCGCCGAGGACGCCGCCGAGTCCGAGATGCTGCTCCAGGCGCGCCGGCTCTCGCTCACCGCCCTGGAGGCCGTGAAGACCGCGACGATGATCGACGACGTCTGCGTACCGCGGTCCAGGCTGGGCGCGATGCTCGACGGCACCGCGGCCATCGCGGAGAAGTACGACCTCACCATCGGTGTCTGCGCGCACGCGGGGGACGGCAACACCCACCCCGTCGTCTGCTTCGACCACGCCGACCCCGACGAATCCCGGCGTGCCCGCGAGTCGTTCGACGAGATCATGGCCCTCGGCCTGGAGCTCGGCGGCACGATCACCGGCGAACACGGCGTGGGCGTACTGAAGAAGGAGTGGCTCGCCCGCGAACTCGGTCCTGTGGGCATCGAGTTGCAGCGCGGCATCAAGCAGACCTTCGACCCGCTCGGCATCCTCAACCCGGGCAAACTGTTCTAGGTCTTCAGGACCAGGACCAAAGCCGGATGGTACGGACACGGCTCCCCGCATAGCGTGAAAGCACACGATGAAGAAGGAGGAGCCGTGCCCGCACGTCTTGACCACACCATCGTCCACAGCAGCGACCGGTTCGCCTCGGCCCGCTTCCTCACCGAGCTGATCGGCGCGCCGGAGCCGAAGCCCTTCGGCCCGTTCGCCGGCGTCCCGCTCGCCAACGGGGTCACGCTCGACTACCTCGACGGGCAGACGGACTCGGCGATCGTGTCCCAGCATCTGGCCTTCCTCGTCTCCGAGGAGGAGTTCGACGAGATCTTCGGCCGGATAAAGGAGCGGGAGCTCGCGTACTGGGCCGACCCCATGCACGCCGAGCCGCAGCGGATCAATCATCACTTCGGCGGCCGCGGGGTCTACATCGACGACCCCGACGGCCACTCCATCGAGTTCATCACCCATACCTACGTGTGACCACCCGGTCACGGGCCCGCCCGCCTACGCCTCACCGTCCGTCGATTCGTCCGAGAGCCACCGGTCGCTCAGATACAGATCGTCCGCCGGGGTCGGCGCGAGGAGTTCGGCCAGTTCCTCGTCGATCCCGAGGTGCTCCCGCTCGGATCCCGGGGGCACGACCCGCAGTGTCCGCTCCAGCCATGCGGACACCTGCGCGGAGGGCGCCTCCAGCAGGGCCTCGCCGTCCGGCGACGACAGCGCTATCAGAATGACGCTGCGCCGGTCCACCTTGGTCGGCCAGATACGGACATCTCCGTGCCCGCACGGCCGGAAGATCCCCTCGACCAGCAGCTCGCGGGCGAAGGTCCAGTGCACGGGGTGCTCGGAACCGATGTGAAAGGTGATGTGCACGGCGTACGGGTCCTCCGTGCGATAGCCGAGCCTGGCCGGCACGGGGACGCTGCGCTCCGGCGACAGGACCAGCTTGAGCTCCAGCTCGCGTTCCACCACGGTGTGCATGAGAGTGCGTCTTCCTTTCCTGGTACGGGGCCCTGGAGCGGGCCACGCAGGGAGAGAGCGCCATCCCCGCCATCCATTACGCGACTTCGGGCAACAACTTCTCAGTGACTCGGCACACGGCCGTGGTGGTGGGGCACAGCGGTACCGGAAAGTGGTCCTTAAGGCGGGACGGGCCCAGGGCGGTGCGAGGGTCTGATAGATGTGGACCCTTGAGTCGATGTCCTCGACGAACCTCGATGCCTTCCAGGAGATACGGGACCACGGTGATGAGCGCCCCAACCCCGGCAACCGGCGACGGCAGCCCCACGCCCGGCTACTACCCCGACCCGTCCATCCCCGGTTACGTCCGGTACTGGAACGGAACCGCCTGGGTGCCGGGTACGAGCCGTCCGGCGCCCAAGGACGGTGAGGCGATGCCGTCGTCACCGCCCTCGGCCACCGCGACCGCGGCCCCGGCCGCCACACCGCCCGCCCCTGCCGTCCCCTCGGTCGAGGAGACCGGCCCCGTCTTCCTGGACGAGGATCCGGACCCGGCCGCCGGGGCCCGCCCCGAGCCTTCCACCGCCTGGCAGGCCGACGCCTCCCGCCAGACCGGGTTCGGCGGCGACCGCGACCGCCGTGTCTCCTGGGGCTCTGCCGACCAGGACCCCTATGCGGGCGGCGCGCAGGGCACCGGCGCGGACACCTCGGCCCCCGTCCCCGGCCAGGCGTGGGACCGGCCCGCCGCCGCGGTGCGGGACCCGCGCACGGCCGGCGCGGCCGAGGGCGCGGCGCCCTCCGGCGTCCGGTTCGACCGCGAGCCCGGACGGCCGGCGGCCGGCGCCGGGGACCCGACCGGTGGTGCCCTGCCCGGTGTACGCAGCGTCGGCGGAGCCGCGGACGAGCAGGCGCTCCCGCAGACCGGCTCGGAAGGCGGCGCCACGGTCCGCTCCCAGGGCGGTACGCCGCCCGCCGAGGGCACCATGACGATCCGTACGATGACGCCGCGCCCGCAGACGCAGCAGCCTGCCGGGCAGCAGGCACAGCCCACGGCTCAGCCGCAGCAGGCACCGCAGCCGCAGGTCCCCGCACAGCAGCAACAGCAGCAGCAACAACAGCAACAGCAGACGCAGCAAGAGCAGCAGCACCAGCAGCAGCTCGGGCAGCAGCCCCTGTCCGCCGGAGTCGGCGGCGGGGCCGCGTCCTGGGCCCAGCAGGTGCACCAGCTGGCGCAGGCGCAGGCCGAGGAGCCGCCGGTCGTTCCGTGGAAGCCGCCGGTCGACGACCCGTTCCTGCTGGCCGCCCGCGCGCAGGCCTCGGCCCGCCCGGCCGGTCTCGGCAAGCGCCTCGTGGCACGGCTGATCGACACCGTCGTGCTGGGCGCCCTCGTCGGCGCCGTGTCCTTCCCGTTCGTCTCCAAGGCGCTGACGCACATCGACGGCAAGATCCAGGCGGCGAAGATGTCCGGCGAGACGGTCACCGTCTGGCTCCTCGACGGGACGACCGCCACCCAGTTCGGCATCGTGCTGGCCGCGCTCCTGGTGCTCGGCACGCTGTACGAGGCACTGCCGACCGCCAAGTGGGGCCGTACGCTCGGCAAGAAGCTGCTGGGCCTGGAGGTGCGGGACATCGAGTCGCACGCGCCCCCGTCGTTCGCCGGCGCGCTGCGCCGCTGGCTGGTGCACGGGGTACTCGGCGTGCTGCTCATCGGCGTCGTGAACGTGCTGTGGTGTGTCTTCGACCGCCCGTGGCGGCAGTGCTGGCACGACAAGGCGGCGCGCACGTTCGTCGCCGGCTGACGTCCGGCCCGCCGGTTCCCGGTGGCCGGACCGCTCGGTCCTTCAGGTCCCGTCGGCCCTGACGGTCCCGTCGTCCCCCGAACGGCATGCGAGCCGTTGCGGGGCCCGGTCCGGCGGGGTGCACTGGCCCCCATGAGCAACGATCAGCCGCCCGGACCTCCGCCGCCCGAGGACGACCCGTTCCGCAAGAGGCCCCAGGAGCCGCAGGGGCCTCAGGAGCCCATGCCGCCGGGTGGTCCACCGCCGGGCGCGCAGCCACCGCCCGGCGGGCCGCCGCCGGGTGAGGGCCCGTACGGCACGCCACCGCCCGGGGCCGGCTCCCCCTACGGCTCACCGTACGGCGGCGGCGCCCCGCCTCCGCCGTACGATGCGCACGCCTACGGCGGCGATCCGTACGGGGGGAGCGATCCGCTCCACGGGATGCCGCCCCTCGCGGACACCCCGAAGCGGTTCCTCGCGCGCTTCATCGACTGGCTGATCGTCACCATCCCGCTCGCGCTCATCGGCATCCCGTTCGGGATCTACGACCGGGTGGGGACCAGGGGCGGCGACTTCGACGAGTTCGTCACGGGCGCGAACACCGGCGTTCAGTGGGTGTTCCAGCTCATCTCGATCGTGGCCTTCGTCGGGTACGACACCCTGATGGTGCGCAGCTCCGGCCGGACCATCGGCAAGAAGCTGATGAAGATGCGCGTGGCGATGCTCAATGACGGCAGCACGCCGGACACCGGCGCTTCCCTCATGCGGGCCGCCGTGCTCTGGCTGCCGCAGCTGATCTGCTGCCCGTGCCTGTGGCCGCTGATCCTGGCGATCATGATCCTGGTGGACAAGCCGTACAAGCAGGGTCTGCACGACAAGGCGGCCAAGACGGTGGTGGTGTCAGCGGCGCAGTGAGTGCTGGCCGACGCGGGGCTCGGCGCCCGCGTGGGCGACCGGCAGCCGGGCGGAGGATCCGGCGGGGGTGTCCCCGGGCAGGGCGTGATCCGCGAGGGCGGCCGTACGGTTCACCTGGACCGTGCGTGCCGCCCTCGCCGTCGTCCCGGCCTTCGCGGGCGCGGGCACGGTCACGGCGACGAGCAGGCCCAGGGCGAGCGCGGCGACCCCGATGACCGCGACGCCGATCCCCGTCGTCGTACGGGAGAGGAGGAGCATGGCGACGGTCGAGATGACGACGGTGGCCGAACCGTAGGCGAGCTGTGCGGCAGTCGGACGCGGCATGACGGTTTCCGTCCCTCGGAGCATCGATGTCGGTGGTGTGTCGCAACGGGTCGCACTCTCCGGCGACCCTACGACGGTGGATGCCCGAGCGGAACCGGTAGTAAGCGTGACCTAACCCACGGTACCGGTGCACTGGGGGCGCATGGAGTCACTCGTCTCGCCAACCGGTCCGGCCGGTGCGCCTGTTGACCGGCCGGCGGGGGGCCTGGGAGGCTCGCCCGGGACGCCTGTGACCTCCCGGGCCGCGCGTGAGTGGCGCGTCCGATATCCGGAACTGCGCTCCTGCATAGTGCAGTTGCTGTGTTCAAGTCAAGGTCTGTCTTTTCTCCGCCAACTCCGGTCGAATGTCGTCACTTGTGACGCGCTGCCGCGCGCGGATCACCCCACATCCTTTGGTCCGCGGAACGCCGGTGCGCGGGGGAGGACACCTTCAAGTGACCAACAGACGACGGGCGATCAGAGCGTCCGCGGTGCTCGTGGCCCTGGCCACGACCGGCGCGACGGCCGCGGCCCTCACCACGGCCCAGGCCGACAACAAGCCCTCGGGCCCGGTCGGTGTCGAGCGCCATGATCCGGCGCCCGGCGCGGACCACCACAAGGCCGAGAAGGGCCATGTGGACCACGACCTCGAGGGTCCGTTCAGCAAGCAGCAGGAGCAGCAGCGCCAGGCGGCGCTGGAGCAGGTCATATCCGGGGACGCGACCGTGCAGAAGCGCGGCGGGTCCAACGTGGTGAAGCTGGACAACAAGAAGTACGTCGAGCTGGGCCGGGAGAAGACCGACAAGATCTTCACGATCCTGGTGGAGTTCGGCGACAAGGTCGACGACACGACGATGGTCGACCCCGACGGCGACGGCCCCAAGCCGCCCGTCAAGAAGTACGGCGGCACCCCCGGTCCGCTGCACAACAAGATCGCGGAGCCGGACCGCAAGGTCGACAACTCCACGGCCTGGCAGAAGGACTACAACCAGCAGCACTTCCAGGACCTGTACTTCGGCGAGGGCAAGGACAAGAAGGGGAACCCCAAGCACTCGCTGAAGACCTACTACGAGCGCACCTCCTCCGGCCGCTACTCGGTCGAGGGCACGGTCTCCGACTGGGTCAAGGTCGACTGGAACGAAGCCCGCTACGGCTCCAACTACTGCGGCCAGTCCAACTGCAGCAACGTCTGGGACACGGTCCGTGACGGCGTCACCGCCTGGGCGGCCGACCAGAAGGCCAAGGGCAAGACCGACGCGCAGATCAAGGCGGAGCTGTCCCAGTACGACCAGTGGGACCGCTACGACTTCGACGCCGACGGCAACTTCAACGAGGCCGACGGCTACATCGACCACTTCCAGATCGTCCACGCCGGTGAGGACGAGTCCGCGGGCGGCGGCGCCGAGGGCCCGAACGCCCTGTGGGCCCACCGCTGGTACGCGTACGGCACCGACGCCGGCAAGACCGGCCCGGCGAACAACAAGGCCGGCGGCGCCCAGGTCGGCACCACCGGCATCTGGGTCGGCGACTACACCATGCAGCCGGAGAACGGCGGCCTCGGTGTCTTCGCCCACGAGTACGGCCACGACCTGGGCCTGCCGGACCTGTACGACACGTCCGGCGGCGGCGAGAACTCCACCGGCTTCTGGTCCCTGATGTCGTCGGGCTCCTGGCTCGGCACCGGCAAGGACTCCATCGGCGACCTGCCGGGCGACATGAACGCCTGGGACAAGCTGCAGCTCGGCTGGCTCAACTACACCAAGGCCAAGGCGGGGACGAAGTCCACCCACAAGCTGGGTGTGGCCGAGTACAACACCAAGAACCCGCAGGCCCTCGTCGTCGAGCTGCCGAAGAAGAAGGTCACCACCACCATCGTGAAGCCCGCCGAGGGCTCCAAGCAGTGGTGGAGCGACATGGGTGACGACCTCAAGAACACCCTCACCCGCTCCGTGGACCTCACCGGCAAGTCCAAGGCGTCCCTGGAGCTTTCGGGCTGGTGGGACATCGAGGCCGACTACGACTTCCTCTACACCGAGGTGTCGGCGGACGGCGGCGCGACCTGGACCGCCGTCGACGGCACGGCCGACGGCAAGGCGATCCCCCGCGACGCGAGCGACGCCCCGGCGCTGACCGGTCCCTCGGAGGGCAACAAGAAGCTCGTCTACTCGCTGGACGCGTACGCCGGCAAGAAGGTCGACGTCCGCTTCCGCTACCAGACCGACGGCGGCGCGGGCGGCAAGGGCTTCACGGCCGACGCGATCACCGTCAACGCCGATGGCGCCCCCGTGTTCTCGGACAACGCCGAGGGTGACGACAACGGCTGGACCGCGAAGGGCTTCTCCCGTATCGGTGAGTCCTTCACCAACGAGTACGAGCAGTACTACCTGGCCGAGAACCGCCAGTACGTCTCGTACGACCAGACCCTCAAGGTCGGGCCGTACAACTTCGGCTTCAAGGCGCCGAAGGACAGCTGGGTCGAGCACTACCCGTACCAGAACGGCCTGCTCATCTGGCAGTGGGACACCTCCCAGAAGGACAACAACACCAGCGCCCACCCGGGCCAGGGTCTGATCCTTCCGATCGACGCCAACGCGAAGGCGCTGAAGTGGGCCGACGGCACGCTGATGCGCAACCGCATCCAGGCGTTCGACTCGACCTTCAGCACCTTCCGGTCGGATGCGCTCACGCTGCACAAGGCGGACGTCGCGCAGCGGATCGCTTCCCACAAGGGCAACTCGGTCTTCGACGACCGCAAGGGCGTCTACTGGTTCGAGGAGAACCCGAACGCCGGTGTCAAGGTTGCTGACACCAACACTCGTATAGCAATCGTCAACGAGCCGAAGAACGGCCAGACGATCACGGTGAAGGTCGGCCCCTCGACGAAGTAACGAGCATCGTCGCAGGTCAAAGCATGATCGGCCGTCGCCCTCTAGCGGGCGGCGGCCGATCGTGTTTAGGTGCGTCTGACGAAGTTCTTATTGACAGCGAGCTCACGGGGGAGTGATGCGGCATGCCCGGCGGAGGTTTCTGCAAGCTGCCAGGAGGCAGTGTCGTGGTCGCGATCGGCCTGCCCGACCCGGCAGGCGACGGACGCACGGTGCGGATCCTGGTGCACGCGGCGAACCGTGCGCGTGCGCTGACGCGGCTGCGGAATCTGGGGCTGCGCGCGGTGTACCTGCGCGGTAACGCGGAGCCGCCGACGCCGGACGAGATCACGGCGGTCCTGCACCACCCCGACGGCCTGCTCTGGCGCACCCACGACCCCCTGACCCAGGAGCTCTGGCACCCCATACGCGCCCTGCTGCGGCCGGCGGGCGGAGCGTAGCGGCCCGGCGGCGGTGCCCGGGGGTGGAGCGCGGCGGCTCGTGGGCTGGGAAGCCCCCGTCACACCACCGGCTTGCCCGACAGCTCCACGCCCGCGTCCCGCAGCTCCTCCAGCGCCCGGTCCGTCGTCGCCTCGGCGACGCCGGCTGTGAGGTCCAGCAGCACATGGGTGCGGAAGCCCTCGCGCGCCGCGTCCAGCGCGGTGGCCCGCACGCAGTGGTCGGTCGCGATGCCGACGACGTCGACCTCGGTGACGTCGCGGGCGCGCAGCCACTCCGCCAGCGCCGAGCCGTTCTCGTCGGTGCCCTCGAAGCCGCTGTACGCCGCCGCGTAGGCGCCCTTCTCGAAGACCGCGTCGACCGCGCCGCAGGCGACGGCCGGCGCGAAGTTCGGGTGGAAGCCGACGCCCTCGGTCCCGGCGACGCAGTGCGAGGGCCATGTCGCCACGTAGTCGGGGTGCTCCGAGAAGTGGTCCCCCGGGTCGATGTGGTGGTCGCGGGTGGCCACGACATGGCGGTACCCCGCCGTGGCCTGGCCGATCAGGTCGGTGATGGCGGCGGCGACGTCCGCGCCCCCGGCCACCGCGAGGCTGCCCCCCTCGCAGAAGTCGTTCTGAACGTCCACGACGATCAATGCGCGGTGCATGGCGGGTGTCCTTCGGGGAGGGGGCGATATGGGGGCAACGTTCTGAGGGTAGAGACTTCAACCGTCTTGTGGGAGGGGGCCTTTGCCTGCCGGAGGCACTGCCGTCGGCTCTCGGGTCCCCCGTGGATCACTCGTGTTCACCCGGGTCACATCCGGTACTCCGTCGGGATCACCGGCTCGCCACGGGACAGCTGGGTCGCGGACATCGGCAGTCCCGACCGCGCCGCGATGTGCCGGTCCCGCGCCGCGTCCAGCGGCTCACGGGCGACGACCTCGCCGCCCTTGACCAGCTCCACCAGCAGCTGCCGGTCCGCGAGCGCGTCCGGCACCGGTCCGGTGCCGAGCACCTCGGCCTCGGCGACGCCCTGCCCGTCGAGGCGGCGGGCGGCCCACTTGCGGCCCCCCACGGACAGTTTCCCGCCCGAGGACTTCTTCGCCACAGCGGTCAGCGGCGCCCCCGGATCGGCCGAGCCGGCCCGCGCGACCAGCTTGTAGACCATCGAGCAGGTCGGCTGCCCGCTGCCCGTGACCAGCTGCGTTCCGACGCCGTACGCGTCCACGGGTGCCGCGGCGAGCGACGCGATCGCGTACTCGTCCAGGTCGGACGTCACGACGATCTTCGTGTCGTGCGCCCCCAGCTCGTCCAGCTGCTGCCGCACCCGGTGGGCCACCAGCAGCAGGTCGCCGGAGTCGATGCGTACGGCGCCGAGCTCCGGCCCGGCGACCTCGACGGCCGTACGGACGGCCTCGGCGACGTCGTAGGTGTCGACGAGCAGTGTCGTACCGCGTCCGAGTGAGTCGACCTGGGCCCGGAAGGCGTCCCGCTCGGTGTCATGCAGAAGAGTGAACGCGTGGGCGCTGGTACCGACCGTCGGGATGCCGTAGCGGAAGCCGGCGGCGAGAACGGAGGTGGAGTCGAAGCCCCCGACGTACGCCGCGCGCGCGGAGGCGACCGCGGCGAGCTCGTGCGTGCGCCGGGCGCCCATCTCGATGAGCCGGCGTCCGCCGGCGGCGGAGGACATGCGGGAAGCGGCGGCGGCGATCGCCGAGTCGTGGTTGAGGATCGACAGGACCACGGTCTCCAGCAGCACGCACTCGGCGAAGGAGCCCTCGACGCGCAGGACCGGCGAACCGGGAAAGTAGACCTCGCCCTCCGGGTAGCCCCAGATGTCGCCGCTGAAGCGGTAGTCGGACAGCCAGCGCAGCGTGGGCTCGTCGACGATGCGCCGGTCCCTGAGGAAGCGGAGCACGCCGTCGTCGAAGCGGAAGTTCTCCACGGCGTCCAGGACGCGTCCGATGCCGGCGACGACTCCGTAGCGTCGGCCCTCGGGGAGCCGGCGGGTGAAGAGCTCGAAGACGGAGCGACGGTCCGCCGTGCCGGCCTTCAGCGCCGCCTGGAGCATCGTGAACTCGTACTGGTCGGTGAAGAGCGCGGTCGACGGCACCTCCACGGGAAGACCCAGATCCGCAGTGCTCACCATGGTCAACCTCGAACTCTCGTCTCGGCCGCCGGCCGAGCCGGCCGGGGGTCCGGGGGGTGGCCCCCGGGAATCGCTGCCATACGAGCGATGCTAGCGCACATCTCGTCAGAGTGACGAGATGTCGGCGATTCGGCCGGGGTCGTTTATGCGACGGGGCCCCTCGGGTGGCAGCATGGGTGGAGTGACTGTGCCCCTAGAGATCGAAGAGACCCAGTCGGCCGAGGAGACCTTCGCCGTACCCGAGCCCGATGTCCCCTGGGTGACGATCGTCCACAACGATCCGGTCAATCTGATGAGCTACGTCACGTACGTCTTCCAGGCCTACTTCGGCTATCCCAAGGACAAGGCCCACAAACTGATGCTGGACGTCCACCACAAGGGCCGCGCGATCGTCTCCAGCGGCAGTCGCGAGGAAATGGAACGTGACGTGCAGGCGATGCACGGCTACGGGCTGTGGGCCACGCTCTCCCAGGAACGTCAGTGATGGCCGGACACTTCGAGGCGCTGCCGGGCGGCGGCGCGGCCGTCGCGCTCGACGAGGTCGAGATCTCCATCCTGCGCTCGCTCACCGTCCAGTTGCTGGAACTCATCGGCCCCGGCGACGAACCCGCCCAGGGCGAGGACCCGCTCGCCGCGCTCTTCGCCGAGGGCCCGAGCGAGCCGCCGTCCGACCCGGCGCTGGCGCGTCTGTTCCCCGACGCGTACGGCGGCCCGGAGGTCAAGGACGGCGAGAGCGAGGAAGTCCGGGAGTTCTCCGCCGAGTTCCGCCGCTACACGGAGAACGACCTGCGCACCCGCAAGCGTGACGACGCGCTCGTGGTCGTCCGCAACCTCGACGCGCTGACCGCGACGGGGGAGGGCGGCGCCGTCCTCAAGCTCACCGCCGACGACTCGCTGCACTGGCTCGGCGCGCTCAACGACCTGCGGCTGACCATCGGCACCCGGCTGGAGGTCGCCGACGAGGACGAGGGCGGAGACCTCTACCGGCTGCCGGACTCCGATCCGCGCAAGCCGATGGTCATGGCGTACCTCTGGCTCGGCGCGCTCCAGGAGACGCTCGTCGAGACGCTGACCCCGTAGCGACACCGTCGCGCCCGGTGGTGTTCGCTCAACGGACGCTCAATTCCGGATAACGATCCCGTCACTCGGGCGCTCCGCTTTGCTGCGCCAAGGGGTTATTGTCCGGTTCTTCCTGTGCGGTGCGTCACATCGACGTGGCTGGATCAATGTTGCGGGCGTGATAAATCTTCACGACCTGCCGGGGACGCCACCCATGTTCCCGGGGGCGCTCGGACCGGCAGATCGCCGGTGGCACTCCATCCATATCCGGGGGGATCAGGACCTGGTCCGCAGCCGCAGGCAGTCGGCGCGCGGGTCAGCATGGAGAAAGGCGCACCATCCATGACCTCAGCGCGGGTCGACACGCATGACGGCAATGAGGCCGCGGGCATTTCGAGTGAGGGCTACGAGCGTGGGCTCGGGCCCCGTCAGGTCCAGATGATCGCCATCGGCGGCGCCATCGGCGTAGGTCTGTTCCTGGGCGCCGGCGCGAACATCGCGAAGGCCGGACCCAGCCTCATTCTCATGTACGCCCTCGCGGGCGTGATCATCTTCTTCATCATGCGAGCGCTCGGCGAGCTGCTCCTCTACCGGCCGGTCTCCGGCTCCTTCGCGGAGTACTCCCGGGAGTTCCTCGGCCCGTTCTTCGGCTATGTCACCGGCTGGACGTACTGGCTGATGTGGATCGTGACCGGCATGGCGGAACTCACCGCCGCCGCCATCTACATCAACTACTGGTTCCCCTCGGTCCCGCAGTGGGTCACGGCCCTGGTCTTCCTGGTCGTCCTCTACATCGCCAACCTGATCTCGGTGAAGCTGTTCGGCGAGATCGAGTTCTGGTTCTCGATGGTCAAGGTGACCGCGCTCATCGGCATGATCGTCATCGGTCTCGGTGTGCTGACCTTCGGCTTCAGCGCCGCGGGTGACACCGCCCAGGTCTCCAACCTGTGGGCGTTCGACGGCTTCTTCCCCAAGGGCATCGGCTCCAGCCTGATGACCCTGCAGGGCGTGATGTTCGCCTACCTCGCCGTCGAGCTGGTCGGCGTCACCGCCGGCGAGTCCGAGAACCCCGAGAAGACCCTGCCCAAGGCGATCAACTCGCTGCCCTGGCGCATCGCCCTCTTCTACGTCGGTGCCCTCACGGTCATCCTGTGCGTGGTCAAGTGGACTGAGTTCGCGCCCGGCGTGAGCCCCTTCGTCGCCGCGTTCGCCAAGATCGGCATCCCGGCCGGTGCGGCCATCGTCAACTTCGTCGTCCTCACCGCGGCCCTGTCGTCCTGCAACTCCGGCATGTACTCCACCGGCCGTATGCTGCGCGACCTGGCCTCCAACGGCGAGGCCCCGAAGGCGCTGGGCAAGCTGGCCGCGAGCAAGACCCCGGCCATCGGCATCACCGTCTCCGTCGCCCTCATGGGTATCGGCGTGCTGCTCAACTACGTCGTCCCGGAGAAGGCGTTCGGCTACGTCACCTCGGTGGCCACCGCGGCCGGTATCTGGACCTGGATGATGATCCTCATCAGCCACATCCGCTACCGCCGCGCGGTCGAGGCCGGCCGGCTGCCCGCCTCCTCCTTCCCGGCCCCAGGCGGCGCGGTCTGCAGCTGGATCGCCCTGGTGTTCCTGCTCTTCGTGACCTGCCTGATCGCGTACGACCCGGACTCCCGCGTGAGCCTGTACGTCGGCGCCGGCTGGGCCGTCGCGCTGGCCATCGGCTGGTTCGTCATGAAGTCCAACAAGCCGCAGGGCCCCGCCGAGCCCGCCCGCGAGTACGCGGACGCCGCCAAGTAGCGGCACGCTCCCCTCGCACCAGTCATCGGGTCATGCCGGGCTCTCCCGCCCGGCATGGCCCGATGTGCGTCCCGGGCCGCCGGACACGGCTCAGGTGAACCGGACGCCGTCCGCGCGGGCGTGGAGCGTCACCCCGGCGTCGCCGACCGAGACGCCGGTGGGGGTCAGCCCGCCGGGCAGCTCCGGCACCGTGCGCTCCCGGCCGCTGAAGGCCGCGGAGATACGAGGCCCCGCCGGGTCCACCGGACGGCCCGCGAAGGAGGCGGCGACGGGCACCACGGTGACGGTGCGCCCGGTCAGGCGCACCTCGGCGACGACGGTCAGCGGCAGGCCGAGGACATCACGGTCGATACGAAGGCGTCCCTCCTCGTCCGCGGAGAACGAGGCTCCCTCGCCCAGATCGTCACCGAAGGAGCCGAAGGGCGCGGTGAACCGTGCCTCGGCGGTGGCGGCCGTGTACGCGCCCGCCCGCTCGGAGACCTCGCGCAGCTCCAGCGACGCCTGCACGGTCCGCCCTTCCCGGGTCACGGCGTCGGCCCGTACCGCCACCTTGGGGAAGGTTCCCTCCGCGGCCGCCGGCAGGAACGGGAAGGCGTCGATGCTCACCTGCGGGGTGCCGACCAGGGCGCTCTGCCGTCCCGCGATCCGCTCGGCGATCCGCTCCTCGGCGACCGCGGCGGCGATCCGGTCGGCGACGGGCAGCGCGGCGAGTACGGCGGCCGAGGCGAGCGCGATCCGCAGCAGCCTCCGGCGGCCGGCGGCGGGACGCCGGATCATGACGACCCCCGGGTGCCGGTGAGGGCGGTGCCACCGGCCGGGGCGGCGGGCGCGGGCGCGTCGTCATCGCCGTCGTCCTCGATGGCCAGATGCGGCAGCAGCCGGTCCAACCGGGCGGGCAGCCACCAGTTGGCGCGGCCGAGCAGCACCATCGTGGACGGTACGAGCACGCCGCGTACGACGGTGGCGTCGAGCGCGACGGCCGTGGCCAGGCCGATGCCGAACATCTTCACCACGGGGTCGTCGGACAGCAGGTAGCCGAGGAAGACGCTGACCATGATCAGCGCGGCGGAGGTGATGATCCGTCCCGTTCCGGCCAGCCCGGCGACCACCGCCCGCCGGTTGTCCCCGTCGCGCAGGTAGGCGGCGCGGACCGCGCTGAGCAGGAAGACCTCGTAGTCCATGGAGAGGCCGAACAGCACGGCGAACATCAGCAGGGGGACGTATCCGGGGATCTGCACGGGCCCTTCGAGCCCGATGAGGGACGCGCCCCGGCCCCACGGGAAGACCGCGGTCAGCACACCGTACGAGGCGGCGACCGCGACCAGGTTCATCAGTGCGGCCGTCACCGCGACGACCAGGGAGCGGAAGGCCACCAGCAGGAGCAGCGCGGCGACGGCGAGGACGAAGCCGACGACCAGTGGCATCCGCCGGGTCAGCCGGTCGTTCAGGTCGGCCTGGGCGGCCGTGGCCCCGCCCACATGGGTCACCTGACCGGTGCCCGCGGTCGCCTCGGGCAGCGTCTCCTTCCTCAGCTCGCGTACGAGTGCGGTGGTGGCCGGGTCCGCGGGCGCGGTGGTGGGCGTGACCTGCCAGCGAACATGAGCACCGTCGGCGGACAGCTGCGCGGGCCCGACGGACGCGACGCCGGGGGCGGCGCGCAGGGCGGCGGTGACGTCCGTGACCTGTGCGTCCTTTGGGCCGGACACCGGGGCGGGCAGCGTGGACACGACCTGCAGCGGGCCGTTGGCGCCGGGGCCGAAGGCGTCGGCGAGCCGGTCGTACGCGATGCGGCTCGCCGTACCGGCGGCCTTGTCGCCCGCGTCGAGCTGACCGAACGTCAACTGCGCGGCGGGGGCGGCGAGCACGCCGATCAGCGCGAGGGCGGCGATCAGGAAGCGCCACGGCCGCGAGGCGACGGACGCCGCGATACGGCCCCAGCCGGCCGGCCGTGCCTGGCCGGCGGTCTTTGACGCCTCGCTCGTGGCCCCGGTCGCGCGGACCTTCGGCGTGAGCCGCCGCCCGAGCAGCGAGAGCACCGCGGGCAGCAGCGTGAGCGTGGCCGCCATGGCGACGAGCACGGCGACGCCCGGGGCCAGCGCCAGCGCGTGGAGCAGGGGCAGACCGCCCAGTGCGAGCCCGGCGAGGGCGGCGATGACCGCGCTGCCCGCGAACACGACGGCCTTGCCGGAGCCGGCCGTGGTGCGCGCGGCGGCGTCCTCGGGGCTCAGGCCGGCCGCCCGGAGCTCACGGAACCTGGTCAGACAGAAGAGCGTGTAGTCGATGCCCACGCCGAGGCCGATCATCGCCGCGATGGTCGTGCCCGAGGACGGCATGTCCATCAGATGGCCCGCCAGCCCGATCGCACACAGGGAGACGGCCAGGCCGACGACTCCCGTCAGCAGCGGGACCCCGGCCGCGACCAGGCTGCCGAAGCCCACGGCGAGGATGACGAAGGCGGCGGCGAGCCCGATGATCTCGCTGTGGCCGGTGGAGCCCTTGTCCGCGGCGGCGGCGAGATCGCCGCCGGGGGTCACCTCGATCCCGGCCCTCGTCGCCGGGGCGGCCGCGTCCGTGATGCTCCGGGTGGTCCCGGGGGTGATGTCCCGGCCGGTGACGTCGAGTTCGACCGTGAGCCGGCCGGTGCGGCCGTCCGCGCCGAGACCGCCGCCCGCCGGCTCGTACGGCGTGGTGACGGCGACGACGTGATCCACCTCCGCGACGGCGCGCGCGGCCTCCTCGACCGCCTTCCGCTGCCCGGCCGCGGTGAGCGGCTCGGCGTCCGCCGGTGCGTACAGGACGACGGGCTGGCGGCCGGAGGCCGCGTCGTCGAAGGCTTCGGCGGCGTCGCGGGCGGCCTGGCTGTCGCTGCCGGGGATGGTCACGGCCTCGGTGGTGATCTTCCCGAAGGCCCCCAGGGCGGCGCCCAGGGCGATGAGCAGCAGCAGCCAGGCGGTGACGGTCCGCTTGGGTCTGCGGGCGCACCAGCGCCCTACGGACAGGAGCATCGGATGAGCGGACCTCTCGTGCGGCGAAAGTTATTGCACTCAGCGTGCAATCGGCACAGTTGCATCGGGAGTGCAACAATGTCAACGCTGCGATGAACGCATCGGACGGACCGAGGGACGGGAGGTGGCGCCGTGAAGCAGTCGCACCCGCAGGCCGAACGCGCCCGGGACGGAGCGCCGGACGGCCGCACCGAGCGCGGGCGGCAGACCCGCGAGAAGATCGCCGACGCGATGCTCTCCCTGCTGGACGAGGGGGAGACCCAGTTCCCCGCCGACCGCGTCGCCGAGCGCGCCGGGGTGTCCCGGCGCCTGGTCTTCCACCACTTCGCCGACATGGCCCAGCTCCAGGACACCGCCATCGCCCGGCGCCTGGACCAGCTGGCCGCACAGATCCAGCCACTGCCGACGGACGGACCCCGGGAAGCGCGGGTCGCGGCACTCGTCGAGCAGCGCGCCCGCGTCCTGGAATGGATCACTCCGTCACGGCGGACGATGATGCGCATCGAGCGGCCCTCCGAGCGGGTCGAGGAAGCCGTCCGGCACGTGATGGACTTCGCCCGCCGGCGGCTGGCCGACGTCTTCGCCGTGGAACTCGACCGGCTGCCCGGGGAACGCAGGACCGACCTGCTCAACGGGCTGGACGCGGTGACCACATGGGGCGCCTGGTACCACTGGCGCGGCAGCGGCCTGGACCCGCAGGCCGCCCGCCGCACGATGGAGACCACCGTGCACGCGCTGCTCGCCGTGACCGACCGCCAGGACGACCGGTAGGAAGGCCGGCGCTACGACCGGCAGGACGACGGCAGGACAACCGGCAGGGCGCCCGGCAGGGCGACCGGGCGCGATCTCACTCATTGGTCCCCGGATCTCAGATCCGCGAGCCGTCCGCCTATTCTCGTCATCATGCTGACCATCACCCAGGCCCTGTACGACCGGATCGTCGCCCACGCCCGCGAGGACCACCCCGACGAGGCCTGCGGCGTGGTCGCCGGACCGGTGGGCGAGGGGCGGCCCGAACGCTTCATCCCGATGCTCAACGCCGCGCGCTCGCCCACGTTCTACGAGTTCGACTCGACGGATCTGCTCAAGCTGTACCGGGAGATGGACGACCGCGACGAGGAACCGGTGATCATCTACCACTCCCACACCGCGACCGAGGCGTATCCCTCCCGCACCGACATCTCGTACGCCAACGAGCCCGGCGCCCACTACGTCCTGGTGTCCACGGCCGACGCGGACGACGCCGGCCCGTTCCAGTTCCGGTCCTTCCGGATCGTCGAGGGCGAGGTCACCGAGGAGGACGTCAAGGTCGTCGAGGCGTACTGAGAGGGGTGCTGACGAGCCGGGCGTCCGTCAGGCGAACAGATCGCGTCCGCGATGCGAGATCACATGTCGGGAGCCGCACCGGGAATCGTTACGATGACCGCATGGTTTCGAACGACGTGAGCGAGAAGACGCCGGGCACCCCGCTGCTCGTGGCGCGGCTGCACGTCGACCTGTGCCGACTCGCCAGCGCCATCTGTACGCGCTGCGCGGACCGCCGTACGGCCTGACCACGGCCCCCGAGCGCACCAGCCCTGCACCAGCCCCTGCGCGGGGGCCGAGCCGCGCGCCCCTCACGCAACGCCCTACGTCCCTCCCGACAGGAGCCCATGCCATGGCCATCGAGGTCCGCATCCCGACCATCCTCCGCACCTACACCGACGGCGCCAAGGCCGTCGAAGGCAGCGGGGACACGCTCGCCGAGCTGTTCGCCGACCTCGAGACCCGGCACGCCGGAATCCAGGCCCGGATCGTCGACGGGGACCAGCTGCGCCGCTTCGTGAACGTGTACCTGAACGACGAGGACGTCCGCTTCCTCGACGGCATCTCCACCAAGCTGTCCGACGGTGACAGCGTCACGATCCTGCCGGCCGTGGCCGGCGGCATGGCCTGATCGGCCCGGCTCCCGATGCGCTACGACTCCCCGCTCGCCGCGGTCGGCAACACGCCGCTCGTCCGGCTGCCCCGGCTGTCCCTCTCCGAGGACGTCCGTATCTGGGCCAAGCTGGAGGACCGCAACCCGACCGGCTCGGTCAAGGACCGCCCCGCGCTCCACATGATCGAGCAGGCGGAGAAGGACGGCCGCCTCACGCCCGGCTGCACGATCCTGGAGCCGACCAGCGGCAACACCGGGATCTCACTGGCGATGGCGGCCAAGCTCAAGGGCTACCGGATCGTCTGCGTCATGCCGGAGAACACCAGCGAGGAGCGCCGGCAGCTCCTCGCGATGTGGGGCGCCGAGATCATCTCGTCCCCGGCCGCGGGCGGCTCCAACACGGCGGTGCGCGTGGCCAAGGAACTCGCCGCCGAGCACCCGTCCTGGGTGATGCTCTACCAGTACGGCAACCCGGACAACGCGGGCGCGCACTACGCCACCACCGGCCCCGAGATCCTCGCCGACCTGCCGTCCGTCACGCACTTCGTCGCGGGCCTCGGCACGACCGGCACCCTCATGGGCGTCGGCCGCTTCCTTCGCGAGCACAAGCCGGACGTGAAGATCGTCGCCGCGGAGCCGCGCTACGACGATCTCGTGTACGGGCTGAGGAACCTCGACGAGGGCTTCGTGCCCGAGCTGTACGACGCCTCCGTACTCACCACCCGCTTCTCCGTCGGCTCGGCCGACGCGGTCACCCGCACCCGTGAGCTCCTCCAGCAGGAGGGCATCTTCGCGGGCGTCTCGACGGGCGCGGCGCTGCACGCGGCGATCGGCGTCGGCAAGAAGGCGGTCACGGCGGGGGAGTCGGCGGACATCGTCTTCGTCGTCGCCGACGGAGGCTGGAAGTACCTCTCGACGGGCGTCTACACCGCCCCGACGACCGAGGCGGCCATCGAAACCCTCCACGGCCAGCTCTGGGCCTGACTCGCCCGGTCCCGTCCCGGGTCCGCCCCCTCGGGCGCGGCCCGGGACGGGGCGAGCCCGAGGGGGCTCGGGCGCGGCCCGGGACGGGGCGAGCCGGGGTGAGGCCGGGCCCGGTGGGACGGGACCCGTCAGCACAGGGGGACGGGACCCGTCAGGACAGGGGAAGGACCGCCGTCACGGAGACAGGTGCCGGAGCTGGTCCCACAGCAGCGGGTCCACCACACCGACCCGCCGCCTGAAGTCCCGTACGCGCACCTCACGCAACTCGTCCGTCTCCAGGAAACTCGCGCGCCCCTGCCCATCGCCCACCGTGCCCGGCGGCAGAGGAATCACGCCCGGCCGTTCGTCGTGGTAACGGCTGGTGATCTTGGCGACGCGCGCCGCGCCACCGCGCACGGCCAGGACGAGACAGGGCCGGTCCTTGGAGCCCGGGCCGTCCTCGTAGGGAACGTCCGCCCACCAGATCTCGCCCGGCTGCGGCCGCCGCGCCGGCCCCGGCCGCGCGCCCCGCTCCGAGGGCCTTCCCGGAGGTCTGCCCGGCGCCCTCCCCGGCCGCGTGCGCGGCCCGACCCGGCCGCCCGGCCGTACCCGCGTCACCGCGGCCACCAGCGCGACCACCACCACCGCGCCGAGCGCGAGCCACCAGGACGTGTCCATACCCCAGACGGTACCGGCGCGCATCCCGAGCCGCGCGCGCCGGGTACACGCCCCCGCACCTCGTCCTATCCGGTGACAGGGCAGGTGAGTTCCCCCACAACGGGTACCCGCAAAGGAGCGCCCGACCCTTTCGCGCCTTACGCTCGACGCACCGCACGAGCTCCCCGGCGCACGCTTCGGCCGACCCCGTTCCCCACCCACGTTCCCCGTCCACCGGACGACCGTCCACGGAGGTTCAAGCTCCATGAAGCTCACCGTCGTCGGCTGCTCGGGGTCGTTCCCGTCCGCGGAATCGGCCTGCTCGAGCTACCTCGTAGAGGCCGACGGCTTCCGGCTGCTCCTCGACATGGGCAACGGCGCCCTCGGCGAGCTGCAGCGCCACATCGGTCTGTACGACCTGGACGCCATCTTCCTCAGTCATCTGCATGCGGACCACTGCATCGACATGTGCGGCTACTTCGTCGCCCGCTACTACCGCCACGACGGCGGTCGCGCCGACGCCATCCCGGTGTACGCGCCGGAGGGCGCGGAGCAGCGCCTCACCACCGCCTACGCGGACACCCCCTCCGACAAGTCGATGGGCGAGGTCTTCGACTTCCACACGCTCAAGCCGGGCACCTTCCAGATCGGCCCGTTCACGGTCCGCACGGAGAAGGTCGCGCACCCCGTCGACACCTTCGGCATCCGCGTCGAGCACGGCGGCCGCTCCCTGACCTACTCAGGTGACACGGGTGTCTGCGACCCCCTCGTGGACCTCGCCGAGGGCACCGACCTCTTCCTCTGCGAGGCCGCCTTCACCCACGGCAAGGAAGACATCCCGGACCTCCACCTCAACGGCCGCGAGGCCGGCGCCCACGCCGCCCGCGCCGGTGTCCGGCGTCTCGTACTGACGCACATCCCGCCGTGGACGGACGCCGAGCGGAATCTCGCGGACGCTCGTGAGGTGTACGAAGGACCGGCCGAGCTGGCCGTCCCGGGCGCGGTCTACGAGCTCTAGGGTCCCGCGGTCCACGAGCTCCGGGTCCGGGCGCAGGTGATGCGAGATCCACTCGGCAGGCCGCCCACGGCATGTCCCGCTAAAATCGCATAAAACCGACACATCGTCCTGACCTGCGAGGACACATGGCCGATGACGTCACGGACACCCGCCCGCCCCCACCCAGCTCCCACACCGGGGAAGGGCCGGGGGAACTGAAGCACAACGCGATCGGCTTCCTCGACGCTCTCGTCATCGGCATCAACTCGACCTCGCCCGCCTACTCCCTGGCCGCGGTCATCGGATCGGTCGTGGCGCTCGTCGGGGTCTACGCCCCCGGAGTGGTGCTCGCCTCGTTCGTGCCGATGCTGCTGATCGCATCGGCGTTCTTCTACCTCAACCGGGTCGACCAGGACTGCGGTACGACCTTCTCCTGGGTCACCCGCGCCATGGGCCCCTGGGCGGGCTGGATCGGCGGCTGGGCGATCATGATGACCGGTGTGCTCGTCGTCGGTTCACTCGCCGACGTCGCCGTCGGCTTCGGGCTGCTCACGGTCGGCCTCGACAGCTGGGCCACCAACGACGTCGTCCGCCCGCTGCTCACCGTCCTCCTCATCCTCGTCATGACCGCCATCTGCGTCATCGGCACCGAGGCGTCCGCCCATGTGCAGAACGTGCTCATCCTCGCGCAGATCGCGTCCCTGCTCGCCTTCGCGGTCGTCGCGATCCAGCGCGTCTACGCCGGTACGAGTTCCCTCCCCGCCGTCGAACCCGAGATCGGATGGCTGAACCCGTTCGGGGCCGGAGGCGCGGCGCTCACCGCCGGCCTGCTGCTGGGCGTCTTCATGTACTGGGGCTGGGAGTCGGCGGTCAACCTCACCGAAGAGGTCAAGAACTCCGCCAGCGCCCCGGGCCGGGCCGGCATCTGGTCGACGATCATCCTGCTCGGCACGTACCTGTCGGTCTGCATCGCGGTCGTGGCCTTCGCCGGGCCCGCGTACCTCGCCAAGAACGCGACCGAGGAGGAGTTCATCTTCGCCTCGCTCGCCCGGCAGGTCATGGGCGGCTGGGACTGGCTCGTCCTCCTCGCGGTCTCCACGTCCGCGCTCGCCTCGACCCAGACGACGATCATCCCCGCGTCGCGCACCGGACTGTCCATGGCCCGCCGCGGCGCGCTGCCGTCCGTCTTCGCCCGCATCCACCCGCGCTTCCACACACCCCATGTGAGCACCTGGGCCGTCGCCCTCGTCGCCGCCGTCTGGTACCTCGTCGTCAGCCGGATCAGCGAGAACGCCCTCCTCGACTCGCTCACCGCACTGTCGCTGCTCATCGCGTTCTACTACGCGCTCACCGGCATCGCCTGCGCCGTCTACTACCGCCGCCATCTGACCGAGAGCGTGGGCAACCTGGTCCTCATCGGGATCGGCCCGCTCGTCGGTGCGGTGCTGCTGCTGTGGCTGCTGGTGGAGGCCGTCATCCACATGTCCGACCCGGCGAACTCCTACAGCGGCGTCTCGTGGTTCGGGCTCGCCCCGCCGCTCGTCATCGGCATCTTCATCGTGATCATGGGGCTGGTCTTCATGGTCGCGCGGCGCCTGACGAGCGACCGGTACTGGCAGGAACGCCCGGGTGTGTGCGACCCGGACCTCGTGCGCCGCACCAAGGAGCCCTGAGATGGCGGTCGTTCTGGGCTACGACGAGTCACCGGGCTCACTGCGCGCCCTGCGGGTCGCGATCGAGGTGTCCGCGGCCTTCGGCGAGCCGCTCGTGGTGGTCTTCGGCGCGGCGCCACCGGGCGCGCAGGGCGAGGAGTACCGCGCCCACCTCGACGCCGTCCGCCAGACCGGCCGCGTCGCGCTCGCGCACGCGGTGGCGGAGGCCGACGACGCGGGCGTACCCACGGCGGTCGAGGTCCTCGACGAGAAGCCGGCGGAGGCCCTGCTGGACGCGGCGGCCCGCCACGACGCCCGGGTCATCGTCGTCGGCAGCTACGGCGAGAGCCCGCTGCGCGGAGCCCTCCTCGGCTCGACCCCGCACAAACTGCTGCATCTCTCCAGGATCCCGGTGCTGTGCGTCCCGGCCGGCGACTGACCCAGGCGGGACACCGGGCACGGCAGGAGCCCCCGCCTTCCTCTTCGGAAGACGGGGGCTCCGGCGCGGGTGCCGTGGGCGGGCCTACTTGGCCTCGGCCTTCTGCAGCTCCGCCAGTTCCTCGTCGGACTCACGGCCCGGCGTCGGAAGGTTGAACTTGATGATCGCGAAGCGGAAGATCACGTAGTAGACCGCCGCGAAGCAGAGGCCGACCAGCGCCAGGCCCCACGGGTTCGACGCGATACCCAGGTTGAGGAAGAAGTCGACCGCGCCGGCGGAGAAGCCGAAGCCGTCCTTCATACCCAGGGACCAGGTCAGCGCCATGGAGACACCGGTCAGCAGGGCGTGGATCGCGTACAGCACCGGGGCGATGAACATGAAGGTGAACTCGATCGGCTCGGTCACACCGGTGACGAAAGAGGTCAGCGCGAGGGAGAACATCATGCCGCCGACGACCTTGCGGCGCTCCGGGCGGGCGCAGTGCACGATCGCGAGGCAGGCCGCCGGGAGGGCGAACATCATGATCGGGAAGAAGCCGGTCATGAACTGTCCGGCCGACGGGTCACCGGCCAGGAAGCGGGCGATGTCGCCGCTCTTGCCCTCGTAGGAACCGGCCTGGAACCACGGGAAGGAGTTCAGCAGGTGGTGCATGCCGACCGGGATCAGCGCACGGTTGGCCACACCGAAGATGCCCGCGCCCACGGCGCCGGAGTTGACGAGGCTCTCACCGAACGAGTGCAGACCGGAGCCGAGCCACGGCCAGATCAGGCCGAAGACGATGCCGGCGAGCAGACCGGCGAACGAGGCGAGGATCGGGACCAGTCGGCGCCCGCCGAAGAAGCCCGCCCAGGCGGGCAGCTTGGTGCGGTAGAACCGCTGGTAGAGCAGCGCCACGATGATGCCCATCACCACGCCGCCGAGGACCTTGGCGTCCACGGCCTGCTCGACCATGACGATCTTGCCGTCGACGATGGCTTCCTTCTTGGGCAGGCTGCTGTCCGTGAAGGTGCCGAGCACGCTCTTGAAGACCAGGTAACCGACGACGGCGGCCAGCGCGGTCGAGCCGTCCGACTTCTTCGCGAAGCCGATCGCGATGCCGACGGCGAACAGCAGCGCCATGTTGTCGAGGAGTGCGCCACCACCGGCCGACATGTACCCGGCTATCTTGGTGATGAAGGTCGGGAACGACTCCTTGCCGAGCATGTCGGGCTGGCCGAAGCGCACCAGAAGCGCGGCGGCGGGCAGCACCGCGACCGGCAGCATGAGGCTGCGGCCGATGCGCTGCATCACTGCCATCGCGCCCGCGCCCGTCTTCTTCTTCTGCGCCTCGGGGGCGGCGCTGGCCGTGGTCACAACTTCCTCCAGTGGGCAAGGCGCCGCCCGGAACCAGGGGAAGATGGGACGGCGGCGTCTCAGGGGGGAACGCGGTGGTCTGGACCGCGTGGTCTACACCAGTCAGAGGTGTAGACCTGTTGTAGCACGTGAGGGAAAGATAAGGAACCTGCGATTTCTGTGGCCTGGTTCATACCGGGCCAACAACGACGGAACGCCCCCACCGCCCCTCTATGTGGCGACGCCTTCCCACTACTTGGTGACGTCGCGCTCCATCTCGTCACCGATCTCGTCCGGCTCGCGCCCCGGCGTCATCAGGTTGAACGTGGTGATCGCGAAGCGGAAGATCACGTAGTACACCGCCGCGAAGCACAGCCCGATCGGGACGATCAGCCACGGCTTCGTCGCGAGGCCCCAGTTGATCACGTAGTCGATGAGCCCCGCCGAGAACGTGAAGCCGTCCTTGACGCCGAGCCCCCAGGTCACCGCCATCGACACACCCGTCAGCAGCGCGTGGACGGCGTACAGCGCCGGGGCGATGAACATGAACGAGTACTCGAGCGGCTCCGTGATACCCGTGACGAACGACGTCAGCGCCGCCGACATCATCAGCCCGCCCACCTCCGCCCGGCGGTGCGGCTTCGCGCAGTGCGTGATCGCCAGCGCCGCGGCCGGCAGGGCGAACATCATGATGGGGAAGAAGCCCGTGGTGAACAGGCCCGCGTGCGGGTCGCCCGCCAGGAACATGTTGATGTCGCCGTGCACCACCGTGCCGTCGGGCTTGGTGTACGTACCGAACTGGAACCACAGCGGCACGTTCAGGAACTGGTGCAGCCCGATCACCAGCAGCGCCCGGTTCGCCACCCCGAAGATCGCCGCACCCCAGGCACCCAGGGCCGACAGCCAGTCGCTGAAGTTCTCCAGCCCCTGGCCGATCGGCGGCCAGACCCACAGGCACAGCGCCGCGAACGCGATCGCGACGAACGACATGATGATCGGCACCAGCCGGCGGCCGTTGAAGAAGCCCAGCCAGTCCACCAGCCTGGTGCGGTGGTACCGCTGCCAGAAATAAGCCGCCAGCAGGCCGATCACGATGCCGCCGAAGACACCGGGGTTCTGGTACGTGAAGGCCTCGACCGAACCGTCGGCCGCCTGGCAGCCGGTGGCCACCGGGGTCGCCGGGTCGATGCACTCGTTCGGGAACTGCCGGATCACGCCGTAGTACACGAGGAAACCCGTCACCGCCGCGAGCGCCGTCGAACCGTCCGCCTTCTTCGCCATGCCGATCGCGACACCCACGCAGAACAGCATCGGCAGTCCGAGGCCCGAGTCCAGCAGCGCACCGCCGGCGCCCGCCATCACCTTGGCGACGTTGTCCCAGCCCAGCCCCTGAGCACCGAAGACGTCCGGCTGGCCGAGCCGGTTGAGAATGCCGGCCGCAGGCAGCACGGCGATGGGCAGCTGAAGACTGCGGCCCATCTTCTGCAGCCCCTGGAACGACTTGTTCCACCAGGTCTGCCACGGCGCGGCCGCGCTCTCGGTGCTCATCGGCGTCCTCCCGGAACTCGCCTGGTTTGGCAGGTGCCGCAGACTGGTGTAGACCAGTTCTCGTACGGCTGGGGACCAGTTGTCCCGCCGGTGATCGTCATCATTCGGTACGCGGCGGTCACCCGCCCATGAAGATGGGCCAACCGTGCATTACCGTGACGAAACCGGACCGATGGCGGGCCGAGGCAGCACCGGGCGCCCCGTACGGGCCTCATGAACGCAGGGAGAAGGACATGGCCAGCAAGGCTGAGAAGATCGTCGCCGGGCTCGGCGGTATCGACAACATCGAAGAGGTCGAAGGCTGCATCACCCGCCTCCGCACCGAAGTCGTGGACCCGAGCAAGGTCGACGAAGCCGCGCTGAAGGCCGCCGGCGCCCACGGCGTCGTCAAGATGGGCACCGCCATCCAGGTCGTCATCGGCACCGACGCCGACCCCATCGCCGCGGACATCGAAGACATGATGTGAGCCCTCTCCCCGCTCACCCGTGAGGGGCCCTTCCACACCGGGACGGGCCCCTCACGCACGGGCGGATAGGCTCACCACATGTCTCGAATCGACGGCCGCAACCCCGAACAGCTCCGCCCGGTCACCATCGACCGCGGATGGAGCAAGCACGCCGAAGGCTCCGTCCTCATCGCCTTCGGCGACACCAAGGTCTTCTGCACCGCCTCCGTCACCGAAGGCGTCCCGCGCTGGCGCAAGGGCAGCGGCGAAGGCTGGGTCACCGCCGAGTACTCGATGCTGCCGCGCTCCACCAACACCCGCGGCGACCGCGAATCCGTCCGCGGCAAGATCGGCGGCCGCACCCACGAGATCTCCCGCCTCATCGGCCGCTCCCTGCGCGCCGTCATCGACTACAAGGCCCTCGGCGAGAACACCATCGTCCTCGACTGCGACGTCCTCCAGGCCGACGGCGGCACCCGCACCGCCGCCATCACCGGCGCATACGTCGCCCTCGCCGACGCCGTCGCCTGGGCCCAGAACAAGAAGCTCGTCAAAGCCGGCCGCAAGCCCCTCACCGGCACCGTCGCCGCCGTCTCCGTCGGCATCGTCGACGGCACCCCCCTCCTCGACCTCTGCTACGAGGAGGACGTCCGCGCCGAAACCGACATGAACGTCGTCTGTACCGGCGACGGCCGCTTCGTCGAGGTCCAGGGCACCGCCGAAGCCGAGCCCTTCGACCGCAAGGAGCTCAACGCGCTCCTCGACCTCGCCACCGGCGGCTGCGCCGACCTCGCCGCACTTCAGACCGAGGCCCTCGCCCGGACACTCGGCGAGTAAAGAAGCAACCAAGAACGCCACTGCCGGCGTCTCAGGCAGCACGGGCGTACGGGCCGAACCGTATGCCCGTCCAAAATCCCGGGGAGGGACTGTTTTCATGCGCAGCCGCCGTATAGCACTCGCCGTCGTCACCGCCGTCGCGCTCACCGGAGCCGTCGGCTGCGGTGCCGTCGACAAGGCCCTGGACTGCGTCAAGACCGCCGACGCCATAGCCACCAGCGTCGACAGGCTCTCCCAGGCCGTCGGCACCGCGACCGACGACCCGACCCAGCTGACCGAGGCCCTCGACGACATCGACAAGGAACTCGGCAACCTCAAGGACACGACCGACAACGCCGACCTGTCCAAGGCCGTCGACGACCTCACCAAGGGCGTCGACAACGTCCGCACCTCCGTCGAGAACGGCGACACCACCCCGGACATCAAGCCCGTCACCGACGCGGCCGCCGAACTCGGCAAGGTCTGCACCTCGTAGCCAACGGGCCGGCGGGCGGCGGGCAGCGGTAGCCATCGACCGGTGGCCAACCAGGCGCCCCACGCGGAGATACTGGGCACATGACGCGCCTGATCCTCGCCACCCGCAACGCCGGAAAGATCACCGAACTCCACGCCATCCTCGCCGACGCAGGTCTGCCCCACGACCTCGTCGGCGCGGACGCGTACCCCGACATCCCCGACGTCAAGGAAACCGGCGTCACCTTCGCCGAGAACGCCCTCCTCAAGGCCCACGCCCTGGCCAAGGCCACCGGCCTCCCCGCCGTCGCCGACGACTCCGGCCTCTGCGTCGACGTCCTCGGCGGCGCCCCCGGCATCTTCTCCGCCCGCTGGGCCGGCACCCACGGCGACGACACCGCCAACCTCAACCTGCTCCTGGCCCAGCTCTCCGACATCTCCGACGACCACCGCGCCGCCCACTTCGCCTGCGCCGCCGCCCTCGCCCTCCCTGACGGCACGGAACGCGTCGTCGAAGGCCACCTCCGCGGCACGCTGCGCCACGCCCCGGTCGGCACGAACGGCTTCGGCTACGACCCGATCCTCCAGCCGGAGGGCCACGAGGTGACGTGCGCGCAACTGACGCCGGAGGAGAAGAACGCGATCAGCCACCGGGGGAAGGCGTTCCGGGCGCTGGTGCCGGTGGTGCGGGAACTGCTGGGCTGACGGCGGGTAGCCCGAAAGCCCGGCCGCGACTTCCGCGGTCCGGGCTTTCGAATCTATGGTCAGTGCGGCCGGTGGGATTCGAACCCACACGGGATTTCTCCCACTGCGATCTAAACGCAGCTCGGCTTCCTGTTACGACACGGCCGCTGGCCCCGCCATCCTAACGGGCCGACGACTCTGCCGGTACGGGGGAATGCTACGCAGAATGGCTCGGGTTGCGGCGGCTGCCTCCTCGGCACCATGTGCTGGTGATTGCGTGGCAATTGGGGCACAGCAGCCGCAGGTTGTCGGCGCGGTTGTCACTCCAGTCGCCGTTGGCGTGGTCGACCTCCAGGGTCATGGGGCGTCCGAGCCATTCAGGACCGGTTCCGCACTCGGCGCATTCCTCCGGTACGCCGATCTCCCTGAGGGCGCGACGCAGGTGCGCCGCCTTGCTGCGGCGCTTGCCCTCGTGTTTCACGAGTACGTCCTTGGCCGTGAGGGCAGGGGTGGTGCCCGGTTTGCCTCTCTGGTGTGCCTGGCCAAGGAAGTGGGCGGTGTTGAGGCCGTCGTCGGCGATCCACTTCTTCAGCAGTGCCCGCTGGCTCGTGCTTGCCGGTCGGCCGAGGCGGCGGAGCGTGTCCGCCAGGGAAACGGAACTCGCCACGGCCTGGCCGAGTTCCGCGGCCGGCGGCCGTGGCTCGCCCCTTCGGTAGCCGCGACGGCGGAAGTGCGACACGTCGATGTCGTAGTGGGCGAAGCGCCGCATCAGGTAGCGGCCCAGGTTTCTGCGGGAGCGTGTGCCCAGGAAAGCGATGACCTCGTCGATATCGCGGCACTGCCGTGCGGCCTCGGCCAGCAACTCGCGTGTGTACCGCCTGCTTTCGCTCATCGGTCGTCGCCCCCGTGACCGTCCGGTCGCGCGAGGGCTCTGCGGGCCTTGCCCCGGCCGCGATAAGTGTCCGTCGTCGAATGGCAGGTGGGGCAGAGGAACCGGAGGTTCTCGACGCGGTTGTTGCGCCAGTTCCCGTCGATGTGATCCACCTCCAACGGGAGTGGGTGGCCGCGCCAGACCGGAGCCGTCCCGCAGAGCGCGCACCGCTCGGGGACGCCCAGGGCGGTGAGGGCCCGCTTGAGGCGATCGCTGCGTATCCGCCGCGCCTGGGCCGGTTCCTGCTCGGTCAACAGCTCTTCGGGTGCCGCCCGGCGCTGCCTCCCGGCTCGGGAGGGCTGTCGGAAGTGTGACGTGTCTATGCCGTACAGCTTGATGCGGCGGCTGATGCTCGTGTGCTGCCCGCCGACGACGTCGACCCCGAGGCGGCGCAGCACCTCGCTCACGCTTGTCGACGCCGCCACTGCAGGTTCGAGTACTTCCTTGGTCCAGCGGACCCCTTCCCGCTGGAAGTGCGACGTGTCTATGCCCAGCCGCCTCATCCGGTCATGGACATACCGCCGCGATGGCCCTTTCGGATCCACCCCCAGCTTCGTCAGCGCCTCCGTCAGCGTCCGTGACGCTTCCACCGCCTCCGTAAGGCGTTCGCGCGTGTACGGGCTTTCCGGCATCGCGTAACCCCCTCCGTCCCGGCCGCGTGTTCGCAGCCTCGCACGGAGTAACGAACCGAATATCGGATGGTCACGTCCGGTATTCGGTACGTAAGGCGTCAGGGCCGGAACGGTCAGTCCAGTTCGCCGCGCGTCTCGCCGCCCTCGCGCTTCTCCAGGCGTTCGCGGCGGCGCGCCTCCTTCAGGCGCTGCTTGTCGGCCCGGCGGAGTTTGCGTTCGACGCCGACGCCGCCCATCAGGGCGAAGCCGGTGATCGTCACGCGGGGGGCGCCCGGTGCGATGCCGGTCGCGGCCGTGGGGGAGCCCGCTTCGCCGAAGCCGCCCATGAAACCGAAGCCCCTGACGTCGACCTGGATGTCCGGTGGGACGGTGACCTGGATGCCGCCCATGATCGTGATGCAGCGGATCACGATGTCGCGGTCCTCGAAGTTCGCCTCGCGCAGATCGATCTCCCCGCCCGCCTGAAGGGCGACGGCGGTGAAGTTGCGGGCGACGGTCCAGGTGCCCTTGCGGCCGAATCCGCCCCAGAACGCGAACGCGCCTTTGGACGTGGCCGGTTGGCCCACCCGTCGTGAGTAGTCGACCGCGCCCTCGGCGGCGGCGGGCGTGGCGGCGAGCGCCGCTGTCGTGCTGCCTCCCGGTGCCGGGAGGTCCCGTACGAGGGGTACGAGCTCTCCGTGCGTACGGGCCTTGTACGCGGCGTCGAGCCGTTCCTCGAACTCGTCCATGCCGAGGCGGCCCTCTGCCACGGCGTCCCGCAGCCGCTCGGCGATCTGCTCCCGCTCGGCGTCGGAGGCCCGCATGTCCGGAAGATCGCTCGTCATGCGTTCAGCCTAGTCACATCGCCGGTCCCTGACACCGCTGTCGCGGCCGCTCGCACGCCCGCCACGGCCCCTGACACGCCGCCGCGGTCGCTCAGAGCGCCGCCGATCGCTCCGCGTACATCTTCGCGATCACCGCCTCGATGTCGGGTTCCCGCACCGACAGGTCCACCAGTGGATACTCCGCCGCGATCGCCGCCACGATCGGCGCCGCCGACGCGGAGGCCGGGAACGCCAGCCACTGTCGCGGGCCTTCGACCCGTACCGGCCGGGCCCCCGCCACCTCGATCGGCGGAAGCCGGCGCTCCAGGTCGACCACGAGGGTCCGTTCGCTCGCGCCGACCTCGTGCAGTCCGGCCAGGGTTCCGTCGTACACCAGCCGTCCGTGGTCGATGACCATGACCCGCCTGCACAGTTGCTCGATGTCGGTCAGGTCGTGCGTGGTCAGGAGCACGGTCGTCGCCCGTTCGGCGTTCAGGTCCTTCAGGAACTCGCGGACCTTCGCCTTGGAGACGACGTCGAGCCCGATCGTCGGCTCGTCGAGGTAGAGCACCTCGGGATCGTGCAGCAGTGCCGCCGCGATGTCGCCGCGCATGCGCTGTCCGAGGGAGAGCTGCCGTACGGGCACGTTGAGGAGTTCGCCAAGGTCCAGCAGTTCCACGCACCGCTCCAGGTTCTCCCGGTAGCGCGCGTCCGGGATCCGGTACATGCGGTGGACCAGCCGGTACGAGTCGATCAGCGGCAGGTCCCACCACAGGGTCGTGCGCTGTCCGAAGACCACGCCGATGCGCCGGGCCAGCCGGGTCCGTTCGCGTGACGGGTCGATGCCGGCGACGCGCAGCCGCCCGCCGCTGGGGGTCAGGATGCCCGTCAGCATCTTGATGGTGGTGGACTTGCCGGCGCCGTTGGGGCCGATGTAGCCGACGACCTCGCCGCGCGGCACCCGGAAGCTGATGCCGTCCACGGCCCGTACCTGTGTCTTCTCCCGGCGCAGTCGTCCGGTTCTGCGGCGTACGTCGAAGACCTTCTCGACGCCGTCCAGTTCGATGAAGGCCTCGGCCGCGCCGAAGTCCTCGTAGTCGTCGAAGCCCTCGTGGTCCTCGACTGCCTTGAAGTCCTCTGCCTTGAAATCCTCGGTCACCGTTCAGCTCCCCGTGCTCCGGTACGAACGAAGGCCCGCCCGCCATGCGAGTCCGGCGAGCGCACAGCACACGGCCGCGACGAGCGGCGGTGCGAAGGCCAGCCCGCGGGGCAGGTCCAGTGGATAGGGGCGGCCGAGCACGTACAGCGCGGGCAGCCAGTTGACGAAGGCGAGCGGGACGACGAAGGTCACGCCGCGCACCAGATCCTTGGCGAAGACGGTCGGCGGGTACTGCAGGAGCGTGTTCCCGCCGTACGTGAAGGAGTTCTGCACCTCCGCGGCGTCCTGGGCGACGAACTGGAACGCCGCGCCGGCCACGAACATCGCGGCGAAGACGGCCGCCCCGCTCAGCAGCATCATCGGCACCATGGCGGCTTTGAGCGGTGTCCAGGCGATGTCGAGTGCGAACAGGGCGTAGCCGAGGACCAGGAGGCCCTGGGTGATCCGGCCGAGCCGGCGGAGTGCGAACCGGTCCGCCGCGACCTGGGCGAGTACGGGGGCGGGCCGGACGAGCAGGGTGTCCAGGGTGCCGTCGCGTACGCGTCGTCCGAGCCGGTCCATGGAGCCCATGACGAGGTCGGCGATGCCGAACGCGGTGCCCGAGGCCCCGTACAGGAGCGCGATCTCGGGCAGGCTGTACCCGCCGAGGGTGTCGACGTGCGCGAACATCAGCAGGATGACGAGGAAGTCGAACGCGGTGGCGGCGAAGTTCCCGAGCGCCGTCATGGCGAAGGACGCCCGGTAGGTCATGGTGGAGCGCATCCACATGACGGCGATGAGCCCGTAGGCCCGCAGGCCGGACCGTAGGGCCGGCAGTCGCTCAGCCACCCTGGACCACCACTCTCCTCGTCGCGATCGTCTGGAGGAGGCGTCCGGCGCCGAGGAGTGCCGCCGCCCAGCTCAACTGGAAGGCGTATGCCTGCACGAGTCCCCATCCGGTGTGCTTGCCCAGGAGGACGTCCACCGGGATCTGGAGCAGTGAGGACCAGGGCAGGACCCGTGCCAGTTCGCCGAGTGCGCCGGGGAAGAGGGTGAGCGGCAGCAGCATCCCGGAGAAGAACAGCCCTGCCAGCCAGGTGATCTGGATGACTCCTGCGCCGTCCATCAGCCAGAACGCCGACAGTGCCACCAGGTAGCGGACGGCGAAGCTCACCACCACGCCGAGTGTCACGGCGAGCAGGAACGCGAGCCAGCTGAGTGGGGACGCCGGCAGTGCGAGGTCGAAGGCGAGGCTGCCGAGCAGGACGGGGACGATGCCGCGGCCCAGCAGATGGAAGGCTGCCCGTCCCAAGTCGCTCGCGAGCCAGAAGAGTTGGAGGTCGGCGGGGCGGTAGAGGTCGATGGCGATGTCGCCGGTCCTGATCCGTTCGATCAGTTCGTCCTCGAAACCGCCACCCATCATGGCGCAGGTCATCAGCAGGGCCTGGCCCAGCCACACATAGGTGAGCGCCTCGGGGAGGTCGTACCCGCCGAGGTGCGGTCGTTGGTCCCACAGGGCGATATAGGTGTAGGCCATGATGAAACCGAAGACGGTGTTGGTGAACACGCCCGCCGCCGTTGCCACTCGGTACGTCGCATAGCGCCGGAACCCGCCTGTCGCGACAACCGCGTAGAGCCGCACCACAGCTCCTCTCCGTTCCGCTCCGTGTCGGCGCCGAAGCGCACGACGTCTGCGTGCGGCGCCGAAGCGCACGACCGACGTCTCCGTGCGGCACCAAAGCGCACGACCCTAGCCCAGCGGAACGGGCCGCCGCGACCGTATTTCGGCCGGGCATCCGGGGGTTAACAGGGCGAGAAGTGCAGTATGGGCACACCAAGCGAATCACCCGAAATGACACTGTTGGGCCGGAGGGTGCGGGTGCGCCCCCGGCCGGCGCCGAGGAGTCCCCACAGACATGACCGACGAGCCACAGCAGCAGCGCCGGGACCCGAGGGATCCGACGATCGTCGGTTCCGTCCCGGGCCCGCCTGGCGGGAAGGGCCGAAGCGACGCACCGGGCGGGACGTCCAGGCCCAGGCGCACCGGCCTGCGTCGTCTCGTCCCCACCTGGCGGATGACGTGCGGTGCGTTCCTGCTGTTCGCGCTGGTCCTGATCGGCGGCTTCGTCACCGGCTACCTGCTCGTCGACATTCCGCCCGCGAACTCCGCCGCCATCGCCCAGTCCAACGTGTACCTCTACAAGGACGGCACCCAGATCGCCCGCGACGGAGAGGTCAACCGGCAGAACGTCCAGCTCTCCCAGGTCCCGGTGGCCGTCCAGCACGCCGTACTCGCCGCAGAGGACCGTGACTTCTACTCCGAACGTGCCATCGATCCGGAGGCCATGGTCCGCGGCGCGTGGAACACGGTCACCGGCAAGGGCAGGCAGTCCGGCTCCACCATCACCCAGCAGTACGTCAAGAACTACTACCTGGGCCAGGAGCAGACCGTCACCCGGAAGGTGAAGGAGTTCTTCATCGCGATCAAGCTCGACCGGGAGGAGAGCAAGGCGGACATCCTGACGGGCTATCTCAACACCAGCTACTTCGGACGCAACGCCTACGGCATCCAGGCCGCCTCGCACGCGTACTACGGCAAGGACGTCAGCGCGATCGACTCCGCCGAGGGCGCGTATCTCGCCTCGCTGCTCAACGCGCCGAGCGCGTACGACCTCGCCGCCCATCCCGAGAACCGGCCCAGGGCGCTGGCGCGCTGGAACTACACGCTCGACGGCATGGTGAAGGAGGACTGGCTGTCCGCCGCCGACCGGGCCACCATGATCTTCCCGATGCCGCACACCGGCGGCCCCGCGACGGGGCTGTCCGGGCAGCGCGGCTACATCGTCCAGGCCGTCGAGGACTGGATCACCGGCAGCGGGATCCTCGACGAGAAGACCCTGGCCCGCGGCGGCTACCGGATCACGACCACGCTGGAGCGGAAGAAGCAGGACGCCTTCGCCGCGGCCGTCGACCAGCATGTGACGTCCCGGCGCGATCCGGGCCGGTCCGCCGACCGGAACGTCCGCGTGGGCGGTGCGTCCATCGACCCGGCGAGCGGCCGGGTCGTCGCCATGTACGGCGGCATCGACTACACGAAGCAGTACGTCAACAACGCCACCCGCCGCGACTACCAGGTCGGCTCCACCTTCAAGCCGTTCGTCCTCGCCGCGGCCGTCGAGAACGGCTCCATGACGCAGGACGGCCGCCGTATCACGCCCAACACGCTGTACGACGGCAGCGACCGGCGTGAGGTCCAGGGCCGGTACGGGCCGACGGGCTACGCCCCGGAGAACGAGGACAACATCTCGTACGGTCCGCTCTCCGTCCGTATGGCCACGGACCGGTCGGTCAACTCGGTGTACGCGCAGCTCGCCCAGGACGTCGGCCCGCGAAGGGTGCGGGAGACCGCGATCGCCCTCGGTGTGCCGGAGAGCACGCCGGATCTGACGGCGACTCCGTCGATCGCGCTGGGGGTGGCGACCGCGAGCGTCCTCGACATGGCGGAGGCGTACGCGACGCTCGCCAACCACGGCAGGCACGGCACGTACTCGCTCGTCGAGAGGATCACCAAGGACGGTGTCGAGCTGGAACTGCCCGAGGTCCCGAGCAGGCAGGTCATCAGCAGGGAGGCCGCGGACACCACCACGTCGGTCCTGATGGGCGTGGTGCGGCAGGGTTCGGGCATGGCGGCGCTGTCCGCGGGCCGGCCGGCCGCCGGGAAGACCGGCACGGCCGAGGGCGACAAGGCGGCCTGGTTCGCCGGCTACACCCCCGACCTGGCGACCGTCGTCGCCGTCATGGGCCAGGATCCGGACACAGGTGTGCAGAAGTCGCTGTACGGGGCGCTGGGTCTGTCGCGGATCAACGGTGGCGGGGCGCCCGCCGGTATCTGGGGCCAGTTCACGGCGGCCGCGCTGTCGGGTTCCGAGGCCGAGGACTTCGATCTGATGCTCGCGCCGGGCGCGGGGGAGGAGATGTACCCGCCGGACGAGCAGGAGGAGCCCGAGGAGGGGTCGTCGGGCCCGCCGGAGACCGACGGCCGGACCGAGGACGGCCGGCCGCAGGGCCAGTCGCAGGGTCAGTCGCAGGGCCAGTCGCAGTCGCCGTCGAACGGCGGCGCGGACACGGGCGGCAGCCCGACGGACGGCGGGTCGCCGACGGACGGTGGATTCCCGTCGGCCGGCGGTCCCACGAACGGCGGCCCCTCCGGGGACTATCCGACCGGTCCGTTCCCCACGACGGGCGGCCCGGCGAACGGCGGCGCGAGCCAGGGCGGAACGACGCAGGGCGGCGCCGACCCCCGGGGAAGGACGACCGACGGCGGCTCCGGCGGGGACGCCCAGGGGACGGGCGGCCCCGGCGGCTGGGGTGTCATGCCCCGAAGGCTGTGAGCGCCGGCCGGTTCAGGGCCTTGAGGGCCGAGTACCGCGCGATCAGTGCCCCGAGGTGGCCTTCAGGCCCACCACTGCGACGAGCAGGAGAACGACGAAGAAGATCCGGGCGGCGGTCGCCGGCTCCCCGAGGACGACCATGCCGACGATCGCCGCGCCCGCCGCTCCGATGCCGACCCAGACGCCGTACGCCGTACCGATCGGCAGTGTCCTGGCGGCGTGCGACAGGAGCAGCATGCTCGCGACGATCCCGGCGGCCGTGAACACGCTGGGCCACAGCCGGGTGAACCCCTCGGTGAACTTCATCCCGATCGACCAGCCGACTTCGAGCAGACCGGCGAGAACAAGCAGAACCCAGGCCATGACAGGCACCTCCGAGACGCGGACTTCGTGCGGGGTGCGTCGTCTTTGCGATGCCCGGTACGGCGCGTCTCGTCGGGTTCGTCACACCGTAGCAAACGGCGTGCGAAAGGCCTGGTGACCCCGGTCACCAGGCCTTTTCCAGTTCCAGGTCAGTGTGCGTGCCGCTGCGTCAGAGGTAGAGCCCCGTCGAGTCCTCGCCGCCTTCGAAGCGGTCCGCCGCGACGGCGTGCAGATCGCGCTCCCGCATCAGGATGTACGCGACTCCCCGCACCTCGACCTCGGCGCGGTCCTCCGGGTCGTACAGCACGCGGTCACCCGCCTCGACCGTACGGACGTTCTGTCCGACGGCGACCACTTCGGCCCAGGCGAGGCGCCGGCCGACGGCCGCGGTCGCCGGGATCAGGATGCCGCCGCCCGACCGCCGCTCGCCCTCGGGGGCGTCCGACCGGACCAGGACCCGGTCGTGCAGCATCTTGATCGGCAGCTTGTCGTGCTTGTCGAGGGTGTTGTGGCTCACGACTCGAACCTACCTGCCGGAAGCCGGTTCGGCCGCCGCCGGGGTCGAGCGGGTCATGCTTTCCGCTTCCTCGCGGTCAGCGCGAGCAGTCCCACCAGGCCCACGACGGCCAGCGCCACGGGCACCACGCGCTCCAGCCGGGGCGCGCCGTCGTGGTGCACGAACCGGGCCTTCACATCCGTCACCGCACGGTTCACGGCGACGAACGCCCGTCCCGCGGTCTGGTCCACGGTCGAGGCGACCTTGGCCTTCGCATCACCGATGATCGTCTTCGGGTGCATCCGCACCCCGATCTCGTCGAGCGTCTCGGCGAGCTGGTCGCGCCGGCGGACGATGTCCGCCTCGATCTGCGCAGGGGTCCTGGCGTCCGACACCGCGCCGCCTCCGTCGTCGTATCCGGTAGTTCTTCCTCAGTTGTTCCTCGACAGTCTGTCAGCTCGACGGCGACCGCACCCCACGGCACCCCTATTACGCTCGGTGCCGTACGCCCACACTCCTGAGGAGAACCGAGAATGAGCGAGCGACTCCAGCCCGGCGACACCGCCCCGGACTTCACCCTGCCCGACGCGGACGGCAACGAGATCTCGCTCGCCGACCACAAGGGCCGCAAGGTCATCGTGTACTTCTACCCGGCGGCCCTGACTCCCGGCTGCACCAAGCAGGCCTGCGACTTCACCGACAACCTGGAGCTGCTGACGGGCGCCGGGTACGACGTCATCGGCGTCTCCCCGGACAAGCCGGAGAAGCTCGCGAAGTTCCGCGACAAGGAGAACCTCAAGGTCACGCTGGTCGGCGACCCGTCGAAGGCGGTCCTGGAGGCGTACGGCGCGTTCGGCGAGAAGAAGCTCTACGGCAAGACGGTGACGGGCGTGATCCGCTCGACGGTCGTCGTGGACGAGGACGGCAAGGTCGAGCGGGCGCTGTACAACGTGAAGGCGACCGGTCACGTGGCGAAGATCATCAAGGACCTGGGTATCTGAGAGCCCCTGGGGCCCGCAGCCCGGCCGGGGCCCGCCTTCCGCGGGACCCGGCCGCGGTCCCCGGGCTGGGCTCGCCGCCCGTTCCTGACGCGTACGCGAATCCGGTGGTCCGGTCCGCGTACGCGTCACAGCCGGGCGGCCGACCGCTCGCCGATCAGTACGGCCAGGTCCACGCTCCGTGCCAGCTGCGCGTATCCCGCGTCGTTCGGGTGGAGATGGTCACCGGAGTCGTACGCCGGGAGGAGCCGGTCCGGCGCGTACGGATCGCGCACCGCCCGGTCGAAGTCGATGACGTCGTCGAAGACCCGGCCCGCGCGGACGGCCTGGTTGACCTCCTCCCGTACCGCTTCCAGCTCCGGAGTGTGCCGGCGGTGCCCCTCGAACGGCATCAGCGTCGTTCCCACGACCCGCAGCCCCTTGGCCCGTGCCTGCTCCGTGAGCGTCCGCAGACCTGCCGTGATCGCGGCCGGATCCGCCGGGCGCGGTGGGCGGATGATGTCGTTGATGCCCAGTTCGATGACGACGACCCGGGCTCCTGACCGGTCGAGTACGTCGCGCTCGAAGCGGGAGAGTCCGCTCGGGCCGATGCCGTCCTGCAGGAGGCGGTTGCCGCCGATGCCCAGATTGAGGACCCCGTACCCCCAGCGCCCCGCGTGCAGCCGGTCGGCGAGGTGGTCCGTCCAGCGACGGTCCGTGTCCGGGGTGGAGCCGGCGCCGTCGGTGAGCGAGTCCCCGATGGCGACCACGGCGCCACGGGCGGCCGGGTTGTGGACGTCGACGGCGGTGAGGTGGTGCCAGGCCGAGGTGCGGTGGGTGAAGGCGGACCCGTCGGTGTCCGACGTACGGTCGCCGGGGCCGAGGTAGGAGGTCTGGCTTGCGCGTTCGTGCAGGGTGACGGTGCCCGCGGGGCCGGATGCGGGCACATGGAGGGTGACCAGAAGATGTCCGTCCTGGGGAACGGGGAGGGGAGCCGGATCGCCGACGACATGCCCGCCAGGCGGCACGATCGCGGACGGGCGTCCCGCGAACAGCACCTCGCGCAGGGTGCCGGGCACGACCGAGGCGCCGTCCGAGGCCGCGGCGACCGCGATCGAGGCGTGCGCCACGCGCAGGGGCTCCGTCCCGAAGAGGTTGGAGAGGGTGATCCGAGCCTGGTCGCCGCCGAGGGAGGTGTGCACGACGTTGCGTACGGAGTGCGGCCCGGCGGGGCCCGTTCCGGCCTCCCCGGGTGCGGCGGACCAGGTCCCGGCCCAGCCGCCCGTGTCCACGGCACGCGCCGTCGCGCCGCCGGGCCGGGTGCCTGCCGGCCCGGCTGTTCCGGGTCCGGCCGCGGGGTCTGTTCCGGGTCCGGCCGCGGCTCCGGCGGGGGCCGGCTGTCCGTGGTCCGGGCCGGTGACGGCGAAGGTGGCGATGATCGCGGCACAGATCAGCAGAGTCAGGGCGATGAGGGCGGCGAACAGGCCGTATCCGGCCCGCTGGGTTTTCATGGACACATCATCCGATATGCCGGTGGGAACTCGACGTGCGCCCCGGGAGTACCTCAGGTAGGCAAAAAGGCGTACGGCCATTGGGTAGGGACGATGCGTACGCGGACGGGTGGAGTCGATGAAGCGAACGGAACGACCTGAACGCGCAGGTCCGGGCCCCGACGGCGCTGGTTCCGGCGGTCCGGGACCGGGTGGTCCCGCTCCTGGCGTACCGGGCGGGGGCGGGGGGACGCACGCCGATCCGACGATGCCGGGCGTCGACGGCGACCGGAGCGCTCGGCCGCCGGTGGCACCGCCCGGCGACGCGGCCGCCCGTGCCGCCCAAGCCAGCACGAGCGCGCGCCCGGCAGCCCGGGACGGCGAAACCGGGCCGCTCGGAGGCTCCGGCACGCAGCCGGGAGGCACCGAAGCCCGGCCCGGGGGCACCGAAGCCCGGCAGGAGGGCGGCGGCGAACGGACGGCCAAGCAGCCCGCAGGCTCCGGCACGCGACCTGGCGGTGCGGGCGATCGGGCCGGGGGCTCGGGTGCGCGGCCTGAGGGCGCCGGCGATCGACCCGGTGATGCGAGCGATCGGTCCGAGGGCTCCGGCACGCGGCCCGCAGGCTCCGGCACTCAGCCCCGTGATGCGAGCGATCGGCCCGCAGGCTCCGGCACTCCGCCGAGAAGCACCGGCCGGCCGTTCGGCAGGCGGTCAGGAGGGTCCGGCGCCCGGCCCGGGGAATCCGTGAGCCGCCCCGCCCCGCTCGCCTCGTTCGCGTACACCGCCGCCGACGAGGAGAAGCGCCGCGGCGTCCGTCGTATGAAGGCCACGGCCACCGGTCTGCTGCTCCTCGTCGCGCTGATCTTCACCCTCGCCACCTGGGCGAAGAACGAGGGAATCGACGGCTGGCCCGGCTATGTCGCCGCGGCCGCCGAGGCCGGCATGGTCGGTGCGCTCGCCGACTGGTTCGCCGTCACCGCGCTGTTCAAGCACCCTCTCGGTATCCCCATCCCGCACACCGCGATCATCCCCACCAAGAAGGACCAGCTCGGCGAGTCCCTCGGCTCCTTCGTCGGGGAGAACTTCCTCTCCGCCGACGTCGTACGGGCCCGCCTCAGCGGCCTGGCCCTCGGCGGCAGACTCGGCGCCTGGCTCGCCGAGCCCGCGCACGCCGACCGCGTCACCGCCGAGCTGTCCACCGCCCTGCGCGGCGCCCTCGCCGTCCTGCGGGACTCCGACGTGCAGGCCGTCGTCGGCGAGGCCATCACCCGCCGTGCCGAGACCGCCGAGATCGCACCGGGCATCGGCAAGACCCTCGACAAGATCGTCGCGGACGGCGCCCACCACCGTGCCGTCGACCTGATCTGCGCCCGCGCCCACGACTGGCTGACGGTGCACGGCGACTCCGTCATGGACGCCGTCCAGGGCGGAGCCCCGGGCTGGACCCCGCGCTTCGTCGACCGCAAGGTCGGCGAGCGGGTCTACAGGGAACTGGTCCGCTTCGTCACCGAGATGCGCGACGCCCCCAACCACCCCGCGCGCGGCGCGATCGACCGTTTCCTGGCCGACTTCGCCTCCGACCTCCAGGCCGACACGGACACCCGGTCGCGGGTCGAGCGCATGAAGTCCGACATGCTGTCCCGCCCCGAGGTGCAGGACATCATCGCCTCCGCATGGTCCTCCGTACGCGCCATGATCATCTCGGCGGCCGAGGACGAGCGCAGCGAACTGCGGCTGCGCGCCCGCGCCTCCCTGATGTCCTTCGGCGCCCGCCTGGCGACGGACGGCAGGATGCAGCAGAAGCTGGAGGGCTGGATCGAGGACGCGGCGGTCTATGTGGTGACGACGTACCGCGAGCAGATCACGTCCCTGATCAGCGACACGGTCGCGAGCTGGGACGCCGAGCACACCTCCCGCAAGATCGAGGCGCACATCGGCCGTGACCTGCAGTTCATCCGTATCAACGGCACGGTCGTCGGTGCACTGGCCGGTCTGCTGATCTATACGGTCGCGCACGCGCTCGGCGGCTGAGGAAGCGCTGGGCGGCTGAAGAAGCGCTGGGCGCGCAATCGGACTCTGTCCGCCGGTTGCGCGCCCAGCCACCATGGGGGAGTTGCCCTTACGTACGTACGGGCCGCCGCCCCCGTTCAACGCTCTCGGGGGTAAGTCTCAAGCGGCCCGCCGGGTCACGGCCCAGGACGCCAGCGCCACGCCGCCGGCCACGGTGAAGACCGCGGGCCACGCCCCCAGCTTCTTGGCCAGCGGATGCGACCCGGCGAACGCGGCGACGTACGCCGCACTCAGCCCGGCCGCCGCCTTCCCGCCGGCCTCCTGCTGCCACTGGCGCGCGGCCACGGCCCCGGCGGCGGCCAGCGCCACCCCGCCGAGCGGCCGCTTCCTGGTCCAGCGGGCGACGCCGTAGCCCCCGATGAGGCCGCTCGCCGCGACTGCCGCTGCCGGAATCCTGGCCATGGGATGCCCCCTTCGATCGTTTTCGACTGCCTGGAGCCTAACGAGCGGTTTGACCGGACCTGCGCCCGGCCCAGGCCCCGAGGCGAGGCATCAACGGGCAGGACCTGTAGGGCGAGTGGAGCGTGATGCGTGATCGCGGCGGGCGACAGGCTTCCGGGCCGCTCCAGGGCCGGATCCGTTGCGATGAAGCGCCACGGAACGCACCCTGGAAGGAGAGGCAGGGAGACAGTCATGCCCACTCTCGAGGAACAGATCGACATCACTGCGCCCGGTGACGTGGTCTGGGACCACTTGCACCAGGTCGAGGACTATCCACGGTTCGTCGGAGGCGTACGGGAAGCCCGGCGCGAAGGCACTTCCGGCGTACACATGGACCTGGAGACCAGCGGCGGCATGGCCCGCGGGCTCGACGCCGCCACCACGGATCTCCGTCCCAACGAGACGATGACCTGGAGGACCACGGAGACCCCGCACCTCAGCGGCTCCGTATCGCTCCTCCCCATCGACTCGACCCACACGAGGATGCAACTGCGCATGGACTACGACCCCGGCGAGGCGCACAACGCCTTCGGGGGCCCCAAGGGGTTTGCCCAGTCCTCCGCCATCGAGCGGACCGTCCGGGAGGATCTCCACCAGTTCAAGGACCTGGTGGAGCAGGCACACCCCACCACCTGACCGACAGTGCCCCGCACAAAGCCGGGGCTGACGGAACCGTACGGCGAAGGTGACCCGTCATGACGACGCAGAACTGGAACATCGACTTGTCGTTCGAGGAAGACGGAACGCGCACCGCCTGCAAGGCCTCCCTCAGCGGCCCCAATGCCCCCGGCGTCGAGGGCACGGGCATCGCAAGGCGCAGCCCGGGCGACACCCCGGACGCGAAAATAGGCGAGGAACTCGCGGCGGCCCGGGCCTGCTCGGAACTGGCCCATGAACTCGTCGGCCGCGCGGCGTCCGACGTCGAGGGCCACACCCACAGGCCGGCGGACATCGCCATGTGACCCACCCACCCCCTCACACCCTCACACGAGGAGAGCGCGAAGGCCGGGAGCGGGACTCCCGGCCTTCGCGTCAGCTATTGCCGCCCCTCAGGGTGTGCCGCACCTCGAACCCGGTGAGCCCTTCGGGCTCCTCCTCACGCACCTCCACCCCTCGCACGTCCGCCGAGGGCGGCCCTTGCCGCGCCCATCGCACCAGTGTCTCGACGGCGTCCATCTCCCCTTCGAACACGGCCTCGACGTCCCCGCCGGCCAGGTTCCGCACCCACCCCGCCACCCCGTACTCGTCGGCGACCTGCCGGCAGGTGTCCCTGTAGAACACGCCCTGGACCAATCCGGAGACCACTACGCGCCTGCGCACCATGACTCCGGATCGTACGAGCCGCTGCCCCCGGCACCCCGCCCGACGCGAGCGGACATCAGGGCCAGAGCTTGTACGTCACGTCCTCCGCGAGGTGAGCCGGCCTGCCGTCCGTGAACACGAGGCGCATCTGCGTGTAACGCTGCTGACCTGGATCCTTGGGCCAGGGCTTCGGCTGCTCCAGCGTGACTTCCACGGGATATGAGTGGAACTTGCCGGCGGCGCAGTAGGGCTTGCAGTCGTTGACGAAGTTGAGCCCACGTCCCGTCGCGGTCGTCTGCCCCCAGTTCGTCCACTTCAGCTGGGTGAGGCCGCTGTTGCCGTCGCCGCACGCGATGAGGAAGTCGCTGGGCCGTACCTGCGGCTTCGAGAAGCAGTCGATGACCACGACGTCACCCCGTGGCTCCTGCGCCGTGGAAGCGGAAGCGGATGCCGGCACAACGGCCACTGCGAGCGACGCCGCGGCGTACACCAGGGCCGCTGCCTTCAGCTTGAGTCTCTGCATATCTGCTCCCAGCCGTCTCTCCCCGAGCCCACCTGACCGCCACGCGAACCGCTCCACGCACGCAGAGCGCCCGCCGGCCAGCGCTGCGCCGGACCTCCTCCCTGAGGTTGCTCCTGTATCGACGCTACGACCCCACCCGGGGACCCACCACCCGCGCGGGCCCCATACCACCTGATCCCGCTCCGCGCGCGTCCAACGGCATCAGCAACTGATGTCGCCGTCCCGAACAGCACCAGTGAAGCCGTTCCACGCCTCGGCGGGGAACGCGAGGAGGGGCCCCAGAGGATCCTTGCTGTCCCGAACGGCGGTTCCTCCGGCTATGCGGGCAACCTCCACGCACTCCGTGCCGCTGCCACCGCTGTACGAGGACTTGAACCACTGGATGTCGTCGCGATCCATTACAGCTCCCTGCAAGCCTGATCGAGGAGCGCGACCGACGACGGGATGTCCAACGCCTGTGCGCGCAAGTATTCGAACGCCAACGTATAGCGCTCCAGCTCCTCGGGCTTCTCCATGAAGAGACCACCGCCGATGATGTCCACGTACACCACATCGAGCTCCGGTGCGGACCCGCCCAGGACCACGAAGCTGCCGACGGCCGCGGCATGTGCCCCACTGGCGAACGGCAGTACCTGGACGGTGACGTGGGGCTCCTCCGCCAGCGACATCAAGTGCTCCAACTGCTCACGCATGGCTACGCGCCCACCGACCAGGCGCCGAATGACGGCCTCGTCGATCACGGCCCAGATGTGCGGGGGATCCTCTCTCGTCAGCAGCTCCTGCCGCTTCATGCGGATGTCCACCATGTGCGCGATCTCTTGTTCGCTGCACCGCATCTCAGACGCGCGATGGACTGCCTCGGCGTAGGCGCGCGTCTGGAGCAGCCCAGGGACGTACATGCAGGCGAAATGATCCTCCCGCACGACCTCGTCTTCCAGCGTCAGCATGAGGTTCATCGACTCGGGGATCGGATCGGCAAGGGACCGCCACCACCCCTGGATCTTGGCGCCCTTGGCCAGCTCGACGAGGGTCTTACGCTCCTGCTCGGATGCACCGTACTCGCGACACAGCGCATCCACGGCAGGCCACTTGACGGTTCCTTCCTTCTTCTCGTACCGACTCAACGTCGCCTTCGAGATCCCGACGAGCGCACCCGCCTCTTCAAGGGTGAGGCCCTTGCGCTCCCGTAGTCGACGGAGGTCTGCGCCCAACTGGCGTCTGCGGGTAGTCGGTCCAACTGCCATGGTCAAGGCCCTCCGTGTGTCGATCTCAACGAGCGTGCATGCGCTGGGGCTGCGCAGACAAGACGGCGTACGCCAGGGGCGCGTGAGCCTCCGCATGCTCCCTGAAGGGTGATATGAGAGTTCCATTTTGGAAGTTCCAATGTCACTCTGAAGAAGCGAGAAACTACATAACGCAACGCCCCGGGATCGCTGGAGGTTTGGCAGACATGTACGAGCGCCGCTGCGAAGTGCCGCGCAAGGCCTGGGACCTCCCTTTCCTAGCTGAGGCCCGGGAGATCGCCGGGCTGCGGCGCGTGATGCGCCTCCAGCTCACCCTGTGGGGTCTCCCGGAGCTTGTGGACGCGGCTCAGCTGTGTGTGACCGAGCTGGTCGCGAACGTGGTCCGGCACGTTGGCCCCGAGACACCCACGACGCTCAGGGTCTCGATGAGCGGAACGAACCTCCGCATCGAGGTCGAGGACCCAGACGCGCGCGCCCTCCCCACACTCATGTCGGCGCGCGAGGACGACGAGGCCGGTCGAGGCATGGCCCTCGTGGATGCCACGGCAGAACGCTGGGGCGTCGTGCTGCGTCCGGACTCCAAGATCACGTGGTGCGAGCTTGCCACCGAGCTCGCCGCCCCCGATGGGCACGGGGGCGGCCATCGGGTGGATGGGGCCGAAGCTCTGCTGGTGCTGTACCAGATGTGCGGCTCTCCTCAGATGTTGGGCAGCAGGCGGCTCGGTTTGAGGGAAGCAGAGAAGGCGGCGATTCATCTCATCGCCGACCTCCTCCGCTGGCTCGTCGCCCACGGGTGTGACGTCGACTTAGCGCTCGACGAGGCCCAGGCGAGTCTTGAGGCATGCCTCTGAAGCGATGCCTGCCTGGACTGGCGCTGGAGCCGATCCGCATCCCGAGCTTCACGGGATCAGACAGCGACCGTGCCGTCGCAGGCAAGGGGTTAGCCTGCTGCGATGGTCGAGTAGGTCCAGACGTCGGCGGGGATTTCGTGCCGGAGCTTCCACTTGATACCCATCGGCTTGCTGCCCTTGTGATCGACGTAGTCGGCGGGGCCCAGGAGCATCCAAGCCTGGGGACCGCCGATGTCCGTCTTCTTATAGCGGCGGACGAAGAGTAGGACGTGAGTGCCCTGTTCCTTGTGGGTCCGATACCGGACGCCCGTTGGCGAAGTCTCTGACGTCTGGTTCTGGGACTCCCAGTGGAACAAGAAGTCGCTCATGGCGTAGTCCCTGTAGCGCGTCTGAGGCGAGAAGTCTTTCTCGTCCTTCTCCAAGGTGATCAGGAGCGCGTCGGTACGGATGCTCTCGCACCACCTCACGCCTTCGCGGAAGTGACCGGGTATGAAGCCCCCGATGAAGGACTGGCCCAGGGCGGGAAGGATCTCCTCGCGGCTGTACGAGGCGTGGACTGTAAGAGGGAGTCCGGCAAGGTCGCCGAGGAGGGGGACCGGAACGTGATCCGTGCGGTCGAGCACATGGGCCAGGACCTGGCGGACTTCGTTGCGGAAGGCGTGGTGTGGGCGGAGTGAGTCCAACGCCTGCTGGTAGGTAGCGAAGCCGCCGAGAGGCCAGAGCGAGAAGTAGAACATGCGCGCGTACGCCTGCTCGCGCTCGCTGAGGCTGTCGTACGCGGGGGCGTCGTCTTCGATGAGCTTTGTGTACGCGGCGACTCGCTGAGGGTCGTCAACGTGAAGGAACGCGGGAACGCGCTTGAGGAGCGTCTCTTCGCCCTCCGGGGCGTCAGCAGGCAGGAGCTTGGCGCGGCGTAGCAGGCCGGTCCAGGAGCTGCCGTTGCCACGGTAGATCTCCTTGAGTTCGCGGCCGCTTTCCTTGAGATACTCCGAGAGCTGAGGCTCGCCGTACTGGCTGACCTCACGGGCAAGCTGCGTGACGTTGACGCTGATCTGGCTGCGGATGTTGTCGATGATCAGGTCCTTGGCCTTGGGCTCAAGGACGATCTGACAGCCGGAAGGAAGCTGAGGGAAGCCAAGCTCGATGTTCGTCAGCAGCCGGTTTCGCGTCAGGTTGGTCAAGGCTCGGAACTGCTCTTCGAAGCGGAACTCCCTACGGTGCTGGCCGATGAAGTCCAGCACGGTGAGGACTGCCTTGGTCTCGGTCCGTCGGAGCCCGCGTCCCAGCTGTTGAAGGAAGACAGTGGCGCTCGATGTCGGGCGCAGCAAGAGGAGCGTGTCGACGTCCGGGATATCAAGACCCTCGTTGAAGAGGTCGACCGAGAAGATGACCTGCAGCTCACCTGACCTCAGTGCATCGAGTGCCGCCTTGCGTTCCTCGCGAGGTGTCTCGCCAGACAGCGCGACAGCGTTCAGGCCGGCACGCCGGAAGAAGTCGGCCATGAATTGGGCGTGCGGCACGGACACACAGAAGCCCAGGGCGCGCATGGAACCAGGGTCTGTGACTTTGTCCGTGACGGCCTGAACCACGAGGCGGGCCCGGGCGTCGTTGCCAGTGAACAGGCTGCTGAGTGCCGAGGCATCGTAGGAGCCGCGCTTCCAGGTGATGGCGCTCATGTCGGTGTTGTCAGTGACGCCGAAGTAGTGGAACGGGCTCAATAGGTCGTTCTCAAGTGCCTCCCAAAGCCTCATCTCGGCTGCGATCCGACCGTCGAAGAACTCGTCTTGAACGTTGCGCCCATCCATCCGTTCCGGCGTGGCCGTCAGGCCGAGCAGCTCACGGGGGTTGAAGTGATCGATGATCCGTCGATACGTGGGCGACACCCCGTGGTGGAACTCATCGATGACTACGACATCGAAATGGTCGGGAGTGAAGTGCTCAAGCGAGCGGGCATTAAGTGACTGGACGCTGGCGAAGACGTGCTTCCAATCAGCGGGAACGATGCCGCTGTGCAGTTCCTCGCCGAAGTTGGCGTCGACCAGCACGTCTTGGTAGGTGCGCAGCGACTGCCGGAGGATCTCTTGTCGGTGGGCGACGAACAGCAGCCGGAGATCTTGGCCGTATTGCTGCTGCAGGTGCTTGTAGTCGAGAGCCGCCATGACGGTCTTGCCGGTGCCTGTCGCGGCGACCAACAGGTTCCGATGACGGTCGTGGACTTCGCGCTCCACCTCGAGCCGTTCCAGCATGTCGCGCTGATGCGGATACGGACGTACCTCCAGCCCGGAGAGGGTGATGTGACGCCCGTCGCTGCTGCTGGTTCCCCGCCCCGCCTGCTGCAGTGCGTCGTCGAGGCGTGTGGCGTCACGATGGGGGTCGTACAGCTCGAAGGACGACTCGCTCCAGTAGGAATCGAAGGTCGCTTCAAACTTGCGCAGCACGTCCGGAGTGGCGATGGAGGAGAGGCGGACGTTCCACTCCAGGCCATCGAGGAGCGCGGCCTTCGACAGGTTGGAGCTGCCCACGTACGCCGTGTCGTATCCGCTGTTGCGGCGGAACAGCCATGCTTTGGCATGGAGGCGCGTGGATCGCAGCTCGTAGTTGATCTTCACCTGCGTCTTGAACTTCTGGACGAGTCTGTCCAAGGCTCGCCGCTCCGTGGCGCCGATATAGGTGGTGGTGATGACACGAATCGGGACGCCGCGAGCGTGAGCGGCCTCAAGAGACTGCTCAATGACTCGGAGTCCGTGCCACTTCACGAAGGCGCAGAGCAAGTCCACACGGTCGGCAGTCGCCAGCTCTGCTCGCAGTTCAAATCCGAGGCTCGGGTCTTCCGGAGAGTTGGTGATGAGCGCGGTTTCGGACAGAGGCGTCGCGGGACGGATCGCGTACACACCCTTGGCCTCTTGCTCAGCGATAGCGAGCAATTGACGTGGACCGTCCACGACCAGATCCACCCACTCGCGAGCGCCTTCGATGGTGTTCATCGACTCGAGAATGTGGTTGGCCGCGTGCACGCGTTCTGCCGATGGCAGCCGTTCCAGCACGCGCCTCATGGTTTCCGCGACATGATGCGCGATGACGTGAGGTGCTGACTCGGGCCCCACCTCGTCATCGATGGCGTGCCAACGGCCACTGGCGTTCAGACTCTTGAGCTGGTTCTCCAGCCGCAAGGTGATCAGCTGCTCGTAAAGGCCGGCAACTGGCTGGTTGGCGTCGACGGAACCCGTCACTGTTTCCCCTCCCCGTCAGATTCCTCCAGTGATACCAGGCCTCACCGACAGGCAGATCAGGACTCGGTCACCCCGTGGCACTCCCCGTACGCCGCGCCCGACCCGCACCAGCATGCCGCGCCCCGGGCCGGGGGCCAGGGGAGGGCGCGGCCGCGGGCCGCCAGGGTGGTGGCGTACTGGGGCAGGAGGTTCGGGTCCGCGGGGGAGGCGGCCTCGGAGGCCGCGAAGGCCTCGTAGGAGGGGACCGTGCCCGTGACGATGCCGAGGTTGCCCGTGCCGGTGGAGGAGAGGTCGCGCAGGGCCGACTCGATGGCGGTGAGGTGGGTCTCTTGGGTGGGGTACTCGGCGGTCAGTGAGGGGTACGCGGCGAGGAGTTCGGCGAGTTCGGGTGCCGGCCAGTGGAGGACCGCGACCGGGAAGGGCCGGGAGAGCGCCGCGCGGTAGGTGCCGAGTTCGGAGCGGAGACGGTCGATCTCGGCGCGCAGTTCGCTGGGGTCCGAGGAGCCGAGGGCCCAGAGGCGCTTGGGGTCGTGGAGCTCGTCGAGGGGGACGGCCGCGCTGTGGAGGCGGTCCGCGAGGGCGTCCCAGTCGTCGTGCTGCAGGCCCAGGAGGCGGCGGACGCGGTGGCGGCCCGTGAGGAGGGACTGCGCGGGGTAGGAGATCTCGTCGTCCGGGTCGACGAGGCGCGTGACGGCCGCCGTGAAGGTGGAGTGGGCCGCGTCGAGCTCGTCGTGGGCCTCCAGGGTCTCGGCGACGATCTCCCACGGGGCCGCGTCGTCGGGGGCGGCCGCGCGGATGCCGTCGATGATCGCGCGGGCCTCCGCCTCGTGGCCGTACTCCCACAGGTTGGCCGCCTGGAGTGCCTTGATCAGGTGGACGTTCTCCGGGGCGTCGGCGAGGAGGCGGTCGTACAGGCCGGTCGCGCGGGCGCGGTCGGTCGCGAGCTCCAGATGGGCCGCGGCCTGGAGCAGCAGCGGCTCACGGTCCTCCGGGTACTGCTCCGCGGTGCGCAGCAGGCGCTCGGCTTCGGCGGTGTGGTCGGCAGGCGTGTCGGGGCGCATGCAGCACACCGTACTGCTGTACGGGGCTCCGCAGGGGCCTGGTCACTTGGAGGGGCTGCCCCTATCGTGCGGGCCGTGCGGGAGCGGATGCTTGAGCGGATTCCTGTGGTCGTCCAGCGAGGGCGGCGACGTGGGCGGGTGGCGCTCGCCCGCGGGCTGTGGGCCGCTGCCGAGATCACCGTGACCCTTGGCGTGGTCGTGCTGCTCCTCGTCGTCCACCAGCTGTGGTGGACCAATCGGCAGGCCAAGGAGGGCGCCCAACGGCAGGTCCACGCCCTGGAGAGGGAGTGGGGGGAGACGACTGTCCCTGAGGCCGGGGCCGGAGATGCTGACCTGGACCCGGAGGCCGACGCCGGGAGCAGCACACCGGAGCCTGCGGAACAGGACGGCGGCGGCCGCCGGTCGAACCGGGCCGCCGCACCCCGCTGGGACCAGGCGTACGTCGTGCTCCGTATCCCCCGTCTCGGGGTCGTCGCGCCCGTCGCACAGGGCGTCGCCAAGCGGGGCGTACTGGACAAGGGATACGTCGGCCACTATCCCGGGACCGCGCAGCCCGGCCAGGCGGGCAACTTCGCGGTCGCCGGGCACCGCAACACCCATGGCGAGCCGTTCCGTTACATCAACCGGCTGCGGAACGGGGACAGGATCGTGGTCGAGACGCGCACAGGCGTTTTCACCTATCTGGTGGACAAGCGGCTGTCGCAGACCTCCGCGCGCGACGGCGGCGTGATCGCGGCCGTGCCGCGGAGTGTGGTGAAGCCGGGCTACGGGTACAGCGAGCCGGGTTACTACGTGACGCTGACGACGTGCACGCCCGAGTACACGTCCAAGTACCGGCTGGTGGTGTGGGGGAAGCTCACGTCGATGCGGCCCCGCTGAAGGCCCGAATGCACCGAAGACCTATGCTCTGCCGATCTTTCGGCTTATGTGACGGAGCGGGCAATGGTGAGCAGACGTGGTCTGTTGGGTGGGGCGGTACTCGTCGGCGCGGGTGCGCTGGCAGGCATCACGCACGGCGCACAGCCGGCGGCAGCGGCGCAAGCACTGGACACTCCGTTCACGCCGCTCACGGTTCCGCACCTCCTGCAGGCCGAGCAGATGGTGCAGTACCAGCGCATGCTGGCGGCCGGCCATCTGCCCGACGGGCTCGCCGGCCACTGGCCGCTCGACGCCAAGGGGTTCGACCGGTCCGGATTCGAGCGGCCCCTCACTCTGGGGCCGGCCGCGACCTGGACGAAGCTGCGGGCCGGCGGTGAACTGAGCTTCGACGGTACGTCCGGGGCGTACGCCACCACCACATCCGTGCTCGACACCACCGCCCCCTTCACGGTCTCGGCCTGGATGCGGCTCTCCGACGCCGCCCCGGGCGGAGCCGACCTGGCGAACTTCTACACGGGGGTGAGCCAGGACGGAGCGGTGTGCAGCCGCTTCCTGCTCTGTTACGAGCCCGCCGTCCAGGGCTGGGCGTTCAAGGTCCGTGACGAGGGCCAGACCACCAAGGTGTCGGCCGTGGCCCCGACCACCGCCGAGCCGGGTGTGTGGGCGCACCTGGCCGGAGTGTGGGACGGCGCGGCCATCCATCTGTACGTCGACGGGGAGCTCCGGGGCAGCGCGGAAACGGCGATCTCCTGGGCCGCCACCCAGGGATTCAATGTCGGCCGGGCCACGTTGGACGGCGCTCCGGTGAACCGCTTCAACGGCGCCATCGGCGACGTGCGCGCGTACGGCAGGGCGCTGACGGCCGACGAGATATCCGTCGTGAGCGGGCGTACGGCCCGGCAGAACAACACGTACCAGATCGGAGGGACACCTTCGGTCGTCTGGGGAACGCCGTCCGACCCGGCGAGCTGGATCGCGCGTGCGCGCTGTTCCTCGTTCATCACCAGGGTGCTCAGGCAGACCTATCCGTGGGCGACGGACGACTATTTCCTGACGTACTTCCATGACCGGGGCCCGGAGGCCGCCGACTACCACGACGGCTTCAACGCCGGTGCCGGTCCCCGGTTCAAGAAGATCCGCAAGGTCGCCGATCTGCGGCCCGGGGATCTCATTTCGGTGCACTACAACGGAACGGTTCCCGGCAATACGGGCCATATCGTGATGGTCCGCGAGGTCAAGGGCGTCTACTCGGGGTCCGTGAACTTCAACGGCGAGACCCAGTACGCCGTCGAGATCATCGACAGCACCGCCGACCCGCACGGCGTCTACGGCCTGCCGAACTACGCGCAGTATCCCGACACGAGGATGGTCAACGACGTCGCGGACGACAACCACGAGGGGGTCGGCATCGGGCACATGATGTTCTACGCCTCCCAGGCCACCGGTGAGTTCTCGCGGTACCGGTTCAGCGTCAACAGTGGCTCGGCGGACGCGCACACCGTCGCGCAGCGGCCGATCTCCGCCGCGCGCATCGTCTGACGCCGCGCGCATCGTCCGACGGTGCATGCGACGCCCCGTCTGACGGTGCATGCGACGCCCCGTCTGACGGTGCGGGCGACGCCCCGTCCGCCCGGCGGCTACCGGGTGGACGGGGTGCGTCCGCCCTTGGCTTCCCGACCGTCCCGTAGTGCCAGCACCGCCACCGCGCCCAGCAGGGACAGCCCGGTCGAGACGATCAGTGCCGTGTTCGTGCCCGCCGTGGAGACCGCGATCGTCAGGGCCACGCCCGCGGCGGAACCGATGTAGCGGGCCGTGTTGTTGGCGCCCGAGCCCATGGCCGCGCGCTCCGGGGGTACGGACTCGACGGCGAGGCGGGGCAGCGCGGCGTTCAGCAGGCCGCTGCCCACCCCGGCCACGGCGAGGCCCAGCAGCAGCCGCGCCCGGCCGTCGTCGGCGGAGGACACGGTTCCGAGCATGGCGAGAACGCCGGCCGCGGACAGGGCGAAGCCCAGGGCCAGTTGGTGCCGGGCGCCGACGCGGCCCGCCAGCCGCTTGGTCTGGAGGGCGACCAGGAACGCCGTACCGGACCAGAGCAGGAACAGCCAGGCGGTGCCGAGAGCCGACATCCCGGCCTGCTGGAGTATGGCCGGGAGGTAGCTGAACAGGCCGATCACGGCCAGGCCCGTGAACAGCGCGCCCGACGACGCGGCGAGGAACGGCCGGCGACGGAACAGTCCGAGGTCGATCATCGGGGCCGTGCTCCTGCGCTCGACCAGGACGAAGAGGGCGAGCAGGGCCACGGAAGCGGCGGCCAGCCATCCGACCGGTGCGCGGAGCCAGCCGTCACGGCCGAGGGTCAGGGCGGTGAGCAGCGTGGCCAGTGAGAGCCCGAGGGCGAGTGCTCCGGGCAGGTCGGGGCGGCCGCCGCGGGGTGCGCGGGATTCGGCGAGGGTGCGGGAGGCGACGCCGCCGGTCGCGAGCGCGATGACGGCCAGGACGCCGTAGGCGAGGCGCCATTCGACGGTGGCGAGCGCGCCGGCGACCAGCGGCCCCAGCGCGATTCCGGCGCTGACGAACGCGCCCCACACCCCGGTCGCCCTGATCCTCGCGGGCCCGGCCGGGAAGGCGTGGACGAGCAGCCCGAGGCTGCTGGCGAGGATCGCGGCGCTCGCGGCGCCCTGGGCGATACGGGCGAGGGTGAAGGTCAGGGTCGAGTCGGCGAACGCGCCGATCCCGGTGGTGAGGCCGAGCGCGAGCGTGCCGGCGACGAAGACGCGGCGGCGGCCGTAGTCGTCGGCGAGGCTGCCCGCGACGAGGAGGAGGGCGGCGAGACCGAGCGGGGTGCCGTTGAGCAGCCACGCCTGGGCGGAAGGCGGGGTTCCGAACGCTGCCGTCATGGCGGGGAGCGTGAGCATCGGCGCGGTGTAGTTCATCAGCGCGACGGTCGTCGCGGCGCTGGTGACGGCGAGCGTCACGCCGGGTCGGGCCCTCTCGGCCTCCCTGGTTCCCTTGGCCGCGGGCGGCGGCGTGGAGTTCGGCGGCGCTGCGGGTGCGGGCGCCGCGGGTGCGGACGACGTGCCTGCGGACGCCGTGCGTGTGGACGACGTGGGGGCGTGCGTGGCTGTGGGCCGCGTCGGGCGTGCCATCAGGGTCCTCGGGTCGAGAGCTCGTGTACCGCGGCAATTCAAAGTTCGATGAATGAACCTGCTCGTACGGCGACCCTAACACGGTAGGTTCGGTCAGTGAACCTAGGCTGTTAGTCTGGCGTCATGGCTCTGGGCAAGGACTACGCCGCGCAGCAGTGCTCCATCGCCCGCGCGCTGGAGGTCATCGGCGAGCGGTGGACGCTGCTCGTCGTGCGGGACGCGTTCTACGGCGTGCGCCGGTACAACGACTTCCTGGTCCACCTCGGCGCCCCGCGTGCCGTGCTGGCCGGCCGGCTCCAGGCGCTCATCGGCGCCGGGGTGCTGGAGAAGCGCCGCTATCAGGAGTCCCCGCCGCGTGACGAGTACGTCCTCACCGAGCACGGCCTCGCCCTCTGGCCCGTCCTGCGCTCGCTCGGGCTGTGGGGGCGAGGGCTGCCCGGAGCCCAGCAGATGAGGATCTTCCTGCACGCGCCGTGCGGTACGGAGCTCGGTGCGTACGGCGAGTGCCCGGCCTGCGGGATCGGCGTACCGCCCGCGGAGGTGGAGATGCGGCCGGGACCCGGCCTCGACCTGGACCCCGCCGATCCGGTCAGCCGTTCGCTGCTGCGCCCGCGCCGACTGCTGGAGCCGCTCGATCCGGAACGCGTGTGAGCGTCCGGAGAGGGGCGCGCGCATCGCGCGGCCGGGATGTCCCCCAAGGGATCCGCCGGGTTGTCCACAGGGAACCCGGCGGCGATTCCGGTCGTGTATAACGAATGAAGGTTCGTATCGCTGGTACGGGATCGCTCGGCGCGACGCGGAGCGAAGCGGAGAGAGGAGAGGCACGCATGGCCGGACGCACCTGGCGCCTGCTGCAGCCGCTCGCCCTCCTGCTCTTCGTGCTCGTCGAAGTGTTCGTGGCCGAAGGCATCGGCCTGTCCACCGCCGTCGCCCTCGCCGCCACCGCGGCGGCCGGCGCCGCGCTCGTCGCCTGCGCGTTGATCCTCTCGCAGTCGGTGCCGCGCGTGCCGCCCACGCGCATACGAACGGCGATACGCGACCGCGAGCAGCGCACGGCGTTCCTGCCGCAGCGCGATCCCGACGCGGCGGGCCGTAGCAGGCCCCGAGCCCCCGGCCGTCCCTCGACGACGGCCGCGTAGGGGCGACAGCTCACTCCCTTTGTTCCTGTGCCCCTTCGCGGGTCGTCATGCCGACATGTCTGTTCGTTTCCCGGCACGACGAGACCCGGAGGGCCTCCATGTCCGCGCTCACATCCGCTTTCTCCTTCTTCATGTCCTCGTTCGCTTCGCTGGTCGGGCAGCTCGCCGACCTGGTCGAGCCCCTCTTCCAGGGCTCGGCCACCGCCGCGGCGATCGTCCTGTTCACGGCGTTGGTACGGCTCGCCGTTCATCCCCTCTCGCGTGCGGCCGCGCGCGGGCAGAAGGCACGCACCCGGCTCGCACCGCAGATCGCCGAACTTCGCAGGAAGCACGGCAAGAACCCCGATCGGCTGCAGCAGGCGGTCCTTGAGCTGCACGCGAAGGAGAAGGTCTCGCCGCTGTCGGGGTGTCTGCCCGGTCTGCTCCAGCTGCCGGCGTTCTTCCTCATGTACCACCTGTTCTCCAGCCGGGAGATCGGTGACGAGACGAACGAGCTGCTCGGGCACAGTCTGCTCGGCGCCCCCCTCGGCGGCCGGTGGGTGGAGGCGCTCGGCGACGGAGGGCTGCTCGGGCAGGCGGGGCTGGTGTACGCGGCGCTGTTCGTGATCGTCGGCATCGTGGCCACGTTCACGTACGTACGCACGAGGCGGCAGCTCGCGTCCTCCGGGCAGGGGCCGTTGGCGCAGGCGGAGCAGCAACTGCCGGGGATGGGCGCGGTCATGAGGGTGATGCCGCTGCTTTCGTTCGCCACGCTGATCACCGTCGGCGTCGTGCCGCTCGCCGCCGGGCTCTACGTCGTCACCAGCACCACCTGGAGCGCGGTGGAGCGGGTGTTCCTCTACCGGGACGCGCCGGTGGCCGGTGCTCTGGCTACCGCTGGGTAACGGTCCAGGTTGTGAACGGGGTCTTGCAGGGTGGTCCGAACTCTTGGAGGATCAGCCAATCCTCAATGATCCGCACATCCCCCTCCGCCGCACGGCGGGGACTCCTCAGCCGGGGCCACCTCGACCACAGGGAGAAGAAAGATGAAGCTGCTGCGTGTCGGTACGGCGGGTTCGGAACGTCCGGCGTTGCTCGACCAGGACGGGACGACGCTCCGTGACCTGTCGGGACTGGTCGCGGACATCGACGGGGCGCTGCTCGCGGACGATGCCGCGCTCGGCCGGATCCGCTCGGCGGCCGAGGCCGGCGAGCTGCCGGTGCTGGATGCGACCGGGCTGCGCGTAGGGCCGCCGCTCGCCCGTATCGGCAAGGTCGTGTGCATCGGGCTGAACTACCACGACCACGCGGCGGAGACCGGTGCCGCGACGCCCGCCGAGCCCGTCGTCTTCTTCAAGGCCGCGGACACGGTCGTCGGTCCCAACGACACCGTGCTCGTACCCCGCACGAGCGAGAAGACGGACTGGGAGGTCGAGCTCGCGGTGGTCATCGGACGTACCGCCCGCTACCTGGAGTCCCATGACGAGGCTCTCGCGCACATCGCGGGATACGCGGTGGCACACGACGTGTCGGAGCGGGAGTTCCAGATCGAGCGCGGCGGCACGTGGGACAAGGGCAAGAACTGCGAGACGTTCAACCCGCTGGGCCCCTGGCTCGTGACGCGGGACGAAGTGCCGGACCCGCAGGCGCTGTCCCTCAAGCTCTGGGTCAACGGTGAGCTGAAGCAGAACGGCTCCACCGCGGACCAGATCTTCCCGGTGGCCGAAGTGGTGCGGTACGTGAGTCAGTTCATGACCCTGTACCCGGGAGATGTGATCAACACCGGTACGCCGGCGGGTGTGGCCCTCGGACAGCCGGACCCGAAGCCGTACCTGCGGGCAGGGGACGTCGTCGAGCTGGAGATCGAGGGACTCGGCCGCCAGCGCCAGGAGTTGAAGGACGCGTAGAGGCGGCGAGACGTGCCGAGGAGGAACCGCGGAGGGGGTGCGGGGGATTCACCCCCTCCGCGGGTCAGGTGGTGAGGAGACGCTCCAGCGCCTCCACCACCATCGCGTGGTCCTCGGCCTGTGGGAGGCCGGAGACCGTGACCGTGCCGATGACACCGGCGCCTTCGACGCGGATCGGGAACGATCCGCCGTGCGCCGCGTACCGGTCGGGATCGAGACGGGACGACTCCTCGAACGTCGTCCCCTTCGCGCGGAAGCGGCTGCCGACGAGGAACGAGCTCTCGCCGTAGCGTTCGACGACCCGGCGCTTGCGGTCGATCCACGCGTCGTTGTCCGCCGAGGACCCGGGCAGGGCGCAGTGGAAGAGCTGCTGCGGGCCGCGCCGGATGTCGATCGCGACCGGGGCGTTCCGCTCGCGCGCCAGCTCGACGAGCATCGAGCCGAGATCCCAGGCGTCGTCGTACGTGAAGCGGGGCAGCGTCAGGCGCAGTTCCTGCTCCTCGAGCGCGGCGACGCCGGTGAGACCCGGGTCCGTGGTGCCGCCGCTCATGAGCCGAGCCTGACGGTGACGCCCTCGCGGGCGGAGCGGCGGGCCGCCTCCAGGACGTCGAGGGCGTCGGCGGCCTCGTCCGCGGTGACCGGCGGAGCGGTGCCGTCGCGCAGGGCGGCGGCGATGCCCGCGTAGTACGCCGGATAGTCGCCGGGCAGGGTCTCGACGGGACGTCCCCCGCCGGTCAGCGGCGACTCGCCCGAGCCGACGCGTCCCCACAGCGACTGCGGTTCCGTGCCCCACGGCAGACCGGGGCCGGGGCGCTTGCCGTCGCGCAGTGCGGCCTCCTGCGGATCGAGGCCGTACTTCACATAGCCGGCGGCCGAGCCGAGGACGCGGAAGCGCGGGCCGAGCTGGGCGGTGGTGGCGCTCATGTACAGGTGCGAGCGGACGCCGTTCGCGTGCGTGATGGCGATGAACGTGTCGTCGTCGGTCTCGGCGCCAGGGCGGCGTGCGTCCGACTCCGCGTACACCTGGACCGCCGGGCCGAAGAGGACCAGCGCCTGGTCGACGACGTGGCTGCCCAGGTCGTAGAGGAGACCGCCGATCTCCTCCGGGGCGCCGGACTCGCGCCAGCCGCCCTTGAGCTGGGGACGCCAGCGCTCGAAACGGGACTCGAAGCGCTGCACATCGCCGAGTTCGCCGTCCGCGAGGAGCGCGCGGAGGGTGAGGAAGTCGTTGTCCCAGCGGCGGTTCTGGAAGACGGAGAGCAGCAGGCCCCGCTTGTCGGCAAGGGCGGCGAGTTCGCGTGCGGCGGCGGCGGTGCCGGCGAGCGGCTTGTCCACGACGACCGGGAGACCGGCCTGGAGGGCGGCGGTGGCGACCGGGACATGCGTCTTGTTCGGGGACGCGATCACGATCAGGTCGAGTTCGCCGGCGCGCTCCCACAGCTCGTCGGCCGTGGCCGCGAAGCGGACGTCGGGGAACTCGGCACGGGCCTGCTCGCGGCGCTCCTCGTTCGACGTCACGATCGTGTCGAGGACGAGGCCCTCGGTGGCGGCGATCAGCGGGGCGTGGAACACGGACCCCGCGAGGCCGTAGCCGACGAGTCCTACGCGAATGGGGGTGCCGGTGCCGGTGCCTGTCATGACATCCACTTAAGCAACGCTGTTGCCAAAGCGCAAGCGCGCAGGACAATGGCGGGGTGAAGAGGACCAACACGGGTGCGAACCTCCCGGTGCTGCGCAGCCACAACGCGGCGCTGGTGCTGGATCTGCTGAGGGCGGCCGACCGCGACGGGATCAGCCGGCTGGAGCTCGCCGAGGGCACCGGGCTCACGCCCCAGGCCGTCAGCAAGATCACGGCGAGGCTGCGGGCGGAGGGACTGGTGACCGAGGCGGGCCGCCGTGCCTCGACCGGGGGCAAGCCCCGCACCGTCCTGCGCCTCGTCCCGTCCGCGGCCCACGCGGTGGGCCTGCAACTCGATCGCGACGAGCTGACGGCGGTACTCGTCGACCTCGCCGGCACGGTCGTCGCGTCGCGCACCCGGCCGCTGGACCTGAGCGGTTCGGTGCCGGACGTCGTCGCGGCGGCGACGGACGAGGTCCGGGCGCTGCTGGAGCACGAACTGGAGCACGAAACGGAGAGGGTGCTGGGCGTCGGCGTCGGGATGCCGGGGCCGCTGGACCACTGGAGCGGGGTGCCGGGCCGGGTGACCGGGGCGCCGAGGTGGGAGGGAGTTCCGCTCCGGGCGGAGCTGGGGGAGCGGCTCGGGCTGACGGTCGTCCTGGACAAGGACACCAACGCCGCAGCGCTCGGGCTCGCACTGCGCGGACGGCCGACGGGTTCACAGGACTCCGGATCCGCTTCTGGTTCCGGTTCTGCTTCCGTTTCTGGTTCTGGTTCTGGTTCTGGTTCTGAAGTCGCGGAGTCGTTCGCGTATCTCCACCTCGGTACGGGCCTGGGCGCCGGGCTCGTACTCGGCGGGACGCTCCACCGGGGCGCCCGCACCGGCGCGGGGGAGTTCGGCCATCAGGTCGTCCAGCTCGACGGGCCCGCCTGTTCCTGCGGCAACCGCGGGTGCATCGAGGCGCTGTGCCTCGCAGCCGTCGCCCGCGGCGAGCTCGACGAGGCGGCGCGCGTCCTCGGTACCGGTGCCGCCAATCTCGTACGGCTGCTCGACGTCGACCAGGTCCTGCTCGGTGGGCGTACCGTCGCCGCGGCCAGTGAGACGTTCGTCCGCGGAGTCCGCGCGGTGATCGGCGACGATGCCGTGTACGTCGCTCTGGCGGACGCGGGCCCGTACCCCGTCGCGGAGGGCGCCGCGCAGCTCGTCCTCGCCCCGCTCTTCGGTCGCATGGACGGCGACAGGCTCGGCCAGTAGGGCGTAATTGTGTGATTGTCCGGCCGCTCGGCGGCGTCGGTGCCGGGCCGGCGGGCGCGTGCGTGGCAGCGTCGGTTCTCCACGCCGCCCACGCTCGCGACCAGCAGAGGTTCCTCATGCGCCTGCGCACCGCCCTTGCCGCCGGAGCCGCCACAGCCGCCATCGCTCCCGTCGCCCTGGCGGGCCTGGCCCCCGCCCCCGCGCAGGCCGCCGCGGAGCCGTCACCGCATCCCTCTCCTTCGCGTCCCGCTTCCGCTTCCGCTTCTGCTTCCCCTTCTCGTTCCTCTTCCGGCTCTTCCGGCTCCGCTTCGTCCCGGCACGCGGCGTCGGCGTCCGCGTCGCCCGCGGCGCCCGGTGGCGTGCCCGTCGACGAGCTGCCGTCCTGTGGCGACGTGGGCGCGGCGGAGTTCCCGGTCGCCGCCCGCATCGTGGAGGGCCCGGCGCAGTACCGGGCCGGAGCGGGCGCCCATGAGTTCTCCGTCGAACTGACCAACACCACGGCCGAGCCCTGCCTGAACATCCACCCCGTCCTCGTGCTCACCGGACAGGGGCGGGCGCTCACCCCCGACCGGATCCGGATGGAGTTCCTCGACACGGGAGTGCAGATCTGGCGCCCCGTCACCATCGAGAAGACGGAGCAGGGGGAGGCGGTCGGGGCCTTCGGCGCCGGGGCGGGCGGGTTCGCGGGTCTGTCCCTCCCTGCGCGGGGCATCTTCACCGTTCGGGTACGTCTCGGCTTCCCCGACCGCGCCACCGCCCCGGATGCCGTGGTGGCCAACGCCGCCGTCGTCCAGCGGCGTGGGGCGGACGGCGACTGGGTCGGGGAGTCCAACGACTACCGCTTCAGCATCCTGGCCGCGGAGCCCACCGGCCCGGCCACGCAACCCGACAGCCCGCCGGACGGGAACAGCGAGACCCAGTCCACGGGCGCGTCCGCGAACCCCTCCGGGAACGCGTCCGGCGATGTGTCCGGCACGGAGGACACCGGGACGACGTGGCAGAACGGGCACGAGCTGGCCGCGACCGGCGCCGGACCCCGGTACGCGATCGGGCTCGCCGCGGCCGGCGGCGCGCTCCTCGCCGGATCGTTGGTCCTCCTCTTCGGCAGGCGTCGGCTCCGCTCCCGGCCCCGCTGACCGGCACCCTCCGCGGTCCCGCTCCCGGCCGCGCCGGCCAGCCCCTTCACCGGCCCCGCTGACCAGCCCGTTCACCGTCCCGTTCACCGCGCCGTCCGCCGGCCGTTCACCTGACCGTTCACGAGGATCTGGCAACATCCCGGCGTGGACTACCCGAACTACCCGAACGACCAGGCACCGGGCGCACCCGTACGCTCCGGAATCCCCGAGCACGGCCGCATCCCCAAGTACTACGCCGTCAAGGCCCAAGTGGCCGCCCTGATAGACGACCTGGGCGAAGGCGGGCTGCTGCCCACCGAACGTGATCTCGCCGTACGGTTCGACGTCTCGCGTGAGACCGTGCGCCAGGCGCTGCGCGAACTCCTCCTCGAAGGCCGGCTGCGCCGCCAGGGCCGCGGGACCGTCGTCGCCGGCCCCAAGCTGGAGCAGCCGCTCTCGCTCGCCAGCTACACCGAAGGCGTACGCAGGCAGGGCCGTACGCCGGGCCGTCACCTCATCTCCCTCGACCGTTTCCCGTGCCCGCCGCGGCTCGCCGAGGAGACCGGGCTGGAGCGAGGCGAGCCCGTCTGGCACATGGAGCGGTTGCTGCTCGCGGACGACGAGCGGGTCGGCCTGGAGAGCACGTACGTCTCCGTCGCGCGCGTGCCCCGCCTCGACAGCGACTTCGATCCCGACTCGTCCTTCTACGCCTACCTCCGCGACCGGCTCGGGATCGGCTTCGGGGACGCGGACGAACGGATCGAGACGGTGCTGGCGACCCCGCGCGAGGCGCTCCTCATCGGCACGCCGCCCGCCCTGCCCATGCTGCTGATCCACCGCGTCTCGCGGGACACGGCCAAGCAGCCCCTGGAGCGGGTACGGACGCTCTACCGCGGGGACCGATTCAGCTTCTCGGCCCACCTCAGCGGCTGAATCCCGGCCCACCTCAGCGGCTGATCCGCCACCGCGCTCACTACCTCCTCCAGATCACGAAAAGGTAACGGGTCTAGGCCAAGCTTGACGGCCCGTTCACCGTCCCGTTGCCGACCGGCCCTCGCCGGGTCACCCGTCACGAGCACCGTTGCGGCCATGCGAGTCATCGTCGTAGGAGCCGGCGTGGTGGGAACCATGCACGCCTGGCAAGCAGTGGAGCGCGGCCACGAGGTCGTACAGATCGAGCGGGAGGCCGAGGCGCGCGGGGCGAGCCTGCGCAACTTCGGGCAGATTTGGGTGAGTGGCCGCGCCGGCGGCGAGGAGCTGGAGACCGCGCTGCGGGCGCGGGAGCTGTGGGAGGGCATCGGTGCCCGGATACCCGAGCTCGGGTTCCGGGCCATCGGCTCGCTGACGCCCGTACGGAACGATCTCGAACTCGCCGTCGCCGAGGCCGCCGTCGCCCGGCCCGACGCCGCCGCCCGCGGCTACAAGCTGGTCACCGCGGACGAGGCGCGCGCCATCAACCCGGCGCTGCGCGGCGAGTTCGTGTCGGCCCTCCACTGCGAGCGGGACGCGGCCGTGGAGCCCCGCACCGCACAACTCGTCCTGCGCAAGGCCCTGCTGGCCTCCGGCCGTTACACCTTCCTGCCCGGACGCGAGGTCCGCGAGGTCATCGAGTCCGGCAAGGACGGGCGCGGCGGCGTGCGCGACGACCACGGCGACGTCCACACCGCGGACGCCGTCGTCCTGTGCACCGGGGCCTGGCTCGGCGGCCTCGTCCGCGAGATCGCCGGGGACATCCCCGTGCGCCGCGTACGCCTCCAGATGGCGCAGACCGACCCGCTCGGCGAGCCGCTCACCACCTCCGTGGCCGATGCCGACTCCTTCCGCTACTACCCGGCGTACGCGTCCGAGGCGCTCGACGCGCTCAACGCCGGTCAGGCGCAGGAGCCGATGGCCGCCGCGCACAAGATGCAGCTGCTGATGGTGCAGCGCCGCGACGGCGGGCTGACCATCGGCGACACCCACGAGTACGAGCACCCCTTCGCGTTCGACACCCTCGAGGACCCCTACGAGCACCTCACGCAGGTCATCGAGGGCTTCCTCGGCCGGCCGCTGCCGAAGATCCGCCGCCGCTGGGCCGGGGTGTACGCGCAGTGCACCGACACCTCCCGCGTCGTCCACCGCCAGCGGGTGCGCGACGGCGTGTGGCTGGTGACGGGACCGGGCGGGCGCGGCATGACCTGCTCGCCCGCCATCGCCGAGACGACCGCCGACGAACTGGGCTGGTGAACCCCCACATGAACATGAACGCAGGCACGGACATGAACGCAGACACGACCACGCACCTGAGCGACCTCAACCTCGTCGTCCTCGACATGGCCGGCACCACCGTCGCCGACGGCGGCCTCGTCGAGCAGGCCTTCGCCGCGGCCGCCGAACGCATCGGTGCCGCACCGGAGTCGATGCCCGGCATGCTCGACCACGTCCGCGCCACCATGGGCGAGTCCAAGATCACCGTCTTCCGTCACCTCTTCGGCGACGAGGCCCGGGCCCAGGCGGCCAACAAGGCCTTCGAGGTGGCGTACGGCGAACTCGTCGACGGCGGCCGCATCGCCGAGATCCCCGGCGCCCGCTCCGCCGTCGAGACCCTGCGCGAGCAGGGCAGGACCGTCGTCCTCACCACCGGCTTCGCCCGTGTCACCCAGGACGCGATCCTCGACGCGCTCGGCTGGCAGGGCCTGGCGGACCTCACCCTCTGCCCCGCCGACGCGGGAGGCCGTGGCCGTCCCTACCCGGACATGGTGCTCGCCGCGTTCCTGCGCACCGGCGCGGTGGACGGCGTGCGGCAGATCGTGGTCGCGGGCGACACCTCGTACGACATGGTCAGCGGCGCCCGTGCCGGAGCGGGCGTCGTGGCGGGCGTGCGGACCGGCGCGCACGACGAGCCGCAGCTGACGGCGAACGGTGCCACGCACGTCCTCGGTTCCGTCGCGGAACTGCCCGCGCTGCTGGCGCAGCTGGAGGACGACGCATGACCAGCGGCATCCGCTTCGACCGCGTGTCCGTCGCCTACGGAGGCACCACCGTCCTCGACACGCTCGACCTGACCGTCGAGCCCGGCGAGGTCATGGCCCTGCTCGGCCCCTCAGGCTCGGGCAAGACGACCGCACTGCGCGCGGTCGCCGGATTCGTACGACCCGTCTCCGGGCGGGTGTTCATCGGCGACCGGGACGTCACCGATCTGCCGCCGCACCGGCGCGGCATCGGCATGGTCGTGCAGCAGTACGCCCTCTTCCCGCATCTGCGGGTCGAGGACAACGTCGCCTTCGGGCTGAAGGCCCAGAAGGCCCCCAAGGCCCAGATACCCGGGCGGGTCGCCGAGGCGCTGGAGATGACCGGCATGGCGGCGTACGCCAAGCGCTATCCGCGGGAGCTCTCGGGCGGGCAGCAGCAGCGCGTCGCGATCGCGCGGGCGCTCGCGATCCGGCCGAAGGTGCTGCTCCTCGACGAACCGCTGTCCGCGCTGGACGCGCAGCTGCGGTCGGGCATGCTCGCCGAACTGGCGCGGCTGCACCGTGAGTTGCCCGACGTGTCCATCCTGTACGTCACACACGACCAGGTCGAGGCGCTGACGCTCGCCGACCGGATCGCGGTCATGGACAAGGCGCGGCTGCAGGACTGCGGCACACCGCAGGACCTGTACCGGCGGCCGCGCACGGAGTTCACGGCGTCGTTCGTCGGGAACGCGAATCTGCTGCCGGTGACGGTCGCGGCGGCGGGGCCGGACGTGGTCACCTTCGCCGGGCAGGACCTGAAGGTCGCGTCCGGCGAAGCCCTCCCGGGTGCGACGGCCACGCTGTGCGTGCGGCCGCACCTCGTCGGGCTCGGCGAGGGCCCGAACGCGCTGCGCGGGCAGGTCGCCGAGGTGCAGTGGCGCGGTGCCACGCACCGGCTGTACGTGGACGTCGACGGGCACCGGGTCAAGGCGGACCTGCGCGAACTGCGGCTGCCTCCGGCCCTGGGCGAGGAAGTCACGGTGCACTTCGCGCCCGAGGACGCGGTGCTGCTGGCCGCGGGGGTGACCGATGGCTAGCCCCGGTGGACGTCTCGCGGAACCGCAGGCGGTGCCGCACGCGGTGCCGGCTGCGCCGCCCGGGCGTTCCGCCCCGGCGGCACGGAAGGCCACGACGGTGCTGTGGGTGCTCCCGCCCGTCGCCGTCCTCGCCCTCGTCTTCCTCTACCCCCTCGCCCTCGTCGTCCAGGAATCCCTCGCCCCCGGCGCCTACGCCGACGTCTTCGCGTCCGAGGCCTTCCGGGAGGCGCTGGGCACCACCGTGTGGCTGGCCGTCGGGTCGACCGTCGGATGTCTGGTCCTCGGGTTCACGCTCGCGCTGATCATCGCGTTCGTGCCGTTCCCCGGCGGCAAGGCGGTGGCCAAGTTCATCGACGTCTTCCTCTCCTTCCCGTCCTTCCTCATCACGCTCGCGCTGCTGTTCATCTACGGCACCGTGGGCATGGCCAACGGTCTGTGGACGGACGTCACGGGAGCGCCGAGCGGACCGTTCCACTTCCTGACCACGCCCTGGGGCGTGCTCCTCGCGGAGATCACGTACTTCACACCGTTCGTGATGCGGCCCCTGCTCGCCGCGTTCTCGCAGCTCGACACGGCGCAGCTGGAGGTCGCCTCGTCCCTCGGCGCGCGGCCCGCGCGCATCGTCCGGCAGGTGATCCTCCCCGAGGCGCTCCCCGCGCTCGCCGCCGGCGGCAGCCTCGTCCTCGTCATGTGCCTCAACGAGTTCGGCATCGTGCTCTTCACCGGCGCCAAGGGCGTCACGACGCTCCCGATGCTCGTGTACAGCAAGGCGATCCTCGAGTCCGACTACGCGGCCGCCTGTGTCGTCGCCGTCGTCAACGTCGCGATCTCCGTGGGTCTTTACGGCCTCTACCGGGTGGTGAGCAAGCGTGCTGGTGCATAGCCGTACGGGCAAGTGGGCCACCTGGGTCCTCTTCTTCGCCCTCTTCGTCCCCCTCTTCGCGCTGCCGCTCCTGGTCATCGTCGCCGCGTCGCTCTCGACCAACTGGTCCGGGGCGTTCCCGTCCGGCCCGACCACCGAGCACTACGCCTCCGCCGTCCGTGGCGAGTCGCTGCAGGCGCTCACCACCAGCCTGATCACGGCGGTCAGCGCCAGCCTGCTGGCGCTCGTCGTCGGCACCTGGGCCGCACTCGCCGCGGCGGCCCTGAAGAAGCGCGGCCGGCGGATCCTCGACGCGCTGTTCATGCTGCCGGTCGCCGTACCGTCCGTGGTCGTCGGCCTCGCCGTCCTCGTCGCCTTCTCCCAGCCGCCGCTGCTCCTCAACGGCACACGCTGGATCGTGATCCTCGCGCACACCGTTCTTGTGACGGCGTTCGCCTACCAGTCGGTCTCGGCGGCCATCCTGCGTCTCGACCCGATGTACGAGCAGGCGGCGGCCAGTCTCGGCGCCCGCCCCTCGTACGTCCTGTGGCGGGTGAAGCTGCCGCTCCTGCTGCCGTCGCTGAACGCGGCCGCGGGGCTCTGCTTCGCCCTGTCCATGGGCGAGTTGAGCGCCACGATGATGCTCTACCCGCCGGACTGGATGCCGCTGCCGGTGCTGATCTTCACCGCCACCGACCGTGGCTCCCTCTTCACCGGTTCCGCCGTCGCCGTGGTCCTCATGGCCACGACGCTGCTCGTCCTGCTCGCCGTCTCCCGTATCCGCACCAGGGCCTCGTTCCGCTAGGCCCCGGGGCCCGTTCCACCACTCCCCGCACACCCTCACAGACAGTCCCGACAGGAGTTGTCCCACGCCATGCGCCGCAACGTCATCACGGTCACCGCCGCCGTCACCGGCAGCCTCGCCCTCGCCGCCACCCTCACCGCCTGCTCAGGCTCCTCCGCCGCCTCCGACGAGAAGGTCGTCACCGTCTACAGCGCCGACGGCCTCAAGGGCGAGAACGGCGACGGCTGGTACGACCAGGTCTTCAAGGACTTCGAGAAGGAGACCGGCATCAAGGTCAAGTACGTCGAGGGCGGCTCCGGCGAGATGGTGCAGCGCGCCGCCCGCGAGAAGAGCAACACCCAGGCCGACGTGCTCGTCACCCTTCCCCCGTTCATCCAGCAGGCCGACTCCAAGGGGCTGCTCCAGGCGTACGAGCCGGCCGGCGCGGACAAGGTCAACGGCGCCGACAAGTCCGGCGACGGCAAGTGGACGTCCGTCGTGAACAACTACTTCGGCTTCATCTACAACAAGAAGGAGCTGGCCCAGGCCCCGAAGACCTGGGAGGAGCTCCTGGACGGCAGGTTCAAGGACAAGCTCCAGTACTCGACCCCGGGCGTCGCCGGCGACGGAACCGCCGTCGTCATCAAGGCCATGCACGACTTCGGCGGCGAGGAGCCGGCGATGGAGTACCTGAAGAAGCTCCAGGCCAACAACGTCGGCCCGTCCTCCTCCACCTCCAAGCTCGCCCCCAAGGTGGACAAGGGCGAGATCCTCGTCGCCAACGGTGACGTCCAGATGAACTTCGCCCAGTCCAAGTCCATGCCGAACCTCGGCATCTGGTTCCCGGCGAAGGCGGGCGGCAAGCCCACGACGTTCGCGCTCCCGTACGCCGCCGGCCTCGTCAACGATGCCCCGCACACCGAGAACGGCAAGAAGCTCCTCGACTACATGCTGGGCGAGAAGGCTCAGAAGCAGGTCAGCGAGATCGGCGGCGGCTTCGCGGCACGCTCCGACATCAAGGCGACCGACGCCAACGCCATCGAGCTGACCAAGATCCTGGCAGGCGTTCAGGTGTTCGAGCCGAACTGGAAGGACATCGACACGAACCTCCAGAAGTACGTCGATTCCTGGAAGTCCGCCACCGGTAGCTGACCGGTGATCGACGGGGTCACTATCCCGTCCACCTGATTACGCTGGGGGCGTCGGCACATCGTCGTGGCGGCGCCCCACCAGCACGTCCGCACACAGCAGGAGTCCGCTTCATGGCCGAGCGTAAGCCGATCGAATCCTGGCTCACCGACATGGACGGTGTTCTCATCCATGAAGGCGTCCCGATCCCGGGCGCCGACTCCTTCATCAAGAAGCTCCGCGAGACCGGGAAGCCCTTCCTGGTCCTCACGAACAATTCCATCTACACCCCGCGTGACCTGCACGCCCGGCTCGCCCGAATGGGTCTGGACGTGCCGGTCGAGAACATCTGGACGTCCGCGCTGGCCACCGCCAAGTTCCTGGACGACCAGCGTCCCGGCGGCACGGCGTACGTCATCGGCGAAGCCGGTCTGACCACCGCGCTGCACGACATCGGGTACGTCCTCACCGACCACGACCCCGACTACGTCGTCCTCGGCGAGACCCGTACGTACAGCTTCGAGGCCCTGACGAAGGCGATCCGGCTGATCAACGGCGGGGCGCGCTTCATCGGCACCAACCCGGACGAGACCGGCCCGTCGGCCGAGGGCCCGCTGCCGGCCACCGGATCCGTCGCCGCGCTGATCACGAAGGCCACGGGGAAGGACCCGTACTTCGTGGGCAAGCCGAATCCGCTGATGATGCGGGCCGGGCTGAACGCGATAGGGGCCCACTCGGAGTCCAGCGCGATGATCGGCGACCGGATGGACACCGACGTGCTGGCCGGCCTGGAGGCCGGCATGGAGACGTTCCTGGTGCTGACCGGCCTGACCACGCCCGCCGACATCGACCGCTACCCGTTCCGGCCGTCGAACGTGGCCGATTCGATCGCGGACCTCGTCGACCGGATCTGAGGCGGTACTGACCCGTCTGGGTCTGCTGGAGATGCGGAAACGGGCGGAACGCGTGAATCTTCTGATACCAGGAGGTTCACAATGCGTTCAGTTTCGATTGCTCTCCGTGTGGTGGGGGCGGCCGCCGGCTTCCTGATTCTGGCGCCCGCCACCGGGACCGCGCACGCAGACGAAGGCGAGCAGCTCAGAGTCACGGTCCTCCACCCCGCCGCCGCCCAGCCCGACGGGAAACAGGGCGAGGAGGAGCAGCAGAACCAGAGACAGGACCGCGAGGACCCGAACAGCAAGAAGGATCCCAAGCAGGATCAGGGCTCCGGCGAAGGCAAGAAGGACCCGAAGCAGGATCAGGGGTCCGGGGAAGGCAAGAAGGACCCGAAGCAGGATCAGGGCTCCGGGGAAGGCAAGAAGGACCCGAAGCAGGATCAGGGGTCCGGGGAAGGCAAGAAGGACCCGAAGCAGGATCAGGGCTCCGGGGAAGGCAAGAAGGATCCCAAGCAGGACCAAGGGTCTGGCGAAGGCAAGAAGGACCGCGAGAGCCAGGGCGGGGACCGCGAGGGGCAGGGCGGGGACGACGAGGACGAGGGTGACGACGAGGGCGGGGGCGAGGACGAGTCCTCGCTCGACGATCTCCAGGACCCCGACCCCGCGCAGACTCCGGTCGCTCCGGTACGGGCCGGGGGCGGCGGCGCCGCCACCGAGCCGGCCGCGCAGGCCGCCAAGTCCGCCGACACCCAGGGCCCCGGGACCCCGCACACGGTGATCGGGCTGATCCTCGCCGGAGTCGCGGCCGTGGCCGTCGCCTTCCGCAGCGCCCGCCGCCGGCGCATCGGCTCCTCGGACCGGGACTGAACGCGTGTCCTCCGGTGAACGCGCGCCGGGCAACGGCCGGCTGCTCACGGGGCTGGCCTGGGCCATCCTGCTGCTGGCGCTGTGGCTCTGGGGCCGGGACGCCACCGACGGCCCCGGTGGGGCCTCCGCCCCCACGACCGGCGATGTGGCCGCGGTGGGCCGCCCGCTCGGTGTGCCGCTGCCGCCCGCCCGCGATCCGCTGACACCCGTGGGGCCGAGCAGGGTGGACATCCCGTCGATCGGCGTTTCGGCCCCGGTCGTCGCGCGCGGGCTCGACACGACGGGCGCGGTCGAGCCGCCGCCGTACGAACTGCCGAACACCGTCGGCTGGTTCGGCACCGGTACCCGGCCCGGCGCCAGGGGCGCCGCGCTCTTCGTCGGCCATGTCGACACCACGACCAAGCCGGCGGTCTTCTACAACCTCAGCGCGGCCCGCCCCGGCGAGAAGATCCGGGTGACCCGCACGGACGGTTCGGTCGCCGTCTTCACCATCGACGACGTCCAGGTCTTCAGCAGGGAGAGGTTCGACGCCCAGAAGGTCTACGGGGTGCGCGAGCCGGGCCGCGCGGAACTCCGGCTGATCACCTGCGGCGGCACCTACGACAAGAAGACCAGCTCGTACACGGCGAACGTCGTGGTGTCGGCGTATCTGACGGAGGCCCGGGGCGTCTGACCGAGGCCCGGGGCCGCATGACCTCGTGGCCGGGCCGGGCCGTGTGCCAGGATGGATTCGACCGGGCTTGTCCGGGGTGCGGGCACCCTGGGGGGACGGCCCCGGCACCATGCACCATGCACCAAGGGGGAGTGGATGTACGGCAGTCAGGTCGGGCGTGCCCGCTGGACGGCGGTCGCGGTGGGGGCCGCGCTGCTCGCGGCGGGCTGTTCCTCCTCCGACGGTGACGGGGCGAAGCCGGCTGCCCAGCAGCCCAAGGCGACGGATCCGTACTGGGTCAACCCCGAGGGGAACGCGGCGAAGCAGGTGGCCTCGTACCTCGACGACGGCGACGACAAGAACGCCGAACTGATCAGGAAGATCGCGGCACAGCCGGTGGGCGAGTGGATCGGCCCCGACAACCCCGAGGACGAGGCGAAGGGCTACACGGAGGCGGCCGCGAAGGCCGACCGCGACGCCCTGCTGGTCCTCTACAACATCCCGCACCGCGACTGCGGACAGTTCTCCAAGGGGGGCGCCGCGGACGGTGACGCGTACCGCGCGTGGGTCGACAAGGTCGCCAAGGGCATCGGCGACCGCCGGGCCACGGTCGTCCTGGAACCGGACGCCGTGCTGCACCTCGTGGACGGCTGCACCCCGGCCGAGTACCACGAGGAGCGGTTCGACCTGCTGAAGGGCGCCATCGAGCGGCTCAAGCAGCAGCCCGCGACGAAGGTCTACCTGGACGCGGGCAACGCCGGCTGGGCCGACCCGGACTCCCTGCCCGAGCCGCTGGCGCGGGCGGGCATCGGCAAGGCCGACGGCTTCGCGGTGAACGTCTCCAACTTCCAGACCACCGGGGCCAGTAAGGACTACGGCCACAAGCTCTCCGCGAAGGTCGGCGGCAAGCACTTCGTGATCGACACCAGCCGCAACGGCAACGGGCCGTACACGGAAGGCGATCCGAAGGAGAACTGGTGCAACCCGCCGGGCCGCGCGCTCGGCGACGTGCCGACGACGAAGACCGGCGATCCGCTCGTCGACGCCTATCTGTGGGTGAAGCGGCCGGGCGAGTCGGACGGCGACTGCAAGGGCGGCCCGAAGGCGGGCGACTGGTACCCGCGGTACGCGCTGGAGCTGGCCCGCAACACGAAGTAGGAGTCCGCCCACGGGAGTCCGTCCACGGGAGTCCGCCCCCGTGCCACCGCTTCTCGAACTGCCGGAGGGGCCCTCAAGGAGCCCCTCCGGCGAATCCGGACCCAGCCGGGGAGAGGACCCCTACGGGACCTCCACCCACACACCCTCCGACGGCGTGCCGTCGGCGTCCGTCACGAACAGCATGTACCAGCCGGACGGCACCAGGGACCGGTTCTTCGGCACCGTGACCTCGAAGCCGTCCGCCGTCTTCGTCATCTCCAGCGCGATCGTGCGCTGGTCCACGTCGGTCACATGCGTGACGGCGCTCGGCCGCATCAGCTTCGCCGACGTCAGCTTCGCCGCCTGCGGGCTCCGATACGTTCCCGATCCGCCGCGCTCGATCTTCTTCGGCCCGCCGGTGACCGTCGGCCGCTCGTCCCGGTACAGATACGGCGGCGTGTAGATCTCGATGCGCTGCTCGAAGACGCCCGGCTTGGTGTTGGCGTCGTCGGCGAACAGCGAGTCCGAGCCGAAGATCATCACACGGCCGTCGGGCAGCAGGACCGACCCGGAGTGGTAGTTGCGGCCCACCCGCGGATCGGCCACCCGCTTGTACGTTCCCGACTTCGTGTCGTACGTGCGCGCCTCGAGGACGTTGGAACCGCCGCGCCCGCGGTAGTCCTCCGAGCCGCCGGTGACCAGCACGCTGTCGTCCGGCAGCAGCGAGGCGCTCGGATAGCGCGTGCCCTTGTCCAGCGAAGCGCCGTCCTTGAAGCGGGGGTTCGGTTCCTTGAGGTCGACCAGCCGGGACTTCTCGCTGGACTTCTCGGACTCGCCGACCCCGCCGCCGCCGATGACCATGAACCGCTGGTCCTGGGCGGGCGGCAGCATGACCGTCGCGGACGTCTCCATCCGGTCCGGGTCGCTCAGTCCGGGGATCTTCTCGAACTTGTTGGTGTCCAGATCCCAGACGCCCGGGTCACGGCCGACGTCGGCCGGTCCGTATCCCGCGTTCGAACCCGAGTAGAAGAGCTTCCCGTTGTCCATCAGGAAGATCGCGGGGTAGGTCGGGAAGCGCCGCTCGATCCCCGTGTACTCCCACTTCTTCGTCTTCGGGTCGTAGATCTCGTCCTTGCCCGGGACGATCTGGCCGATCTCGTCGAGGCCGGAGAGCGAGAGGACCTTGCCGTCCTCGAGGGTGGTGAGCGTCGGGTACCAGCGGGCCTCGTTCATCGGGTCGACGGTGATGTACTTTTCCGCCACCGGGTCGAACTCGTAGGCCTCCTTGATGCCCTGGAAGTCCTTCTTGTCGAGGGCGAGCTTCTGCGCGATGCCGTAGACGTTGCGGTTGTCCGAGCCCTTGAGGCCGTGCACCCGGTAGTTGTCCTCGGTGCCGGTCTCGTACGACTTGCCCGACTCCTCGGCCTCGACGTAGATGCGGCCGAGCCCCGCCTCCGTGCGCAGGAAGCGGCCGGTCTGCTTGTCGAAGACCTTCTTGGCCTTCTCGACGAGCACCGGGTCCTTCGAGACGAAGGTCTTGCCGTTCTTCTTGCCGGTGAACTTGGTGCCCGCGGGCAGCGTGATCGGCTTGTCCGGGTCCTCGTTGTGGACGATCATCAGGCCGCCGGCCTTGGTGACGTCGCCCCCGAGCTTCTCGTACCGCTTGGTGCCGCCCGCGACCAGCAGCTTCCCGTCGGGAAGCTGGGTGTGCCCGGCGCAGAACATGTCCTTGGGCGTCGGTATGAGCTTGAACCCGTTGGTCTTCGGGTCCCAGAGCACCGACTCGAACTTCTTCGCGTCGAAGTTCTTCTGGTTGTTTCCCGAGCCCGCGATCAGCAGCACCTTGCCGGTGTGCAGCAACGCCGCGTGGATCGTGTTGATCCTGAACTCGGAGGGGACCTCGAGGTAGTCCCAGTGGCCGTTCTCCGCCTTGTACTCAGGCCGGTTGATCTTGTACTCGTGGTACTGCTCCGAGCCGTACCGGTACAGGGCCGGCCCGTTGAACCCGGCGATCACCGCCACGACCGCCACGCCGATCAGGATCCGCCGGGCCCGGTTCTTGCGGTGGTTCGGCCGGACGGGAAGTGCACTCATTTCTTACGTCCCCCAAGGGCGATCTGCATGGTCTGGTCCGCGGGGGCCCACTCGGGCTGCTGCTGCGGGTCATGGGCGGCCGGCGACGCGGGCTCGGAGCCCCTGCCGCGCGACGGCTTCGCACGGCGCCGGCTCCTGCGCTTCTTCTTCTCCTCGCGGATGGAGTACCGCCAGGCGAAGATGGGCGCCGCGGTGATCAGCAGGGCCAGGCCGGCCCAGGTGATCATCGCGGGGTGGTCGTGCCCGAAGTAGAACGAGGACGCGAGCGAGCCGCCGAAGATCAGGATGAAGAACAGGTGGATGCGGAAGGTGCCGAAGAGGGTGTCCGGGCTGGAGGAGTCGCCCTTGGGGGTCACCACGAAGCTGCTCTTGCGGCGCAGTGCGGCGTCCATCAGGGAACGGGCGTAGATCGGCGCGGAGAGCGCGGACATCACCATGCCGGCGAGGCCGCCGGAGCCCTCGGGCTCGTGCGGCGAGACGTTGTGGCGGCGGTTCCAGATGTAGAGGCCGATCTGCAGCGCCGAGGCGTTGCCGTACAGCATCATCCAGATCGCCGGGTCGATCTGCACACCCGAGGCGCCCATGCCGAGGAACAGGGCGCAGCTGAGCGCCGCCAGGATCCAGTTCATGGCGGACATCGGATAGAAGATGATCATCATCGTGTAGTTGAAGAGCTTGCCGGGCGGCAGTGTCCCGTAGCCCCTCCAGTACTGCTTGAGGATCGTCTCGTAGGTGCCTCGTGACCAGCGCAGCTGCTGGGTGAAGAAGTCGGTCCAGGCGGTCGGGCCCTCGCCGACGGCCAGCACGTCCGGGGTGTAGACCGAGCGCCACTTGTTGCCGGTCTCGGGGTTGCGGGCGCGGTGCATCTCGAAGCCCGTCGCCATGTCCTCGGTGATCGAGTCGTACAGCCCGCCGATCTGCTTGAGCGCCCTGATGCGGACGGCGTTGGACGTGCCGACGAACATGGGGGAGCCGTAGCGGTTGCCCGCGCGCTGGATCAGGGCGTGGAAGAGGAACTGCTGGGACTCGGCGGCCTTGGTGACGAAGGTGTCGTAGTTGCCGTAGACCTGCGGACCGATGACGAAGCCGACGTCCGGGTCGCGGAAGTACCCGAGCATCCGCTCCAGGTAGTTGGGCATCGGCACGTGGTCGGTGTCGACGGACGCGAAGAAGTCGTAGTCCCCGCCGTGCGCCTCGAGCCAGGCGTTGTAGTTGCCGTGCTTGGTCTTGGCCCGGTGGGCGCCCTTGGGCTGGTTCCACTTCGCGACGCCCTTGCGGGAGAAGTGGTGGACCCCGAGCCGTGCGCAGACCTCCTTGACGGCCGGGTCGTCGCCCTCGTCGAGCAGCCAGACGTGCATCAGCCCGCGGTGGCGGATCCGCACCGCCGCCTCGAGGGTCTTCGTCACCATCTCCAGGGGCTCCTTGCCCGGCACGAAGGAGGTGAGGAAGGCGACGCGCGTGCCGGTCTCCGGCACGACCGGGACGGGGTCACGGGCGACGAGTGTCGCGTGCGCGTTCGACAGGACGTTCATCGTGCGGAAGAGCTCGATCAGGCCGATCGAGACGAGCATGACGATGTCGAGCCACAGAAGCAGGTCGTTCTTGAGGTTCGGGTCGCGCTCGGTCCAGTGCTGCGGCTGCATCAGCCAGGCGAACAGGCCCAGCGAGACCAGCGGCGCGGCTCCGAGGAGCAGCGCGGCCCGGACACGGTGCGGCTCCTGCGACAGCAGCGAGCGGTACTGCACCTTGTACGGTTTCGAAGGGTCGGGCTGGGTCAGGGGACCGGCCAGCCTGCTGTAGTGCTCGTAGTCGTACCGCGGCAGCGCCTTCTTGGGGCGCAACCGGTGGCTTCCCGTCCTGAGCTGCGGGGGAACCCGGAGCTGTGTGGTACGGGAAGGGTCGTTGTCCTGCTGCCGGGCGCCATGTGGCGTCGACGTCATGAGTCATCCCCCCGCATGCCTGATGGCTGCGTGATTGTGCGCGGTCGGTGTGGTCCGGACCGGGGCTCCCCTTGGCCGACCGTCCCGGACTCATCAATGGCAGGCCACCGTCCCCGTAGACATAAAACGATGGTCTTCCGGTTGCATGATGCCCGTCGAGGCACCGGTTCGTGAACGGGACCCCCATCCCGTGGTCGATGCAACCGACGCATCCTCTCCTTCTGCCCCCAAATGCGGGAGAAAGATGCTTCATTGGAGCCATTGACGCCATTGAGGGTCATTGGTCCCAGCACAGGTTCCATGACCCCGACCGCCGAGCGCAAGGGTCCACATCTCGGCCGGGATCCCCGGTGTCGGCCGATGACGACGAAAGCCCCTCACCGATGGTGAGGGGCTTCCGTTTGCGTGCGCCGCCAGGGACTCGAACCCCGGACCCGCTGATTAAGAGTCAGCTGCTCTAACCAACTGAGCTAGCGGCGCCTGCTGACCCGGAGAACTTTACCCGACCTCCGAGGCTGCTCCGGACCATCCCCTTGCGGGTTCCTTGCGGCTTCCGGCCTGTCGGATGGTCGTTTTTTCGCTTTGCTCCGTCAAAATGCGATTTGTCATGACGGATGAGAGTGGTGGATCTGGAGGGGAACAGATGACCGTTCCCGTGTTCGAGGAGTACGAGCCCGCCGCCGACTGCGCCTGCCCCGGGTGCGCCCAGCAGCGGCGCCGGCTGGCCCGTGCCCTGCCGGTGCGGGCCGGGGGACACCCGGCCGCGCACGGCGCCCGCCGTGCCGTCGTACTGGTCACCGCGGCGGGAGCGGTCCTGAGCGGCGGGGGAGCGGACGCGCTCGCCCTTCCCGGGGACGCACGCTCCCCGGCCGCGGACCCGGAGCCGGCGGCGTCGGCGACGGTCCCCAAGTCGGCGCTCCCCGGCGGGGCGGCGGGGCCGACGGCGGTGGGGGCGACGGCCGCGCGGACACCGGCGGCGGCCGCGGGCACCGCCCGGGTGGACCGCGCCCGGCCGGGTGGACCTGCGGAACCCGGGCCGGGGCGGGCGGGCGAGCGGCGGCGCGAGGCGAAGCCGGGCTCCGTACCGAAGCCGGAGCCCGTACCGGAGCCCGTGACGGAACCCGAACCGGAGACCCCGCAGGGCGGACAGGGGCCACTCCATGGCAGCCCGATTCCCGGACCGGCGGGTACGGCCGGCCTGCGCAAGATGAGCCGGGCCGACATCATGAACCGCGCCAAGCGCTGGGTGAACGCCAAGGTGCCGTACTCCATGAGCAGGTACTGGGTGGACGGCTACCGGCAGGACTGTTCGGGCTATGTCTCGATGGCGTGGAACCTCCCGGGCAACGAATGGACGGGGAGTCTGGCCCAGTTCGGGGTGCCGATCGAGCGCAAGAACCTGCAGCCCGGCGACATCCTGCTGTTCCACAACCCGAGCAATCCGTCCAAGGGATCCCACGTCACGCTCTTCGGCGGCTGGTCGGACAGCGCGCACACCAAGTACGTCGCTTACGAGCAGGCGAAGCCGAACGCCCGGAAGCAGGTGACGCCTATGGCGTACTGGACCAACTCCAACAGCTATGTGGCCTACCGCTACAAGGCACTCAAGGGCATCACCGCCGCGGACGCCGCGGCCACCGCGGCCGACGCGCAGACCCTCGGTGCGCAGATCGCGGGCGCGACCGCGACCGCGTTCCCGGGCACGGGCGTCTTCGGGCCCGGCAGGGACAACAAGTACGTCACCCAGCTCGGGAGGTTGCTCGTGGAGCGGGGCTTCGGCAAGCACTACACGGCCGGTCCGGGATCGCGCTGGGACGAGTCGGACCGGCGGGCGACGCAGGCGTTCCAGCGCGCCCAGGGCTGGACGGGCGTGGAGGCGGACGGCCTGCCCGGCCCGTACACCTGGCGCCGCCTCCTGAACGACGTGGGCCAGAAGAACCTGCGCGCGGGGGCGGCCGGACGGGCCGCCCCCGCACCGACCGTGTCCGGACTCGCGGCGTCCGCACATGCCGTATCCGTACCGGGCTACCCCGGGCGCGGGCACTTCCGTCCCGGGCAGTCGAACAGCCATGTGGAGAAGCTCCGTCGGCAGCTGGTGAAGCGGGGCTTCGGCAAGCACTACCCGTCCGACCCCGCCGCCCCCGGTCCCCGCTGGAGCGAGGCGGACCGCCGCAGTGTCGAGGCGTTCCAGCGCGCCCAGGGCTGGCGCGGCGGTGCGGCGGACGGCTACCCCGGCCCCGAGACCTGGCGGCGGCTCTTCTCATGACCCACCAACCCGATGTGCACCGATCCCGCGAGGAGGCAACCGCGGTGACCCCCACCACTCCCTTTTCCGAGGACCCTCCCGGTCCACCGCTCCCGCTCGGCCGGCTCACGGCCGCGTCGGTCTCGGTCCGTCACACGGGGCTACCGGCCCCGGGCGGCGCGGCCGGTGACCCGCCCGGCCCCGATGACGAGGCCGGGTCCCGTGCCGTGGCCCAGGTCGTGTCCGAGCCGGGCGACGAGACCATGGTCCTGCCCACGTCCAGCACGGGCGCGCCGACGGACCCCGCATCCGTATCCGCATCCGCATCCGTAGCCGAGGCCGAGCTCAAGCCCGAGCTCAAGCCCGAGCTCAAGTCCCTGCCCACGTCCGAGTACGGGACCGGGACCGGGACCGCGGAGCCGAAGGGTGACGCCCTGCCGGCGCCCGTCGGGTTCGAGCGCCAGTTCAGCGGCGTGGGCGGTCGGCGGACGGTCGTGATCGGCACCGAGACCTCCGGCGCGATCCCCGTGCATCTGCTGTACCGCGACGCCGTGGCGACGACCTCGGGCCCGGCGGAGAAGGCCGCCGGGTCGGGCCGGGTCAACGGAGCCAGCGGGGCGGGCGGTTCCAGCAGGGCCGACGGAGCCCACGGAGCCCACGGAATCAACGGAAGCAACGGAACCAAAGCAGCCAACGGAATCAACCGGTCCGCCAAGGAGGGCGGCGGCGATCGCGACGGCGACGGAGGACCCGACACGGTCGCCATGCCGAGGGTGTCGCTGCCCACCGGACGCCGCGCCGCGCCGTCCCTCGTCGCGCCGAGCCGGCGGCCCGCGCCTCCGGCCGACCCCCGGCTGATCGAGCGGCCGGGACCGGTCCTGCCCGGCTGGGCGGCACTGCTCGCCGGGCTCAGCGCCGTCACCGGCTGTGCGGCCGTGCTGCACTGGACCGGGGCCTTCCCGCCGGAGGTGACGGCGCTGTTCGGGGTGTCCGAGCGGCCGTACCGGGGCCTCGGGTTCGTCCAGTGGGCGGTGCTCGCGGTCATGGTGACGCTCGCGCTGTTCTCGCTGGGCGGGCTCGGCCGTGGCCGGGTGGGCCACGCGTGGGTGCTGACGCTGTACGGCGAGTACCGCGGCAGCGTGCGCCGTACCGGCCTGATGTGGGTGAGCCCGTTGTTGCTGCGCCGCCGTGTCGACGTACGCCTGCGGCACTGGCGCAGCGAGCCGATGCCGGCGGTCGACGCCAACGGCACCGCGCTCGAAGCCGTCGTGCTCGTCGTCTGGCGCATCCGGGACACGGCCCGCGCGGTGCTCGGAGTCGCGGACCACGAGGCGTATCTGCGCGAACAGGTCGAGGCGGCGATGGCCCGGGTGCTCTCCCAGCTTCCCGCCGACGCCGCTCCCTCGTCCGACGGCTCGGGTTCCGTGCCCGAGCTGCGCCCGACGCTGCGCAACGCCGAGGCCGTCGGTGACGCGCTGACGAAGACGCTGTCGGCGGAGTGCGCCCCGGTCGGGATCGACGTCTTCTCCGCGCAGCCGACGCGTATCGAGTACGCGCCCGAGGTCGCCGCGGCGATGCGCCGTCTCCGTATCGCCGCCCTGGAGGCGGAACGCCGCGACACGGTGCTGGACTCGGTGGTGGACGCGGTGGACGACACGGTGCAACGGCTCACCATGCGCGGGCTCGTGGAGTTCGACGACTACGAGCGGAAGGCCCTCGTCCGGGATCTCACGGTCGCCTTCTGCACGGCGAGGGCGGGGTCCGCGGAGACGCCGTGATTGGTCTGGACATGTTCAAAGTTCGTCAATAATCTGGGACTTGGTCTAGACCGGAATATGCACGACCGCACAAGCGCAGCTGCACGGCACGGCTCACGGAACTCCGAACTCCCCCACGTACTTCCAGGAGCGACAGCATGCGAAAGCGAATAGGCGCGGCCATGGTGGGTCTCGCGGTGGCGGGGACGACCCTGCTCGCCACGGGAAGCGCCAGCAGTCACGGCTACACCGACAGTCCGCTCAGTCGTCAGAAGCACTGTGCCAACGGAACGGTGACGAACTGCGGCGACATCCAGTGGGAGCCGCAGAGTGTCGAGGGGCTCAAGGGCTTCCCGGCGGCGGGTCCGGCCGACGGAACGATCTGCGCCGGCGGCAACAGCCGCTTCGCGCAGCTCGACGACCCGCGCGGCGGGGCCTGGCCCACGACCAAGGTCTCCTCGGGCCAGAACTACACCTTCCGGTGGACGTTCACGGCCAACCACAGGACGACCGACTTCAAGTACTACATCACCAAGAACGGGTGGAACCCGAACCAGCCGCTCACCCGCGCGGCCCTCGACCCCCAGCCGTTCCTGACCCTGCCCTACAACGGTCAGCAGCCGCCGAGCAGCCTCAGCCACTCGGGCACGCTCCCGTCGAAGTCCGGCCGGCACGTGATCCTGGCGGTGTGGACCGTCCATGACACCGCGAACGCGTTCTACGCCTGCTCGGACGTTCAGTTCTGACAGGAGGTCAGTTACCGTGCCGCCCCATGGGCGTCACGGGAAACGGTACGAGCGGTACGACCGTCGCGGAGCTCGTCCAGCGCCGATGGGGTGACCACCGGGTGGGGCTGAGACACGAGGATCTCGTGCTCAGCCACCACCAGGTCGCCTCCGGCGCCGCCGCGAGGGCCGCACTGCTCACCGACCTGCTGCCCCGGGGCGCCGAGCCGCACCTCGGGATCCTGCTCGACAACACGGCCGAGTTCCCGCTCTGGCTGAGTGCGGCGGCCCTCGCCGGGGCCGCCGTCGCCGGGATCAACCCGACCCGCCGGGGCGCCGAACTCGCCCGCGACATCACGCACACCGAATGCCGTGTGCTGGTCACCGAGCGCGCGCACCTTCCCCTGCTCGACGGTCTCGAACTGCCGGGCGTGCGGGTGCTGGTGACCGACAGCGATGCCTACGCCGGACTCCTCGCACCGTACGAGGGCGCGAGGCCCGACGACATCGCCGCCCTGCCGGGCCGCCCCGTGCGGCCCGGCAGCCGGCTGCTGCTCTACTTCACCTCCGGCTCGACCGGGGCGCCCAAGGCCGCGATCTGCACCCAGGGGCGGCTGGCGGCCGCCGGAGGCGCGCTCGTCGGCCACTTCGGCCTGCGGTCCGACGGCGTCCACTACATCTGCATGCCGCTGTTCCACGGGAACGCCGTGATCGCCGACTGGGCGCCCGCGCTGTTCGCGGGCGCGTCCGTGGCCCTGCGGCGCCGCTTCTCCGCGTCGTGCTTCCTCTCCGACGTACGGGCCTACGGGGCCACGTACTTCACCTACGTCGGACGGGCCGTGCAGTACCTGCTCGCCACCCCGGAACGCGACGACGACCGGGACCACACCCTGCGGCTCGGCTTCGGCACGGAGGCCGGGGCGGTGGACGCGGAACGCTTCGAGGCGCGGTTCGGGGCCCGGCTCGTGGAGGGCTACGGCTCCTCCGAGGGCGGCGCGGCGATCCAGCGCACCCCGGACACCCCGCGCGGCGCGATCGGGCGGGCCGCGCCCGACGGCGATCTCGCGGTGGTCGACCCGTCGAGCGGCGTGGAGTGCGAGGCCGCGCGCTTCTCGGGCGAGGGCCGGCTGCTCAACGGCGACCGGGCGATAGGCGAGCTGGTCAACCGCGGCCGCAGCCCCTTCGAGGGCTACTGGCGCAACGCCCCGGCGGAAGCGGAGCGGCTGAGGGGCGGCTGGTACTGGAGCGGAGACCTCTTCTACCGCGACGCGGAGGGCTTCCTCTACTTCGCCGGCCGGACGGACGACCGTCTCCGCGTCGACAGCGAGAACCTCGCCGCCGCGCTCATCGAGAACATCCTCGCCCGCTGGGACGCGGCGGCGGGCGTCGCGGTCTACGCCGTCCCCGACCCGGTCGCCGGCGACCAGGTGATGTGCGCCCTCAGCCTCCGCGCCGGCGCGACCTTCGACCCCTCGGACTTCGCCGCCTTCCTCGACGCCCAGCCCGATCTCGGCACGAAGATGCCACCCCGCTTCGTCCGCGTCGCACCCCGTCTCCCCCTCACCGCCACCAACAAGATCCACCGAGTCGCCCTGCGCCGCGAGGGCTTCCGCTGCGACGACCCCGTGTGGTGGCGCCCGGGAACGGAACGGCGGTACCGCGTCCTGACGGCGCAGGACGAGGCGGCGCTGCTGCGCGCGTACGAGACCCACGACCGGGCCGCGCTGTTGCACCGCTGACGTGCGCCGACGGGGCCACCGGGCCCTCGGCCGTCGGTGCCGACACGGCCGACACGGGCGGGCGGACCCCACCCGCCGCCGGATGGCCGGATCTGTTCCCGGCACGGGCACGCCCTGGTGACGTCGCCGCCCACGCCCGGTACGAGTGGAGCGAAGGTGACCCACCCGAACCAGGTGACCCACCCGAACCAGGGGGATGCCCGTGCCGTCGATGCCGCGCCGACAGTTCCTGCAGTCCGCCGCCGGGACCGCCGTGGCGGTGACCGCGATCCCCGCGGGAGCGCTCCCTGCGGCAGCGCTCCCCGCCGCCGCGGTCCCACAAGCAGGGGAGAGCACCACCCGTCTGCGCCTCACCGCCGCCACCAACGGCGCCGCCACCCCCACCGGTTCCGGACCCGCCGCCCCGCTCGTCGCCGAGGTGCAGAACGTCCTGTGGCGGATCCCGCGCGACGGCTCGTCCGCCACCGCCCTCACCCCGCCCGATCTGGAGCCCGGCCGCCCCGTCGCCTCGCCCGACGGGAGCCGTGTCGCCATGACCTGCTTCAAAGGCGGCCAGTTCCACATCTGGGTGATGGGCGCCGACGGGTCGGGACTGCGGCAGCTCACCGACGGGCCGTGGGACGACCGGGCACCGGCCTGGTCCCCGGACTCCCGCCGGATCGTGTTCTCCTCCGAGCGCGGCGGCGACCCGGTCGACGGAAGCCCGTACCGCATCTGGACGGTCGACACCCGCACCGGCGCGCTGACCCGGCTCACCGGACTCCCCGGCCAGGAGGGCCCCGTACAGAGCGGCCCCTGGGAGGACCTCGACCCCGTCTGGTCCCCGGACGGCACCGGCGTCGTCTTCGTACGCGCCGCGCTCGACGGCGCGATGCTGCGCTCGCGCACCCTCGCCTCCGTACCGGCCGGCGGGAACGGCCCGGTGACCGCCTGGCACACCGAGACCGGACCGGGCAATCTGCTGACCCCCGCGCTGTCCCCGGGCGGACGGAGGGCCTGGCTGCGCACCGTCCCGTCCACCGTGCGCTACGAACAGGTCGTCCTCGTCGTCGACGGCGAACCGGTCTCCGTGGACGGCGAGATCGCTCCCGTGCCACCGCGCTGGGTCGACGAGGAACGGCTGCTCCTGACCGTCGCCGGCCGGTTCCGCATCATCCGCCCGCACCGCGAAGGCGCCGCCGAGACGGTCGAGTTCGCCGGTGAGCTCCCGCTCAGGCGGCCCCGCTACCGCGTCAAGTCCTACGACTTCGAGCCGGACCGTCCGCGTCCCGTACGGGGCATCCACCTCCCGGCGCTCTCGCCGGACGGGCGTACGGCCGCGTTCGTGTCGCTCAACTCCCTGTGGACCGTGCCCACATCGGGCCGTGACCGGCCCCGCAAGGTGCGGTCGGCCGCGCCCGACACCTACCTCCAGAGCCCGGCCTGGACTCCCGACGGCACGGCACTGCTCTACGTCGACGACCGCGACGGCGGGCTCAACTCGGTGCGCAGACACGACCTGGACGGCGGCGCCGACACCCTGCTGGCCGCCGGCGGACGCGCCCACCCCGCGCTGTCCCCGGACGGCACCCGCCTCGCGAGCCTCGATCTCGCGGGACGTCTCGTCGTACGTGACCTCGCGACCGGCCAGGACACGGCGCTCGCCGCCCCGCTCGGCGGCGGCGGGCTGCCGGGCCCGCCGAGCTGGTCACCGGACGGCCGGTACCTCGCCTACGCCGACCGCAACCGGCTCAACCTCCGCTTCCGCGAGGGCTACAACCTCGTCCGGGTCGTCGACACCAGCAACGGCGCCTCCCGGCTGCACGCCCTCGCGCCGCACGTCTCGCTCTCCGACCGCTACGCCTCCGGGCCCGCCTGGTCCCCGGACGGGCGGTGGATGGCGTGCGTGAGCGAGTCGGCGCTGTGGCTGCTGCCCGTACGGCCCGACGGCAGCCCGGCGGGGGAGCCGCGCCGCCTCACGGACGAACCCGCCGACCATCCCACCTGGGCCGCCGACTCCCGCACGCTGCTGTATCTGTCGAACGCCCGCCTGCGGCTGCTCACCCTGGACGACGGCGCGCCCGGGCACGTACGCACCGTCCCCGTGGAGCTGAGCTACCGCCGCCCCGCACCCGTCGACACCGTGGTCCGGGCGGGCCGCCTCTGGGACGGCACGGGGGCCGAGGTCCGGGACGGCGTCGACATCCTCGTCCGGGACGGCAGGATCGCCGCCGTCGAGCCGCACCGCCCCGCCCGCCGGGCCGCCCGCACCGTGGACGCCCGCGGGCACACGGTCCTGCCGGGCCTGTGGGACACCCACACCCACCCCTGGCAGTACACCTACGGCGCCCGCCAGACCGCACTCGAACTCGCCTACGGCGTCACCACCACCGTCGCGCTGGCCGGCTTCTCCTACGAACAGGCCCGCCTCCGCGAGGACATCGTCGCGGGCCGGCTCGCGGGCCCACGGCTGCTCACCACCGGCGAACTCCTCGACGGCTCCCGCGTCGCCTACAGCATGGGCCGCCCCCACCGCACCCGCGCCGGACTCCGGCGCTCGCTGGCCCGCGGGGCGGCCCTCGACTGGGACTTCGTGAAGACGTACGTCCGCGCCCCCTTCCCGATGATGGAGGAAGCCGCCGCTTTCGGCCATGACCGGCTCGGTGTCCGATCGGGCTCGCATCTGTGCGCCCAGGGCATCCAGACCGGTCAGGATCTGACCTCGCATCTGATCGCCACCGAACGCGCCGAGTACGGTCACGGCGCGACCGCCGAGGGCCACACCCACCAGGACACCGTGGCCACGTACGCGACCGGCGGTTTCCATCTCCTGGAGACCCCGTTCACCGCGATCACCCTGCTCGCCGAGACCCCGGACCTGGTCGACGACACCCGGGTCACCGCGATGATGCCGCCCTGGGACGCCCAGGCGATCAGCGCCCGCGCCGAGCTGCCGCCGACCGCGATCGAGCGGCTCGCCCTGCGCCGGGAGGTCGACACCTGCCGTGCCGTGCTCGCCTCCGGCGGTCTGCTGGCGCTGGGCACGGACACCCCGATCACCCCGGTGGGCATCCACCTCCACCTGGGGCTGCGTGCGCTCGTCCGGTACGGCTTCACTCCCGCCGAGGCGCTGCTGACGGCGACGGTGAACGCGGCCCGGGTCTTCGGCGCCGAGCGGGATCTGGGCACGGTCGAGCCCGGCAAGCTCGCGGATCTGACGATCGTCACCGGCGATCCGCTGACCCGGATCGACGATCTTGCGAAGGTGACGAAGGTCATGGTCGGCGGCCGGATCCATGACCGGGAGACGCTGGAGAAGCCGTACCGGCACCCCGGCCGGCGGGCCGTGTCCCGGCCCGAGGCGGCGTCGTCGCACTGGCACGCGGTCGCCGAGCAGATGCGCCGCGACGGCTGCTGCGGCTGAGCGGAGGGGCGAGTCCGCCGAACCGGCGTCTCGCAGTACGACGACAAGAGGCCCTCGCAACTGCGAGGGCCTCTGCCAAGGTTGTGCGCCGCCAGGGACTCGAACCCCGGACCCGCTGATTAAGAGTCAGCTGCTCTAACCAACTGAGCTAGCGGCGCGGGCTGCCGTTCTCGCCGCTCTCGGCGGCTGACGACAGAAGTAATACTACCTGGTCCCGGGGGTGCTCCTGGCCACCGCTCTCGGCCCCGGCACCGGTCCGCGCCGCCGCGCGCCTACAGCGCCAGCGACAGCACCACCGGAGCGGCTCTGCGGTTCAGGGTGTCGGCCGCGGCGCGCAGCCGGTGGGCGTGCTCGATCGGGAGCGAGAGCGCCAGGCAGCCCACGGCGGAACCGGCCGTCAGCGGCACCGCCGCGCAGACCGTGCCCACCGCGTACTCCTGGAGGTCCAGCACCGGGACCGTGGGCGGCTGGGAGTCCAGCTTCGAGAAGAGGATCTTCTCGTTCGTGATCGTCCGGGAGGTGAGCCGGGCGATCCGGTGGCGGGAGAGGTGATCGCGGCGGCCGTTCTGGTCCAGCTGGGTCAGCAGGCACTTGCCGACCGCGCTGGCGTGCGCAGCCGAGCGGAAGTCGACCCACTCGTTGACCTTGGGCGCACTCGGGCCGTCGGCGAACTGCGTGATCTTGACCTCGCCGTCGATGTACCGGCTGATGTAGACCGCGGCGCCGACCGAGTCGCGCAGCTCGGTCAGGGTCTCCTGGAGCTTGCGCTCCAGGGCCTCCCGCCGGGTGGCTCCGGAGCCCAGCAGGACGAGGGAGTCGCCGATCACGTACGCCCCGTCCGCGACCTGCTCCACATAGCCTTCGCGGCGCAGCATCAGCAGCATGGACGACAGATGGCCGGTGGGCAGTCCGGTCTCGCGCGCGATCTGGGCATCGGTCACTCCGCCACCGTGCCTGGAGATCGTCTCCAGAACGCGCAGAGCGTATTGCACCGAGTGGAACGGCGCGGTCGGCTCGGGCTTCAGCGCCACGGTTTCCCCCTACCAGGTTGTGACCGCAAGCTTCCGTACCACGATAGCGGCCAAGAACCGTTTAGTGGGCGGCTGTTGGCGAGAAATATAAGGCGCCCCAGGGTCATATCCTGGGGCGCACGACAATGGCATATGCCAGAGTCACGAATAACGCATGGAGTGAGAGGTCAGAGCACCGCACCGAGAAACTCACGAGTACGTTCGTGCCCGGGATCGGAGAAGATTTTCTCCGGGGAGCCGGACTCGATCACCTTTCCGGCGTCGAACATGAGGACCTCGTCGGAGATGTCCCGGGCGAAGTTCATCTCGTGCGTCACGCAGAGCATCGTGATGTCGGTCGTCCGGGCGATGTCCCTGAGGACGTCCAGCACCCCGGCCACCAGCTCCGGGTCGAGCGCCGACGTGACCTCGTCGAGCAGCAGCACCTGCGGTCGCATCGCGAGCGCCCGGGCGATCGCCACCCGCTGCTGCTGGCCGCCGGACAGCTGGGAGGGCCGCGCGTCCGCGCGGTCGGCGAGACCGACCAGATCCAGCAGCTCGCGGGCGCGCTCCTCGGCCTCGTCCTTCGACAGGCCGAGCACCCGCACCGGGGCCTCGGTGATGTTCCGCAGCACGGTCATGTTGGGGAAGAGGTTGAACTGCTGGAAGACCATGCCGATCTTCTTGCGGACCTCTCTGCGTTCCTTCTCGTCGGCGGGGAACAGCCGGCCGCCGTTGACGTCGATCGTGCCCGAGTCGGGCCGCTCCAGCGTCATCAGCAGCCGCAGGATCGTCGTCTTGCCGGACCCGGAGGGCCCGATCAGCGTGACGTGCTTGCCAGGACGGACCGAGAAGCACAGGTCGTCCAGGACGGTGTTGTCCCCGAAGCGCTTGGTGACGTTCGTGAACCGGATGAGCTCGTCGTTCTGCTTGGCGGGGTTCGTGTCAGCGGGCAAGGCGGCGCTCCAGGGTTCGTACGAGCAGAGAAGCCGGGTAGGCGATGAGGATGAAGGCGATGCCGACGAGGGTCAGCGGCTCCGTGTACTGGAAGGTCGCCGCGCTCTCCAGCCGGGACTGCTGGAGCATCTCCAGCACACTGATCCCGGCGAGCAGCGGAGTGTCCTTCAGCATCGCGATGACGTAGTTGCCCAGCGCGGGCGCGATCCGGCGGACCGCCTGCGGCAGGATCACCGCGACCCAGGTCCGGTGGACCGGCAGGCTCAGCGCCGTCGCGGCCTCCCACTGCCCGGCCGGTACGGCGTCGATGCCCGCCCGGTAGACCTGCGCGGTGTACGTCGAGTAGTGCAGCCCGATCGCGATCGTGCCGGTGGTGAGCGCGGAGAACTGCACGCCCCACTCCGGCAGCACGAAGAACAGGAAGAACAGCTGCACCAGCAGCGGGGTGTTCCGGACGAACTCGGTGAAGAGCCCCACCGGCCAGCGCACGAAGCGCGGGCCGGAGCGCAGCGCGAGCGCCCAGACCAGGCCGAGGGTGAACGACAGCAGCGAGCCCAGCACCAGGATCTGCAGCGTGACCAGCACGCCTTCCCAGAAGCGCGGCATGAAGTCCGCGACGGCGGACCAGTCCCAGGTCATCGGAGATCACCTTCCGCGAGTGCGCCGGAGACGCCGGCCCGCTTGTTCTTCTGGCGGGGGATCCGGGGGCGTGGCTCCGGATCGATGCCCACATTGGCCTTCGCCCTGCGCTCGAGCGCCTTCATGGAGCGGGTGATCAGGAAGGCGAGCACGAAGTAGATCACCAGCGTGACCGTGTAGATCTGCGCGCTCTCCTGGGTCGCCAGCCGCACCAGGTACGCCGCGAACGACACGTCGCCGACGCCCAGCAGCGAGACCAGCGCCGTGCCCTTGAGCAGCTCCACCAGCAGATTGCAGAAGGACGGGATCATCTCGGGCACCGCCTGCGGCAGCAGGATCAGCCGCATCCGCTGCCAGGGCGAGAGGCTGAGCGCGACACCCGCCTCGCGCTGCGCCGGCGCCACCGCGTTCAGCGCACCGCGCACGATCTCGGCGCCGTACGCCCCGTACGACAGGCCCAGCGCGAGCACCGCCGCCCACATCGGCACCAACTGCCAGCCCAGCAGCGGGGGGAGGACGAAGAACAGCCAGAACATCAGCACCAGCGCCGAGGTTCCGCGGAACACCTCGGTGTAGAAGCCCGCGAGGAAGCGCACGAAGCGCGAGCGATGAGTTCTGGCCATGCCGACACCGAACGCGACGGCGGCGGCCAGTGCGGCGCTGCAGACGGTGAGCTGGACGGTGATCCAGATCCCCGGGAGCACCCAGTTCTGCCAGAGTCCGGCGGTCATCGGCACAGCTCCTTCGCCGTGAGCTCCGTCATCTCGCTCTCGGTGAAGCCGAACCGGCGCAGGATGCGGAAGAGTTCACCGCTCTTCTTCATCTTGTGGATCTCGGTGTTGAAGGCGTCCCGCAGCTCGGTGTCGGTCGGCCGGAAGGCGAACCCGCCCCCGTCGATCTTCTTCTTGCCGTCGACGACCGCGGCGAACGGCTCGGTCGACTCGGCCTTGCCGCTCTTGCGGACCACCTCACGGGTGGTGAGGGCGGTACCGGCGAAGACGTCGACGCGCCCGGACTCGACGGCGTTCAGCCCGGCCACCTGGTCCTGCAGGATGACGATGTCCTTCTCCGGATACCCGGCCGCGACCGCGTAGTCGATCTCCGCGTATCCGGTGCCCGTCGCGAATTTCGCCTTCGTCCGGACGACGTCCTCGTAACTGCGCAGATTCTTCGGATTGCCTTTGCGCACGATGAAAGAATCCAGCATCTGGTATTCCGGGTCCGAGAAGAGAACCTGCGCGCAGCGTTCCTTGTTGATGTACATTCCGGCTGAAACGACGTCGAACTGCTGCGAATTGAGTCCGGGTATGAGGGAGGCGAAGTCGGTGGCGACCGGCTGGACATTTCCGACACCGAGGCGCTGGAAGACGGCCTTGGCGAGTTCCGGGGCCTCTCCGGTGAACTCGCCCTGTTCGTCGATGTAGCCGTACGGCACCTCGCCCGCGATCCCGAGCCGCACCGTGCCCTGGGATCTCAGCCGGGCGAGGGCGTCGCCCGAGGGGACCCTGGCGCAGCCCGTCGCCCCGGCCGCGCCGGCCGCACCGAGTGCGCCCGCGGTACCGAGCAGCAGGGTGCGCCGCCGTATCGCTCGTCTGGTGTGTGGAGCCGTGTGTGGAGCCATGGGCGCGCGGCTACCCGGCCTCAGTCGGGGTATGCGTACACAATGGCTGATCGCTTCATTGACGTTTCGCTCGCAAAGCGCGGAGTGCACTGCACCGCGCGGCTCCTCGACGACCGGGCGCCCGTGACCTGCCGGGCGGTGTGGGACGCGCTGCCGCTCGGCGGCGACGTGTACCACGCGAAGTACGCCCGCAACGAGATCTACGCCCTGTTCCCCGCCTTCGCGGACCGGGAGCCACCGCTGGAGAACCCCACGGTGACGCCCATCCCGGGGGACCTCTGCTACTTCACCTTCAGTGGTACGGAGCTGGGCACCGCGGCGTACGGGTACGACCGCGACCTCTCCCGGCCGGTGACCGTCGACCTCGCGCTCTTCTACGAACGCAACAACCTGCTGCTCAACGGCGACACGGGCTGGGTGCCGGGGATCGTGTGGGGGCAGGTGGTCGAAGGGCTGGACCGGATGGCCGACGCGTGCCAGGACCTCTGGCGGGCGGGGGCGCTGGGGGAGACGCTGACGTTCCGGCGGGCGTGAGACCTCCCTTCCCCCGACCCGCGCGTCGAACTCCCCACGCCCGGCAGGGACGTGGGGAGTCCGACGCCTGCCGCTACGAGGTCACCGGTGACGGGACCGTCGCCAGTCCCGATTCGTACAACGCGTGCGCCGCGCGCAGGACCAGGGCGTCGCCGTGCCGGGGTGCGACGAGCTGGACGCCGACCGGAAGGCCGTCCTCGTCCACCCCGCACGGCACCGTCGCGGCCGGCTGCTGGGTGAGGTTGAACGGGTAGGTGAACGGGGTCCACCCCGTCCAGCGCCGGTGTCCGGATTCGCGGGGCACCTCCGCTCCCGCCTCGAACGCGGTGATCGGCAGCGTCGGCGTGACCAGCAGGTCGTACGCCGTATGGAACCGGCCCATCCGCCGCCCCAGGTCCATCCGGACGTCCACGGCCGCGAGGTAGTCCAGAGCCGAAGCCCGCGCACCCGCCTCGCAGACCTCCCGCAGCCCCGGGTCGAGCAGCTCCCGCTGCTCCGCCCCGAAGTGCTGCACCACTCGGGCCGCCCCGCTGAACCACAGCGTGTGGAAGGCCTCCACCGGGTCCGCGATGTCCGGGTCGGCCTCCTCGATGTACGCGCCCAGCTCCGCGAGCCGGCCCACCGCCCCGCGCACCGCGGAAGCGACCGCGGGCCGTACCGCGACCTGGCCGCCGAGCGACGGGGAGTACGCGATCCGCAGGCCCTTCACACCCTCGGCCAGGCCCTCCGCGGTCCTCGGCGCGGGCGCCAGCTGGGACCAGTCGCGCCAGTCGGGCCCGCTGATCACATCCAGCAGCAGCGCCGCGTCCGCGGCGTCCCGCGTCATCGGCCCGGCATGGGCCAGCGTGCCGAACGGGCTCGACGGGAACAGCGGGATCCGGCCGTACGTCGGCTTCAGCCCGAAGATCCCGCAGAACGAGGCCGGGATACGGACCGATCCGCCCCCGTCCGTCCCGATCGACAGCGGCGCCGCGCCCAGCGCGACGGCCGCCGCGCTCCCGCCGCTGGATCCGCCGGCCGTGCGCGACGGGTCGTACGGATTGCGGGTGACCCCGGTCAGCGGGGAGTCCGTGACGCCCTTCCAGCCGAACTCCGGCGTCGTCGTCTTGCCGATGAACACCGCGCCCTGCTCCCGCAGCCGCGCCACGGCCGGGGCGTCCTCGTCCCAGGCCGAGGCAGCGGGACGCACGGTCCTGGAACCGCGCAGCGTCGGCGCGCCCGCCTGCAGCAGGATGTCCTTGACCGTCACGGGCACGCCGTCGAGCGGTCCGAGCGGTTCCCTTCTGCGGCGGCGCTCGGTGGCCGCCTCCGCCTGCGCCAGCGCCTGCTCGCCGTCGATCCGGACGAACGCGTTGGTGAGGCGCTGCGCCTCCTCGGCCCGCTCGAGGACCGCGCGGGCCGCCTCCACCGGGGAGAAGTCGCCCCGCTCGTAGCCGGCGATGAGATGACGTGCGGTCAGGGCACTCAGGTCGTTCGGCTCAGGAGTCATGGGAGGGGACGTACCCACGTTTCTTGTCGACCACGTTCGGCAGCGGCTTTCCGGCCGACCACAGCTCGAAGAGTCCGACGAACTGCTCACCCAGCCGGTCGCGCCAGCCCACCGTGTCACCGCTCATGTGCGGCGAGACGATCAGCCCCGGAACGTCCCACAGCCGGTGGCCGGGCCCGAGCGGCTCCTCCTCGAAGACGTCCAGGGCCGCGCCCGCGATGTGCCGCTCGGTGACCGCCGTGACCAGCTCGTCCTCGACCACCAGCGCCCCCCGCCCCACGTTGACGAACCGGGCCGAGGGCCGCATCAGCGCGAACCGCCGGGCACCGAACATGCCCCGGGTCGCCTCCGTCAGCGGCGCCGCGCACACGACCCAGTCGGCGAGGGTCAGCAGCCGGTCCAGGTCCTCGGCGCCGTGCACCCCCGGCCGGGCCGTGCGCCCGGTGAGGGCCACCTCCACGTCCAGCGCCCGCAGGGTGCGCGCGATCGCCTGGCCGATCGGGCCCGCGCCGACGACGACGGCCCGGCTGCCCGCCACCGGCAGGGACTCCCGGTGCCGCCATCGGCGCTGCCGCTGGAGCTCCAGGGTGCCGGGCACGTCCTTGGCCATCGCCAGCACGAGGGCGGCCACGTACTCGGCGATGGGCTGCTCGAAGATCCCCCGGGCATTGGTCAGGACCGTGTCGGAGTCGGTGAACTCGGGGCAGATCAGCCGGTCCACGCCCGCGCTCGGGGTGTGCACCCAGCGCGGTCTCGGGCCGCCTCCGGGCCAGGCGTGGCGTACCGCGTCGGAGGTGAAGTCCCACACCAGCAGCGCGTCGGCGTGCGGCAGTTCCGCGGCGAGGGAGCGGTCGTCGGCGTACCGGATCTCGGCGCGGCCGGTGAGCCGTCCGAGCCGTGGCGGAGGGTCCGCTTCCAGTACGAGAAGAATCGGGACGGACATCGCGGGGAAACCGTTTCTGAACGTCTGACATGTACGGATTGACCCACGCTCGCACCCCAACCTACCGTCGTCAACAAGACGTCAAAAGGGGGCCTGTGATGGATGTGTCCCTCGAAGTCTCGTTCCTGGGCGGACCCGCCCCGCAACGCGGGATCGGTGTGGTCGCCCCGTTCGACTTCGCGCTGGACCGTGAGCTGTGGCGCTGGGTGCCCGATGACGTCTCGCTGCGTCTCACCCGTACGCCGTACGTGCCCGTCGAGGTCTCCCTCGACCTCGCCCGGATCGTCAGCGAGCACGAGACGCTCGGTGAGGCGGTGCGGGCGCTGTCCGCGTCCGAGCCGGAGGTCATCGCGTACGCCTGCACCAGCGGCAGCTTCGTCGGTGGAGTGGCGGGCGAGCGGGCCATGTGCGAGGCGATGACGTCCGCGGGGGAGGTCGCCTCGCTGACCACCTCCGGCGCGCTGCTCGAAGCCCTCGAAGAGCTCGGCGCCCGCCGTATCGCCGTGGTCACCCCGTACACGGACTCCGTGACCCGGGCGCTGGAGGACTATCTCGGTGAGGCCGGGGTAGCGGTCACGGGCCGCGCCTTCCTGGGACTGACCCGGTACATCTGGAAGGTGCCGTACCGGTCGGTGGTGGACATGGCCCGCCAGGCCGTGGTGGGCGCGGCGGACGCGCTCTTCATCAGCTGCACGAATCTTCCGACGTACGACGCGATACCCCAGCTGGAGGCGGAACTGCGGATGCCGGTGCTCTCCGCCAACCAGGTCACGATGTGGGCCGCGCTCCGCCGGATCGGCGTCTACGCCGTCGGCCCGTACCAGGCTCTCCTGATGGACACCGCCGGGCCGCACGAGGAGCCGCCGCCCCCGGCCCCGCCGGCGCCACCGGCCGCCTCCGCGCCGCCGGTCGCGCCCCCGGTCACCCAGTCCGAGGAACAGGAAGGATGGACATGACGACTGTCGGACTCCTCTATCCGGGGCACTCCGCCGAGGACGACTACCCGAGGATCGCCGTCCTGCTCGACAGCGACATCCGGCTGCCGCTCTTCCACACCGACATCGGCGAGGACGCGCACCGCGAGGACGCGCTGATCGAGATGGGCGCGGCGGACCGGCTGGCGGCCGGGGTGGAGGAGCTGCGGATGGCCGGATCGGAATCGCTGGTGTGGGCCTGTACGAGCGGAAGCTTCATCCGCGGCTGGGACGGCGCGCAGCAGCAGATCCGGGAGCTGGCGCAGACGGCCGGGCTGCCGGCGTCGAGCACGTCGTTCGCGTTCGTCCACGCGGCGCAGGCGCTGGGCGCGGGCCGGGTCGCGGTGGCGGCGACGTACCCGCAGGACGTGACCGAGTCCTTCGCGGAGTTCCTCGGTGCCGCCGGGATCGAGGTGACCGCGGCGAGGGCGAGCGGGATCGTCACGGCCGCCGAGGTCGGCACATGGGAGCGCGACCAGGTGCTGGAGCTGGCCCGCGCGGGCGACGACCCACGGGCGGAGGCGGTGCTCCTGCCGGACACCGCGCTGCACACGACGGCGCATCTGGCGGAGCTGGAGGAGGCGCTGGGCAAGCCGGTCCTCACGGCGAACCAGGTGACGGTGTGGGAAGGGCTGCGCCTGGCGGAGCGCAAGGCGTGGGCGGACGGCCTGGGCAGGTTGTTCGCGCGTCCTGACGACTGGCCGGACGGCGAGTAGACGCCCGCGCCGGACGCCGAGGAGGACGGCCCGCGCGGGACGGCGGGTAGGGCGGCCCGCGCGGGACCGCGAGGAGGACGGCCAGCGCGGGACCGCGAGGAGGGCGACGCGCGCGGACGTCTTCGGACCGCGGTGGGCGGGCCCGGTCATGACGGCTCATCGGGAGCCGTCGAGGTCACGGGCCCTGACGCCGAGGTCCGGGCCCGGGTCCGGTCGGCCTCACCCGTGACCGCCGGGTGCCCACCCCTGTGCGCGGAGCACGGCGGCGACGTCCGGCGGCTGGTAGGCGTCGCCCTTGAGGACCTTGCCGTCGCTTCGCCGCGCCGGGCGTCCGTCCGGCCCCGGCTTGGACATGTTGGCCCGGTGGATCTCGCGGATCACCGCGTCCAGATCGATGCCGTGGACGACGGCGGTGCCGTAGGCGATGTAGACCACGTCGGCGAGTTCGTGCGCGATGTGCTCCAGATCGCCGCTCGCGGCGGCCTCGGCCAGTTCCTGTACCTCCTCGTGGAGCAGTTCCTGGCGGTGGGCCGCGAGTTCGGGAGAAACCGGCGCCGGCCGTGCCGGGGCGTCCAGGTCGCACGCCACGTGGAATCCCGTACGAGGTGCTGGATCGATGGCTGCATCGGGGCCGATGCCATCGCCCGCCGGTCGCGCCGTGGCGCCGGGCGCGTACCCCCGTACGGAATAACCGGAGAGAGCCTCCTGTTAGTTTCGGGGATAGGGACACGCACGACAAGGCAGGAGGCCCACCCGTGGACGCACCGGACGTACCGGACGCACCGGAGACCGGCGACGAGATCCGGGGTACGGCGCGCGGAACCGCCCCCGTACCCCTGTCGGTGCTGGACCTGGTCACCGTCGGCAGCGGCCGCACCGCCGGCCAGGCGCTGCGCACCAGCGTGGACATCGCCCGCCTCGCCGAGCGGCGCGGCTACCACCGCCACTGGGTCGCCGAGCACCACTCGATGCCCGGGGTCGCCTCGTCCTCCCCGGCCGTGATCCTCGCCCATCTCGCCGCCCACACCGAGCGCATCCGCCTCGGCTCCGGCGGTGTCATGCTGCCGAACCACGCGCCCCTGGTGATCGCCGAACAGTTCGGCACCCTGGAGGCCCTCGCGCCGGGCCGTATCGATCTGGGACTCGGCCGCGCACCCGGCACGGACGGCGCCACCGCCGCCGCGCTGCGCCGCACCGAGCGGCTGAACGAGGGTGCCGACGACTTCCCGCAGCAGCTCGTCGAGCTGACCCGCTTCCTGGACGACGACTTCCCCGACGGCCACCCGTACGCCCGGATCCACGCGGTCCCGGGTCCCGTCCAGGCCACCGCTCCGGGCGGGGTCCAGTCCCCGGCCCGGCCGCCGATCTGGCTGCTCGGCTCCTCCGGCTTCAGCGCCCGGCTGGCCGGAACGCTCGGCCTGCCGTTCGCGTTCGCCCACCACTTCTCGGCGCAGAACACCGTCCCGGCGCTCGACCTCTACCGGGACACCTTCCGCCCCTCGGCCGTGCTGGCCGAGCCCTACGCCCTGATCGGCGTCGCCGCCCTCGCCTCCGACGACGCCCGCGAGGCGCGCCGCCAGGTCATGACCGGCGCCCTGTCGATGCTGCGGCTGCGCACCGGACGCCCGGGTCTGGTCCCGACGCCGGAGGAGGCCGAGGCGTACGGGTTCAGCCCGCTGGAGCGGGAGTTCGTGGACAGCTGGCTCGGCAACATCGTCCATGGCACGCCGGACGAGGTCCGTACGGGCCTGGACGACCTGCAGAAGCGCACGGGAGCGGACGAACTGATGATCACGGCCAACGCGCACGGCGGGGATGCGCGGGTGCGTTCGTACGAGCTGATCGCGGACGCGTACGGACTGCCGGAGTAGAAACCGCGTTCAGCCCCCGGGCGGTCACACCGCCAGGGGGCTGACGCCGATCATCCCCGCGATCCGGTCGGGCGCCACCGCACGCGAGTACCACCACCCCTGCCCCGTGTCGCAGCCGATGCGCCGCAGCCGTTCCGCCTGGCCCGCCGTCTCCACGCACTCCGCGGTGACCGTCAGACCGAGCCGGTGCGCCAGCTGGACCATCGCCTCGACGATCGTCTCGTCCGCAGGGTTCGGATGCGTGCCGTCGTCGTAGCGGAAGCCGCGAACAAACGATCCGTCGAGTTTCAGTACGGACACCGGAAGACGGCTCAGATAGGCGAGGTTGGAGTACCCGGTCCCGAAGTCGTCGATCGCGATCCGGACGCCCATGTCGCTCAGCGCCTGGAGGGCCTGGAGCGGCCGGCCCGCCGAGCCCATCACCGCGGACTCGGTGAGTTCGAGCTGCAGCAGATGCGGCGCGAGGCCCGTCTCCGCCAGGATCCCGGCGACGTCGGCGACCAGGTCGGAGTCCCAGACCTGGCGTACCGCGACATTGACGCTGACGAAGATCGGCGTGTCCGCGGGGTGGTCGGTCTGCCACTGGCGGGCCTGCCGGCATGCCGTGCGCAGGATCCAGCGCCCGAGCTGGACGATCGAGCCGTCCTCCTCGGCGATCCCGATGAACCGATTCGGCGCCAGCGTGCCGAACTGCGGATGGTTCCAGCGGACCAGGGCCTCCACACCCCGCACCGCCCCGTCCGCCATGCACACCAGCGGCTGGTACTCCAGCGAGAACTCCCCCCGCTCGACGGCCGGCCGCAGGGTCGACGACAGTGCCTGACGGGTCATCCGGTGGGCGTTGCGCTCCGGGTCGAAGAGGGTCCAGCGGGCCTTGCCGTCCGCCTTCGCCCAGTACAGCGTCGTGTCCGCGTCCTGCATCAGCCCGGTCGCGCTCGTGCCGTCGGCCGCGCGCTCGACGACCCCGATGGAGGCCGAGACCGACAGCCGCTGCCCGGAGAGGTCGAACGGCTGCTGAAGCGCGGCCAGTACGGAACGGGCCAGATCGGCGAGCTGTTCCGTACCGGTGGAGTCCTCGACCAGGATCGCGAACTCGTCGCCGCCGAGCCGTGCCACGAGATGGCTGCCGCCGCGCGTCCGGCCGTCGCCCTCCGCGCACTCGGTGAGCCGGCCCGCCACCGCCGTGAGCAGCCGGTCGCCGACGCGGTGGCCGAGCGTGTCGTTGACGGCCTTGAAGCCGTCGAGGTCGAGGTAGCACAGTCCGATCCGGCCCGTGCCGCCGTGCTCGTACGACGAGGAGTCGAGCGCCGCGCTGAGCCGTTCGAAGAACAGGGTGCGGTTGGGCAGCCGGGTCACCGGATCGTGCATCTGGAGGTGGCGCAGCCGCGCCTGGAGTTCGCGCCGGTCGCTGATGTCCGCGACGGAGAGCAGCACGCGCCGGCCGTCCGGTGCGGGGACGACGGTGACCTCGGCCCAGACCGGATGCCCGTCTGCGTGTTTGAGGCGGCGGGTGCAGCGGAAGCGGGAGCGCCGTCCGCGCAGCACCTCGCGGTACGCCTGCCACGTACGGCCGTCGGTGGCGAGGTCGACGAGACCGGCGGCGGGCTGCCGGCACAGGGCGGCGGGTTCGGTGCCGAGGAGCGCGGCGAGTGCGTCGTTCGCGGTGACGACGAGGCCCTCGTGGTCGACGAGAGCCATGGCGAGCTGGGCGGCGTTGAACGCGGCGCGGTAGTCGGCGAGTTGAGAGGCGAAAGCAGGGCGCTCCGCGGACTCGGCGGACTCGGCGGCGGCGGCCGGGGCGGCCGGGACGGCCGTCGGGGCGGTCGGCGCCAGGTCCCGCGCCATGGTCGTGGCGAGGTCCCGTGCAAGGCTCGCGGCGAGGTCTCGCGCGGCGTCCGGCGCCGTGACCGATGCGCTGGACGGCGCGGTGGAAGGCGCGGTGGAAGCATCACGCTCCGTGACCGGAGGGTGGGTGCTCCCGGGCGCCGCGACGGCCGCGGGACCCCGTCCTTTCGTGTTTCCGCTCACCGCTCGCTCCCGCAGTGCAGTCGTGTCGTTCAGGTCTGGCCGGGGCCGGGAAGTCGGGAAAGTGTGCCGATCATAGAGGCTGGCCGGGCGGCCGTTCCAGCTTCTCCGTGTCGATCGGGAGCGCTGGATGGTCCGGACCGATCGTTTCTGCACGGCTTATACCCAGGCCAGAGCTCTCGTGACCGGTTGTGACTTTCCGTGAGTCGCCGGGGTGTCGCCCCGAGCCTCACCCGACCGGGGCAGCGGAACAGTGCGAATCATCTGAAAACCACACAAGCTGGTTTCGGTGTCCTGCATTCCGCAGCCGGAGGTCGAACGTGGAGGGTCAGCAGCCGCACGAGGGAACACCCGGGGGGTGGAACGGCCGACCCTGCGTGCCGCGGCGGCCGCGTTCACGTCCCTGGTGGCCCTCGTCGCCACCTCCCTCGTGGCGGGCCCCGCCTTCGCCGACACCCCGGAGGGCCCCTGCGCGCTGCCCCGCACCCCGGCCCACCATTCGCTGGGCCTGGACACCTGGAACTCCTCGTATCCGCGTCCGAACCGGGCCCTCGACGCGGTCCTGGTCTTCCTCTCGTTCCCGGACGCCACCCCGCTGACCACACCGCAGCAACTGACCGGTGACCACTTCCCCGCGACCAGTGACTTCTTCCGTCAGGCGTCGTACGGGAAGTTCACCCTGCGGCCGCACCCCGTCGCCCATTGGATCCGGATGCCCAAGGCGTCGACGGACTACCGGATAAGGCGGGACTGGGAGCCCGAGCGGCGCACCGCCTATCTGCGGGACGCGGTCGCCGCCGCGGACCCGGTGGTCGACTTCTCGCGCTACGACGTCGTCTATCTGGTCGCCGATCCGGACGCACCGGGCGTCGACTCCGACGCGACGAAGGTGGTCAACTTCGAGGAGCCCACGAGCGCCGACGGGGTCGATCTCAAGCGGGCCGTCACCGTCTTCGAGCGGCATCCCCCGGACCGCCATGTGCTGGCCCACGAGACAGGGCACGTGTTCGACCTGCCGGACCTCTACAACCGGCCGGTGGACGGCAAGGGCGACTGGGACACCCACGTGGGGGACTGGGATGTGATGGGCAGCCAGTTCGGGCTCGCCCCGGAGTTCTTCGGCTGGCACAAGTGGAAGCTGGGCTGGCTGGACCGGCGGCAGGTGCGCTGTGTGAGGGGGGCGGCCGACCGGCTGGTCACCCTGGAGCCGCTCGCGGCGGCGCCCGCCCCCGGCGGCTCCGTGGGAACGCGGCTCGCCGTCGTCAGGACGGGCGAGAACAGCGCGCTGGCGATCGAGGCGCGGGGAGCGGCGGGCAACGACCTGGGGACCTGCAAGGAGGGGGTGCTGATCTACCGCGTACGCAACGAGGCGGCGTCCGGAGCAGGGCCCGTCGAGGTGATCGACACCCATCCGGAGAGCGGCGCGTGCTGGGACCGGTCGGTCTACCCGCAGCTGGCGGACGCGCCGCTGGGGGTGGGGGAGACGTTCACGGTGCCGGAGGCGCGGTTGCGGGTGGAGGTGAAGGACCGCACACGGACGGGGGCGTGGACGGTGAAGCTCGCGATGGTGCGGTGAGCCGCGTACGACGAAGAGGCCCGTGTACGACGCAGAACCCGGCGTACGACGCAGAACCCGGCGTACGACGAAGAAGCCCCTCGCTTCCGCGAGGGGCTTCTTCCGTCTGTGCGCCGCCAGGGACTCGAACCCCGGACCCGCTGATTAAGAGTCAGCTGCTCTAACCAACTGAGCTAGCGGCGCCTGCTGACGTCGTAGACCTTAGCATCCTGATCGGCGGGAGGAAAAATCGATATACGGACCCTCGCGGCGGAGGTCGCCCGGGCCGCCCGGACGCAGGCCCAGAGCAGAACCTCGGGCCCCGGGAGCCAGGGGTGCCGGGTGTCGGGAGCGACCACCCAGCGCGCTCCCGTGCCGTTGGCGGCGGGCGGCGGGGAGAGCGGCGGGACGGTGATCGCGTCGCCGGTGCCGTGGCAGAGGAGCGGCGGTACGGCACTGCCCCACTCCTCCCAGCCGAGGAGGCTCGGTAACCGCTGAGCGGTGCCAGGGGCGGCGAACAGCAGCATCCGCCCGCGGTGGAAGGCGACCGGGCCGGAGCCGGGACCCTCCGACCACAGCCGGTCGAGCATCCGGCGCCCGAAGATCGCGGGCACGTTCACGACGTCGAAGACGCCCCCGCCGCACGACACGACGACCGGCGCGCCCGGCCGCGACTCCCACAGCGTGAGCGTGGACCGCGGGCACGCACTGGCGGACGCGAGCCAGTCCGCGCCCTGCGCGGTGATCTGGGCGACGTGATGCTGCCCTCCGTTCCGGAGGAAGGCGAAGATGTCCCGCCTGCGCTCCTCGTCGGCGGCGGGGCTGAGGGGCGTCTCGTCTCTCGGCCAAGTGCTCATGGCATCTACATGTACGGGGAGTCACCGCACGGTTTCCACGAGTTGCCGAAACGCGGGACAGGGCGGCACGGGAGAGGTATCTTGCCCCCCGGCATATGCCGAGTCGATGTTGCCCGGTGCGTGGGCGACCCGGGCGCGGGGTCCGTCGGCGGGCGCGGGCGGCTGCCCCGAACCGGGCCGCTACCTCCGGGCGCGGGCGGCTGCCCTCGAACCGGGCCGCTACCGCCGGGTCACGGCCGCCGGCGCGTCGTCTGCGGATCCGGATCCGGATCAGGACCGCGAAGCAGGTTCCGGCCGAAGTCGATCATGCGTTTCGCGTAGTCCTCGCTCCACTCCGCCCGCCGCGCGATCTCCGCCGCCGTCAGGCGGTCGAAACGGCGCGGATCGGCGAGCTGAGCGGCCGCGACGGCCTGGAACTCCAGGGCGCGGTCGGTCGCCGCCTGGAAGGCCAGCGTCAGTTCCGTCGCGCGGGACAGCAGGTCCCGGGGGTCCTCGATCGACTCCAGATCGAAGAAGTGCTCCGGGTCGGAGGCGACCTCCGTGGGCTCGAAGAGCAGCGGAGAAGGCCGTACCCGCCGCTCGCTCCGCCCCGACGACTCCGCCATGCGTGTCTCCATCCTCGTACTTCCCGACCACCCCATTGTCCCGCCCCGCACAAGGGGGTCCATGAGGAGCGGCCGGGCCTTCGCCGCGCCCTTCGCTACGGCGTCCACACCACCCGGTGCTCGGCCAGGTGCGAGAGCACCGCGTGATTGGCCTCCCAGCCGTCCGGGAACTTCACCGTGACGCCCAGCTGCACCGGCTCCGTGGACGGATGCTCGTCCAGCAGCTCCGCGACACCCGCCCGGCACACCACGATGCAGGCGTGCCGGTGGCGCGACGCCAGCACGCACAGACGGCCCGTCTCCAGATGGAACGCCGTCGCGTCCGGGCGGCCGGAGAGCGGATGGAGGACGACCGTGACGTCGTACTCACGGCCCTGGAGCCGGTTCGCCGTGTCCACGGTGACCCCCGCGACCCCCAGCTCCGCGAGCGCCGCCCGCACCGCCGCCGCCTGATCGCGGTGGGCCGTGCCGACGGCGATCCGGTCCGGGGTCAGCGGCGCCGGGTCCGGGGAGCGCTCCGAGACCGAGGCCCCGCCCCGGTCCAGCAGCCTGCGCACCACCAGGGCCACGGCCCTGACCGCCTCCGGGTCCGTGCGCGGCGTGTGCCGGGCGGGCAGCTCCAGCAGGCCCCAGCCCGACTCGGCCGCCTCGTCCAGCACCCGGTCGGGGCCCGAACCGTCCGACGGGACCCCGAAGGCGAGCCGCCGGTCGCCTCCTGCCGTACCGCTGCGGAACGGCGTGTACGGGTAGAACGCGCCGGAGACCAGCGGCGCGGCCGAGGCAGGCAGCCGCCAGGACACCGGCAGCCGGTGCTGCGGCAGTTCCGGGTTGTGCGCGAGCAGCGTGGAGACCGCGCTCGCCGACGGGTCGTACGACAGCCCCGCCCACTGCTCGGCCCCGACCACCGAGAACGGGTCGAGCTGGCCGGGGTCGCCGACGAACAGCGCCCGTTCGAAGAGCCCGGCGACGGCGAGCAGCGCGTCCGACCGCATCTGGTACGCCTCGTCCACGATCGCGTGCCGCCATGGCTCGACGCCCTTGACGTGCGCCCATTTCGCGGCGGTCGAGATCACCACGTCCAGGCCGGCGAGATCGCCGGCCTTCGCCGACTTCCGTACGTTCGGCAGCTCGTCGAGCGCCTTGTCGTACGGATCGGGGTCGTTGCTGTGCAGCCGGCCGACCGGCAGCTCCGGCTCCTTCTCGGCGAGCCGCAGCACCAGATCGTCGACCTGCGCGTTGGTCTGCGCGACGACCATCAACGGCCGTCCGGCCGCGGCCAGTTCCAGCGCGGCCCGCACCACGAGCGTCGACTTGCCGGCGCCCGGCGGTGAGTCCACGACCACACCCCGCGCGTCCCCGTGGAGGGTGTCGTCGAGGATCCGCGCGGTGGCCCGCCCGGCCTCCGCGCCGGGGTCGAACAGCGGGATCACGGTGCCCGTCACAGCAGATCCTCCGGGGTCACGGTGTCGGGGCTCTCGGCGGCGTCGCCGCGCGGCGGACCACCGTGCGTCCACGGGGTGTCCTCGGGCTCGGGCAGTTTCGGCCCACCGCGCTGTTCGTGCTCGAAGAGGGTCCAGGCGAGGGACGCGCCCGCTTCCGGCACCGAGCCCTCGGCCGGGTCCCTGGACCGGCCCATGCGGTCGAGCAGTCGCAGGACGACCGCGCCGTCCTCCTCGTACCGCACGAACTCGGCCGACTGCGGCTTGCCCTCCAGCGAGCGGTACGCCTTCACGCCCGCGCCGAGGTGCGGGCGGTCGTGCGTACGCACGGTCAGCAGCGGCCGGGGCGAGGGCCGCTTCGACTCCGACCAGGCCATGGTCACATCGGTGACCTCGCCGACGAACGCCTCGCCCGCGAGCCGCCGTCCGGCGAGCACCAGCGGGTCGTCGAGCGCCTCCTGCGCCTCCAGTTGCGCCTGAGCCGTCTCGCGGGCCGCGAGCTTCTGCGCGGCGGTCACCGCGTCGTCGCGGCGGGGCTGCGGCGGCTCGCCCGCCCGCACCCGGTCGCGGTGACCGGTGAACGACCAGCGGTCACGGGTCCAGCGGTCGGCGGCGCGTGGGCCCTCCGGCAGCTCCCGCAGCAGGTCCAGGCCCTGCCACACCGCGTCCCAGGTGGGGCGCAGCACTCCCGCCAGCAGCGTCCGGATCTCCCGCTCGGCCGTGCTCAGCCGGGCCAGTTGCTCGTCGGCGGCGGCGCCGTCCTCTGCGGCGGCGAGGGCCTGGCGGGCGCGGTCGTGCCGCTCGATCGCGGGCGACAGCAGCCGGTTGTCGAACGCCGGGTCCGTCGCGGGGCCGGCCGGCGGGCACACCAGTTGGCCCTCGCGGTCCCGGCCCACCTCCGCGCGCAGCGCCGCCTCGGCGCCCGATGTGCCCTCGGGAGGATCGATCCAGGCGAGCAACGCGCCCAGGTGCTGGTCCTCCAGATGGGACTGTCCGGTCGCCCAGTGCCGGCCGAGCAGATCCGTCATCGCCAGCAACAGCGAGGAGCCGGGCACCCGGGCCCGCTCGCCGTAGTGCGTCAGCCAGCGTCCGAGCAGCGGCACGCGCGGTGGCGCCGGATAGGGCGTGTCCGGATCCTGCTCCGCCGTCCGCCGGAAGCGCATCGAACGCCCCAGCAGCCGTACGAAGTCGACGCCGGGACGGCTCGGCACGATCAGCTGCGGGGCGTCCGCGCACAGCTCGACCTCGACCTTGACGCGTTTCCCGGTCTCCGGGTCCGTCTCGTTGCGCTCGGCGGGCTCGACATCGTCCGCGTACCCGTCCAGATACGGAAGCACCGCCTCCGCCAGCTCGGCGAGAAACGCGAACCGCAGATCACGGTCGCGCGGCTGCGCCACGGTCAGCAACCGCGGAGCCTCCCGCTCCGTCCCGACGAGCGCGCCGAGCGGGGCACCCGCCTCACCGGCCGTCGTGAGCGGCACGAACACCAGCGGCCGCGCCGACAGATGGCGGTGCCGCACGGTGGCGAGCGGCTGCGCCCGCCCGCGCTCCACGGCCTCCAGCCGGGCGAGCGTACTGATCAGCGACATGTCTTCCTCCCCGGCCCGGTCTCCGGGGGGCCGCCCACCGGCCGCAGGCGGCAGCTTGCCCCGGCCCGGGACCCACAGCCGTACGCAGACCCGTGCCCGTGCCCGGCGGTCACGCCGGCCCCCTGTCCGCAACCGCCGCGCCGAGCGCCTCCGCGCGCAGTGCCGCCGCCCTGCGCAGCGCCTCGACCGTCGGGTCCGCCGGGTCGCCCGATGCCCCGCGGGCTGCCGAGAGGACCTCGGCGACGCCTGTCAGTCCGCCCAGTTCGCCCCGTACCGCACGGCCGAGCGCCTCCACCGCGCCGGCGTCACGTGCGCGCTCGCGGCAGTGGAAGGCGAGCTCGCAGGCGGACAGGCACTCCGGGGCGTAGGCGGAGGGGACGGAGTCGACCGCCGACGTCAGTTCGCCGGGTGAGCAGCTCTCCACGTCGAAGCTGACGTCGTCCGGGAGCGCCGACGCGATGTCCTCGACCCGGGTCAGCCGGGCCAGCTGCCGCCGGGTCACGGACAACTGCTTGCGTACGTCGACCACCGACGCGGCTGGCAGATTGGTGAAGTCCTTGGGGCAGACGAGCAGCACCGAGTGGTCCACCGACGCGCCCTCCGTGAGCGCCGCCACCCGCTCCAGCGCCAGCACGTACACCGCGGCCTGGCGCGCGGCCGCGCCGACCTTCGACGCGTCCGCCGAGTCGTCGATCATCGGGAAGGACTTGATCTCGACGACCGTCCACCGGCCGTCGGGATGCACCACGACGGCGTCGGGCTCCAGATACGCCGGTGAGCCGGCCACCTCCAGCGCCAGCATCGGATGGTCCAGCAGCGTCCATTCCGCGACGCCCGTGGCCTCCCGCAGGGCCAGTGAGGTGCGCGCGGCACGCCCCTGCGGACCGGCCGCCGTCAGGTCGGGGACCCGCGCCGCGTAGGGATCGGCGACGCCGAGCAGCCTCAGCAGCTCCGTACCGCCGTCGGCCTTGACCCGTGCCTCGAACGCGTTGCCCCGCATGAAGGCGAACTGGGACTGGCCGAACGGCGCGGGCGCGCCCAGCGCCCGGGCGAGGGCGGCCTTGTCCACTCCGGCGCCGTCCAGGAGCGCGCGCCGCTTGCAGCCGGGGTTGGCGGCGAGGGCCGCCAGCGCCCGGGCGTCGAGCGGATGCGGCGCGGTGGCCGGCCCGCGCAGCTCGGCCAGTCGCTGCCGGAGCGCTGTCACCGGCGCCTGGGGAGGAGGTCCGCTGTCCAGGGATGTGCTCACCCGCGGAAGTCTCGCATCCGCCAGTGACAACCGGGCACGAGTCACCGATCCGGGCCGGTCCGACGCCGAAGCCGGCCGGCTCCGGCGGGAACGGCGGGTGCACCGGCCTCCGCGAAACGGGCCCGCGCCGCCGACCCCGGCCTGATCGGACCCGGCACCGGCCCGAACCGGCCCGAACGGCCCGAACCGGCCCGAACGGCCTGAACCGGCCCGAACCGGCCGGGACGGCCCGGACGACCGGTACGTCGACCTGCGCGAACCGCCCCCGCCCTGAACCGGTCGGACGCCTTGGGACCCGACCCGGCCCAACCCCACCTCCGGCACCCCACCCCCGGCACCCCGCCCCACCACAGCGATCCCGTCACCGCAACCCGGTCACCCCGCCGAAGAAGCGGTGGTTCGCAGGACCCGGCACGACCACCACGGTGACCAGCGCAGACGCGCGCGCCCCAGCGTCCTCGCCGCGGGCCCGCGGCCCGGCGCGGGCCCGCACCGTCGGGCCACGCCGCGTCACCCGTCGTCCATCTGGGCGATGATGGACATATGGCAGCGCGAATATTTCTCGCCCGGCACGGCCAGACCGAATGGTCCATGCTCGGCAGGCACACCGGCCGGACGGACATCCCCCTCCTCGACGAGGGCCGCCGCGGAGCGAAACTGCTGGGCGAGCGGCTGCACAGGACCCCCTGGGACGGTCTCCCGGACGCCGAGATCCGCACCAGCCCTCTCTCCCGTGCCCGCGAGACCTGCGAACTCGCCGGATTCGCCGACCGCGCGCAGGACTGGGACGCCTTGATGGAGTGGGACTACGGGGCGTACGAGGGCATGACGCAGGCCCAGATCCACGCGATCGACCCCGACTGGTTCATCTGGCGCGACGGCGTGCCCGTGGGTTCCCCCGGGGCGCAGTCGCGGGGCGAGACCATGGCGGAACTCTCGGCCCGTGCGGACGGGATCGTCGAGTACGTACGCTCGGCCGACCGCGACGTCCTGGCCTTCGCGCACGGCCACATCCTGCGCGTCCTGTGCGCCCGTTGGCTCGGCGAGGACATCTCCTTCGCCGCCCGGATCAAGCTCGACCCGACGAGCCTGTCGGCGCTCGGCTGGGCCTACGGCGCCCCGGCGATCGAGCGCTGGAACGACACGGGCCACCTGGGCACCTGAGCGTGCCTCAGGCTCCGGCGGTGGCCGCCGTCATCGCGTAGCGGTCCAGGAAGGGCGCCACCCCCGCCGCCCGCCGCAGCGGTCTCAGCACGGCCGCGGTGTCGGCGAGCATCACACGGATACGGGACGACTGGACGTCGGCGTCGAGGACGTCGAGGACCTGCTCACCGACCGACGCGGCCTCGGCGGGCGCACCGGCACGGGCCAGGTCCGAGGCCAGCTGCGCCCGGTAGAGGGCGAGGTTGCGGGCGAAGTGCGGGTTCTGGAGGGCCGTCGCACGATGTGCGTGGCGTGCCGCCCGCGACCAGTCGCCGAGGGCCGACCAGCACTGTGCCTCCAGGGTCTGGAGCTCCGGCTCACCGAAGAAGGACATCCACTCCGGGTCCTTGTCCGAGGGGCCGCGGCCGAAGAGCGTGTGGGCGCGGGACAGTGCCCGCTCGCAGCCGCCGCGGTCGCCGAGCCCGGCCCAGCCGCCCGCCTCGCGCAGGGTGAGCAGGGCCATCAGCCGGTCGGAGCCGAGCTGTCCGGCCGCGCGCTGTCCCGCCTGCGCGGCGCGCACCGCCTCACGGTGCCGGCCGGCGTCCCGGGCGAGGAAGGACGTGTTGCAGAAGGCGTGGGCCTCCAGCGCCGGGTCCGCGGCGACCCGCGCCGTCGCCAGCGCTTCCGCGTAGTGCGAGCGCGCGTCGTCCAGCCGGCCGGAGTCATGGGCCAGCCAGCCGACCGAGATGGCCAGTTCACCCGCGCCCGTCGCGAGCCGTCCGGCGGTCGAACTCCGGGTGGTGGCACCGGCGTCGAGCAGCGCGTACGCGGCGCGCAGCGGCTGGGCGGCCCGCTTGTAGAGCCCGTCCGCGCCGTGCCGGTCGTCGAGCAGCCGGATCTGCCGTACCGCCTCCTCGACGGCGCCGACCTCGGACGCGCCGACCCGCTGTCTGGGCAGCTCGGAACGGAGTGCCTCGGTGCCGGGCAGTGAGCCGAGGCCCAGGGATGCGGCCGCCACGGTGACGGTGCCGCTGGTCATGAACGCGCGACGCAGCACGTCGCTCTCCTCGTTGCTGTAGGTGCTGTTGGTGCCGTTGTTGCTGTTGTACGTATCGGAGGCCTGTGGTGTTCGGCCGCGGGATGCACGGCCCCGTACCGTCTCCCGGGCCGAGAACCCCAGATCCGCCAGGGCCAAACCCGGGAACATGTGCAGGAACACACGCTCGTAGGCGTAGTTGGGGCAGCGGATCTCACCCGCCTCCACCCGTCCGATGTAGCGGGCGTCGCAGGCGACCTGTTCGCCGATCTCCCGTGCCGCACGGCGGACGAGCGCGGCGAACTCACCGGGTGACCGCTGTCCGCGCAGCCGCCGGAACATGAGGTTGGGAACTGCCCGTGACGACGCCATGGCCGAGCCCTCTCCTGCTGGTACTGCCGGAGCCTTCTCGGTTTCCTTCGGATCCTTCGGACGCGGGCTTTCCTGCGGACGCGAGATTCCTGTTCCAGATTCCTTGCTCCGGCGGGGCAAGAACGTACCTGCTGTGACGGACCGAGTACGCAGTGTTTGGCTACAAACGGGATATCTCACCCACGATCTGCCATGAACTGCCACCCTTTGCGGCGGCGTGCCGCCGTAGCCCTTGACGCCGACGGGCGTTGAACCATGCGGGGACGAAGTACCCGTCCCTACTCGGCGAGGAGGGGTTCCCTTGTTGGAGGCTGGCATGGAGACAGGCAGCGGCTCGCGGACGAGCGCTCAGCACCTGCCCACCGAGGAGTACAGCGCGGCACCGGGGTCGGCCGTCACGGTCCCCGAGGAGCCGTGTGACCTGGTCACCGTGCCGACCAGGCAGGGGCTGGAGGCGGTGGACATCCTGCGCCGCGGCTGTGCCCCGGCCGTCGGGCCCGTCCTCCACGACCGCAGCTGCGAGACCCTCGGCTTCCTGGTGCCGCCCGGCACCGCGGCGGGCTGGGACATGCCCGGCAGCGCGTGTACGCAGACCTCGGGCCGCGGACTGCGCATCCCCGCCGAGCCGGGCGCCGCGGCAGGTCCCGCGGAACCTCCGGTCAACGGCTCGGGCTGGCTGCTGCCGCCCGGCGACACCGGCCCGGTCACCGACCCGGTCGTCCTCCGCGAGGCCCTCGGTCAGGCGGCCCGCATGATCGAGGCCGCGGACAGCATCTAGCCGCGGACGGCCACCAGGGGCAGCGTCGGGGGCAGTGTCCGGCGGCCCGGAACCGCCGGGTGCGCGGGGCCGGCCCCGTACCTGTGGCGCCGCCCGGTACGTGCGGAGCCGCCCGGTGACCGTGACGTCGCCCGGCGCCGGATAATGGCCGTGTGGCGAGGAACAAGCAGCGTGGACGGCCGGCGGCGGCCGAGGTGGTCGTCGAGGCCGTGGACGGCGGGCTCGCCGAGCTGATACCCGATCGCGACCGGCCGCGTGGCTGGACGCTGCTGATCGACGGCGCACCGCAGTCCCATGTGGACCTCGACGATCCGGCCCTGCTCACCTTCGAGTACCAGCGCCGCCTCGGCCATGTCATCGACCTCGCCGCCCCCGCCGGGCGGCCCCTGAACGCCGTCCACCTCGGCGGTGGTGCTTTCACTCTCGCGCGTTACCTCGCGGCGACCCGTCCGCGCTCCACCCAGCAGATCGTCGAGGTGGACGGACCGCTCGTCGAGCTCGTCCGTGCCAGGCTCCCGCTCGACCCGGGCGCCCGGATACGGGTCCGTTCCACCGACGCCCGTGCCGGGCTCGGCAAGGTCCCGGACGGCTGGGCGGACCTCGTCATCGCGGACGTCTTCAGCGGGGCGCGCACTCCCGCGCACCTCACCAGTACGGAGTTCCTCGCGGAGGTGCGCCGGGTGCTGAGACCCGGCGGGCACTACGCCGCCAATCTCGCGGACGGTCCGCCGCTCTCCCATCTGCGCGGCCAGATCGCCACCGCGGCCACCGTTTTCCCCGAACTCGCCCTCGCCGCCGACCCGACCGTGCTGCGCGGCCGCCGCTTCGGCAACGCCGTCCTGCTCGCCTCCGACCGGCCGCTGCCCGTCGCCGAACTGACCCGCCGGGTCGCGAGCGACCCGCACGCAGGACGGGTCGAACACGGCAAGGCCCTGGCCGACTTCACCGGTGGTGCCGCCGCCGTGACCGACGCCGCCGCCAAACCCTCTCCCGTACCGCCGCCGTCGGTCTTCCGCTGACGCCCGGCGTCCGCCGCGGCGCGGCAGGTGGTCAGCGCGTGCGGCCGGCGCTCACCGCTCCTCGATCTCGACGCGCGGCGCCGTGTCGTGCCAGGTGCAGAAGACGTCGATCTCCCTGCCGTTCTGCGAGAACGTGACCCGGATGTACGTGGGTTGCTTCCAGATCTGCATCGTCCAGCCGCCGGCCGGAGTCGCCGAGACCAGCTCCGCCGAGCTGGGCCCGATGTCGTAGGCGACCCGGCCGCCCTCGACCGAGTAGCTCTTCACGTTCCCCGAAGCCGACGGCGTCGATGGGCGCTTGCTCTTGCTCGGGCCGCCGCTCGGCGGCTCGGACGGAGGCGGCGCCGACGACTTCTGGCTGCTGCCGTCCGGTGTGTCCTCGGGCGACGCCGGCGACGCCGACGTGCTCCCGGGGAAGCGCGTCGAGGACGACTGCGGCGTGGAACCCTGGGTGTTGCGGGCGTCGGTCGTGATCGGCAGGGCGCGCGGCCGGTCGTACACCGTGCCCTCCATGACCGTGTGTACGCCCCACCACGACAGCGTGACCGCCGCGCCCGTGGCGAGCGACCACGCGAAAGCGTGTACGAGTCCTCTCTGCATCCGGGCCATACTGCACCACGCCTGCCGACGCCGTCCAAGGGGGGACCGGGGTCGACCGCATGGCGTACGGTGCCGCCCATGGCAAGTGTGCTCGTGGTCGAGGACGACCAGTTCGTGCGCTCCGCCCTCATCCGGCACTTGACCGAGGCCTCCCACACCGTACGGAGCGTCGGGACGGCCTTGGAGGCGCTGCGCGAGGTGGCCCATCTCCGGTTCGACGTGGTCATTCTGGACCTCGGTCTGCCGGATCTCGACGGGTCCGAGGCGCTGAAGATGTTGCGCGGCATCACCGACGTACCGGTGATCATCGCGACGGCGCGGGACGACGAGACGGAGATCGTCCGGCTCCTCAACGACGGCGCCGACGACTACCTCATCAAGCCGTTCTCCGTGGAACACCTCTCGGCGCGGATGTCGGCCGTGCTGCGCCGCTCCCGGGCCGCCGTGGGCGAGGCCCCGCCCAGCAGGGTCATCCAGGTGGGCGGGCTCTCGATCGACCCGCTCCGCCGGCAGGCCGAACTGGACGGCAGCCGACTCGATCTGACCCGGCGCGAGTTCGACCTGCTCGCCTTCCTCGCCGGCCGGCCGGGAGTCGTCGTACCCCGCAAGGAACTGCTCGCGGAGGTGTGGCAGCAGTCCTACGGCGACGACCAGACCATCGATGTCCATCTGTCCTGGTTGCGACGGAAACTGGGAGAGACCGCCGCCCGTCCCCGGTACCTGCACACCCTTCGGGGTGTCGGAGTGAAGCTGGAGCCGCCGAGATGAGATGGGCGCTGGTCAGAGTCTGCCTGGCGGTCACGACGATGGTCGTGGTCGCCTTCGCCGTCCCGCTCGGGATCGTCATCCAGGAGATGGCCAGGGACCGGGCGTTCTCCAACGCCGAGCGACAGGCCGCCGCCATCGGCCCCACGCTCTCCATCACCACCGACCGCGGTCAGCTGGAGCGAGCCGTCGCCTCCACCCAGGCCGGCGCGGCGGGCCGGATGGCGGTGCACGTCCCCGCGTCCGACGAGACCGGCGGCCAGGATCTGGAGATCGGCACCCGGCGGGCCGGGGTGAAGGACCTCGCCATCACGCAGCGCTTGGGCCGCGCGTCCACCACCGAGGTCACCGACGGCTCCGCGTGGCTCCAGCCCACCGCGCTCAGCTCCGGAAAGATCGCGATCGTCGAGGTGTTCGTCCCGGAGGGCGAGGTCAGCAACGGTGTGACCACCGCCTGGCTGGTGCTCGCGGGGGTCGGCGTGGCGCTGATCCTCGGCTCGATCGTGATCGCCGACCGGCTCGGCATACGGATGGTGCGGCCCGCCCAGCGGCTCGCGGGCGCCGCGCACGACCTCGGGGAGGGCAAGCTCGGGGCGCGGGTCAAGGAGGAGGGACCGACCGAGCTGCGGTCGGCCGCCGTCGCCTTCAACTCCATGGCGGACCAGGTGGTCCAGCTGCTCGCCAACGAACGGGAGCTGGCCGCGGATCTCTCGCACCGGCTGCGTACGCCCCTCACGGTGCTCAGGCTCAACGCCGCCTCGCTGGGCACGGGCCCGGCCGCGGACCAGACCAGGTCCGCCGTGGAGCAGCTGGAACGCGAGGTCGACACCATCATCCGTACGGCGCGCGAGGCGAAGCCCCAGACCCAGGCGACGGCCCCCGGCGCGGGCTGCGACGTCTCGGAAGTCGTCAGGCAGCGCATGGAGTTCTGGTCGGCGCTCGCGGAGGACGAGGGGCGCGAGGTCCGGCTCGCGGGCGTGGAACGCCCCGTGCCGATACCGGTGGCCAGGCCCGAACTCGCCGCGGCCCTGGACGCGCTGCTCGGCAACGTCTTCCGGCACACCCCGGAGGGCACGGCCTTCTCGGTGGACGTGCACAACGGCGAGGACGCCGTGATCGTGCTCGTCTCGGACGCCGGCCCCGGGATCTCCGACCCCGAGGCGGCGCTGACCCGCGGCAACAGCGGCGACAGGGACGGCTCGACGGGGCTCGGCCTCGACATCGTGCGCCGGGTCGCCGAGTCGACCGGCGGCGACGTACGCATCGGGCACTCGGTACTCGGCGGTACGGAGGTCCGGATCTGGATCGGGCTCGGCGGCGCGCGCGGCCGGCAGGGGCAGCTCGGGCACCGCATGAAGCGGCGGGGGAAGAGCGGCTCCGGCAGCCGCAGGGGCCCGGCGGGCTTAACCATTAACCGCCTCCGATGCCGCCCTTAAGCGCGCCCTAAGAACATCAACCGCCGCCCGTAAACTGCCGTTTGTCCGTTCTCGTGTCGCTAGCGTGCTGCCGCACCCCACTTCCGTAACGCAGAGGCAGGCACGCGATGGGCACCAGCACGCACCGGCGCAGGGCGGGCGGCAGGACGAAGACGATCGGCGCGGTCGTGGCCGCCGCGGTCATCGGCGGCGCGGCGTTCGCCTTCACCGGGACGGCGCAGGCGGCCGCCGTCGGCGCCGCCTACACCAGGACCAGTTCGTGGGACGGCGGCTACACCGGGCAGTACGTCATCACCAACGACACCGGCAAGGCGCAGTCGGGCTGGACCCTCGAATTCGATCTGCCGGCGGGCACGAGCATCGGTTCCCTGTGGAACGGCGACCACGCCGCCGACGGGCGGCACATCACCGTCAAGCCCACGAGCTGGAACAAGGAGCTGGCGCCCGGCGCCTCCGTCACCGTCGGCTTCGTGACCTCCGCGAGCGGCACGGCCGGCGACCCGTCCGGCTGCCTCATCAACAACGCCACCTGCTCGGTCGACACGGGCGCGACGCCCCGGCCGAGCGGCCGGCCGACCGAGCAGCCCGGCCCGACGCCGACGAAGCCCCCGAGCCCCACCGGAACGCCGACGCAGACGGCCACGGCCACGGCCACGCCTTCGGCCACGGCGACCGCCACGCCCCCGGCCGCCGGCGGCGGGAAGTTCGCGCCGTACATCGACACCTCCCTCTACCCGGCGTACGACATGCTCGACACCGCCGCCAAGACCGGCGTGAAGGACTTCACGCTCGCCTTCATCACCTCCGGCGGCGGCTGCGCACCCCTGTGGGGCGGTGTCACGGGCCTCGCCGACGACAAGGTCGCGGCCCAGACAACCGCGCTGCGCGCCAAGGGCGGTGACGTGAGGGTCTCGTTCGGCGGCGCGGCCGGCCATGAGCTGGCCCTCAACTGCTCCTCGTCCGGCGACCTCGCCGCGGCGTACGGCAAGGTCATCGACCAGTACGAACTCACCAAGGTCGACTTCGACATCGAGGGTGCGGCCCTGCCGGACACCGCCGCCAACACCCGCCGCTCGCAGGCGATCGCCCGGCTCCAGAAGGAACACCCCGGCCTGGACGTCTCGTTCACGCTGCCCGTCATGCCGGAGGGCCTGACCCAGCCCGGCGTCGACCTGCTCGCCGACGCGAAGAAGAACGGCGTCACGATCGACGCCGTCAACATCATGGCCATGGACTATGGGCCGGCCTACAGCGGCGACATGGGTACGTACGCGGTCCAGGCGGCCACCGCGACCCAGGCACAGATCAAGGGCGTGCTCGGGCTCTCGGACGCCGCCGCCTGGCAGACCGTCGCCGTCACCCCGATGATCGGCGTCAACGACGTCACGACGGAGATCTTCAAGGTCGACGACGCGACCCAACTGGTCGACTTCGCCAGGTCGAAGGGCATCGGCTGGCTGGCGATGTGGTCCTCGACCCGCGACAAGCAGTGCCCGGGCGGCGCGCAGAACTCGGCCGACGCGACCTGCAGCTCGATCCTCCAGGAACCGCTGGCCTTCACCAAGGCGTTCGCGGCCTACAAGTAGCCGCGCCCGCACACAGCCCTCTCCATCCCCCCACAGCGCGCCCCGGCCGGGCTCCCTCCACCCGGCCGGGGCGTGCGTCTGCCGACGACGGGTTCGTCCGTCCTGGTGTGCTCGGACCACACAGCCGGACCCCCGGTCGTCGGTCGTCGGTCGTCAGCAGTCGGGCAGCACCCCTGTCCTCGCCAGCTCCCCGTACCAGCGCGCGCTGGACTTCGGGGTGCGGGCCTGGGTGTCGTAGTCGACGTACACCGCGCCGAAGCGCTTGCCGTAGCCGTAGGCCCACTCGAAGTTGTCCATCAGGGACCACAGGAAGTAGCCACGGACGTCCGCCCCGTCGGCCATCGCGCGGTGCACCGCGGACAGATGGCCGTGCAGATAGCGGATCCGCTCCGGGTCGTGGACGCTGCCGTCCGCGGCCGGCTTGTCCGGATAGGCGGCGCCGTTCTCGGTGATCACGAGCGGCAGGCGCGGGGCCTCGCGGCTGTAGCGCATCAGCAGGTCGTAGAGCCCGGTCGGGTCGATCGTCCAGCCCATCTCCGTGACGTCGCCTGGCGGCTGGTGGAACGCGACGGAGTCGGCGCCCGGCCACGGCGAGTGCTCGCTCGCGCCGTGACCGTCGTTCCGCTCGGACGCCGGGGCATCACTGTCAGTGGCGGAGGATACAACTGACGGTGAGTAGTAGTTGATGCCGAGCGAGTCGAGGGGGTGCCGGATGACGGCCAGGTCGTCGCCGTGGACGAAGGACCAGTCCGTGAGGCGTTCCGTGTCGGTGAGGAGATCCGCGGGGTACGAGCCGTGGAGCATCGGGTCGGTGAAGACGCGGTTGGCCAGCGCGTCGATCCTGCGCCGGGCGTCCAGATCGGCCGGTGACTGCGTCCGGGCCCTGACGGCACTGGGATTGATGCTCACCGACACCTGGGCGCGGGCCGGCAGCTGGGTGCGCAGCGCCTGTGCGGCCAGACCGTGGCCCAGATTGAGATGGTGGGCGGCGCGCAGCGCGGCGACCGGGTCGGTGCGGCCCGGCGCGTGCACGCCCGATCCGTATCCGAGAAAGGCGCTGCACCAGGGCTCGTTGAGGGTGGTCCACCGCACTACCCGGTCGCCCAGCGCCTCGGCGACGATACGGGCGTAGTCGGCGAAGCGGTGCGCCGTGTCCCGCTCCGGCCAGCCGCCCGCGGTCTCCAGCTCCTGCGGCAGATCCCAGTGGTAGAGCGTGAGCAGGGGCGTGATGCCGTGTTCCAGCAGGTCGTCGACGAGGCCACGGTAGAAGTCGAGGCCGCGCTGGACGGCCGGGCCCCGGCCGGTGGGCTGGACCCGCGGCCAGGAGACCGAGAAGCGGTACGCGTTGACGCCCAGCTCCGCCATGAGCCGCACGTCCTGCGTGCGGCGGTGGAAGTGGTCGACGGCGACGTCACCGGTGTCCCCGTTCTCCACCTTGCCCGGGGTGTGACTGAAGGTGTCCCAGATCGACGGCGTACGGCCGTCCTCCCGTACGGCGCCCTCGATCTGGTACGCGGCGGTGGCGGTGCCCCACAGGAATCCGGGCGGAAAGCTGACAGACATGGAGGAGCTCCCAACGTGTACGGAAGGAAGGGGAGGACAAGGGAGGACGGGGCGATGCCGGCTGTGATGTCAGCGGTGCCGTGATGTCAGCAGTGAGGTCAGCCCTTGACGGCGCCCTGCATGATGCCGCCCACGATCTGCTTGCCGAAGATCACGAAGGCGAGCAGCAGCGGCAGCGTGCCCAGCAGCGCACCGGCCATGATCACCGACTGGTCGGGGATGAAACCGCGGCCGAGCCCGGTCAGCGCCACCTGCACGGTCGGGCTGCCGTTCTGCGTGAGCGCGATGATCGGCCAGAAGAAGTCGTTCCAGGCCATCACGAACGTCAGCATGCCGAGGACCGCCATCGCCGGCCGCGCGGCCGGGAAGACGACATGCCACACCACGCGCCAGCTGCTCGCCCCGTCCACCCGGGCCGCCTCGATCAGCTCCGTCGGCAGTGCCTCGCTGAGGTACTGCCGCATGAAGAACACGCCGAAGGCGCTGACGAGCATCGGAAGGATGACGGACTGCAGCTGGTCGGTCCACGACAGTTCGGCGATGAGCATGTACAGCGGCACGACGCTGAGCTGCGGCGGCACCATCATCGTGCCGATCACGAGCACCATGAGGAGGTTCTTGAACCGGAAGCGGAGTTTGGCGAAGGCGAATCCCGCGAGCGTCGAGAAGACGACCGTGCCCGCCGCCACCGTGCCCGCCACGACGGTGGTGTTGAGCAACGCCGTCCCCATGTTGGCGTCGGTCCAGGCGATTTCGAGGTTCTTGAAGAGATTGCCGCCGAACCAGAACGGCGGGGGAGTCTGTGCGAGCCGGGTGTTGTTGCGGGACGCCGCGATCGCCGTCCACACCAACGGGAAGAGCGAGCCCACGGTGAACACGATCAGCACCGCATGGGTGATCCGCCCGCCGTGCAGTTGCCTTCCGGCTCGGACCCGCGCCGGCTTGGCGGTCGTCGTCGGCCTGGCGGTGGCCGTGGGGTCGGTGGTGGTCGTCAGCACTTCAGCCCCCTACGCGCTCTTGCGGAGCCGGCGGACGAGCAGCCAGTTCACGGCGCCGATCACCAGCAGGATCAGGAACATGGTCCAGGCGATCGCCGAGGCCCGGCCGAGATGGAGGTTCACCCAGCCCTGCTCGTACAGATAGAGTCCGAGCGTCTGGAACTGGTGGTCGGCGCCGCCCGTCGCTCCCGCGCCGCCGTTGAACAGCAGCGGCTCGCCGAACAGCTGCGTCGCGCCGATCGTCGACACCACACAGGTGAAGAGGATCGTCGGGCGCAGCGACGGAACGGTCACATGCACGAACTGCTGCCACCGGGAGGCCCCGTCGAGCGCCGCCGACTCGTACAGATCGTTCGGGATGGCCTGCATCGCCGCCAGATAGATCAGCGCGTTGTAGCCGGTCCAGCGCCAGATGACGATCGTCGAGACCGCGATCTGGGAGGTCCACTCGCCGTTCTGCCAGTCGACGGGGTCGATCCCGGCCAGCCCCAGCGCCCAGTTGATCATTCCGTAGTCGCGCCCGAAGAGCAGCACGAAGACGAGCGTCGCCGCGGCCACGGACGTGGCGTACGGAGTGAGCGCCGCGACCCGGAAGAACATCGAGGTGCGCAGCCGGTAGTTGAGCAGATGGGCGATGCCCAGGGCGATCAGCAGCTGGGGCACCGTCGAGATGACCCCGATGGTGAAGGTGTTCTTCAGCGCGTTCCAGAAGAACTCGTCCTCCAGCAGCCGGGAGAAGTTGCGCAGCCCCACCCACTCCATGTCCGTCGGCGCGGTCAGTTCCACCCGGTGCAGCGAGGCCCAGCCGGTATAGAGGAGCGGGAAGAGCCCGAAGGCCGCGAAGAACACGAAGAACGGCGCGACGAAGGCGTACGGGCTCCACCGCACGTCCCGCCGGTACCAGCGGCTGCGGCGCGCCCGGCGCCGTTCGGCCGCGGCGGTGTCGACCGTCGGGGACGGCTGCGCCGGGGCCGCGCCCTCCTCCCCCTGGGAGGGCGCGGCGGCAGGGATGTCACTCGCCATGCCGGTCACCTGACGGGTCACCGGCCCCGTCACTGGTCCAGCGCGTTGTCGATGGCCTTCACGGCGGCGTCCCAGCCTTCCTGGGGGGACTTGCCCTTCTGGCCGACCTGGAGCATGCCGACGTCCGCCAGGTTCTGGGCGATGACCAGGTCCTTCGGACCGACGATCAGCACCGGGATGCCCTCGGCGGCCTGGGAGAAGATCTGCCCGATCGGGGCGTTGCCGAAGTACTCGTGCTTGGCGCCGGACACGGCGGGCAGCGAGTAGGCGGCCTGGGCGCTCGGGAAGCTGCCGCGCTTCTCGAAGAGCTTCGCCTGCTGCTCGGGCGCGGTCAGCCAGGCCGCGAGCTTCGCCGCCTCGGTCTTGTTCTTGCCCGCCTCGGGGACGATCAGGAACGAGCCGCCCCAGTTGCTGGGCTTCGGCGCCGGGGCGACGTCCCACTTGTCCTTGCCCGCCGGTCCCGCCTTGTCCTGGATGTAGCCGAGCATCCAGGCCGGGCAGGAGACCGTGGCGAAGGTGCCGTTGGCGTAACCCTGGTCCCAGGCGGGCGTGAACTGCTGGAGCTTGCCGCTCAGGCCCTCGGTCGCGAAGGCCGCGGCGGTGTCGAAGGCGTCCTTCACGGCCGGGTTCGTCTTGTAGACGACCTCGCCGCTCTCGTCGTAGAACCGCTTGGCGCTGCTGCCGGTGATCGCCGCCATCACTCCGGACGCGGAGTCCACGAAGGTCGTGCCCTTGGGCGCCTTCGCCTTGTACTGCTTGCCCGCCGCGAGGTACTTGTTCCAGTCGCCGGCCCACAGCTTGCCGACGGCCTCACGATCGGTGGGCAGCCCCGCCTTGGCGAAGAGGTCCTTGCGGTAGCAGATGCCCTGCGGGCCGATGTCGGTGCCGAGGCCGATCGTCTTCCCGTCCTTGTTCGTGGCCTGGGCCCACTTCCACGGCAGGAAGCTGTCCTTGCTGACGCCCTCGGTCTTGCCCAGGTCGACGAGCTTGTCCGCCTGGGTGGTGGTGATCTCGGCGATGTTGTTGACCTCGACGGCCTGGATGTCGGCGAGGCCGCTGCCACTGCCCAGATGGGTGAGCAGCTGCGGGTAGTAGTTCTCGTTGCGTTCGATCGAGGTCTGCTTGATCTCGATGTTCTTGTGGAGCTTCATGTATTCGTCGTAGAGCCCGGCCTCCTTGAGACCGAAGGCCCCGAAGACCCCCACCGTGATCGTGGTTCTGCCCTTGGCGCCGCCGGCCCCGCCGGCGGAGCCTGCGCCGGGCTCCTCGCTGTCCTCGGCACAGCCGGCCAGCAGCCCGGCGCCGAGCGCCGCGACGACCGCCAGGATTACGGTCCTGCGCATTGCGTCCTCCTAGTGCCCTGACGTGCCGACCCCCCGGCCAACTGTCACGGTGCGCCCGTTGGTTGAAGCTGCGGCTCGGGCGGGGAACGTGCGGGTTCTGTATGAGTCAGGTACGGTGGGAGCGCTCCCATGAGTGATGTGTTGAAGGGTCGCGGCTCCCCGAAGGGGTGTCAACCCACCCGACGCGTAATGTTCTCGGCCAGGGGAGCACGGGAGGCGGATCATGGTGGATCGCCGGAATGCCGGTGTCCGGGCCGGCGCTGTGCGCGCCCGTACCGGAGGCAGAAGCGGCGGCCGACCGACCCTCGAAGAGGTCGCCGCGCGGGCCGGAGTCGGCCGCGGCACGGTCTCCCGCGTGATCAACGGCTCGCCAAGGGTCAGCGACGAGACCCGGGCCGCCGTCGAGGCGGCCGTCGCCGAACTCGGCTACGTACCCAACCGCGCGGCCCGCGCGCTCGCCGCCAACCGCACCGACGCCATCGCCCTCGTCGTCCCCGAACCCGAGGCGCGCTTCTTCGCGGAACCGTACTTCTCCGACATCGTGCGCGGTGTCGGTGCGGCCCTCGCCGACACGGACATGCAACTGCTGCTGACCTTCGCCGGCTCCGACCGCAAACGACGCAGACTCGCCGAGTACCTTGCCGCGGGACGCGTGGACGGCGTCCTGCTGGTGTCCGTGCACGCCGACGACCCGCTGCCCGACCTGCTGGAACAGCTCGCGATCCCGGCCGTCATCAGCGGCCGCCGCTCGGCCGACGAACCCCTGGCCGCCGTCGACTCCGACAACACCGAGGGCGCCCGCGCGGCCGTCACCCACCTCCTGTCCCGCGGCCGCCGCACCATCGCCACGATCACCGGCCGCCTCGACGTCTACGGCGCCCAGTGCCGCCTCGACGGCTACCGGGACGCCCTCGCCACGGCAGGCGTCGCCGCCGACGAACAACTGATCGCCCCCGCCGACTTCACCGAGGAAGGCGGCCGCCGCGCCATGCGCGCCCTGCTGGACCGCCGCCCCGCCCTCGACGCGGTCTTCGCCGCCTCCGACGTCATGGCGGCCGGCGCCCGCCAGGTCCTGCGCGAGTCGGGACGCCGCATCCCCGACGACGTCGCGCTGGTCGGCTTCGACGACTCCGCCGTGGCCCGCCACATGGACCCGGCGCTGACCAGCGTCCGCCAGCCGATCGAGGACATGGGCCGCACCATGGCCGGACTCCTCCTTCAGGAGATCGCGGACCGCAGCGGACCGCAGCGCCCGAGGATCGTGCTGCCGACCGAGCTGGTGGTCCGCGACTCGTCCTGACCAGGAGCGGCTGCGACGCCCCAACCGTCATCGGGGCCGGAGCCGGCCGAGCCGTCTACGCCGATTCCTGCACGTCGCGTATCGGCGCGATCACGTTGCCGGGGCCGCACAGCCACCACAGGTGTTCTCCCTCGGCGCTCACCGTGAGCCCGAACCGATCCGCGTCCGGGGAGCCGAGGGCGACGAACTCGCCGTGCGTACGCTCGATCTCGGCCCACAACGCGCGCGGTCCGTACTCTCATACGTCACCGTCGACGGCGGTCGCCGCGGATCCGCCCGGGTGCTGCGCCCACACCTGGACACCTGCCGGGCCGTCGGCGTGCCACAGACGGACGCCGGGCAGCCGGGTACCCGCGTACAGGGCGAATCCGAGACGGAGGATCGCGGAGCCCGCGAGGTCGGTCCTGCGGGCCCGGACGGTCGAGCTGTCGACCGGGGCGCCCGCGACGGCCCGATGCGACCGCATCGGCATGTACGAGGCGCCGCCGTGGAAACGTCCGGACGCGGTGCCGTCGCGGCGCACCGTGAGCTGGACCAGGACGCCGCTCCAGAACTCGCGGTCCAGCGGCGCGACGATGCTTCCGCCGGGCCGGACCTGGTCGACGTACGCACGCGGAACGTGCCGCAGCGCGCACGTGGCGATGACGCCGTCGAAAGGTGCCGCCTCGGGCCACCCCGCCCCGCCGTCGCCACAGCGCAGGTGCGGCCGGTAGCCGGCGGCGTCCAGCGCGGTCCCGGCGTGCGCGGCGAGCGCGGGATCGACTTCGATGCTGAACACCCGCTCGGCGCCGAGCCGCTCGGACAGCAGCGCGGCGACGTGTCCCGAGGCGGTGCCGATCTCCAGCACCCGGGCTCCGTCGTCGACCTGGAGCAGACCGAGCGAGCGGGCGACCATGCTCGGCTGCGAGTTCGACGAGGTGGCGACGCCGGGCCCGCCGTCGACGCCGTCGTCGAGCTGGATCACGACCGGTTCGTCGCTGTGGATGAGGGCGATCCGCTCCGCGTACGAGACGAGCGGTACGCAGCGGTCGGCGTCCTGCCGCCACGCCCGCCCGGGGATGAACCGCTCGCGGGGCACGGCTTCCCACACCGCGCGCCATGTGGGGTCGAGCAGACCGCGCTCGTGCAACTGCCGCACGAGCGCGGTGTACCCGCCCGGTTGGGCGGTGGTCACGGTGTCAGCCCTCCGCGACCTTGCCGGGCCCGCTGCCGTCGGGCGACGGCGGAGTCGGCGGTGGCGTCCACGGCTTGTCGCTGGGCTCCCCACCGTGCTTGCCGGCATCGCTCATGATCTGACCTCCTGTTGTCGTGCGGTGTGTGGTCCGGCGGCTGTGGTGCAACATGCCCCGCCCGTACGGTCCGCCGTACCTCGGCGGGCGGGGAGTCTCATTCAGGTGGCCGCGGGGGACAGACGACGTGCTGGTGCACGACACCGCCGGCACCGGAGGCGGAGTGGATGTCGTAGGCTCGATAGGGCTCCCCGGGCTCGATGGTCTGCTGACACCGTGTACAGATCACGACCCGTTCTCCTTCGGGCAGTTGCGGCAGCTCCGCGGAAACCAGCAAGTGACCCAGTCGGCGATGCGCAGCCTTCGCGATCCGAGATCGACCGCCGTTTCCGGGGTGAGCACGACCCCGCAGAACACGCAGTCCATGCCACGCTGTTGTCGCTGCGTGAGCGACCCGATCGGAGGCAGGGCGCCGACGGGGGAACTCGGTCTCTTCACATGTGCGTTCACGGAGTGGACTCCTTCTACTACGCTGAGTTGCCTTCGTCGCTGGTACGACGGTAGAAAGCCGCGCCGTCCGGAAGTAGTGACTGCGGGTACGGGTACCGGCCAGGATCCACAGGCCAAGAGGAACGCCATGGACGGCACACTGCGAACGACCCTGACTCGTGGTCAGGGAAGCCCTCAGCGCCGACGCTGCGGGATCATCTCCGGGTACGTGTTCCGGCTCATCCGCGAACAGCTCGGACACACACAGGAGACGCTGGCCGAGCACATGCGGGTCGCCGCGGACACGCTCGCCGGATGGGAGACCGGCCGTCGGCCGCTCACCGCCGTCCCGGTGGGGCAGACGCTCGTGCACCGGCATCGCCTGCTGCACCTCGGTGCCGCACCAGCCCTCGTTCTGGCTCTCGAAAGGGCCATGGAGGCCGACGTGCTGCTGGCGTGCGCACTCGACGAGGACCGGTCCGCCACCCAGGACCCGCTAGGCGCCTGGGTGATGCAGCGTGACCTGGTCGAAGTGCTGGCCTGGCCACTCAACGGGGTGGCACCGACACCGCTGAGGAGCCTGTCCGTGCCCCCGCGCCCACGGCGAGGACCTGTGCCCAAGGGCCCCGAGGTCACTGCCACCGATCGTCGGCGGTTCTTCGCGCGCATGCGCCGCACCGCCGAGACGGCTCGCGGCGCCGACCAGTTTCTTCTGCGGCGCCAGGCCCTCTACCTGGCCGGATATGACGATGCGGCGGACACGGCCGAGTGGCTTTCCCGCCAGCAGCGAACCGAACGCCCCGACGACTGGTTGACCGGGTGGCTCAACGCTCGTTCAGTCGCGGCCGTCGCCGCGAGACAGGGCGATCGGGACCGCATGACCCATTTCATCGACAGCGCGCTGGATGGCGATGACGCCGGGGAGGCAGCCAATCTCAACTACTGGGCCTACTGGATCGGTGAGGCTCCTCACCCGGAGCTGTCGGACCATTTCATAGCGGCCGCGGACCCCCGCCACTGGCCCGGCGACAAGTTGATGCGCCACCTGATCCGCGGTCTCACCCCGGACCATGGATTCCTCGACCTCAACGTCCACACCCTGTGGGCCCTGCTCTCCTTACGACCGGCACTCCTGCGCCAGGGCGGGACGGGGAGGGCTCTGCGCGACCGCCTCCCCGTGATGTTGGATGGCCCTGAGCTGTCGGCGCGGGCGCGTCGCGAACTCGAGGGCATCCGGTACGCAATCCGCCTCTCCGAGGCGTGAGAGGAGACGAGCGGTGGCTGACGACCTGTCCGCGGTGGCGCACTTCCTGTACGAGGCCGGGACGCTGAAGCACGCCCGCCGCACGGGCTGGTGGATGGCCGGTGTGCGTGACCCGGAGAGCGTTGCGGAGCACGCCTGGCGCACCGCGCTGATCGCTTCGATCATCGCCAAGCTGGAAGGCGCCGATCCGGCGCGATCCTCCTTCCTCGCGGTGTGGCACGACACTCAGGAGACGCGCACCGGCGACGTGAACTACCTCGGGAAGAAGTACTCGACCGAGGCCGACCCGCAGGCCGTGACCGCGGAGCAGACGGAGGGGATGCCGGAGGTGCTGGCCGCGGCGGTGCGTGAGCTGGTCGCGGAGTACGAGGCCAAGGAGTCGCCGGAGGCGATCTGCGCCCGGGACGCGGACAAGCTGGAATGCCTGCTCCAGGGGATCGAGTACAAGGCGCAGGGGTACGAGAACGCCCAGCGCTGGATCGACAACAGCAAGGGTCGCATCGTCACGGAGACGGGGCGGCGGCTGGCGGAGGAGCTTCTGAACCAGGGGTCGCTCGACTGGCTGCGCGAGGCACTGGGCGAGAAGGGCTGAGCGCGGAGGGCACAAGCGCACTCCGGGTCCGGCAACGGGGACCGAGGTCCGACACGACGAGGGCCCGGCCTGTTCCCCCAGGCCGGACCTTGACCGATCAGGGTGAAGGACGGGAGCGGACCGCCTCACCCAGCTGATCGCCGTCGCATCCGCATGCGAGGGCCTGCTTCCCCGCTACTCCCAAGGCCACTTCGCATCCCGCCCCGCGTCCAGCAGCGGAATCAGCCCGAACGCCGAGTCCGTCAGCCCGCCCAGCGTGTGCCGGTTCCCCGAACCCGACGGCATCGCACCGGCCTTGTATCCCGCCATGTTCCACATGTACACCGGCACGCTCTTCGGGATCAGGTCGTCGATCCGCGTCTCGGGCATGCCGCCCCAGTGGCCGTGGCAGTTCGACGGCAGCCAGCCCGCCCGGGTCTGCTCGTCGGTGACGATGACGACCCGGCCGTGCCCGGCGAAGTGCTGCTTGACCGCCGACGGGATGTCCGTGCCCTGGATCTGGCCGAAGCGCTCGATCAGCCTGAGCACGCTGCCGCCCTTGGGTACGTCCACCACGGAGCTGGTCATGCCGAACTCCACCAGCGTCGGCGCGGCCGCGCGCACCGCCAGGGCCGCGCCGAAGACCGCGGCCTGCTCGGCGAGCGGGATGTCCGACCGGTTCGGCGTCGAGTAGCCGTAGCCCGGGAACATGGACGGCGAGCGGTCGACCAGGATCAGCGTCCGCCCCGACAGCGCGGGCACGTCGGACAGCGAGTGCCGCAGTGCCGTCTCCAGGGCGTGCGCCCACCGAAGCGAGGGCGCGTGCTTGTACGCCGCCCAGAACCGGAACGGGAACATGCGCGAGGCGCGCACCTGCTCCGGGTCCGCGATCTTCGCCGCGACCTGGGCGGCGACCTCGTCGGACACCCCGGCCTGGTCCATGTTCCGCAGGTTCCGTACGAGCGCCATCAGCCCCATGGACGGGATCACGGCTTCCCACGCCGCGGCGTCCATCGGCCCCTGGAGCCAGCCCGCCAGCGACTCCCACGTCATGCCCGCGTCCTTGAGCGCCGTCCGCGCCGCCGGCTCGGCGACGAGCGCGCGCCGCTCCTCGACGGGTCGGCTCATCAGGTGCGCGCGAGCGCGCAGCATCCGCAGGCTCTCGGGTATGTCCTCGCCCCGGCCGTGCCGCCGGTCGATGGCGTGCTTGAACAGGTCGCCCTGCCAGGCGGCCGCCGGCTTCGGGTGGACCAGCTCGACGACGTCGCCGAAGCGGTAGCCCTTCGAGTCGGTGTCGTACTTGAGCAGAGCCCGCTCGGTGTAGAGGCGCCCGAGAGCGTCTTCGATCCCGCGCTTCACGGGCTTGGGGACGGCCCGGCCGTAGCGCGAGGTCCAGTAGCCGAGCAGCTCACCCGGCTCGTCCGCGCGCCGCAGGACGGAGGCGATGACCTGCCGCGAGTGCCCCGGCGCCTGGCGCTGGAGGCGCTCGGCGGTGAACTCGGCCGCGCCGACCAGAGCGGCGGTACGCATGTTGCCCTCGGTACGCAGCCACGCGAGCAGGCCGGCGGTCCACTCGGGGTCCTCGACCGCGAGCCGGCGGACCAGCCGCTCGAAGCGGTCGTCGCGCTCGGCGCCCGCCTCGTAGAAGGTGTCGACGCCGACGAGGTTGCTGATCGAGAGGAGGAAGAGTTCGCTCTTCGCGTCCCGGAGGTGCCCGGTCGCGCCCTCGTACGTCGTGGTCGTCCGCCCGGTGGTGGTCACGGGCGAGCTGCCCGCGGGGCGGGCGGTGCGGGTGTTGAAGCGTGCCATGAAGAACGTCCCCCTCACTGTGGAGGAGAGGCTCAGCAAGGGGGCGCCCGAGATCAGGGTCGGCGACGGGGACGTACGTGTCCTGGGCCGCTGGACGACACCGGCACGAAGCCGGCGGCAGGATTCGAACCCGCGTCTCGCTCTTGACAGGAGAAGTACCCGTTGCCTGCGCACCGGGCGCCCCGATGCTGTGTGCCTCCCGAGATCCAGAACGGCCGCGCGGCGTGGTTCACCCAAAGAAGTAGCCGCGGGCCTGCGCACCGGGAGGTGCGTGAAGTTGTGCGCCCAGAGGTCAAGTTCGGTGCAGGTGACAAGGTGCTCTGCCGATTGAGCTACGGCGGCCTTCCGGCCGTCGGTGGGACTCGAACCCACAACCACCCCATTAACAGTGGAAGTAACCCGCTCCTTCGCACCTGGGCTGAGCGCAACTGTAGCCACGAAGGTCATCCGCGGTCGCGCGAGTTTTTCCGGCCGGGCCGTTCCGGCCTGCGGCCCGTCCCGGCGATCTCCGGCCGCTTCCGGCGGCGGACAAAAAAGATCAGCCGGTGACCTGTTTCCAGGTCACCGGCTGATCGATCAGGGTGAGTGACGGGACTTGAACCCGCGACATCCTGGACCACAACCAGGTGCTCTGCCAGCTGAGCTACACCCACCATGACCGGTCGCTTTCCCGACCGGCCGAGAAAAAGTGTACAGGGTCCGAGAGGGTGCTCGCGCCCGCGTTTACGTGCTCCTGTCGCGGGACCCTGTACACGGGCGCCCGGGTCCTAAGGGGACGCGGGCAGGACGTGGCGTGCCGCGATCGTCTTCGCCGTGTCGGAGTCGGGGCCGGGCTGGGAGACGAAGATCGCCTCGCGGTAGTAGCGCAGCTCGGCGATGGATTCGCGGATGTCGGCGAGTGCCCGGTGGTTGCCGTTCTTCTCCGGACTGTTGAAGTACGCCCTCGGGTACCAGCGGCGGGCCAGCTCCTTGACCGAGGAGACATCGACGATCCGGTAGTGGAGGTACTCCTCCACCTTCGGCATGTCGCGGAGCAGGAAGCCGCGGTCGGTGCCGACCGAGTTTCCGCACAACGGGGCCTTGCCCGGCTCCTTGACGTGTTCACGTACGTACGCAAGGACCTGCTCCTCGGCGTCGGCGAGGGTCGTGCCGGCCGCGAGCTCGTCGAGCAGGCCCGAGGTGGTGTGCATCTGCCGCACCACCTCGGGCATGGTCTCGAGCGCCGCGTCCGGCGGGCGGATCACGATGTCCACCCCTTCACCGAGCACGTTCAGTTCCGAGTCGGTGACCAGGGCGGCCACCTCGATGAGTGCGTCGTCGGCCAGCGAGAGCCCGGTCATCTCGCAGTCGATCCACACCATGCGATCGTTCATGCGTCCTACCTTATGGCGCACTCCGCTGACCCGGGAGCGCCGGACGGCCGGGAGCGTAGGCGTCGGAGCCCGGTTTGCCCGGTTCCGGAGGCCCCCCGGACGCCGCCGCGGCGGCCGGGTGCCGCCTCGACTGTGCCCCGGAGGTCTGTGCCGGAACCACCTGATGCTCCGGCCCCGGAGGCCCACCGGACTCGCCCTGTGGGCGCCTGGCCCGGTAGGCGGCCCGGTACGCGGCCGGGGAGGAGCCCAGCTGGCGGCGGAAATGGCCGCGCAGCGCCACCGGGGAGCGGAAGCCACAGCGGCCCGCGACCTCGTCGACGGAGTAGTCGGAGGTCTCCAGCAGTCGCTGCGCCTGCAGCACCCGCTGGGTGATCAGCCACTGCAGGGGAGCGCTGCCGGTGAGTGAGCGGAACCTGCGGTCGAAGGTCCGCCTGCTCATGTACGCGCGCGCCGCCAGGGTCTCCACGTCGAACTGCTCGTGGAGGTGCTCCAGCGCCCAGGCCACGACCTCGGCGAGCGGGTCGGAGCCGATTTCCTCGGGTAAAGATCTGTCGAGGTAGCGCTCCTGCCCGCCGCTGCGCCGTGGTGGGACGACCAGCCGGCGGGCCAGTGCCCCGGCGGCCTCCACACCGTGGTCCGTCCGGACGATGTGCAGGCAGAGGTCGATGCCTGCCGCGGTCCCGGCGGAGGTCAGTACGTCGCTGTCGTCGACGAAGAGCTCCCGCGGGTCGACGTGGACCGACGGATAGCGCTTGGCCAGTGTCGGCGCGTACATCCAGTGTGTGGTCGCCGGACGGCCGTCCAGCAGCCCCGCTGCCGCCAGTACGAACGCCCCGGTGCACAGCCCGACGATGCGGGCCCCTTCCTCGTGGGCGCGGCGCAGCGCGTCGAGCGCTTCCGGTGGCGGTGGTGAGGTGATGGACCGCCAGGCCGGTACCACGACGGTGCCGGCCCTTCCGATCGCCTCCAGCCCGTACGGCGCGGTGAGTTCGAGTCCCCCTGTGGTCCGCAGGGGGCCCTCCTCTCCGGCGCATACGAGCAGCCGGTAGCGGGGAACTCCGGCATCCTGGCGGTCGATTCCGAACACCGAGAGCGGAATGGAACTCTCGAAGATCGGGCCGCCACTGAACAGCAGCACCGCGACGACTTCCCGGCGGCGGCGCCCGGACAGCTTCCGTACGGCCTCCGGCGCGGCGGAGTCCTGACTCATGACGCTAAGCCCCCCTCGGTGTTCGCGTCTCCCCGTTCTTGTCGGACCTGTCGCTCCTGCACGTTTCCCCTCGGTTCTGCACGAGTCCCCAGCCTTCGATACTCATGATCGAATCTACTGCGTCCCGTGGTGCCGGCGTGACAAGTTCTCGATCCGGCACATTGTCGACAAGGCAACTTGGCGCGAAGCATTCGATCACGAAGCGTTTCATCCACGGGCCGCGCAGGGAAGTGCGCGTCGCACTCATGGCCCATCCCCGTAGGGTGCGTGCGGTGCGTGCGGTCCTTTCTTCCCTGGTCGCACGGGGGTTGACGGGTCATTTCCCCAAGGAATCACCGCAGCCGGGAAGTTGGCTGAAAATATACGGGTGCGCGCGTGCGAACCCGTCAGCTCTCCGGAGTCTTCCGTGCGCGCCTGCCCGCGCCTCTGCGCCCGCTCGTCCGTACGGGACGTGCCGCGGCGCGCTCGGACCGGCGCATCAGCGCCGCGCAGGCGGCGGTCACGGCCGCCAGGCCGAGCGCGACCGCGACGGCCCCTCCGACGGGTGCGCCGTACGCCACCAGAACGACCGGGACCAGGGCACAGCTGAAAGTCGCCCAGCGGACCACCTCGCCCACGGAGTCGCCCGCCGTGGCGCCCACCGGCGCACCGCCGCCCTCGCCCCGGACACCGCCACCGTCGGCGCTCCGCGGGGTCCCGGAGCCCCGGGAGCCCGCGCGGCCCGTGGCGCCCCCGCGGCCCGGCCGGGCCGCCGGCACACCGGAGGGCGCCACGGGCGGGGCCGCCGGCCGCGACGCCCTGCGACGGCCCCGTGCCGGGGCCCGGGCGGGCGTCGGAACGGAGGCGCGACGGGCCGGGGGTACGGGCACGGAAGCTCCAGGCGGCGGGGTCGGGGGTCCGTGTACCAACGAGGGCCGCGGTCCTGCGGTCACTGCGCCCGCACCGCGGGTACCGCAGGTGCCGCGGGCCATTGTCCGTGAGCGGTCGCGCCGGGGCGAAGCCTGTACGGTGCAGGCGCCATTGCCATACAGAGCGTGCTCGTGCATGCTCCCTGGAACGCCTGCTCCTTGGCGCGCCGCGAGTAGGGCTACGAGCTCTGGGCAGGCGAGGAGTGTCGCCGTACCCTTAGGGGTATGGGGTTGGGAAGATGATTCCCGGACAGAGCTCCGCTGCCAACCGTCGTCCTCCCCTTGAGGATCTGAACGCCGAGAAAACCGATGGCCGGTCACGAATTTCCCGAACCCGCGGACCGCAAGCAGGTCGCCGACCCCTCGTCGGATCTGCAGGCGGCGGCACAGTCACGTCATTCCTGCGATCCTGCCTTCCGGCACGGAGTCGTGGTCGGTTTCGACGGATCGACCTCCAGTGAGCGGGCGCTCGCGTACGCCATCGGCATGGCCAGGCGCTCCGGTTCGGGCCTGATCATCGTGCATGTCGCCAACCGCCTCCCCACCACCGTGTGGGCGGGCTGCGAACCGCCGGTCTTCGTCGACGTACCGGACCATCGCACCGAGGTGCTGGGGCTTGAACTGGCCTGCGCCGACTACCTGTCCGAGGTGCCGTGGATCCTCGTGGAGCGCGGCGGCGACATCTGCCACGAGCTCGAGGAAGTCGGCCGAGAGTATTCGGCGGACGCCATCGTGGTCGGCTCCACGCACGGCATCGTCGGACGGATCTTCGGGTCGGTCGCCGGCCGGCTCGCGCGTCGTGCGCAGCGTCCCGTCGTCGTCATTCCCTGAGTCCCCTGAGTCTCACCAGGCCCTCTCGTCACCCCTCGTTCTGCCGGGTCGTTCCAGGTCGGGCCACGTTTCATAACTTTTTGACGACCGTCAAATCTACTCGTCCGTACAGGGTGGATTGTGCGCTTGTGAAGGGTACATAAGGGTGGCTGGGACACAGCACCAACGCGCGCACGAAGGGAGCCCGCCGTGGACAACGAAGTCTCCGCGGGAAGCGCCACGTCAACTACTCTCGGCCACCTCGCACTGGGTCTGACTCTGCTGGCCTTCGGTGTCGGCAACACCGGTGTGATCGACAATGTCGCGGCGTCCGACGCCGCATCGCTCGCGACCTGGGTGGGCGGGGTCGCACTGTTCATCGTCGGGTTGCTCGAGTTCCGTGCGGGCAACGGCGGTACGGGTACGGCCTTCGCGGGCCTCGGCGCCTTCTGGTTCACCTGGGGCACCGGCGCGGGCGCGGAGGTCTCGGCGGAGGCCGCGGGACTCTTCCTGCTGCTGTTCGCGCTGCTGGCACTCACCCTCACCGCCGCCTCCGCGGGCAGCGGAGTCTTCGGACAGGGCGTCTACGGGCTGCTGTTCGTCTCGATGCTGCTCCTCGCCATCGCGTCGTTCGCGCAGAACGACGGTCTCGCCAAGGCCGGCGGCTGGGTCGGCGCCGTGGCGGGGCTCGCCGCCTGGTACGGCGCCACCGCGGCGTTGGCGCACTGGCCCACCTTCACCGGGCGTGCTGCCGGCCGGGGGGTGACGGCCACCGGCTGAGCGGCCACAGCCGGCGTCGTCCTGACGGCGCCGGCAACGGAAAAGAGGCGACCCCCTCGCGCTACTGGTGGCGTGCGCAAGGGGGTCGCCTCAGTCGCTTCTCCGGCCGTCTCCTCGGCCTTCGAAAGCGGGCGGAACTACTCCACCGTCACCGACTTGGCGAGGTTGCGCGGCTTGTCGATGTCGCGGCCCAGGGCCAGGGCCGTGTGGTACGCGAGGAGCTGGAGCGGGATGCCCATGAGGATCGGGTCCAGCTCGTCCTCGTTCTTCGGGACGAGGATCGTGTGGTCGGCCTTCTCCTGCTCCTGGTGCGCGACCGCGAGGATCTTGCCGCTGCGGGCCTTGATCTCCTCCAGGGCGGCGCGGTTCTTCTCCAGCAGCTCGTCGTTCGGGACGATGGCGACGGTCGGCAGCGCGGGCTCGATCAGCGCCAGCGGGCCGTGCTTCAGCTCGGAGGCCGGGTAGGCCTCGGCGTGGATGTAGGAGATCTCCTTGAGCTTCAGGGAGGCCTCCAGCGCCACCGGGTAGCCGCGCACCCGGCCGATGAACATCATCGACTTGGCCTCGGCGTACTCGGCGGCGAGCTTCTTGATCTCGTCCTCGGTCTCGAGGATCTCGGAGATCTGCGCGGGCAGCTTGCGCAGGCCCTCGATGATCCGCTTGCCGTCGGCGACGGACAGGTCACGGATGCGGCCCAGGTGCAGCGCGAGCAGCGCGAAGGCGACGACCGTGTTGGTGAAGCACTTGGTGGAGACCACGCAGACCTCGGGGCCCGCGTGCACGTACACGCCGCCGTCCGTCTCACGGGCGATCGCGGAGCCGACCACGTTCACCACGCCCAGGACCCGTGCGCCCTTGCGCTTGAGCTCCTGGACGGCCGCGAGCACGTCGTACGTCTCACCGGACTGCGAGACGGCGATGTAGAGGGTGTCGGGGTCCACGACCGGGTTGCGGTAGCGGAACTCGGAGGCGGGCTCGGAGTCCGCGGGGATACGGGCCAGGGACTCGATGAGCCCGGCGCCGATCAGGCCCGCGTGGTACGAGGTGCCGCAGCCGAGGATCTTGACGCGGCGGATGCCGCGGGCCTCGCGGGCGTCCAGGTTGAGGCCGCCCAGGTGCACGGTGGAGAACCGGTCGTCGATGCGGCCGCGCAGCACGCGGTCCACGGCGTCGGGCTGCTCGGAGATCTCCTTGTGCATGTACGTGTCGTGGCCGCCCATGTCGTAGGAGGCGGCCTCCCACTCGACGGTCTCGGGAGTGGCGGTGGTCCGCGAACCCTCGGTCGTGTACGTGCGGAAGTCGTCGGCCTTCAGGGTGGCCATCTCGCCGTCGTTCAGGGTGACGACCTGGCGGGTGTGGGCGATCAGCGCGGCGACGTCGGAGGCGACGAGCATCTCCTTCTCGCCGATGCCGAGGATGACGGGCGAGCCGTTGCGGGCGACGACGATGCGGTCGCTGAAGTCGGCGTGCATGACGGCGATGCCGTACGTGCCCTCGACGACCTTGAGCGCCTCGCGGACCTTCTCCTCCAGGGAGTCGGCCTGGGAGCGGGCGATCAGGTGGGTGAGCACCTCGGTGTCGGTCTCGGAGGCGAAGACGACGCCGTCGGCCTCCAGCTTGGCGCGCAGCTCGGACGCGTTGTCGACGATGCCGTTGTGGACCACCGCGACCTTGTTCTCGGGGTCCAGGTGCGGGTGCGAGTTGACGTCGCTGGGGGCTCCGTGCGTGGCCCAGCGGGTGTGGGCGATGCCGGTGGTGCCGGCGAAGCGCTTGGGGACGCGGGCCTCCAGGTCACGGACGCGGCCCTTGGCCTTGACCATCTTCAGCCCGGCGGACTTCGGGCTGCTGATCACCATGCCCGCGGAGTCGTAGCCCCGGTATTCCAGCCGCGCCAGTCCTTCCAGCAGCAGCGGCGCGACATCGCGCTTCCCGATGTAACCGACGATTCCGCACATAGAGTCTCTGCCCCTCCGATGACGTTCAGGTGTGTGCTCAGCCGTAGACGATGCGGCGCAGCTGCCGCAGCGACAGCTCCGGGGGTGCCACGGCGCGGTACGGCAGCTCGGCCGCGATCCGCTCGAAGATGTCCGTGTTCACGGCCCCGCCGGACTGGAGCTCGCGGTGGCGCCGACGGACGAATTCCTCGGTGGTCTCGTCGAAGAACGCCAGCACATCGAGCACCACCCGGGCCGCTTCACCGCGCTGGAGCGCGGTGCTGCGCACCAGGTGGTCGATGAGATCGTCATGGGACGAGCGGCGTTCGAGCACCCGTAGATATTGGGGTCACTGTCGGCCTCAACGCAACATTCCTGCCCGATTTCGGGCAGAAACCTGCGTGATCATGGTTACAGCCGGTATTTACGGCAGCTTTACGGGCCGTCTCACATGCGTTTGAGGACGGCCTGTTTGGCCGCGGAGAACTCTTCCTCGGTCAGGATCCCCGCCAGGTGCAGTTCTCCCAGCTCACGCAGCCGACGCAGCAGTACGTCATGATCGTCGGCGGCCGGGACGGCAGGGGCGGCAGGGGTGGCGGGTGCGGGCGCCGCCACCGCCGACCTCGACGTGGGCAGCTCGGCCGGCGGCGTCGCGTCCTGCTGGGGAGATCTCGGGTGCGGAAGCCTGGCGATCACGGCGGCGGCGACCAGGACGGCGGTGTGCTCCTTGCGGGAGAGCCCCCACAGGTCGAGGGCGTACGGGTCGTACTTGGCGGGGCCGGAGGCGGGCCGGCCGCGCAGGGTGAAGCGCAGATGGCCGTTCTCCAGGCCGATCGCGGGCAGCCACCGCACCCCGGTCACCTCGGCGAGCGGGAAGGTGCTCGCGCCGGACGCGCTCTTGGACTCCTCGGCCTTCCAGTTCCACGAGAGCCTGATCGCCTCACCGTCGAAGGCCGCGGTGCCGTCACCTCCGCCGCCGGAGACGGGCACGGCGGGGCCGGACAGCAGGAAGCGGTCCACCGGTCCTTCCGGGACCTGGTCCAGCAGCAGGGCGTTGCGCAGCTCGTCCACGAAGTACTCGGCCACGCCGGTCCGGTCGTTGTCGACGGTCAGCCGGTACGGATCGGAGGTCTCGGGCAGTCGGCCGTCGGCGGCCAGCAGGAGAGGGTCGCTGCCGTCGCGCAGCTTCAGCCGCAGCCGTCCGCTGCGCCGCCCCGGTTCGAACGCGACGCCGGCCAACGCCTGGAGCGGTACGGCGAGTTCACCGAGGGCCTGCCGCACGGGATGCGTCTTGCCGCCGCTGCCGGGCACGATCCGGACCACGTCGCCGTCGAAGGCCCAAGTGCCGTCCTTCTGGATGATTTCCGCCATGCGTGCGATTGTCGCACCCGCTCCGCGGAGGCTCCGGCTCCGCAGATCCGGTCCCGGGAAGTGGTCTACACCTTGACCACGTCTGAGGCGCACGGTACGCATGGTGACCGTTCGGTTGCTCAGCACCACAGTCGTGACGCCCCTCGGAAGGGATCCAGCCTGTGAGACAGCGCAGAACGTTCCCCCGTCTTCTCGGTTCGCTGCTGCTGGTCGCCGCGGCGGGCATCTCCTGCGTCGGAGCCGCCCCCGCTCCGGCGCAGGCCACCGCCGCAAGACCGCTCGGTGAGATCGTCCCGGCACCCGCCTCCGTACGGCCGGCCGGTGCGCCGTACACCCTCACCGCCGCCACCCGGATCCGGGTCGACGACGATTCGCGCGATGCTCGCCGCATCGGCTCCTATCTCGCCGCCGTACTGCGCCCGTCCACGGGCTACGCGCTGCCGGTCACCGACGACCACGGCCGCGGCGGCATCCGTCTCGCGCTCGGTTCGCGCGACAGGAGCCTCGGCGAGGAGGGCTACCGGCTGGAGTCGGGACGCGGCGGGGTCACCATCACCGCCCGCAAGCCGGCGGGCCTCTTCCACGGTGTCCAGACGCTCCGCCAGCTGCTGCCCGCTGCCGTGGAGAAGGACACCCGCCAGGCGGGCCCGTGGCAGATTTCGGGCGGCACCATCACCGACTCCCCGCGCTTCGGCCACCGCGGCGCGATGCTCGACGTCTCACGGCACTTCTTCACCGTCGACCAGGTCAAGCTCTACATCGACCAGCTCGCGCTCTACAAGATCAACAAGCTGCATCTGCACCTCTCCGACGACCAGGGCTGGCGCATCGCCATCGACTCCTGGCCGCGGCTCACCACCCACGGCGGTTCCACCCAGGTCGGCGGCGGTCCCGGCGGGTACTACACCAAGGCCCAGTACAAGGAGATCCTCGCCCACGCCGCCTCCCGCTATCTGGAGGTGATCCCGGAGATCGACATGCCGGGCCACACCAACGCCGCGCTGTCCTCGTACGCGGAGCTGAACTGCGACGGCGTCGCCCCGCCGCTCTACACCGGCACGGCCGTCGGCTTCAGCTCGCTGTGCGTGCCGAAGGCCGTGACGTACGACTTCGTGGACGACGTCGTCCGCGAACTGGCCGCGCTCACGCCCGGCAAGTACCTCCACATCGGCGGCGACGAGGCCCACTCCACCAGCCACGAGGACTATGTGGCGTTCATGGACAAGGCCCAGGCCGTCGTCGCCAAGTACGGCAAGACCGTGGTCGGCTGGCACCAGCTGACCGGCGCCGAGCCCGTCGAGGGCGCGGTCGCCCAGTACTGGGGTCTGGACGGCACCAGCGCCGCGGAGAAGGCACAGGTCGCCAAGGCCGCGCAGAACGGCACCAAGCTGATCCTGTCGCCCGCCGACCGGATCTACCTCGACATGAAGTACGACAAGGACACCCCGCTGGGCCTGGCCTGGGCCGGCTATGTCGAGGTACAGCGCTCCTACGACTGGGACCCGGGCGCGTATCTGCCCGGCGCGCCCGCGTCGTCGATCGCCGGGGTCGAGGCGCCGCTCTGGTCGGAGACCATCTCGACCAGCGACCACATCGAGTTCATGGCCTTCCCGAGGCTGCCAGGCGTCGCGGAACTCGGCTGGTCCCCGGCGTCCACGCACGACTGGGACGCGTACAAGGTGCGGCTCGCGGCGCAGGGGCCGCGGATGGCCGCGCTCGGCATCGACTACTACCGCTCGCCGCAGGTGCCCTGGCCCGCCGGATAGGTCAGGGGGAACGACGAAGCGGGCGCCCTGCGGAGGACCGTACTCCGCAGGGCGCCCGCCGGCTTGTCGTCCCGCTTACCGGAACCGTGCGATCGGGTTCTCCAGGGTGCCCACCAGCTGGAGCGCGCCCGACGGGTCCGCCAGATCCACCATCTGCTTGTTGTCGCGCAGCTGCAGCCTGTTGAGGCAGGACAGCGCGAACTCCTCGGTGAACATGTCGTACTGGGCGAACTTGTCGGCCAGATGCGGCATCGACTCCTGGTACGCGGTCACGCACTCGGCGACCGTCCGCCAGAACGCGTCCTCGTCCAGTACGCCCTCCGTCGCCAGCGTGGCGCCGAGGAACCGGAAGAAGCAGTCGAAGACGTCGGTGAAGACCGACAGCAGCTTCATGTCCTCCGGGACCTCGGCGCGGACCCGCTCCACCATCGGCGGAAGGACCGCGTGCGGGTCCATCACACAGATCTCCTCGGCGATGTCCTTGAAGATCGCGCGCTGCACCGAGCCGTCCTCGTCGAGGACGAGGATGACGTTCTCGCCGTGCGGCATGTAGACGAGGTCGTACGCGTAGAAGCAGTGCAGCACCGGCAGCAGATAGGCGTCCAGATAGCGGCGCAGCCACACCTCGGGCGCCTGCCCCGACTCGGTGATCAGCGCGCCCGCCAACGACTTGCCCGACCGGTCGGCGTGCAGCAGCGAGGCCATCGTGGCCAGCCGCTCACCGTCCTGGATCGTGTTCACCGGGCTCTCGCGCCAGAGCGCGGCGAGCATCTTGCGGTAGGGCGAGAAGCGGTCCGTGGCCGCCTCGTACTCCAGGTGCCGGTAGCCCACCGCCGCACGCTCGCGGATGATCGAGAAGCGGGCCGCCCGCAGGACGTCGTCGCTCGCGATGAGCGAGGCCAGCCAGTCGTTGATGGCGGGCGTGGCCTCCATGTACGCGGCCGAAAGGCCGCGCATGAAGCCCATGTTGATGACGGACATGGCCGTCTTCACGTAGTGCTTGGCCGGGTCGCTGGTGTTGAAGAACGTACGGATCGACTGCTGGGCCAGGTACGCGTCCTCGCCCTCGCCGAGCGCGACCAGCCGGCGCTGGGCCACCTCGGCGGCGAAGGTGACGGAGAGCTTGTTCCACCACTGCCAGGGGTGGACCGGCATCAGCAGATAGTCGTCCGGGTCCAGACCGAGGCCGCGCAGCCGGGCGTCGAAGCGGTCCAGGGTCTCCTGGCCCAGCTCGGCCCGCATCAGGTTCTCGTAGCCGAGGTCCGTGCAGGACGTGAAGGTCGCGCGGGAGCGATGCGCGGCCACCCACAGCAGCCGGACCGGGGCCGCGGCCTCCGGCGCGTACCGGTGGTACTCGTGGATGCCGAAGCCGAGCCGCCCGTTGTTGGCGACGAAGCACGGGTGCCCCTCGGTCATCCCCGTCTCGATCGCCTGGAAGTCCGCCGCGGCGAGCGAGGCGGCGGACACGTCGGGCTTGGTGAGCTTGTACGCCGTACCGGACAGGGTGGAGGAGATCTCCTCCAGGTAGACCGGCAGGATCGCGTCGGACAGGCCGAGCGCGCCGCGCAGTTCGGTGAAGAACTCCAGGGCGTCCAGCGGGAGCTGCGCACCGTCGCGGTGGCGGGATATAGAGGCGGCGTCGACCTGCCAGTGGTCGAGCGCGAGCCGGCCGGCGGTGAACCGGTACTCGGTCCTGCCGTCGTCGCTCGACACCGCGTACCGGCCCTCGCCCAGGTCACCGGGCGTGAGCAGCCGCTCGTGGGAGAACTCGGCGAGGCCCTTACGGATCAGCAGGCGGTTGGCCTCGGCCCACAGCTCGGGGGTGAGGTGGGAGACGCTCTCGACGGGGTTCACCGGGCCTCGCCTCCCACCGCGGCCTCGAACTGCTCCCGGGTGCAGAAGCTGAGCAGCGCCCTCTTCTCGGGCTTGTCGATCTCGCGCTCGGGTACGAAGCCGACGGCCTCGTTGAGCGCGTGCACGGCCTTGTTCGAGACATCGGGCTCGACGACGACGCGCCGAGTCGCCGGGTCCGCGAACAGCTCCCGCATCACCGCCGTGATCACGGCGCGGGTGAATCCGTGCACCGGGTTCTCGGTCGGGGCGACCAGGAAGTGCATGCCGACATCGCCGGGCTCGGGCTCGTACAGCCCGACCAGCTCGACGTGCTTCGGGTCGTACCGCTCCATCAGGAACGCGGGCTCGCCGTCGTGCAGGCCGATGAACGCGTCGTGGTGCTCGGCGGCCGCGATCGCCATGTACTCCCGCTCGACGTCGTGGAGTTTGGCGTCCTGCATCATCCAGAACGCGGCCTTGGGGTGGGTGACCCAGCCGTGCAGCAGCTCGGCGTCGGCCATCGGGTCGAGGGGACGGACGGAGAACGTCCCCAGGGCGGGGGCGGTGGTGCTCATACGGAGAACTCCTGGAACGCGATCGTCTTCTCTACGGGGTAGTACTCGCTGCCGAGCAGCTCACCGATGATGTACGCGTTGCGGTACGCGCCCATGCCCAGGTCGGGCGAGGTGATCGAGTGCGTGTGCACCCCCGCGTTCTGCAGGAAGATGCCGCGCCCGGTGGTGTCGACGGCGTAGTTGCGGGCGACGTCGAAGCGGCCCTGGCCGTCCCAGCGGATCCGGTCGCGCACCGGCTCCAGGAACTCAGGAGTGACGTACTTGTAGCCGGTGGCCAGGATCAGGCCCTCGGTGTCGAGCGTGAAGTCCTTCTCCTGCTCCTCCTGGCGCAGCCCCAGGGTGTACGTGCCGTCCTCGTACGAGGCCGAGTGGAGCGCGGTGTTGGTGAGCAGCCGGGTCGGGACCGGGCCGCCGAGGTTCTTCTGGTAGAGCAGGTCGAAGATCTCGTTGATGAGTTCGCCGTCGATGCCCTTGAAGAGGTTCTTCTGCTCCGACTCCAGCCGGTAGCGGGTGGTCTCCGGCAGCGCGTGGAAGTAGTCGATGTACTCGGGAGAGGTCATCTCCAGGGTCAGCTTGGTGTACTCCAGCGGGAAGAACCGCGGGGAGCGGGTGACCCAGTTGAGCCGGTAGCCGTGCACGTCGATCTCGGCGAGGAGGTCGTAGTAGATCTCCGCGGCACTCTGGCCGCTGCCCACCAGCGTGATCGACTTCTTCTTCTGCAGCTCCGCCTTGGACTGGAGGTAGCGGGAGTTGTGGACGAAGTCGCCACCGAGGCCCTGGCAGGCGTCCGGGACGTACGGCGGGGTGCCGGTGCCCAGGACGAGCCGGCGGGCGCGGAACGTCTCGCCGCCGGTGGTGTGCACGGCGTACAGCTCGCCCTCGGCCTCGTACTCGACCTTGGTCACCGTGGTGCTGAAGCGGATGCTGCTCAGTTGGGCGGCGGCCCAGCGGCAGTAGTCGTTGTACTCGGTGCGCAGCGGATAGAAGTTCTCGCGGATGTAGAACGAGTAGAGCCGCCCCTTCTCCTTCAGATAGTTGAGGAAGGAGTACGGGGAGGTCGGGTCGGCGAGGGTGACCAGGTCCGACATGAACGGCGTCTGCAGATGCGCGCCGTCGAGGAACATGCCCGAGTGCCATTCGAAGTCCGGCTTGGACTCCAGGAAGACACCGTTCAGTTCGTCGATGGGCTCGGTGAGGCAGGCGAGGCCGAGGTTGAACGGACCGAGTCCGATACCGATGAAATCGTGGATGTCACGGTGCTCAGGAGGCGTGGACAAGGTTCTCTCCAAGGTACTGCTCGGCGTGGCCGGCTATCAGGTCGAGGACGGCGGCGATGTCGTGCACGGTCGTCTCGGGGTTCAGCAGGGTGAATTTCAGGTACTGGCGGCCGTCGACCTTGGTGCCGGCGACGACGGCCTCGCCGGAGGCGAACAGGGCCTTACGGGCATAGAGGTTGGCGCGGTCGATCTCGGCGGGCGAGGTGACCTGGGCCGGGATGTAGCGGAAGACCAGGGTGGACAGCTGGGGTTCGACCACGACGTCGTAGCGCGGGTCGCCCGCGAGCAGCTGCCAGCCTTCGGCGGCCAGGTCGCACACCTCGTCGAACAGGCTGCCGATGCCGTCCGCGCCCATGACGCGCAGCGTCATCCACAGCTTCAGCGCGTCGAAGCGGCGGGTGGTCTGCAGGGACTTGTCGACCTGGTTGGGGATGCGCTCCTCGATGGTGCGGCGGGGGTTCAGGTAGTCCGCGTGGTACGTGGCGTGCCGCAGCGTGACCCCGTCCCGGACCAGCAGGGCCGAGGAACTCACCGGCTGGAAGAAGGACTTGTGGTAGTCGACGGTGACGGAGTCGGCGTGCTCGATGCCGTCGAGACGGTGGCGGCGGGTGGGGGAGGCGAGCAGCCCGCAGCCGTAGGCCGCGTCGACGTGCATCCAGGCCCCGTACTCCTCGCACAGCCCGGCGATCTCGGGCAGCGGGTCGATGGAGCCGAAGTCGGTGGTGCCGGCGGTGGCGACGACCGCCATCGGGACCAGCCCGGCGCGCTTGCACTTCTCCAGCTCGGCGGCGAGGGCGACGGTCTGCATACGGCGGTCACGGTCGGCCGGGATGGAGACGACGGCGTCGCGGCCGAGGCCGAGGAGGGTCGCGGACTTCTGGACGCTGAAGTGGCTGCACTCGGAGGAGAAGATGCGCAGTTTCGACAGGTCGTCCGTCTTGGCCTCCTCGCGGGCCAGCAGCATCGCCTGGAGGTTGGACTGGGTGCCACCGCTGGTGAACACGCCGTCGGCGGCGGGGCCGAGGCCGATCCGGCCGGTCGTCCAGTCGACGAGCCGGCGCTCGATGAGGGTGCCGCCGGCGCTCTGGTCCCAGGTGTCGAGCGAGGAGTTGACGGCGGAGAGGACGGCCTCGCCCAGGACGGCGGGGATGACGACCGGGCAGTTGAGGTGGCCGAGGTAGCGGGGGTGGTGGAAGTAGACCGCGTCGCGCAGATAGACCTCCTCCAGCTCGTCGAGCGCGGCGGTCGCGTTCCCGAGCGGCTGGTCGAGGTCGACGGCGGCGACCGTGGGGGCGAGTTCGTCGGGGGTCACTCCGGTGAACGGCCGCCGGGTCGTGGCGAGTTTGTTCGCCACCCGCTCGACTCCTTCGGTCACGGAGCGCCGATAGTGCTCCGCCGTTGTGTCGTTGAGCAGGTGCGAGCGCATGGTGAGGGTCCTCCCGGTACGGGGACGGGGTCCGCCCCCCGGGGACAGGTGAGGGATGGGGGCGAGTCGAACTTAGGTTAGCCTAACCTAAGTTCCTGCACCACTCGTCCCTTGCTTCCCAGGGGACGCAGCGAGGTGGATCACATTTCGGGGCGCGGCGGAGTGCGACTGCCGTGCGGGGTGGCGCAGTTGAGAGCCGGACCTCGCACGCCGGCCGGCCCGGCCCGGGCGCGCTGATCCGGCCCGGCCCGGCTGACGGACGCTATGCGTCGTCGTCGGGAGCCTCGCGCAGGGCGTCCTCGCTGACGCCCTTGCGCCAGTAGCCGACGAACGTGACGCGCCGGCGGTCGAGTTCGCGCTCGTTCACGAGATGCCGCCGCAGCGCCTTGACGGAGCCGGACTCGCCCGCGATCCAGGCGTACGGCGTCGAGCCGGTGAACTCGGCGGCGCGCACCGCCTCGACCGCCGACGGCGCTCCCGCGTCCCGCACGAGCCAGGTGAGGGTGGCGTCGGCGGCCGTCACGGGCTCCAGCCGGTCGCCGGCGTGCGGGACCTCGAGCCAGACCTGTGCGCGGAGCCCGGCGGGCAGCGACTCCAGGATCGCCGAAGCGGCGGGAAGTGCCGTCTCGTCCGCCCAGATCAGCACCGAGTCGGCGTCCTCGGGCAGCCGGAAGCGCACGGCGGTGTTGTCGGCGACCGCGGGGCCGAGAACGGTGACCCGGTCTCCGCAGGAAGCTTTCTGCGCCCACCGGCAGGCCGGGCCGCCGTCCTCGTGGACGGCGAAGTCGATGTCGACCTCGCCGTGTTCACCGGCATCGGGGCGCTGCTCGCGAACGGAGTACGAGCGCATCACGGCCCGTACGTCGTCGGGCAGCGCCCGCCAGGCGCCGAGCGTGGCGTACATGTCCCCGTCCTCGGCGACCGGCACGACCGGTTCGTCCTGGCCGGGGTGCGGCAGGAAGAGCGACAGGGACTGATCGCGCCCTCCGGAAGCGAAGTCCTTCAGGGCTTCCCCTCCGAACGTGACGCGTACCAGCGACGGGCCGAGCCGCCGCGTCCGTACGACCTGAAGGGGGAAGAAACGGAACGGGGCGGCCACGGCTGTCGACATGGTCAGGCGACCTTCTTCGCGTTCTCGATGGCCTTCGCCAGGTCCTCGAGGATCGGCGTGCACTTCTCGTACGAGTAGATCGGCTCGGTGACGCGGGGGATGACCTGGCCGGCCTTGACGGCGGGCAGCTGGGCCCAGGTCGGCTTGGACTTCAGGGCGTCGGGCTGAAGGGCCGAGGCGCGGTTGTCCATCATGATGATGTCGGCCTTGTACTTGTCGACGTTCTCCCAGCTGAGGCCCTCGAACCAGCCGCCGGCGTCGAGCTTGGTGGGCGTCACGAAGTTGACGCCGAGCTCCTTGAAGTAGAGCGTGTCGGTCGGCCGGGCCGGGGTGGAGATGTAGAACAGGTCGGCGCTCGCGGAGCCGATGAGCACCTTGATCTCGGGCTTGGCCTTCGCGGCGGCGCGCAGCCGGGCGGCGGCCTTCTCGAAGGCGGCCTTGGCGTCGGTGACCTTCTTGGCCTTGACGTCGGCGCCGAGGGACTCGGCCAGGTCGACGTGGCGCTGCAGGACCTTCGGCATCGAGTAGTCCGAGGCCCACAGGGCGACGCTCGGGGCCAGCTTGAGGATCTTGTCCTTGGACTGGTCCGGCACGTACCAGAGGGCGTTCTTCTCCCACATGTCGGTGATCAGCACGTCCGGCGCGAGCGCCGCGTACTGCTCGACGTTGAACTCGCCCCACACGTTGCCGAGGACCTTGACCTTGTTGATGTCGAGGTCGCCCGCCTGGACGTCCGGCGTCTTGGTGCCCTTCGCCTTGTCCTCGACGTACGTCGGGCCGAAGACGCCCTTCACCTCGATGCCGAAGTCGTGGAGCGCGGCCGCCATGCCGGTGAAGGCGACGATGTTCTTGGGGGCGGCCTTCGTCTTGGCGACCTGCCCGCGGTCGTCCTTGAACTCCCAGGGGCCGCTCTTCTTCGCGTCGGAGGCCGAGTCGCTCTTGTTCTCGGAGCCGCAGGCGGTGAGTGCGGCGCCGAGGCCGATGGCGCCGCCCGCGGCGAGCAGGCCGCGGCGGGTGAGGTGGGAAGCACGGGCATTGGACATGAGGGTTTCGCTTTCGGTGCGTGCCGTGTGGCGGCCTCTGGGCAAGTCGAAGGTAGGTTAGCCTAACCTCAGATCATGTCCATGGGCGGCCCCCCGTGACGCTGATCACCGCCCGGGAACGGTCGGGACCGTCCCCGGGCGATCGCCGCCGCGGCATCCGGGTGCGGACTACCCGGTCAGGCCCAACTCCCTTGCGATCAGCATGCGCTGGACCTCGCTCGTGCCCTCGCCGATCTCCAGGATCTTGGAGTCCCGCCACATCCTGGCCACCGGGTACTCGTTCATGAAGCCGTATCCGCCGTGGATCTGGGTGGCCTCACGCGCGTTGTCGACGGCGACCGTCGAGGAGTACAGCTTCGCCACCGCCGCCTCCTTCTTGAACGGCTCACCGAGGACGAGCCGGGACGCCGCGTCCCGCCAGCCGATCCTCGCCATGTGCGCCCGCATCTCCATGTCGGCGATCTTGAACTGGATGGCCTGGTTGCCGGCGATCGGGCGGCCGAAGGCGTGGCGCTCCTTCGCGTACTTCACGGACTCGTCCACACAGCCCTGGGCCAGGCCCGTGGCGAGCGCGGCGATGGCGATCCGGCCCTCGTCGAGGATGCGCAGGAACTGGGCGTAGCCACGGCCCTCCTCGCCCAGCAGGTTCGCGAACGGCACACGGACGTCGGAGAACGACAACTCCCGGGTGTCCGACGCGTTCCACCCGACCTTCGAGTACGGGGCGGCGACGGTGAAGCCGGGGGTGCCGGACGGGACGATGATGGAGGAGATGAGCGGCTTGCCCTCGGAGGTGCGGCCGGTGACCGCGGTGACCGTGACCAGGCCCGTGATGTCCGTACCGGAGTTGGTGATGAAGCACTTGGAGCCGTTGATCACCCACTCGCCGGTCTTCTCGTCGCGCACGGCCGTGGTCTTCGTGCCGCCCGCGTCGGAACCGGCGTCCGGCTCGGTCAGCCCGAAGGCGCCGAGCATCTCACCGGAGCACAGCCGGGGCAGCCACTCGCGCTTCTGCTCCTCGGTGCCGAAGAGGTGGAGGGGCATGGCGCCCAGCGACACCCCGGCCTCCAGGGTGATCGCGACGGACGAGTCGACACGGGCCAGCTCCTCCAGGGCGATGCCGAGGGCGAGATAGTCGCCGCCCATGCCGCCGTACTCCTCGGGGAAGGGCAGGCCGAACAGGCCCATCCGGCCCATCTCGCGGACGATCTCGTACGGGAACTCGTGCCGCTCGTAGAAGTCGCCGATCTTCGGGGCGACCACGTCGTGGGCGAACTCCTCGACGGTGCGTCGGAGTTCCTCGTGCTCAGGGGTGAGGCGGTGGTCGAGCGACATGGCTAGGACTCCTTGTGGGAAGCCGTGCCCGCAAGGGCGCGAACGGTGCGGGAGGGGCTGGGACGGCCCAGCTGCTCGGCCATCCACACGCTGGTGGCGGTGAGCCGGCCGAGGTCGACCCCGGTTTCGATGCCGAGGCCGTGGAGCATCCACACGAGGTCTTCGGTGGCGAGGTTTCCGGTGGCGCTCTTCGCGTACGGGCAGCCGCCCAGACCGCCCGCGGAGGCGTCGATGGTGGTGACGCCGTGCTCCAGTGCCGCGAAGGTGTTGGCCAGCGCCTGGCCGTAGGTGTCGTGGAAGTGCACCCCGATGGCGCTGGTGGGCACGCCCTCCTCGTTCAGCTCGGCGAGGAGGGAGAGGACATGGCCCGGGGTGGCGACACCGATCGTGTCGCCGAGGCTCAGCTCGTCGCAGCCCAGGTCCATCAGCCGCTTGGCCACACGGACGACCTGGTGGACCGGGACCTTGCCCTCCCAGGGGTCGCCGAAGCACATCGACAGATAGCCGCGGACATGGATCTTGTCGTCCTTGGCGCGGGCCACGACCGGCTCGAACATCGCGAGCGACTCGTCGATCGTGCGATTGAGATTGCGGGCCGCGAAGGTCTCCGTCGCGGACCCGAACACCGCGATCCGGCGCGCACCGAGGGCGATGGCGCGGTCCAGTCCGCGTTCGTTCGGCACGAGGACGGGCAGGGCGACGCCCTCGATGTCCGCGAGCCGGGGGAACAGCTCCTCGGCGTCGGCCAGCTGGGGCACCCACCGGGGGTGGACGAAGCTGGTCGCCTCCACGGTCGTCAGCCCGGCACCGGCGAGCCGGTGGACGAACTCCGCCTTGACGTCGGTCGGGACGGTCTCCTTCTCGTTCTGCAGCCCGTCCCGGGGCCCGACCTCATGGATCCGCACCCGCGGCGGAAGGGCCGTGGCGGGCACCTCCATCGGCAGTCCCAGGGCCAGTACCTCGGTCATCGCCCACCCTCCTTCTCGCCGTCCTGGTGCGGGGTGACGACAGCGAGCACCTGGTCCATGGCGACCGTGGCGCCCGGTGTGACGTCCAGCTCGGTGACGGTGCCGGCGTGCGGGGCGGAGATGACGTGCTCCATCTTCATCGCCTCGACCACGAGCAGACTCTGTCCGGCGGCGACCTCCTCGCCCACCGCCACCTTCACGACCGTGACGGTGCCGGGCATGGGCGCGGCGAGCGTGTCCGCGCCCTGGTGGGCGGCGCCGCCGAGATCCGCCGCGACCGGATCGTGGTCCTGGACGTGCCACGAGTCGCCGTCCCGGCCGAGCCAGATCCCTCCGGGAGCCGTGGCGTGGCTGAAGGTGTGCCTGACACCGCCGAGTTCGACGGTGACGGTGCTCCCGCCCGGTGCGGCGCCCTCGGTGTCCCCAAGGGAGCGGACCTCGACCGGGTCGTGGCCCGGGACCCGGAAGTGGTGCACCGCCGCGGCCGGTTCGCCGCCGAGCCGCCAGCCGCTCGGGACCGAGAACGGGTCGACCCAGCCGTCCGGGCCTGCGGCAGGCGCCGGGCGTCTCAGCAGCGCCGCCGCCTCGTACACCTCCGTCGGCACGATGGTGTCGACCAGCCCGTCCACCTCGCGCTCCACGAGCCCCGTGTCCAGGTCGCCCGCGACCACCGCGGGATGGGCCAGCAGCCGGCGCAGGAAGCCCGCGTTCGTCGGAACGCCGAGGATGACCGTGTCCGCCAGGGCGGCGCGCAGCCTGCGCAGCGCGGTCGCCCGGTCGGGTCCGTACGCGATGACCTTCGACAGCATCGGGTCGTAGAGGCTGGAGACCTCCACGCCCTCGGTCAGGCCCGAGTCGGTGCGGACACCGTCACCCTGGGGTTCGCGCAGGGACAGGACCGTGCCGCCGGAGGGGAGGAATCCACGGGAAGGGTCCTCGGCGCAGATACGGGCCTCGACGGCGTGGCCGGTGAGGCTGATGTCGTCCTGCGTGAAGGGGAGCTTCTCGCCCGCCGCGACCCGCAGCTGCCACTCCACCAGGTCCAGGCCGCTCCCCGCGATCGACACGACCAGCTCGGTCACCGGGTGCTCGACCTGGAGACGGGTGTTCATCTCCATGAAGTAGTACGACGACGGGTCGCCGCCAGGGACGATGAACTCGACCGTGCCCGCGCCCCGGTACCCGCAGGAGCGGGCCGCCTGGACCGCCGCCTCGCCCATCGCCGCGCGGATCTTCTCGTCCAGGAGGACGGACGGCGCCTCCTCGATGATCTTCTGGTGGCGGCGCTGCAGCGAGCACTCGCGCTCGCCGAGATGCACCACGTTCCCGTGTCCATCGGCGAGCACCTGGATCTCGATGTGCCGCGGACGCTCGACCCACCGCTCCACGAGCAGTGTGTCGTCGCCGAACGACGCCCGCGCCTCGCGCCGGGCGGCCGCGATCTCCTCCAGCAGCGCCGATTCGACGCGCGTGAGGCGCATGCCCTTGCCGCCGCCGCCCGCCGAGGGCTTCAGCAGCACCGGCATCCCGATCTCCCGGGCGGCCTCGGCCAGTTGGTCGTCCGTGAGACCTGAGCCCGAGGAGCCCGGCACGACGGGCACTCCGGCGGCCCGCACGGTCTCCTTGGCGCGGATCTTGTCGCCCATCAGGGAGATCGCCTCGGCCGGCGGCCCGATGAAGACCAGGCCGGCGTCCGCGCAGGCCTGCGCGAATCCCGCGTTCTCCGCGAGGAAGCCGTAACCGGGGTGGACCGCCTGGGCCCCGCTGCGGCGGGCCGCGTCGAGGAGCCGCTCGACCGAGAGATAGCTCTCCGCCGCCGGTGCAGGCCCCAGCCGCACGGCCGTGTCCGCCTCCCGGACGTGCCGGGCGTCGGCGTCCGCGTCGCTGAACACGGCGACCGAACGCACCCCCAGGGCCCGCAGCGTACGGATGACGCGGACCGCGATCTCGCCTCGGTTGGCGACCAGAACAGTGTCGAACATTGCCTGTCCTTCGAGTGTCACAGCAGTCCTCACATCCGGAAGACGCCGAAGCCGGGCTCACCCAGCGGGGCGTTGGCGCACGCGGTCAGAGCCAGACCCAGCACCTGCCGGGTCTCCAGCGGGTCGATGACCCCGTCGTCCCAGAGCCGGGCCGTCGCGTAATAGGCGTTGCCCTGCTGCTCGTACTGGGCGCGGATCGGGGCCTTGAAGGCCTCTTCCTCCTCGGCCGGCCACGCCTCGCCACGGCCCTCGATCTGGTCGCGCTTGACGGTCGCGAGCACCGAGGCGGCCTGCTCGCCGCCCATGACCGAGATCTTGGCGTTGGGCCACATCCACAGGAAGCGCGGCGAATAGGCCCGTCCGCACATCGAGTAGTTCCCCGCGCCGTACGAGCCGCCGACGACGACCGTCAGCTTCGGCACGCGGGTGCAGGCCACGGCCGTCACCATCTTCGCGCCGTGCTTGGCGATGCCCCCGGCCTCGTAGTCCTTGCCGACCATGAATCCCGAGATGTTCTGCAGGAAGAGCAGGGGGATCCCGCGCTGGTCGCACAGCTCGATGAAGTGCGCGCCCTTCTGGGCGGATTCGGCGAACAGGATGCCGTTGTTGGCGACGATCCCGACCGGGTGGCCGTGGATCCGGGCGAAGCCGGTGATCAGGGTCGTGCCGAACTCGGACTTGAACTCGGCGAACCGCGAGCCGTCCACGATCCGGGCGATGACCTCCCGGACGTCGTACGGCGTGCGGGAATCCACCGGCACCGCACCGTACAGCCCGAACGGATCGACCTTGGGCTCCTCGGCGGGCTCCACCGACCAGGGGAGCGGGCCGCGCTCCGGCAGGGTCGCCACGATGTTCCGCACGATCCTCAGCGCGTGCGCGTCGTTCTCCGCGAGATGGTCCGTGACCCCGGAGACGCGGGAGTGGACCTCGCCGCCGCCCAGCTCCTCGGCCGTGACGACCTCGCCCGTCGCGGCCTTCACCAGCGGCGGACCCCCCAGGAAGATCGTCCCCTGGTTCCGCACGATCACGGCTTCGTCGCTCATCGCCGGGACATAGGCGCCGCCGGCCGTGCAGGAGCCGAGCACCGCCGCGATCTGCGGGATCCGGGCACCGGAGAGCCGTGCCTGGTTGTAGAAGATGCGGCCGAAGTGCTCACGGTCGGGGAAGACCTCGTCCTGCATCGGCAGGAAGGCGCCGCCCGAGTCGACGAGATAGACGCACGGCAGCCGATTCTCCAGCGCCACCTCCTGGGCGCGGAGATGCTTCTTGACCGTCATCGGGTAGTACGTGCCGCCCTTGACCGTGGCGTCATTGGCGACGACCACCACCTCGCGGCCGCTGACCCGGCCGATACCGGCGATCACCCCGGCGGCCGGGGCCTGCCCGTCGTACATCCCGTCGGCCGCGAGCGGGGCCAGCTCCAGGAACGGAGAGCCCGGATCCAGCAGCGTGTCCACGCGGTCCCGCGGCAGCAGCTTCCCGCGCGCGGTGTGCCGCGCCCGGGCTCTCTCCCCGCCGCCCAGCCGGGCCGCCGCCAGCTTCGCGCGCAGCGTGTCGACCAGGGCGTGGTGTGCCGCCTCGTTGGCCTGCCAGGCATCGGAGGCGGGATCCTCCCCCTCGCTTCGCGGGGAGGTGCCCCCAGCACTCGTCAGCACAGGTGCCTGCCGCATCGTGTCGAGCCCCCTGTCAGAGCATCGTTCTTGTTAATGAGCGTTAACCCATTTCCCACAGGTTAACGAGCGCTAACTGGCTTGTCTAGAATCAATGGCATGACCACCAGGACCGACGCGCCGACCCGCCGCGAACAGATCCTCAAGGAGGCCGCCCGGCTCTTCGCCGAGCGCGGCTTCCACGGCGTCGGCGTCGACGAGATAGGCGCCGCCGTGGGTATCAGCGGGCCCGGGCTGTACCGGCACTTCGCCGGCAAGGACGCGATGCTCGCCGAGCTGCTGGTCGGCATCTCCGGCCGGCTGCTGGACGGCGGCAGGCGCCGGGTCGCCGAGGCCGACGGCGTCCCGGAGCAGGTGCTCTCCTCGCTCATCGACGGGCACATCGACTTCGCCCTCGACGACCGCCCGCTGATCACCCTGCACGACCGCGAGCTGGACCGGCTGCGCGACAGCGACCGCAAGCTCGTGCGGCAGCTCCAGCGCCAGTACGTCGAGCTGTGGGTGGACGTGGTCCGCACCCTGCACCCCGACGCCGCCGAGGGCCAGGTCCGGGCGGCCGTCCACGCCGTGTTCGGCCTGCTCAACTCCACCCCCCACCTCGGCTCGTACGGGAACGGCCTGCCGGGCCGTGCCGCCATGGAGGTGCTGCTGCGCAAGCTGGCCCACGGGGCGTTCGCGTCGCTGTCGGCGTGAAACGGCCGCGACGGCCGTCCGGCCAGCGGGACGCCGAGCACGCTCCGCACACCGGACGGCACAATGGGCACATGCCGATACCGAACCGTGCCGCCCTCGTCGACCACCTCGTCCGCACACGTATCGCCGGAGACGTCGCCACCCCACGCGACAACAACCTCTCCCACTACCGCAAGCTCGCCAACGGGGACCGCCACTACTGGCTCGGCCTGGAGCTCGGCGACCGCTGGAGCGACGAGCAGGACGTACTGGCCGTCATGGCCGAGCGCTGCGGGGTCAACGACGATCCGCAGTACCGGTTCGGGCAGGACACCATCGACCCGGAGCTGACCGTCGACGCGCTGGACCGGATGGGGGCACGGCTGAAGGAGGCCGCCGCGGGACGGGAGTCGGTGCTCTTCGCGACCGGTCACCCGGGCGGGCTTCTCGACGTGCACCGGCAGACGGCGGACGCGCTCAGATCCGCGGGCTGCGAGATCGTCCGGATCCCGTCCGGGCTCATGGCGGACGAGGGCATGGTCTTCCAGTTCGCCGATGTCGCGATGCTGGAGCGCGGCGCGACGCTCTGGCACACCCACTCCCCGGAGCCGATGGCCGCGATCCTCGACGGACTGGAGCGGGAGGGCCGGCCCCGGCCGGACCTCGTGGTCGCCGACCACGGATGGGCGGGCTGCGCGGGCCAGCGGGGCATCGACGCCGTCGGATACGCCGACTGCAACGACCCGGCGCTGTTCATCGCCGAGGCGGAGGGCACCCTCCAGGTCACCGTCCCGCTGGACGACCACGTCACGGACCCGCGCTTCTACGACCCGCTGACGGCCTACCTCCTGGACGCCGCGGGCCTTCTCTGACCTCGGACGGTTCACCGGCCGTCTCCGACCCCGGGACGGTTCACGGGCCTTCTCCGACTTCGGGACGGTTCACGGGCCTTCTCCGACTTCGGACGGTTCACCGGCCCCCGTCGGGCGGCCGCGCGTCGTGCACACCCGCCGGCCGTACCTGGTGCACCCCCGGTGTCGCGTCCAGGTACACCCTGCGGATCGCCGGGAAGCGCTGGCGCAGCTGTTCCTCGGCGTCCTCGCAGGCCCACTCGACCTGCTCGGCCGAGGCGACGTCCCGGAAGTTCACCTTCGCGGCGATCAGGATCTCGGTGGGGCCCTGGATCAGCGTGGTCAGCTCCAGCACCTCGACGACGTGCGGCACGGTGAGCAGCTCCTCGTGCACCGCGTCCCTCATCGACGGCGGCAGCGGGCGCCCGATCAGCAGCTGGGCGTTGCTGCGGCCCAGCACCCAGGCGACGTACACCAGCAGCAGCCCGATGAGGATCGAGGCGATGCCGTCCCAGACGGAGGAGCCCGTGAGCTGCGCCCCGGCCAGACCGCCCGCCGCGAGCAGCAGACCGCTCAGCCCCGCGGCGTCCTCCATCACCACGGACTTGACCGCGGTGTCCGGGGTGTAGCGCAGATAGCGCCGCGCGGGCGTGCCGAAGCGTGCCGCCTCCCCGCGGATCTGCCGTACACCGGTCCGCAGCGAGTAGCCCTCCAGCACGGCGGCGACGGCGAGCACGATGTACGAGGGCAGCGGATCGCCCAGCTCCTCGCCCTGCGCGAGGGTGTGGACGCCGTCGTAGACGGAGAAGACCGCGCCGCCGACGAACGTGGCGACGGACGCGAGCATCGCCCAGATGTACCGCTCGGGCCCGTACCCGAGCGGATGCTCCTCGTCGGCCGGCTTCGCGCTCCGCTTGAGCGCGGTCAGCAGCAGCACTTCCGTGACGGTGTCCGCGACCGAGTGCGCGGCCTCGGACAGCATCGCGCTCGAACCGCTGATCACGCCGGCGACGGCCTTCGCCACCGCGATGCCGAGATTCGCCAGCCCCGCGACGATCACCGTGAAGGTGCTATCCGGCACCTCCCCGGGCTCGATCCGCTCCGGCGGCGGTACGGGGGCGTCGGCCGGCTCACCGACGGGGCCGCCGGGCGGACCGACGGGACCGCCCGGTCCCTCCGGGCCGCCGCCGGTGATCTTGTCGCTCGCCATGAAGGGAGCGTATGTCCGTTGTGTCCGGGCCGCGCGGGCGTGGTTCCCCATGCCCGCGCCACCCGGAGGCTCACGGCCGGATCTCGTACACCAGGTTGAACGCGGTCCGGGCGGCGCGATGGAACCGGGTGAAGCCGGCGTCGGCCATCACCTGGCGGACCGCGGCCTCGCCGGCCTGCGCGCCCAGGGCGCGGCCGCCCGGCTGGGAGAGCCCGTTGGGCACGCACAGGAACGTGGAGCCGCTGTAGTACAGCCGACCGACCGGGTTGAAGTTCTCCTCGACCTCGTCGGAGGCGTACGGCTCCACCAGCAGCCATGTGCCGTCCGGCGCCAGCGCCTGACGCACCCTCCGGGCGGCGCCGAGCGGATCGCCCAAGTCGTGCAGGCAGTCGAACATCATGACCAGGTCGTAGTCCGTGCCCGAGAAGGTCTGCGCGCTCGCCACCTCGAAGGAGACCCGGTCGCCGCTCCCGGCTTCCGCGGCCTTCTTGCGCGCCCGCTCGATCGACTCGGCGTGGTAGTCCGAGCCGACGACGGAGGTGCGGGGGTACGCCTCGGCGAGGAGCAGTGACGAGGAGCCGAGGCCGCAGCCGAGGTCGGCTACGCGGGCCCCGGCGGTCAGCTTCTCGTCGACGCCGTCCAGCGCCGGGATCCAGTTCGGGATCAGCTCGGCCACGTAGCCGGGCCGGTAGAACGCGTCACAGCCGACGAAGACGTCCTCGTCGTGTTCGTGCCAGGCGACACCCTCGCCGGTACGGAAGGCCTCGGTGATGCGCGGCTCGGCGCGCAGATAGCCGAGCACGACGAGGAACGCCGCCGACACGTCCGGGCCGTCGGGGTCGGCCAGGCAGAACGCCTGCTCCTCGGTCAGCGAGAACGCCTCCGTCGCCGGGTCGTAGCTCACGTACCCGCCCGCGGCCTGTCCGCGCAGCCACTCGGTCAGATAGCGCACGTGGCAACCGGTGCGCTCGGCGAACTGCTCAGGCGTCGCCGCGCCCTGGGCGAGCGCGCGGTAGAGGCCGAGCCGGTGACCGATCACCACCGATCCGGCGGCGCCGGCCGCGCCCAGGTCCGCCACGAACCGCCCGAGGAACTCCTTCACCTTGTCGTGGTCCATCACCGGGCTCCTTCCCTGCCGCCGGACCGGCTCGTTCCGGTCACGGCAGCAAGCCTCGGCCGGAGACCTGTCACGGCCCTCGCACGAGCTGTCAGGGCCCTCGCACGAGCGGTCGCCGCGCTGAGAGGCTGAGTCCGTCGCCGTCGCGGACCATGGTCACAGGACATGCGGGACACGAGGGAAGCCATGGCAGCCGGTCGTCAGCCACCGCCACCGCCGCCGTCGTCGGTCCGGGCGGAAGTGCTCGGGCCGCTGCGGCTGCTCGTCGACGGCGCTCCGGTGGACGTACCCGGCACCAAGAGGCGGGCGGTGCTCGCGCTGCTCGCGCTCGCCGAGGGTCGGATCGTGACCGTCGACCGCCTCCTCGACGCGCTGTGGCCGTCGGAGGTACCGGAATCGGGGCGGCAGGCCCTGCACAACCATGTGTCCCGGCTGCGCGGGCACCTCGGCCCGGCGGCTGCCCGGCTCGAGACGTGCCACGACGGCTACCGGCTGGCGCTCGGCCACGACGAACTGGACGCGGCACAGGCGCGGGCGCTGCTCGCCACGGCCCGTACGACGGTTCGGCTGGACCCTTCCGGTGCGCTCCGCCTGCTCCAGGAGGCGCACGGACTGTGGCGTGGCCCGGTTCTCGCGGACCTCACCGACGTCGCGCCCATCGCCGCCGCGGTCGAGGAGTACGCGCAGCTGCGCCACGAGGTGACCGACGCGCTGGTCGCGAGCGCCGTCGACGCAGGACGGGCCGAGGAGGTGTTGGGCCTCGCCGCCGCGTCCTCGGCGGCCGACCCGCTGCGGGAGCCCGCGGTCCTCCTGGACATGCGGGCGCGGGCGGCGGCCGGGCAGGCACCGGAGGCGCTGCGCATCGGACGCGACTACCGGCGCCGGCTGGCCGACGAGACCGGCCTCGACCCCTCACCCGCACTGGACGAGCTCGAACGCGACATCATCAGCGGGGGCGGCGGCCGGATGTCCGCCCGGCCCGGGGAGAGCGCCCGGCCGGCCACCGCACTGATCGGCCGCGACGCGCAGGTCGCCTCCCTGCACCGGCTGCTGGCGGCCGAGCGGCTCATCACACTCGTCGGGCCGGGCGGCGTCGGCAAGACCCGCGTCGCCCAGGAGGTCGCCCGACACAGCGGCGCGGCGACCGTGCTGCTGCTCGCACCGGTCACCGATCCCGCCGCCATTCCGTACGCGCTGACGGCGGCCCTGAACCTCAAGACCGACCAGGGCGACGTGCTCTCCGCCTGTGTCGCCCTGCTGGGCGACACCCCCGGCCTGTTGCTCATCGACAACTGCGAGCACCTGCTCGACGGTGTCCGGGACACGGTGGACGTGCTGCTCGCCTCCTGCCCGGGGATCTCGGTGCTCGCCACCAGCCGCGAACCCCTCGGCCTGCCCGGGGAGTACGTCTGGCGGCTGGCACCGCTCCCACTGCCGCACCCCGACCAGGACCCCTCCCAGGTGCCGTCCGCCGCGCTCTTCCTGGACCGGGCCCGACGGGTTCGCCCCGGGCCGCCGCCGACGCCCGCGGAGCTGCGTACGGTCGCCGACATCGTGCACCGGCTCGACGGGATGCCGCTGGCCATCGAGCTCGCGGCCGGCCGGCTCTCCACGTTCTCCCTCACCGATCTGCGCGACCGCCTGGACCGCGCGCTCGACCTGCTCGGCGGCGGCAGCACCGTCGCGGACGCCAGGCACCGGACGCTGCGGGCGACCATCGACTGGTCGTACCGGCTCCTCACGGAGGACGAACGGCGGCTGTTCCGGCAGCTGTCGGTCTTCGCCGACGGCGTCGACCTCGACACCGCCGAGCGGCTGGCCGCCGAACTGGGCCTGGAGAACGACCCCGGAAGCACACTGGCCCGCCTCGTCGACGCCTCCGTGCTCGACGCCTCCTTCGAGGGAGCCACCCGCTACCGCATGCTCGACACGCTGCGGGCGTTCGGGCAGGACCGGCTGGCCGCCGCCGGCGAGGACGAGGCCGCCGCGGAGCGCATGCTGCGCTGGGCCGTCGAGCTGACCTCGTGGATCGCCACGGCCATGACCACCGAGCGGGAGCCCGAGGCCGATGCCGTCCTGCGCCGCGAGCTGCCGAACCTGCGGGCGGCGTGGCGGCTGGCGCGCGGCCGGGGGTCCCTGGACGACGCCTCGGCGATGATCGTCGCGCTGTACGACGCGATCACCTACCGCGACCTCGTCGAGATCCGGGCCTGGGCGGAGGAACTCGCCGACGACCGGGCGCTCGCCGCACACCCGCGTGCGACCGCCGTACTGGGAACCGCGGCGGAGGCCGCCTACCACCGCGGTGACTACCGCAAGGCGGACCGGCTCGCCCGCAGAGGACTGGAGACGACGACGGACAGCGTCGGGTCGGGGCGCTGTCTGCTGGTGCTCTCGGTGGCCGACCTCGCCCGCGGCGCCTACGGCGACGTGGTCGAGCACGCCCTCGCCGCGGCCGCGCTCGTCGGCCCGCACCGGGAGTGCCTGGGGATCGCCGCCCTCGCGAAGGCCTACGCGGGCGATCTCGACGGGGCGCGGACACTGAACGACCGGGGGCTGGCCGCCGCGGTGTCGCCCTCGATGCTCTCCTGGGGCGCGTACGTCGCCGGGGAGATCGACAGCCTCGCGGGCCAGGGCGAGCGGGCCGAGCGGAACTACGTCCGTGCCATCGACCTGGCCAGGAAATCGGGCGCCACCTTCCTCGTCGGCGTCGCCACCGTCGGGCTCCAGTCGGTGCGCGCGTCCACGGGCCGTGTCCACGAGGCGCTCGCCGGCTACCGCGACGTCATCGACTACTTCGCCCGCACCGGCAACTGGACGCATCTGTGGACGACCCTGCGCAACCTCGCCGAGCTGCTGCGCCGGCTCGGCGACGAAGAACCGGCCACGCTCATCGACGCGGCGGCCGGCCTGGCTCCCGACGCGCCCGTCGTGAACGGCCCACGCGACGACGGGCCTTCCTCACCGCACCCGGCGGGCGTGACCGCTCCCGCGACCCGGGCCCCCGGCCGTGCCGCGGTCCTGGAGACCGCGCGCCGGGCGATCGAACGGCACCTGGCCCGGGCCTGAGAGCCGGCGGCACGAGAGGCATGTCCGTACGAGACCGCGCGCCGGTACGAGACCACCGGCGGACCGGCGGACCGGCGGACCGGCGGACCGGCGGAGCGGCGGACCGGCGGACCGGCGGAGCGGCGGACCGGCGAACAAGCCCTAGTCGTGCGGGACGCGGACCACGCCCTCCTGGATCACCGAGATCGCCAGCTGCCCGTCCTGGGTGTAGATACGGGCCTGGCCGAGGCCCCGCCCGCCGTGCGCGCTGGGCGACTCCTGGTCGTACAGCAGCCATTGGTCGGCGCGGAACGGCCGGTGGAACCACATCGCGTGGTCCAGCGACGCTCCCACGACATCGCCGACCGCCCAGCCGCCGCGCCCGTGGGCCAGCAGTACCGAGTCGAGCAGGGTCATGTCCGAGACGTAGGTCGCGAGGCAGACGTGCAGCAGGGGGTCGTCCGCGAGCTCGCCGTTCGTGCGGAACCACACCTGCGAACGCGGCTCGCGGGGCTCGCCGACGCTGGCGTACGGAGGAGCGTCCACGTACCGCAGATCGACGGCAGCCCGGGCCTCCAGCATCCGGTCCACGACGCTGGGGTGCACGAACCTGTCCACGTAGCGAGGCAGGGTCTGCTCCGCCGTCGGCAGGGTGTCCGGGTCCGGGGCGGCCGGCATCGGCGCCTGGTGGTCGAGCCCCTCCTCGTACGTCTGGAAGGACGCCGAGAGATGGAAGATCGGCTGGCCGTGCTGGACGGCGACGACCCGGCGGGTCGTGAAGGAGCGGCCGTCACGGATGCGGTCGACCGTGTAGACGATCGGGGCACCGGGGTCGCCCATGCGCAGGAAGTACGCGTGCAGGGAGTGGGCCGTGCGGTCGTCGGGGACGGTGCGGCCCGCGGCGACGAGCGCCTGGGCCGCGACCTGTCCGCCGAAGACCCGGGGCACGATCGCCGACCGCGAGCGGCCCCGGAAGTAGTCCTGCTCGATCTGCTCCAGGTCGAGCAGATCGAGCAGGTCGTCGAGCGCCTTCGTCACCTGGACTACAGGCCCATCGACTTGGCGATGATCGACTTCATGACCTCGCTGGTGCCGCCGTAGATGCGGTTGACGCGGTTGTCGGCGTAGAGGCGGGCGATCGGGTACTCGTTCATGTAGCCGTAGCCGCCGTGCAGCTGGAGGCAGCGGTCGATGACGCGGTGGGCGACCTCGGTGCAGAACAGCTTCGCGGAGGCGGCCTCGGCCGCGGTCAGCTCGCCGGCGTCCAGCGCCTCCAGGGCACGGTCGGCGACGGCCTCGGCGGCGTCCACCTCGGCCTGGCAGGCGGCCAGCTCGAACTTGGTGTTCTGGAAGCTGGCGACCGGCTTGCCGAAGACCGTGCGGTCCGTCACGTACTGCTGGGCGAACCGGACGGCGGCCTTGGCCTGGGCGTACGCGCCGAACGCGATGCCCCAGCGCTCGGAGGGCAGGTTCTGGCCGAGGTAGTAGAAGCCCTTGTTCTCCTCGCCGAGCAGGTCCTCGACCGGGACCTTGACGTCGACGAAGGCCAGCTCGGCGGTGTCGGAGGTGCGCAGGCCGAGCTTGTCCAGCTTGCGGCCCACGGAGTAGCCCGCGGACGTGGTGTCCACCGCGAAGAGGGAGATGCCGAAGCGGCGGTCGTCCTCGCGCGGGGCGGAGGTGCGGGCGCACACGATCACGCGGTCGGCGTGCACGCCGCCGGTGATGAACGTCTTGGCGCCGTTGAGGACGTAGTGGCTGCCGTCCTCCGTGAGCTTGGCGGTGGTCTTCATGCCGGCGACGTCGGAGCCGGTGCCCGGCTCGGTCATCGCCAGCGCCCACATCTCCTCGCCGGTGACGAACTTCGTCAGGTAGCGCTTCTTCTGCTCGTCGGTGGCGAGCATCTTGAGGTACGGCAGGGCGAGCAGCACGTGCACACCGGATCCGCCGAAGTTCACGCCCGCGCGCGAGGTCTCCTCGTAGAGCACGGCCTCGAACTTGTGCGTGTCCAGGCCCGCGCCGCCGAACTCCTCGGGGACGTTGATGCCGAAGACGCCCAGCTCGCCGAGCTTGTAGTAGAAGTCGCGCGGCGCCTGGCCGGCGGCGAACCACTCGTCGTAGACGGGAACGACCTCGGCCTCGATGAAGGCGCGGATGGTCTCCCGGAACGCTTCGTGGTCCTCGTTGAATACGGTCCGGCGCACGGACGCCTCCTCGTAACTGCGTGGGTGCAGACTGTCTAAGCGCTTGCTCAGACAAAGTTACCCGGCGGTTCGCACGTCTGTCCAGAGTGAGGGTGGCCACCCTCCGGAGCCCGGAGGGTCGTGAACATGCCGTAATTGGGTTGTCCGGGAAGCGGGCCGCTGACAGGGTGCCCGCGTGCTCTCGTCTGCCGCCGCGCCGTCCCGGCTCTGGACCCGGAACTTCAGCCTCTACTTCACCGCCCGGATCGTCTCGATGCTGGGCGACGCGATGGTCCCGGTCGCGCTGTCGGTCGCGATGCTCTCGCTCGGATACGGGGTGAGCGGAGTCGGGTTCGCGCTCGCCGCCTGGATGGGAGCGTTCGCGCTCTTCGTCGTGTTCGGCGGAGTGCTGGCGGACCGGTTCCACCCCCGGCCCCTGATGATCGGCTCCGACGCGGCCCGGTGTCTGATCCAGGGCGGGCTCGCGGCGTACCTCTGGTTCGGCCATCCGCCGCTGTGGTTCATCATCGTCGGCGCGGCGCTGCGCGGGATCGCGACCGCCATGTTCCAGCCGGGCGTCTCCGGCCTGGTGCCACAGGTCGCCGCCGACCCGCAGAAGGCCAACGCGGTGGTGCGGCTGAGCGAAGGGATCTCGGCGATGGCCGGGCCCGCGATCGCCGGCATGCTCGTCGCCACCACCTCGGCGGCCTCGGCGTTCGCCCTCAACGCGGCCACCTACGCGGTCAGCGGGATCTGCCTGGTCGCGCTGCGGCTGCCCAGGTACGAGGTGGACCGGTCGGCGTCCACCCTGGTGAACCTGCGCACCGGCTGGGACGAGTTCCGCTCCCGGTCCTGGCTGTGGGGCGTCATCCTCATCTGGTGGGTGCTCGGCGTCTTCGTCTGGGGCCCGGTCACCCCGCTGGGCGCGGCCTCCGTCATCGCCGCGCACGGCAACGCCGCGTTCGGCTTCGCCGAGGGCGCGTTCGGTGCCGGCTGTGTCCTCGGGGCACTGGCCGCGTACCGGATCCGCCCGGCCCGCCCGCTCTTCGGCGGCGGGCTCGCGATGTTCCTGTTCCCGCTGATGCCGCTCGCGGCGGCCCTGGTCCCGAGCCTGCCACTGATCATGCTCGGGTACGCGGTGAGCGGGGTGGGCTGGGCGTTCTGGAGCGTCCAGTGGGCCACCACCGTGCAGACCCAGATCCCCGAGGACCGCCTCAACCGGGTGGCCGCCTACGAGATCGGCGGCTCCATCCTCGCCGTCCCCTTCGGCTACGCGATCGCCGGGCCCGCCGGGACCTTCTTCGGCATTCATCGACTCCTGCTGGTCGCCGCCCTCGTCGGCCTGTGCTGTGCCGTCGCTCTCGTCGCGGCGCCTCCCATCCGCCGCCTTCGCCGCGCCCCGGCGGCCGTGCGATCGGCCCGTGTCGATGACGGCGGGGAACGGCGCCCGGCAGCGGCGCGGGACGACCGGTGTGCGGCCGTGCGGGACCTCGGCGCGGCGGACGGGGACGCCTGAGGCTCAGCCGGGGGTGAGCGGCGGCGGGCCGGGTGGTGGCTCCGGCAGGGGCGCCTCGCCGTCGTAGGCCGCGAGTGCCGCCTGGCGGCGTTCGAGGAGTTCACCGAGGTCCTCGGGGGTCAGACGCTCCTGGGCGAGCTTCACCGTGGCCCGGCCCTCCACGTCCGCCCAGGCGTGCCGGGCGCGCTTGTTGGCCCGGCGGCGGGTGTCGCTGCGGAGGAAGCCCGCGCCGGCCGCGAAACCGGCGGAGGCCAGGGCGATCAGTGCGGCGGGGATACGCGCGTCCGCCGTGGCCAGTCCGGCAGCGCCCGCCGTACCGGCGAGCAGGGCCGCGGGGAAGCCGAGGGCGATGTCCAGCCGGGTCCAGAAATCCGCCCGCTTGTGCGCGAGCGCCCTCTGCCTGGCCGCCTCCTCCCGCAGCCGCTCGACCTCGGCACGCAGTCGTCGCCCGGGGTCGCCCGGGGTCAGGGTCACGGTTCCGTCGGCGGACAATGTCATGCGGGCATTCCAACACGCCTGTGGCACAAGGGACTTGGCATGATGCCCACAGCGTTCCGGCCCCGGAGTCGTGGACTCCTGACGGAACCGCGACGCCGCGGCCCCGTCACACGTACCGCAGCGCGAACCACAGCTCCATCCGTACGTCCGCGTCGTCCAGGTCGACGCCGAGGAGCATCGCGCAGCGTGCGATCCGCTGGCGGACGGTGTTGCGGTGGACGCCCAGGGCCACCGCCGTGCGGTCCCAGCTGCCGTGGAGGGAGAGCCAGACGCGCAGGGTCTCCGTGAGCGCGGGGGAGTCCGCGACCGGTGCGAGCAGGGTGCGGGCGTGGGTGGCGGCCTCGTCGGGGGCGATCAGCTCGCCGAGGCCCGCGTCGCGCTGGCGGGCGAGCGGGACCCGGGTCGCCTCGGCCCGGCGCAGGGCCCGTGCGGCGGCGGTGTCGGCGGCGGCGAGGTCCGCCGGCCCGGCCGGGGCGCTCACGCCCAGGGTCCAGCCCGGCTGCGGCTCGATCCGCCGGTCACCGGAGAGCAGGATCCGTACGGTCTCGCCGTCCGCGTCGACGAGGGCGCTGCCCAGCGCGGCGCCGAGCGCCGACGCCGCGATCCGGTCGGGCTGTCCCGGACGTGTCCCGTGCACCACGGTCCACGGCCCGTGACCCAGCGCCGGGGCCACCTCGGCGGGGGCGGCCCCCAGCAGCAGTCGTACCAGCGCGGCGGCCCGCCCGGTCGCGCCGGTCCCCTGGTGCGGTGCCGTCAGCAGCGACAGCAGGACGACGGCGACTCCCGCGATCGTGTGTCCGCCGCTCTCGCGCCCCTCGGCGGCGACGCCGAGGACGAGGCCCTCGGCGCCCCCGAGGGCGTAGGCGGCGAGATGGGTGTCCCCGACGGAGTCGGTCGCGGACGAGGGGGGCCGGCGCGCGGTGCCCGCGGCCGGGGCGCCGGGCTCCGTTCGCGTGTCGGCCGGGGACAAGCCGTCAGGGCCGGAGCGTCCGTCTCCCGGGGGCCGGCCGTCCCCGGCGGAGCCTCCCGCGGCGGGGGAGGGGCCGCCGGCCTCCGGCTGTCCGGCGCCCGCGCGGGACCCGGGGTCCCCCGCGCCCTCCTCCTCGTCATCCGCCTCCGGGCTCACCACGCGCGCCAGCCGCCCCAGTGCCTCGCGGGCCTCCCGTGAGGGCGCCCGCCCGGCCATCTGCAGCGCCGAACCGTCCGGGGCCAGCAGGACCGCCCAGCCGCCCAGGCGCGAGGCCAGCTGGTGCAGCACGGCCGGGACCGGGTCCGGCCTGGCCGCCGCGACGGCCAGGCCCTGCTGGGCCTCGCTCACCCGGCGCACCTCCCGCAGGCGTGCCTGTGCCATCAGCCGCCACACCGCGCGGGCGATCGCGGTGAAGGGGGTCTGCGGCGGCACCTCGATCAGCGGCAGCCGGTGCCGCTCGCACGCGGCGACGAGGGCGTCCGGGACCGTGTCGTACACCGGGGCGACACCGAAGCCGATCGCCGCGCCGCCGGCCTCGACCACCCGAGCCGCGTACATCTCCGGGTCCTCCAGCAGGACGCCCGCCGTCAGCAGCAGCTCACCGCCGAGCAGGTACGGGTACGGGTCGGCCATCTCCGACGTGTGGACCCACTGGATGTCGACGTCCTCGGGGCCGGTGACGAGCCGCAGCCCCAGGTCCTCACGGGCCAGCAGCGCGGTCAGCGGAACCGGCGGGGCCGGTGGGGCCGAAGGGGCAGAGGGGGCCAATGGGGCGGGGGTGTGAGCGGTGCGGTCCGGCATGGTGGACGTTCCATCCGTGATCGTCTTCGAGAATGGAGGAAACGTACACTTCATCGTCGCTTTTCGGCCACCTATCGTCGAGTCGTCCAGCGGCCGCGGGTACGGGCGGATGTCCCCGCGCAAGAGCCGCTGCGTCCCCCTCGTCTTTCTGCACGACACGCCACCGAGGTAACGAAGGAGGGCCCCATGGCCGTCGACTACGCATTGATCGTCGTCTATCTGGCCGGCATGCTCGCGATGGGCTGGTGGGGCATGCGCCGCGCCAAGTCCAAGAGCGAGTTCCTGGTCGCCGGCCGCCGGCTCGGACCCTGGATGTACTCCGGGACCATGGCGGCGATCGTCCTCGGCGGCGCCTCCACCATCGGCGGCGTGGGCCTCGGCTACAAGTACGGGCTCTCCGGCGCCTGGATGGTCTTCGCCATCGGCCTCGGCCTCCTCGCCCTCTCGGTCTTCTTCTCCGCGCGCATCGCCCGGCTGAAGGTCTACACCGTCTCCGAGATGCTCGACCTGCGCTACGGCGGCCGGGCCGGACTCATCACCGGTGTCGTCATGTGGGCGTACACCTTGATGCTCGCGGTGACCTCGACCATCGCCTACGCCACGATCTTCGACGTCCTCTTCGACATGAACCGGACGATCGCGATCATCCTCGGCGGCTCGATCGTCGTCGCCTACTCCGCGCTCGGCGGCATGTGGTCGATCACCCTCACCGACATGGTGCAGTTCGTCGTCAAGACGATCGGCGTGCTGATCCTGCTGCTGCCCATCGCCGTGATCAAGGCCGGCGGCTTCGCCGAGATGAAGGCCCAGCTGCCCACCGAGTACTTCGCCCCGCTCGGCATCGGCGGCGAGACGATCTTCACGTACGTGCTCATCTACACGTTCGGCATGCTCATCGGCCAGGACATCTGGCAGCGCGTCTTCACCGCCCGCAACGACAAGGTCGCCAGCTGGGGCGGCACCGTCGCCGGTACGTACTGCCTCGTCTACGCCCTCGCCGGCGCCGTCATCGGCACGGCGGCGAAGGTGCTCTACCCGAACCTCGCCAACGCCGACGACGCCTTCGCCACCATCGTCAAGAACGAACTCCCCATCGGTGTGCGCGGCCTGGTGCTGGCCGCGGCGCTCGCCGCGGTGATGTCCACCTCCTCCGGCGCCCTGATCGCCTGCGCCACCGTCGCCAACAACGACATCTGGCAGCGGCTGCGCGGCGTCGTCACCCACCGCGCCGACGGCGAAGCGCACGACGAGGTCAAGGGCAACCGGATGTTCATCCTGGTGATGGGCGTCGGCGTGATCGGCATCGCGATCGCCCTGAACAACGTGGTCGAGGCCCTGACGGTCGCCTACAACCTGCTCGTCGGCGGGCTGCTCGTCCCGATCCTCGGCGGACTGCTGTGGAAGCGCGGCACCGTGAACGGCGCGCTGTCCGCCGTGGTCGTCGGCGGACTGGCCGTCATCACCCTGATGTGGAAGTTCGGCATCCTCGCCAACGAGCCCATCTACTACGGCCTGCTCGCCTCCCTCGTCACGTACGTCGTCGTCTCGCTGGCCACCAAGCCGACGGACGAGGCGATCCTGGCCAACTGGCGCGAGCGCCTCGCGGGCCGCGGCGGTCCCGAGTCCGCCGAGCAGCCGGCAGACGCGACGTCGGTCCCGGCCACCCCCTGAACCCCGTTACAGTCGAACGACTGCGAACAGTAGGAAAAGCGTAGGAAGAAGGCATAGGTCATGAGCAGCAACGAGACGCCGCGCGGCCCCATCGACTCGTCCCGCGTCCCGCGGTACGCCGGACCCGCGACGTTCGCCCGGCTGCCACGGCTCGACGAGGTCGGCACCACCGATGTCGCCGTCGTCGGTGTGCCCTTCGACGCCGGGGTCTCCTACCGGCCCGGCGCGCGCTTCGGCGGCAACGCCATCCGAGAGGCGTCGAGGCTCCTGCGCCCGTACAACCCGGCGCAGGACGCCTCGCCCTTCGCGCTCGCGCAGGTCGCGGACGCGGGTGACATCGCCGCCAACCCGTTCAACATCAACGAGGCCGTCGAGACCATCGAGGCCGCCGCGGACGACATCCTCGGCACCGGCGCCCGCATGATGACCCTCGGCGGCGACCACACCATCGCGCTGCCGCTGCTGCGCTCGGTCGCCAAGAAGCACGGCCCGGTCGCGCTGCTCCACTTCGACGCGCACCTGGACACCTGGGACACGTACTTCGGCGCCGAGTACACCCACGGCACTCCGTTCCGCCGGGCCGTCGAGGAGGGCATCCTCGACACCGAGGCGCTGTCGCACGTGGGTACGCGCGGCCCGCTCTACGGCAAGCAGGACCTGACCGACGACGAGAAGATGGGCTTCGGCATCGTCACCTCGGCCGACGTCTACCGGCGCGGCGCGGACGAGGTCGCGGACCAGCTCCGCCAGCGCATCGGCGACCGTCCGCTCTACATCTCGATCGACATCGACGTCCTCGACCCGGCCCACGCGCCCGGCACCGGCACCCCCGAGGCCGGCGGCATCACCTCCCGCGAGCTGCTGGAGATCCTGCGGGGGCTCGCCTCCTGCAACCTGGTGTCCGCCGATGTGGTCGAGGTCGCCCCCGCCTACGACCACGCCGAGATCACCTCGGTCGCGGCCTCCCACACCGCCTACGAGCTGACCACGATCATGTCCCGCCAGATCGCGGCGGGCCGGGCGGCCGGCGCCAAGTAGTTCCGCGCGGTTCCGCGCGCGAGGGTCCGGAGCCGGGCCCTCGTACGCGGCACACGGCGCGCCGGACGGCCGGTCCACCGGACCGGCCGGGCCCGGATCGGGACGGGGACGGATCCCGGATCGGGACCGGGACGGTCCCGGACCATCGGCCGGAGCATCCGGCCGGCTGGGGATCGAGCCCGGGCCGGGCAGCCCGCCCGGGCTTGATTCGAGCCGCGGCGGCGGTCGGCGGCCGGACCGGGCCGGGCCGGGCCGAGTGCCACCGTCGGCACGAGAACCGGAAACAGACCCAAGAGCAGGACCCGGGCCCGGCGTCGGCGCAGGCACCGGGCGGCAGCCTGAGCCGGAGCCCGGGCCGGAACCGGGGCCGGTACCGAGGCCAGCGTGGTCACGGCCCGGCCGGCGCCCACGACCACGGCGGCCGGTGCGTTTCGGCGGACGGGCACCAAGAAAGGGACACCGCATGACCCACGACCACGACCTCGTACTGCGGCCGACGCCGCAGCAGACCGCGGCCGCGCTCGACCCGCCCGCCGGGCGGAACGGCGGTGACCTCGTCATCGAGACGCTGACCGGGCTCGGCGCGGACACCGTCTTCGGCCTGCCGGGACAGCACGCGCTCGGAATGTTCGACGCGCTGCGCCGCTCCGGCCTGACGTACATCGGGCTGCGGGTCGAGAACAACGCGGGCTTCGCCGCCGACGCGTACGGCCGGATCACCGGCCAGGCCACCCCGCTGCTGCTCTCCACCGGGCCCGGCGCGCTGACCTCGCTCGCCGCGCTCCAGGAGGCCGCCGCGGCCAGCGCCCCCGTGCTGGCGATCTCCAGCCAGATCCCGTCCGCCGGTCTCGGCGGCGGCCGCCACGGCTTTCTGCACGAACTGCGCGACCAGAAGGCGTCGTTCCGCGACATCGTGAAGTCCGTGCACACCGTACGGGCCGCTTCGCAGATCCCGTCCGCGATCGCCGCCGCCTGGGAGTCCGCGCTGACCGCCCCGCACGGCCCCGTCTGGGTGGAGATCCCCCAGGACGTGCTGCTCGCCGAGACGACCCTGCCGGTCGTCACGGCCATGGACGCGACCCCGCACGACCTCGTGCCGCGCCCCGAACTCACCGCCGTCGCCGCGCATCTGCTGCAGAACGCCGAGCGCCCGGCGATCATCGCCGGCGGCGGTGTCGTACGAGCCGACGCGTCCGGCAAGCTGCGGGCGCTCGCCGAGAAGCTGGACGCGCCGGTCGTCACGACCTTCGGCGGCAAGGGCGCCTTCCCGTGGGAGCACCCGCTGTCGATGCAGTCCTGGCTGGAGGACCGGCACACCACGGACCTGCTGGAGGACGCCGACGTCCTGCTGGTCGTCGGCTCGGGGCTCGGCGAACTCTCGTCGAACTACCACACGTTCGCCCCGCGCGGCCGGGTCGTCCAGATCGAGGCGGACCTCGGCAAGCTGGAGTCCAACCACGCCTGCCTCGGCATCCACGCCGACGCCCGCATCGCGCTCGCCGCGCTCCTGGAGACGGTCGAGGGCGCATCTCCGGTGTCCGAAGGGCCACGGGGGAGCGGCGGCCCGTCGGGCGCCGAGCGGGTCGCGACCCTGCTGGCGAAGGTGCGGGAGCGGATCGCCGGCCAGGAGCTGACCCTGGAGCAGGAGGTGCTCGCCGCGGTCCGTGAGGCGCTTCCGGACGACTCCCCGAGCTTCTGGGACATGACGATCCTGGCCTACTGGGCCTGGTCCGCGTTCGACGCCCGGCACCCGAACACGATGCACTCCGCACAGGGCGCGGGCGGCCTCGGCTACGGCTTCCCCGCCGCCATCGGCGCCGCCGCCGCGGACCGTACGAAGCCGGTGCTCGCGGTGTCCGGTGACGGCGGCGCGATGTACTCGATCGCGGAGCTGGCGACGGCCAGGCAGTACAACCTGCCGGTGACGTGGCTGATCGTCGACGACGGCGGCTACGGCATCCTGCGCGAGTACATGACCGACGCCTTCGGCGAGGCCACCGCGACCGAGCTGTCCCGCCCGGACTTCGTGGCGCTCGCCGAGTCGTTCGGCGTGCCCGCGGTCCGTACGACGACGGAGTCGCTCCGCGAGGACCTGACGAAGGCCCTCGCACAGCCCGGCCCTTCGGTCGTCGTGCTGCCCGCGCTGCTGCGGATGTTCGCGCCGACGCACCTCTGAGTCCACGCGGTCGAACGCTCGCGCGGCCACGCACCGGTCACTCCATGAGTGACCGATGCGTGGTCTCGTAGTGGCTCAGTCCGGCGTGGAACCCCTTGCGGAAGTCGTCCTGCTCGGCCACGGTCCGGTTCTGGGGGAACCTGACGCCGTCCGGCAGGAGGTCCAGGGCCGTTCTGACAAGTGCGTCGGCCGCCTTCCCGTGCTCGGCGCCCCGCTTGCGGGCCGCGAGGAAATGCCCGCCGATCTTGTCCAGCTGCCGCGGGATGTGGATGTGCGGCTGCTTCTCCGCCTGGCGGACCTCGTCCGGCGCCGCCAGTTTCCGCCTGTCCCTGCCGCCACCCAGGGAACGCAACGTGTGCAGGGCCGCCCACAACCGCCCGCACCGGTACGCTTCGCTCTCCTGCCCGTCCGCCATCGACCGACCTCCCCCGTTCCAGCTGTCCGGCCCGTCCGCCCCGTCCGACGCGTGCCGATCATGACTACCCACGACCCGCGCCTCGGACGCGTCGTGCCACTTCGCACAACCACCCGGTTTCCCTACAACCTTTCGTGTCCTGCGGAGTCATCTAGGCGTGAAGAGACACTCCATACCTCGCCGCAGACGCGGGGCTCTCTGTGCGGCCGCGGCCCTCGGCGTCCTCGTGCCGATCACCGTCAGCGCCACCCAGGACTCCGCCGGCGCTGCGACGCCCGCCGTGGCCTGCACCTCGCAGAAGGCCGGTCTCGCGGCCAAGCTGGTCACGGACATCACCGCGGCCCTCAAGGGCCGGGCCTCGACCACCGCCGTGCTGGTCAACGACAGGGTCACCAAGACCAGCTGCATACTCCGGCCGGACACGCAGTTCGACTCCGCCAGCGTGGTCAAGGTGACCGTTCTCGCGACGCTCCTCTGGGACGCGCAGAAGACGGGCCGCCAGCTGACCGCCACGGAGAAGTCGCGCGCCACGGCCATGATCACGAAGTCCGACAACGACGCCACCAGCGCGCTGTGGAAGCAGCTCGGCACGACCAAGGTCAAGGGCTTCCTCACCGCGGTCGGCATGACCAAGACCGTCCCCGGCGCCAACGGCTACTGGGGGCTCACCCAGATCACCGCCCGTGACCAGCAGAAACTGCTGGGGATGCTCACCGCGAAGAACAACGTCCTGACGGACGCCTCGCGCGGCTACGTCCTGCAGCTGATGAACTCCGTGGTGTCGTCGCAGCGCTGGGGCACCCCGGCCGGCGCGCCCTCCACGGCCAAGATCCACGTGAAGAACGGCTGGCTGTCCCGGGCCACGCACGGCTGGCGGGTCCACTCGATCGGCGCCTTCACCGGCCCGACGCACAACTACCAGATCACCGTGCTCACGCACGACAACAAGACCATGAACGACGGCATCAACACCATCCAGGCCGTCGCCCGTGCCGTCCACAAGGACCTCAACCCCACCGCTCCGGCACGCCTCGGTTACGTACCGACGGCCACTCCGGAGGAAGCGATCCCGGCCGTCCCGGGACGCCCGGCGCGGGACGCGGTGCCTGCGAACCCGGCGCTCCGGTAGCCGACCCCGGCCTCGTCGTTCCGTCGCTCGTGCGACGCACGAGCGTCGGTCGTACGACGTATGCGTACGGTCCCTGGTCCTAGGACCAGGGACCGTACTTCGTCCCGGCACGTTGCGGCGGGATGAAATCCGCTCCCGTCCGCGTTGCAGCCTTCCGGCAGAGCAGGACAACGGGAGGTATCGGTGACGTCGGCGACAGAGCATACGTGGGCACGACGGCTGGCCGGATACGCCTGGCGGTACCGGCGCAACGTCGTGCTCGCACTCGGGTCGTCCCTCGCCGGAATGGCCGTGATGGCCGTCGTCCCGTTGATCACCAAGGTCGTCATCGACGACGTCATCGGCAACCACTCCCGGTCACTGGCCGTCTGGACCGGTCTGCTGGTCGCCGCCGCGGCCGTCGTCTACGCGCTCACCTACGTCCGCCGCTTCTACGGCGGACGTCTTGCTCTCGACGTCCAGCACGACCTGCGGACCGACATGTTCCGCACGATCAGCCGGCTCGACGGGCGCCGTCAGGACGAGCTGTCCACGGGCCAGGTCGTGGGCCGCGCCACCAGCGACCTCCAGCTCATCCAGGGCCTGCTCTTCATGCTCCCGATGACCATCGGGAACTTCCTGCTCTTCCTCATCTCCCTGGGCATCATGGCCTGGCTGTCGCCGCCCCTCACCCTGGTCGCGCTCGCCGTCGCCCCGGCCCTCTGGTTCATCGCCAAGCACAGCCGGGTGAAGCTCCACCCCGCCACTTGGTACGCACAGCAGCAGGCGGCCGCCGTCGCGGGAGTCGTCGACGGGGCCGTCTCCGGTGTCCGGGTCGTCAAGGGCTTCGGCCAGGAGGACCAGGAGACCGGAAAGCTGAGGGACGTCGGCCGCAGGCTGTTCGCCGGCCGGCTGCGCACCGTACGGCTGAACGCGAAGTACACCCCGGCACTGCAGGCCGTGCCCGCGCTCGGGCAGGTGGCGATGCTGGCGCTCGGCGGCTGGCTGGCCACCCGGGGGCAGATCACCCTCGGAACGTTCGTCGCTTTCTCGACATATCTCGCCCAGCTCGTCGGGCCCGTGCGGATGCTGGCCATGGTGCTCACCGTCGGCCAGCAGGCGCAGGCCGGTGTGGAGCGGGTGCTGGAACTGATCGACACCGAGCCGACCATGAAGGACGGCACCAAGGAACTCCCGGCCGACGCCCCGGCGACCGTCGAGTTCGACGACGTCGCCTTCTCCTACGGGGAGGGAGAGAGCGCCCGCCCGGTCCTCGACGGCTTCTCGCTGGAGATCCGCCCCGGCGAGACCGTCGCCGTCGTCGGCTCCTCGGGCAGCGGCAAGTCCACCGTCTCCCTGCTGCTGCCGCGCTTCTACGACGTCACCCACGGCGCCGTCCTCGTCGGCGGACACGACGTCCGCGAGCTGACCCTGGACTCGCTGCGGGCCGCCATCGGGCTCGTACCGGAGGACAGCTTCCTCTTCTCCGACACCGTCCGCTCCAACATCGCGTACGGACAGCCGGACGCGACGGACGAGGAGATCGTCCAGGCCGCGCGAACGGCACAAGCGGACCGTTTCATCAGCGAACTGCCCGACGGCTACGACACCAAGGTCGGCGAGCACGGCCTCACCCTGTCCGGCGGCCAGCGCCAGCGCATCGCGCTCGCCCGCGCGATCCTCGCCGATCCTCGGCTGCTGCTCCTCGACGACGCCACCTCCGCCGTCGACGCACGCGTCGAGCACGAGATCCACGAGGCGCTGCGCGATGTGATGGCCGGGCGCACGACCCTGCTGATCGCCCACCGCCGCTCCACCCTCGGACTCGCCGACCGTATCGCCGTCCTCGACGACGGCCGGCTCGCCGACATCGGCACCCACGAGGAGCTGCAGGAACGCTCCGCCTTGTACCGGCGGCTGCTGACCGACCCCGACGAGCTGGGCGGAGTGTCCCCGGGCCACACCTTCCCCGTCGAGATCCCCGAGGACCGCACGCTGCGCGCCGAGATGGACGCCGAGTTCGACGCGGGGCGCGGCATCACGCCGCCGCTGTGGGTCCGCAAGGAGGAGGCGGAGGAGGACGAGGTGGCCGGTGCCACCCCCGAACTCCTCGCCCAGGTCGCGGCGCTGCCGCCGGCCGAGGACACCCCGCAGGTCGACGAGGCGCGGGCCGTGATGCGCGAGGAGTCGTACGGTCTGCGCCGGCTGCTGGGCGGCTTCGGGCTGCCGCTGCTGTTCAGCCTGCTGCTGGTCGCCATCGACGCGGGCATGGGCCTGCTGCTTCCGGTGCTGATCCGGCACGGCATCGACCAGGGCGTCGAGCGGGCCGTGATGGCCGCGGTGTGGGCGGCCTCCGCGCTGGCGCTGCTGACCGTCGTCATCCAGTGGGCCGGTCAGATCGGCGCCGCCCGGATGACGGGACGCACGGGCGAACGCATCCTCTACGCCCTGCGGCTGAAGATCTTCGCCCAGCTGCAGCGGCTCGGCCTCGACTACTACGAGCGCGAGCTGACCGGCCGGATCATGACCCGGATGACGACGGACGTGGACGCGCTGTCCACGTTCCTGCAGACCGGGCTGGTCACCGCGTTCGTCTCCGTCGTCACCTTCTTCGGGATCATGGTCGCGCTGGTCGTGCTCGATCTGCAGCTGGCGCTGGTGGTCTTCGCGACCCTGCCGGTGCTCGTCGTCGGGACGTTCTTCTTCCGTCGCCGGTCGGTGCAGGCGTACGAGCTGGCCCGTGAGCGGATCAGCGTCGTCAACGCCGACCTGCAGGAGTCCGTGAGCGGGCTGCGGATCGTGCAGGCGTTCCGCCGTGAGCGCTCGGGGAACCGGCGTTTCGTGGAGCGCAGCGAGAGCTACCGCGAGGCGCGGGTACGCGGCCAGTGGCTGATCTCCGTGTACTTCCCCTTCGTACAGCTGCTGGCCTCGGTGGCCGCGGCGGCCGTGCTGATCGTCGGCGCCGGCCGGATCGAGGCGGGCACGCTCACCACGGGCGCGCTCGTCGCCTACCTCCTCTACATCGATCTGTTCTTCGCCCCCGTGCAGCAGCTGTCCCAGGTCTTCGACGGCTATCAGCAGGCCACGGTGTCGCTGGGCCGGATCCGCGAGCTGCTGCGTGAGCCGACGTCGACGGCGCAGGCCCGCGAGCCCCTCGACGTGCTGTCGCTGCGCGGCGAGATCGCCTTCGAGAACGTCTCCTTCCGCTACGGCGGCGACACCGGCAAGGGGGAGGAAGCGGCGCTCGGCGGCGTCGATCTGCGGATCCCGGCCGGGCAGACCGTCGCGTTCGTCGGCGAGACCGGCGCGGGCAAGTCGACCCTCGTCAAACTCGTGGCGCGCTTCTACGACCCGACGAGCGGACGGGTCACGGCCGACGGCACCGACCTGCGCGACCTGGACCTCACGGCGTACCGGCACCGCCTCGGCGTCGTCCCGCAGGAGGCGTACCTCTTCGCCGGTACGGTCCGTGACGCCATCGCGTACGGGCGGCCCGGTGCGAGCGACGCGGAGGTCGAGGCGGCCGCCCGCGCGGTCGGGGCGCACGACATGATCGCCACGCTGGACGACGGCTATCTCCACGAGGTCTCCGAGCGCGGCCGCAACCTCTCCGCCGGCCAGCGCCAGCTCATCGCCCTGGCCCGGGCGGAACTCGTCGACCCGGACGTGCTGTTGCTCGACGAGGCGACCGCGGCACTGGACCTCGCCTCCGAGGCGCAGGTCAACCAGGCCACCGACCGGCTCACCGGCCGGCGTACGACGCTGGTCGTCGCCCACCGCCTCACCACCGCGGCCCGCGCCGACCGCGTGGTCGTCATGGATCACGGCCGCGTCGTCGAGGACGGCACGCACGACGAACTGCTGGCGCTGGAGGGGCGGTACGCCGAGCTGTGGCGGACGTTCATCGGGGAGCAGGCACCCACCCCGGCCTGAGCAGGCGCATGGCCTGATGCGGCACGGCCGAGGGCCCGGACGGCAACCGTCCGGGCCCTCGTTGCGTCGTACGTCAGTACGGCTCGGTGAAGGAGGGGAGCAAGTGTGTTCGGAAGACTACTGAGGCATGTACTCGCGGTGCTCGCGATGGTGGGGGCCGTGTCGTTGACGGGTCCGGGCGTGCAGTCGGCCGAGGCCATGTCCGCCTGTGCCGGCCGGCCGGTGAAGACGGTGGGGTTCGCCACCGGGGAACTGCGCGTCTACAAGCAGCGGCAGTACGCGTGTGCCATGACCGTCGCCAAGAACCCCGGCACCCGGAGGGCGATGTCGGTGTCCCTCCAGCCGCGCGGCGGGCGTGCGGCCGTCGACAAGGGAGATTTCACCCGGCAGGCGGGCCCCGTCACCGTGCACGCCCTCAACCGCTGCGTCCGTGTCTCGGGCGCCGTCGCCGGGAAGAGCGCCTCGACCGGCTGGATCCTGTGCTGACTTCCGCGATCCCGTACAACTTGCCCTGGCGGTATACGCATTGACCCCGCTAGGTTCACCCGCGACCGCTGTGAACCAAGGGGAGTGTGCGCATGCGCAGAACGCTGAGATGGCTGCTGTCGCTCGTGGTGCTCATAGGCATGGCAGGGACGACGGCGAGTGCGGCCACCGCCGCCGAGCCGGCCATCGGCTCACCGGGAACGCCCCGGGGCACCGCGCCCGGTGACACCACGTCCCAGGACGGTACGTCCGAGGACATCAAGGACCGGATCCTCGCGATCCCCGGAATGAGCCTCGTCGAGGAGAAGCCGTACCCCGGCTACCGCTACTTCGTCCTCGAGTACACCCAGCCGGTCGACCACCGGCGCCCGTCCAAGGGCACCTTCCAGCAGCGCATCACCGTGCTGCACAAGGACACCACCCGGCCGACCGTCTTCTACACCAGCGGTTACCACGTCGGAACGACCCCGCGCCGCCGTGAGCCCACCCAGATCGTCGACGGCAACCAGGTCGACATGGAGTACCGCTTCTTCACCCCCTCCCGCCCCAGTCCCGCCGACTGGAGCAAGCTGGACATCTGGCAGGCCGCGAGCGACCAGCACCGCGTCTTCGCCGCGCTGAAGAAGATCTACGGAAAGAAGTGGATCGCCACCGGCATCTCCAAGGGCGGGATGACGGCGACGTACTACGAGCGCTTCTACCCGCGGGACATGGACGGCATCGTCGCGTACGTCGCCCCCAACGACGTGAACGACAAGGAGGACTCGGCGTACGACCGGTTCTTCGAGAAGGTCGGCACCAAGGAGTGCCGCGACAGGCTGACGGCCGTGCAGCGCGAGGCGCTCGGCAAGCGGCGCGCCGCGCTCACCGCCACGTACCGGGAGTGGGCCACTGCCAACGCGGGCACCTTCCGCACCATGGGCTCGCTCGACAAGGCGTACGAGAGCCTCGTCTCGGACTACGCCTGGGCCTTCTGGCAGTACAGCCTGCTCGCCGACTGCGCCTCCGTGCCGGACGCGCGGACCGCGACCGACCAGGAGATCTACGACTCCCTCGACGCGATCTCGGGCTTCGCCTTCTACACCGACCAGGGCCTGGAGCCGTACACGCCGTACTATTACCAGGCGGGCACCCAGCTCGGCGCGCCCACGCTCGCCTACCCGCTGCTGAAGGACCTGCTGCGCTACCCGGGCTACTTCAGCCCGCGCTCGTACGTGCCGCGTGACATCCCGATGCCGAAGTTCGACCGGCGGGCGATGGCGGACGTCGACGGCTGGCTGCGGCACAACGCCCAGCGCATGATGTGGGTGTACGGCGAGAACGACCCGTACGGCGCGGAGCGCTTCCGCACCGGCAAGGGCTCGCGCGACGCGTACGTCTTCACCGAGTACGGCGGCAACCACGGCGCCAGCGTCGCGGGCCTGCGGGACGCCGACCGCACGAAGGCGACCGCCCGCATCCTGGAGTGGGCGGGCGTGGCCCCGGCCGCCGTCCAGGAGAACCCCGGGCTCGCGAAGCGGCTGACGCGGTACGACGCGAAGCTCGACAGGCAGGACGTCGAGCGCGAGCCGTTCATGCTGCGGCCGTAGGCGCGTAGGCGCGTAGGCGCGTAGGCATGTAGGTGTCTAGGCGTTGTGGGTTGCCGTGGGCTGTGCCTGACCGGGTGTGTCACACGCGGCGGGCACAGCCCACCGGCCGTTTCCCGGCAGGCAGCTGGACGAACAGATCGGTCGAGGGCGGGCAGGTGGACCGCTTGTCCACGGCCGCCGTCACCTCGAACTCGGGCCGTTGCTCGCCCGATCCGTCGCAGGCCGTCTCCTTCACCTGGCCCTTGCGTGAGCTGGAGAGACAGTCGCCGACCACCGTGTGCGGTCCGCCGCCGCCTCCCGGATCGCCGGGATGCGGCGGCTCCAGATTGCGCATACAGGCGTATCCCTGGGGCACCGAACCGTCGCCGTCCTCGTCGAGCCCCGGACGGCGCTCCGAGAGGTGCAGCACGAAGTCGGTGACGGCCGGGCAGGCATGACCGTCCGTCCCTCCTCCCTCGTGGCGTGCGAGGACGCGAGCCGCCGCCTTCTCGCTCGTGCAGGGCACCTCGTGGACGCCGTCCCCGTCCCGGCCGCTGCAGTCACCCCGGTCCAGGAACACCGCCCCGTACCCGGACGGTGCCGCGCTCTGCGTCTCCCGGAGCCCGCCCCCGCCGGACGTCTGGCTTCCGTCGCTTCCCGGAATCCGTTGGCAGGCCATGGCGAGCACGCACACCACCCCCACCCAAAGACGCCGTACACGCATGAATCCCCCTGCTCGGTGGACCCAGCGTGACCCGCCGGAGCGGGCGCACGCCAGTGGAGCAGGGGGCTTTCCGTCGTGTGAGGGTGGTGCGCCGGTAGCGCGGCGTACACCGCGCTACGTCTTAGTACCTCAGGCCGTATCCGATCGGGTACAGCACCTGCGTCGGGTCGTCCGCTCGCTGAACGGGCACGGGAAGTCTGCCCTCCGGCTCCGACCGGCCCGCGATCGCCCTGACGGCCGCCCGCAGTTCGACGTCCGTCCAGCTGTACGCGGCGACCGAGGCCGCGAAGCCGGTGCCCGTCAGCTGGGCGATGTCGTACGGATTGCGGATGGCGACGGTGACCACCGGCACACCGGTCGCGGCCAGCCGGGAGACCAGGGTGCGCTGCGGACTGGTCGCCGAGACGTTGTACGTGCCGACGATCACCACGTCCTTCCCGGCTGCCGCGGCCACCGCTTCGTCGATCTTCGCGGCGGTCGGGGTGATGCCGGTGGACAGCGCCGTCGCGGTGAATCCCAGTTCGGTGAAGGCACCGGCGAGCGTCGTCGTCGGCGGACCGGTGGTCCCGGACGGGGATGCCGGGTCAGCGCCGACGACCAGGACGTTGCGGTGCGTGCGGCGGGAGAGCGGCAGGAGGCCGTTCTCGTTGGCGAGCAGGGTGGTGGTTTCGTCGGCGATCCGGTCGGCGGCGGCCAGATGGGACCGCTTGCCGACCGTGCGGTCCACGTCCCGGTGGGAGACGAACGGATCGCGGAACAGCCCCAGCTTCGACTTCAGGAGCAGGATGCGCAGGATCGACTCCTCGATGCGCTCCTCCGTCAGCTCGCCGTTCCTCACGGCCTGGAGGACGGCGTTCCAGGCGATGCTGAGGCTGGGCGGGTTGAGCAACTGGTCGCAGCCGGCCTTCAGCGCGAGCACGGGTACACGGTCGTCGCCGTACTTCTCCCTCACGCCCGCCATGCCGAGCGAGTCCGTGACCACGACGCCGTCGTATCCGAGCTCCTCGCGCAGAATGCCGGTGAGGATGGGGCGCGACAGCGTCGCCGGGTCCTCGCTCGGGTCCAGCGCCGGGACCACGATGTGCGCGGTCATGATCGAGTCGATCCCGGCCGCGATCGCGGCCCGGAACGGCGGAGCGTCCAACTCCAGCCACTGCTCGCGGGTGTGATGGATCGTGGGCAGCGCGAAGTGGCTGTCGTCCTTGGTGTCGCCGTGCCCCGGGAAGTGCTTGGACGTGGCGGCGATGCCCGCACCCTGATAGCCGCGGACCTGTGCGGCGACCAGCCCGGCCACGGCCTGCGGATCGGCGCCGAACGACCGTACGCCGATGACCGGGTTGGCCGGATTGACGTTCACGTCGGCGACCGGCGCGTAGTTCTGCACGATGCCCATCGCCGCGAGTTCGGCGCCCGCGATCCGCGCGGCCTCGCGCGCATCGGAGCGCGAACCGCCCGCGCCCAGGGCCATCGCGCCCGGTACGAGCGTGGCGGGCTTGCCGACCCGGGCGACGATGCCGTGCTCCTGGTCGGTGGAGACCAGCAGCGGTATGGGCGTGGACTTCGCGAGGCCCGCCTGCTGGATGTCGTTGGAGAGATCGGCGATCTGGTGCGGGTCGCGGGTGTTGTGCGCCCAGGCGAAATAGATGATCCCGCCGACGTGGTAACGCTCGATCAGCTCGGCCGCCGTACGGACGCCGATCTCGCTGAGGTTGGCGTCGATGTCGGCCTGGTCGGGGGACGTCGCCGAGTGTCCGTAGACCCGCATCACGAAGAGCTGGCCGACCTTCTCCTCAAGACTCATCCGGGAGATGAGCCGCCGGAGGCGGTCACGGGTGCCGGCGTGGGCGGCGGGGGTGGCGGCGTGTGCGGGTGGGGAGACGAGAACGGCGGACGCCGCGGCGGCGGTCGCGGTGAGGAGAGTACGTCTGGACGGGGTGCTCCGGGCGGGCACGAGTGCTCCTTCCGTGAAGGAAACTTCCAAGGGTCACGGATATCCGGAAAGTTACTGCCAGTCAAGGGATTCGGCTGGACGGGCGCGCGGGACGGGGTGGCTGGAGGCGGGCGCGCCGGCGAGGGGCCGCCACCGGAGCAGGGGAGGGGGTGCACCGGTGGCGGCGTGCCGCAGGCCGCAGACGGCTGGAGAGGGAGTCAGCGATCGCGCCGGCAACGAGGCCGACGCCGCTCTGCGGTGACTCACCGGCAGCACGGCACTTGGACGCCTAGGAGGCGTCACGGGTTCCCGTCTTGCGAAGGTTCTTGGGTTTCCTGACGAAGGTGCGGATGCTGCGGATGTGGCCCTTTCCTTCCGCTGTGGCCCTGCGCACCCCGCTGCGTCCCTCCGGTCTCAGCGCCACTCCTGTACGTCGACGACCGTGCCCGTCGCCAGATCCGGATGCCCCCAGAAGTCCCCGACCTGGGTCGCGATCACCAGCACCGGCCGCCCCTCGCTGTCCAGGTGCGCCGTGAAGAACCCGAACACCCACGACGGCTCGGCGACCAGGTCCCGCGGCGGCCTCAGCCGGACCAGCTCCGTCCCGTCGGCCTCGTACACGACCGCGTTGTCCGTGGGGGTGTAGGGCGTGTCGTCCAGCGCCTCGACCACGAGGATCCGGCTGCCCCACGCCAATGCGGCCTGTGTGGGGCCGGCGAACTCCTTCTCCACCGTCCGGTCCGCGTGCGACCAGCGGACGGCATGGTCGCCGTGGCTCCAGCCGATGACGGCGGGGTCCTGATGCTGCGGGTCCTGAGGGCGGTGGCTCACTGGCGTTCTCCACGGGTCGCCGATGGAGATCAGCCTACTGCGGCAGGTCCGCAGGTGATCTGTCCGATGTGTCCGGCCGGCGGTGTCCGGTCGGCGGTGTCCTGCCGGGAGTGGCCTGCCGGGAGTGGACTGCCGGTGGTCTCCGGTTGGGAGGTCCGGCCGGGGTGTCCGGCCGGTGGTGTCCTGCCTGCAGCGACCTGCCGGAGTCGCCTGCCGGGGGTGTCCGGCCGGGCGGCGCGGTGCCCTCGGTGTCCCGCCGGCGAGTGGCGCGCCCACCATGCCCGACCCGGTGCGCAGGGCCTGGGCCGGTGCGTCAGGCGTGGGCCAGTGACTCCAGATGCTGCCGGCCAGCCGCCAGTATCCCCGGCAGGTCCTCCGCGTCCGGGTGCCAGCGCTTCTCGTACTCCCAGCAGACCCAGCCGTCGTCGCCGGTGAGCGCCAGGCACTCCGCGAGCGGCAGCACACCGGCCCCGAGCGGCAGCGGGGTCAGGTCCTCCGCCGAGGCGACGTCCTTGACCTGGAGATAGCCGAGATAGGGACTCAGCGCCGCATGGGTGGCTGCGGGCCGCTCATGCCCCAGCCAGGGATGCATGACGTCCCACAGCGCGCCCACGTGCCCGTGGCCGACCTGGCCGACGACGCGGGACACCGCCGCGCCCGTGCGGTGGGAGTCGTGGGTCTCCAGCACGATCCGCACCCCCGCGTCGGCCGCCCTCTCCGCCGCGAGGGCGAGCCGGCGAGCGGCCGTCGCGTCCGCGATCTCCGGATCCTGGTCGCCGCCGCCGGGGAAGACCCGCACGAAGGACGCTCCCAAGTCCCTGGCCAGCCGGACCAGTTCCGAGAGCTCCTCGGCCACGGCCTCCTCGTCGCCCGCGGCCGCCACCCGTGCGTAACCGGCGATCGTCAGGATCTCCACTCCGGCCCGGGCGAACTCCTCCCGCACCGCCGCCCGTTCACGCGCCCCTATCCGCAGGTGGACCGGCTCCTCCGGATGGGTGCGCAGCTCCACGCCGTGACAGCCGGTCGCGACGGCGAGGTCGGCCACCTCGGAGACGGGCATACCGGGGACACCGAGGGTCGAGAACGCGAAATTCACTTGGGTGATCCTTCCTGAAGGGGGAGCCGCCAGTGCTGGCCGACGAGATCGGCCCCGTACGAGCGGTGCGGTTCCTCCGCGACGAGAGTGAACCCGGCGCGCTGATAGATCCTGCGGGCGGAGGCCAGGACATCGTTGGTCCAGAGCACCAGCTCCCGGTACCCCACCTCACGGGCGAAATCCACGACGGCGCCCACCAGTTGTTCTCCGAGGCGGTGTCCGCGTGCTGCGGGCTCGACCAGGAGCAGCCTCAACCGTGCGGTGGCCGGTGCCTCGTCCCGCACGCACATCACCGAGCCGACCGGGCGGCCGTCCAGCTCGGCTATCCACACGCGCTCCAGATGCGGGTCGTGGTCCTGGGCGAAGTCGGCGACTATTCGGGCGACCAGGCCTTCGAAGTCCGTGTTCCACCCGTACTCGGCGGCGTAGAGCGCGCCGTGGCGCTGGACGATCCAGCCCAGGTCGCCGGGTGCGGGATCGCGCAGCACCGGACCCTCGCCGCGCGGGCCCTGGTCGGGCCTGGCCTCGGCCAGTATGTCCCGCACCGTGCGCATCGCCTCCGTCAGACGGGGCCGGTCGTCCGTGGGCACGGCGGCCACGAGCTTGCCCACGGCCTCCCGGGAACGCTCGTCCAGCAGCGCGGTCGCCTCGCGCCCGCGCGTCGTCAGCGTGATGCGCTGGCGACGCGAGTCCACCGCGGAAGGGGAGCGCTCGACCAGCCCGTCGCGCTCGAACTTGCCGAGCAGCCGGCTCAGGTAGCCCGCGTCCAGGGACAGCTCCAGCCTGAGGTCGGCGGCGTCGGTGCGCGGGGCATGGGCCAGCTCGTAGAGCACTCGCGACTCGGTGAGCGTGTACGGCGTGTAGAGATGCTTGCTGTAGTCGAGCGCGCCGATGAGGTTCGTGTAGAAGCGGTTGAAGGCGCGGATCTCGTGAACGGCCATGACGTGTCCCGACCTTTCCTTTGACTGAGTCAAGGTTAGGTTCGGGCGTCAACCCTCGGCAAGGCCTGTGGAAAACTCCAGCCGGCCCGCCCCGCCGGGGCGGAAACCGGCAGGTCAGAGCTTGCGCGGTGGCGCTGTCGACTCCCGCGCCATCAACTCGGCGCCGATCGTCGCGATACCGCCCGGCGGCGGGGCCTCCTTGCCCATGGCGAGCCGGCCCGCCCGCACCCCCGCCTCGTGCAACGGCAGCCGCACCGTCGTCAGTGCCGGCACCGCGTCCACCGAGAACGGCAGATCGTCGAAGCCGGCCACCGAGACGTCCTCCGGAATGCGCAGTCCCAGATCCCGCACGGCCGCGCAGGCACCCAGTGCCACGGTGTCGTTGGCCGCGACGATGGCGGTCAGGTCCGGATCCCGGCGCAGCAGTTCCAGCGTGGCGTCGTAACCCGAACGGCGGTCGTAGGGGCCGTGGATCGTGAGCCTCTCCTGATCGTCGGGCACGGGCCCGGTCCCGGCGCCGCCGTCCGCGCCGTCGGCGGCGCTCACCGCGGCCAGTGCCGCCCGGTGGCCCTCCAGCCGGTGCCGGGTCGTCGTCCGTTCCGCCGGGCCCGCGACGTATCCGATCCGCCGGTGGCCGAGCGCGATCAGGTGTTCGGCGAGCCGGCGTCCGCCGCCCCGGTTGTCGAAGGTGAGGGTCGCCGTGACGGCGCCGCCGGACATGGGCGGCCGGCCGCACAGCACCACCGTCGTGCCCGCGTCCGCGAGCCGCGCCAGCTTCGCCGACATCGCGGCGATGTGGGCCGGGTCCTCCAGTGCCCCTCCGGTGAGGACGACCGCCGCTGCCCGTTGCCGTTGCAGCAGCGTGAGATAGGTCAGTTCGCGCTCCGGCGAGCCGCCCGTGTTGCATACGACGGCGAGCTTCTCGCCGCCTGCCCGACCCGACGCACCCTCGCCGATCGCGGTCTGAGCCGCCCCGGCCATGATCCCGAAGAACGGGTCGGCGATGTCGTTGACGAGGATTCCGACCAGGTCGGACGTGGCGGCGGCGAGCGAGCTGGCCGGTCCGTTGAGCACGTAGTCGAGTTCGTCCACCGCACGGAGCACCCGTTCCCGTGTCGACGCGGCGACCGGGTAGTTGCCGTTGAGAACCCTGGAGACGGTGGCCGGGGACACCCGGGCGCGGGCCGCCACATCAGCCAGCGTGACTGTCATCGCTTTCCTCCGAGGGAGATCTCGCCAGGCCCTTGTCCGGCCTGCTGTCCGCAGGCTAGCGTCATAGCGTATAGAAAGCGCTTGCTATCACGGTTTCGCTGCCGTATCGAGGAAACATGGAGGCAACTTCGTGACACGCAGGACAGTGCGGATCGCCATGAACGGCGTCACGGGGCGGATGGGATACCGGCAGCACCTGGTGCGCTCGCTCCTCGCGATCCGTGAGCAGGGCGGTCTCGACCTCGGTGACGGCGGGGTCCTGTGGCCCGAGCCGGTCCTCGTCGGCCGCCGCGAGCCGGCTCTGCGGGAGATCGCCGAGCGCCATGGGCTGACCGAGTGGTCCACGGACCTCGACGCGGTGCTCGCCGACGAGACGATCGACATCTACTTCGACGCGCAGGTCACCTCCGCCCGGGTCGGTGCCATCAAGAAGGCGATCGCCGCCGGCAAGCACATCTACACGGAGAAGCCCACCGCGACCGACGTGCAGGGCGCCCTCGAACTGGCCCGCCTGGCGCAAGCCGCCGGCATCAAGCACGGCGTCGTCCAGGACAAGATCTTCCTGCCCGGGCTGCTGAAGCTGAAGCGCCTGGTGGAAGGGGGCTTCTTCGGCGAGATCCTCTCCGTACGCGGAGAGTTCGGCTACTGGGTCTTCGAGGGCGACTGGCAGGAGGCCCAGCGTCCCTCCTGGAACTACCGCTCCGAGGACGGCGGCGGCATCGTCGTCGACATGTTCCCGCACTGGGAGTACGTACTGCACGAGCTCTTCGGCCGGGTGACGAGCGTTCAGGCACACGTCGTGACCCACGTCCCGCAGCGCTGGGACGAGCGCGGCAAGCCGTACGAGGCGACCGCCGACGACGCGGCGTACGCCGTCTTCCAGCTGGAGGGCGGGGCCGTCGCCCAGATCAACTCCTCCTGGACGGTCCGCGTGAACCGCGACGAACTCGTCGAGTTCCAGGTGGACGGTACGCACGGATCGGCCGTCGCGGGGCTGCGCCGCTGCCGTGTCCAGCACCGCAGTGCCACACCGAAGCCCGTGTGGAACCCGGACCTGCCCGCCACCGAGTCCTTCCGCGACCAGTGGCAGGAAGTGCCCGACAACACCGTCTTCGACAACGGCTTCAAGGCGCAGTGGGAGCTGTTCCTCAAGCACGTCGCCCTGGGGGAGCCCTACACCTGGGATCTGCTCGCGGGCGCGCGGGGCGTCCAGCTCGCCGAGCTGGGGCTGAAGTCGTCCGCGGAGGGGCGCCGTTTCGACGTTCCGGAGCTGACCCTGTGACGATCCGACTCCCGGGCGCGGACGGCACCTTCCGTACGTACGAGCCGCGCACCGAAAGCACTGCCTACTCCGTAGGCAGTGCTCCACTCGTCTCCCGTACGGTCTTCTCGGCGGCGCACGTCGTCGCGGATCCGTACGCGGACACGACCCCGGACGGACCGGCCGCCGTCGACTGGGACGCCACGCTCGCCTTCCGGCGCCATCTGTGGGCGCACGGGCTCGGTGTCGCCGAGGCGATGGACACCGCACAGCGGGGAATGGGGCTGGACTGGGCGGGCGCGGCGGAGCTGATCCGGCGCTCGGCGTCGGAGGCGAAGGCGGTCGGTGGCCGGATCGCGTGCGGCGCCGGAACCGACCAGCTGGTCCCGGCCGACCGCCCAGCCGACCTCGCCACCGTCCGCGCGGCGTACGAGGAGCAGCTCGCCCTCGTCGAGGACTGCGGCGCCCAGGCGATCCTCATGGCGTCCAGGGCGCTGACCGCGGCCGCCCGCGGCCCCGAGGACTATCTCGCCGTCTACGGCCACCTCCTGAGGCAGGCGTCCGAGCCGGTCGTCCTCCACTGGCTCGGGCCGATGTTCGATCCCGCCCTCGACGGCTACTGGGGCAGCACCGACCTCGACGCGGCCACCGAGACCTTCCTCAAGGTGATCGCCGAACACCCCGACAAGGTCGACGGCGTCAAGATCTCCCTGCTGGACGCCCAGCGGGAGATCGACCTGCGACGCCGGCTCCCCCGGGGGGTGCGCTGCTACACGGGCGACGACTTCCACTACCCCGAGCTGATCGCAGGTGACGACCAGGGCTTCAGCCACGCCCTGCTCGGGATCTTCGACCCGCTGGGACCGCTGGCCGCCGAAGCGGTCCGCGTCCTGGACAGGGGCGACGCCAAGGGCTTCCGCGAACTGCTCGACCCGACCGTCGAACTGTCCCGCCATCTCTTCGCGGCGCCGACCCGCTTCTACAAGACGGGAGTCGTCCTGCTGGCCTGGCTGGCGGGCCACCAGTCGCACTTCACCATGGTGGGTGGCCTCCAGTCCGCGCGGTCGCTGCCCCATCTCGCGCGGGCGTACGAACTGGCCGACCGGCTGGGCCTGTTCCCGGACCCGGAGCTGGCCGAAGTCCGGATGACATCCCTGCTCACGGTGTACGGAGCCACCCAGTGACCGACCGACCCCACCTTCAACCCCGCACCGCGGACGCCGGTTCCCCCGGTCGGCCCGGTACCTCCGACGGCCTCTCCCGGTTCAGCATCAACCAGATGACCGTCAAGCAGCTCAGCCTGCCGGAGCTCACGGAGGCGTGCCTGGGGCTCGGCGTCCCCGGGATCGGCCTCTGGCGCGAACCCGTTCAGGCGTACGGCGTCGAGGCGGCGGCCAAGCTCGTGCGCGAGGCGGGGCTCACCGTCACCACGCTGTGCCGGGGCGGTTTCCTGACCGCGACGGACGCGGACGAGTGGACCCGGGCACTGGACGACAACCGCGCGGCCGTCGTCGAAGCGGCGACGCTGGGCACGGACACACTCGTCCTGGTCTCGGGCGGACTCCCGCCCGGCAGCCGGGATCTGCCCGGTGCGCGGGAGCGCATCGCGGACGCACTCGGCATCCTCGCTCCGTACGCACAGGAGCACGGCGTGCGCCTCGCGATCGAGCCGCTGCACCCGATGTTCGCGGCCGACCGCTGTGCGGTCTCCACGCTGACCCAGGCGCTCGACATCGCGGAGCGGTTCCCCGCGGAGCAGGTGGGCGTCGTCGTGGACACGTACCACATCTGGTGGGACGACCAGGCGCCCGCGGCAGTCGCACGAGCGGGCGCGGGCGGCCGGATCCACTCCTTCCAGCTCGCCGACTGGGTCACTCCGTTGCCGGCGGGGGTGCTCAACGGCCGCGGTCAGCTGGGCGACGGTGCGATCGATCTGCGGGCGTGGCGCGAACAGGTCGACGCGGCGGGCTACACGGGCCCGATCGAGGTGGAGCTCTTCAACGACGCGCTGTGGGCGCGGGACGGCGTCGAGGTCCTGTCGGAGACGGCGATGCGGTACGTGCGGCACACGGTGTAGCCGGTGCTGCGGCATCGCCCGCCGGCGTCCACGCCCCTGCCGGTGTGGCCCGCGGCGCCCTCACCCCTGCGGTCAGGGCTTCCGCGGGCCGCCGCCCAGCAGGTCGCCGAGCACATCGCCCACGCTGCCCGTCGAGGGGCCGGGCGTGCCGTGTGAACCGGGCGAGCCGGGTGCGGCTCCCGCGGAACGGCGCCTCGCCGCGCGCTGGGCGAGGACGGTCACCACCACCGGGATCACCACCTCGAAGACCCGGCTGACCGTGGCCACGGGCATGCCGGTCCGCTTGGCGAGCGCGGCGGCGGCGGGCCTGGCCAGCTTCGCGAGGACTCCCGCCATCAGGCCGCCGCCCAGCCCGCCGCCCAGCGTCACGACGCCTTCCAGGGGCGGCTCGGAGATGTCACCGACGGCCTCGCGCACCTCGTCGGCCTGTGCCGGTTCGGCCGCGGCCTCCCGCAGACCGCCCGACAGGGCGGACACCGAGGTGCCGACGGCATCCTGCGCCCCGGTCGCGTCGGTACCGAGCGCGTCCGCGATCTCCTGAAGCCCGCCGTCCCCGAGCTCGTTCAGTACTTCCCGCTGAAACGAATCGTCGCTCATGCCGAAAACGCTAAGGGTGCCCCGTTATGTCGGCACTTCGAGATTCCGGAAAAATTACTGCCCGCAGTCGTGCAACCCTTCCGGCGTGACGCGAGTCGTATGTGGTGTCAGGGTTCCCGGGGAGGGGTCTGGGGGGATCGGGGAGCTCTGAATGCGGGGGGTACGCGGGGCCCGGTCAATCGACCGGGCCCCTTGAAGTTGCCCCGGAGCCGCGCCAGATGCCGTCGGATGTCGTTGGCGACGCGGTCGCGCGAGGTTTTCCACAGGCCCGGCACGGTGTCCGACCGGGGCGGTAGCGTCGGCTCATGTCCAATCCGGCAGTGCTCGAAGCGGTCCTCGAGCGGATCACCTACGCCAACGAGGAGAACGGGTACACGGTCGCCCGCGTCGACACCGGTCGCGGCGGCGGTGAGCTCCTCACGGTCGTCGGCTCGCTCCTCGGCGCACAGCCGGGTGAATCGCTGCGGATGGAGGGCCGCTGGGGCTCCCATCCCCAGTACGGCAAGCAGTTCACCGTCGAGAACTACACGACGGTCCTCCCCGCCACCGTTCAGGGTATCCGCCGCTATCTCGGCTCCGGCCTCATCAAGGGCATCGGCCCCAGAATCGCCGAGCGGATCGTCGACCACTTCGGCGCGGACACCCTCGACGTCATCGAGCAGGAGCCGAAGAAGCTCATCGAGGTCCCCGGCCTCGGCCCCAAGCGCACGAAGATGATCGGCGCCGCGTGGGAGGAGCAGAAGGCCATCAAGGAAGTCATGGTCTTCCTCCAGGGAGTGGGCGTCTCCACCTCCATCGCCGTGCGGATCTACAAGAAGTACGACGACGCCTCGATCTCCGTGGTGAAGAACCAGCCGTACCGCCTTGCGGCGGACGTCTGGGGCATCGGGTTCCTCACCGCCGACCGGATCGCCCAGGCGGTCGGGATACCCCACGACAGCCCCGACCGGGTCAAGGCCGGTCTGCAGTACGCCCTGTCGCAGTCCACGGACCAGGGTCACTGCTACCTCCCGGAGGAGCAGCTCATCGCGGACGCCGTGAAGCTCCTCCAGGTCGACACGGGCCTGGTCATCGACTGCCTGGCCGAGCTCGCGGCCGACGCCGAAGGAGCCGTGCGCGAGCAGGTGCCGGGACCGGACGGCGGGGCTCCGGTCACCGCGGTCTATCTGGTGCCGTTCCACCGCGCGGAGCTGTCCCTCTCCGCCCAGTTGCTCCGGCTCCTGCGCACCGACGAGGACCGTATGCCGGGCTTCCAGGACGTGGCCTGGGACAAGGCGCTGGCCTGGCTCTCGGAGCGTACGGGCGCGGAGCTGGCGCCCGAGCAGGAGCAGGCCGTGCGCCTCGCCCTCACCCGGAAGGTCGCCGTCCTGACCGGCGGCCCGGGCTGCGGCAAGTCCTTCACGGTGCGCTCGATCGTCGAGCTGGCCCGCGCCAAGAGGGCCAAGGTGGTGCTCGCCGCGCCGACGGGACGGGCGGCCAAGCGGCTCGCCGAGCTCACCGGAGCAGAGGCGTCCACCGTGCACCGGCTCCTGGAGCTGAAGCCGGGCGGCGACGCGGCATACGACAGGGACCGTCCGCTCGACGCCGACCTGGTCGTGGTCGACGAGGCCTCCATGCTGGATCTGCTGCTGGCCAACAAACTGGTGAAGGCCGTGGCCCCGGGCGCGCATCTGCTGCTGGTCGGAGATGTGGACCAACTGCCGAGCGTCGGCGCCGGCGAGGTGCTCAGTGACCTGCTGGCCGACGGCAGCCCGGTCCCGGCCGTCCGTCTGACCCGGATCTTCCGCCAGGCCCAGCAGTCCGGGGTCGTCACCAACGCCCACCGCATCAACTCCGGGTCGCACCCCCTCACCCAAGGCCTCGACGACTTCTTCCTCTTCGTCGAGGACGACACCGAGGAGGCGGGCAGGCTCACCGTGGACGTGGCGGCCCGGCGCCTCCCAGCCCGCTTCGGGCTGGACCCGCGCCGCGATGTGCAGGTGCTCGCCCCCATGCACCGCGGCCCCGCCGGGGCCGGCACGCTCAACGGGCTGCTGCAGCAGGCGATCACTCCCGCCCGTCCCGATCTGCCGGAGAAGAGATTCGGCGGAAGGGTGTTCCGCGTCGGCGACAAGGTCACCCAGATTCGCAACAATTACGAGAAGGGGAAGAACGGAGTCTTCAACGGCACGGTCGGCGTGGTCACCTCGCTCAATCCGGACGACCAGCGGCTGACGGTGCTGACGGACGAGGACGAGGAGGTGCCGTACGACTTCGACGAGCTGGACGAGCTCGCACACGCCTACGCCGTGACGATCCATCGCTCCCAGGGCAGCGAGTATCCGGCCGTGGTGATCCCGGTCACGACCGGGGCCTGGATGATGCTCCAGCGCAATCTGCTCTACACGGCCGTCACGCGCGCCAAGAGGCTCGTGGTGCTCGTCGGCTCCCGCAAGGCCATAGGGCAGGCGGTTCGCACGGTTTCGGCAGGGCGGCGTTTTACCGCACTCGACCATCGGCTGGCAGGTGGAGGCTTCGTGGGAAAGATCACCTAACACTTCCGGAACCGGGGCGAAGGGGGCAGGATGAGCAGGCTGGACGGCACTGAGTGCCGTCGAGCGGCCGAATGGTCGACCCCGAGTGCACTCTCCTCAGCCAAATGGGGGATGGTAGAGACAGTCAGGGCACCTCGAAGAAGAGGCACTACGTCGGTGAGGGATGACGTGAGCGACAACTCTGTAGTACTGCGGTACGCGGACGGTGAATACACCTACCCGGTGGTCGAGAGCACCGTTGGTGACAAGGGCTTCGACATCGGGAAGCTCCGGGCGCAGACCGGTCTGGTGACCCTGGACAGCGGGTACGGCAACACGGCCGCCTACAAGTCCGCGATCACCTACCTCGACGGCGAGCAGGGCATCCTGCGCTACCGCGGCTACCCGATCGAGCAGCTGGCCGAGCGCTCCTCCTTCCTCGAGGTGGCGTACCTGCTGATCAACGGTGAGCTGCCGACCGTCGACGAGCTGGCCGCCTTCCGGGGCGAGATCACCCAGCACACCCTCCTGCACGAGGACGTCAAGCGGTTCTTCGACGGCTTCCCGCGTGACGCCCACCCGATGGCCATGCTGTCCTCCGTGGTCAGCGCGCTGTCGACGTTCTACCAGGACAGCCACAACCCGTTCGACGAGAAGCAGCGTCACCTCTCCACGATCCGGCTGCTGGCCAAGCTGCCGACGATCGCGGCGTACGCCTACAAGAAGTCGATCGGTCACCCCTTCGTCTACCCGCGTAACGACCTCGGGTACGTGGAGAACTTCCTGCGGATGACCTTCTCGGTCCCGGCGCAGGAGTACGAGCTCGACCCGGTCGTGGTCGCGGCGCTCGACAAGCTGCTCATCCTGCACGCGGACCACGAGCAGAACTGCTCGACCTCCACCGTGCGCCTCGTGGGCTCCTCGCAGGCGAACATGTTCGCCTCGATCTCCGCCGGTATCTCCGCCCTGTGGGGCCCGCTGCACGGTGGCGCCAACCAGTCGGTGCTGGAGATGCTCGAGGGCATCTCGGCCAACGGTGGTGACGTCGACTCCTTCATCCGCAAGGTGAAGAACAAGGAGGACGGCGTTCGTCTGATGGGCTTCGGCCACCGCGTCTACAAGAGCTTCGACCCGCGCGCCAAGATCATCAAGGCGGCGGCGCACGACGTCCTCTCGGCGCTGGGCAAGTCCGACGAGCTGCTCGACATCGCCCTCAAGCTGGAGGAGCACGCGCTCTCCGACGAGTACTTCGTCTCGCGCAACCTCTACCCGAACGTCGACTTCTACACCGGCCTGATCTACCGGGCCATGGGCTTCCCCACCGAGATGTTCACGGTGCTGTTCGCCCTCGGCCGGCTGCCCGGCTGGATCGCCCAGTGGCACGAGATGATCAAGGAGCCGGGTTCCCGTATCGGCCGCCCGCGCCAGATCTACACGGGCGAGGTCCTGCGCGACTTCGTCCCCGTCGAGGCCCGCTGATCCGTCGAGGTACTCCGGGACCTGAAACGACGAGAAGCGCCCCGCTGCCGATCCCCCCACGGGTCGACGAGCGGGGCGCTTCCCATATCCCCGGTGCGGATTCCCCCCACGGGATCCGGCCGGGCGTCTGCTGGTAATCCAGCAGAAGCTCTTCGCGACGCGGTCTGCCGGGGTACGTATCTACGGGAGGGCCGCTCAAAGCTCCCCGGTCGTACGTGCCCCGGCCAACGCTTGCCTGGGACGTCCCCCAAGACATCCCATGAACGTCCCCCAAGACGCTCTGGCATCGCCCACTTAGACTCGCGAAGAGCCCGAATGGTTACCCTCAAATATCTGTGATCTGGATCTCTTTGTGAAGGTCCTGTGTACCACGTGAAGGATCGCAGACGAAGCCTCTTGCTGACCACGAAAACGTACGAGAAACCCGTGGAAATTCCCGTGATCATGGGTTTCGGCAGGTCGGAGAGGGTCGGCTGCGGCGTCGCGAGGCTGCGGGTGACGTCTCGAAAAAGGTCTGCCCTTGATCGCGGTGAGGCCTGACGGTGACGATCGTGTGACCACCGCGGTGATCGTCGCGGCGGCGGTGGCGACGGATCCGTCCGGGTGGCGGTACGGAACGTCTCGTGCGCGCCCGGAGGGCGCTGTGCGCCGCCACTGTGGGTGACGCGGGCATCGGGCGCGGGCCGCCCCCGTCGTGGGGCTCCCGCCACGGGGGCGGCCCGGCCCGGCGGGGGTCAGGCCCGGCCGACCAGCTCGTAGCCGGCCTCGTCGATCGCGGCGCGTACCGCGGACTCCTCCAGAGGTGCCGCGGAGACCACCGTGACCTGACCGGTCGCGGCGACCGCCTTGACGGACGTGACGCCGGGGATCGCGGAGATCTCCTCGGTCACGGCCCCCTCGCAGTGGCCGCACGTCATGCCCTTCACCTCGTACACCGTGGTGCTGCCGATCTGGACGTCGGCCGCGCCGCCGTGGCAGGAACCGGAGGGCGAGCAGCAGGAGCCGGTGGCGGCGGGGGTTCCGGTCGTCGTCTCGACGGTCATGGCGTTCTCCTCTTCGAGGGTGTGTCGCTTCGCGATCACTTCGTGCAACGAAGTCATGGTGCCTCAGGGGAGTCCTGGGGAAGACGGGACTCCCCGGCTCTCACTCGATAATACCCCTAGGGGGTATGAATCGACGTGTGCCCCGGCCGCGACGTCTCGTCGAAGAGTGGCGAGAGGTAGCGGTACACCAGCGCTTTCAGCTCCGCCTTGTAGGCGTCCCGCTCGTCCCCCTCGTACGCGAGGATCAGCTCCAGTCCCGCCTTGACCACGCAGAACGTCATGTTCGCCGTGCGTTTCAGCTCGGCGGGGCCGGCGTCCGGAAGGAATTCGCCGAGGATGCCCTCGACGCGCTCCAGCAGCGCGGAGTGGACGGCGTCGTGCTCCTCGGTGATCCGGCCCGGGATCTCGGAGCCGTGCATGAGGACGGCGAAGGCCGGGTTCTCGCAGTTGAACTCGATCAGTGGGTCCAGGACCGAGTCCAGCAGCTCGTCGAGCGGCAGGGCGGGGTCGAGTGCGTCGAATGCGGCGCCATGGGTCTCGCGCCAGCGCTGCATCAGCTGCCCGCCGAGTTCGACGGCGATGGCCTCCTTGTTCGGGAAGAACTGGTACAGCGTGCCGGGAGAGACGCCTGCTTCGCGGGCGATGGCGTTGGTGCTGGCGGCGGTGTACCCGCTGCGGCAGAACACCCCTGCCGCGGCCTCCAGGAGCTGGGCGATGCGGCGCTCGCCCCGGGCCTGGCGGCGGCGCGGCTGTGCGGGTTTGGCCTGCTCCCCGTCGTCGGGTGCCTCTGGCATGTGGACCACCAATCCCCGGCTTTCCAGGTTGGGTTGACAAACGCGAGTGGTCGCTCGCATTCTTGAGAAATGCGAGCGAAGACTCGTGTTTGTCAGTCTATGGCAACGGCCGATTCGTGCTGCCTCCTGCGTAACACGGTCTCGGCGTAGGGGGGACACCGCACCATGTCCGATGTCAACAGTGGGCCGCGCCTCGGCGGCTGGACCCGGTTCGTCACGGCGCGACCACGGCTGTCGCTGCTGTTCGCCCTGGTCGTCACGGCACTCGCCGTGTTCGCGGGCAGCGGGGTGGCCGACCGCATGGGCAGCGGGGGATGGGAAGACCCCGAGGCGCAGTCGACGTATGCCACCGAGGTGCTCAACCGCGAGTTCCCGGCCGCGCGGCCCAATCTGCTGCTGCTCGTCGAGAGCGGGCCTGCGGGCGTGGACGATCCGGCCGTCGCCGCGGAGGCGGCGCGCCTGACCGAGCGGCTCGCGCGTGAGAAGGGCGTCACGGGTGTCGGCTCGTACTGGCAGACCAAGTCGCCCGCCCTGCGCGCCGAGGACGGCCGCGAAGCACTCATCGCCGCCCGCATAGAAGGCGACGAGAAGGCTGCCGGCGAGGTGCTGGAGCGCATCGCGCCCGAGTACCGGGGCACGCACGGCCCGGTGAAGATCTCGGTCGGTGGCCCCGTCGCGGTCATGCACGACATGCAGACGATCATCCAGGAGGACCTGCTCCGGGCCGAGATGATCGCCCTCCCGGTGACCCTGGTGCTGCTGGTGATGGTCTTCGGCAGCGCGGTCGCGGCCCTGCTGCCCCTGGGCATCGGCATCGTCGCCATCCTCGGGACGAACGCGGTCCTGCGCGGACTCACCGAGTTCACCGATGTCTCGGTCTTCGCACAGAACCTGACCACGGCGCTCGGCCTCGGACTCGCCATCGACTACGCCCTGTTCATCGTGCGCAGATTCCGGGAGGAGCTGGCCGGCGGATCCGACACCCGGGAGGCGATCGGGACCACCGTCCGCACCGCGGGCCGTACGGTGCTGTTCTCGGCGCTCACGGTGGCCGTGTCGCTCGCCGCGATGCTGGTCTTCCCGCAGTACTTCCTGCGGTCGTTCGCCTATGCCGGGATCGCGGTGGTGCTGCTGGCCGCAGCGGCCGCACTCGTGCTCCTTCCCGCCGCCCTGATGCTGCTCGGTGAGCGGGTGAACGCACTGGACCTGCGCCGCCTGCTGCGCCGCGGCAGCAAGGACCGGACGGACTCGTCGTCTCCTTCGTCCTCCGCCGCAGGATCCGGCTCCACGGGCGACACCGACGGCGCGGGCTGGGGCAGGCTCGTGGCCCTGGTGATGCGCCGGGCGCCGGTCTTCGCCGTGGCCACCTCCGCCGGGCTGGTGCTTCTCGGACTGCCCTTCCTGGGTGTCAAGTTCGGGCCCGCCGACGACCGTCAGCTGCCGCCGACCGCCGAGTCGCATGTCGTGCAGCAGCACCTCAGGGACGGGTTCCCCGGCAGCCCCGGCGGCAGTCTCGACGTCCTCGCCGAGGGTGCGGCCACCTCCGCGCAGTACGCCGAGTACCGCACTCGTGTCGAGGCGCTCCCCGGGGTGCTGCGAGTGGACGGACCGCTCGTCTCCGCCGGGCACGCGGTGTTCACGGTGCTGCCCGAGGAGGAGGCCGTGGGCGAGGAGTCCCAGCGTCTCGTCCGGGAACTGCGTGCGGAGCCGGCCCCGTTCGACACGTCCGTCTCCGGCGCGGCGGCGATGCTCGTGGATTCCAAGGACGCGATCGGCGACCGGTTGCCGTATGCGGCGGCCATCATCGCCGTCGTCACGCTGCTGCTGGTCTTCCTGCTCACCGGCAGCGTGCTGATCCCGCTCCAGGCCGTCGTGCTCAACGGACTCAGTCTCACGGCGATGTTCGGTGCCGTCGTCTGGGTCTTCCAGGAGGGGCACCTATCCGGGCCACTCTCCTTCACCTCCACCGGCGACATCGAGACGACGCTTCCGGTGCTGATGTTCTGTGTCGCCTTCGGACTCTCCATGGACTACGGAGTGTTCCTGCTCTCCCGAATCAAGGAGGAGTACGACCGGACGGGCGACCACGAGCACGCCGTGGCCCACGGACTGCGCCGCACCGGTGGGCTGATCACGGCCGCGGCCGTGATCCTCGCGGTGGTGATGGTCGCGATCGGCGCCTCGCGGGTGACCAACACCAAGATGCTCGGCCTCGGGATCGCCCTCGCCGTCGTCATGGACGCGATGGTGGTGCGCAGTCTCCTGGTGCCGTCGGTGATGAAGCTGACGGGACGGGCCACCTGGTGGGCACCTGCTCCGCTGCGGGCCTTCCACGCACGGTTCGGGCTCAGCGAGGGCGAGATACCCGGGCCCGCCCCGGCGGAGCGCCTCGCCGGGGAGGGCATCGTCGAGGGCCGGGACGACGACCGGGACCGGGACCGGGACAACGTCCCGGTGGGCGGATAGGTTCGAGCCGAGCAGACGGGCGGAGCCAGGGAAGGGCGGGGCCGATGAGGGCTGTGGTGTTCGAGCGGTACGGGCAGGACGCCGAGGTGCGCGAGGTGCCCGACCCGGAGCCGTCGGAGCACGGTGTGGTCGTTCGCGTCGAGGCCACCGGCCTCTGCCGCAGTGACTGGCACGGCTGGATGGGCCACGACCCGGACATCACCCTTCCGCATGTCCCCGGCCATGAGCTGGCCGGAGTGATCGAGGCGGTCGGCCCCGGGGTCGTCAACTGGCGGCCAGGAGCCCGGATCACCGTGCCCTTCGTCTGCGCCTGCGGTCGCTGCGCCGCCTGTGCGGTGGGGGACCAGCAGGTTTGCGAGCGCCAGACACAGCCCGGATTCACCCACTGGGGATCCTTCGCCGAGTATGTGGCGCTGGAGCACGCGGACGTCAATCTGGTGGGCGTGCCCGAGGAGCTGTCGTTCGCGACGGCGGCAGGACTCGGCTGCCGCTTCGCGACCGCCTTCCGTGCCGTGGTCGCCCAGGGCCGGGTGGCCGCGGGTGAATGGGTCGCGGTCCATGGCTGCGGCGGGGTCGGGCTGTCCGCGGTGATGATCGCGGCCGCCTGCGGGGCGCGGGTCGTCGCGGTGGACGTCTCGCCCCGGGCCCTGGAGCTGGCAAGGAAGTTCGGTGCCGCGGAGTGCGTGGACGCCACGGCTCTCGCCGGCGCGGACGGCACCGCCGAGGCGGTGCGTGAGCTGACGGGCGGCGGCGCTCATCTCTCGCTCGACGCGCTGGGTTCTCCGGTCACCTGCGTGGCCTCGGTGCAGGGCCTGCGCCGACGGGGACGGCATGTGCAGGTGGGTCTGCTGCCCTCGGCCGCGGGAGACCCCGTGGTGCCGATGGGCCGTGTCATCGGGGAGGAGCTGGAGATCCTCGGCAGCCATGGAATGGCCGCGCATGCCTACGGTCCCATGCTGGAGATGGTCCGATCCGGGGCGTTGCGGCCGGACCTCCTGGTGACGTCGGTGATCTCTCTGAACGCCGCCCCCGCTGCCCTGTCCGCCATGGGCAAGGCGCCGGGCGCGGGCGTGACGGTCATCGAGCCGGCCCGCGGTTGAACCTTCACACCCCGGCCCAGCGCCTGCGGGTAAGGACCGGGGAACTCACTCCCTTCGTCCCCTGTTGCCTGGGCGATTGGCCACCCAGATGCGGATGGTGTCGGCGTACCAGTAGGGCTTGCCGGCTTCCACATGGTCCGGAGGGGGCAGCAGACCGTGCTTGCGGTACGAACGAACCGTGTCCGGCTGCACCTTGATGTGTGCGGCGATCTCCTTGTACGACCAGAGCTTTCTGTCCGTCATCCGGGGCACCTCCCTGCGCGCACCGCAGCGGCGGCAGGGAGCCGTCGGGGGAGCTGCGGCGCGGGCGTTGGCGATCACTGAGCCTGTGTCCGTTGAACGACGCAGAGTGATGACAGGGGAGGGGCTGTTGAGGGCCTGTGACGGAAGCCTCGCGTAACGGAGACATGTGTAACGAGGAGGCGACTGCTGTGACGTAAAGCGGATCAAGGGGCGACGGGGGCGGTGGGCCACGGCTCGGCAACGACCACCCGGCCGACGCCGACCGTGCGGCAGGCCTGGCGGGGTGTCATGCGCCGCAGGAGCGGAGGAAGCGGCGGGTGCGTTCGGCGATGGGGAAGGGCTTGTCCGGAGGACAGGGGTACATGTCCTGCTCGACGATGGCGAAGAGTTCGGCGTCGAGCCGCTGGGCCGCTGCCAGCACCGGCTCCAGCGCGGGCACGCCGGCCGGCGGTTCGCACATCACGCCACGGGCCACGGCAGGGCCGAACGGCATCTCGTTCGCGGTCACTTCGGCGAGGATCTCCGGGTCCACCTGCTTGAGATGGAGGTAGCCGATCCGCTCGCCATAGGTCTCGATGAGCTTGACGCTGTCGCCGCCGCAGTAGGCGTAGTGCCCCGTGTCCAAGCAGAGCGAGACCAGGTCCGGGTCGGTCGCGTCGAGGAAGCGGCTGACGTTGTCCTCGCTGTCGATATGGGTGTCCGCGTGCGGATGGACGACGATCCGCAGCCCGAACCGGTCGCCGACCTCCTGGCCGAGACGCTCGGTCTGGCCGGCGAGGTCGCGCCACTGCTCGGCCGTGAGGGTGCGGTCCTCCAGCACCTCACCGGTCTTGTCGTCACGCCAGAAGGAGGGGATGACGACGAGATGGTCCGCCCCCATCGCGCGGGTGAGGGCGGCGATGTCGGCGACATGGGCCCAGGTCTTCTCCCAGACGGCCGGACCGTGGTGCAGTCCGGTGAAGACGGTTCCGGCCGAGACCTTGAGCCCCCGGGCGGAGGTCTCCTCGGCGAGCCGGGCGGGGTCGGTGGGGAGGTAGCCGTACGGGCCGAGTTCGATCCACTCGTAACCGGCCCGAGCGACTTCGTCGAGGAAACGCTGCCAGGGGACCTGCTGCGGATCGTCGGGGAACCACACGCCCCAGGAGTCCGGGGCCGACCCGATCCGGATGCGGTTGAGCGAGGGTGCGGAGGAGGTCATGGCGGTCAGCTTTCCGGCCGCCGGAGAAAGGTGTCAAGCTTTCGTCCGAATGTAAGGACAAAATGTTGACAGTGCTCCGGGAGGCGGGCTAGACCAGGGAACAGCCGGGCGTGGAACCGAAGGGACACGTATGCCTCAGCCGTACGACGTGATCACGATGGGCCGGATCGGAGTGGACCTCTACCCCCTCCAGACCGGGGTCCCCCTGGCGCGGGTCGACACCTTCGGGAAGTTCCTCGGCGGTTCCGCCACGAATGTGGCGGTCGCGGCGGCCCGGCTCGGCCGGCGCACCGCGGTGATCACCCGCACCGGGCAGGACGCCTTCGGGGAGTATCTCCACGAGGCGCTGCGCGAGTTCGAGGTCGACGACCGCTGGGTGACGCCGGTGCCGGGGCTGCCGACGCCCGTCACCTTCTGCGAGATCTTCCCGCCGGACGACTTCCCGCTGTACTTCTACCGTCAGCCCAAAGCGCCCGATCTCGAACTGCGCGGGGACGAGCTGGACTTGGCGGCGATCGGTTCGGCGCGGGTGTTCTGGATGACCGGCACGGGGCTGTGCGCGGAGCCGAGCAGAGCCACGACCCTGGCCGCGCTGGAGCACCGCGCGAAGTCCGGGACGACCGTGTTCGACCTGGACTGGCGGCCCATGTTCTGGGAGAGCACGGCACGGACGGCCTCGGACGAGGCGCGCCCGTACTACGCCCAGGCGCTCGCCCATGCGACCGTCGCCGTCGGCAACCTCGACGAGTGCGAGATCGCGACCGGCGAGCGCGAGCCGGGCGCCGCGGCCCGGGCGCTGCTCGGGGCGGGAGTCGAGCTGGCGGTGGTGAAGCAGGGACCGAAGGGGGTGCTTGCCGTACGCCGGGACGGCACGACCGCCGAAGTTCCACCGGTGGAAGTCGATGTGGTCAACGGGCTCGGTGCGGGAGACGCGTTCGGCGGGGCGATGGTGCACGGACTGCTGGCCGGCTGGGAGTTGGAGCGGGTGATGCGGTTCGCGAACGCCGCGGGCGCGATCGTCGCCGCCCGGCTCGCCTGCTCCTCGGCGATGCCCTACGCCGCCGAGGTGGACGCCCTCCTCGACGGCCACGCACCCGGTCCCGACCCGACCTCTGGCCCCCAACCCGGAGCGGCGCCGGAATCCGGAGCGGCGTCGTGACCCGCGTCGATGTCGCCGACCTCGTCAGGATCAGGGCCCATCACCCCGAGGCCGTCGCCGAGGCGGCCCTCCGCCGGCGCAGGCGCCCGCTCGTCGGAAGCAGCGGCCGGCTGATGATCATCGCGGCCGATCATCCGGCCCGAGGCGCGCTCTCCGTCGGCGACCAGCGGCTCGCCATGGCCAACCGCCTCGGCCTCCTGGAGCGGATCTGCACCGCCCTGGAGCGTCCCGGCGTCGACGGCGTCCTCGCCACCGCCGACATCCTGGAGGACCTCCTCCTGCTCGGTGCCCTCGACGACAAGGTCGTCATGGGCTCGATGAACCGGGGCGGCCTCGCGGGCGCCGCCTTCGAACTGGACGACCGGTTCACCGGTTACCGCGCGGAGGACCTCGACCGGCTCGGCTTCGACGCGGGGAAGCTGCTCCTCCGTATCGACTACGACGACCCCGGTTCCCTCGCCACTCTCCACTCCACCGCCCGCGCCATCGACGAGATGGCGGCCCACCGGTTGCCGGTCTTCGTCGAGCCGTTCATCTGCCGCCGGGTGGACGGGGTTTTGCGCAATGATCTGTCCGCCGAGGCGGTCACCCGCTCCATCGCCATAGCGTCGGGCCTCGCCGGCACCTCGGCGTACACGTGGCTGAAGATCCCCGTCACCGACAACCCCGACGACATGGCACAGGTGATGGAGACCTCGACGCTGCCCGCGGTGCTCCTCGGCGGCGACGTGGGCGACTCCGCCGACGGCCAGGCGGCGGCGTACGAGAAGTGGCGGAGCGCGCTGCAACTGCCCACCGTCCAGGGTCTGGTGGTGGGCCGTTCGCTGCTCTATCCGGTCGACGGAGACGTCGCGGGAGCGGTCGATACGGCCGTAGGACTGCTCTAGGGGGTACGGAGGACTCATGGACCACAGGGACACCGCACACGACAGGCACGTACGGGCGGGCACCGCGGCCGACGGGCCGTACGCGCTCGACATCGACCCCAAGACGGCGGGCTGGGGCTACTCCGCGTTGCGGATCCTCGAGCTGCCCCCGGGCGGCTCCCACCTCCTGGGCACCGGGGGCAGCGAGTGGATCGTGCTGCCGCTGAGCGGCGGATGCACGGTGCAGACCGAAGGCATCACCATGGAACTGCTGGGCAGGGACAGCGTGTTCGCGGGAGTCACCGACTTCGCGTACGTTCCGCGCGACGCCCATGCGCAGATCGCCTCCGGCGCGGGAGGCCGCTTCGCTTTGGCAGGAGCGAAATGCGAGCGACGACTCCCCGCTCGCCACGGCCCCGCGCCGGAGGTCCCCGTCGAGGACCGGGGCTCGGGCAGCTGCGCCCGCCGGGTGAACAACTTCGCCGCCGCCGGCTCCTTCGACTGCGACCGTCTCATCGCCGTCGAGGTCCTGACCCCGGGCGGCAACTGGTCGTCGTACCCGCCGCACAAGCACGACGAGCACCGGCCCGGCGAGGAGACGAAGCTGGAGGAGATCTACTACTTCGAGATCCAGGGCGAGCACGGCTTCGGCTATCAGCGGGTGTCCCCGTCCCGCCCGGGCGGCACCGATCTGCTCGCCGAGGTCCGCAGCGGAGACGCCGTCCTCGTCCCCGACGGATGGCACGGCCCGTCCATCGCCGCTCCCGGCCACGACATGTACTACCTGAACGTCATGGCGGGCCCCGGGCCCGAGCGGGAATGGCGGATCTGCTTCCACCCCGACCACACGGAGGGCTACCGATGAGCGCACAGAGGCTGACCGTCGCCCAGGCGCTGGTGCGCTTCCTGGCCCGCCAGTACGCCGAGCGCGACGGCCGCAGACAGCGGCTGATCGGCGCCACCTGGGGCATCTTCGGCCACGGCAATGTCGCGGGGATCGGTCAGGCCCTGCTCGAATCCGCCGAGGACATGCCCTACTTCCAGGGCCGCAACGAGCAGGCGATGGTGCATGCGGCCGTCGGCTACGCCCGCCAGTCGGGCAGGCTCTCCACGCACGCCGTCACCACCTCCATCGGGCCGGGAGCCACCAACCTCGTCACCGGCGCCGCCCTCGCCACCATCAACCGGCTGCCGGTCCTCCTCCTCCCTGGCGACGCCTTCGCGACCCGCCCCGCCGACCCGGTCCTCCAGCAGCTGGAGGTGCCGTACGCGGGCGACGTGTCCGTCAACGACTGCCTGCGCCCGGTGTCGGCGTACTTCGACCGGATCACCCGCCCCGAAGCGCTGATCCCGGCCGCACTCGCGGCGATGCGGGTGCTCACCGACCCGGCCGCCACCGGCGCGGTCACGCTCGCGCTTCCGCAGGACGTGCAGGCGGAGGCGTACGACTGGCCCGAGGAGTTCTTCGCCGAGCGCGTCTGGCACGTAGGCCGTCCGCAGCCCGACCCGGACCAACTGGCGGCGGCGGCAGCGGCGGTACGGTCGGCCCGGCGTCCCCTGATCGTCGCGGGCGGCGGCGTGCATCACAGCCGTGCGGAGATCGCCCTGAAGACGCTGGCCGAGGCCACCGGCATCCCCGTCGCCTCGACCCAGGCGGGCAAGGGCTCGCTCCGCCACGACCATCCGCAGGACGTCGGCGGCATCGGCCACACCGGCACCGCGACCGCCGACGAGCTGGCGCGCGCCGCGGACCTGGTCATCGGCGTCGGCACCCGCTACTCCGACTTCACCACCGCCTCCGGCACCCTCTTCACCCATCCCGGAGTCCGCTTCCTCAACCTCAACATCACCGGTTTCGACGCCCACAAGCTCTCCGCGCTCCCGCTCGTCGCGGACGCCCGGGCGGGCCTCCACGGCCTCATGGCCTCCCTCCATGGCCACCATGTGGAGGACGGCTACGAGACGGAGTACACGGACGCCAAGGAGCGCTGGGAGCACCGCGTCGACGCCGTCTACGAGGCGGCGGACGAGGACATGCGCCCCACCCAGCCGCAGGTCCTCGGCGTGCTCGACGGCCTGGTCACCGAGGACGACATCGTGATCAACGCGGCGGGCTCGCTCCCCGGGGACCTCCACAAGCTGTGGCGCGCCCGCTCCCGCGACCAGTACCACGTCGAGTACGGCTACTCGTGCATGGGCTACGAGATCCCGGCCGCGATCGGCGTCGCGATGGCCGCGCCCGGACGGCCGGTGTGGGCGCTCGTCGGTGACGGTACGTATCTGATGAATCCGACCGAGATCGTGACCGCGGTGCAGGAGAACGTCCCGATCAAGGTGGTCGTCCTGCAGAACCACGGATACGCGTCGATCGGGGGACTGTCCGAGTCGGTCGGCTCCGAGCGGTTCGGCACGGCCTACCGCTACAGAGAGTCCGACGGCGCGTACACGGGAGCGCCGCTCCCGGTCGACCTCGCGGCCAACGCGGAGTCCCTCGGGATGCGGGTGATCCGCGCCAAGACCGTGCGTGACCTGCGCGAAGCCCTCGCCGAGGCGCGTGAGGCGGACCGCCCCACATGTGTCTACACCGAGACCGAAACGGCAGACACTGTGTCGGGCGCGCCCCCGGCGCAGGCGTGGTGGGATGTTCCTGTGGCCGAGACCGCGACCCGCCCGTCGGCGGTCAAGGCACGGGGAGAGTACGACCGGCAAGTCGCAGCCCGACGCCGCCATCTCTGAGGGACCCGAAGGAGCTTTCCGACATGACGAAGACCGTCCACCACTGGATCGGTGGCAAGACCGTCGAGGGCGCGTCCGGCAACTGGGGCCCGGTCACCGACCCGGCGACCGGGGCCGTGACCACGCAGGTCGCCCTGGCCTCCGTCGACGAGGTCGACGCGGCGGTCGCCGCGGCGAAGGCCGCGTACGAGACCTGGGGCACGTCCTCCCTGGCCCAGCGCACCACGATCCTCTTCCGCTTCCGCGCGCTGCTCGACGCGAACCGTGACGCGATCGCCGAGCTGATCACCGCGGAGCACGGCAAGGTCCACTCGGACGCGCTCGGTGAGGTGGCCCGCGGTCTGGAGATCGTGGACCTGGCCTGTGGGATCACCACCCAGCTCAAGGGCGAGCTGTCCACCCAGGTGTCGAACCGCGTGGACGTGGCGTCCATCCGCCAGCCCGTCGGCGTCGTCGCCGGCATCACGCCGTTCAACTTCCCGGCGATGGTGCCGATGTGGATGTTCCCGCTCGCCATCGCCTGCGGCAACACCTTCGTCCTCAAGCCGAGCGAGAAGGACCCGTCGCCGTCGCTGAAGATCGCCGAGCTGCTCGCCGAGGCGGGCCTGCCGGACGGTGTCTTCAACGTCCTCCACGGCGACAAGGTCGCGGTGGACCGTCTCCTGGAGCACCCTGACGTCTCGGCGATCTCCTTCGTCGGCTCGACGCCGATCGCCCGGCACATCCACACCACCGCCTCCGCCAACGGCAAGCGCGTCCAGGCGCTCGGCGGTGCCAAGAACCACATGCTCGTCCTCCCGGACGCGGACCTGGACGCGGCCGCGGACGCCGCCGTCTCCGCCGCGTACGGTTCCGCGGGCGAGCGCTGCATGGCGATCTCCGCGGTCGTCGCGGTCGGTGCGATCGGCGACGAGCTCGTCGACAAGATCCGCGAGCGCGCGGAGAAGATCAAGATCGGCCCGGGCAACGACCCGACGTCCGAGATGGGCCCGCTCATCACGAAGGTCCACCGCGACAAGGTCGCCTCGTACGTCCACGGTGCGGCGGACCAGGGCGCCGATGTCGTGCTCGACGGCACGGGCTACACGGTGGACGGTTTCGAGGACGGCCACTGGATCGGCCTGTCCCTCCTCGACAAGGTCGCCACGGACTCCGACGCCTACCGGGACGAGATCTTCGGCCCCGTGCTGTGCGTGCTGCGCGCCGAGACGTACGAGGAGGGCCTCGCGGTCATCAACTCCTCGCCGTTCGGCAACGGCACCGCGATCTTCACCCGCGACGGCGGCGCCGCACGCCGCTTCCAGATGGAGGTCGAGGCCGGAATGGTCGGCGTCAACGTGCCGATCCCGGTCCCGGTGGGCTACCACTCCTTCGGCGGCTGGAAGGACTCGCTCTTCGGAGACCTGCACATCTATGGCAACGACGGCGTGCAGTTCTACACCCGCGGCAAGGTCGTCACCACCCGCTGGCCCGACCCCTCCGAGGGCCACATCGGCGTCGACCTGGGCTTCCCCCGCAACCACTGACGCCGACTCGTCGGACGAAGAGCGCCGCGCGGCCCGTACGGAACCCTGACCCGTACGGGCCGCGCGCCGCGTTCGGTTCCCTGACCGATGACGCTGGAGCGTGGATGCCGGCGGTGGCCGGTGGTGCCATCAGGGATTCGAGTTCTTGTTCTCGTTCCTGTTCTTGTTCTTGTTCTGACGATGAGAGATCTGTTTCCGTACCGTGCGCCACTGTGACCGGGTCTGCTCGACCACCTTGTCCCACTGCCGGCGGACCTCGCGGTCGGAAGGGCGGTGGCCCCGACGGATCCGGCTGAGTTCGTCCCGTACTTCTCGTCCCAGTGCCGCCGACGCGACCAGGACGAGCATGGCCGCGAAGAGGGCGGAGATCATCGCGAAGACCGCGCCGACCACTCCGTAGCGTGCTGCGGAGGAGGTGAAGAGACGCGGCATGTAGATGGTCGCGCCGACCGAATAGGCTGCCGTCAGAACGGCGCCGACCACGCCGAAGGGAAGCAGGGCCGGCCGGCTGATCCGCTTCGCCGACAGGATCCAGCCGCTCCAGACGAGGAACGCGGCGGTCACCGGTACCTGGCACACCACGGCGGCCAGCCCCAGCGCGTAACCGCCGAGGAGCGCGGAGAGCAGCGTGGTGACCACCGCGTAGCCGCCCAGGGTGAGAATCCACCACAAGCCGTTGCGCGTGTTGCGTACGCTCAGGGGCTTGAGTTCCCAGGTCTGTTCGAAGAGTCGCTGCGCGGCTCGGGCGAAACTCAGCACCGAGATCGTCAGAAACACGCTCCCGAAGATGCCGAAGCTGACACTGGTCCCGTCCGTGGCGGAGAACAGCGAGCTGACGGCGGTGGCACCTGCTCCGGTGAGGTGGTAGCGCCCGATGATCTGTTCTGCGGCGTCGTAGTGCACGAAGACGGCGCCAAGGAGGATGGAGAGCGGGATCAGTGCCGTCAAGGCGCTGGATGCCAGGGCCATCGAGCGGTCGAAACCCACGATCTTCTGGAAGCGGTTGATGACCCGCAACGTGAAGGCAGGCCGCAGCCAGAACGTCAGTGTTCTGACGAGGCGTTCTCGATTGATCCCCGTCGTCCTGCCCTCCGTGAAGATCAGCACCGTGGTGAGCGACGCGAGCCTAACGGACGGTCACCGGACCGACGAAGGGCGACACGAGAAGCGACACGCCGACCGCGCGACGCGTCATCGTCAGGACAGATGCCCGAGGAGCGGCCCTCCCTGGTGGGGGAGGGGCTCCTCGGGCATCCGGGGTGGTGACGGGGTCAGAACAACGAGTGCAGCAGCTTGTTCGGGGAGCCCGTGCGCGGGTCCACGACCTTGCCGTCTGTCGCGTTGTTCACCAGGGCGTCGCGGACCTGGGCCGGCGTCGCCGTGGGGTGGTCACCCAGGTAGAGCGCGGCGACGCCCGCCGTGTGCGGGGTGGCCATCGACGTACCCGAGATGGTGTTCGTGGCGCTGTCGTTGTCCATCCACGCGGAGGTGATGTCCACGCCCGGTGCGAACAGGTCCAGGCAGCTGCCGTAGTTGGAGAACGACGCCCGCCGGTCGGTCCTGTCCGTCGCGCCGACCGTGATCGCCTCGGGGACCCGCGCCGGCGAGTAGTTGCAGGCGTTCACGGGGATGCCGATGAGGATGCCGTTGCCGGCCGCGATCGAGTAGCTGACACCCGACGCGATCGACTTCTTCACCGCGTTGTCCAGGGCGGCGCTGGCGCCGCCACCCAGGCTCATGTTGGCCACGGCCGGCTTGGCGGCGTTCGCCGTCACCCAGTCGACGCCGGCGATGACACCCTCGGTCGTACCGGAGCCGTCACAGCCCAGTACGCGCACCGCGACCAGCTTCACGGACTTGGCGACGCCGTAGGTCTTGCCGCCGACCGTGCCCGCGACATGCGTGCCGTGGCCCTGGCAGTCCTGACCGTTCTGGCCGTCGCCGACGGTGTCGGTGCCGACACGCGCGCGGCCGCCGAACTCGCTGTGCGAGGTGCGGATGCCGGTGTCGATGATGTACGCGTTCACGTTCGACGCGGTCGCGTTGTACGTGTACGTGGTCGACAGCGGAAGGTTGCGCTGGTCGACGCGGTCGAGGCCCCAGGTCGCGTTCGACTGGGTCTCGTTGAGGCGGATGACGCTGTTCTGCTCGACGTACGCCACGCGCGGGTCGGCGGCGAGCCGCGCGGCCTTGGCCTTGGACATCGAGGCGGAGAAGCCGTTCAGGACCGAGCGGTAGGTGTGCTTGGGGGTCACACCCTCGTCGGCGGCGAGATCGGAGACACGAGTGCTGCCGTCCTTCAGGACGACGATCCAGCTGTTCTGTACGGCGGTTGCAGTGGGGGCGAGACGGAGATCGCCGAGCGACGCGCTCTGCGCGGTGGGGGTGACGGCGAACTGGAGACCGGCCGCGAGGGCGACTGCGGGAAGCAGCGCGCCCACACGTATGGAGCGGCGGGCAGTGAATCTCATCTCGTGCACCTGACCTCTCTCTTTGATCGGAACACGACAAACATCCACGTGGCGGAGTGGATGTGCGGCACAGCGTCTCGTGCGGTGATCGAGTGCACAAGGGGTTGTTACTGAAGGGTTCAACTCAATGCCCGCGCGTTCTGCGGAATTTGGCGGACATCACCGACATCGGCACCGCACGTGGGGGGTGCCCCGCCCCCGGTGGTGTGTCAGCGCGAATCGCCCGAACCGCCACCTGTCATGAAGTCCCAGGTCAGCATGGTGAATTCACCCTCGTTCGCGGCACCGGCGGAGCCGTACGTCGCCAGCGCCGGGTCGTTGTCCGTGCCGACGCCGACCCACATGTCGTAGCAGCCGCGCTCCCGGGCGGCCGCGGCGAGAGCCTCGGTCAGCGCCCGGCCGATACCGCGGCGCCGGTGGTTCTCCGCCACCGACAGCTCGTACAGGCACATTTCCACGCCTTTGTCCGGATGGAGCATCTCGATGCCGGAGACCATCCCGGCCGGGGCGCCGTCGACGTACGCGATCAGCATCAGATGGCCGGGGGCGGCGAGGAAGCGCTCCGCCCACTCCGTGCGCGCAGGGCCGTCGTACAGATGCTCGGCGGCGATGAGCTCGGCGACGGTCGTCGCACGGCGGATCTCCATGGCAGGGCCCCTCCCCTTCTCCCGACTCCCGTCCGTCTCCGGCTCCGCGTCCCGGGTCCCTGTCCGTGCACGCCGCGGCATCCCGGTCCGCGTCCCGGGTCCGCGTCCCGCCGTCGCGTACCGCGTCTGGTGTACGGGGACGGTACCCGGTACTACCCGAGGAGGTCGCAGAGTTCCGCCCGGCGGCAGCCGCACCCGGGTCGCCGTCCGCCTAAGGTTTCAAGCATGAAGATCCGACTTCCCCGGCCGGCCGCCGTGCCCCGTCGTCGTGGGCGGTGGCTCGCGGCCGTCGCCGCCTTCGCCGTGCTCGCCGGCGCGGGCACATGGACGGTCGCCGCATCGGAGGAGCAGCCCTCCGTGCACCGCGAGGACCAGGTGCTGAGCATGCCCGGGGCGAGGATCGACACCTCCTACTTCACCTCTGGCGACGGCGACGGCAACGGCGGCCGCCGGGCCGCCGTGCTGCTCGGACACGGCTTCGGCGGCAGCAAGGAGTCCGTGCGCGCACAGGCGGAGGCGCTGGCCCGGGACGGGTTCGCGGTGCTGACGTGGTCCGCGCGCGGCTTCGGCGCGTCCACCGGCCAGATCGGGCTGAACGACCCGGACCACGAGGTCAAGGACGTCTCCCGGCTCATCGACTGGCTCGCCGAGCGCCCCGAGGTACGGCTGGACAAGAAGGGCGATCCGCGCGTCGGGCTGACCGGCGCCTCGTACGGCGGGGCGATCTCGCTCCTCGGGGCGGGGTACGACCAGCGGGTCGACGCGATCGCTCCGGAGATCACGTACTGGAACCTCGCGGACGCGCTGTTCCCGGACGGAGTCTTCAAGAAACTCTGGGCGGGGATCTTCTTCACCACCGGCTCGGCAAGCTCGGCCGGACTCACGCCGGACAGCCGTGAGGCACCGGACACCCCCGAGGCCCCGGCAGGCACACAGGCTCCGGCGGACGCACCGGCGCGGACGGGAGGCGGGGCCGAGGCGGCCACCGCCTCCACCAGGCCTGCGGCCAGCGCCCCCACCGGGCCCGCGGCCGCCGCATGCGGACGCTTCCAGCCCACCCTCTGCGCCATGTACGAACGCGTCGCCACCAGCGGCAAGCCCGACGCCGAGGCCCGCACCCTGCTGGAGGCGCGCAGCCCGTCCGCCGTCGCCGACCGCATCAAGGTGCCCGCACTGATCGTGCAGGGACAGTCCGACTCGCTCTTCCCGCTGTCGCACGCCGACGCGATGGCCAAGGCGATCTCGGGGAACGGCGCGCCCGTCGCCGTCGACTGGATCGCCGGTGGGCACGACGGCGGTGATCTGGAGGGGGACCGGATCCGGGGGCGGGTCTCCTCCTGGTTCGACCGGTATCTGAACGGGGACGAGGCCGCCGGGACCGGCCCCGGCTTCCGGGTCAGCAGGACCGGCGGCGTCGACTCCACCGACGGCCAGGCCACCCTGCGCGGCGCCACCGCCGCCGCGTACCCGGGCCTGCGTGCGGGCGGCCGCGAGGTCGAACTCACCGGTCGTCCGCAGTCCTTCCGCAACCCGGCGGGCGCGACTCCGCCGGGGATCTCCGCCGTACCCGGCGTGGGCGGCGGGCTCTCCCAGCTGTCCTCCTTCGGCGTCGGACTCTCCCTCGACTTCCCCGGGCAGTACGCACGCTTCGACTCCGCGCCCCTGGGCCGCGGCACCCGGATCACCGGCTCACCCACCGTCCGGGTCGAGGTCGCCTCGGACAGCGGGGAGGCGGTCCTCTTCGGCAAGGTGTACGACGTCGGACCCGACGGACGTCAGCAGGTGCTCCCCGCGCAGCTCGTCGCCCCGGTCCGGGTCGAGGGCGCCACCGCGGGCAAGGCCGTCGAGCTGACCCTGCCCGCCGTGGACCACGAGGTCGAGGCCGGGCACCGGCTGCGCCTCGTCCTCGCGGCCACCGACCTCGGCTACTCCTCGCCCGCCGCCCCCGCCACCTACCGCGTCTCCCTCACCGGGCCGCTCACGGTGCCCACCGCACCCGGAGTCACCACACAGGCCACAGGGATGCCCTGGTGGGTGTGGGGCCTGCCCGCCGCGGGTGCGGTCGTCGCCGCCGCGCTGCTGCTCACCGCGCGCCGCCGGACGTCGGCGCCCGCGCCCGACCCCGGCCTCGCCGACGTTCCGCTGCAGATCACCGGACTCACCAAGCGGTACGCCAAGTCCGCCGACCGGTACGCCGTACGGGACCTCTCCTTCCGCGTCGAGAAGGGCCAGGTGCTCGGACTCCTCGGCCCGAACGGCGCGGGCAAGACCACCACCCTGCGCATGCTGATGGGCCTCATCACTCCTGACGACGGCGAGATCCGCGTCTTCGGACACGCCATCAAGCCGGGCGCACCCGTCCTTTCCCGGGTCGGCGCGTTCGTCGAGGGCGCCGGTTTCCTGCCTCATCTGTCCGGCCGGGAGAACCTCGAGCTCTACTGGCGCGCCACCGGCCGTCCCGCCGAGGACTCCCACATCGAGGAGGCCCTCGCGATCGCCGGCCTCGGCGACGCCCTCGCCCGCGCGGTACGCACGTACTCGCAGGGCATGCGGCAGCGTCTGGCCATCGCGCAGGCCATGCTCGGCCTGCCGGACCTGCTGATCCTCGACGAGCCGACGAACGGGCTCGATCCGCCGCAGATCCGCGAGATGCGGGACGTGATGATCCGGTACGCGGCCGGGGGCCGGACCGTCATCGTCTCCAGCCACCTCCTCGCGGAGGTCGAGCAGTCCTGCACGGATCTCGTCGTGATGGACCGCGGCCGGCTGGTGCAGGCGGGACCGGTCGCGGAGATCACCGGCGCTGGCGACACGCTGCTGGTGACGACGGCGGAAGAGCTGTCCGCGCCGCTCGTGGAGAAGATCGCGGCCCTGCCCGGGGTCGGCTCCGCGGTCCCGACGGACGACGGAGCCGGGCTGCTGGTCCGGCTGGACGGTGCGAGCGCGGCAGGGCTGATCGCCGAACTCGTACGGCTGGACGTGCCGGTGACCGGTGCGGGACCGCACCGGCGCCTGGAGGACGCGTTCCTCACCCTGATCGGAGGAGCATCCGCATGAGCACCAGCACCAGCACCAGCACCGGTACCGAAACTGGCGGTACTGCCGGTAGCGGCAGTACCGGTGGTGACACGAGGACGGTGAGCGGCGGGGCTGCCGTGGCGACCGCGCCCGGCTACCGGGCTCGGCACACGCTCCCGCTGCGCGTCGAGGCGGTGCGGCAGCTGAAGCGACGGCGGGCGCTCGTGATGGGCGCGATCCTGGCGGCGCTGCCGTTCGTGCTGATCGTCGCCTTCGCGATCGGCGGCACCCCGGACGAGCGGGGCGGGGGCGGCGGCCGGATCACGCTCATGGACACGGCGACCGCGTCCGGCGCGAACTTCGCGGCCACCTGCCTCTTCGTGTCGGCCGGGTTCCTGCTGGTGGTGCCCGTCGCGCTGTTCTGCGGGGACACCGTGGCGTCCGAGGCGAGCTGGTCCTCGCTGCGGTATCTGCTCGCCGCACCGGTGCCGCGGTCCCGGCTGCTGTGGTCGAAGCTGGCGGTCGCGCTGGGCTTCAGCGCGGCGGCGATGCTGCTGCTGCCGCTGGTCGCGCTCGCGGCCGGCACCGTGGCGTACGGCTGGGGGCCGCTGCAACTGCCCACCGGCGGATCCCTGGCGACCGCGGACACCTTGCCGCGGCTCGCGCTCGTCGTCGCGTTCATCTTCGTCTCCCAGCTGGTCACCGCCGGGCTGGCCTTCTGGCTGTCGACCAAGACGGACGCGCCGCTGGGCGCCGTCGGCGGTGCGGTCGGGCTGACGATCGTGGGGAACGTCCTGGACGCCGTGACGGCGCTGGGGTCCTGGCGCGACTTCCTTCCGGCGCACTGGCAGTTCGCCTGGGCGGACGCGCTGCAGCCCCAACTGGAGTGGGGCGGGATGCTGAAGGGCGCGGCGGTGTCCGTGACCTACGCTCTCGTGCTGTTCGCCCTGGCTTTCCGCGGGTTCGCCCGTAAGGACATCGTGTCCTGACACCGGCCGGGCCTCCGGCACGCGCCGCGCGCCGCGGCTGCGATGGTCTGGGCTTGCGATTGTCTGGCTTCGGCCGAGGTCGCACGGGTGTCGGCGCCGAAGCCGGCAGCGGCGGCGCGGCAACTCGCTCCTCCGGAACGGCTGATGGAGGTTCCCCCCTCCGTCGGCCGTTGCCGCATTGAGATTCATCCGCAACTCGTTCGACTGCTCCTTCCGGCCGTCTCGCACGTCACATTCACAAGTGCTGACGATGGAGGGGGCGGGGATGGAAATCCGCGGAAAGGCGTCCGCAAGGACGTACAGGGGAGCACTCGTGGCGCTGCTCGCCGGGGCCGTGCTGCTGACCGGCTGCGGCGCGGGAGGGCAGACGGACCGCGCGACCGGGGGCGGCGCGCAGCGCGCCGACGAAGGCCAACAGGCGCCGATGCCGCCCGACGGCGGCGGCCGGCCCGCCGAGGGCGCCGAGGGCGCCGAGGGCGACCGTGGCGAAGGGCGCGAGGGCGAGCAGAAAGACGATGCGCAACGGGACTTCGCACCGGCGCCCGACTACCTCTCCACCTTCGCTCTGGACGTGGACACGGCCTCGTACGGCTACGCACGGCGCAGCCTCTCCGAGGGCAGGCTGCCGGCCCCGGACTCCGTACGCCCCGAGGAGTTCGTCAACAGCTTCCGCCAGGACTATCCACGCCCAGGGGGCAACGGCTTCTCGGTGACCGTGGACGGTGCCCGGGCGGGCAACGGAGGCGGTGACGGCTGGTCGCTGATGCGCGTGGGCCTGGCCACCCGTGCGTCGACCAGGACCGCCGAACGGCCCCCGGCCGCCCTGACCTTCGTGGTCGACATCTCAGGGTCGATGGCCGAGCCGGGCCGGCTCGACCTCGTCAAGGAGTCGCTCGGCATCCTCACGGACCAGCTCCGCGACGACGACTCCCTCGCCCTGGTCACCTTCAGCGGCGAGGCCGAGACACGGCTGCCGATGACCCGGATCGACGGCAACAGGTCACGGATCCACGACATCGTCGACTCGCTGGAGCCGTCCGATTCCACCAATGTGGAGGCGGGCGTCCGCACCGGCTACGACGCCGCCGTGGACGGCCGCAGGCGCGGCGCCAACAACCGGGTCGTGCTCCTCTCCGACGCGCTCGCCAACACCGGCGAGACCGAGGCCGACGCGATCCTGGAGCGGATCGACAGCTCCCGCAGGGAGTTCGGCATCACGCTCTTCGGCGTCGGAGTCGGCAGCGAGTACGGCGACAGTCTGATGGAACGGCTCACGAACCGGGGCGACGGCCACACCACGTACGTGTCCACGTCGGCGCAGGCCAGGAAGGTCTTCGTCGACCAGCTGCCCGCCCACGTGGAGCTGCGTGCCCGGGACGCCAAGGCACAGGTCGCCTTCGACCCGCAGACGGTGAAGGAGTTCCGGCTGATCGGGTACGAGAACAGGGCGGTCGCCGACGAGGACTTCCGCGACGACCGGGTGGACGGCGGCGAGGTCGGCCCCGGCCACACCGTGACGGCGCTGTACGCGGTACGGCTGAAGGAAGGGGCGAGCGGACACGTCGCCACGGCGACCGTGCGCTGGCTCGACCCGCGGACCCGGGCGCCGCACGAGGCGACGGGCACCGTGGAGGCCGGCGCCCTCGACAGGGACCTGTGGGCGCCACGGACCGCGCCGCGACTGCAGGTCAGCGCCGTCGCCGCCTACTTCGCCCAGCGGCTCCGAGGCGCCGAGACCCCGGGCGCGCCCCGACTGGGCGATCTCGCGGAACGGGCCGGAAGCCTCGCGCGGAGCACGGAGGATGCTTCCGTACGCCAGCTGGCCGAGTCGATACGCAGCGCTGACGCGTTGCTGGACTGAACAGGCGGGGCGGCGAGGGCGAGCCAGGGCGGACGAGCGAACCAGGGCGGATGGGCGGGCCGGACGGAGGGAGCGGGCGTGGGCCCGGCCCTTCCGCCCGGGCCCCGGCCTTCCGCCGGGGCCCTCGGCCTACCAGGCCTGCTGCGCAAGGAGGTTGTCCGCGACATGATGTCCGCCATGGCTACCTTGCTGCTCGCCCTTGCCGTCATCTCCACCGGCCTGTACGCGGGTTTCATGCTGATCTTCCAGATCGGGATCATGCCCGCGCTGGCCAGGCTCTCCGACGACCAGTTCGTACCGGCCATGCGGCGCATCAACGAAGAGGTGCCGCGCGCCGTGTTCCTGGCGGTCTTTCTGGCCGTCGTGGTGTTTCCGGCGGCCGCACTCGCCGTCCCGGGCGAGGACCGCTCGGACACCCGGATGTGGCTGATCGTGGCGGGCCTTGTGTGCGCCGTGCTCAATCACCTGATCACGATCGCCGGGAACATTCCGCTGAACAACGCGCTGGCGTCGTCCGAGTCGGAGCCCGACTCCGAGGTCCGCGCCGCCTTCGAGGGCAGGTGGAACCAACTCCACCGCATCCGTACGGCCCTCATCGTCGTCTCGTTCGCCCTCCTCGCCGGCGCCTCGCTGGCGTGACGGAAACCCGACAGTGGCGCACAACCGACTCTCACAAGGGCGGGTGTCCCGGTACGGTTCGTAGCGGCACATGCGGACAACGTTGTCGTTCCCAGCAGAATCAGCAGACTCGGCAGGCGCGGTTGACTCGGCCGACCGAACTTCCGGCACGACGCACGACGCACGACCGACCGCCGGACGAGGCCGGGGGCGGGCTGTCCCGGTCGTTCCCCCACGCCGACGGGGGTCGACTTCCCCCACCCGGGGCAGCCCGTCCCCCTTCCGGACGGGCAGCCCCTTTCCGGACCGGTTCAGCGGCCGGGCAGGCTCGCACCGCAACGGCCGCAGAACCGCGCGTCCGACTCCGTCGCGAGGCGCCCGCATTCCGCGCACACCCGGTCCAGCAGACACGCGGGCTCACCGCCCGCCGCCTTCTCCGCACTGGCCTTGATGGTCAGTCCGGGACGCCGACGGTGCACGCTCAGCTGCACCAGACCGTCAGGGCCCGCGTGCAGCCGGCGAACGCTGCCACGCGGCAGCCACACCACCGAACCCGCGACCACGTTCTGCCGGATTCCCTCCAGTTCGAGGAAGCCGCTCCCGGCGGTCACGTACAGCAACACATCCAGATCGGGTTCCACATGCTCGGCCACCCGGCCGTGCGGAGGGAGCCGCACCACATTCGCATCCAGCTGTCTCCCCTCCTCCGCCAGCCGCCACAGCGCCCCACCCTGACCTGCGGGTACGCCACTGGTCAGCTCCGCCAGCCGCGCGAGCACGCCTGGCCGGGAAGACGGCGCCATTACTTACTCCTCCTGCGCTCGACCCCCACCAGATCCACGCCGGACCCCAAAGCCACGCATGTTACTCCGCGTCGTGATCCCGGGGCGCGGGCGAAAGCGGCCATTCCCCTGTGGCCGGACATGGGCCGTAACCCCGGTGCCAGGCCCTCCTCACCGCCCGCAGTCCTCGCGTACGGCATCGAACGGCGGATCCGAGGCCAGATAGAAGTGGCCGCCGGGCACGGTCCGCAACCGGAACGGGCCGCGGGTCGACTCCTGCCAGGCGGCGGCCTCCGCGACCGTCACCCGGGGATCGGCGTCCGCGACGAGTGCGGTGACAGCGCATTCCAGGGGAGCGCGGTCCGTCTGCACGTACGCGCCCAGCATCTCGAAGTCGGCGGTGATCGCAGGAAGCAGCAGCTCACGGAAGTCGGGGTCGCGCAGCAGTTCAGGGTCCGTACCCCCGAGTTCGGTCACGGTCTCGATGACGGCCTGCTCGCCGCGCGGGACCTTCGGCGACCCGGCCGCCAGCAACTGCGGTGCACGAGCGCCCGACACGATGAGACGGTCCACCGGACAGTCGCGGGCCTCAAGAGCTCGTGCGGTCTCGTAGGCGACGATCGCCCCCATGCTGTGCCCGAAGAGGACGAGGCCCCGGCCGTCGGCCGACGCTGCGGTCTCCTCCGCGATCAGACGGGCCATCGGGACGAGTTCCCGGACCGGTTCCTCGGCAACGGGTTCGGCGCGTCCCGGGTAGCACACGGAATGGACCTCGAAATCGGTCAGTTCCTTGCTCCAGCTCTGGAAGAAGAAGGGCCAGCCGCCGGCGTGCGGGAAGCAGACCAGCCGGAGCGGCGCGAGGGCCCGTGGCTCCGCACAGAGCGTCCAGGGCATGTGATCCTCCTGAGAAGAGCGTGGAGCCGCAGGCACGGGAGAACGCGCCCGGTCTGCACACCCTAGACGGCGATCACCGACGGGCCGCGCAGGTGCTGCGGCATGGGGACGGCGCTCGGCGCCGACCGGGGCCGACCGGGGCGGGCCGGTCGGGCGGGGTGGCCGGGCAGGGTGGGCCCTGCCGGCCGCCCGACGCCGCGGAGTCGCCGCCGCGACGTCGGATGCCCGGCCCGCCTCGTGGATCAGTTCTTGCGCCCGACCCCGCCGAACATGGCCACCTCGTCGGGCAGCGGCTCACCGTCCGCGTCCGGACGCCAGTGGTTGCAGGACACGACACCGGGCTCGAGGAGTTCCAGACCGTCGAAGTACCGAGCGATGGCCTCGGGCGTGCGCTGGGTCAGCTTCGGAGTGCCGTGCTCGTTCCAGAACGCCACCGCGGCGTCGACATCGGGCATGGCGGGGCTGGTGATGGTGTGGGTCAGCACCAGGTGACTGCCGGACGGGAGCGCGTCCAAGAGGCGCCGGACGATCCCGGAGGCCTCCTCGTCGTCCCCGATGAAGATGACCACGCCGAGCAGCATGAGCGCCACCGGTCGGCTGAAGTCCAGTGTCTTCGCCGCCTGTTCGAGGATGGCATCGACGTTGCGCAGGTCCTCGTCCAGGTAGTCCGTCCTGCCCTCGGGCGTACTGGTCAGCAGGGCACGTGCATGGGCGAGCACCAACGGGTCGTTGTCGACGTAGACGATGCGGGACTCCGGAGCCAGCCGCTGGGCGACTTCATGAGTGTTGTCCGCACTCGGCAGGCCCGTGCCGACGTCGAGGAACTGGCGTATGCCGCACTCGTTCACGAGGTGGCTCACGGCACGTCCGAGGAACTGCCGGTCAGCGAGGGCGTAGTCGCCGATGCCCGGGTGCAGTTTGCGGATCTGGTCCCCGGTCACGCGGTCGACTTCGTAGTTGTCCTTCCCGCCCAGCCAGTAGTTCCAGATGCGGGCGGTGTGCGGCTGTGTGGTGTTGATTCTGTCGCGCAGGTCATCGGAAGCTGCCGTGGCGTCGGTCATGGGGTCGTCTCCAGTCGGCCTGTCGAGAGGGCAATGCACAAAGTAGTGCCTGGAGTTGAGGTACGTGAGACTTGCGGCACAACAAACGATCACGGCATTCCGCGCATCGGGCGGGCCCCGCCACCAGCCCGGCCGGCCCGTCGAACTCCGCGCCTGACCATGGCTCGCCCGTGGGTCACTCGGCGACGTCGACCCCGTAGCTGCGGGCGAGGGCGCCGAGGCCGTCGTCGTAACCCTGACCGACCGCGCGCAGACGCCAGCGCGGGCCACGGCGGTAGATCTCGGCGAGCAGCATGGTGCGTTCGGTGGTCGCGGCGTCGAGCGTGGCCTGGACGAGCGGTGCCGCGCTGGTCCCGGGGCCGGCGCTGATCTGGATGGCGCCGACGTCGCCGAAGGTGGGTGGGCCGTCGATGGACGCGGCGACGACGACCTTGTGGGCGGCGGGCGGCAGGGTGGCGAGATCGATGCTGACGGTCTGCTCGGTCGGCCCGTCGCCGAGGAGGCGGACGGTGCCGCCCGGGTTCTCCGGTGCTCCGTAGAAGACGAAGTCCTCGTCGAAGGAGACCTGCTCGTCCTCGTCGACCACGAGCGCGACCACGTCGATCTCGCAGGCGGTCTGCTGGGCCCAGGACGCCGTGACGGTCCAACGGGCGGCCGCGGCCTTCCCGTCGGGCAGATCGATGACACCGCCGCGGGGCAGGACGTGTGTTGCCTCCCGTCGGTCGTTGAGCCCGGGCAGCGGGGCGATGACCGGTGCGTCGAGCCAGCCGACGCCGTACGTGGGAAGGGCGAGGGAGGAGATCCGGCGCATACGGCGGTCGGCGTCGCCGCCGGTGAGGAGCACGACGTCGGTGACGCTCGCGGAGAGGTTGATCGCGGCGGCTCCACCGAGCTCGACGACGCGGGCGCGGGCGGCCGCGGCGTCCGGGTGGGTGCCGCCGAGGACGAGCACGCGACGCCCGGCCAGCGCCCTGACCGGAGCGGCCGGTTTCGCGGGGGGCGTGGGTGCGGGTGCGGGCATGGGCAGGGGCGCGGCGGCGGGCGTATCGGCGGCATCCTGCGGTGCGCGCGCCGGCGGAATGGAGGCCGGTACGGGCACGGGTACGGGTGTGGCGGTGGTCGTGGCGGTGGTCGGCGTGTGCGGCGTCCCCGGCCGTACGTCGCGCAGCAGCCGCAGAAAGGTGTACTCGTCGATGATGGGAACGCGCTCGGCCGCGGCCCGCCGCGCCTTCGCCGACCCCGACGAGGAGTCGTTGGTGACCAGCGCGCTGGTGTGCCGGCTGACCGAGGCCATCATGTTCAGCCCGGCGGCGACCGAGCGCCCGACCAGTTCGGCCCGCGACGTCGCGGTCTCCCCGGTCATGGCGATCTTCATTCCCTGCACCAGCGGGCCGCCCGGTGACAGCCGCCCCGGGTTGCGGAAGGAACACGCGGTCTTCGGCGGCTTGGGCGCGAACTGCGGGTCCTGTCGCGGTGGGCAGGCCACCAGCGGCAACGGCAGATCCAGCCGCGCGGCCTCCCGCAGCGAGGGGCGCAGCACTCCGGCCAGCACGCGGGTGTCGTCCAGTGCGTCGTGCGCCCTGAGCTGCCGGACGCCGTAGTGGGCGGCGAGCGTGCCCAGCTTCAGATCGCCGGTCGGCGGGTCGACGCGGCGGTTCAGCGCGAGGGTGCACAGCCGCTGGGAGACGGGCAGCCACATCCGTGCCCGAGCGAACTCGTGTGCGAGGAAGTCGTAGTCGAACTGCGCGTTGTGCGCGACCAGCACCCTGTCCTGCAGCATCGCCCCGATCCGCCCGGCGACCTGGTCGAAGGTCGGTGCACCACTCAGCCGCTCGGCCGTCAGACCGTGCACATGCACCGGTCCGGGATCGCAGCCGGGTTCGAGCAGGGTGGAGAACTCCCCGGTCTGCTCACCGTCCGGGCCGAGCGTGACCACGGCCACGGACAGCACCCGGTCCCGGCGCGCGACCAACCCCGAGGTTTCCACGTCCACCAGCGCCCAGTCGAAGGCGTAGTCACGCGGGCCGGACACATCGAGAGCGGCAGATGCGAGAGGCATGGCGGAAAGGATGGTGGGATATTCACCGGCCCTTCAACCTGGATGGCCATTCATCCCGATATGTCAGCGCGCGGCAGCCTCAGGTGAGACACCGCCCCGCGTTCTGCACAGCACCGTTCGTCAACGGCGCCCCAGCCTGGGGCGCGCACCCACACGGCCCGGCATGGCCAGTTCGGCCCGAAGCGCGTCCTCCAGCGCTGAAAGGCCGCCCTCCACCGCCTCAAGCGGCCATTCGTCCGTCGCCGAAGTGCCCTCGAAGACCACGGGCTGAACCCGCAGCAGGGCATGGTGCACCTCACTCACAGCGGAGCGAACCTCGTCGTCGGCTATCAGGGACGCCTCGACGATCCACTTGTAGGCGGCCGACCGATGCTCGGACAGCTTGCCGTCGTCCTCGCCTCTCAGGATGGAGGCAAGAGAGTCGTGCCAGCCGTACAGAGTGATCAACAGGTCCCTGTACAGGCCCTTCTTGTCGTCCAACCAGCGGACCTGTTCCGCATGCGCCCGTTGTTCCTGCTGGATGCGTACCTGCCCGCGCTGAGCAAGCCATGCGCCCGCAAAGCCGGTCACAGCCCCCACCGTTGTACCTGCAAGTCCGACCAGTGCAGCCTCCATGGCTGCTTCCTACCAGAAGTTGCGTCCGCAGTCGGAGGCAGATCAAAGTTGGTGGAGCCTCACGACTCAAGTCAACGGCTGGAACGGGCGGTTGCCGACCACCTGGCCGTGAAGTCGCCCTGCGACTGACCGCCATGCGTCACGCAACGGCGGGCCGTCAGCAAGGGCTGCTGTCCGGCCGGTCATGCGAGATCGGGAGTGGGGCGGCTTCATGGGCGCATAGGGGCGCCGCGCCCTGTTGTACGGCAAAGAGGGCGCGCCGCAGGAGACCCGGGAGCCGCCGATGTCGGCGTGGCTCGCCCCCGGATCGCGGGCCGCGGGACGCGCGGGCGGCGGCTTACGGGCTCTGCTCGCCGCGCCGGCCCGCTGCCTCGCGGCCGGCTCAAGGTCCCGCCGGAAGCGGATCCCGAGCACGCCGGAGGCCGGAAGCCCGGTCGCAGCCGGACGGTACCGGGCCGCTCTCATGATCACCTGGGAGTGGTCCGTCGTTTACGTCCTCGCTACGACGCCCCCGCTAGATTGCCTCCGACCAGCAAAAAGGCCCTCCCGGTGGGAGGGCCGAACCGTCGTCCGAACTGTGCGCCCCCGGCAGGACTCGAACCTGCGGCCAAGCGCTTAGAAGGCGCCTGCTCTATCCACTGAGCTACGGGGGCCCGGATGTGGCCTCGGTGGCCTGGAGCCCCAAATGGGTCGTCCGTGACCTTGCCGGGACAAGGATAGGGCTCCGATCGCCTTGACCCGGTTGCTTCACCTCCGTGGCACGATGTGGAGGTTCGGTGAAGCGAACCGATAATCGCAGGCAGGTGCGATTCTCGCAGCGCTTTTTTCGCCTGACACCTCGGGTGTTGTGCACTCGTTATGCCTGCGCCCCACTCGTCCCGTCTGTCCCGTCTGCCTGATCGGCGCGCAGGAGGGTCCATACGCTTCAAAAAGCAGCCAAAATTGGGCATTCTTCGCATGTGGTGACCATGGAAGTACGGCCTCAGCTGATCGACGCACTCTCCGCCCTGCGCGACCGAGTCGCTGCCGTGCGTCTTCCACTCCCCCTTCCAGGTGCTCCGCGGGCGCGGCAGACACGGGCCGAGCTTCTCGCGCAGCTCGACGACTATCTGGTGCCCCGGCTGAAAGACCCCGAAGCACCGCTGCTCGCGGTCGTCGGAGGGTCCACGGGAGCCGGCAAGTCCACGCTGGTCAACTCTCTTGTGGGGCGACGGGTGACCGAGGCCGGGGTGCTGCGGCCCACGACGCGTACGCCTGTGCTCGTATGCCACCCGGACGATCACCAGTGGTTCGCCGACATGCGCGTACTGCCGAACTTCACCCGCGTATGGCTGCCGCAGCAGGAGGAGACCGAGGCGACGTCGTCGCCTGTCGGGGCACGAGGGAAGCCCGAGGAACGTGCGCTGCGGATCGAGACCTCCGCGTCGCTGCCGCCCGGACTCGCCCTGCTCGACGCGCCCGACATCGACTCCCTCGTCGTCGAGAACCGGATCATGGCCGCCGAGCTGATCTGCGCCGCCGACGTGTGGGTGATGGTCACCACCGCCTCGCGGTACGCGGACGCCGTCCCCTGGCACCTGCTGCGCACGGCGAAGGAGTACGACGCCACGCTCGTGACCGTGCTCGACCGGGTGCCGCACCAGGTGCTCACGGAGGTGTCCCGGCAGTACGCGGCGCTGCTGACCAAGGCCGGCCTCGGACACGTACCGCGCTTCACGATCCCGGAGCTGCCCGAGTCCGCGGGCGGTGGCAGGGGGCTGCTGCCGGACACCGCCGTCGCCGCGCTCCGCGAATGGCTCGCCCACCGCGCCCTGGACCCCGCCGCGCGCCAGCAGACCGTCGTCCGTACCGCCGCCGGCGTCATCGACTCCCTGAATGCCCGTATGCCGGAGCTGGCGGGTGCCGTCGCCGCGCAGTACGCCGCCGCCGTACGGCTCTCCGGTGCCGTCGAGGAGGCGTACGCGCAGGAGGCCGAGCGGGTGCGCAAGCTGGTTCGCCGGGGCGCGGTCCTCGCCGGGGACGCACGCACCCGCTGGCGCGGCTATCCGCGCGACAGCTCGGCCGTGGAGCTCCTCGACGCGCTCGCGGAGAGCCTGACCGCCCTGCTGCAGTGCGCCGTGGCCGCCGCCGACGAGCGGCTCCAGGAAGCGTGGCGGCGCGAACCGGCCGCCGGGGCGGCCGGCGTCGGGAACGCGCGAGCCGACCTGGAGGCCCCCGAGCGCATCGGGATGGCCGTGCGGCGCTGGCGGCGCGTCCTCGAGGAGCTGGCCGAGGAGGAGGTGCGGGACCTGGAACGCTCCGCCGCGCCCGACCCCGAGACCGTCGCCGCGCTGCTCGCCACCACGCTGCTCGGCGGCCGGCGGGCCCGGGTCGCGGGGGAGCGGCTGGCGGAGCGGATGGGGGCGCAGGGCGCGTTGCGGCTCCGCGACAAGGGCGGGGAGCTGGTGATGACGTACATCGAACGCGTACTGAACGAGGAGCGCGACCGGCGGCTCGCCCCGCTCGACGCTCTCGAGCTGTGCCCGGAGCCGCAGGCCGAGCTGATCGCCGCGCTGTCCGTACTGCAGAAGGAGAGGTGACCGCGGTGACTGCTGTCACTGGGGAGACCGAGGGCCGTCGCTCGGGGCCCGGCCCCGAGGCGGGGACGGAGGACGGGCCCGCGGCCGGAACGGTCGCGGGCCCCGACGGTCCCGACGCCCGTCCGGACGCCCGTCCCGACATCGGCCCCGAGGGGGCGCGCGGGGAGGACGCGGAGGGCACGCGCGTCGCCGGGCCGGCCGGGGGGCAGGAGTCCCAGGCACCGGACGAGCAGGGCGAGCAGCCCGCTCTCGCCGAGGGCGGTGACGGAGCCGACGGCAGCGACGGCGCTCATCGCGACGGTGATGGTGACGCCGACGCCGACGGGGAACGGTGGGACGACGGTCTCATCGCCCGCCGCGCCGTCGACCCTTCCGCCCTCGCCGGGGACGACGGGTCCCTCGTCGGCGACGAGGGGCACGTCCCCATCGGCGGCCCCTACGCCGCCCCGCTGCGCACCCGCCTGGACTCGCTCCGCGAGCTCGTCGGCCTGTCCCGTGCCCGGCTCGACGAGAAGGCCCTCGCCGAAGCGGGCCGGGTGCTCGACGAAGCGGCGGCACGGCAGCAGCTGTCGGCGCGGCACACCGTCGTCGCCATCGCGGGCGCGACCGGCAGCGGCAAGTCGACGCTGTTCAACGCCCTGGCCGGGGTGCCGATTTCGGAGACGGGGCTGCGCCGTCCGACCACCTCCGCGCCGATCTCCCTCACCTGGTCGGAAGGGGCCGCCGGGCTGCTCGACCGGCTCGCCATCCCGCCCCGGCTGCGCCGCAGGCCCCTCGCGGGCGGAAGCGGTGACGAGGCGCTGCAGGGGCTCGTCCTGGTGGATCTGCCCGACCACGACTCGGCGATGACCGTGCACCGGGAACAGGTGGACCGGGTCCTGGCGCTCGTCGACGCGGTCGTGTGGGTCGTCGATCCGGAGAAGTACGCGGACGCCGCCCTCCACGAGCGCTATCTGCGTCCGCTCGCCGGGCACGCCGAAGTCACCTTCGTCGTCCTCAACCAGATCGACCGGCTGCCCGGCGAGGCCGCCGACCAGGTGCTCGACGATCTGCGCCGCCTCCTCGACGAGGACGGCATCGCCGTCGGCGAGCACGGTGATCCCGGCGCCACGGTCCTCGCCCTTTCCGCGCTGACCGGCGAGGGCGTCGGTGACCTGCGCGAACTGATCGGTCGGCTCGTCCAGGAGAAGAGCGCCGCGGCCCGGCGGATCTCCGCCGACATCGACGCGGCCGCGGAACGACTGCGGCCCGTGTACGTCGCCGACGGGCGCCCGGGGCTCGGCGAGCGCGCCCGCGACGACTTCACGGCCCGGCTGGCGAACGCGGTCGGGGCCACGGCGGTCGGCGAGGAGGCCGAACGCCAGTGGCGCAGGAACGCCGGGCGCGCCTGCGGGACGCCGTGGCTGCGGCTGTGGCGCTGGTACGAGCGCGTCCGCACCCCCGGCGGCGGGCTGCCGCAGCCCCCGGAGCCCGCGGAGGAGGAGCTGACGGCGCGGCAGCGGGTCGAACAGGCGGTACGCACCGTCGCGGACGACGCGGCCCACGGGCTGCCGGTGCCGTGGGCACAGGCCGTGCGCGAGGCGGCGGTGCGCGGGTCGAAGGGGCTGCCCGAGGAGCTCGACGAGCTCGCCGTCACGCTGGGCACGCCGAACGAACGCCCGCCGCGGCCCGCGTGGTGGCCGGCCGCGGTGCTGGCGCAGGCCGCCATGACGCTGCTGCAGATCTTCGGAGGGCTGTGGCTGCTGGGCCAGATCATCGGGGTCCTGGAGCCGGGACTGGTGCCGCCGGTGCTGGTGATGCTCGGCGGGATCATCGGCGGGCCGCTGGTGGAGTGGGCGTGCGCGACCGCCGCGAAGGGGCCCGCACGGCGGTACGGGCAGGACGCGGAGCGGCGCCTGCGGGAGGCCGCCGCGGCCTGCGGGCGGGCGAAGGTCCTGGATCCGATCGCGGCGGAGCTGCTGCGGTACCAGGAGGTGCGGGAGCAGTACGTGACGGTGTCTCTCAAACGCTGAGGCGTCGTGAGGCGTCGTGAGGCGTCGTGAGGCGTCGTGAGGCGACCTGAGGCGTCCTGAGAGGTGTCGGGGCTCTCGGAGGCTTTCTCACGGGCCCTGAGGAGGTTCCTCCGCTTTCCACGGGCTCTGAGGAGATCCCTCAGGCCCTGAGACGTCCTTCAGGCCCTGAGACGTCCTTCAGGCCCTGAGACGTCCTTCAGGCCCTGAGACGTCCTTCAGGCCCTGAGAGGTCCTTCTGACGCTGGGACACGGCGGCCCCGTCACCCGGGAGGGTGGCGGGGTTTTCCACAGCTGCTCCGGTTTCCACAGGCGTGAGCGGGAATCCGCCGGCCGGTCGAGCATGAGATCCGTCAGCGCAACGGCCGGACCGGCCGGAAGCAGGAAAGCGGGAGGGGATCGTCATGAACGAGACGATGGTGACGCTGGTGGGCAATGTCGCGACCGCCGTGGAGTACCGGGAGTCGGCGACCGGGGGATGGGCGCGGTTCCGGTTCGCCGTGACCGCGCGCCACTGGGACCGGCAGCGGGAGCTGTGGGCCGACGGGCCGACGAGCTTCTACACGGTGTGGGCCCGGCGGACGCTGGGCGTGAATCTCGCGGCCTCGGTGGCCGTCGGCGAACCGCTTGTGGTGCACGGCCGGTTGAAGGTGCGGGAGGAGGAGAAGGAGGGGCAGCGCCGGACGTCCGTCGACGTCGACGCGGTCGCCGTCGGACACGACATGACCCGAGGGACATCGGCATTCCGGCGAACGATGAAAGGCGAACCACATCTGACGGGCCGTCCTGCCGATCCATCCGGGTTCGCGAGCCCCTTCGACTCGCCCGAATTCCCCGTGCGTACGGGGCCGTCGAGCCCGGACGGCGGCCCGCCGGGACCGCCAGGCTCGAACGGGCAGGACCACGCGGCCGGCCGGGGGCCGGCCGGCGGTCCGGGCGCCGTAGCTGCCGAAGCCGGGACTCCCGCGGCCGTGCCCTGACCGCACTGACCTGCGGTTGTGGAGATTTGTCGATAGTCAATCGGGGGGATGTGCAGTCGGCGATAACGATTCTGATTCGGAATGGTTATCTGACGGCATGACGGGAGATCGGGTCGCATCGCGTCCCTAGGATTTCTCAGTACTCACGGGGCACTTGAGTCTGCTGGCGAGGCACTCCCCCCACGCACCCCAAGCGAAAGGGCCTCGCCCGGAGGGGAATTCTGTGTTTTCTGCGTTCTCTGTACGTGGGCGGGGAGCCGCCCGGCGCGCCGCGGTGGCCCTGGTGTCCGGTCTGTTCGCGACGGGTGCCTTGGCCGGCGCGGGACCTGCCGCCGCCGAGGAGACTCCCCAGCACCAGGCTGGCGCCTCCGCCACGCTGGACGGCCTGACCACGTTCGACCGCGCCGTGCTGCGCGACGGCGGGCAGGAGCACGAGCTGCCCGCCGGGCTGTTCGAGATGACCGTCGACGGCGGTGGCAGGCTCAAGACGTACTGCATCGACATCCACAACCCCACCCAGGAGCAGGCGAAGTACCTCGAGACCCCCTGGGACCAGACCTCGCTCGGTGCGAACAAGGACGCCGGCCGGATCCGCTGGATTCTGCAGCACTCCTACCCCCAGGTCGACGACCTCATGGGGCTGGCCGAGCGGGCCGGGACGGGTGCGCTCACCGAGCGGACCGCCGCGGCCGGCACCCAGGTCGCGATCTGGCGCTATTCGGACGGTGCCGATGTCGAGGCGATCGACCCCGCGGCCGAGAAGCTCGCCGACTGGCTGGAGAAGAAGGCGAAGAACGTGGCGGAGCCCCGGGCCTCGCTGAGCCTGGAGCCCAGCGCGGTCTCCGGGAAGGCGGGCGGGCGGCTCGGACCGGTCACGGTCCGCACCGACGCCGACCGCGTCGCCGTCACCCCGCCCGCCGATTCCGCCGCCAGCGGTGTCACGGTGACGGACGAGGCCGGCAAGCGCGTCACGACCGCGGCCGACGGCAGCCGGCTCTACTTCGGCATACCGTCCGGCACCCCTGACGGCACCGCGGCGCTGAGCGTGCAGGCCACCACCAACGTGCCCGTCGGGCGGGCGTTCGCCGGGGTGACCAAGAGCCAGACCCAGATCCTCGCCGGGTCCAGCCAGTCCACGGTCTCCTCGACGGCGACCGCCACGTGGGCCAAGGCCGGTCCGATCCCCGCGCTCACCGCGGAGAAGAACTGCGCCACGGGCAGCGTCGACATCACCGCCACCAACAAGGGCGACGAGGCGTTCACCTTCAGCCTGATGGGCTTCAAGCACTCGGTAGCCCCCGGTGAGTCCCGTACCGTCACCGTCCCGGTCCCCGAGGACCAGGCGTACGACTTCACGATCACCGGGCCCGGCGGGTTCTCGAAGAACTTCAAGGGCGTGCTGGACTGCAAGACCACCGGCAGCACAGGACCGGCCCCGGCCGAGCCGGCTCCCCAGCCCAGCGCAGCCTCGGCGGGCGGCACCTTCGGCGGTGACGAGAACCTCGCCGCGACCGGCGCGTCCAATGTCACCCCGATCATCGCCGGCACGGCGATCGGCCTCGTCGTCATCGGCGGCGCCGCCATCCTCTTCGTCCGCAGGAAGAAGGCTCCCTCCACCGAGGAGTGAGCGACGGAACGACCAGCCTCCGCCGGGCTCGGCCACAGCCGGCGGGGGCTCCATCCTGCCTTCCGGAGCGCGCCCGTCGGCGGCCGACGGCGACGACCGGTGACAGATCCACTACAGGGAGGCCGGGGAACCGGCAGCTCAGGAGGCCCGCCAGATACGGGTTTCGTTCCAGGGGTGGCGGTCAGGCAAGATGGGGTGTATCTGCCCACTCACTGATTGCCGGACGGTTTCTCTTGGCTGAGTACATCTACACCATGCGCAAGACGCGCAAGGCGCACGGCGACAAGGTGATCCTTGACGACGTCACGCTGAGCTTCCTGCCCGGTGCGAAGATCGGTGTGGTCGGCCCGAACGGCGCCGGTAAGTCCACCGTGCTGAAGATCATGGCCGGTCTTGAGCAGCCGTCCAACGGTGACGCCTTCCTCTCGCCCGGGTACAGCGTCGGCATGCTCCTCCAGGAGCCCCCGCTCGACGAGTCCAAGACCGTCCTGCAGAACGTCCAGGACGGCGCCGCCGAGATCATGGGGAAGCTCCACCGCTTCAACGAGGTCGCCGAGCTGATGGCGACCGACTACTCCGACGCGCTGATGGAGGAGATGGGCAAGCTCCAGGAGGACCTCGACCACGCGAACGCCTGGGACCTGGACACGCAGCTGGAGCAGGCCATGGACGCGCTGGGCTGCCCGCCCGGCGACTGGCCGGTCACCAACCTCTCCGGTGGTGAGCGCCGCCGTGTCGCCCTGTGCAAGCTGCTGCTCGAAGCCCCCGATCTGCTGCTGCTCGACGAGCCCACCAACCACCTGGACGCCGAGTCGGTGCAGTGGCTGGAGCAGCACCTCGCCAAGTACCCCGGCACCGTCGTCGCCGTGACCCACGACCGGTACTTCCTCGACAACGTCGCCCAGTGGATCCTGGAGCTCGACCGCGGCCGCGCCCACCCGTACGAGGGCAACTACTCCACGTACCTGGAGAACAAGTCGTCCCGCCTCAAGGTCGAGGGCCAGAAGGACGCCAAGCGCCAGAAGCGGCTCAAGGAAGAGCTCGAGTGGGTCCGCTCCAACGCCAAGGGACGCCAGGCCAAGTCCAAGGCCCGTCTGGCGCGCTACGAGGAGATGGCGGCCGAGGCCGACAAGATGCGGAAGCTGGACTTCGAGGAGATCCAGATCCCGCCGGGCCCGCGTCTGGGCAGCGTCGTCGTCGAGGTCGAGAACCTGAACAAGGCCTTCGGCGACAAGGTCCTCATCGACGACCTCTCCTTCACCCTGCCCCGCAACGGCATCGTCGGCATCATCGGCCCGAACGGCGCCGGCAAGACCACGCTGTTCAAGATGCTCCAGGGTCTGGAGAAGCCCGACTCCGGCAACATCAAGATCGGCGAGACCGTCAGGATCTCGTACGTCGACCAGAGCCGCGAGAACATCGACCCCAAGAAGACGCTGTGGGCCGTCGTCTCCGACGAGCTGGACTACATCAACGTCGGCCAGGTCGAGATGCCGTCGCGTGCCTATGTGTCGGCGTTCGGCTTCAAGGGCCCGGACCAGCAGAAGCCGGCCGGGGTCCTCTCCGGCGGTGAGCGCAACCGCCTCAACCTGGCGCTCACCCTGAAGCAGGGCGGCAACCTGCTGCTCCTCGACGAGCCGACCAACGACCTCGACGTCGAGACGCTCTCCTCGCTGGAGAACGCCCTGCTCGACTTCCCGGGCTGCGCCGTGGTCGTCTCCCACGACCGCTGGTTCCTGGACCGGGTCGCGACGCACATCCTGGCGTACGAGGGCGAATCGAAGTGGTTCTGGTTCGAGGGCAACTTCGAGTCGTACGAGAAGAACAAGGTGGAGCGGCTCGGCGCGGACGCCGCACGTCCGCACCGCGCCACCTACAAGAAGCTCACCCGGGGCTGATCTCTTGGCACGTCACATCTACCGTTGCCCCCTGCGCTGGTCGGACATGGATGCCTTCGGGCACGTCAACAACGTGGTCTTCCTCCGTTATCTGGAGGAGGCCCGCATCGACTTCATGTTCCGGCTGGCGCCGGGGGACGGCTCGCCGTCGTTCTCCGGCGGGTCCGTCGTGGCCCGCCACGAGATCGACTACGTACGCCCGCTGGTGCACCGGCACGAGCCGGTGACCGTCGAGTCCTGGGTGACGAAGATCGGCGCTGCGTCGCTGACGATCGCGTACGAGATCAAGGATCCGGACCAGGTGTACGTCCGGGCCTCGACCGTCGTCGTCCCCTACGACCTGGCGGCGGCGCGTCCGCGCCGGATCAGTGCCGAGGAGAAGTCCTTCCTCCAGGAGTACCTGGACGACGCGGTGAAGGACGCGCTCGCGGCATGACTGCGCCCGTGCAGGCCCTGTGGTTGGCCGACGCGAGGGAGGCGGCGGATCTCGCCGCCTTCCTCGGTCGGCTGATCCACTACGACCGGGCCGCCGCGGTCCGGTTGCAGGCGGGCGGGGGCGCGCTCGCCGTGTTCGGCCGTCCGCCGTCGTTCGAGGTCCTCGCGATCCGTACGGCGCGGCTGGCGCAGCCGGTGGAGCTGGATGTCACCGTCTCGGCGGGTGAGCTGCTGGAGTCCGTCGAGGGCACGGCGCTCGCCGTGCCCGCCGCCGTCACGGGCCCGCCGTGGGCGGGTGTGCTGCCGCCCCGAGGAGGCTGGCGGGAGCTGCCGGGGCTGCCCGGAGTCGTACAGATGCGAGGCGCGGTGGCCGCCGCGGTCGCCGAATTCCGCGCCCGTGACGAGGTGTTGCCCGCGGAGCGGCGCACCCGGGCCGAGCGCGACAGGATCGGGCGGGAGATCTGGTCCCGGACCCTCGGCGACACGGAACTGCCGCTGCGGGCCGTGCACGCCGCCCAGTCGCTGGGCTTTCTGCGCCCGACCCCCGATGACGTCACCGGTGCGGCGCTGCTCGCCTCGGGCGGCTGGCTCCGGTTGCGGACGCCGTTCGGCTCGATCGCGATACGCAGGGCCGGGCTCGGCGCGTTGACCGTCACCCCGGCCTGAGGCCGACCGCGGACGACCGCATCCGACGCCGAGGAGCGGCAGATGGCACAGACGACGTACGACGTGATCGTCCTGGGACTCGGCGGTATGGGCAGCGCCGCCGCGCACCATCTCGCGGAGCGCGGTGCCCGTGTCCTCGGCCTGGAGAAGTTCGGCCCGGCGCACAACAAGGGCTCCAGCCACGGCGGTTCCCGCATCACCCGCCAGTCGTACTTCGAGGACCCGGCCTATGTGCCGTTGCTGCTGCGCGCGTACGAGCTGTACGAGCGGCTGGAGCGCGACAGCGGTCAGGACATCGCCACCCTCTGCGGCGGCCTCATGGTCGGCCGCCCGGAGTCCCTTCCCGTCGCCGGGGCCCTGCGCTCGGCCCGCCAGTGGGACCTGCCGCACGAGCTGCTCGACGCGCGCGAACTCCGGCGCCGCTTCCCGACGTTCGCCCCGCAGGACGACGAGGTCGCCCTGTACGAGGCCAAGGCGGGGCTGCTGCGGCCGGAGAGCACCGTGTCCGCCCAGCTCCGGCTCGCCGCCCGTGGCGGGGCCGAGCTGCGCTTCGAGGAGCCGGTGACCCGCTGGGAGGCGTACGGCGACGGCGTACGGGTGCACACCGCCACCGGCGTGTACACGGCAGGACAGCTCGTCGTCTGCCCCGGAGCGTGGGCGCCCGAGCTGCTCGCCGGTCTCGGGGTGCCGATCACGATCGAGCGCCAGGTCATGTACTGGTTCCAGCCCACCGGCGGTACCGGCCCCTACACCGCCGACCGGCATCCCATCTACGTCTGGGAGGACGAGGCGGGCGTCCACTTCTACGGCTTCCCCGCCATCGACGGCCCCGAAGGGGGCGCCAAGGTCGCCTTCTTCCGCAAGGGCACGGTCTGCACACCGGAGACCATCGACCGCACGGTCCACGACGACGAGATCCGGGCCATGGCGGACCAGGTCGCTCCCCGTCTCCCCGGTCTTCCCGGCACCTTCCTCAGGGCCGCCACCTGCATGTACTCCAACACGCCCGACGAGCACTTCGTGATCGCCCGGCACCCCGCGCACCCGGAGTCCGTGACCGTCGCCTGCGGATTCTCCGGCCACGGCTTCAAGTTCGTCACCGTGGTGGGCGAGATCCTCGCCGATCTCGCGCTGACCGGCGGCACCGCCCACCCCATCGACCTGTTCGCTCCAGGCAGGCCGCTGTGACGTGCAACGCACCCGGGCGCTCGCGCTGCTGACGCGTTGGGGCGGGGTGGCCGCCCGGTGGCCCGCGCCGTGGGCCGGCCGGTCAGCCCGCCGTGTTCAGCATGGATGCGGCCGCGTACGTGAGGTAGTTCCAGAGCTGCCGCTCGTGCTCCTCCGAGAGTCCCAGTTCGTCGACGGCGACCCGCATGTGCTTCAGCCAGGCGTCGTGCGCGGCCTTGTCGACGGTGAACGGCGCGTGGCGCATCCGGAGCCGGGGGTGGCCGCGGTTCTCGCTGTAGATGCGGGGGCCGCCCCAGTACTGCATCAGGAAGAGCCTCAGGCGCTCCTCGGCCGGGCCCAGGTCCTCCTCGGGGTACATCGGGCGCAGCAGGGGGTCCTCGGCGACGCCTTCGTAGAAACGTCGCACCAGACGGCGGAAGGTCTCCTCGCCGCCGACCTGCTCGTAGAAGGTCTGCTCCTGAAGTGTGCCCCGCGGAATCTCGTTCACCGGTCCATGGTCTCAGACGGACCGGACGAGGACCTGGGCCCTAGGACTTCGGCCGGACCCCGGCGAAAAGCACCCGCCGGGTCCTCGCCTCCCGCGCGGGGGCGCAGGAAAGTGGAGGTATGGGTGCAGACCAGGACGCGCGCATGCGGGATCCCTTCGCGGGTCCCGCTGCCGAAGTACGCGCGGCGCTGCTGCGCCGGATCACCGCTACCGGGGCGCTGGAGGATCCGGCCTGGCGGGCGGCCTTCGCCGAGGTGCCCCGCCATCTGTTCGTGCCGTACTACTACGTGTCGACCTTCGCCGGGTACGAGCGGCTGTGGTCCGGCGACTCCGATCCGGACCGGCGGGAGCGCTGGCTGAGGGGCGCCTACGCCGACGGGCCGCTCGCCACCCGGGTACGCGACGGTGAACTGGTCTCCTCCAGCAGTCAGCCGTCCCTGATGGCCCGGATGCTGGACGCGCTGGAGGTGCGGGACGGGCACAGCGTGCTGGAGATCGGCGCCGGCACCGGCTACAACGCGGCCCTGCTGGCACACCGCCTCGGCGACTCGCACGTGACCACCGTCGATCTCGATCCGGAGATCACCGAGTCCGCGCGAAGCCATCTCCAGGCGGCCGGGTACCACCCCACCGTGATCACCGGCGACGGCGCCCGCGGCTGTCCCGGGCGCGCCCCCTTCGACCGGGTCATCGCGACCTGCGCCCTGCCGTCCGTACCGCAGTCATGGCTGCCGCAGTGCCGGCCCGGCGGGCTGGTCCTCGCCCCGCTCGCCAACGGTCTCATCCTGCTGCGGGTGCGTGACGCGGACCATGCGGAGGGTCATTTCCTGCACACCCCCGCGTTCTTCGTCCCCCTGCGCGGAGGCGGGCCCGTGCGGACGGCGATACCGCATGTCGGCGGGCTGCCGCGGCGCGTGGCCGGGAGCGAGTTGTTCCGCTTCCTGCTCACGCTGACCGCGGGGAGCCTGGATCCGCACGAAGCGCTCTCGCTCTGGCAGCGTGAGCAGCGGCCGGAACGGGAGCGCTTCGGTGCCACGGTCAGCGGCGGCCGCCAGTGGGCCTGGCTGGACGATCCCGAAGGGCCGTACGCCTGGCCCCTCGACGTGCCCGGCGATGCCGGGCGGTGACCGTCGGCGGCGGACGACGAGTGCCGGCCGCCGTCGACGGTGATCGTCAGCCGCGACGGATGGTGATCGTCGTCCAGGCGCCCACATGCACCCGGTCGCCGTCCATCAGCGGGACGGGGACGTAGGGCTGGATCGGGTCCTCCCCGCCGTTCACCGTCGTGCCGTTCGTGGAGTTCTGGTCGACCACGGCCCAGGAGCCGTCCGGCTGCTGGACCAGGACCGCGTGCTGGTGCGAGACGCCCGGGTCCTCCGGCGGAACCGACAGGTCGATGTCGGGCGACTCTCCGGTGGAGTGCCGGCGACGCCCGATGGTGACCTGGTTGCCGGAGAGCTGGAGCTGCTGCTCCGGGGAGTACGCGGGCAGGTTCAGCCCGGCCGCCTCGGGGCCGCTGCGCTGCATCATCGCCATGAAGTACTCGCGGTCGGGCGCGATGACCGCCGTCCAGCCGGCGGGGGGCTGGTACGGCGCCTGCGGCTGCGGCGGCGTGGGCCGCTGCGGGGACTGCTGCTGCGAGGGTGGCGGCAGCATCCAGTCGTCCCCGCCTCCCTGCGACTGCGGGGGCTGTTGCTGCCGCTGCGACGGTGCCGGCACGGCCTGTGGGAATCCGGGCGGCGCCGGCGGCCCGGGCGGGAATCCCTGCTGCTGCGCGGGCGGACCGGGCCGGCTGAACTCCGGCGGGCCGGACGGACCGGGCTGGCCGGGCTGCCCGTGCTGCTGCGGGAACTCCGGCGGGCCGGGCGGGCCCGGCTGCGGGAACGCGGGCGGTGCCGGCGGGCCGGGCTGCGGAGGACGCGGCGCGGACGCTTCGCCGGTCAGCGGCTCGGCGGGCCGGTTCATCTGCGAGGGCCGTGAGCCCTGGTACTCGTACGGGTCCGGCGGGCGCGGAGGCTGCTGGGCCTGGAATCCGGGCGGCAGATTCAGCCCGGGCACCTGGCCGCCGGGACCTCCGGGGCCCGGTCGTCCGGGCGGGGCGAGGGGGGTGTACGACGTCGCCGTGTTGGTGAGGAAGTTCCAGCGGCACTCTTCGCAGAACGGCGCCATCGGCTCGCGCGGCGTACGGCACTGCGGGCACAGCTCCGCCTGGGCCGTGGCGTCGGGGCCGCCCGGGCCCGGGTGGCCGTATCCGGGCGGCGGGGGAGGAGGCGGCGGAACCGCGCCCGCCGGAGCCCCCGCCCCGGCCATGCGATGGCCGCAGACCTCGCACCAGTCGTCGGAACCCGACTGGTGTCCGTTCGGGCAGGTCGGCATGTCGGCGCTTCCCCCTCTCCTTCGTCCGGCCGGCGAGCCGGACACGTTGTGCTTTCCTGACTGCTTGTGACCGCCGCGTGACTTACTTCTTCACGCGAACTGTCTTGGTGGAGCGCGTTTCGAGCGTCATCTCGTCCGCTTCCGCGACCCTTGCCTTCAGCCGCACAGTACCTGTCGCCGCATCGACGACGTCCACCACCTTCGCCAGCAGCTTCGCAGTGTCCTCGTTTCCGGAGGCCGCCGCCAGTTGCACGGCCCGGCCCAGTTTCGCCGTGGCGCCGTCGAAATCTCCCGACTTGCGGGCATCGAGCCCCTGTTGGATGACGTGCGCCAGTTCGGCCTGACCCGTGTAGTGGGCGACCTGGGGGTTGATGGACGTCGACGCCGCCATGTCATCCGTCCACACCGCCCGGACCAGACCCTGGGAGAGCGTCTGCGGGGTGCCGCCCGCCGGGTCGGGAAGGACCAGCGAGACCCGGGCCGCCAGCATCTCCTGGCCGATGGCTGCCTGGGGCACCTGCACGCTCACGTGGTAGTCACGGGACTCGTCGCCCCATGAACCGGTCGGATAGTCCCCGGCGCGCGGGCTCGCCTCCGTGCGCCGGCCGGTCAGTTCCTCGACCGTCGGCGCCACCTGCTTCACGAACGTGATTTCCACGCCGACGGGCGTCCACAGCCGCAACGCGACATCCGCGATCTCCTTGCCCATCGCGTTCTCCATCATCCGCGTGAAGTCCGCGGCGAGGCCGGACGGATCGGCGACGATGTCGGCCGTGCCCAGGAGCGCGGAGGCGATGCCCGTGACCTCCTTGACCTCCCAGTCGGTGCCCACACCGCGGGCGTCGCAGGTGAAACGGCCCGCGCACGCGTCGAGGGCGGCCCGCAGATCCTCCGGCGACTCGTGCTCGTTACGGCCGTCGGTGAGCAGAATGCCGTGCCGGATGGTGACGTCGGCGGAGCCCAGCAGCCGGTCGGCCAGGCGCAGCCAGGTGCCGATCGCGGTGCCGCCGCCCGCGCTCAGCCGGCGCAGCGCCTCCTTGGCCTGCCCCCGCGTCGAGGGATCGGCGGTCGCCAGCCGGCCACCGCCCGGATAGACCTCCGCGGCCACATGCGTACCCGCGATCACCGCGAAGGCCGTGCCGTCGCGCAGGGTGTCGATGGCGGCGGCCGTGGCATCGCGCGCGTTGCGCATCTTCGTCGGCGGATAGTCCATCGAGCCCGAGCAGTCGACCATGATCACTACAGCGGCGTCCGTGCGCTGCCCCGGTATCGACGAAGGGGAGGAGGCGGTTCCGGAGGTAGGGGCGCGACCGTTGGTGCCTCCGCCGGTGGAGGTGACGGTGACGATCGCGTTCACTTCGCGCCCGCCTTCCGGCAGGAACTCGTTCTGGTACACCTCGACGGAGAACTGCGGCACGTTCGACTTCGAGAAATTGGCCATCTGGACTGGCTCCTTGAGGCTCCGCTTGACAGGCAGACGTGAGGAAAAGGGTGCCGAACGGACGCGCAGGACTGGAGGCGAGGCCTTCTTCAGGCCGATCCTGCCCCTTGCCGCGGCACGGCGAACGGGAGCACGGCCACTGTTACGTTGTCGTGGCCGCCGCCGTCGAGCGCATGACCGACCAGGACCTGCGCCCCGTGCAGCGGCCGTCCGGCCGCGTCCTGCGGCAGGACCTGCGCCATGTCCTCCGGCGCCTCCGCGTAGTTCCACAGGCCGTCCGTGCAGACCACGACCACACCGGGCCGGTCCGGTTTGAAGGACGCGGTGTGCGGCTCCAGTTCGTACGCGTCGGCGCCGAGCCAGCCGGTGATGGCGTGGGCCCGCTCGTCCGCGTAGGCCTCGGCCTCGCTCATCAGGCCCGCGGCGACCATCTGCGCGGCCCATGAGTCGTCCTCGGTGAGCCGGGCGGGCGGGCCGCTGCGGTCGTCGGGGACCCAGTACGCCCGGCTGTCGCCGACCCAGCCCACCACCAGCAGACCGGCCGCCACGATCGCACCCACCAGCGTGCACGCCGGGGCGTTCTGATGCCGGTGCGGATCGTGCTCCATGGCCTGGCCCGGCTCGGCCGCCAGCGAGTTGACCGCGGAGGCCGCGGCGAGGATCGCCTCGTGCATCGCCTGCTGCGGATGCGTACCGCTGGGCAGCGCCGCCAGGAGCGCCTCGTTGGCCGAACTCGCCGCGGCCGAGGAGGCGTCGTCGGGACGGGTGGCCGAGGACACGCCGTCACAGACGATGGCGATGACCGCCGGGGAGCCGTCGGGCAGCGCCGTCGACGACACGGCGAACGAGTCCTCGTTGCGGTGGTGCCGCAGGCCCCGGTCGCTGACCGCGGCGACCGAGCCCAGCTCCTGCTCCATGTGGTCGCGCTCGCGCGGCTGGGCGTGTCCGCAGTTCTCGCAGTAGCCGTCGGGGTCGACATGGCCCGCGCGACAGGCGACACAGAGCTTCGTGCCGGCCGGGGGTGTGGCGGCGTGCCCTCCCGCGTGCCCGGAGGCACGGGGGTCGGGCGCGGCCAGCTCGAAGTCCCCCGAGCCGACGGGTGCCGCCCGGCCCGGCACCGCGGCAGGGCCGGTCTGCGCGTCCGGACCGTCGAAGCGGACCGCGGTCGCGGGCAGTTCACGGCCGCCCGAGTCGGTGCCCGGCACCTCGCCGGGCCGCTGCGCCGGCGCCGGCAGGCCCGAGCCGCCCGCCTCGGGGGCCTCGGGCCAGTCGACCGGCCCGCCCATCGCGATCGTGGGGTGGTCCGTCGGCGGCGCTGGTACGGCGGACAGGTCGTACCCGCACGCACCGCAGAACAGGTCGCCGGACTCGAGCGGTTCCTTGCAACCGGGGCAGGCCGACAACTGGGGCATCTGTGGCGTCATTCGCTTTCACCTCGCCTTGACATGCCGGGCGCGCCTCGGTCCTTCCGCCGGAGGTCCGGGGCTTGGTCCCCGGGACAGCACAGCATCACACCCACGTCCGGGGGCGGTAGCGGTTGGCCCGCTCCACCAGTTCGATCCGTTCCTCACCGTGCCGGGCGAGGCGGGCGAGCACCCGGAACGAACGCTCAAGACCGAACCGCAGTCCGCGCTCGTCCAGTTCGCTGCCGAGCAGGGCAGTGCTCCCCGGCCGGGCCCCGGCACTGCCGGAGAGTACCCAGTCCAGGGCCGTACCCAGAACCTCCGTGGACAACCGCTCGCGGCGCACGGCGTCCAGGCCGAGCGCGTCCAGGGCGGTGACCTGGGCGGCCGCGGCCGTCAGATCGTCGATCAGCGGATCGTGCGCGGCGCGTCGGCGCAGCCGCGCACGGACCGCGGCGACCCGCGCGGCCGTGTAGTGGATGGACGCCTCCGGCACGGACTCCAGCGTACGCACGGCTTTGACGCGGTCGCCCGCGGCGAGCTGGACCCGGGCCAGGCCGAACGCGGCGCTCACATAGCTCGGGTCGGTGGCCCACACCAGGCGGTAGTACTCCGCGGCGTTGTCCAACTGGCCCAGTACCTCGGCGCACACGGCGAGCGCCAGCTTCGGGGCGGCCTCGCCCGGGAAGGCGTCGTAGATCGCGTCGAAGGACAGCGCGGCCGTCTCGTCGTCGCCGGTCGCGAGCGAGGCGATGCCGCGGTACCAGACGATCCGCCAGTCGTCGGGGTGACGCGCCTCCAGATCCGCCAGGGAGGTCGTCGCGGACGTGAGCTCGCCCATCTCCAGCCGGGCGCGCAGCTCACGCAGCCGCAGCTCCACGGAGCCGGCGGGGGCGCCGTGCAGCGCGGCGATCAGCTCGGCCGGCGCGGAGGCCAGCAGACCGGCGAGGAAGCCCGCGTTCGGGTCGTTCGGGTCGACCCGCGGCACCGGGAGCGCCAGTGCGGTCGCCCGCACGTCCAGCGCCGCGAGCCGCGGCTCCCCGCCCGGCGGCAGCTGCGGCGCCGTCAGCTCCCCGCGCGGCGAGGGCAGCGCGGCCGGCGTCTGCGCGTACGCGTACCCCGGCCACGCGCCGGAAGCGGCGCCGGGGGCCGACCCGTCGGTCCCGCCGAGGATTCCGGTCGCCGTGCCGGTGAGCGGGGCGCCGCCCGCCTGCCGGGCGGCACCGCCGCGGACGCGGCGCACGGGCCGGCGGGTGCCCAGGGCCGAGACCTCGCCCCGCAGTTCGGCGAAGAGCTCCGTGTCCGTGACGCGCAGCTCCGGGCCGAAGAGTGTCGACAGCGACGGGCGCGGGCGGCCGGACTGGAGGGCGACGACCTCTCTGAGGACGCCCGTCAGCTGGTCGGCCATCTCCTGCGCGGAGGCGAAGCGGCGCGCCGGGTCCGGGTCGGTCGCGCGGACGAGGAGCCGGTAGAACGACTCGTAGGTCCGGAACACCTCGATGTGGTCCGGGTCGGGCAGGGAGTCCACGAACACGTTCGTGTACCCCTGGAAGTCGAACGTCAGCACCGCCAGCGTGCGCGCCACCGTGTAGAGGTCGGAGGCGACCGAGGGGCCGACCTCCGCGACCTCCGGTGCCTGGTACCCGACGGTGCCGTAGATCGCCGACTCGTCGTCGTCCATCCTGCGCACCGCGCCCATGTCGATGAGCTTGAGCTGGTCCTCGGTCTGGATCGCGTTGTCGACCTTGAAGTCGCAGTACAGCAGATTCCGGCTGTGCAGATGCCCGAGCGCCTCCAGCGCCTCGATCCCGTACGCACAGGCCTGCTCGACCGGCAGCGGGTCCCGCTTGCCGTCGGGAGCGCGCCGTTCGTTGGCGATCTCCTTGAGGGCCTTGCCGCCCACGTACTCCATGACGATGTAGCCGTCCATGGAGCCGGTCCGCTGGTCGAGGTGCTCGACGAAGTTGTAGATGCGGACGATGTTGGAGTGCTCGATCTCCGCGAGGAAGCGGCGCTCCGAGATGGCCGCGGCCATCGCGTCCTGGTCACCCGTGTCGAGGAGGCCCTTGAGGACCACCCAGCGGTCGGACACCGCCCGGTCGATGGCGAGATAGATCCAGCCGAGGCCGCCGTGCGCCAGACAGCCGATCACCTCGTACTGCCCGTGGACGATGTCGCCCTCGCGCAGCTTCGGCACGAAGGAGTACGGGTGGCCGCACTTGGTGCAGAACCCCTCTGTACGCCCGGGCCGGTCGCCGCGGGCACGTCCCACGGGCGCTCCGCAGTCGCTGCGGCTGCAGAACCGCTTGCGCTCGGGGACCTCAGGGTTCGCCATGACCGCGGACCGGGGATCGGGGCGCGGCACGTCCGGGACGGTGACCAGGCCCGCGCCCAGCCGGTTCCGCCCCGACGAGGACGCCGACGCGCCCGAGCTGCGGACCGAGACCGAGCGGCTTGAACTGCGGCCGGACAGCGAACGGGACAGCCGCCCCGACACGGACCGCCGCGACGTCGAGGAACGCGACGACCGGGAGGACCGCGCGGACGAGCTGTTGCTTCCCTTGCCGCCCGCCGTCAGCCCGGTCGGCGGCGACGACAGCGCGCCGGTCGGCGACACGACGGGGGCGAGCCCGCAGGTGTCGCAGTACAGCTCGCCGCCGCCGACGTCCTCGTACGAGCCCTCACAGCCGGGCCGTTGACAGGTGCCCGCGCCGGGGGCGGCCGCCGCGGCCGGCTCCTTGCGCCCGGACTCGGGCGCCAGCCCGCAGGTGTCGCAGTACAGCTCGCCGCCGCCGACGTCCTCGTACGAGCCCTCACAGCCCGGGCGGCTGCACTTCGCCATGTCACTCATGATTCCCCCTGGTGACCAGTGCTGTCCCTGGGTCCCGACTGCCGGGGCACCAGGACCTCCCCCGCGGCCCGCTGGTAGCGCAGGACCGCCTGCTCGGCGGCGCGCAGATCACAGGGCGCGCTCCACAGCATCCGGCGGGCCGCGTCGTACCGCTCGATCAGCAGCGGGTCCTCCGCCATGCCGTGCCGGGCGACCTTCGCCTTGTACGCGTCGAGGCGCCCGCGCAGCTCCGCGCGGACCGCGAGCGGTGCCGTCACCGCCGTCAACGACTCACGCGCGCGCAGCAGTTCCTCCTCGGCCTCCCGCTCCAGGGACTCCAGCAGCGGCGAGAGCCGGTGCCACTGGGCGTGCCTGCGGTACTCGGCGGCCGTGGCGAGCCGCTCCTGCAGCACCGTCGGCGGGCCGCTGACCGCGGGCACCTCGGACGCGGCGATCTTCGCGAGCACTTCACCCCGCGCGGAACGTGCCTCGGTGAGAGTGCGGTCCGCGCGCGAGAGCACGTCGCGCAGCCGCAGCAGCCGCTCCTCCGAATCCTGGCGGACCGCGAGGACCGCCTCGATCTCACGGCGTACGTCCTCCAGAGCGCGCGCCGCCCGGTCGTAGCGGTCCGTGTCGGGACGGCCGCCTCCGGGCGCCGAACTGACCGGCGCGGGCGACCAGAACGCCAGCGGGTCGGAAACGACCTGCGCACGCAGCGTGGACAGCTCGTGGGTGATCGATTCCAGATCGTCGCCCGCCGGGTGCTCTCCCGGCCGCACACCCACCGAGTGGGCCAGCGAACGGGTGCGCTGCAGCTCCGCGGAGAGCAGATCGATCCGGGCGGGCAGTGCCGACCACACCGAGTCGGCGGCGACCACCAGGTCCAGCGAGCGTGCGTACAGCGTGTTCATCCTGCTGACCAGGCCCTCCAGCGTGAAACGCTCGGAGAGCCTGGCCGGGCCCGTCACGGACGGGGCCGGATGGGCGGCGGAGCCGGCGACGGTGACGCTGGGGCCGCGCAGCCGGTCGGTCAGCTCGACGAGGTCGTCCCGGTTGGGCCAGCGGCGCCGGGCGCGCAGCTCACGCGCCGAGCGCAACGCCGCCGCGTACGCGTCGAAGTAGCCCCACAGCAGGGTGATGGCCTGCTCGGTGGAGGCCCAGCGGTCCTTGGTGACACCCGTCAGCTCCGCGCCCTCCAGGAGCCTGCGGCCCGCGTGGTCCTGCAGGGCGAGGAGCGAGGTCTCGATCGCCTCGTGCTCCTCCCCGAGCCGCGCCAGCGCACGGTCCACCTCGTCCCGGTCCATTACCGGCCCGGGGGGTCCCGTGACGCCCATCGATCACCTCTCCGCTTGTGCTCTCCGATGTGCTGCCGGACCTCCCGGCAGGGTCGAACCCGGGGGACTCAGCATCCCAACCGGATCAATTGTCCCGGTACTTGGGCACCGGCGGACCGGATATGCCGGGCAGGTCCTTCTTCAGCCACTTGGCGTACGCCTGCATCCAGGGGCCCGCACGGTACTCGTCGAGGACCTTGTTGACCCGGCGGACGAGGTCGTCCCTGCCCAGTTTGGCCGCCACGCCGTAGTACTCGGTGGTGAAAGGCCTGGCGCCTTTCAGTTCGACGGAGGGGTCCTGCGCCGCCTGGCCCGCCGCGAGGGCCGCGTCCGTCACGACCGCGTCGACCTCGCCGAGCTGCAGCCGGACCAGGCAGTCCAGCTGGTTGGAGACCGTCAACCGGTCCTTGTCGCCGGGGCCTTCGTCGTCCTTGTCCTTGAACTCGGCGCCGTGCGGGTCCTTCGCCAGCGCCTCGTAGGCCGTGGAGCCCTCGGCCGAGCAGACCTTCTTCCCCGCGAGCGACGTGTCGAAGCCGGTGATCGTGGACTGCCGTGGCGCGAGCACCTGCTGGCCGGTCTGGAAGTAGGCCGTGGAGAACGCGACCTGCTTGATCCGGGCGCAGTTGATGGTCATCGTCCGTACGACGAGGTCCACCGTGCCGTTGTTGAGCGCGGCGATCCGCTGGTTGGTGGGCACCGCCCGGAAGATGACCTTCTCGGGGTCACCGAGGATGTCCTGCGCGATCGCCCGGGCCAGATCGATGTCGAAGCCCTCCAGCTTGCCGTCGGCGCGGCGGTAGCCCCAGCGGTAGCTGTTCTGGTCGACGCCGACGATGAGCATGCCGCGTTGCTTGATCTCCTCGATCGCCGGTCCGTCCTCGGAGGACGGCCGCAGCGAGGACTCCGGGCTCTCGCAGTCGTCGGCCTTCGCGGGCTGCGCGGCGGCCGCGGCCGCGCCTGCCTGCGCACCGGCGGGCGGGCCACCGTGCGAGAGCGGAACCAGGGTGAGCACCGCGGTCAGCGCACAGGCCGCCGCCATCGTGGCGACACCTCCCCAGCCGCGGAGCCGGCTCCCCGGCCGACTCGCACGACGCGACCTCGCCGTACCGGCGTCCGGCGTGACATCCGGTGTCCCGCCCGGTGCCACAGCCGACGTCCCGTCCGGGCCCGGTGCCGTGGCCGACGTCCCGTCCGGCATCGCGTCCCCCATCTCTCCCCCTCTCACCGGTACTCCGAAAGCCTGCGCCCGATGCCGAGGATCGCGCCCAGCGCACCGAGCACCGCGAGCGCCGCCGCCCCGATCGGCAGGCCCGCCAGCGCGCCCCTGCCGTCCTGAGCCGACTGCGTGAACTCGGCCTGCTCATGGGCCAGGGCCCGGTCCAGCGCGGCGTCGACCTGGTCGAAGCACTGCCCCGTGGAGCCCTTGCTGCCGATCACCTTGGCCAGTGCCCCGTCGTAGTCCCCGGCCTTGTCGGTGTCGCTGGCGGACTTGTGCCGGGTCTTCCACTCGGACACCGCGGTGACGGCGGTCGCGACCGGTGTGCGGCCCTCGCCGTCGTCGGCGAGGCTCTCCGCCCGGACGAGCGAGTCATGGAGTCTGCTCATGCCCGACGTGTAGTCCGTCTCGTACTTGTCGCTCTTGCCGTCCGCCGTGAGCACGGCGCCACGCGCGACCAGGGTCAGATTCTCGTTGGCCCGGGCCTTCAGACTGCTGATCCGGGCGTCGTTGAGGACCTTCAGGGACTCCTGGCCGTGCGCCCGCGCGTCGTTCAGCTCGACCCTGGCGACCGCGTGCCCCACCCCGAGCCAGAGCAGGATCACCGCGGACGCCGCGGTGGCCGCGAGCAGCCCGTGGTTGAACACCCGGTTCGTGTGCAGGTAGTTGCGGCGCTGCACCCAGACCAGACCTCCGAGCGCCGCCACGCCGATGCCCAGGGACAGGAACGGCCACAGCCGCGCGTCGCCGTGGTCGTCGTAGAGCCGGGCCGTCTCCGCGTCGTACAGCTTCTGGGCCGCCGGGAGCAGCTCCGTGGTCATCTGCTGGTTCGCGTACCGCAGATAGGCGCCGCCGAGGGGGAGTCCCTGGCGGTTGTTCGCGCGGGCCCGCTCTATCAGGCCCGTGTAGCGGGGGAGCTGCTCGTTCAGCGTGGCGATCCAGTGGCCCGACTCGGTGGAACTGTCCGTGTTCGCCGCGGCCTTCACCAGCAGCCGGGACGCACTGGCGATGTCCTGGTGATACCGGTTCCGCGTCGCGGCGGGCTCTTGCGCGCCGGCCAGGAACCCGCTCGCCGCGGCCGTGTCGGCATCGGCGAGGGACCGGTAGATGCTCGCCGCGTCCGCGCTCAGTGGCTGGCTGCGGCTCACCACGTCATCGGCCGCGGTGGCGCGGTCGGCGATCTCCAAGGCGGTCACCACACCGAACGCCACGACCAGCGCGGCCAGTACGGCGCCGATGATCCGCAGCCGGCCCGGCTCCGTCGTCGCGGCGGCGCGCAGCTGCGCCGTCGTCTCCGCCCAGGCGCTGCGCCGCGCGAGGGTCCCCGGGGGTGACGCCGACTCGTCGGCGGACGGCCGTGAGCCCGGTCCGGGCAACGGCGCCGGCAACGCTCCGGGCAACGGCCCCGGCTGCGCCGGGACCTGAGGCACGGGTGGCGCCGGCGGACCTCCCTGATTCGGCGTGTGTGTCACCTTGACCTCCCCCTTGGTCACTGACGACGTCCCGCCTCCCGGCGGGTCGGGGGACGGCTTCCGGCCAGCAGTATGGCCGCAGGGGCGGACATCCACACCCGGGATTCACTGGATCTTGTGCTATTCGGCCCTTTGCGTCAATGCCGCCCCCTGCTTCCCGCGCCCCCACCATCAATACGTCCCCGGACCCCGATCGGTTCCCCTCACGCCGGGGTCAGCGGCGTTGCGCCGTGAATCGGGGCCTGCGCCCGTGGCGCCGCCGGGCGGCGCGCACGAAGGGCTCGGGCGCCACGGACCACTCCCGGTGCACCGTCCGCGACGCGTCACCCACGCGTGTGATGCTGACGGCGCGAACGAGACCCGCCCTCCTGCGCGTACCCCGCCCGCAGTCGCGCCCGCGCCTGCGCCGGCGCTCCGACGTGGTCGAGTCCCAGCAGCGCCGCACCCAGCACCGGTGGCGAGGTGACCACGGACACGGCCGCCTTCGGCGCCCGGGCGGCCAGCAGTTCGTCGATCCTGTCGCTCAGCTGCGGATGACGGGCGGCCAGCACACTGCCACCCAGCACCACGGGCACCTCCTCGTCCAGCAGACCGAGCCGGCCGAGCGCCACCGTCGACAGGGCGACGACCTCGTCCGCGAGCCGGTCGACGATCGCGCGGGCCACCGGATCGCCCGCCGCCCCGGTGGCGAAGAGGACCGGGGTCAGCTCGTGCCTGCGCGCCCCGTCGATACGGCCCAGATGCAGCGCCTCGATCAGCGCGTACATCGACTCCAGACCGAAGTGCGCCGGAAGCGTCCGTGCGAGCTCCGTCGGCTCGCCGCGCCCGTCCTCGGCCCGCGCGGCGAACCACAGCGCCTCCTCGGCGAGTCCGGCGCCCCCGCCCCAGTCGCCGGAGATCCGGCCGATCGCCGGGAAGCGGGCGGTGCGGCCGTCCGGCAGCATGCCCACGCAGTTGATGCCCGCGCCGCACACGACGGCCACGCCCCGTGGTTCGTCGACCCCGGCGCGCAGGATCGCGAAGGTGTCGTTGCGCACGACGGTCGTCCCGCCCCAGCCACGGGCGTGCACGGCGGCCGTCAACTCCTCCTCCTCGACCGGGAGATCGGCGTTGGCGAGGCAGGCGGAGACATGCGTGACGGCCCGGAGCCCGGCCTGTCCGAGGGCCCGTTCCACCGGCTCGGCCAGGCCGTCCAGAGCCGCCCGGACGCCCACCGCGGGCGGCTGGAAGCCCCCGCCGCGCGCCGCCCCGATCACGGAACCGTCGGGCCCGATCACGGCCACGTCGGTCTTGCTGTTGCCGGCGTCGACGGCGAGCACCGACACCGAAGGGGTCACGCCCACGAAAGGTGCTCCCGGTTGTGCGCGATCAGCTGGTCGGTGAGCGCCTCGGCGTACTCGTACTGGCCGATCAGGGGGTGGGACAACAGTGCCTTGAAGACCCGGTCGCGGCCGCCGCGCAGCGCGGCCTCCAGCGCAAGGTCCTCGTACGCCGTGACGTTGGCGATCAGCCCGGCGTACAGCGGGTCGAGCTCCGGTACCGCCAGCGGCGAGGCGCCCTTGGTGCCGACGGCGGCCTGCACCTCGATGACGGCGTCGTCGGGCAGGAAGGGCAGCGTCCCGTTGTTGTACGTGTTGACCACCTGGAACGGGCTGCCTCCCGCGCCCAGGAGCGAGGCGGCCAGATCGACGGCCGCCTCCGAGTAGAACGCGCCGCCCCGCTTGGCGAGCAGCGCCGGCTTCTCGTCGAGTGCCGGGTCGCCGTACATCTCCAGCAGCTGCCTCTCCATCGCGGCGACCTCGGCGGCCCGCGACGGCTTGGTCCTCAGCTCCCGTACGACCGCGTCGTGCGCGTAGAAGTAGCGCAGGTAGTACGAGGGGACGACGCCGAGCCGGTCCAGGACCTCCCGGGGCAGCCTGAGGTCGCCCGCGATGGTGTCGCCGTGCTCGGCGAGCAGGGCCGGCAGGACGTTCTCGCCCTCGGGTCCGCCGAGTCGTACACCCGTCTCCCAGGTGAGGTGGTTGAGGCCCACATGGTCCAGATGCACCTCGCCGGGGGCCGTGTTCAGCAGCGCGGCGAACTTCCGCTGGAGGCCGATCGCCACGTTGCACAGCCCGACGGCCCGGTGACCGGCCTGGAGCAGGGCACGGGTGACGATGCCCACCGGGTTGGTGAAGTCGATGATCCAGGCCTCCGGTGCGGCGCGCCGGACCCGTTCGGCGATGTCCAGCACCACGGGCACCGTGCGCAGGGCCTTGGCGAGCCCGCCGGCGCCGGTCGTCTCCTGACCCACGCAGCCGCACTCCAGGGGCCAGGTCTCGTCCTGCTCCCGCGCGGCCTGCCCGCCGACACGGAGCTGCAGGAGCACGGCGTCCGCTCCGGCGACACCGGCGTCGAGGTCGGCGGTGGTCGTGATGGTCCCGGGATGGCCCTGCTTGGCGAAGATCCGCCGGGCGAGCCCGCCGACCAGGTCCAGCCGGCCGGCCGCCGGGTCGATGAGGACCAGCTCGCCGATCGGCAGGGTGTCCCTCAACCGGGCGAATCCGTCGATCAGTTCAGGGGTGTAGGTGGATCCGCCACCCACCACTGCGATCTTGGCCGGCCGAGGGGCGAGGGGTGGTTCCCCGTGGGAATGCAGCATGCGTGTCAGCCCTTCACTCCGGTCAGTGTGACGCCCTCGATGAAGGCCTTTTGTGCGAAGAAGAACACGACGATCACCGGCGCCATGATCATCACGGTCGCGGCCATCGTCAGGTTCCAGTCCGTCTGGTGCGCGCCCTTGAAGGACTCCAGTCCGTAGGAGAGCGTCCAGGCGGCGGGATTCTCCGAGGCGTAGATCTGCGGGCCGAAGTAGTCGTTCCAGCAGTAGAAGAAGTGGAACAGCGCCACGGCCGCGATCGCCGGCTTCGCCATCGGCAGCACGATCCGCACCATCGTCCGGAACTCGCCGCAGCCGTCGATCCTTGCCGCCTCGGTGTACTCCTTCGGGATGGTCAGCAGGAACTGCCGCAGCAGGAAGATCGTGAACGCGTTGCCGAAGGCGAACGGAATGATCAGCGGCCACAGGGTGCCCGCGAGGTCCAGCTGCTTCGCCCAGAACAGGTACATCGGGATGACGACGACCTGGGGCGGCAGCATCATCATCGCGATGACCAGCATCATCGCCAGACTTCTGCCGCGGAAGCGGAACTTCGCCAGCGCGTAGGCCACCGGGATGCTCGACCCGACCGCGAGCACCGTGCCGAGCCCCGCGTACAGCAGGGTGTTGCGCCACCAGGTCAGGAACCCGGGTGTTTTCCACACGGTGGCGAAGTTGCCCCACTCCCAGGTGCCCGGCCACAGCTCGCGGGTGAGCGCCTGGTCGTCGCTCATCACCGCGGTCAGGAACACGAACACGAAGGGCAGGAGGAAGAACAGGGCGGCGGCGATCGCCAGTGAGTGGACCGCGATCCACTCCAGGGCGGCCCTGCGCCGCGCGCTGCGCAGGGCGGAGCCGCCGCCGGCCGGCCTGCGCACGGCGGGTGCCGCCGGGGTGAGTGTCGTGGTGGGGGTCATCGTTCAGTCCTCCGCCGACAGGAAGCCGGAGCGCCGTCTCATCAGAAACGCTGTGAACACCATGGCCAGCGCGAACAGCACCAGGGCCACGACACACGCGGCACCCGTGTCGAACCGCTGGAAGCCGAGGTTGTAGACGATCTGCGGGACGGTGAGCGTGGTCTTGTCCGGATAGCCGGGCTCGAACTGCTGCCCGGAGCCGCCGATCACCCCGCTGGCGACCTTCGCCGCGACGATCGGTTCCGTGTAGTACTGCATCGTCGCGATCACTCCGGTGACCACGGAGAACAGCACGATCGGGGAGATGTTCGGCAGCGTGACGTACCGGAACCGCTGCCAGGACCCGGCCCCGTCCAGTTCGGCCGCCTCGTACTGCTCCTTCGGCACGTCGAGCAGCGCCGCCATGAAGATCACCATGAGGTCGCCGATGCCCCACAGGGCCAGGATCGTCAGTGAGGGCTTCGACCAGAGCGGGTCGTTGAACCAGCCGGGCTCCGGCAGCCCCAACGCCGCCAGGACGGTGTTCGCCGGTCCCGTACCCGGGTTCAGCAGGAAGACGAACGACATCGTCGCCGCGACCGGCGGGGCCAGGTACGGCAGATAGAACAGCGTCCGGAACAGCCCCGCGCCCGTCCTGATCCTCGTCACCAGCAGCCCGACGCCGAGGCCGAAGACGACCCGGAGCGACACCATGACCACGATCAGCCAGAGCGTGTTGCGCAGGGCCGGCCAGAAGAACGGGTAATCGCCGAAGACGTACGACCAGTTCTTCAGGCCCACCCAGGTGGGCGCGGTGAAACCGTCGTACTTCATGAAGGAGAAGTAGACGGCCGAGACCAGGGGGTAGGCGAAGAAGACGCCGAACCCGATCAGCCAGGGCGACAGGAAACCGAGGGTGCGAAGCGCGGCTCTCCTGCGCTTCGCCCTCAGCCCCGCCGGGACGGGGAGTGCCGCGGTCATCAGCCCGCCTGCTCGTTGTCCTTGTCGACCTGGGCGTCGGTCTTCTTCAGCCCGGCGTCGAGGTCCTTCTCCCGCCCGGCCTCGTAGGCGACGCCGAAGTCCTGGGCGGTCAGCAGGAAGGCGCCGCCGTTCACCGAGGACGGAGCGTGTGCGCTCTTCGGGTGCTGCGCGATGTCGACGAACGTGCGGTACACCGGGTCGTTGTTGAGCTTCGGCGACTTCAGGGCGGCCAGGGTGGACGGCACGTTGTGGATCGCGTTGGCGAAGGAGACGACCGCGTCGGTGTCGGTCGACAGGTACTTCACCAGCTCCCAGGCGGCGTTCTGCTTCTCACTGGTGCCGGCGATGCCGAGGATCGTCCCGGACAGATAGCCCTTGCCGTAGTCGGCGGCCTGGTCGTCCGGCACGGGGAAGGGCGCCGCGCCGATCTCGAACGGCAGCTTCGCGTCCTTCGCCATCTTGCCGCGCCACTCGCCGTCGAGCTGCATGGCGACCTGGCCGGTGTGCAGCGGGTGCTTGGGGCCCCACTCGTCGCCGAGTCCGGTGCGGTACTTCTCCAGCTTCTGGTAGCCGCCCAGCTTGTCGACGAGTCCCTTCTGCCAGGTCAGCAGTTCCTTGGTGTGGGGGTCCGAGGCCAGGCTGGACTTGCCCTCGCCGTCGAGGTACTGGATGCCGAACTGGGCGGCGTAGTGCTCGAAGGTGGTCTCGTAGCCCTGGAAGTTGGGCATGAAGCCGAGCTGCTCGTAGGTGTCGCCCTTGGCCTTGGTGAGCTTCTTGGCGACCTCGTCGAACTCGGAGAGCGTCTTCGGCGGGGCGGTGATGCCGGCCTCGGCGAACGCCTTCTTGTTGTAGTAGAGGCCGTACGCGTCACCCAGCAGCGGCACCGTGCAGCGCTTGCCCTCGTGCTCGGTGTACTTGGCCATCTGCGGCAGGAAGGTCTTCGCCGGGTCGATCTTCGCCTTGTCCAGGAAGGGCTTGAGGTCGGCGAGTGCGTTGGTGGAGCAGAAGCGGCCCACGTTGTCGGTGGTGAAGGAGGAGACGACGTCCGGAGCGTTCGAGCCGCCGGCCCGCAGCGCCTGGTTGAGCTTGTCGTCCGTGATGCCCTTGACGACCTTGACCTTGATGTTGGGGTGCTTCGCCTCGAACGCCTCGATGTTCGCCGCGATCGCCTCGACCTCGCTGGGCGCGCTCCAGCCGTGCCAGAAGGTGAGGGTGGTCCGCGCGTTCGGGTCGTCCTTCGCGCCGGCGTCGTTGGACCCCGTACAGGCGGTGGCGAGCAGGGCTATCGAGGCGGTCGCGGCCAGTGCGACGGCCGTGGTGCGGCGGCTTCCGGGCATGACGCTGTCTCCCTGGGGGCGGGGCATGGACGGGACGGGGTCGGACGGGGCGGAACAGTGGACCGGGACGGGGCAGTGGACCGGAGGCGGACCGGCGGACCGAGGTGGAGCAGTGGACCGGAGCGGGGCTGAGGACCGGGTCGGGGGCGGTGGCGTGGACTTCAGCGCGAGGTGTCGAAGACCTCGTCGCGGGTGGCCGCCAGGGCGCTCTCCAGCGCCCCGCGCAGCACGGGATGCTCCTGCACGTCGCCGATGACGAGACGCGGCCGGGACGGGGCCAGCTCGGCCAGCTCCGACTGGACCCGCGTCCGCAGCGGTTCCCCGCCGGCGACGGTCAGCGGTCCGGAGAGGACGACGAGTTCCGGGTCGAGCACGGCGACCATGGAGGCCAGACCGGTGGCGAGCCCGGTCCCGAAGGCGTCGAGCAGCATGCGGTACGGACCCGACTCGGCCTCCGCGGCCCGCTCCAGCAGTCCGGCCGCCATCTCGTGGTGCGCTCCCTGCCCGATGTCCTCGATGCCGAGCTCCCTGGCCAGCCGGGGCACCGTCTGCGCGCCGGCCAGTTCCTGGAAGCCGCCGCTGCCCGCCTTGGAGACCTGTCGCACCAGGGGCGTACCGGGCACCGGCAGGAAGCCGACCTCGCCCGCGCCGCCGGTGAAGCCGCGGTGCAGCCGTCCGCCGATGACGAGGGCGGCGCCGAGTCCCTCCTCGTTCCACAGCAGAACGAAGTCGTCATGGCCGCGGGCGGCGCCGAGCCGCTGCTCGGCCACGGCGACCAGGTTGACGTCGTTCTCGTACTCGACGGGCATCGGCAGCACGGCCGCCAGTTCGTCGAGCAGCGTGGGGGAGTGCCAGCCGGGCAGATGGGACGCGTACCGGAGCCGCCCGGTCGACGGGTCGAAGGCGCCCGGGGTGCCGATGACCAGGCGGTGCACATCGGCCCGGGTGATCCCGGCCGCCTTCACGGCCCCGTCGAGGGCGTCGGTGACCTGCCGTACGACACCGTCGCCGCGCCGCGCCGGGGTCGGTACGACGAACTCGCCGACGGTCGCTCCGGTGATGTCGGCGACGGCGGCGCGGATGCGCTGCGGGGTCACGTCGAGGCCGGCGGCGAAGGCGGTGCGGGCGTTGATCGTGTACAGCTGCGCGTTCGGCCCCGGCCGGCCTTCGGTGGTGCCGGTGGCGACGACCAGACCCGCGGCCTCCAGCCGGGCCAGCAGCTGGGAGGCGGTGGGCTTGGACAGACCGGTCAGCTTGCCGATCCGGGTGCGCGAGAGCGGACCGTGCTCCAGCAGCAGGTCGAGCGCCGCACGGTCGTTCATGGCACGGAGTACGCGCGGTGTTCCCGGGGTAGTACCGGCCACGACGACCACCTGCCCTTCGAGCATTGTTAGGAAAGTTTCCTAATTGACGACGAGAAGGTAAGTGCCCCGTCGTCGCTCCGTCAATACCCCGCGGCCCGCGAATACCCCGAGACCCGCGAATGCCCCCAGACGTGAAAAGGGCGCCCCCGCCGTGACGGCGGGGGCGCCCTCTCTCGGGCTCGGACGACTTCCTGCGGCGTCCTGAGCCCTCCTGCGACTACTTCGACAGGCTCGCCGGCGGGGAGATGGGGGACGCCGCCAGAGACTGGGGCGACGTCGCCGAGGAGTACGCCGACGGGGCCGCGACGCCGGCCGTCGGGTCCTTCACGGGCTGCTCGCCGTCCGCCTGCAGCGGCAGACCGCCGACGATCCGGATGCCCGCCTCGTCGAACGCGCGCTTGATGCGCCAGCGCAGTTCGCGCTCCACGCCCAGCGCCTTGCCCGGCATGGTCTTCGCGGCGACCGAGACCGTCATCTGGTCCAGCAGCACCTCGGTCAGGCCCAGTACCTCGACCGGACCCCACAGCCGCTCGTTCCACGGCTCGTCCTTGGTCATGGTCCCGGCGGCTTCCTCGATGACCTTGCGGACCTGGTCCAGATCCTCCGACGGGCGCACCGCGACGGCGACGGAGGCCGTCGCCCAGCCCTGGCTGAGGTTGCCGATCCGCTTGACCTCGCCGTTGCGGACGTACCAGATCTCGCCGTTGTCACCGCGCAGCTTCGTCACCCGCAGACCGACCTCGACCACCTCGCCCGAGGCGACACCCGCGTCGATCGAGTCGCCGACGCCGTACTGGTCCTCCAGGATCATGAAGACGCCGGACAGGAAGTCGGTGACGAGATTGCGGGCACCGAAGCCGAGCGCCACACCGGCCACACCCGCCGAGGCGAGCAGCGGCGCCAGATCGATGTTGAGCGCGCCGAGGACCATCAGGCCGGCCGTGCCGAGGATCACGAACGAGGCGACCGACCGCAGGACGGAACCGATCGCCTCGGAACGCTGACGACGCCGTTCGGCGTTCACCAGCAGACCGCCGAGGGCCGTGCCCTCCACGGCCTGGGCGCTGCGGTTCATCCTTTCGATGAGCTTGGTGAGCGCGCGGCGGATCGCGATCCGCAGCAGGACCGCGATCACGACGATCAGCAGGATGCGCAGACCGACGCTGAGCCAGGTGGACCAGTTCTGCTCCACCCAGCCGGCGGCGTTGTTGGCCCTCTCCGCGGCCTCGTCGAGGGTGACGGGCGGGGCAGACGGATCGGCGGCCAGGAACACGGCGGGGACCTCCGGTTGTGCGGTCGGCGGACCATCCACACTAACGGGGCATCGGGTATGCCCCGGTCCTTCACCGGAGGGAGAGACAAGGCTCACCCGGGCATCCTTCCGGTGTGGCCGAGCGCACACAAAATCCTTCCGGCCCGTTACGGGGACGTAGTGGCGCTTCGACCAGGCATGAGGAGAGACTGAGAGCAGATCGTCCCGGCGCGAGCCACGCGCCGCCGGCGTACAAGGAGGCATCCGTGCCGCATGTCCTGGTCCTCAACGCGTCGTACGAGCCACTCGGCGTCGTACCGCTCCGCCGCGCGCTCGTCCTCGTCCTCGAGAACAAAGCCATCTGTCTCGAGGAGTCCGGCGCCTTCATGCACAGTGAGACCCGAGTGATGCCCGCGCCCAGCGTGGTCAGGCTCAAGCGCTTCGTCCGGGTCCCCTACCGGGGGCCCGTTCCTCTGACCCGCCGCGCGCTGTTCGCCCGCGACGGGGGCCGCTGCATGTACTGCGGTGGTGTCGCAACCAGCGTCGACCACGTCGTTCCGCGCAGTCGCGGCGGTCAGCACGTCTGGGACAACGTGGTGGCCGCGTGCCGCCGCTGCAACCACGTCAAGGCCGACCGGCACCTGCGCGAGCTGGGCTGGCGGCTGCGGCACCAACCCGCCCCACCGAGCGGCCTGGCCTGGCGCATCATCGGCACAGGGCATAGGGACCCGCGCTGGCTGCCATATCTGCAGCCGTTCGGCGCGGACGACGCGATGGCCCGGATCGACGGCATATCCGCCTGAGGATCCGGGCCACTGTTGTGTGCGGGTGCCCCCGCCGACCCTCGGGTCAGGGGGCGCCGACCTCCTGCTCCGACACCGCGTACGCCTCCACCGACCACAGCGAGTAGCCGAAGCGGGTCGCGCGTGTCTCGCCCTGCACCCGGACGAAGCGAACCCCCGGCGCGTCCATGCGGATCGACTCTCGGCCGCCCCTGCCGTCGCGGACCGTCGCCGCCGTGCGCCAGTTGCGGCCGTCCGCCGAGACCTGGATGCGGTATCGCGTGGCGTGGGCGTCCTGCCAGTGCAGCACCACCTGGCCAAGCCGGGTCGGCCCGGGCAGCTCCGCCTGCCACCAGGCGCCGTCCTCCGCGGGGGAGGACCAGCGCGTGGCCGGGTCGCCGTCCGTGGCCGCGGAGGCCGGGAAGTCGGGCGTCTCGTCGCCGGAGGAGGAGGCCCTGGCCGTACGCAGCACATCGGGGCCGCCGGTGCGCGGGTAGGCCCGCACCGTCAGGGTGCGCTCCTCGCCGTCGAAGGTGAACGGCACCTGGTACTCGCCCGCCGGAGTCCCCGGCGGCACGGTCACCTCGACCGGCACGGCCGTCCGCCGGCCCCGCGGCACCCGCACCTCCTTCGGCACGGCCACCGTGATGCCCTTCGGAGCCTTCGCGGTCAGCGGACCCCGCACCTCGTCCGGCCGCCGGGCGGCGACGTACGCCTCCGTCCGCTGCGGACCGCCGCCGATGGGCGCGTCCAGTTCGCCCCGTACGAGCGCGAGCCGCGCCCGGGGTTCGTCGGCGAACCACGGAACGAGCGCGTGGACACCGGCCGCCCCGGTGATCCGCAGCGCGTCCACCCGCAGTCCCTGGGTGCGGTGCTGCGTCCAGCCTGACGGGGCGAGCGCGCCGAGCCGGCGCCAGCCCCCGCCCGGCACATGAGCCTCCAGCGTGCCCGTGACGCCGGCCGCGCCCTCCGCGGCGGGCTCGGTCATCGCGGTCACCACTTCGACGGGCCGGGCGCGGTCCAGCCGCACCGTGTACGCGTCGGCGGTCCGGGTCACCGGTCCCGGCCTGCGGTCCGCGCCCGTCCACGCCGCGGACTCCTTCGCCACCCGGGTCAGGAACGGGCCGAGGACGCCGTTGCCGACCGTCACCCGCCGTGCGCCGATCGCCGTGCGCAGCGGCGCGAGGGCCAGCGAGGACCGCCACGCCGTCTCGCCGTCGCCGCGCGCCTGGGCCTGGAGCATGTCGACGGCGACCTCGCCCGCCGTGCCGTAGCGGGCCAACTGGTCCACCCACGGCCCCACTTCGGCATCGAGCGCGGCCAGCCGCCGGGGCGCCTCCCGCATCACGGTGAACGCGGCCCGCAGCCGTTCGGCCGCCGCGTCCCTGGCGTCCGCGTCCGTGCTGGTACGGGACCGCCAGAACTCCGCCAGCAGCGGGCTCAGATAGGCGGACTCGGTGGGGTCGAGGAGGGACGACGCGTGGTTCCCGGCGAGCACGCCGAGCGCCTCCCGGGTCTTCGGGTCGCCGCCCGCGAGGTCGTCTATCGCCGCCCGCCAGGACTCCTGCGGCCGGTAACCCTTGGGGTTCCATGCGTAGTCGGCGGTGGTGAACAGGGGGATGCGGGACGCGGCCGGCTGCTCCATGGCGTTGGCGAGCAACGCCGCCGAGCCCGTCGCGACGGCCGGCTCGCGGCCGGTGTAGGGGCCGAGGAAGAGCCTGTCCTGGGCGTAGTCGTTGACCGGATAGTTGTCCATCGTGACCACCGGGTGGCGGAACACCTCGCGGGCCCCGGCCAGTTCCCGCCCGGTGATGGTGCGCGGTACGACCCCGACGCCGGTCCAGGCGACCTGCACCCGGGCGTCGAGCGCCGAGGCGAGGGCCGTGCGGTACTCGGTCGCGCCGTCCTGGTGGAACTCCGTCGGCATCACCGTGAGTGGCGCCGCCTCGGGGTGGCGTTCCGCGAGATGGTCCGCCAGCTCCCCGGCGAGCCGCGCCTGCGCCTTCGCCGCGGCGGCGGGCCCCGAGCCGAAGGTGTCGGCGTCCCGGTCGCAGTGCCACTCGCTGTAGCTGACGTCCTGGAACTGCAGTTGGAAGGCGCGTACGCCGAGCGCCCACATGGCGTCGACCTTGCGCTTGAGGGCCTTGGCGTCGTCGTCGGAGGCCAGGCACATGGACTGGGCGGGGGCGACGGCCCAGGCGAGCGTCACATGGTTGCGGGCGGCCCGCTCGGCGAGTTCGCGGAACGCGGCGCGCTGGTCGGCGGGATACGGATCGCGCCAGCGGGTCTGCCGGAAGGCGTCGTCGCCCGGCGCGTAGAGGTACCGGTTCTGCTTGGTCCGGCCCATGAAGTCGATCTGCGCCAGCCGCTGTTCGTGGGTCCAGGGCTGTCCGTAGAACCCCTCCGTCACTCCGCGCACGGCCGTGCCGGGCCAGTCCCGCACGGCGACGCCGGCGACCGCGCCGTCCTTCACGAGCTGCCGCAGCGTCTGGGCGCCGTGGAACAGCCCGTCGGCACCGACACCGTCAAGGGCGACGGTGTCCCGGCCCGAGACACGGCCGGTGGCGATGCGGTAGCCGCCGGAGGGCAGATCGGCGCGTTCGGAGGCGCGCAGGGCGCGCAGGGCTTCGAGTGCGCCGCTGCCGCCGAGATGGAGCACAGGGCCACGGCCGGGCAGCGAGGTGTGGACGGTCCGCACCCCGGCGGCACGCAGCGCCTCGCGAACCGCTTCCACGGCGTACGGATCGGCGTCCGGGGCGGCGAGGAGGGTCACGTCCTCACCGAGCCGCACGGCCGGTCCGGTGGACTTCAGCGTCTGCGGACGCGGCCAGACCGCGGGCGGTGTCCCCTCGCCCTCCCGCTCGGGCACCGTGGTGGCGGGGGGACCCGGTACGTCCGGGGCGGCGGCGGCTCCGGGAGCCGTGCCGAGCAGTCCGCCGATGACCGCGACGGCGACGGCCGTCGCCGTCTGCTTTCTGCGCCCGAACCGCACATCAGGCTCCCCTCGACTCCCCGTGCCCCAGCGAAACGGGTTCGAGCCCACCACCGGTGCGGTGAACGTGTCAATGTGGCTGACTGTTGTGTCGTATTTGCCCGACGACGCGCGAGGGACGCGGACGGGCGGCTCAACTCCCGTGCGTGGAGCAGAATGTGACACGGAACACGTTGACGACAGGTGTACGTCTGCGGCCGTGCCCGCTGGGTAGGGCTGCAATGTCCCGTTGCCCACCTTTAGGAGGCCACCCGTGGCCGCTTCCGCGCAGCTGCTGCTCTCCGCCCTGTCCAAACCGGTGCCCGGCCCGCTCACGAGCGAGCCGCCGCTCGCCGGCGCCCTGCCCCTGACCAGCGAGCCGCCGTTCACCGCCGCCCTGCCCCTGACCAGCGAGCCCCCGCTCGCCGACGCCACCCCCCTGACCAGCGAGCCCCCGCTCGCCGAGGCCACCCCCCTCACCAGCGAACCCACCGCCCCCGGCGCAGCCGGCGGCACGGAGTCCCCAGGAGTCTGAATGGGCCTGGCCCGGCTGGCCGCGCTGCACGGTGTCGCCACCACGTACTCGCCCTCGGCGGGCGTCACCGTTCCCGTGCCCGACTCCACGGTCGTCGCGGTGCTCGCCGCCCTCGGCGTGGACGCCGCCACCTCCGACTCGGTCCGCACGGCCCTCGCCGCGGCCGACACCGCCGCCGAGGAGCGCCTCCTCCCTCCGACGGTGGTGGCCTGGCTCCCGGTGACCGGGCCACCCGTCGCCGTTCCTCCGGGCGCCCGTGTACGGGTGCACCTGGAGGACGGCGGCACGCGGGAATGGCGCGAACGCGCACCGCGCGCGGGGGGCGCCGACGAGCAGCCACCCGCGCCCGCCGACTGGGCCGAACTGCCCACCGGCTTGCATGGATTGACCGTGCGCACACCCGACGGCCGCACGGCGCGCGCCACGCTCGTCGTCGCGCCCGAGGCGGTCGCGCCGCCGCCGGGGCGGGCGCACGGCTTCCTGGTGCAGCTCTACTCGCTGCTGTCCGCACGGTCGTGGGGGATGGGCGATCTCGGGGACCTCGCGGAGCTCGCGGCCTGGGCCGGCCGGGCGCTCGGGGCCGGGTTCGTGCAGGTCAACCCGCTGCACGCGGCGGTGCCCGGCGCGCCGACCGACCCGTCCCCGTACCGGCCGTCCTCGCGCCGCTTCCCCGATCCCGTGCATCTGCGGATCGAGGACGTCCCCGAGTACGCGTACGTCACCGGCCAGGACCGGGTCCGCCTCGACGCCCTCGTGGAGAAGGCGGCCGGGCTGCGCGGGACCGTTCTGCGCAAGGGCGCGCTGATCGACCGCGACGCCGTGTGGGAGCTCAAGCTCCAGGCGCTGGAGCTGGTGCTGCGCGTCCCGCTCGGCCCCGGCCGGTGGGCCGCGTACTGCGACTTCCTGGCCGACCGGGGCGAGGCACTGGACGACCACGCCACCTGGTGCGCCCTCGCGGAGATCCACGGCTCCGACTGGCACGCCTGGCCCGCCGGGCTGCGCGACCCGCGCTCCGCGGAGACCGCCCGCGCCCGCGACGAGCTGATGGACCGTGTCGACTTCCACTGCCGGCTCGCCTGGCTCACCGACGAGCAGCTGGCCGCGGCGTCCGCGGCGGCGCGCGACGCGGGAATGCCCGTCGGCATCGTCCACGACCTCGCCGTCGGCGTGCACCCGGGCGGCGCCGACGCCTGGGCGCAGCAGGACGCGTTCGCCGCGGGGATGTCGGTGGGGGCGCCGCCGGACGCGTTCAACGCGCGCGGCCAGGACTGGGGCCTGCCGCCGTGGCGGCCCGACGTCCTCGCCGCGTCCGGCTACGCCCCGTACCGCGGACTCCTGCGCGAGCTTCTCCGGCATGCGGGTGCGCTGCGGCTCGACCATGTCATGGGCCTGTTCCGGCTGTGGTGGGTGCCCATCGGCGCCGAGCCCACCGAGGGCACGTACGTGCGCTACGACGCCGAGGCGATGCTCGCCGTCCTCGTCCTGGAGGCACACCGCGCCGGAGCCGTCGTCATAGGGGAGGACCTCGGCACGGTCGAGCCCGGCGTGCGCGAGACCCTCTCGCGCCGGGGCGTGCTCGGCACGTCCGTGCTCTGGTTCGAGCGCGACTGGACCGGCACCCGCCGCCCGCTGCCCCCGGGTCGCTGGCGCGAGGGCTGTGTGGCCACGGCGACCACCCACGATCTGCCGTCCACCGCGGCCCGTCTCACCGGCGAGCACGTGGCGCTGCGCCACCGGCTGGGGCTGCTCACCCGGCCGCTGGACCAGGAACGTACGGAGGACTCCGCGGAGGTCGCGGAGTGGCGCGCCTGTCTGACCCGGCTCGGTCTGCTGCCCGAGGGCACGCACGACGAGGAGGGCGAGATCCGGGCCGTGTACCGGTTCCTGCTGCGCACCCCCGCCCGGATGGTCGGCGTCTGGCTGCCGGACGCGGTGGGGGACCGGCGGCCGCAGAACATGCCGGGCACCTGGGACCAGTACCCGAACTGGCGGCTGCCCCTCGCGGACGCCGAAGGCCGCCCCCTGACCCTGGAGGAACTGGCCACCTCGCCGCGGCTGCACGCCCTGATGGAGATCTTCCGGACGGCGCCCACACCCCGTACGGGCACCCCGGGCGCGCGCCTCTCCTAGTCGTTCGCTACGTTTGCACCGTGGACAAGAAGAACGCCCTGCGCGCCGGCACCGTCGCGGCCGGTACGACGCTGATGATGCTGCTCATGTCGTCCCCGGCGCTCGCGCTGATCTCCGACGACGGTGACGACCCGGGTCCCGGCCTGAGCGTGGCCGAGACCCTCGGCCTGTTCGTCGCGGCGCCGATCGTCCTGTTCCTGGTGATCGCGGGCCTGGTGATGGTCCTCGACAAGTCCGACAGGCCCAAGAAGCAGGCCTGAGCACCCGCTCCTTCGCACCTTTCGTGAGGGCGCCGCGCGGTACGCACCGCGCGGCGCTTTCGTGCGTTCCCGGCCCGGCGTCCCGACGGGCCGGGAACCAACATGCAGGGGACGTCCCGTAGGCCGTGTCTGACAAATCCCGCCTGGCGCGCGACGCCCGGCACGCACTCCCCCGTAGCCCTTCGGGCACGGGAGGTGCCCCCACGCTGCGTTGTCGGACTCATCCAAGTACGTCCAGTACGAGGATGCCCTCCCCCAGCCTTCGGCCGGGGGCACCCCCACCGCCTTGCGATTGCACGCACCGGACGCCGCACGCCCCGCCCTGCGGGCGGACGGCGCTATTTGTCAGACACGACCTAGTCTGCTGAGTCAGGAGTTCTGTTCAGATATGTAGGCTTGCCTCATGGCGCGGACGGGGCGGCCGAAGGCCGAGTTGAGACTGTCGGATGAGGAGCGGGCTGCACTCGAGGGGTGGGTGCGGCGTCGTTCCACGCCGCAGGCGTGGGCCTTGCGGTGTCGGATCATCCTGGCGTGTGCCGAGGGTGCCTCGAACAAGGATGTGGCGGCCCGGCTGGGTTCCACGCCTCATGCGGTGGGCCGTTGGCGGTCCCGCTTTGTGCAGTACCGGATCGCCGGCCTGGGTGACATGCCGCGTCCGGGCGGACCCAGGACGGTGACGGACGAGCAGGTCGCCGCGGTGGTCACGAAAACACTGGAGTCCACGCCGAAGAACGCAACACACTGGTCGACTCGGTCGATGGCGAAGGAGGTGGGCCTGTCGCAGTCGTCGGTGTCACGGATCTGGCGGGCGTTCGGACTGCAGCCGCATCGGTCGGAGACCTTCAAACTGTCAACCGATCCGTACTTCGTCGACAAGGTCCACGACGTCGTGGGGCTTTACCTGGACCCGCCCGAGCGGGCGTTGGTGTTCTGCGTGGATGAGAAATCGCAGATCCAGGCCCTGGACAGGTCCCAGCCCGTGCTGCCGATGATGCCCGGGGTTCCCGAGCGGGCGACCCACGACTACGTCCGCTCCGGGACCACCACACTGTTCGCGGCCCTGGAGGTCGCCACCGGCAAAGTCATCGGCTCGCTGCACCGCCGACACCGCGCCGAGGAGTTCAAGAAGTTCCTGGTCAAGCTCGACAAGGAAGTGCCCGCCGGCCTGGATGTCCACCTGATCTGCGACAACTACGCCACCCACAAGACACCCGCCATCAAGAAGTGGCTGCTGGCCCATCCCCGGTTCCACCTGCACTTCACACCGACGGGCTCATCCTGGCTCAACCTCGTCGAGCGATGGTTCGCCGAACTCACCAACAAGCAGATACGGCGAGGCGTCCACAGATCCGTCCAAGCCCTGGAGAAGGACATCCGCAACTGGATCGCAGCCTGGAACACCGACCCGAAGCCCTACGTCTGGACCAAGACAGCCGACGAGATCCTCGAACGCCTTGCCTCATATCTGAACAGAATTCCCGACTCAGAAGACTAGGCCCCGATCGAGGTCAGCAGCTTCCGCAGCAGTCCCGCCAGCTGCTCCGCCTCCTCCTCGTCGAGCGCCGATTCCAGCGCCTCGCGCTGCGCCGCGAGTCCCGCCTCCACGGCCTCGTCCACCAGCGCCCGGCCCCGGTCGCTGAGGGTCACCCGAAGTCCGCGCCGGTCGTGCGGGTCGGGGCTGCGGCTGAGCAGTCCGGCCCGCTCCAGGCGGTCCAGGCGCCCGGTCATGCCGCCCGTCGTCAGCATCAGCGTCGCCGACAGCTGGCGCGGTGAGAGCGTGTACGGCTCTCCCGAGCGCCGCAGTGTCGCGAGTACGTCGAACTCGCCGCGCGCGATGCCGAAGGGCTTGTAGGCCTTGTCGATGCGCAGCGCCATCGCGCTCGACAGTCGGTAGATCCGCCCGAAGACGGCCATCGGAACCGTGTCCAGTTCGGGGCGCACGGCGGCCCACTGCGCGGTGATGGCGTCCACGGGGTCCGGGGTCGAGGTCATGGGAGCAGTCTCGCCGTTCCAGTTACTGACAAGCAAGTAGCTTGTTAGTAAGTAGCTTATTGCTAAGCTACTTACTGCCGAGCTACTCCTTCGCGGCCGTCCGTGAGGGACTCGCATCCGTCCATGGGGGAACCGTCATGCCGTCGCGCAAAGCCGCCGTCGTCGCCGTCACCGCGCTCGCCCCGATCTCCTGGGGTTCCACCTACGCCGTCACCACCGAGTTCCTGCCGCCCGACCGTCCCCTCTTCACCGGGCTGATGCGCGCCCTCCCCGCCGGACTCGCTCTGCTCGCGCTCACCCGGGCGCTGCCGCGCGGAGCGTGGTGGTGGAGGTCGGCGGTCCTCGGCGCGCTCAACATCGGAGCCTTCTTCCCGCTGCTGTTCCTCGCCGCGTACCGGCTGCCCGGCGGGGTCGCCGCGGTCGTCGGCTCGGTCGGGCCGCTCTTCGTCATCGCTCTCGCGGCGCTGCTGCTGGGCGACCGGCCGGGCCTGCGGGGGCTGCTGGCCGCCGTCGCGGCGGCCTTCGGCGTGAGTCTCGTCGTCCTCAAGGCCGGCGCCGCACTGGACCTGGTCGGCGTCCTCGCCGGACTCGCGTCCTCCGTCTCGATGTCCGCCGGGACGGTGCTCACCAAGCGCTGGGGCCGCCCCGAGGGGGCGGGGCCGCTCGTCATGACCGGCTGGCAGCTCACCGCGGGCGGGCTGCTGATCGCGCCGGTCGCGTTCCTGGTCGAGGGCCCACCGCCGACGCTCGACGGCCGCGCCGTCGCCGGCTACGTCTATCTCGCGCTCGCCAACACCGCCGTCGGCTACTGGCTCTGGTTCCGCGGTATCGGGCGGCTCACCGCCACCTCCGTCACGCTTCTCGGTCCGCTCTCCCCGGTCACCGCGGCGGTCATCGGCTGGGCGGCGCTCGGTCAGGGGCTGACGGCGGAGCAACTGCTCGGCATGGCGATCGCGGTCGCCGCCACGGTCGCCGGACAGGTCGCGCCCTCCAGATCGTTCAGTCTCACTGAAGAGAATCCTCGGCGAGATTCGATGGACCTGACTGTTCGGGCGGTGCGACGGTAGGTCCCCGAGTGCCGGGCGGACGGGTCCGGAACCCGCCGCCCGCCCCGCACTCAGGGAACGCCCGTGCGGACAGGGTCACAGCCCGCCGGTGAACAGCAACTGGTTCGGGGAACCCCTGGAGATGTTCCGCACCGCGCTCTTCGTCGACTGCGCGATGATCCAGTCCGACACCGCCCGGGCACCTGCCGTGGGATGGGCCGCCTTGTAGAGCGCGGCGACCCCCGCCACGTGCGGGGCGGCCATCGACGTACCGTTCTTCGTCGTGGTGCCGCCGCCCATCAGCGCCGAGACGATGTCACTGCCGGGTGCGTAGAGCGCGAGGCACTCGCCGTAGTTGCTGTAGTCGGTCTCCGAGTCCGCCGAGTCGGTCGCGCCGACCGTCATGACGTCCGACGCGCTCGCGGGCGAGATGTCGCAGGCGTCCTCCGCGGAGTTGCCGGCCGCGATGACCGGCAGGACACCACTGGCGAAGACGGTGTTGGCGGCGTCGTTGGCGGCGACGGACGTGGAGCCGCCGAGCGAGGCGTTCAGAACGGCGGGCTGACGGGCGTTCTTCGCGACCCAGTCGAGGCCCGCGATGATCCCGGACCAGGCCCCTTCGCCCTCACAGTTCAGCACCCGGACGCTGACGAGGGTGGCCTCCGGCGCCACCCCGTACGTCGCCCCGGCGGCCGTGCCCGCCACATGGGTGCCGTGGCCTTCGCAGTCCCGTCCCTGGCGGCCGTCGCCGATCGCGTCGAACCCGAACACGGCGCGCCCGCCGAACTCGCTGTGCGCGTAGTCGATTCCGGTGTCGACGATGTAGATCGTGGCGCCCTTGCCCTTGCCGACGGTCGTGTACTGCCCGTCGAGCGGCAGGGCGCGCTGGTCCGCACGGTCCAGCCCCCAGCTGGCGGCCGGGACCACCCGGCGGGACCGGAGGTCGTCGTCCTGGACGCCGGGTCGCCCGCCCGGGCTCCGGAGGTCGTCCTGGACGTCGTGCGCGGAGACCCTGGCGTCCTCCTCCACCGCCGCGACCCCGGGCATGAGCCGCATCGCCTCCAGCTGGGTCGGGTTCAGCGTCGCGGAGAACCCGTGCATGGCCCGGTTGTACGTGTACCGGGGCTTCACGCCGGCCTCCCGGGCGACGGCGGCCGGCTCGGTGCCCGTCTTCAGCGAGACGATGTACCGGCCCTTGACCGGCTCGGCCGACCGGTGCAGCGGGGCGGGCGTCGGACCGTCCGTGCCACTCTCCGCGGCGGCCCCGGGTGCGGCCACGGACACGGCGAGCAGCAGAGCGGCGGCCGCGCAGCGCGCGAACAGTCGCATGGATACTCCCATCGGATCGATGATGATCATGTCGCCGCTCTTTTCGACCGGGCCGCGCCGCTGCTTGAGCCCTTGTCAGCCGATCGCCCGACCCGGTGGCCGATCTCCCCGATCCCGCGGTCACCCGAACGGACGCAGGGCAGGGTCGTTTCGTCATCAATGACAACTTTGCTTTCCCTTGGTGGGGTTGCGTCGATCGTTAGGACAGTCTCGCGGGCACAGGCGGTGTCCCGCGCTTTGGCGTGACGCTCAAGTCACGTACCTCCCGGCCCGGTTCACCGACTCCTCACACAGCACGAAAGGCACCAGAATGAGGATGAACGGCCTCCTGCGCCGGGGCACCCGGTTACTGACCGCGACGGTGGCGGCGTGCGGAATCGTGGCGACGGCCACCTCCGCCGCGACGGCCGACGAGCAGCCGACCCGTGAGCTGCTCAGGGCGGACTGCGAATCGGGCCTGGGCAAGTGCACCTTCAACTCGCCCCAGCTCGGCGAGGCCTATCTCGGCGGGTTCCGTCAGGTCTCCGACTCGCTCTACAACTGCAGCAGCTCGGACGCCACTCAGTCGATGACCTGGAGCGACACCGTGGGTTCCACGGATTCGCTCGGCGTCTCGGTCACCGCGGGCGGCAAGATCGCGGGCATCGTCGACCTGAGCGTGACCGCGACCTACAGCCACAGCTGGACCAGCACGCATGCGGAGAGCAGCTCGCTCAACATGACGGTGAAGCCCGGTGAGGTGGGCTGGATCTCCCGCGCACAGGTGATGCAGCAGGTCTCCGGCACATGGCAGACCCACTACGACAGCCCCAAGTGGGACCACTACTACTGGTTCTTCGACGACACCATCACCGGCCCGGCCGCGAACGGCACGGACGGCAAGAGCAACGCGGTGGTCGTCAAGAGCCGCACGATGACCCCGGCGGAGAAGAAGTCCTGCTCCGCCGGGGCCCATGCGGGCAGGACCTTCGTCCAGCACCGCTGATCCACCGCCCGGGCTGATCCATCGCTCGGGCCGGAGCACCGCTCGGCTGCTGGGCTGCTCGGGCCGGCGCACCGCTGGGCTGCTCCACCGCCGGCCGTTCCACGGCTCACCGAGGTGCGACCAGGTCCCCTGCCCCGCCCTTCCTGGACGATGGGGCAGGGGGCTCACCCTCCCGCGAGCACCTTGCGCAGCACGTCCGCGAACTCCTCGGGCTGCCCGAGGAAGCCGCCGTGGTCACCGGGGAACCGGACCGGTGGCGTGCCGAGCAGCTCGGCCAGTGCCGTGGAGGTGCGGTACGTGACGAGGCCGCCCGAAGTGGCGCCGACGCCCACGACGACGCGGGCCGGGCCGGTCCTCAGCGCGGCGACGTCGGGGAGGTGGCGAGCCGTGCCGCGAAGCTCGTGGGCGAAGAAGCGGGCGCTGTTGGCGAGGTCCTGCTCCGAGGGTTCTCCCGGCGGCGGCGTCGGGGCACCGTCGCCACCGAGATCGAATCCGGCGTTGGTCATGAACTTCATCCATGCGGGCCCCGGCCCGTCCCGGTGGAAGGTCTCGACGATGTCGTCGGTCGCGGCACGCTGTGCGGCGGCGTCGGGGAGCAGCTCCAGCACGGGAGGTTCGTGCGCGACGAGCGTACGCACCCGCCCCGGGTGCCGCGTGACGAGCGCCAGGCCCGTCACCGCGCCGCCGCTGCTTCCGAAGACGTCGGCGGACTCGGCCCCGAGGGCGTCCAGCAGTGCGGCGACGTCGTCGGCCCGCAGCTCGGGGGTGGAGTCCTGCCCGGGATCGTCGAGGAGGCTTCCGGAGATGCCCCGGGGGTCGTGCGTGACGACGGTGTGGTCACCTGCCAGCGCGTCCGCCAGCGGCGCGAAGGCCCCGGCGTCCATCGGCGCCCCCATGACCAGGAGCAGCGGCCCCTCGCCGCGGACCTCGTAGTGCAGTCGTCCGCCCGGTACGGCGAGGGTGTGGGTGGTTGTCATGGTCGGTGGTCCTTCCACGCGGGGTCGGGTCGCGGTGACAGCAGTGAAGACCACGGCCGGGGCCGGAACTCATCGCCCCGCGGACCGGTAGGTTGCGGCTCATGGCCGAGTGGGACAGGTGGGACGTCAAGAAGCTGCAGATCCTGCGCACGCTGCGGGACCGCGGCACGGTGACCGCGACCGCGGAGACGCTGCGGATGACGCCCTCGGCCGTGTCGCAGCAGCTGACGAACCTCGCCAGGCAGCTCGGCGTACAACTGCTGGAGGCGCACGGGCGGCGGGTGCGGCTCACGGACGCGGCGCATCTGGTGCTGCGGCATGCGGAGGCGGTGTTCGCGCAGTTGGAGCGTGCCGATGCCGAACTGGCCGGGTATCTGCAGGGCGAGGCGGGGGAGGTGCGCGTCGGGGCGTTCTCGACCGCCGTGCCGGCGCTCGTCGTGCCCGCGGTGCAGCGGCTGCGGACCGACCGTCCGGCGCTGGAGGTACGGGTACGGGAGGCCGAGGCGGCCGAGGCGTACGAGCTGCTGTCCGCCGGGGACGTGGACCTCGCCCTGTCGCTGGCCGCGCACGCGCCGACCGCGCGGGATCCGAGGTTCACCCGCGTACCGCTGCTCGCCGATCCGCTGGACGTGGCCCTGCCGGCCGGGCATCCGAGGGCCGCCGAGCCCGGCCTGCGGCTCGCCGACCTGTCGGGGGAGCCGTGGATCTTCGGAGGCAGCGGGCCCTGGTCCGAGATCACGCTCACCGCGTGCGAGGCGGCCGGGTTCGTGCCCGAGCAGGCGCACTCCGCGTCCGGGTGGACCGCGATCCTCGCGATGGTGGAGGCGGGGATGGGGGTCGCGCTCGTGCCGCGGATGGCGGCGGCGGAGCGCCGAAGCGGCGTCGTGATGCGGGTGCTCAGCGCCGACCAGCCGCGCAGGCACGTCGTGGCGGCGGTGCGCCGGGGCGCGGAGGAGGGCGCCGGGGTGGCGCACGTACTGGAGGCGCTGCGAGCGGTCGTGGCGGGCCGGACCAGAGACCTTTCAGATCTGCTGAAGTGATTGTGCGAAAACATTCGATGGACCTGGGAGGTCGTGCGGGGCCACAGTCGGTGCCATGACAACCGACCCGCACGCCAACGACGCCGCCCCCTACCCGGGCGGCGACCCCTACGCCGACTACCGCTCCGGGGACTTCCCCTTCACCACGCTCGTCGATCTCGCCGACCGCCGACTGGGCGCGGGAGTCATCGCCGCGAACGACGAGTTCTTCGCCGAGCGCGAGAACCTGCTCGTGCGAGAGCCCGCCGTCTTCGACCCGGAACGGTTCGGGCACAAGGGCAAGATCATGGACGGCTGGGAGACCCGGCGCCGCCGCGGCACGGGCCCCGGATCGCCGTTCCCGTCCGCCGACGACCACGACTGGGCCATCGTGCGCCTCGGCGCAGCCGGCGTGATCCGCGGCGTCGTGGTCGACACGGCGCACTTCCGGGGCAACTACCCGCAGAAGGTGTCCCTCCAGGCCACCGTCGCCGAAGGGGCCCCGGGTCCCGGGGATCTCCTCGCGGAAGACGTGAAGTGGGAGGAGCTCCTCCCGCCCACTCCCGTCCGTGGCCACGCGGCCAACGGCTTCGAGATCACCTCCGAGCGCCGCTGGACCCACATCCGGCTCTGCCAGCACCCCGACGGCGGCATCGCCCGGCTCCGCGTGCACGGCGAGGTCGTGCCGGACCCCGCGTGGCTGGAACTGCTCGGGATCATCGACCTCGCCTCCGTACTCAACGGCGGGGTGTGCGAGGACGCTTCGGACAGGTTCTACTCGTCACCGACGCAGATCATCCTGCCCGGTACCTCCCGCAAGATGGACGACGGCTGGGAGAACCGCCGCCGGCGGGTCCGCGACACCAACGACTGGGTACGGTTCCGGCTCGCCGCGCAGGGCGTCGTCCGGGCCGTCGAGATCGACACGGCGTATCTCAAGGGCAACGCGGCCGGCTGGATCGCCCTCAGCGGCCGCGACGGCGAGACCGGTGACTGGTTCGAGCTCCTCCCGCGCACCCGCCTCCAGCCGGACACCCCGCACCGCTTCCCGCTCGCGACGCCCGCGGTCGCGACGCATGTACGGCTGGATGCGTTTCCGGACGGCGGCGTGGCGCGGATGCGGGTGCACGGGGAGCCGACCGCGCGAGGCCTCGGTGAACTGCGCAGTCTGTACGCGGGTTTGACGGCGTAACGGATGAGGTGGCCCCCCTCCCCGCCGCCGGGCAGCCCGGCGGCGGAGAGGGGGGAGTGCTCACGATGCCTCCGGAGTTACGGCTAGGGAGTGCAGATAGCGCATCAGCGCCATCAGGACGTCTCTGCTGGAGTCGCGGCGCCGCGCGTCGCAGACGAGTATCGGCACCGACGCGGGCAGATCGAGGGCTCCGCGCAGCTCCTCGACGGGGTGGTCGGGCGCGCCGGGGAAGGAGTTGATGGCCACCACGAACGGAACGCCGCGTTCCTCCAGCCGGCCGATCACGTCGAAGCTGACCTCGAGCCGGCGGGTGTCGACCAGCACCACGGCACCCAGCGCCCCCTCGAACAGGCCGCGCCACAGGAACCAGAACCGTTCCTGCCCCGGTGTCCCGAAGAGATAGAGCACCAGTTCCTTGTTGATGCTGATCCGGCCGAAGTCCATCGCCACCGTGGTCGCGGTCTTGCGCTCCACGCCCACCGTGTCGTCGACGCCGACCCCGGCCTGGGTCATCGTCTCCTCGGTGGTCAGCGGACGGATCTCGCTCACCGAGCCGACCAGGGTCGTCTTGCCGACTCCGAACCCGCCCACGATGACCACTTTGACGGCGGCGGTTGCGGTGTCCGGCAGTACATCCTCGCGCCGGGGCCCCGCAGGCTGCTCAGAGCTTTTGAAGTCCATCGATCACTGCCTCAATCAAAGCGCGGTCGGGGAGTTGGGAGGGCGCCACGGGTGCGCGTGCCAGCACCTGCTTCTCGGCCAGCAGGTCGCTGAGCAGTACGGTGACGACGCTCACCGGCAGCCCGGTGTACGCCGAGATCTCCGCCACCGAGAGCGGCGCGTCGCACATCCGGATGATCGCGGCCTTCTCCGGCTGGATCCCGGGTCTGGGCACGGACCTGGCCACGATCAGCGTGACCAGGTCGAGTCGGGTGGGGGCGGAAGAGCCACTGCGCCCGCCCGTGATGACGTAGAGGCGCTCGGGGCTGGCGTCCTCCCAGCCCCGGTCCCCGTTGCTCACCTGGCCTGCTCGTCATGGCGCGGCGGACTGCTGAGATGTGCTCCGATCCGGATCACCAGGTCCCGCATCCGCTGCCCCATCAGCCCGGCGTCCACTCCCTCGTCGGCGAGCACCGCGAGGAAGGCCCCGGCACCGGCCGCCATCAGATAGAAGAAGCCACCGTCCATCTCGATGACGACCAGGCGCATCCTGCCCTCACTGTGCGGCAGTTCGGCGCCCACGGCGCCCGCGAGGCTCTGCAGTCCCGCACAGGCGGCGGCCAGCCGGTCCGCGGTGTCGTTGTCCGCGCCGTACTGGGCCATGCGCAGCCCGTCCGAGGACAGCACGACCACGTTCCGGGTCTGCGGAACTCCCTCCGCGAGGTCCTTGAGCATCCAGTCCATGTTGGCCCGCTGCTGAATCACTGCTGGTTCCCCTTGTTTGCCGATGCCGAGGAGGCGTCGCCGTCCTGTGTCGTCTCACCGGACAGGCCGCTCTGGAAGGCAGCCAGCCAGATGCCGGGCTCCACCTGCGGCGCCGTCTCCGGTTCGGCTGCGGTCGGAGCGGGGGTGGGTGGCGCGGTGACCCGGTTCTTGCGGCGCCGCTGCGGCAGTCCGTTCTCGGTGCGCTCGGTCACCACGGGCAGCTCTTCCTCCTGCGGGTCCGCGGGCTGCGGTCCCGTGACGGGACGGGCGGGCTGCTGCCGCGGCAGCTGCGTGGCCGCACGGGGCCCCGAGGCGGTCCCGATGCCGTGCGCCAGGCCGGTGGCGGCCGAGGTGCTCGTGATCAGGTCCTGCGGGACGATGAGCACGGCCCGGACGCCGCCGTAGGCCGAGGAGCGCAGCGACACCTGGAAGTTGTACGCCTGGGACAGCCGGCCGACCACGGCCAGGCCCAGTCGCGGGGTCTCGCCCAGGTCGTTCAGGTCGATGCCCTGCTGTGCCTGGCGGAGCATGCGCTCGGCCCGCTTGCGGGCCTCCTCGCTCATGTTGACGCCACCGTCCTCGATCTCGACGGCGATGCCCGACTGCACCTCCACCGCGGTCAGATGGACCCGCGTGTGCGGCGGCGAGTAGCGGGTGGCGTTGTCCAGCAGCTCGGCCAGCGCGTGGATGAGCGGCTCCACGGCCAGGCCGACGACGGCGACCTCGGAGACCGAGTGGAGTTCCACGCGCTGGTAGTCGATGATCCGCGACATCGCGCCACGGAGCACGCTGTACAGGGGGACGGCCCGGCTCCACGTACGGCCGGGACGCGCCCCGCCGAGCACGGCGATGGAGTCGGCGAGCCGGCCGATCAGCGCCGTGCCGTGATCGAGCCGCAGCAGATCGCCGAAGACGTCCGGGGTCCGGCCGTGCCGGTCCTCCATCTCCCGCAGTTCCTGCGCCTGTTGGTGGACGATCGCCTGCACGCGCCGGGCGATGTTCACGAAGGCGCGCTGCGCCGACTCGCGCAGGTCCTCCTCGGCGGAGACCGCGTCGAGCACGGAACTCAGCACCGCCCGGTGCGCCGCGCGGAACTCGGGGGTCAGCCCCTCCTGGTGTCCGCCGGCCTGCTCCGCCGACCCGAGCCAGGCGAGGACGTCCTCGGGGAAGTCGCCCCGGCGCAGGCGCTCCATCATCTCCGGCAGGGCCACCTGGGCCAGCCGCACGGTCTCGGTTTCCTGGCGGACCAGCGCGTCCCGCTGCTCCGCCACCTTGTGGCGCAGTTCCTCGACGAGCCGGCCCCGTCGTGCGGCCTCACCGCAGGCCACGGCGACGGCGACGACGGCCGCTGCGCCGATCCAGGCCACCGGGACACGCGCCGACGAGGAGACCAGAGCCACGACCAGGACGGTGGCCGCAGCGGTCGCAAGGGCAGGCACCAGCCACAGGTACGACGACGTGGGCCGGGCCGTTCCGGGCGGCGATTCCTCTCGGATCATCAGCACCCTCAAAACATTGAAAGACGATCTTACGATGATGGCCGGGAGCATAACGGCTTGTGCCAAGGGAAGTTGACACAAGGTCACCCCATTCACCGGCGTGAGCGACCCCAAAAGCCGTCCGCCCGCCCAATGCGGGGCATTGGGCGGGCGAAAGGTTCCGGTCGTACCGGGGAATCAGGCCGTGGCGGCGTCCGCCTCCCGGGCCTTCAGCGCCCGCTCGACACCCGCGCGGGACTCCGAGACCAGCCGGCGCAGCGGCGCGCTCGGAGCGGCGGAATCCAGCCAGGCGTCCGTCGCGTCGATCGTCTCGGCGGACACCTGGAGCGTCGGGTAGAGACCGATCGCGATCTGCTGGGCGATCTCATGGCTGCGGGAGTCCCAGACGCCCTTGACCGCCGCGAAGTACTTCTCCGTGTACGGGGCGAGCAGCTCACGCTGGTCGGTCTGGACGAAGCCGCCGATGACGGCCTCCTGCACCGCGTTCGGCAGCTGGTCGGACTCGACGACCGACGCCCACGCCTCCGCCTTGGCCTCCGGCGTCGGACGGGCCGCCCGCGCCGTCGCCGCATGGCGCTCACCGGCGGCCGTGCGGTCCCGCTCCAGCTCGCCCGCGATGTCCTCGTCGTCGAGGACCCCGGTCGCCGCCAGCCGCTCCACGAACGCCCAGCGCAGCTCGGTGTCCACGACCAGGCCCTCGATCGTGTCCCGGCCCTCCAGCAGCGCCTGCAGCAGGTCGAGCTGCTGCGGGGTGCGCGCGGTCGCCGCGAACGCCCGCGCCCACGCCAGCTGGTGGTCGCTGCCGGGCTCCGCCGCGCGCAGGTGCGCCACTGTCGCGTCCGTCCACTGCGTCAGCCCCGCCTCGCGCCACTCCGGCGCCGCGTACAGGTCGATGGCCAGCTTGACCTGCCGCTGCAGCGACTGCACGACGCCGATGTCCGACTCCTTGCCGATGCCCGAGAGCACCAGCGACAGGTAGTCGCGCGTCGCCAGCTCGCCGTCGCGGGTCATGTCCCAGGCGGAGGCCCAGCACAGCGCGCGCGGCAGCGACTCGGCGAAGTCGCCCAGGTGCTCCGTGACCGCCTTCAGCGAGTCGTCGTCCAGGCGGACCTTCGCGTACGACAGGTCGTCGTCGTTGAGCAGCACGACCGCCGGGCGCTGCTTGCCCACCAGCTCCGGTACGGCGGTGAGTTCGCCGTCGACGTCCAGCTCGACCCGCTCGGTCCGTACGAGCGCGTCGCCCTGGAGCTCGTAGAAGCCGACCGCGATCCGGTGCGGCCGCAGCACCGGTTCGCCCTTCGCGCCCGAGGGCAGCGCCGGGGCCTCCTGCTTGACCGCGAAGGAGGTGATCACCCCGGCCGCGTCGGTGTCGATCACCGGGCGCAGGATGTTGATACCGGCGGTTTCCAGCCATGCCTTCGACCAGGTCTTCAGATCGCGCCCGCTGGTCTCCTCCAGCGCGCCCAGCAGATCCGACAGCCGGGTGTTCCCGAAGGCGTGCTCCTTGAAGTAGGCCTGCACGCCCTGGAAGAACTCGTCCATGCCGACATAGGCGACGAGCTGCTTCAGCACCGACGCGCCCTTGGCGTACGTGATGCCGTCGAAGTTGACCAGGACGTCGTCCAGGTCCCGGATCTCGGCCATGATCGGGTGCGTGGAGGGCAGTTGGTCCTGCCGGTACGCCCAGGTCTTCATCGAGTTCGCGAACGTCGTCCACGAGTGGGGCCACTTCGAGCCCGGCGCGTACGCCTGGCAGGCGATCGACGTGTACGTGGCGAACGACTCGTTCAGCCACAGGTCGTTCCACCACTCCATGGTGACCAGGTCGCCGAACCACATGTGCGCCAGCTCGTGCAGGATGGTCTCGGCACGCGTCTCGTACGCCGCGTCCGTCACCTTCGAGCGGAACACGTACTGGTCGCGGATCGTCACCGCGCCCGCGTTCTCCATCGCACCCGCGTTGAACTCCGGCACGAAGAGCTGGTCGTACTTCGCGAACGGGTACGCGTAGTCGAACTTCTCCTGGAACCAGTCGAAGCCCTGCCGGGTGACCGCGAAGATCGCGTCCGCGTCCAGGTACTCGGCGAGCGACGGACGGCAGTAGATGCCCAGCGGGACGCTCTGCCCGTCCTTCTCGTACGAGCTGTGGACGGAGTGGTACGGGCCGACGATCAGCGCCGTGATGTACGAGGAGATCCGCGGCGTGGGGTCGAAGACCCACACGTTGTCCTTGGGCTCCGGCGTCGGCGAGTTGGAGACGACGGACCAGCCCTCGGGCGCCCTCACGGTGAACTGGAAGGTGGCCTTCAGGTCGGGCTGCTCGAAGCTCGCGAACACCCGGCGCGCGTCCGGCACCTCGAACTGGGTGTACAGATAGGTCTGCTGGTCGACGGGGTCGACGAACCGGTGCAGCCCCTCGCCCGTGTTGGTGTACGAGCAGTCCGCGACGACCCTCAGCTCGTTCGGGCCCTCGTGCAGATGGTGCAGCGCGATCCGTGAGTCCCGGAAGACCGCGGCCACGTCCAGCGACTTGCCGTTCAGCACGACCTCGTGCACCGCGGGTGCGACCAGGTCGATGAAGGTCTCCGCGCCGTGTTCCGCGGAGTCGAAGCGCACGGAGGTCACGGACCGGTAGGTGCCGCCCTCCTGCGCCCCGGTGAGATCGAGGTCGATCTCGTACGAGTCAACGGTGAGCAGGCGCGCCCGCGCCTGTGCCTCTTCGCGGGTCAGGTTTGTGCCAGGCACCCGGTCATCTCCTCGGTTGTTTCGTCCTCGGTATGCGACGTTTCGGGTCATCCTTCCATGGGGGTCGGTCCGCATGCTCGGAGAGCCCGTGCGCAGCCGGCCGGACTCCCGCGCAACGCCGAGGGCGACGTCCGAAAGCCGCCGGAAGCGGGGCGCGGCGGCGAGGACGCTGAGGTCATGACCATCACGTACCGGCCGAGATCCATCGACACGGCGGTGCTCGAAGAGCTCCGCGACCGCGACGACGCCGACCGCCGCTGCCTGCCGTACACCGACGAGGAGGGCGGCGCCCCGCTGCGCTGCTGTCTGCGCCCCAGCGAGCCGGGGGAGCGGATCGCGCTCGTCTCGTACGCGCCGCTGCGCCGCTGGGCGGCCGCGACGGGGGCCGACCCGGGCGCCTACGACGAGCAGGGTCCCGTCTTCGTCCACGCCGAGGCGTGCGAGCGGCCACGGGACGAGCAGCGGCCACGGGACGAGCAGCAGCCACGGGACGACCAGGGGCCACGGGACGAGCAGCAGCCACGGGACGACCAGGGGTACCCCTTCGCCCGGCCCGGTGCGCAGCGCACGGCCCGTCGCTACGACGCCCGCGGCCGTATCGTCGGCGGACGAGTCCTCGATCTCGGCGACGACCCCACGGCGGTGATCGAGGCGGCCCTCGCCGAGGCGTTCGCCGATCCTTCGGTCGCACTCGTCCACATCAGGGCCGCCGAGTTCGGCTGCTTCCACTACGAGGTGCGCAGGCCCTGAGCCGGTGAGCGGCCCGGGTGCGACGAGAGGGCGGGCGCCCCGCGGCGCCCGCCCTCTCCACAGCCGGAAGGCGGCGTCAGCCGCGCAGCTCCTCGGCCACCAGCTCCGCGATCTGCACCGCGTTCAGCGCGGCACCCTTACGGAGGTTGTCGCTGGAGAGGAAGAGCGCGAGGCCGTTGTCGACGGTCTCGTCGACGCGGATGCGGCCCACGTACGAGGCGTCCTTGCCGGCGGCCTGCAGCGGGGTCGGGATGTCGGAGAGCTCCACGCCCTCCGCGTCCTTCAACAGCTCGTAGGCGCGCTCGACACCGAGCGGACGCTCGAAGCGGGCGTTGACCTGGAGGGAGTGGCCGGAGAAGACCGGGACGCGGACGCAGGTGCCGGAGACCTTCAGCTCCGGGATCTCCAGGATCTTGCGGGACTCGTTGCGGAGCTTCTGCTCCTCGTCCGTCTCGTGGGAGCCGTCGTCGACGATCGAGCCGGCGAGCGGGAGGACGTTGAAGGCGATGGGGCGCTTGTAGACGCCGGGCTCCGGGTAGACGACGGCCTCGCCGTCGTGGGTGAGCGCGGTGGCGCGGTCGGCGACGGCCTTCACCTGGCCGTCGAGCTCGGCGACGCCCGCGAGGCCCGAGCCGGACACGGCCTGGTAGGTCGTGGCGACCAGGGCGACGAGGCCCGCCTCCTGGTGGAGGGGCTTCAGGACGGGCATCGCGGCCATGGTCGTGCAGTTCGGGTTGGCGATGATGCCCTTGGGGCGGTCCTTGATCGCGTGCGGGTTGACCTCGGAGACCACCAGCGGCACCTCCGGGTCGCGGCGCCAGGCGGAGGAGTTGTCGATCACGACGGCGCCCTGGGAGGCGACCTTCTCGGCGAGCGCCCTGGAGGTCGCGCCGCCGGCCGAGAAGAGCACGATGTCCAGGCCGGAGTAGTCGGCGGTGGCGGCGTCCTCGACGGTGATCTCCCGGCCCTGCCAGTCGATCGTGGACCCCGCGGACCGGGCCGAGGCGAACAGCCGCAGCTCCTCGGCCGGGAACGTGCGCTCGGCGAGGATCTTGCGCATGACCGTGCCGACCTGTCCGGTGGCTCCGACGATTCCGACCTTCACGGGGACTCCTCCGTACGCTTGTGCAGACTGCGTGGCCTGCGTGCCTTCCATGATGCGTATGTCCCCGGCCGTTTTGTCCAATCCATTGTCCGAGGGACGGGACGCATGGGCCTTGTCACACACGAAGGGCGGGCGCCCTTGTGGACGCCCGCCCTCCTGATCAGGTCATACCGTTACGGAAGGACCTTCTCGATCACCACGCTGCCGGTGCCCGCGGTCGTGCCGCGCGCGTTCAGCAGCTGCACCTCGCCGAAGAACCGGCGGCCCTCCGGTGCCGCGGCGCTCACCAGCACCTCGGCGCCGACCTGGGCGCTCGCGCCGTTGGCCAGCGAGACGGTCTTCGACTCGTCGACCTTGACGGTGCCGAGCGCCGAGGAGAAGTACACGTCCTTGTAGTCGTACGTGGTGCCGCCGGGCGCCACCGCGTAGCCGTCGACGAGGATCGTGTACGTACCGGCGGCCGGGTTCGCCACGGAGACCGACTCCTCGGAGTCGCCGTCCGCGGACTGGCCGACGAGCTTGCCGTCCTTGATGACCGTCAGGTCCAGGTCGGCGCCCTTGTCGGAGGTGTTGCCGATGACGACGTCGAGCCGCTCGACGCCGGCGCCGACGGTGACCGTGGACACCTGGCGCTCGTCCTGGGCGATGGTCGGCGTCGCGGTCTTCGCGGAGCCGAGCGAGCCGCCCTTCAGCTTGCCCTCCAGCGCGGCCGCGTCATTGGTGACCTTCCAGTCGACCGTGGCCGGGGTGCCGATCTTCGCCTCGGGCAGGGTCTTCACGGCCGGGTCGAAGGTGGTGCCGAGCAGCGTGACGTCCAGCTTGAACGGGTTGTCCAGCAGCGGGGACGTACGGCGCGACTCGACCTCGATCTCCCAGACGCCCGGCTGCGGGTTCGCGTACGAGCGCACATCGGGACGGCAGGTGTTGGCCGGGTTGTTGTAGTTCGGGTAGCAGGCCGTGGACGCGGTGTCCTCGAAGGCCACACCGTAGGGGTGGACCGAGATGAACCGGGTCTGGCTGCCGGCGGCGAGACCGCCGAGCCCGACCTCCAGCGTCCTGGCGCCCTGCGGCACCGTCACGAAGTAGCTCTTGAAGCTGTTGCGCTGCACCGAACCCTTGGCGGTGTAGGTGTAGCCCGGCTTCACCAGCTCGTTCGAGGCGACCACGGTGGCGAGGATCTGCTTGTCGACGCCCTCGGTGCGCTCGTCGTCCGCCTCCAGGATGGCGCTGTGGACGCCCGCGGAAGCGGCCTTGGCCTGCACCTTCACGGTGACCGGCTTGTTCAGCGGCAGGTCCACCTCGTCGTCGCCGACGATACGGAACGTGCCGTCGTTGTTGCGCAGGTCCAGCTCGTGCTCGACCGGCCACTTGGGGCCGCTCGTGCGCGTGATGGTGACGTCGTACGTCTTGCGCTGGCCGGTCTTCAGACCGCCCTCGCGGTCGTAGATACCGGCACCGAAGCCCGCCTCCGGCTTCAGGAACTGGTCGAGCGCGGTGTCGACCGGTGCCTTCACCGTGTACGAGTGGGCGGTGGCGCCGTCCTCGATGGACTCCCACGCCTCGTTGATGTCGATCAGACCGGCGCCCTGCTCGTGCGCCTTCACACCGTCGATGCGCTGGGCGGTGCTGGTCAGCGCGGTGCGCAGGGTCAGCGGCGAGAGCTTGATGTGACGCTGCTTGGCGGCGGAGATGAGCAGCGCGCTCGCGCCCGCGGCCTGCGGCGAGGACATCGAGGTGCCGTTCAGCATGCCGTAGCCCGCGGGCAGGCTGTAGCCGGCCTCGGGCACCGGGGCGCCCGCCTGCCAGGTCGGGATCGTGTTGATCGCCGAGCCGGGCGCGGAGATGGTCGGCGTGAAGCCGCCGTTCTCCGTCGGGCCGCGGGAGGAGAAGTTGAACATGTTGTACGGCTTGGCGACCTGCGAGCCGTAGTTGGCGGCCCAGGTGCTGCGGGAGATCGCCGCGCCGACCGAGAGGACCTTGTTGGCCAGGCCCGGGTCGCCGATCGTGTTCACGCCGGGGCCCTCGTTGCCGGCCGAGATGACCAGCTGGACGCCGTAGGTGTCGATCAGGCGGTTGTAGAGCAGGGCGCGCGCGTTGTCGGCGTCGTCGCCGCGGTCGCTGTCGTCGTAGTTCAGCGCGGGCAGACCGCCGATGGACATGTTGACGATGTCCACGCCGCGGTTGACGACGAGGTCCCGCATGCCTTCGAGCAGCGCGATGTTGGTGCAGCCGCCGCTCCAGGTGCAGGCGCGGGACGAGACCAGCTTGGCGCCGGGCGCCGCGCCGTCCATCCGGCCGCCGAAGAGGCCGTTGGCGGCGGTGATGCCGGCGACGTGCGTGCCGTGCGAGCCCTCGATGACGCCGATGCTGACGTAGTCGGAGAACTTCCCGGCCTCGTACTCGACGTTCTTGCGGACCTCCACCACGAACGGGATGCGCTCGGCGATCTCCGTGGCCGGGTTGTCCGTGCCGAAGTACCCGACCTGGTACCCGTCCTTGTACGGCTTCATCGCGGCGTCGTTGGTGAAGTCCGCGTCGTCGTTCAGGTCGACCCGGACGGTACCGGCGGCGGGGTCGTAGAGGACGCCCCACTTGTCGGTGGTGTCGCCGTCCCGGTTCAGGTCACCGGCCATGTCGCCGCCGAGCGTCGCACGCTCCTCGAAGACGCTGAACCGGTGCTCGCCCGCGGGGGCCTTCCAGCTGCGGTCGCCCACGGTGAACACCGGGCCGGTCACGCCGGCGTCCATCCGGCGCCAGGTGCCGTCGCCGTCCTTGGCCGGGTCGGTCGCGGTGACCCAGTCGACGATCTTGCGCTCGCCGGTGGAGGTCTTCTGCAGGGCCGGGTGGCCCAGGTCGACGCCGGAGTCGAGGATGCCGATGGTCACCCCGCGGCCGTCGGCCTTCGGGTGGTCCTCGACGAACTCCACGGCGCCCGTCTCGTGGGACGGGTTGTACGGGTTCTTCGCCGGGGTCTTCTTGCCGGGCGCGGGGTACGAACCCGACTTCTGGCCGACGGAAGCGGCACCCCTGGCGCCCGCGTCCGGCCTCGGGTCGTCCAGCTTGATCTCGCGCTGGAGGTCCATGCCCTGCACGGTGGAGAGTTCACCGGCCCTGCTGAGCGCGCTCTTCGCCTTGCCGGTGGGAAGAGTGGCCCGTACGTAGCCGAGCTTGTCGTCCTTCTGGCCGACGACGGCGCCGGGTACGGAGTCGAGCTGACCGGCGACCTGTTCGGTCTGGCCGGGAGCGGTGGCGACCATCACGGTGACGGTCTTCTGGCCCTTCGCCTCGGCCTCGGCGAGGAGTTCGGCGTCCGCCCGGCCGAGCTTGTCGGCCGGTATCTCGGCGGTCTTGACCGGGCCGTTGGCTCCGGCCGGGTCGTCCGCCGCGGCAGCGGCGAAGGCGGGGGCGGCGCCGGAGGCCACCAGTGCGGCGACAAGGCCTGCAGCGGCGGCGATCCGGGCCACGCGTCTGTGCCCGGATATGGAGCCCTGGGACTCGAGGGTGGTCATCAGCATCCCTGTTTTGTGAAAGAGGGGTCCGGAAATCGGTACCGGATGACCGCTCAGCCTTTCGCAAGTGACAGGGGTTTGTGGAGAGTTGTCAGAGGCGGGATACGGCCATGGCGTACATCCGCCAGTGGCGGGACCGGTCCCATGGGGGACATAGGGGTGGATAACTGTCGATCGGGCCCGCAAAGCCGTTCAATAATGGATCACTTCGGCGTCGGGTGATCAGTCCTCGCGCGTCCTCGCGTAGTGCCGGGACGCCTTCGCGCGGTTCCCGCAGACGGCCATGGAGCACCAGCGCCGGGTTCCGTTCCGCGAGGTGTCGAAGAACCGCAGGACGCATGAGGTGTGGGCGCAGGCGCGGATCCGGTCGGGCGCGGTGCGCAGCAGTTCCAGATAGTCGCGCACGGCCGTCCAGCCGGGACCCCAGGACGGATCGGCGAATTCGGTCCTTTCGGCGGGTCCGCCGAGGGTGAGCGCGGCCCGGATGCGTCCGTGCTCCAGGACCGCGTCCGCCCGCGCCGTCGCCGCGGCGTCCCCGGGGCGGTCCATCACGGCGGCCAGGGCGTCCCGCGCGGCACGGGTCCTGACCAGAGTGGCGCCGTCGGCGGTGAAACGGCCGGCGAGAGCACTGCTCGCGAGCCAGGTCCGCAGCCCGTTCACGGAGTCGAGCAGGTCGTGTTCCTCGCCCTCGTGGATCCACCGGGTGTTGAGCAGGTCCAGGGCGAGGGGCTCGCCGACGAGCGGCCGAGGATCGGACGTGGTCATGGACGGGCTCCCGGGGTCGGCTGACCCTCAAGGCTACGGGCCGGCCGATGCCCCGGTTCCGGCCCGTTCCCGGCGGCTAACCTCGCCGCATGAACCAGCAGTTGAGGGTCGCGGCGTACGCCGTGTGCATACGGGACGGACAGATCCTGCTCGCGCGCTGGGTGGCGCGGGACGGCACGAAGCGCTGGACCCTGCCCGGCGGCGGAATGGACCACGGGGAACACCCCGTCGACACGGTCGTGCGTGAGGTCGGGGAGGAGACCGGCTACACGGCCGAGGTGACCGCTCTGCTCGGCCTCGACTCCATGACGACCCGGAAACCGCGCAAGCTCGGCCCCGGAGGGGACTTCCAGAGCCTGCGCGTCGTCTACGAAGGCCGGATCACGGGCGGTGAGCTCCGGCCCGAGCCCGACGGCTCCACCGACCTCGCCGCCTGGCACCCCCTGGACGCCGTCGCCGGGCTCGACCGGGTCGCTCTGGTCGACATCGGGCTGGAGCTGTGGCGCGAGCGGCCCGCCGTCGGGCGGGTGGACGGCGACGAGCGCACACACGGCTGAAACCCGCCCAACCCCCTGCGTACCGCTCAACTCCTCGCGTTCCGCCGGGGTCCTGTCCGCCGAGCCCAGTCGCAGAAGCTCGCAGACAGGAGAGTTCGCATGACAGTACGTCCCGTACGAACGGTCCGGACGCGTCTCGCCGTGGCGGTGGTGGCGGCAGCGATCGCCGCCGGCGCCCTCGTGACGCCGGCGGCGGCGGAACCCCGGCAGCGGACCCACCACTCCGGCTCCGGGCACGAGCGCACCCAGCAGGCGCTCGAACAGGCCGTCGAGGCGGGCTCTCCCGGAGCCCTCGCCCAGGCCGCCCGGGCCGGGCACCCGACCTGGAACGGCGAGGCCGGCGTCGCCGACCGCACGACCGGCCGGGAGCGGAAGCCCGAGGACCGCTTCCGGGTCGGCTCCATCACCAAGACCTTCGTCGCGACGGTGATCCTCCAGCTGGAGGCGGAGGGAAGACTGAGCCTGGACGACACCGTGGAGCGGTGGCTGCCGGGGCTGGTCCGCGGGAACGGCCACGACGGGCGTTCCGTCACGCTTCGCCAGCTCCTCAACCACACCAGCGGCATCTACAGCTACACGGAGGACGACGCGTTCGTGCGGAAGCTCTTCGGCGAGGGATTCTTCGAGCACCGCTACGACACCTGGGCTCCCCGCGATCTCGTGCGGACCGCCATGGGACACGAGCCGTACTTCGCCCCCGGCACGGACTGGCGGTACTCCAACACCAACTACGTCCTCGCCGGGCTGGTCATCGAGAAGGTGACCGGCCGCCCGTACGGGCAGGAGCTGGAGCGCCGGGTGCTGCGCCCACTGGGGCTGCGCGCCACGTCGTTGCCCGGTACCCGGCCGGGGATGCCGCGGCCGAGCGGGCGGGCGTATTCGGTCCTTGTGGGACCCGAGCCCGGCACCGCGATCCATGACGTCACGGAGCTGAACGCGTCAGCCGCGTGGTCCGCCGGCGAGATGATCTCCACCACCGGGGACCTCAACCGCTTCTACCGCGCCCTGCTGACCGGCAAGGTGCTGCCGAAGGGCCAGGTCAGGAAGATGACCACGACGGTTGCGATGGGCGAGGACGCGCCGGGGCTGCGGTACGGGCTCGGCCTGATGGCGCAGAAGCTGTCCTGCGGCAAGGAGGTCTGGGGGCACGGCGGAGGGATCCACGGTTCCTCCTCCGAGGCGGTGACCTCCCCGGACGGCCGTCACGCGCTCGCGCTGAACTTCAACAGCGACTGGGCGGGGGACGGCGCGGCCGTCGTCGAGGCGGAGTTCTGCCGGCCGTGACCGCTCAACGGGGCAGGACCACGACATAGGGCGCCGGCTCCCGGTCCGAGGAGGCCATCAGGGCCGTCCGGATCACCATGGCCTGCTGTACGGGGGTGTCCCGCAGCTTCCTCGGGGAGATGCGGACGACGGTGATCCCGAGCCGTTCCAGGTGCTCGCGCCGGGTGGTGTTTCCGGACAGGTCCGTGTCCAGGCCCGGGGCCCCGGCCCGGCCCCGGGCGTGGGCCGGGCGCGGGGCCCGGGTGGCGAGTTCCACGGCGACGGCCTCCTCGGGCCAGTAGGCGTCGACGCCGCCGAGGTGGGGGCCGCCGGCGAGGCGCAGGTCCACGTTCCACACCGGTTCGGGCAGTCCGTACATCCGGACGAGGTCGTACAGCCGGTCCTCGGCGACGGCCCGGCCCTCGGCGAGGAGCGAGTCGACGGCCTCCACGACGTGTGGGCGGGACAGCAGCCGTGCGCCGTTCAACTCCCCGACGATCGCGGAGGGTTCGCAGTGGCCGCCGCGCACCGCCTCGGTGAGCAGCCGGCGGACCGCGCCCGCGTCGGAGAGCCGGGCGACGGCGTCCGCCAGCGCGCGGGCCACCGGGGCGACGGGCAGGCCCGTCACCTCTTCCGGCTTCGGCATGGATTGCGTACGGATCAGCCGGGCGCAGCCGGCGGACCGCAGCCGCCGGGTACGCGGCACGAGGACGTCGATCCGGTCGAGCGCCGGCAGCGTCGGGGCGGAGCCGAACCGGTACAGCGCGAGCGCCGCGAGGCCGGTGACCATCGCCTCGCCGCTGCCGCAAGCGCCGCCTTCACCAGGGCGGGAGGCGTACTTCAGTGCGCCGTGCAGCCGCTCCTCACTGGTGGGCGGCCCCGGGTGCAGCAGGAACACCCCCGGCAGCAATTGCTGCCAGGGCCCTTCGGGCCGGCACTGCTCGGCGGCGTGGGCGGCGGTCACGCCCTGCTCGCGCAGCTGAGCGGCGGACAGCACACGCCGACGCACATCGGAGAGGTCGCTCAACGGACGGGGAGACAGAGGGGTGTTGTGGTTCATGCCTCGCCAATTCCCGCGCTGAGGCCGCCTCCTAACCGCTGTTACACGCTCGTCGACAATTCCGGACAACCCCGTCCTAAAGTACGGACGTTCGATTGCCGATCAGTTCTGCCCGACAATGCGGGCATCCCCGGCACCGTCCCCGTCACCGCCCCCGTCGCGAGGGACGGGAACGGTCACGGGGACGCGGACGGGAGAAGGCCGTCAGCCGCGGGACGCCGCCGTGTCGCAGGCCTGCGCGCGCAGGGCGCGGGCCAGGTCGTCACGGGACTCCAGGACCAGACGGCGCAGGGCCGGGGGAGCACCGGCGTGGGAGTCGAGCCAGGCGTCCGTCGCGGTGAGCGTGGCCTCGTCGTCCTGGAGGGCCGGGAAGAGGCCCCGCACCACGTCCATGCCGATCTGGATCGACCGCTCGGCCCACACCCGCTCGATCGCCGCGAAGTACTTCTCGGCGTACGGCGCGATCAGCTCCCGCTGCGACGCCTGCGTGAAGCCCGAGATCGTGGCCTCCACCAGCGCGTTGGACAGCGCCTCCGACTCCACGACCTGCGCCCACGCCTGGTCCTTGACCGCCGCCGACGGCCGCGCCGCCAGACAGCGCACCTGGTGGCGCTTGCCGGACGCGGTGTCGTCCCGCGCCAGCTCCGCGCCGATGACCGCCTCGTCCGCGAGCCCGTGCGAGGCGAGCGGCTCCAGGAACGCCCACCGCAGCTCCTGGTCCACATCGAGCCCGTCGATCTTCGCGGTGCCGTCCAGCAGCCCCTGGAGCAGCTGCAGATCCGCCTCCGTCGTGGCCGCCGTCGCGAAGAACCGCGCCCACGTCAGCTGGTGCTGACTGCCCGGCCCGGACAGCCGCAGCTCCCGCAGCGCACCCTCCGCCAGCAGCCGCCCGCCCTCCTGGCGCCATTCGGGCGCCGCGTAGTGGACGAGCGCCGTCCGTGCCCACGCGTGCACCATCTGCAGCACACCGATGTCCGACTCGCGCCCGGCGAAGTCGAGGACCAGCCCGACGAAGTCGCGCGCCGGCATGAGCGCGTCCCGTGTCAGGTTCCACAGCGCGGACCAGCACAGGGCCCTCGCCAGCGGGTCCGTCACCGAGCCGAGGTGCCCGCGCAGCGTCTCCAGCGAACCCTCGTCGAAGCGGATCTTGCAGTACGTCAGGTCGTCGTCGTTGACGAGCACCAGCGCCGGGCGCTCCTCGCCCGCCAGCTCCGTCACGACGGTCCGCACCCCGGTGACGTCCACCTCGGCGCGGGCGTAGCGCACCAGCTCGGTGCCCTCGTGCCGGTAGAGGCCCACGGCCGCCCGGTGCGGCCGGAGCGTGTCGCCGTCCTGCACGATCGCCAGCTCGGTGATCCGGTCGCCCGCGTCATAGGTGACCTGCGGCGTCAGCGAGTTGACCCCCGAGGTCTCCAGCCAGGACCGCGACCACGCCTTCATGTCGCGCCCGGAGGTCTCCTGAAGCACCGACAGCAGATCGTCGAGGCGGGTGTTGCCGTACGCGTGCCGCTTGAAGTACCGGCGGGCGCCCTCCAGGAACGCGTCCCGCCCCACGTAGGCGACGAGCTGCTTCAGCACCGACGCGCCCTTGGCGTAGGTGATCCCGTCGAAGTTGAGCTTGGCGTCCTCCAGGTCACGGATGTCGGCCGTGACGGGATGCGTGGACGGCAGCTGGTCCGCCCGGTACGCCCACGACTTGCGGTTGTTGGCGAAGGTCACCCAGCCGTTACGGAAACGCGTCGCCTCGACCAGCGAGAACGCGCCCATGAAGTCCGCGAAGGACTCCTTCAGCCACAGGTCGTCCCACCACTGCATGGTGACCAGGTCGCCGAACCACATGTGCGCCATCTCGTGCAGGATGACGTTCGCCCGCCGCTCGAACGACGCCTGCGTCACCTTGCCCCGGAAGACGAACTCCTCCCGGAAGGTGACGCATCCGGGGTTCTCCATCGCGCCGATGTTGTACTCCGGCACGAAGGCCTGGTCGTACTTCCCGAACGGGTAGGGGTAGTCGAAGTGGTCGTGGAAGAAGTCCAGGCCCTGCTTGGTGACCAGGAAGATGTCGTCCGCGTCGAAGTGCTTGGCCAGCCCCTTGCGGCACATCGCGCCGAGCGGGATCTCCAGCGTCGTCCCGTCGTCGAACGTCCGCGTGTAGAGATCGGTCTCGTAGTGGTACGGACCGGCCACGACCGCCGTGATGTACGTGGAGATCGGCCTGGTCTCCGCGAAGCGCCAGGTCTGTCCGTCGCGGGACTCCTCCGCGCCGTTGCTCCAGACGGTCCAGCCCTCCGGTGCGGCCACCTCGAAGCGGAAGGGGGCCTTCAGGTCGGGCTGTTCGAAGGTGGCGAAGACCCGGCGGGCGTCGGCCGGCTCGTACTGCGTGTACAGATACACCTCGCCGTCCTCCGGGTCGACGAAGCGGTGCATGCCCTCACCGGTCCGGCTGTACGCGCACTGCGCGTCCACCACCAGCACGTTCTCCGCCTGGAGACCGGTCAGGGCGATCCGGGCGCCGTCGAACACGTCCGTCGGGTCCAGCTCGCGGCCGTTGAGCGACACCGACGTCACGGAGGGGGCGACAAGATCGACGAAGGTGGTGTCACCCGGCGCGATACGGCGGAACCGGATCGTGGTCACCGAACGGAACGTCCGCGGCTCGACCTCGCTGCTCTCGCCGGTCGCGGAACGCAGGTCGAGGAAGACCTCGTACCCCTCGACCGACAGCAGGTCGGCCCGGCTGCGGGCCTCGTCGCGGGACAGATTCTCTCCGGGCACGTCCACTCCTTCGTGTCTCGTTCGGTCAGGACCGATCCTCGCATGCACTCGTGACCACGGGCATCGGGAATGCGTTCGGCGACCGGTGACGTTGAATCGTGGAGCGTCCGGTCACGAGGTATGAGGAGACACATGTCCGAGAACAGGACCCCCGCCGACTTCTGGTTCGACCCGCTCTGCCCCTGGGCGTGGATGACCTCCCGCTGGATGCTGGAGGTGGAGAAGGTCCGCCCGGTGGAGGTGCGCTGGCACGTCATGAGCCTGGCCGTGCTCAACGAGGACAGGATGGACGAACTCCCCGAGGAGTACCGCGAGGGGATGAAGCAGGCCTGGGGCCCGGTCCGTGTCGTCATCGCCGCGCAGCAGAAGCACGGGGACGAGGTCGTCGGCCCGCTCTACACCGCCCTCGGCACCCGCATCCACAACGAGGGGCGCGGCGTGACGCCCGAGGTGATCCTGGAAGCCCTGGACGCGGTGGGTCTCCCGGCGGAGCTCGCGGACCACGCGGAGTCGGACACGTTCGACGCCGAGCTGCGCGCCTCCCACGAGGAGGGCATCTCCAAGGTCGGCCAGGAGGTCGGCACGCCCGTCATCGCCGTGCCCGGGTCGGACGGCGAGCAGATCGCCTTCTTCGGTCCGGTCGTCACCCCCGCGCCCAAGGGCGAGGCGGCGGCGAAGCTGTGGGACGGCACGCTGATGGTGGCGTCGATCCCCGGCTTCTACGAGATCAAGCGCACGCGGACGAAGGGCCCCGACTTCTCCTGAGGCCGTGGTCCCGTAGCCGCCGCGTGCTACGGAAGGACCCCCGCGAGTCACGTCCTCGCGGGGGTCCTTCTTCTTTCCGCCTGCGGGTGAAGGTTGAGAAGACGATCACGAGCAGGACGACTTCGCGACCGGCCGGGAGCCGTGCGTCACGGGGTGATGAGCGGCGTGCGCCCCTTGGCCTGCGCGTAACGCTTCGCCACGTCCTGCCAGTTGACGACGCCCCACATGGCGTCGATGAAGTCCACCTTCTGGTTCTTGTACTGCAGGTAGAAGGCGTGCTCCCAGGCGTCGAAGACGAGGATCGGCACCGAGCCCTGGCCGACGTTGCCCTGGTGGTCGTAGACCTGCTCGACGATCAGCCGGCCGCTGACCGGCTCGTAGGCGAGGACGCCCCAGCCGGAGCCCTGGGTGGTCGCGGCGGCCTTCGACAGCTGAGTGCGGAACCTGGCGAACGAGCCGAAGGACTCCGTGATCGCATCCGCCAGCTCGCCGACACCGTCCGCGGCCAGCGGCTCGCCGCCGCCGCCCTCCTTCGGCGCCGTCATGTTGTGCCAGTAGATGCTGTGCAGGATGTGGCCGGAGAGATGGAACGCGAGGTTCTTCTCCAGACCGTTGATCGAGCCCCAGGCTTCCTTGTCACGCGCCTCGTCGAGCTGCTCGAGGGTGTCGTTGGCGCCCTTGACGTAGGCGGCGTGGTGCTTGTCATGGTGCAGCTCGATGATCTCCGGGTTGATCACCGGCTCCAGCGCCGCGTAGTCGTACGGAAGTTCAGGAAGCGTGTACATGGCCATGTCCGAGCCCTCCGACTGCTTATTGCAAACCTTGTGCAACTGCAGGCTAGCAGCAGGAGGGTCGGGAACTTGATCAGCCTTTCGCCCTAGGCCGCGTCTGACAGATAGCGTCGTCCGCCCGCAGGGCGGGGTGCGCGGCGTCCGGTGCGTGCAATCGCAAGGCGGTGGGGGTGCCCCCGCCGAAGGCTGGGGGAGATCATCCTCGTACTGGACGTACTTGGATGACTCCGACAACGCAGCGAGTGCGGGTGCCGGGCGTCGCGCGTCAGGCGGGATTTGTCAGACACGGCCTAGGTCCGTGCGGCGTCGGGACGGTCGTCGCGGGCCGTCGCGGCCAGGTCGGGGAAGTCGGTGACGACGGCGTCGACGCCGAGGGCGAAGTGCCGCTCGTACTCGGCGAAGGCGTCGCCGAACGCGTTCGGGTCGGTGCCGCGGCGCAGGTCCGCGGGCAGGTACTGGTTCTCCGCGCGGAACGTGTACGCGCCGACCCGGAGCCCCGCGGCGTGCGCGTCGGCGACCAGCGTCGAGGGCGGGACGACGGACGACTTGTCCGGGCCGATCCACCGTGCGTACGAGGCGATCTCGCGCAGCCCCGCCGGCGTCATCATCTGCTTGTACGTGACCGGATGGCCGTACGGACCGCCGGTCGTCCCGAGCGCCTGCCACAGCGGTACGCCGAGCCGTTCGGCGGCGATCCGGTGCAGACTGTCCGGCTCGAAGGACTGCACCACGCACTCGTGGCCGCGCAGCCGGGCGCGGCGGACGGCGCGGGCGAGCAGGGGCTCCAGGGGGAGGCCGATGGAGCGGAAGTAGGTGGGGTGCTTGGTCTCGGGGAAGACGGCGACGGTGCGGCGGTGGCGCCGGGACAGGTCCCTGGCCAGCTCCACGACCTCCTCGAACGTCATGATCTGTTCGCGACCGTCGAAGACGGTGTTGCGGTTGCGGACGGCAGGGAGGCGCTCGACGGCGCGCAGTGTCCTGAGCTCCGCGAGCGTGAAGTCCTCGGTGAACCAGCCGGTGACGGCGCGGCCGTCGATGGTCTTCGTGGTCCGGCGGTCCGCGAACTCCGGGTGCGCGGCGATGTCCGTCGTCCCCGATATCTCGTTCTCGTGCCGCACCACCAGCCGCTGGTCCCCGGTGACCACCAGATCCGGCTCGATCCAGTCGGCCCCGGCCCGCACCGCGTACGTGTACGACGCGGCCGTGTGCTCCGGCCGCCATCCCGCGGCACCCCGGTGCCCGATGACCACGGGGCCTCGCGGTGTCCTCCCCACGGCCTCCGCCGTCCCGGCGGCACCTGCCGCGGCCGCGGCGGCGGCACCCGCCGCGACGAGTATCGAACGACGCCCAGGCATCACGGACATACGACTCTCCCTCATTCCTGTGGACGTTCCCCTTCCGCCTCCGGAGGCTAGGCCCGCTCCCGTGCCCGGGGCCGCGGCTTCACCACCTGTACGCCTGCCGTGCACCACGCGGTGCGGCGTGGCGGCGGAAAGGGCTCGGCCCCGAACCCGGGGAAGCATCCGCTCCGTTCCGCGACGCACCGGACCCCCGGGCCGAGGCGGCCCGGGGGTCCGGTGTGCTGTGCCGTATCGCCGGCGCGCGTGCGGGGCGGCGGCGTGCCGCGTCCAGGGGAGGCCGGCGGCTACGCCTTCACATCGGCGGAGTCGGTGGAGTCGGTGGAGTCGGTGGAGTCGGCGGCATCGGCCGGTTCGGCCTCGTTCGCCTTGGGCGCCGCCGTCGAGGCCAGCACCTGACGGACGACACCGATGACGGCCAGCGCCACCGTCAGCCCACCCGTGAAGTACAGCTGCAGACGGGTGTCCTCCTCGCGGGCCATCAGGACGAAGATCGCGGCCATGCCCGCAAGCGCCACCCAGGTGAGGTACGGGTAGGCCCACATCCGCACGACCAGCGTCTCCGGCGCCTCGCGATCGGTCCGGCGGCGCAGCAGCAGCTGCGAGACGGCGATGAAGATCCAGACGACCAGGATGATCGCGCCGATCATGTTGAGCAGCCAGATGAAGACGTCGTTCGGCCGCCAGTAGCTGAGCAGTACGCAGGCGAAGCCGAAGACGCAGGACGTCAGCACCGCCACGCGCGGTACGCCGCCCGAGATCTTCCCGAGCACCTTCGGGCCCTGGCCGCGGGTGACCAGCGAACCGGCCATACGGGAGGCGCCGTAGATGTTGGCGTTCATCGCGGAGAGCAGGGCGACCAGCACGACCACGTTCATGATCTGGCCGGCGGCCGGAATGCCGAGGTGGTCGAGCGTGGCGACGTACGGGCCCTTCTCGACGACGGTCTTGTCGTCCCACGGGACCAGCGTGACGATGACCGCCATGGAGCCGATGTAGAAGATCGCGATGCGCCACATCGCGGTACGGACGGCCTTGGCCACACCCTGCACCGGGTGCTCGGACTCGGCCGCGGCGATGGTGACCGTCTCCAGGCCGCCGTACGCGAAGACGGACGCGAGCAGTCCGACGACCAGCCCCTCGGTGCCGTTGGGCATGAAGCCGCCGTCACCCGTGAGGTTCGCGGTGCCGGGGGCGTCGCTGCCGGGCAGCACTCCCACGATCGCGAGCACACCGAGACCGAGGAAGAGGACGATCGCGCCCACCTTCAGCGCGGCGAACCAGAACTCGAACTCGCCGAAGTTCTTCACGGCCGCGAGGTTGGTGACGCAGAAGACCAGCATGAACAGCGCGACCCAGGCCCATTCGGGCGTGCCCGGCAGCCAGCCGGTGACGATCTTCGCGGCGCCGATGCCCTCGAGGCCGACCGCCACACAGAGCAGGAACCAGAAAGCCCAGCCCGCCGTGAAGCCCGCCCAGGGGCCGATCGCCCGCTCGGCGTGCACCGAGAAGGAGCCGGAGGCCGGGTTCGCCGCCGACATCTCGCCGAGCATGCGCATCACGAGCATGACGAGCAGGCCGGAGATCGCGTAGGCGATGACGATCGACGGTCCGGCGGCGGCGATACCGGCGCCGGAGCCGACGAAGAGGCCTGCGCCGATCACACCGCCGAGGGCGATCATCGACAGATGGCGCTGCTTGAGGCCGTGCGCGAGCGCCGAGTCGACTTTGGTGTCGACCGGCGCGGGCGCCGAGGTCCGAGACATGGGCGTGCCCTGTTCATGAGCGGGAAAGGGGAGTGGCCCACAGTCTGCGGGTCGTACCGCTCACGGAGCACGCGGGACCGCTATACGGACAAGATGCTCACACACTGTGAAGGGTCAGGCACGGCTCGCCCGCAGGTCGCGCAACTCCCGCAACCACGCCACCAGCAGCACCGCCGCCGTCGCCGCGGCCGACCACAGCACCTGCGGGCGCGCGCCGTCGTCACCCAGCATCAGCACCAGCACCGCCGCGATCCCGGCCAGCGCCACCCAGGTCAGCCACGGGAAGCACCACATCTTCAGGGTCAGCTTCTCCGGCGCCTCGCGTTCGATCCGCCGGCGCAGCCGCAGCTGTGACACGGCGACCAGGCCCCAGACGAACAGCAGCACCGCGCCGACCGCGTTGAGCATGTAGAGGAAGACGGTGTCCGGCCACTTCAGGTTGAGCAGTACGGAGACGAAGCCGAAGGCGACCGACGCGAACACCGCCCGGCGCGGCACCCCGCCCTCGGAGACCTTCAGCAGACCCGCGGGCGCCTCGCCGCGCTCGGCGAGCGAGAACACCATCCGGGACGAGCCGTAGAGGTTGGCGTTGAGGGCGGACAGCAGCGCCACGAACACCACGATGTTCATGATCTGCGCGGCCCCGGGCACCCCGATCGCGTCGAGGACGGCGACGTACGGGCTTTGGCCCGGCTTCATCGCGGTCCACGGCAGCACGGTCACGATGACCAGCATCGAGCCGACGTAGAAGAGGAGGATGCGCCACACGGCGCTGCGCACGGCTCGCCCGACCGCGCGGGCCGGGTCCTTCGACTCGGCGGCCGCGATCGTGACGACCTCCAGGCCGCCGAAGGCGAAGACCACGGCGAGGACTCCGGAGACGACGCCCGCCCAGCCGCTCGGCAGGAATCCGCCCTGGCCGGTCAGATTGCTCAGCCCGACCGGGTCCGTGTCGGGAAGCACACCGAGGATCGCCAGCGTGCCCAGCAGCAGGAAGAGGACGATCGCGCCGACCTTCAGCGCGGCGAACCAGAACTCGAACTCGCCGAAGTTCTTCACCGCGGCGAGGTTGGCGACCGTGAAGACCACCATGAAGACCAGCACCCAGGTCCACTGCGGAACGCCCGGAACCCAGCCGTGGGCGATCGTCGCCGCGCCCGTCGCCTCCACGGCGAGCACGACCACCAGCAGGAACCAGTACAGCCAGCCGACGCTGAAGCCGGCCCAGCGGCCCAGCGCCCGCTCGGCGTGCACGGAGAAGGCGCCGGACGCGGGCATCGCCGCCGACATCTCGCCGAGCATGCGCATCACGAGCATCGCCAGCGCGCCGGCGAGCAGATACGAGATCACGATGCCGGGGCCCGCGAGCGCGATCCCGGCGCCCGAGCCGACGAACAGCCCCGCACCGATCACCCCGCCGAGGCCGAGCATGGTCAGGTGCCGCTGCTTCAGCCCGTGCGACAGAGGTTCTGCCTCGGTGGCCGGCAGGCTGGGCGGTGCATCGTGCATGGTGCTGGGGGCTCTCGGGGGACTGTGGGGATTTATGGGGAACCTACAGTCTCCCCGAGCATCGTTCCGATCGCCAAAACGGGCTCCCTCGTCCCGTCACCTCAGTGACGAGCATCACTCGGCATCGGTGCGTGCCGGAACCGCTTTGTGTGAACTCCACCAAGCCGCGGACCGGGCCTTTGTCATCGGCTGACGGTGATCGGTCGTTCACTCCTGGGCTAACGTCGCCATGTCCACACTGACTTCAGGAGACCCGATGAGCACCGCTGCCGCCCCCGTCCGATCGGGTGGGCTTCCCCATGCCGAAGGCCGGGGGACCCTCGCCGACCTGCTGCCCGCCTCCCGCACGAAGGACATCGCCCTCGTCGTCGGCGGCGCGGTGCTCACGGGCATCGCGGCACAGATCTCGGTCCCGGTCCCGGGCTCCCCGGTCCCGGTCACCGGCCAGACCTTCGCCGCGCTGCTCGTCGGCACCGCGCTCGGCACCCGCCGGGGCTTCCTCTCCCTCGCGCTGTACGCGCTCGCCGGGATGGCGGGCATGCCGTGGTTCGCCGAGGGCACCTCCGGCTACGCCATGCCGTCCTTCGGCTACATCCTCGGCATGCTGCTCGCCGCCACCGTGGTCGGCGCCCTTGCCCGCCGCGGCGCCGACCGCTCCGTCCTGCGCACCGCGGGCTCGATGGTCCTCGGCTCCGCGATCATCTACGCGGTCGGCGTGCCGTATCTGGCCCTCGCCACCGGAATGACGCTCGCCCAGGCCGTGTCGGCGGGTCTCGTCCCGTTCCTGATCGGTGACGCGCTCAAGGCCGCGCTGGCGATGGGCGCGCTGCCCACCGCCTGGAAGCTCATCGGCCGCCGCGGCTGAGGCCGTAAGCGCACGAAAGAGGCTCGCCCGGGTCGAATCACCGACCCGGGCGAGCCTCTTTCGTGTCTACCGGCAGGGCCTGACGCAAGCCGTCAGGCGCTGCGCCGGGTTCAATCCGTTCAGACCCTGGCGTCCTCGATCTGCTGCGCCGGCTCGGCGTCCACGGCCTGCTTCGGCCGCACCCGGTCGAGCACGAAGCCGATGATCAGCACGACGGCCGCGACGGCCACCGACCAGAGCACGACCTCACGGTTCGCGTCGTCGAAGAGCATGTAGACCAGCACGAAGGTGATCATCGCGGCGGTCGCCCAGGTCAGGTACGGGAAGAGCCACATCTTCACCGTCAGCTTCTCCGGCGCCTCGCGCAGCAGGATCTTGCGCATGCGCAGCTGGGTGAAGCAGATGACCAGCCACACGAACAGCGCCACGGCACCCGAGGAGTTCAGCAGGAAGGAGAAGACCGAGTCCTTGTACGCGTAGTTGGCGTACACGGCGCCGAAGCCGAAGACGACGGAGCCCAGGATCGCGGCGGTCGGCACACCCTTGGCGCTGACCTTGGCGAAGGCCTTCGGCGCGTCACCGCGCTGGCCCAGCGAGAAGGCCATGCGCGAGGCGGTGTAGAGGCCGGAGTTCAGGCAGGACAGGACCGCCGTCAGCACGATGACGTTCATGATCTGGCCGGCGTACGGGATGCCGATCGAGTCCAGGGCCGCGACGTACGAGCCCTTCTCGATGATCGACTTGTCGTTCCACGGCAGCAGCGTCAGGACCACGAAGATCGAGCCCAGGTAGAAGACGGCGATGCGCCAGATCACGCTGTTGGTGGCCTTGGTGACCGCGCGGCGCGGGTCCTCGGACTCACCGGCCGCCAGCGTGACGATCTCGCTGCCCATGAAGGAGAAGACGACCATCAGCACACCGGTGAGGATGGCGCCCGCGCCGTTGGGAAGGAAGCCGCCCGAGTCGGTCAGGTGCGCGAAGCCCGCGCCCGGGTTGTCGGAGCCCGGCAGCACGCCGAACACGGCCAGCAGACCGATGATCACGAAGCCGCCGATGGCGACGACCTTGATGCCCGCGAACCAGAACTCGAACTCGCCGTACGACGAGACCGAGACCAGGTTGGTCGCGGTCAGCACGACCATCACGATCAGTGCCCAGCCCCACTGCGGCACGGCCGGGATCCAGCTCTCGAGGATCACCGCGCCCGCGGTCGCCTCGACCGCCAGCACGACGACCCAGAAGAACCAGTAGAGCCAGCCGATGGAGAAGCCCGCCCAGCGGCCGAGCGCGCGGTCGGCGTACGCCGAGAAGGAGCCAGAGTTCGGGCTCGCGGCGGCCATCTCGCCGAGCATCCGCATCACGAACACGACCAGCGCGCCGACGAGCAGGTACGACACCAGGATGGCGGGGCCGGCCGCGGCGATGCCGCCGGAGGAACCGACGAACAGTCCTGCGCCGATCACACCACCGATGGCGATCATGGACAGATGGCGATTCTTCAGGCCGGCCTTGAGACCGTCCGAAGGCTGCGAATTCCCGGGTTCTCCGGGCGTTACGCCTGCCTTCGTAAGGGTCGGCTGCGAGCTCATGGACGATTCCTTACGTGTGCGAGTCGCTCGGGTGACGAGCCTCCGCATTCAAACCGGTGACCCGTCGGTATGGAAGAGCTCACTCCGTTTCGTGAGGTGTGCCACTTCGCCCCATCGCGCTCCGGACCCTGCGCGGCTCCTCCGACAGGGCCCTCGGTACGACCCCGCTGACGCCTGCCCCGCTCCTCGCGTGCCACACTCGGATCATGCGCGTGTACCTCGGCTCCGACCATGCCGGCTTCGAACTCAAGAACCACCTCGTCGAGTGGCTCACGGCTCACGGCCACGAGCCCGTCGACTGCGGTCCCCACATCTACGACGCCCAGGACGACTACCCGCCGTTCTGCCTGCGTGCCGCCGAGCGGACGGCCGCCGACCCGGACGCCCTCGGCATCGTGATCGGCGGCTCCGGCAACGGCGAGCAGATCGCCGCGAACAAGGTCAAGGGCGTCCGTGCCGCGCTGGCGTGGAGCGTGCAGACCGCCACCCTCGGCCGTGAGCACAACGACGCCAACGTCGTCGCCGTCGGCGCCCGGATGCACACCACCGACGAGGCGACCACCTTCGTCGAGGTCTTCCTCAAGACCCCGTACTCGGGTGAGGAGCGTCACACCCGCCGTATCGAGATGCTCTCGACGTACGAGACCACCGGCGAGCTGCCCCCGGTCCCGGCCCACCACCCGCAGGAGCCGACCGCCTGATGCCCGAAGGGCACACGATCCACCGACTGGCCGCCGACTACCGGGAACGGTTCGGCGGCCGGTCCGTGCGGGTGACCAGCCCGCAGGGCAAGTTCGCCGACTCCGCCGCGCTGCTCGACGGCACGGTGCTGGAGCGCACCGACGCGCACGGCAAGCACCTCTTCCTCGGCTTCGGCGGCCAGGAGTGGATCCACATCCACCTGGGCCTCTTCGGCAAGGTGAACTTCGGCGGCGCGCCCCTGCCGCCGCCCACCGACACGGTGCGGCTGCGGCTCGCGAACCCCGAGTCCTACGTCGACCTGCGCGGCCCCACCACCTGTGCGCTGCTCACGGACGGCGAGAAGCAGGCGATACACGACCGCCTCGGGCCCGACCCGCTCCGCCCGTCCGACGGCCCGGACCGGGCCTGGGCCAGGATCTCCCGCTCCCGTACGACCGTGGCGGCCCTGCTCATGGACCAGAAGATCATCGCGGGCGTCGGCAACGTCTACCGCGCGGAAGTCCTCTTCCGGCACGGCATCGATCCGTACCGGGCGGGGAAGGACCTCACCCGGCGCGAGTGGCACGCCGTCTGGGCGGACCTGGTCGCGCTCATGCGCGAAGGCGTACGCCACAACCGCATCGACACCGTCCGCCCCGAGCACACCCCCGAGGCCATGGGCCGCCCGCCCCGCGTCGACGACCACGGCGGCGAGGTCTACGTCTACCGCAGGGCGCACCAGCCCTGCCACATCTGTGGCGGCGAGATCCGCACCGCCGATCTCGCCGCCCGCAATCTCTTCTGGTGCCCGGCCTGCCAACGGGCCTAGCCGGCACCGCTGTTCCGGCGGCGCGGCTGTTCCGTCGGCGCAGTTCTTCCGCCGGCGCCGCTGTTCCGCTTCGGGCGCGCCGCCGGGGCCGTTCTAGAACCCGTGCGGCAGCCACGGCGCGACGTCGGAGCCGAACGCCACCGACGCCTCCGCCAGCGCGCCGCCCCGCAGTTCCCGTACGCGTCCCGCCGCCGCCAGCGACGACAGCGTCACCCCGCCCAGATAGGCCGCCCCCAACTCCCTTGCGGACAGCGCCAGGTCCGCCGCGGCCGTCGTCCGCTCGCACGACGCGCCCTTGGCGTCGCCCATGAGCCGCCAGCGCCCCTCGTTCCAGGGGCAGAACGCGTCCTCGACCTCGAACACGACCTCCACAGGCGCCTGGTACGTCCGCGCCGCGAGCGCCGCGGCCAGGTCCACCAGCCGTACGTGCAGAGAGTCCCGCACCCGGACACCGCAGCGCCGGACGTCCGTGACGAGCCCCAGCAGCGGATCGTCCACCGGCCGGTTCCGGGCCTGGACCCGCGACGTCAGGTCGATGTCGAAGAGGAAGCGCCACAGCGCCGCGTACGCCGCCGGGTCCAGCGCGTCGATCTGCCGCAGCGTGATCGAGCCGCCCGGGCCGAACGCGTCCCACTCCGGCTTGTTGTGGAACCGCACATAGCCCACGACCTCACCGTCCCGCTCGGCGAGCACGCACTGCATCGGCGAGGCGCCCTCCCGCTCGGACGCCGGATCGAGCAGCGGCAGCCGCTCCCAGCCCGGCTTCCGCGCGAACATCCCGGGCCGTGAACCGATCGTGCGCAGATACACCGCCTCGCACGCCTCGGCCGACTCCTCGACCGGCGCGAACCGCAGCCGCACGTCGTCCGTCCCCGGCGGCGCGGCGATCCGCGCCCGGGTCGTGTCGATGTCCAGAGTCAGCTGATGTGTCGCGATGCCGTAGCCGAACCGGCCGTAGATGTCCGGCTCGGACGCCGTCAGCACCGCGAGCGGCTCGCCCCACGCGCGGACGTCGTCCAGCTGGCGCCGCATCATCGACGTAAGCACCCCGCGCCGCCGGTGCGTGGCCGCCACACTCACCATCGTCACGCCGGCCGCGGGCACGAACGCCCCGCCCGGCACCGACACATGGAAACCGAACGCCCCGGCCGTACCGACGCACTCGTCGCCGTCCCACGCGCCCATCGAGCGATCGCACTCGGTCAGCGCGCTCCACAGCTCGCGCTCCTCACGGCTCTCCGGGACACCGCCGAAGGCGAGCTCCAGTTTCCCGTACCACCGGTCCCACTGCTCGCGCTGGAGCATCCGCAGTTCAGTCGCAGTCGCCATGAGCCATGAGTACCAGCGCGGAGCGTCCCGTCGCGACCCGATTTCGAACGCAATGTCATGGGGTCCCCCTGCACGCCGCCCGAGCGGGTGGATAGGGTCGCCGACGATGGCACGTGGCGCAGCAGACTCGTACACGGCCCGGTGGCGCAAATCGATGCACCGGGCCCGCACCGCGCTGCGCAAATCCGGTGTCGACTACTTCCGTGGCGACGGCTCCGACTGGATCGCGCTGGTCGGGCTGCTGCTGACCGTGCCGGCGATCGCCTGCGGCACGATCCTGATGCCGGTCTGGTGCGCGCCAGCCGCCCTCGTCCTGCCGATCGTCGCCGGCGGACTGCTGCTGCGGCCCGCCAGCCTGCTGGGGCTGTACGCGGCCGCGGCCGGAGCCCTGATCGTCGAGGCGTTGATGCTGGGCCCGTACATGGAGGGCCCGGCGCGGGTCACACCCGGAACCGTGCTGGTCGTGGCCGCCTGCGGATTCTTCGGGCTGCTCATCGCCCAGTTCCGGGCCCGGGTCGGCGTGCCCTGGCGACGCGGCGGCACCATGCTCTTCGACCTCCGTGAACGCATCCGGGTGCAGAGCGCCCTGCCCAGGCTGCCCAAGGGCTGGCACCGCGAGATGGCGCTGCGCCCGGCCGGCGGCCAGTCCTTCTCCGGTGACTTCGTCGTCGCCGCCCGCACCAACGGCGGCCGCACCCTCGAAGTCGTCCTCACCGATGTCTCGGGCAAGGGCATGGACGCCGGCTCCCGCGCCCTGCTGCTGTCCGGAGCCTTCGGCGGCCTGCTCGGCTCCCTCCCGCCGCACGGCTTTCTGCCCGCGGCCAACGGCTATCTCCTGCGCCAGGACTGGGACGAGGGCTTCGCCACCTCCATCCATCTCGTCCTCGACCTGGACTCCGGCGACTACGAGCTGCTCTCCGCGGGCCATCTGCCCGCCCTGCAGCTCCACTCCGGCACCGGCCGCTGGGAGGAGAAGTCCGCCGAGGGCCCGCTCCTCGGCGTCTACGACGGTGCCCAGTTCGACCCCATCAAGGGCACCTTGTGCCCCGGCGACGTGCTGATGCTGTTCACCGACGGACTCGTCGAGGCGAACGACCGTGAGATCGCCGAGGGCATGGACCGGCTGACCGGTGAGGCCGACCGCTATGTGGCGACGGGATTCGAGGGTGCCGCCTGGCATCTCATAGAAGCCGTGGCGAAGGACGTCAACGACGACCGCGCCCTGCTGCTCGTCCGCCGGGAGCCCTGAGTTCCCGAACGCCCCCTGACCTCCCGAACGCCTGTGACCGCTCCGCGAGCGGTCCGGCGCCCGTAGAGTCGGACGCATGCCCCACCTCACGCTCGCCCAGGTCGAAGCGATCGCCCGCGAGGCCCACGCGCACCAGACGGACAAGGCGGGACGGCCCTACGCCGAGCACATCCAGGCCGTGGCCGAGGGCGTACGGGCCAGGGGCGGCACCGACGAACAGATCGCCGCGGCCTGGCTGCACGACGCGGTCGAGGACGACGTACTGTCGCGGGAGTGGCTGGAGGCCGCCGAACTCCCGCAGTCCGTCAAGGACATGGTCGACGCGATGACGAAGCGTCCGGGGGAGGAGGCAGCTGCGTATGCCCGGCGCATCCTCGCCACCCCCGGCGCCCTCCTCGTCAAGGAGTCCGACCTCGCGCACAACGCGGACCCGGCCCGCCTCGCCGTGCTCGACGGGCCGACCCGGGCCCGCCTCAGCGAGAAGTACGCGACGATGCGCCGGCTGCTCGGCCTGACAGCTCGGTGACGTCCCGCCGGAACGCCCACGACAGCTCCGGCTCCGTCGCGAACCGCAGCGCACGGCGCACCGGCGGTGTGCAGAGCAGGGTCACGGCCGCGGCGGCCGCCAGCGTCACCACGATCTCCCCGGCGGGCTCGGCCAGCCAGGGGTGCTGCGCCACCAGTCCGAGATAGTCGAGGGACTTCACCAGGAAGCCGTGCAGCAGATAGCCGCAGATGGTGCCCGCGCCCAGCACGGTGAACCAGGTCCTGCGGCGCGGCACCCAGGCGAGGAAGGCCGCGGTGAGCACCAGCCCGCAGACGAACAGCCCGAGCGTCATGAGGGGCCCCGTCCACCAGGGCGCCTCCAGTTCCACGGCGCTGCTGGAGTGGTAGAACCAGCCCATCCGGACGTCCGGCGCCGCCCAGTACGTGAACACCGCCGCGCCCGCGAACACCGGCAGCGCCAGCAGCCGCACCTCGCGGCGCCGCAGCATCTGGAAGTGCTCCGGCTTCATCGACAGACCGAGCACGAAGAACGGCAGGAACTGCAGGATCCGCTGGAGGTCGAGGCTCTGGCCCATCCCCGGGGTGAGCGTTCCGATCGCCGCGAGGGCCAGGGCGATCGCCAGCGGCCACTTGACCGAGCGCCACAGCGGCGTCGACAGCCGCCACACGAACAGCGCGATCAGGAACCAGGTCAGATAGAGCGGATCGTTCATGCTGAACGGGTAGTCCGGGTCGTCGTCGGCCCAGCGCTTGAAGAGCGTGTACGCCACCTCGAAGACGACGTACGGCACCACGACCCCGCTCACCAGCCGCTTCAGCTGGTCGGGCCGGGCCGTGAAGCTCCGCGAGAAGTAGCCGGAGATGATGATGAACGCCGGCATGTGGAAGGTGTAGACGAACATGTACGCCGCCCTGGTGGCGCGGCTGCCGTCCATCAGCGGCTCCCACGCGTGGGCCACCGCCACCAGCACGATCGCCAGGTACTTGGCGTTGTCGAAGTAGGCGTCGCGTCTCTTGGCCGGTTCGGCCGCGGCCCCAGGCGCGGTCGTGGCCTTCGCGGCGGTCGCTGACGCGGCCGTCACGCTCGTCGCGGTTGTCGCGATCGTGTCGCGGACGGGCTCCGGCTCGCGGGAAGCCTCGGGGAGCCGGTCCCTCTGCAATCCATTCGGCGCGTGGAACATTCGAGGCACCCTAACCGCGTTCAATCGAATACGTAAAACCCGCTCGCAGAAGTCGTGCATTCGCCACCGACACGACCACCAAACGCCCAATATGCCCCAATTAATCCCCCTTAAACGGGGCGAATCGCCGAGCCGCAATGCAAGGGTGAATTTGCTCACCGAATATTGCCTGAATTTCCTGTGACCGGGGTGTGTGTATTTCGCACCGGCGGGTAGCAGTAAACGGTGCTACGGCGCCGCCCCACGGGTCGGCGCCCGGTGGATGTGGCCCGATCCATCCGTCGACGGTGCGTCAGGTGGCCGTCGTCGCACGGAGGTTGGTGGCACCATGGTGGGACCGGGGGAGTGCTGGGCCGCACGACTCCCGGGCGGGCAAGGCGGACCGACCGAGGGTGTGATCAGTTGTGGCCATTTCGCTGTCTGTGGTGCTGCTGTTGGCGATCATCCTCGTGGTGATGATCCGTAGCGGCTCGATCAAGACCGGACCCGCGATAGTCGCGGCCCTGTTCGGTTTCTTCCTCGCCTCGACCGGCATGGCGCCGTCGATCAACAACTTCCTCAACTCGCTGGCCGACTCGATCAACGCGATCAGATTCTGACCGCCCGCGAGCGGGGTGGCGCGTGTGCCAAGCTCCGGAGGCATGGGGTGGAGTTTCAAGCTGCATGGGGGGATCGCGGCCGGGCTGAGTACCGTGCTGCTGTTGCTCGCCGGGCTCACGTGGCTGCCAGGGACCTTGCCGCTGACGGGCTCGAAATGGCCGGTGGCGATCATCGCGGCGCTCCTGTTCCCGACCTTCATGGCTGCCCTGGTGCGCATCATCCGGAGCGGAGCGGATCGTCACACGGTGTGGCTGGCGTTCCGGTGTCCGCCCGCCAAGGTGCAGGCAGGGCTTGGGGCGCTGGCCATCGCGGGCGTCGTGCTGACGCTCCCCTCCGATGAGGGGAACTTGCAGGCGCCGGAGATGAAGGGTGACCGATACTTCGCCTTCGACACAGCGCCTTACGCGCGCGGCGCGATCGAGGTGTCGCGGAGCCAGTACGTGGCAGTGCTCGAGAGCGATCAGCGCAGCATGCTCGCGATCCCCGGCACGCTCTTCGCCGGGGCTGCGTATGTCGTCCTTGCCGCTGGAGAGTTGCGTCGGGCGGATGGCGGGTTTCAGGCCTCGTGACAGGAGTGACGGAACGGTCTGGCCGAGACGCGACAGTGCGGTCGGATGGTCCAGGTTTCAGAAAGACCGGAAACGCATCAGGGCCAGGCAGAGGAACTGACCTCTGACCTGGCCCTGAGCCATCAAGAGCGGGCGACGGGAATCGAACCCGCGTAGCTAGTTTGGAAGACCACGTATGCGGACGCCTGCTGAGCTGCGAGGCCGCTGACCTGGAGGGTAGCGGCGAAGCCGCCGTGGTTCCCCGTTGTTCCCCGCTCATCTCCGACCGATCGGGCACGGATGGGGCACGTGGCTGGGATGATCGCCTCATGGAGCCTTGGGCGGATTGGTACGTGTTGGGGGTCGTACTGGCCAGTCGTGGCACGGCGCCGCCGTGGTTGGTTCTGCCTTTGTGTGCCGTCCTCGTGTTGCTGGGCCTCGCCCTGGTGGTGAACTTCCGGGGGATCCCCGAGCGGATACACGAGCGCCAGTGGGGCCGACAGCAGGGCTTCCTTGCCTCCTACGACTTTCAGCGATTCCTCGGCGGCTGGTTCGTCCTCGGTGGTGGTTGGGGGCTGGTGGCGACCACTTGGGGACTGGCGACAGGCTGAGGTCGGTGGAGCGGCTTTGGGCGGGAGCTGCCATGGGGCGAGAGGTCGGGGGCCCGTAAGCTTCCGCGACTCGGGCAGTCTCTGGACCTGCCCGCAATAGCCCGATGTGGGCCCCCGATCTTCGAGGCTCGCCCCATGGTGGCTGCCTAAAGCCGCGGAGCCGACCGCCCCAGCCACAGCGGGCTACCGTCCACCGCATCAGGTGTGCTCGCTCTAGCCGCGCGGCCGGCGGAGCCGGGGCCCGGAGCGGGGCGGAGACAGGAGCGTCGGGGCCCGGCGCTGGAGCCGGGGCCGCGCGCGGCGAGCGGAGCGAGCCGCCTTGATCGAGGTAGAGAAACCTGTAACAGGCCTAGCTGGCGCGACTCAGCGCGGTCAGGTGATCCAGATACTCCCGGCCCGTCGCCTCGTTGGCGAAGTCACGGTTCACGATGGCCGCCAGTTCGCGGCTGACCATGAGCAGGGACGGCAGCGACTGCCGGTCGCCCTTCAGCGCCCACTCGCCGTAGTTCACGGCCTGGTCCAAGTCGCCCTGCTTGGCTGCGACCACTCCGAGCGTGATCCGTGCCTCCGCCATGCGCATCGGTGATCGCTCGGACCCATCGAAGTCGGTGCCCGCCCGGATCACCTCGTGGGCAAGGTTCTCGGCGAAGCGGTCCTCTCCGAGCAGCCGGTAGCAGTCCATCGCGTAGAAGTCGAACTTCGCCGGGTCCACCACAAAGTGGTGATCCAGGTTCTCGGGGTACGGCATCCCTTCGAGGAGCTTGCGCCCTCGGTCCAACGCCACCTCGGTCTGTCGCCGGTCACCCAGCCTCGCCCAACCCTTCGCCTCCTGGGCGGCGAGCTGCACGGCCACGCCATGCGAGGGAGCTGACTCCGTCCCGGCCTGGGACGCCGCGAGGATTCCGCGGTAGTCACCGGTCGTCAGTGCGAACCACGCGCGCATCTCATGGGCCCAACCGGAGATCTCCGGGTTACCGGACTCACGAGCTAAAGACAGGGCTGCCTTCCGGGTGCTCTCGGCTGCGGCCCGGTCGCCCATGTCGTACTCGACGCATCCGATCAGGAGTGCCAGCCAGCCTGACAGGGTGAGTACTTCCCGGTGCTGCGCGAGGGTGAGCCGCTGGGCCTGGAGCCCCGCAACGCGCTTGAGCCACTGCCTGCCCTCGGCGGCGAGCTGCCCGCTCGGCAGATACGGGTACTCGGAGCACAGCCGGTCGGTGGTGATCCGGAGGGCGTCAAGCGTGGCGTTGTCGACGTCGGATGCTTGAAGCCTGCTGATGATGTCCAGCGTCTCCATGCCGCTGGCGGCGACGATCTCGGCGTTCCCGTCCCGCTGCCCGGCTACCGGGAAGATCGCATGCGTGACGGTCCCGAACGTGGCCGCGATGATCGGTTGGTAGAAGTCGCTCGGCATGACCTCGCCGGACTCCCACCGCTTCCACTGGCGGACCATGCTGGAGCCCTCGGGCAGCGGCTTCGGAGCGTGGGCGCGCAGGGCGGCAACCACTTCGGCTTGTGACCACTGCCGGGCTTCTCGCTCTGAGGCGATCCGTCGCGCCCATGCCGGCCGTTCGTCGCTCATGTGCTGCCCTCCCGTCGGGGTGCTTGCCTTCGAGTCTGGCACTCAAGGAGCTGGTGACACGGGGGGTGACAGGGGGTTGGCACCAAGGCTGTCCCCCAGTGACACCAGGCCTGTCCCTAGTTACCCGGTCGCACCGCCCGCATGGTGGATCACTGTCAGGCACTGCTCGGGGACTGGGCGCGCTTCTCCAACTCGGCCACTCGGGCGGCAAGTTGCTGAATCTCGGAGTGGATAGCGTTGATCTCGTCTCGGTTAACAGGCTCGCTGGCATCTTGCCCGGCCTCGTTCGTGCCCGTCGGGGACTGTACGAAGTACCCCCGCGTCGGCACCGAGACGATCACGCCTTCATCGGCAAGCACCTTGAGCGCGCTTCCCACGGTCACGGTGGTGACCTTGAACCGCTCCGCCAACTCCCGCAGTGAAGCGAGCCGGTATCCCGCTGGGAGCGCTGCGATCTCACCGCGCAAGGCGTCGGCGATCTGGACCTTCTTCGGCCTGGGGTCGTGGGCTTCAACCGTCATGCGGCGAGCGTACCGACTAGCGCGACATAGCACAGCCTATGCCGCGCCACCTCTTGTGCTCTACCTTGCTCTATAGCAAGCTATGTCATGTGGCTGTCACCGGCCGCAAAACCCGGAGGGCGACGCATCTACCGCCAAGCAGTCCGCCGCCCTCCTTCGTCCCACGAAGGGAACTTCCATCATGCCTGCGACGCTCACCGCTGCGCACGCTGCGGCCCCTCTCGTCCCGGTGTCTGTCTCCGTCCGGGATCTGTCGAACTGCGAACGGGCGGTCGCGCTCTACGCCTCGGACATGCCGACCGGCTACCGCCAGAGGGGTCGTGACTACTCCCAGCTCTGTGCGTGGATCGTGCAGGGTGCGGCTCGGCTCCGTCTCGGTGAGCTGTACCGCTCGGCCGCGTATGCCTACGGCTACCGGCTGCTGTGCCTCGCTGATCTGACCACTGCTGATCAGCAGCGGGCGCATGCGCTCCGCTTCCCGGACGGTGGCCGCTTCGAGAAGGCGGAGCGCATGGCTGGCTTGGTCACGTGCTTCGCGGGCCTGGGGATGTCGGGCGCTGCGATGGAGCGGGGCGATCGTCCGGGGGTGGAGGGGAACTGCCGGTGCTACGGATCGGGCTGGATCCGCGACCGTGACGACGCCGACGACCCGACCACCGAGTACGCGATGAACTGCCCCGGCCACAACCCGCACGCCCTCGGGTCCGCCTACCCGGCGAAGTGGGTGATCGCGTGACGCACACCGTTCCGTCCTCGGCGGCCGTGGCTGACACCGCGGCTGCCGTGGGCGTTGCCCCGATGGTCCTGGTCGACATGCTGCGGGTGGCCAACTCGCCCCGCTTCGAGCGCTGGAAGGAACAGATCCGACGCACGGGCGGCTGTGCCCAGCCGATCCACCTGTCCGGCCACTCCCGCACAGTGGATACGCGCACAGGGGAGTTCTTCGAGTACTCCACGAGCGGCGAGCCGGGTGGACGGCTGCGGATAGCCTGCGGCAACCGCCGCGCCTCGCGCTGCCCGTCCTGCGCCTGGACCTACGCCGGGGACACCTACCACCTGATCATGTCCGGGCTCGTCGGCGGCAAGGGCATCCCCGACACCGTGGCCGAACAGCCCCGCGTGTTCACCACCCTCACCGCCCCCTCATTCGGCCCGGTCCACAACCGCCCCGACTCCGGCCGCTGCCGCTGCGGCGTCCAGCACCAGGACGACGATCCCGCCCTCGGTACGGCGATCAACCCCGAGCGCTACGACTACGCCGGGGCCGTGCTGTGGAACAACCACGCCGGGCAGCTGTGGCAACGCTTCACCATCTACCTGCGCCGGGAAGTCGCTGCCCGCGCCGGACTCACGCAGGCTGCCTGCAAGGAAGTGGCCAGGGTCTCGTTCGGCAAGGTCGCCGAGTTCCAAAAGCGCGGCGCGGTCCACTTCCATGCGGTCATTCGCATCGACGGACCAGACGGGCCCGACACCCCAGCCCCGGCCTGGGCCACCGTCGAACTCCTCGACGACGCGATCCAGGCCGCCGCCGCACGCGCCACGGTCCCCGTCCGGGCCGCCGGCCGATTCCCCGCCCGGACCCTGCGCTGGGGAACACAGATCGACGTCCAGCCCATCGGGTCTCTCGAAGGCCGGGCCGATGTCAGTGAACGGGCCGTGGGCTCCTACGTCGCCAAGTACGCCACCAAGGCAGCAGAGACCACTGGCACCCTCGACCGCCGTATCGGGGAGCTCCGGGAACTCGACCTTCACCCGGGCCTGCCCGATCACACCCGGCGCCTGATCGAAGCCTGCTGGGGCCTGGATGCGGACTATCCAGATCGGCTGCTGGCGCACTGGTCCCACATGCTCGGCTTCCGCGGCCACTTCTCCACCAAGACGCCCCGCTACTCCACAACCCTCGGAGCCCTCCGAGGAGCACGAGCCGACTGGCGCGCCCAACAGGAACGCCGTGAGAAGGGCCTGCCTGGCCTCGACCAGGACGACGAGGACACAGAGGACACCACCCTCGTGATCGCGCACTGGGAGTACGCCGGACAAGGACACACCCCCGGCGAATCCTGGCTCGCCGAGACCATCGCCCAAGAGATCAAACAGAACCGCCAACTGGCACGCGAGTCCCGCGCTGAACTCGAAGCTTTCGACACCACGGGGGAGTGGTGACCATGGATCGACTGCTCACCGTTGACCAAGTTGCCGAACTGCTCGGCACCACCGTCCGGTTCCCCCGGCGACTGATAGAGGAACGCCGGATCGAGTACGTCAAGGTCGGTCGACACGTCCGCATCCCCGAACGGGCGGTCGTGGCCTACATCGAGGCCAACACGGTTGCGCCGTCCGTCCGACGACAGCTGCGGAGCGTGGCCTGATGGCGGGCAAGAAGCGGTCGTTCGGCCGCGTACGAAAGCTGGCGTCCGGCCGGTATCAGGCTCGCTACCTCGGGCTCGATGGCATCGACCGCCCGGCCCCGCACACCTTCCGCACGAAGCGCGAGGCGGATGACTGGCTGGCCGACAAGCAATCCGAGCTGCGGGCGGGGGACTGGACCGATCCCGACGCGGCCAAGGTGTCCTTCGGCGTGTACGCCGCGACGTGGATCACCGAGCGGGGCATCAGCCTTTCGACGGCCGACCTCTACCGGTCGCTCCTGCGGAATCACCTCGTGCCGACGTTCGGCAGTGCTGCGCTGGCCGACATCACCCCGGCCATGGTCCGGGCCTGGCGAGTCGCACGATTGGACGCGGGCGCCGGCGCTTCTTCAGTCGCCAAGTCGTACGCGCTGCTGCGGGCCGTGCTGATGACCGCTGTCGAGGACCGGCTGATCAGGCGGAACCCCTGCCGGGTCAAGGGCGCGAGCGTCGCTCCCACTCCTGAGCGACCCACGGCAACGGTCCAGGAGGTCTATGCCGTCGCGAGGGCGATACAGCCCCGGTACCGGGCACTCGTCCTTCTGGCGGCGTTCACGGGGCTCCGCTGGGGCGAGCTGATCGGCCTGCACCGCCGTGATCTCGACCTCGATGCCGGTACCTTACGCGTTCGCCGGAACGTCGCCGAACTGCACAGCGGCAAGCGCATGTTGAAGGAGCCCAAGAGCGCTGCGGGCAAGCGCACCGTTGCGATCCCGGAAGTGATCGTGACCGACCTGATCACGCACCTGGCGATCTATGCCGAGGCGGGCCCTGACGGACGCGTATTCATCGGGGCCAAGAAGGCGACGCCGCGCCGGAACCACTTCAACAAGGTGTGGCGCAAGGCGTGTGGCCAGGCCGGGATCAAGGGCTTGCACTTCCATGATCTCCGCCACACGGGAAACACCCTCGCTGCGGCGACCGGCGCCAGTACGCGCGAACTGATGACCAGGATGGGTCACAGCACCGCCCGCGCCGCACTGGTCTACCAGCACGCCACGGCTGAGCGAGAGCGCCTGATCGGCCAGGCCGTGAGCGCGGTCGTCGAGCAGGCTCGCAAGCAAGATCCCGGCCGGAAGGGGCACGCAGCGGGCACATAGGCCGGATCGAAGATCGGAAACGCATCAGGGCCAGGCAGAGGAACTGACCTCTGACCTGGCCCTGAGCCATCAAGAGCGGGCGACGGGAATCGAACCCGCGTAGCTAGTTTGGAAGACTAGGGCTCTACCATTGAGCTACGCCCGCGAGGACCGCGCCACAGGTCGTGAAGGCTGCGGCACGAAGAGCATCGTAGCGGGTCTCCGCCCTTCGTCGCACACCGCATTGTGTGCGTCGTGGGTCGGCGTCGTGTGCGCGCTGACAAAGGGACCTGACCACTGCCTGTGGGCATGTACCCTACGTGTCGCACCGACGGGGTGTGGCGCAGCTTGGTAGCGCGTCCGCTTTGGGAGCGGAAGGCCGTGGGTTCAAATCCCGCCACCCCGACCAACGAGTCACGATCACACCCGCACCAAGATCGCATTGTGGGGCTCATCCTGCTTGCGGTTACTATGCAATCTGTGTGCCCGTGTGTCTGACGAGTGTCTGAAGAGCCGGGCACGATCCGCTGAGCCGCCACCGGAGTCACTGTCGTAGTGAGCCGTCGTGGTGGGCCCAGCAGAACCCCAGTATTCAGCCACCAAGGAGACCGAACCGTGAAGAGCGCCGTGGAGACCCTGAACCCGACCCGGGTTCGGCTCACTGTCGAGGTGCCCTTCGAGGAGCTCAAGGACAGCCTCGACGCGGCGTACAAGAAGATCAACCAGCAGGTCACGGTCAAGGGCTTCCGCAAGGGCAAGGTCCCGGCCCGGGTCATCGACCAGCGGTTCGGCCGCGGTGCGGTGCTGGAGGAGGCCGTCAACGACGCGCTTCCGAAGTTCTACACCGAGGCGGTCAACGAGGCGGAGATCAATCCGCTCGGCCAGCCCGAGGTCGACATCACGGAGCTGAAGGACGGCGAGACGCTGAACTTCACCGCCGAGGTCGACGTCCGTCCGGCGATCGAGATCCCGGACTACTCCGGCATCGAGGTCGAGGTCGACGAGATCGAGGTCAGCGACGAGGACGTCGAGAAGTCGGTCGAGCAGCTCCGCACCCGCTTCGCCTCCACCTCCCCGGTCGAGCGCGCCGCCACCGAGGGTGACGTCGTGACGATCGACCTGGAGGCCAAGGTCGACGGCGAGGTCCTCGCGGACGGCGTCGCCGAGGGCGTGCAGTACACGATCGGCTCCGGAGAGCTCCTCGAGGGCATCGACGAGGCCGTCACCGGCCTGGAGGCCGGCGGCGAGGCCACCTTCACCTCGCAGCTGAAGGGCGGCTCCGCCGAGGGCAAGGACGCCGAGGTCTCCGTCAAGGTCACCCAGGTCGCCGCCCGTGAGCTCCCCGAGCTGGACGACGAGTTCGCGCAGATGGCGAGCGAGTTCGACACCCTCGACGAGCTCAAGGCCGACAGCCGCAAGCGCCTCGAGAACATGAAGCAGTACGACCAGGCCACCCAGGCCCAGGAGCGCGTCCTGGAGAAGCTCCTGGAGCTGGTCGAGGTCCCGATCCCCGAGAAGCTCCTCGAGGACGAGATCAACACACGCAAGCACAACCTGGAGCACCACCAGCTCGGCCAGATGGGCCTCGACCTCGCCAAGTACCTGGAGATCCAGGGCAAGACCGAGGAAGAGTTCGTCGCCGAGACCAAGGAGCAGGCGGTCAAGGGCATCAAGACCCAGTTCGTCCTCGACGAGCTGGTCAACAAGGAGAAGCTCAACGTCAGCCAGGAGGAGCTCACCGAGCACCTCATGCGCCGCGCCGCTTCCTCCGGCATGTCCCCCGACCAGTTCGCCCAGGCGGTCGTCGAGGGCGGCCAGGTGCCGATGCTCGTCGGCGAGGTGGCCCGCGGCAAGGCGCTCGCCGTCGTCGTCGAGGCCTCCACGGTCAAGGACACCAAGGGTGAGATCGTCGACATGAGCGACGACGAGGACGAGGCCGAGGAGGCCGCCGAGGGCGCCGCCGCGGCCACCGGCGACGAGGACAAGACCGAGGCCTGAGCCTCGTCGGGTCCCCCGGTCCACCGGGGAGCCCGAGCCCCGCGCTGAACCCGTACGACGGGCCCGGCCGCGCACCGCGCGAGGCCGGGCCCGTCGGCGTACGGGCGCCCCGTCGGCGGGCGTATTCGTACTGGCGCGCGCCCCCTAGCTTGCGCTCCGAGCGAACAGTTCGGGAACCGGGATGGCGCCCGCCCACCAGCGCGTTAGGGTCCATGAGTACGAGGGCGGGGGATTACCCGCCCGGGAGTACCCGCCAGCGGGGATTTCCCGCCCCCAGGTTCCAGAACGCTGAGACGGCCACAGCCGTCAGAGACGAGCAGGTGGATTACGTGACGATTCTGATGCCTAACGCCGCCGGTGAGCCGTCCATCGGTGGAGGCCTCGGCGACCAGGTCTACAGCCGGCTGCTCGGCGAGCGCATCATCTTCCTGGGCCAGCAGGTCGACGACGACATTGCCAACAAGATCACTGCGCAGCTCCTTCTCCTGGCCGCAGATCCGGAGAAGGACATCTACCTCTACATCAACAGCCCCGGTGGCTCGGTGACGGCCGGCATGGCCATCTACGACACCATGCAGTACATCCCGAACGACGTCGTCACCATCGGCATGGGCATGGCCGCCTCCATGGGCCAGTTCCTGCTCACCGGCGGCGCCACGGGCAAGCGCTTCGCACTGCCGCACACCGACATCCTGATGCACCAGGGCTCGGCCGGTATCGGCGGTACGGCCTCGGACATCAAGATCCAGGCCGAGTACCTTCTGCGCACCAAGCAGCGCATGGCCGAGATCACCGCCCGCCACTCCGGCCAGACCGTCGAGACGATCATCCGCGACGGCGACCGCGACCGCTGGTTCACGGCCGAGGAGGCCAAGGACTACGGGCTCATCGACGAGATCATCTCCGCCGCCTCGGGCGTTCCGGGCGGCGGCGGCACCGGCGCCTGAGTCCGGCAGCCGGGGGCCCGAGCCCCCGGACCGGACCGGCACCCCGCCCGCCCCTCAGCCCCAGCCCACTGAACGCCACCAGGATGGTGAACACGACCATGAACCAGTTCCCCGCAGTCTCCGCGAGCGGCCTCTACACCGGCCCGCAGGTGGACAACCGCTACGTCGTCCCCCGCTTCGTCGAGCGCACCTCCCAGGGCGTGCGCGAGTACGACCCGTACGCGAAGCTCTTCGAGGAGCGCGTGATCTTCCTCGGCGTGCAGATCGACGACGCCTCCGCCAACGACGTCATGGCGCAGCTGCTGTGCCTGGAGTCGATGGACCCGGACCGCGACATCTCGATCTACATCAACAGCCCCGGTGGTTCCTTCACCGCGCTGACCGCCATCTACGACACGATGCAGTTCGTGAAGCCGGACATCCAGACGGTCTGCATGGGCCAGGCGGCCTCCGCCGCGGCCGTCCTGCTGGCCGCCGGCACCCCCGGCAAGCGGATGGCCCTGCCGCACGCCCGTGTCCTGATCCACCAGCCGTCCTCGCAGACCGGACGTGAGCAGCTCTCCGACCTGGAGATCGCCGCCAACGAGATCCTGCGCATGCGTGTGCAGCTCGAGGAGATGCTGGCCAAGCACTCCTCCACGCCGATCGAGAAGGTCCGTGAGGACATCGAGCGCGACAAGATCCTGACGGCCGAGGACGCCCTGGCGTACGGCCTGGTCGACCAGATCGTGTCGACCCGTAAGAGCACGGCCGCTGCGGCCGCCTGACGCTCGACCTGCCCTTGGCGCGGTACACGTCAATGTGAACCGCGCCAAGGGGGGCCCGAACGAGGGGCCCGGCAAGGTACCGTCGGATATGAGGCACCAGGAGCCGCTGAACCAAGCGCTCCACGGCGAAGGGGAAGCACCTCGTGGCACGCATCGGTGATGGCGGCGATCTGCTCAAGTGCTCATTCTGCGGAAAGAGCCAGAAGCAGGTGAAGAAGCTCATCGCAGGCCCCGGGGTATACATCTGCGACGAGTGCATCGACCTCTGCAACGAGATCATCGAGGAGGAGCTCGCAGAGACCTCCGAGGTGCGGTGGGAGGAACTCCCCAAGCCGCGCGAGATCTACGAGTTCCTCGAGGGGTACGTCGTCGGGCAGGAGCCCGCGAAGAAGGCCCTCTCGGTCGCGGTGTACAACCACTACAAGCGCGTCCAGGCGGGTGAGAACGGCCAGGGCGGGCGGGACGACGCGATCGAACTCGCCAAGTCCAACATCCTGTTGCTGGGCCCTACGGGCTCGGGCAAGACGCTTCTCGCCCAGACCCTGGCCCGGATGCTCAACGTTCCGTTCGCCATCGCGGACGCCACGGCGCTCACCGAGGCCGGGTACGTGGGCGAGGACGTCGAGAACATCCTGCTGAAGCTGATCCAGGCGGCCGACTACGACGTCAAGAAGGCCGAGACCGGGATCATCTACATCGACGAGATCGACAAGGTCGCCCGTAAGAGCGAAAACCCGTCGATCACCCGGGATGTCTCGGGCGAGGGCGTCCAGCAGGCGCTGCTGAAGATCCTGGAGGGCACGACGGCCTCCGTCCCGCCGCAGGGCGGCCGGAAGCACCCCCACCAGGAGTTCATCCAGATCGACACGACCAACGTGCTCTTCATCGTGGGCGGCGCCTTCGCCGGCCTGGAGAAGATCATCGAGTCGCGTGCGGGCGCCAAGGGCATCGGCTTCGGCGCCACGATCCGCTCCAAGCGGGAGATCGACGCGAGCGACCAGTTCCAGGAGGTCATGCCGGAGGACCTGGTGAAGTTCGGGATGATCCCCGAGTTCATCGGCCGTCTGCCCGTCATCACCTCGGTCCACAACCTGGACCGCGAGGCCCTGCTGAAGATCCTGGTCGAGCCGCGCAACGCCCTGGTGAAGCAGTACCAGCGCCTCTTCGAACTCGACGGCGTGGAGCTGGACTTCGACCGCCCGGCCCTGGAGGCCATCGCCGACCAGGCGATCCTGCGCGGCACGGGCGCGCGTGGGCTCAGGGCCATCATGGAAGAGGTCCTGATGTCGGTGATGTACGAGGTGCCGTCCCGCAAGGACGTGGCCCGCGTCGTCATCACGGCGGACGTGGTCCACAACAACGTGAACCCGACGCTGGTGCCGCGGATCGTGAAGAACGACGGCCGCCACGAGAAGTCCGCGTAACCACAGGCAACATGAGGGCGCCCGGCCGGTTCGGTGAACCGGCCGGGCGCCCTTGTACGTTGTCCGCTCCGAGGCTCAGACCTTGGTGCGCGAGGTGTCGTAGAGCTTGGCCGTGAGGGACGCGACCTCGTCCTGGGGCACTGCCTTGCCACCGGTGCCCAGGAACTGGGCCAGGTCGATGACGTTCACGCCGGCGATGGTGCTGTAATCGGCCCAGGCGCACATGGGCACCTCGAACGTCTTGGCCCCGAGGCCCGACGAAGCGTCGCCGGTGGGCGTGAACTTGGCGCTCTGGCACTTCATGATGGCGCCGTCGAAGCCCTCCGGCTTCACCGTGGAAGGCTCGCCCACGAGTTCGACCTTGACGTCTTCCGAGTCCGAGCCGTCCTCCTTGTCACCCTCCTCCAGCTTCTTGAACCAGCCGTCGAGTGCCTTCTCGGGATCGGAGATGTCGCCCCACAGGCCCGTCAGGCTCAGGGCCTTGCCCTTCATCGGCTCGCTCGGGTCACCGGCCTTGTAGGAGGCGCCGGCCTGCTGCGGGTTCTTGATACCGAGCAGGGTCTCGACCTCCTTCTTGTCCTTCTCGGAGAGCTTTTCGGGGCTGTCCTTGTCCTTCTTGTACTCACCGACGGAAGCCGCCGGGGTGAGCTTGTAACCCTTGGTGTCCGCCGCGACCGACGAACCGCCGCCCCCCGCCGTGAACCACCAGACGCCGCCGCCGATCACCGCGACCGCCACGACCACGGCGCCGATGATCAGGCCCGTCTTCTTGCCGCCGCCCTGGGCCGGCGGCGGGGGCGGGTACGCGCCCGGGCCCGCGCCGTACGGGGGCTGGGGCGGCTGGCCGTACGGGCCGGGCTGCTGCTGGGGGTAGCCGTAGCCCTGCTGCTGGGGCGGGACGCCCTGCGGAGCCTGCTGCGGGTAGCCGTAACCGGGCTGGGGCGCCTGCGGCTGCTGGCCGTAAGGACCCGGCTGGCCGTACGGGCCGGGCTGCTGGGGCTGACCGCCGTACGGGCCCGGCTGGTTGTAGCTCATTCCTGGGTTCCCCTCCAGATACTTATGCTGTCCGAACATCCTGGCGGAAACCGCGCGGTGCCGTGGAGCCGGGGCCCACACCGTTACGGAACATTCCCGTTTCAGAACGGGCCCGTGACACCTCTAAACTGTGGCCCGTGACCGAGAACACTCAGCATCAGCCAGCCAGCACCCCCGAACTGCCGACCCAGTACGCGCCGGCCGAGGTAGAGGGGAAGCTGTACGAGCGCTGGGTAGAGCGCGGTTACTTCGAGGCCGACGCGAAGAGCGAGAAGCCTCCGTACACGATCGTCATCCCGCCGCCGAACGTCACGGGCAGCCTCCACCTGGGCCATGCCTTCGAGCACACGCTGATCGACGCCCTCATCCGCCGCAAGCGGATGCAGGGCTACGAGACGCTGTGGCAGCCCGGCATGGACCACGCCGGCATCGCCACGCAGAACGTCGTCGAGCGCGAGCTGGCGAAGGAGGGCAAGTCCCGCCACGACCTGGGCCGTGAGGCGTTCGTCGAGCGCGTCTGGCAGTGGAAGAGCGAGTCCGGCGGCCAGATCTCCGGGCAGATGAAGCGCCTGGGCGACGGTGTCGCCTGGTCGCGTGAGCGCTTCACCATGGACGAGGGCCTGTCCAAGGCCGTCCAGACCATCTTCAAGAAGCTCTACGACGACGAGCTGATCTACCGCGCCGAGCGGATCATCAACTGGTGTCCGCGCTGTCTGACGGCCATCTCGGACATCGAGGTCGAGTACCAGGACGACGACGGCGAGCTCGTCTCGATCCGGTACGGGGAGGGCGACGACTCCATCGTCGTCGCGACGACCCGCGCCGAGACGATGCTGGGCGACACGGCCGTCGCCGTCCACCCCGAGGACGAGCGCTACAAGCACCTCGTCGGACGCGAGATCGAGCTGCCGCTGACCGGCCGCCGTATCGCCGTCGTCGCCGACGAGCACGTCGACCCGGAGTTCGGCACCGGCGCCGTCAAGGTGACGCCCGCGCACGACCCGAACGACTTCGAGATCGGCCAGCGGCACGGTCTGCCGAACCTCGCCGTCATGGACGAGCGCGCCGTCATCACCGCACACGGCCCCTTCCAGGGCCTGGACCGCCTGGAGGCCCGTTCCGCCATCGTCGCCGCGCTGCGCGCCGAGGGCCGGATCGTCGCCGAGAAGCGTCCGTACACCCATTCGGTCGGTCACTGCTCGCGCTGCAAGACCACCATCGAGCCGCGGTTGTCCATGCAGTGGTGGGTCAAGGTCGGCCCGCTGGCGCAGGCCGCGGGTGACGCGGTCCGCGACGGCAGGGTCACGATCCATCCGCAGGAGATGGAGAAGCGGTACTTCGACTGGGTCGACAACCTGCACGACTGGTGCATCTCGCGCCAGCTGTGGTGGGGCCACCGCATCCCGGTCTGGTACGGCCCGGACGGCGAGGTCGTCTGCGTCGGCCCCGACGAGCAGCCGCCGTCCGGCGAGGGCTGGACCCAGGACACCGACGTCCTCGACACCTGGTTCTCCTCCGGCCTGTGGCCGTTCTCCACGCTGGGCTGGCCCGAGCAGACCGAGAGCCTCGCGAAGTTCTATCCGAACTCCGTCCTGCTCACCGGCTACGACATCCTCTTCTTCTGGGTCGCGCGGATGATGATGTTCGGCCTGTACGCGATGGACGGCACCCCGCCGTTCCACACCATCGCGCTGCACGGCATGGTCCGCGACCAGTTCGGCAAGAAGATGTCGAAGTCCTTCGGCAACGCGGTCAACCCGCTGGACTGGATGGACAAGTACGGCTCCGACGCGCTGCGCTTCACCCTGGTGCGCGGTGCCAACCCGGGCGTCGACGTCCCGATCGGCGAGGACTGGGTCCAGGGCTCGCGCAACTTCGCGAACAAGATCTGGAACGCGACGCGCTTCGCGCTCATGAACGGCGCGACGGTCGAGGGCCCGATGCCGTCGCCCGAGCAGATGTCGGCGACCGACCGCTGGATCCTGTCGCGGCTGAACTCGGTGGTCGCCGAGGTCGACGCGTACTACGAGGACTACCAGTTCGCGAAGCTGTCCGACACGCTGTTCCACTTCGCCTGGGACGAGGTCTTCGACTGGTACGTCGAGCTGTCCAAGACCACGTTCATGGGCGGCGGCGAGCCGGCGAAGGTCTCCGCCCGGGTCCTCGGCGAGGTCCTCGACGTCACGCTGAGGCTGCTGCACCCGGTCGTCCCGTTCGTCACCGAGACGCTGTGGACCACGCTCACGGGTGGCGAGTCGGTCGTCATCGCCGAGTGGCCGACCGACTCCGGCTTCCGTGACGCCGGCGCCGAGCAGGAGATCGAGCTGGTCCAGCGGGTAGTCACCGAGGTCCGCCGGTTCCGTTCCGACCAGGGGCTCCAGCCCGGTCAGAAGGTCCCGGCCCGGCTGACGCTCACCGGCACCGCGCTGGCGCCGCACGAGGGCGCGATCCGGCAGCTGCTGCGGCTGCAGCCGGAGGGTGACTCGTTCCACGCGACGGCGACGCTGCCGGTCGCGGGCGCCGAGGTCGCGCTGGACCTCTCCGGTGCGATCGACGTGGACGCGGAGCGCAAGCGGCTCGCGAAGGACCTCGCGGCGGCCGAGAAGGAGAAGGCGCAGGCCACGGCCAAGCTTGGCAACGAGGCGTTCCTGGCGAAGGCCCCGGACAATGTCGTCGACAAGATCCGCGGCCGCCTCGCCAAGGCGGACGAGGACATCGAGCGCATCGCCGCCCAGCTGGCGAGCCTGCCGCAGGGCTAGGCCGGATCCGTCCTTGCAGAGGTCCGGGGTCCCGGGGCTGAGCCCCCGGGACCCCGGACCTCTTGCGTGCTGCGTCCGACCGGTCGGGCTCCGCGGGCTGCCGCGCGGGTGCGGGGTCCGGTGGACCTTGGATGATGGAGGGCGTGCCGCACACGCCCGCCACCCTCGCGCTGCGCCGCGCCGTCGCCGCGGTGCGGAGGTACGCGGACCGCGCGGCGGTGTCGTCGCGCGCCGTCGACGCCGTGACGGCGTTGAGCTGTTTCGCGCTGATGCTGCTCGACGTCCCCGGGGTCGCGGAGGCGGACAACTCACTGGGCCGGGTGAGCGCGACCACCGTTCTGGCGGCGGGGGCGGCGACGCTGCTGCTGCGGCGCCGGCTGCCATGGGCGCCGTACCTGGTCGGGCTGGCCTTCCTGGGCTGGCTGCACGAGCTGACGCTGATCCAGTTCGCGCTGTACTCGCTGGGACGCTTCCGGGGCCGCGCCGCGGGCATCGTGGGCACGCTGGGATATGTGGCACTCGCGTACACCCTGTTCAGCACGCCCCTGTGGCCGTCCCACCGGGGTGACTCGCTGAGCGACTTCCTGAGCCTCGTCGTACCCATCGGGGTGCTCGCGTCGGGCGTCGGGATCGCCGCGCACCGGCAGGACCTGCTGAGGGAGCTGGACGCGCGGCAGGCCGAGGCGGCGGCGCTCCAGGCCGTGCAGCAGGAGCGCACCTCGGTGGCCCGGGACGTGCACGACCTGGTGGGCAGGGAGCTGACGGTGCTCGCGGTGCGCGCCGAGGTGCTGGCGTCCCGGGCGCGGGGCGAGCGGCACGGCGCGGACTTCGAGGAGCTGGCGGACACGGCGCGGCGGGCCCATCACACACTGAACGAGATCATCGTGCGGCGGGCCGACGAGCGGAACGCGACGCCCGGTCTCGAAGGGCTGCGGGCGCTCGCGGAGGAGGGCGCGCGGATCGGCAGTCCGGTGGAGCTGACGATCGCCGACGAGGCCCGGGGCATCTCGCCGCTGCGGCAGACGGCGGTGTACCGGGTGGTGCAGGAGTGTCTGACGAACGCCGCGAAGCACGCGCCGGGGGAGACGGTGAGCGTGCGGATCGGTGTGGAGGGACCCCGGCTGCGGATCGAGGTGCGCAATCCGCTGGGGGACGAGGACCCGGACCGGGAGCCCGTGTCCAGCGGTACGGGCACGCTCTCGATGCGGGAGCGGGTGGAGAGCATGGGCGGCACGCTGACGGCCGGCCCGCGGGACGGCGCGTACCACGTACGGGCGTTGCTCCCTGCCGGGCTCTGATCCGGCGCGGCTCCCACGGGGCTCCGGCGGTCTCCCGCGGCGGTGCGGCCGGGTCTCGGTCCGGCTTGTCGGCGGCGCTCCGTAAACTGGCATGGTGAGTGACCAGCAGCCAGAGCCCTTCGACGAGCGCGACGACGAGTTCGAAGCGATCGTCGACGCCGAGACCGACCGTGACCCCGATCTGGCGGTGATCGAGGCCGGGAGCCGTACGCTGCGCACCCAGGCCGGATCGCCCCTCGGCGAGCAGGTGCCGAGCCGGCCCGCCGACCCGGAGGTGGACAAGGCACTCCGCGAGGTCGAGCAGGAGCTCGCCGGCCGCTGGGGCGAGACGAAGCTGGAGCCGTCCGTCAGCCGGATCGCCGCCCTGATGGACGTGCTGGGCGAGCCCCAGCGTGCCTATCCGTCCATCCACATCACCGGCACCAACGGCAAGACGTCCACGGCCCGCATGATCGAGGCGCTGCTCGGCGCCTTCGAGCTGCGCACCGGTCGGTACACCTCGCCCCACGTCCAGTCGATCACCGAGCGGATCAGCCTGGACGGCGCCCCCATCGACGCCGAGCGCTTCATCGAGACGTACCAGGACGTCAAGCCGTACGTGGAGATGGTCGACGCCGCCCAGGAGTTCCGGCTCTCCTTCTTCGAGGTGCTCACGGGCATGGCGTACGCCGCGTTCGCCGACGCGCCCGTGGACGTGGCCGTGGTCGAGGTCGGCATGGGCGGCAGCTGGGACGCGACCAACGTGATCGACGGCTCGGTGGCCGTGATCACCCCGATCGACCTGGACCACACGGACCGGCTCGGCACCACGCCCGCCGAGATCGCGGGCGAGAAGGCCGGCGTCATCAAGCAGGGCGCGACGGTGATCCTCGCGCAGCAGCCGGTGGACGCGGCGCAGGTGATGCTGAAGAAGGCCGTCGAGGTGGACGCGACGGTGGCCCGTGAGGGCATGGAGTTCGGTGTCGGCTCGCGGGAGGTCGCGGTCGGCGGCCAGCTGCTGACGCTGCGCGGACTCGGCGGGGAGTACGAAGGGATCTTCCTTCCGCTGTACGGCGCCCACCAGGCGCACAACGCGGCGGTGGCCCTGGCCGCGGTGGAGGCCTTCTTCGGGATCGGCGCGCAGCACGCGCGGACGCTGGACCTGGAGACGGTGCGTACCGCGTTCGCGTCCGTCGTGTCCCCGGGCCGGCTGGAGGTCGTGCGCCGCAGCCCGACCGTCGTCCTGGACGCCGCGCACAACCCGGCGGGAGCGCGGGCGGCCGCCGAGGGCATCACGGAGGCGTTCGGGTTCTCGCGGCTCGTCGGTGTGGTGGGCGCGAGTGCCGACAAGGACGTGAAGGCCCTTCTCGAAGCCTTCGAGCCGATCTTCACGGAGATCGTCGTCACGCAGAACTCCAGCCATCGCGCGATGGACGCCGATGAGCTGGCCGCGATCGCCGTGGAGGTCTTCGGCGACGACGAGCGGGTGGTCGTCGAGCCGCGGCTCGACGACGCGCTGGAGGCGGCGATCACGCTCGCCGAGGAGGAGGCGGAGTACTCGGGCGCGGGCGTCCTGGTGACCGGCTCCGTGATCACGGTCGGCGAGGCCCGGCTGCTGCTGGGGAGGGGCTGAATCCCATGCGTACGCTCTGTGCGTCCACACTGATCGGCGAGTTCTTCGTGATCGGTTTCGCCGGACTGGTGGCGATGAAGGATCCCGGTCTGTCGTCGGCCACGGTCTGGACCGTGAGCGGTGTCGCGATGCTGCTGTCGGTCCTGCTGTGCGGGATGATCACCCGCCCCGGCGGGGTGCAGCTCGGCTGGGCCCTGCAGTTCGGCCTGATCGCCAGCGGTTTCGTGGTGCCCACGATGTTCTTCCTCGGCGCGGTCTTCGCGGGCCTGTGGTGGGCGTCGGTCCACTACGGCCGCAAGGTCGACGAGGCGAAGGCGCGCTGGGCGGCGCAGCAGGCCGAGGGGGGTCCCGCAGAGCCTGACGCTGCGTGACAGACGACTCGGGACGCCCTGTAGCCTCTGGGACCAGTACGACCCGCTTTTCCTCCACGCTTTCCCCACCCCATGTTCTCGGGACCGGTCCTGAGAACGTGTCCCGAGACCCGCACTCGAAGGAGCCCCGCACGTGAGCCAGCGCACGCTCGTCCTGCTCAAGCCCGACGCCGTACGCCGCGGCCTGATCGGCGAGATCATCGGCCGTATCGAGCGCAAGGCCGGCTGGCAGATCACCGCTCTGGAGCTGCGCGAGCTGGACCAGGACACCCTGGAGCAGCACTACGGCGAGCACAAGGGCAAGCCCTTCTACGAGCCGCTCGTCGGCTTCATGGCCTCCGGTCCCGTCGTCGCCCTGGTCGTCGAGGGCGAGCGCGTCATCGAGGGAGTGCGCGCCCTGGCCGGCCCGACCGACCCGATCGCCGCGGCCCCCGGCTCCATCCGCGGCGACTACGGCACGATCGTCCGGGAGAACCTGATCCACGCCTCGGACTCCGAGGAGTCCGCGGCCCGTGAGCTGAAGATTTTCTTCCCCGGTCTTTCCTGATCGGCCATCAGCCATACAGCGCTCGGACCCTGGGGCGACCGAAGGAATTTCGGTCGCCCTTCGGCATACGTGTCGCGATATCGGGAACGCATCGCTCCGACTCGTCGTCACCCTTACCGAGGCGGGGCCCAGCGCGCGGAGTCCGTGCAGGCAGCACTACGATGAAAGCCTTCACGCCACAGCACCTGCGCAGCACCCTCCTCGCCGACCTAATAAGCCATCAAAGCTCGATTTGGGAAGGCCCGACGCATCCTCATGGGACACAAGGGGAACTCTATGTCGTTCATCGGCCGTGACATGGCTGTCGACCTCGGGACCGCCAACACGCTGGTGTACGTCAGGGGTCGGGGGATCGTCCTCAACGAGCCGTCCGTGGTCGCCATCAACACCAACACCGGCGGCATCCTCGCGGTGGGTGCCGAGGCCAAGAAGATGATCGGCCGTACCCCCGGCAACATCGTGGCGGTCCGCCCGCTGAAGGACGGCGTCATCGCCGACTTCGAGATCACCGAGCGGATGCTCCGCTACTTCATCCTCAAGATCCACAAGCGTCGCTGGGCGGCCCGCCCGCGCATCGTCGTGTGTGTGCCCTCCGGTATCACCGGGGTCGAGCGCCGCGCGGTCATCGAGGCATCCACCCAGGCCGGCGCGCGCCAGGTGCACATCATCGAGGAGCCGATGGCGGCCGCCATCGGAGCCGGCCTCCCGGTCCACGAGGCCACCGGCAACATGGTGGTGGACATCGGCGGCGGCACCACCGAGGTCGCCGTCATCTCCCTCGGAGGAATCGTCACGGCACAGTCGATCCGGGTCGCCGGCGACGAGCTGGACAACGCGATCATCCAGCACATCAAGAAGGAGTACAGCCTCCTCCTCGGTGAGCGGACCGCCGAGAACATCAAGCTCACCATCGGTTCGGCGTACGCGCTGGACAAGGAGGAGCACACCGAGATCCGCGGCCGCGACCTGGTCTCGGGCCTGCCGAAGACCGTCGTCGTCTCCGCCGCCGAGGTCCGCAAGGCCATCGAGGAGCCGGTCAACGCGATCGTCGACGCCGTGAAGACCACCCTCGACAAGTGCCCGCCGGAGCTGTCCGGTGACGTCATGGACCGGGGCATCGTCCTCACGGGCGGTGGCGCTCTGCTGCGCGGCCTCGACGAGCGGCTGCGCCGTGAGACCGGTATGCCCATCCACATCGCCGAGGACCCGCTGGACTCGGTGGCGCTCGGTTCGGGCAAGTGCGTCGAGGAGTTCGAGGCGCTCCAGCAGGTGCTGGACGCCCAGCCCCGCCGATAGCGCAGGGGTCGGCATCGGCCGTCCGGGTCACCCCGCCCCGTACGGCCGAACGTTGATATAACGGCACAAAGCAACGCAACAACAGGCAACAACACGCACCACAGAGCACGGCATTCACATTCCGACGAGGAAGGCACGGCCGCCGCACGTGAGGGACACGAAAGAGAGCCGGCTGCTCCTGGTCCTGCTGGTCGCCATCGCGTTCGCACTGATCACGGTGGACATCCGCGGAGGCGAGGAGTCACCGGTCGACGGCGCCCGGCAGGCCGCCGCCGCCGTCTTCGGACCGGTCGAGAACGGTGTCGCGGCCGCGGTGGACCCGGTCGGCAACGCCATAGGGGCGGTGCGTGACTCGGGCGAGCGCCACGACCGTATCGCCGTCCTGGAGCGGGAGAACGCGGCCCTCAAGGCGAGACTCGGCAGCGACGACCGCAACCGCAGCCGGCTCCGTCAGCTCGACGGCATGCTCAAGAAGGCGGCGACCGGCCAGTACGGAATCAAGGGTGCCGAGGTCATCGGGATAGGAGCCGCCCAGGGCTTCTCCTGGACGGTGACCATCGACGCCGGTTCCCGTGACGGCATCCAGCGCGACATGACCGTCCTCAACGGTGACGGCCTGGTCGGCCGCGTCACCACCGTCGGCCCGGGCACCTCGACCGTGCTTCTCGCCAACGACCCCGACTTCACGGTCGGTACACGCATGGAGCGGACCGACGAGCTGGGCTTCGCCACCGGTCAGGGCGACCGGCCGCTGTCCGTGCAGCTCCTCAACGGCAAGGCCAAGGTGCGCAAGGGCGACCGGCTGGTCACCTTCGGCTCGCAGGGCGACAAGCCGTTCGTGCCCGGGGTGCCGGTCGGCGAGGTCGTCCGGGTCGACCCCGCGGGCGGCGCCCTCACGCGGAACATCTACGTCCGTCCGTACGCCGCCTTCACCAAGCTGGACATCGTCGGCGTCGTCGTCCAGGCGCCCCGTACGGACCCGCGCGACACGGTCCTGCCGGCGAAGCCGAAGCCGACGCCCACGCCCACGGTGACCGTCACGGTCACCCCGTCGGCGAACGGCGAAGGCCAGGCTCAGGGCGAGGACCAGACCGGGGATCAGACCCGGGACCAGACGCAGGACCAGACCCGGGACCAGGCCCAGGGCGGGGATCAGGCGCAGGACCAGGATCAGGATCAGAATCAGGGCCAGGGCGATCCCCAGGCCACCAGCACCGCCGCCGTCACCGGCCGCGACGACGAGTAGCAGGAGGAGCTGAACCCATGCGCTTCAACCGGATGCTGCTCTCCACCACGCTCGTCGTGGTCGCCCTCGTCATCCAGGTCACCGTCCTCGCCCGCCTCCAGCTCCCCGGAGCCGTACCCGATCTGCTGCTCCTCACCGTGCTGGCGCTCGCACTCGTGTACGGGCACACCAGCGGCGCCCTCATCGGCTTCGGCGCGGGACTGCTCGCCGACCTCGCCCCGCCCGCCGACCACGCCGCCGGCCGCTACGCCCTGGTGCTGTGCGTCATCGGCTATCTCGCCGGACTCGCCAAGCCCGAGAACGGCCGGCTGACGTCCGCGACCGGCCCGATGGTCGTGGTCGTCGCGGCGGCCATCGGCTCGACCCTGCTGTACGCGGGCGTCGGCGCCCTCGTCGGGGACACCGCCGCCCGCCATGTCGGCCTCGGCTCGCTGCTGTTCACCGCCGCCGTCTACGACCTGCTGCTCGCGCCGTTCACCGTGCCGCTGATCATGGCGCTCGCGAGACGGGCCGAGAACGATCCGCTCGCCGAGTCCCAGGGCGGCGGCACCGATGTCTCCAGCGGCTGGGCATCGACCGGCACCGGACTGCGCATCGGCCGCCAGCGCGGCGGGCTGCGGATCAAGGCGGCAAGGACGCGGGCCACCCGCGCCGGCCGCATCAGGGGAGTCAAGCGACTGTGACCGAGGGGGTATCGGCAGCGTGAGCAACATTCCCGAGACCGGGCGGACTCCCCGCGTCCAGATCCGGCTCATCGTCATCCAGGTCCTGGTCTTCTCCCTCTTCGCCACGCTCGGCGGACGTCTGTGGTATCTCCAGATCCGCAACGGCGACGAGTACACCGACGAGGCGAAGAGCAACCACGTACAGCAGGTCGTCCAGCCCGCCGTGCGCGGCTCGATCCTGGACGCCCGCGGCGTCCCGCTCGCCGACAACGAGACCCGGCTCGTCGTCTCCGCGTCCCGCACCGAGCTGATGAAGATGAAGGACGACGGCAAGGGCGTCCTCACCCGGCTCGCCGCCGTCCTCGGCATGAAGCCGAAGGACGTCACGGACAAGGTCCGGCTCTGCGACTCCAAGACCCCGCAGCCCTGCTGGAACGGCTCGCCGTACCAGCCGATCCCGGTCACCGACGAGGCCACCACCCAGCAGGCCCTGAAGATCCGCGAGAGCGCCGAGGACTTCCCCGGCATCACCGCGGAGCCCACCGCCGTGCGCCGCTACGCCGCTCCCGGCAAGGCCAACACCTCGCAGGTCCTCGGCTATCTCTCGCCCGTCACGGACGAGGAGATCGAGAAGGCCAAGGACACGGACTCGCCGTTCCTACGCTCCGACCAGGTCGGCCGCTCCGGACTCGAGCGCACGTACGACAAGGACCTGCGCGGCAAGGCCGGCGTCACCCGCTACGAAGTGGACAACCTCGGCCGGGTCATCGGCCTGGCCCAGGCCGACAAGGCCGAGCCCGGCGCCAACGTCGTCACCTCCATCGACGCCCGCGTGCAGGCGGTCGCCGAGTGGGAGCTCAACAACGCGATGAAGGAAGCCCGCAAGGTCTTCGACGACAACACCAACACCAACTACAAGGCCGACTCGGGCGCCGTCGTCGTCATGGAGGCGAAGACCGGGCGTGTCGTCGCCATGGCCTCCCAGCCCACGTACGACCCGAACGCCTGGGTCGGCGGCATCTCCGCCAAGGACTACGCGCGGCTCACCGGCAAGAAGTCCAACTTCCCGCTGCTGAACCGGGCCATCCAGGGACAGGCCGCCCCCGGCTCCATCTTCAAGGTCGTCCCCACCACCGCCGCGGTCAACGCCGGATACGACTTCAAGGGCCGCTACCCCTGCCCCAGCTCGTACTCCATCGGCAACCAGGTCTTCAAGAACTTCGAGTCCCAGGGCCACGGCAGCATCACCCTCGGCCAGGCCCTCGAGGTCTCCTGCGACACCGTCTACTACGCCCTCGCCCACCAGCAGTGGCGCAAGGACGGCGGCCTCAAGCCGAAGAAGAACGCGGCCGACTGGTTCTACCGCACCGCCCACCAGTTCGGCCTCGGCGCCGAGACCGGCATCGACCTGCCCAACGAGGTCACCGGCCGCATCCCGGACCGCCGCTGGAAGCAGAAGTTCTGGGAGGCGAACAAGGACTACTGGTGCAAGATCGGCAAGAAGGGCGGCGACTACATCCAGCAGCTCTCCTACGAGAACTGCCTCGAAGGCAATCTGATGCGCGCCGGTGACTCGGTCAACTACTCCATCGGCCAGGGCGACACGCTCGTCACCCCGATCCAGATGGCCACCATCTACGCGGCCATCTCCAACGGCGGCACGCTCTACAACCCGACCGTCGGCAAGGCCGTCATCGGCGCGGACGGCAAGAGCGTCCGCGAGATCAAGCCGAAGTCGCACGGCAAGCTGCCGATGAACGCCAAGACGCGCGAGCTGATGAACGAGGCGCTCGCCGGAGTCGCCACCCGCGGTACCGCCGCCTGGCGATTCGGCGGCTGGCCGCAGGACAAGATCCCCATGCACGCCAAGACCGGTACGGCCGAGGTCCACGGCAAGCAGACGACCTCGTGGTTCGCCACGTACACCAAGGACTACTCGATCGTCATGACGATCTCCCAGGGTGGTACGGGCTCCGGCGCGTCCGGCCCCGCGGTGCGCAACATCTACAACGCGCTCTACGGACTGGACATGGAAGGCAAGCAGGACCTGAAGAAGGCCCTGCTGCCGGAGCCGGAGAAGGCGCTGCCGAAGATCCAGCCCGACGGCTCCATCGACGCGCCTCAGATCACGCCGTACGAGCCGGTGAAGCCGGAGCCGGAAGAGGACAAGACCCTCGCGGGCCCGCCCGCCGCCACGGGGCGGAGGGACTGACACATGGCAGGACCTCATGGCTTCTCGGTCTCGCGGTACGCACCCGAGCGCGGCGCCCTCGCGAAGCTCTTCGCCCGCGACTCGATGGTGCGCCGGCTGGACTGGCCGATGCTGGGCTCGGCGATCGCGCTGTCGCTCATCGGCTCACTGCTCGTCTGGTCCGCGACCCGCAACCGCACCGAGCTCAACCACGGCGATCCGTACTACTTCTTCTTCCGTCACCTCCTCAACACCGGCATCGGCTTCGCCCTGATGGTGGGCACCGTCTGGCTCGGGCACCGCACGCTGCGCGGCGCCGTACCCGTGCTGTACGGCATCTCCGTCGTGCTGGTGTCGCTGGTGCTCACCCCGCTCGGCGCGACCATCAACGGCGCCCACGCCTGGATCGTCATCGGCGGCGGATTCTCGCTCCAGCCCTCCGAGTTCGTGAAGATCACGATCATCCTGGGCATGGCGATGCTGCTGGCCTCCCAGGTCGACGCGGGCGACCACGCCCATCCGGACCACGGCACCGTCGCGAAGTCGCTCGGCCTGGCGGCCCTGCCGATGGCGATCGTCATGCTGATGCCGGACCTCGGCTCGGTCATGGTGATGGTGGTGATCGTGCTGGGCGTACTGCTCGCCTCCGGCGCCTCCAACCGCTGGATCTTCGGGCTGATCGGAGCGGGCGTCGGCGGCGCCGTACTGGTCACGGCGCTCGGACTGCTCGACGAGTACCAGCTCAACCGCTTCGCCGCGTTCGCCAACCCCGAACTCGATCCGGCCGGCGTCGGCTACAACACCAACCAGGCGCGTATCGCGATCGGCTCCGGCGGTCTGCTCGGCACCGGACTGTTCAAGGGATCCCAGACCACCGGCCAGTTCGTGCCCGAACAGCAGACCGACTTCGTCTTCACCGTCGCCGGTGAGGAACTCGGCTTCGTCGGAGCGGGCCTCATCCTCTTCCTGCTGGGCGTCGTGCTGTGGCGCGCCTGCCGCATCGCCCGTGAGACGACCGAGCTGTACGGCACGATCGTCGCCGCCGGGATCATCGCCTGGTTCGCGTTCCAGTCGTTCGAGAACGTCGGCATGACCCTCGGCATCATGCCGGTCGCCGGGCTGCCACTGCCGTTCGTGTCGTACGGCGGCTCGTCGATGTTCGCGGTGTGGGTGGCGGTCGGACTGCTCCAGTCGATCAAGGTGCAGCGGCCGATGTCGGCCTGAGCCGGCTCCGGCGGACTGACGTACGGCCGCCGGGGCGACTAGATTCGGTTCATGGCGGACACGAAGCGAGAGATCGAGCGGAAGTACGAAGCCACCACCGACACGAAGGTGCCCGACCTGACCCGCGTGGCCGGGGTCACGGACGTCGTCGCCGAAGGCGTGACGGAGCTGGACGCCGTCTACTACGACACCACCGACCTGCGTCTCGCCGCCGACAGCATCACGCTGCGGCGGCGCACCGGCGGCGACGACGAGGGCTGGCACCTGAAGTTCCCGGTCTCCACCGGCATCCGGGACGAGATCCAGGCCCCTCTCGGCGACACCCTGCCCCGCACCCTCGCCGGCCTCGTCCGCTCCCGCGTCCGCGACGCCTCGCTCGTCCCCGTCGTCCGGCTGTGGTCGTCCCGGGACGTGAGCCATCTCGTCGACGACAGCGGCGAACTCCTCGCCGAACTGTCCGTCGACTCCGTACGGGCGGAACGGCTGACACCGGGCGGCCGTACGGCGGAGTGGACCGAGATCGAGGTCGAACTCGCCGACGACGCCGACCCCGCCCTGCTCGACGCGGTCGGCAAACGCCTCCGCAAGGCGGGCATCAGCCCCTCGTCGTCCTCGTCGAAACTCGCACGGGCGCTCGAGGAGACGACGCCCGAGTACCCGGCACCCGGAGCGGCCGCGGCAGCGGCCGCCGGGAAGGACGGCAAGCGCGGGAAGCGGGCGGCGACCGACGGGTCCGTGGAGACCGCCGACGGGCCGGCCCGCCCGGGCCGTGACACCGGGCCCGACGCGGAACAGGGCTCCTCGCGGTACGCCGACGCCTTCGGGCACCCCGGCGGCGAGCGCGCCCCGAAGGCGCCGGAGGCCGCGAAGGGCGTCAAGTCCCGCGGTGCACGGCCCCGGAGCGAGGACGCGGGCGCGCACGTCCTCGCCTATCTGCGCGAGCAGCGGGACGCCATCGTCGCCCTCGACCCCGCCGTACGGCGCGACCTGCCCGACGCCGTGCACCAGATGCGCGTCGCGACCCGCCGGATGCGCAGCGCCTTCAAGACGTTCCGGAAGATCATCGACCGGCAGGTCACCGACCCGCTCGGCGACGAGCTGAAGTGGCTGGCCGGGGAGCTGGGCGTCGCACGCGACCAGGAGGTGCTCGCCGAGCGGCTGCGCGGCCGCATCGACGACCTGCCGAGGCCGGTGATCCTCGGCCCGGTCCGCAGCCGGCTGCGGATCTGGGCCACCGCGCACCGGGCCGACGCACGGCGCCGCTCCGTCGCCGTGCTCGACACCAAGCGCTATCTCGCGCTCCTCGACGCCCTCGACGCGCTCCTCGACGAGCCGCCGCTGCTGGGTGCCGCCACCGCGAAGCCCGTCGACACCCTGCCCAAGGCCGTGATCAAGGACTACGGCCGTCTCGCGGGACGCGTCGGGCACGCGCTCGGCCTCCCCGCCGGCCATGACCGCGACCTCGCCATGCACGAGGCCCGCAAGGCCGCCAAGCGCGCCCGCTACGCGGCGGAGGCCGTCACCCCCGCCCTCGGCAAGCCCGCCAAGAAGTTCGCCAAGCGCATGAAGGCCGTCCAGACGGTCCTCGGCGACCACCAGGACAGCGTCGTCGCCCGCGACACCCTGCGGGACATCGGGATCCAGGCCCATGCCGCGGGGGAGACCGCGTTCACCTGGGGACTGCTGTTCGGGCACGAGGAGGCATCGGCCGCCGAGCGCGAGCGTGAACTGCCGGGAGTCTGGGCCGAGGCCGCCGACCCCCGGCTGCGCGCCGCGCTCGCCGGCTGACCGCCGTCCGCCCCTCTCCAGGGCGGGCGGGGGGTGCCTTCCGATCGGGTTACGCTTGAGAGTCGCTCCCTGCCCGCCCACAAAGGTTCCTGATGTCTGCCGAGTCGGTCTTCCCACAGCTCGAAGCTCTGCTCCCGCATGTGCAGAAGCCCATCCAGTACGTCGGTGGTGAGCTGAATTCCACGGTCAAGCCGTGGGAGAGCTGCGACGTGCGCTGGGCGCTCATGTACCCGGACGCCTACGAGGTAGGACTGCCCAACCAGGGCGTCATGATCCTCTACGAGGTACTGAACGAACGCGAGGGCGTGCTCGCCGAGCGTACGTACAGCGTCTGGCCGGACCTCGAGGCGCTCATGCGCGAGCACGACGTCCCGCAGTTCACCGTCGACAGCCACCGCCCGGTCAAGGCCTTCGACGTCCTCGGCCTGAGCTTCTCCACCGAGCTCGGCTACACGAACATGCTCACGGCTCTCGACCTCTCCGGCATCCCGCTGGAGGCCAAGGACCGCACGATCGACGACCCGATCGTCCTCGCGGGCGGCCACGCCGCGTTCAACCCCGAGCCGATCGCGGACTTCATCGACTGCGCGGTCATCGGCGACGGCGAGCAGGCCGTCCTGGAGATCACCGAGATCATCCGGGCCTGGAAGGCGGAGGGCCGCCCCGGCGGCCGCGAGGAGCTGCTGTTCCGCCTCGCGAAGACCGGCGGCGTGTACGTCCCGGGCTTCTACGACGTCGAGTACCTCCCCGACGGCCGCATCGGCCGGGTCGTCCCGAACAAGTCGGGCGTGCCGTGGCGGGTGTCCAAGCACACCGTCATGGACCTCGACGAGTGGCCGTACCCCAAGCAGCCCCTCGTGCCGCTGGCCGAGACCGTCCACGAGCGGATGTCCGTGGAGATCTTCCGCGGCTGCACCCGCGGCTGCCGCTTCTGCCAGGCCGGCATGATCACGCGCCCCGTGCGGGAGCGGAGCATCACCGGCATCGGCGACATGGTCGAGAAGGGCCTCAAGGCGACCGGCTTCGAGGAGGTCGGCCTGCTGTCGCTGTCCTCCGCGGACCACAGCGAGATCGGCGACATCGCCAAGGGCCTCGCCGACCGCTACGAGGAGGACAAGATCGGTCTGTCCCTCCCCTCCACCCGCGTGGACGCCTTCAACGTCGACCTGGCCAACGAGCTGACCCGCAACGGCCGCCGCTCGGGCCTCACCTTCGCCCCCGAGGGCGGCTCCGAGCGCATGCGCAAGGTCATCAACAAGATGGTCTCGGAGGAGGACCTGATCCGCACGGTCTCCACCGCGTACGGCAACGGCTGGCGCCAGGTGAAGCTGTACTTCATGTGCGGCCTGCCCACCGAGACCGACGACGACGTCCTCCAGATCGCCGACATGGCGACCAAGGTGATCCAGAAGGGCCGCGAGGTCTCCGGCGCGAACGACATCCGCTGCACGGTCTCCATCGGCGGCTTCGTGCCCAAGCCCCACACGCCGTTCCAGTGGGCCCCGCAGCTCTCCGCCGAGGGGACGGACGCCCGTCTGGAGAAGCTCCGCGACAAGATCCGCGGCGACAAGAAGTACGGCCGCTCCATCGGCTTCCGCTACCACGACGGCAAGCCGGGCATCGTCGAGGGCCTCCTCTCGCGCGGTGACCGCCGCACCGGCGCCGTCATCCGCGCCGTCTACGAGGACGGCGGCCGCTTCGACGGCTGGCGCGAGCACTTCTCGTACGACCGCTGGATGGCGTGCGCGGAGAAGACGCTGCCCGAGTTCGGCATCGACGTCGACTGGTACACGACCCGTGAGCGTACGTACGAGGAGGTCCTGCCCTGGGACCACCTGGACTCCGGCCTCGACAAGGACTGGCTCTGGGAGGACTGGCAGGACTCGCTCGACGAGACCGAGGTCGAGGACTGCCGCTGGACGCCGTGCTTCGACTGTGGCGTCTGCCCTCAGATGGACACCCACATCCAGATCGGCCCGACGGGCAAGAAGCTCCTGCCGCTGACGGTCGTCAACAAGTAGGACGCCGGACGACACGCACCGCGCAACGCCATCGGCCCTGTCGCACGACAGGGCCGATGGCGTTCCCGTACCGCCACAGGCCGCGGCCGCCGGGGGTCTCTCGTCACACTCCTGCGACGACCCGGCAGGGCGAGAACCCCTGGCCCGGCCTGTGCGTCTCCCTGCTCATGGACGTGGAGAAGCGTGAGCGGCAGCCGGCACCCGAAGGCTGCCTGACGGTGGCCATCAGGATCCCCGTGCGGATCGTGGTGCTGCTCGTCGTCGTTCCCGTGCGCATGGTCTGGGACGCGCTCGTCGTGTGCGGACGGGCGCTCCAGCGCGCGCTGCTGCGGCCGCTCGGCCGGGCCTGGGACTGGTTGTACGAGACGGTGCTCGCCCCGGTCGGATGGCTGATCGGCCGGATCGTCGCGGCGGTCGCCACGGTGGTGGCGTGGCTGTTCAAGGCCGTCTTCTACTGGCCCTGGGTGGGACTGTGGCGGTACGTGGTCGTGCCGGTGGCCGTCCACGGTGTCGCGGCTCCGCTGGCGTGGCTGTACCGGGTCGTGCTGACCCCGGTCGGCCACGGACTGGCCCGCGCCCTGGGCTGGGTGTACGCCCGGCTGTTCACGCCGCTCGGAAAGGGCGTCGGGTGGCTCTTGTGGGCCGTTCTCCTCTGGCCGTGGATCGCGCTGTACCGGTGGGTGCTGACGCCGATCGGGCACGGCGTGACCTGGGTGTACGTGCATGGCGTCGCCCCGGTGGGCCGTGGCCTGTGGGCCGCGCTCGGATGGCTGTTCCGGATCCTGGTCGTCGTGCCCGCCGCCTTCGGGTACCGCTGGATCCTCACTCCCCTCGGACGCTTCCTCGCCGCCGTCGGCCGTGAGATCGCCGACGCCTTCGAGGTCGCCTGGCGCGTCGCCGGGTACGTCTCGCGGGCCGTCGGGCGCGCCCTGAAGTGGTGCGGCCGGAACCTCTTCGGGCGTCCGGCCGCCTGGTTCTACCGGAGCGTCTGCACCCCGGTGGGCCACGTCGTCCGCGACCGGGTCTGGGCTCCGGCGAGGCTGGCCGCCGTCGAGGCAGGGCGGGCGGCGCGAGGGGCGCTCGCCTCCGCCCGGGAGACCGTGCGGAAGGCGCGCCGGGACGCCTGGCGGGCGCTGGTCGGCGGGGCACGTGAGCCCCGGGCCGTGGAACCGGCATCCGTCCGGGCGCGTAACCTGGAAGGCAGGCAACACCTACCGACTGTCCCCGGCGTGGCGCCCGGACCCGAGATCTCCCTGCACGAGCGGGGGTGAGCCGGACGGGCCGCCCTCCAGGGGTACCGCAGGCCACGAAGGGCGGCGCCCGCAGGCGCCCGCCCCGCACCGAGGAGAAGAACCACTGGGCAAGCGACAGCCCGAAGGCCCGCCGCCCGCACCCGCGGTGCAGCGCATCCGACTGCGCTACACCAAGCGCGGCCGCCTCCGGTTCACCAGTCACCGCGACTTCCAGCGCGCCTTCGAGCGTGCGCTGAGGCGCGCCGAGGTACCGATGGCGTACTCGGCGGGCTTCACCCCGCATCCGAAGGTGTCGTACGCGAACGCCGCGCCCACCGGCACGGGCTCCGAGGCCGAGTACCTGGAGATCGCGCTCACCGAGGCCCGCGACCCCGCGAAGCTGCGCGAGCTGCTCGACGAGTCGCTGCCGGCCGGGCTCGACGTCATCGACGCGGTCGAGGCCCGTACCTCAGGGCTCGCCGACCGGCTGACGGCGTCCGTGTGGGAGCTGCGGCTCGACGGCGTCGCCGTGGAGGAGGCCGAGAAGGCCGTGGCCGCCTTCGTCGCGGCGGAGACCGTCGAGGTCCAGCGCCGGACGAAGAACGGGCTGCGGACCTTCGACGCACGTGGTGCGGTGGCCGGCCTGCAGGCGAGTTGTCCACAGCCTGATAGGCCCGGGGAGGGGCCCTGTGCGATACTGCGGCTGGTTGTTCGGCACGTGACACCTGCCGTGCGACCCGACGACGTCCTGTCCGGTCTCCACGCTGTGGCCGACCTGGCGCCGCCGGTCCCCGCAGCGGTGACCAGGCTGGCGCAGGGGCTCTTCGACGAGGAGTCCGGCACGGTGACCGACCCGCTCGCGCCCGACCGCGAGGCAGTCACGGCCGCCCCAGCCGATCGCTCAGGGGTCGCCGGATCCGCCGCGACGGTACCTGCGGGTACCGGTTCCGCGTAGGGAGCAGTCGTCGTAGCGCCGCCCTCGTACTCGGGAGCCACCTGGGTCGGGCAGCGCACTGACCAGGAGACTTTCGCCAGGCCGTGCGTATATCGCGTACGGAACCGGCGAGCCAGACATACAGCTCCCGTGCGGCGCCCGCGCCCCGGACGGAGGCCCCGCACTCATCAGGCGGGACGTGCCCTCCGGACCGGATCGAGGCTCGGCGCCCGGGAGCGTGACGGGAGAACCGCCCGCATGCTCGAGCCGAACGACCCCGGTACGACCGGGGACAACGAAGAAAACGAGAATTCCACCCCCAGCGACACGCTGCCTCCGCGCCGTCGCCGTGGTGCGTCCCGCCCCGCGGGCCCGCCGACGGCCGCCGCCGAGGTGGAGACCGTCGCCGATGTGACCGCCTCGCTCTCGGCCGCCATACCGGCCACGGAGGCGCCGGCCGCCGAGGCCGCCGCCCCGGCCGCCGAGACCGTTGCCGAGGCCGCCGTGGAGGCGCCCGCGCCGCGTACCCGTCGCCGGGCGACACGCAAGGCGACCGCGTCCGCGGGTCCGCCCGCGCCCGTCGAGGCCGCCGCCGAGCCTGCCGCACCGGTCGCCGCGCAGTCGGCCGCCGAGTCCACCGCCGAGACCGTTGCCGAGGCCGCCGTGGAGGCCGCCGTGGAGGCGCCCGCGCCGCGTACCCGTCGCCGGGCGACGCGCAAGGTCACCGCGCCCGCCGGTTCGCCGGCTCCCGCCGAGGTCGTTGCCGAGCCCGCCTCCGTCGAGGCGCCCGCGATCTCGTCTGCTCCGGTGGAGGCGGCCGAGGCCGTCGCCGCCGACGAAGACATCGAGGAAGGTGCCGTGAGCGAGAACGCCACGGAGACCGGGGCCGCCAAGGCGCCCGCGCGCCGTACCCGCCGCCGGGCAACCGCCCCGGCGGGCACGCCGCAGCAGGCCGAGGCCGCCGCCGGGACCGAAGAGACCCGTACCGAAGAGACCACGTCCGTGGCGACCACGACCGAGGGCACCACGGCCGAAGCGGCCGAGGAGGCCCCTCGCGGTCGTACGCGTCGCCGTGCCACGCGCCGGACGGCCGCTCCCGCCGAAGCCGAGGGCGACCGGCAGGAAGAGGCCGTGGAGGACCGCCCCGAGGCGGAGCCCGTCGCCGAGGAGGCCCCTCGCGGTCGCACGCGTCGCCGTGCCACCCGCCGGACGGCCGCCCCCGCCGGGGCACCGACCGCGCAGGAGGAGGAGACCGCGGCGGGCGAGGGCCTGCCCGCGGACGTCGTGGCCACGATCGCCGCCGACGAGGCCGAGGTCGAGGCCGCCGCGCAGGCCGCCTCGCGCGGCCGCGGCCGGCGCAGGACCGCCGCGCCGCAGGCCGCCGCCGAGCCCGAGCAGGCCGAGGAGCCCACCCGTGGGCGCCGTGCCACCAGGCCCGCCGTGCCCGTGTTCCAGGCGCCGGTCTTCGCCGAGCCGATGTTCCAGACCCCGGAGACCGCCGCCGCGGCTGCCGCGGCCGCCACCGAGCCGGACGACGAGGAAGAGGCCGTCGAGCCCGCCCCGGCCGCCGAGACCACCACGCGTCGTCGCCGTCGCCGCCGTGGCGAGCCCGCCGCGGCCGTGGAGACCGTCGAGGCCGAGCCCGCCGACGAGGCCGAGGTCGAGGCGGAGGAGCCGGACACCGAGACCGAGACCGAGAGCGACGACTACGAGGACCGTCCTTCGCGCCGCCGCCGCCGTGGTGGCCGCCGTCGCCGCCGTGGCGAGTCGGGCGAGGCGGAGGACACCGAGTCCGCCGAGGAGGAGGCCGAGGGCGAGGAGGCCGCCGCCGAGCAGGAGGAGGACGACGAGGACGCCGAGCCCGGCACCCCGTCCGCCGCCGGCACCAGCAGCAGCCGTCGCCGTCGTCGCCGCCGCCGTCGCAGCGGTGAGGCTTCCGACACCGAGCCCGGCAACGACGAGCCGGAGCGTACGGTCGTCAAGGTCCGTGAGCCCCGGCCCAAGGCGGAGCCGTCGGACGAGGTGCAGTCCATCAAGGGCTCCACCCGCCTGGAGGCGAAGAAGCAGCGCCGCCGCGAGGGACGCGAGCAGGGCCGCCGCCGGGTGCCGATCATCACCGAGGCGGAGTTCCTGGCGCGCCGCGAGGCCGTCGAGCGCGTGATGGTCGTCCGGCAGAACGGCGACCGCACCCAGATCGGCGTCCTCGAGGACAACGTGCTGGTCGAGCACTACGTCAACAAGGAGCAGTCCAGCTCCTACGTCGGCAATGTCTACCTCGGCAAGGTGCAGAACGTCCTGCCGTCCATGGAGGCCGCCTTCGTCGACATCGGCAAGGGCCGCAACGCCGTCCTGTACGCGGGCGAGGTCAACTTCGAGGCGCTCGGCATGGCCAACGGCCCGCGCCGCATCGAGTCCGCGCTGAAGTCCGGCCAGTCCGTCCTCGTCCAGGTCACCAAGGACCCGATCGGCCACAAGGGCGCCCGGCTCACCAGCCAGGTCTCCCTGCCCGGCCGCTACCTGGTGTACGTGCCCGAGGGTTCGATGACCGGCATCAGCCGCAAGCTGCCCGACACCGAGCGCGCCCGGCTGAAGACCATCCTCAAGAAGATCGTCCCCGAGGACGCGGGCGTCATCGTCCGCACCGCCGCGGAGGGCGCCAGCGAGGACGAGCTGAGCCGCGACGTCGAGCGGCTGCAGGCGCAGTGGGAGGAGATCCAGAAGACGGCGAAGAACGGCAACGCCCCGACCCTCCTCTACGGCGAGCCGGACATGACCGTCCGTGTCGTCCGCGACATCTTCAACGAGGACTTCTCGAAGGTCATCGTCAGCGGTGACGAGGCGTGGGACACCATCCAGGGCTACGTCTCGCACGTCGCGCCCGACCTGGCGGACCGGCTGAACCGCTGGACCTCCGAGGTCGACGTCTTCGCGACGTACCGGATCGACGAGCAGCTGATGAAGGCGCTGGACCGCAAGGTCTGGCTGCCGTCCGGCGGTTCGCTGGTGATCGACAAGACCGAGGCGATGATCGTCGTCGACGTCAACACCGGCAAGTTCACCGGTCAGGGCGGCAACCTCGAGGAGACCGTCACCAGGAACAACCTGGAGGCGGCCGAGGAGATCGTGCGCCAGCTGCGGCTGCGCGACCTGGGCGGCATCGTCGTCATCGACTTCATCGACATGGTGCTGGAGTCCAACCGGGACCTGGTGCTGCGGCGACTGCTGGAGTGCCTGGGCCGGGACCGTACGAAGCACCAGGTCGCCGAGGTCACCTCGCTGGGTCTGGTCCAGATGACCCGTAAGCGGGTCGGCCAGGGTCTGCTGGAGTCGTTCTCGGAGACCTGCGTCCACTGCAACGGCCGCGGCGTGATCGTGCACATGGAGCAGCCGTCCACCGCCGGTGGCGGTGGCGGCGGCAAGCGCAGCAAGAAGCGCGGCCGCGGTGGCGCCGAGCACGTCCACGAGCACGAGCACGACCACGAGGTCGTCGTCGAGGCCCAGGGCGCCGAGGCCCCGCCGGCCGAGGTCGAGGAGAGCGAGGCCGAGGTCGCGGCGGAGGCCGCCGCGCCCGTGGCCCTGCCCGAGCCCGCCTTCGCCCCGGACGAGGAGCTGTACGGCAGCGCCGCCGAGGCCGAGGCCGCAGCGACCCGTGGCCGTCGCCGCCGGGCGACCCGTAAGGCGACCGCCCCTGCGGGTGCGCCGAAGCAGGCCGAGTCCAAGCGCGCCGAGTCCAAGCGGGCCGAGCCGGTGGAGGAGGCCGCCCAGGCACCCGCCCCGGCCGCCGAGCCGGTGGCCGCGGAGGAGCCCGCCCCCGCGGGCCGTACGCGCCGCCGGGCGACCCGCAAGGCGACGGCCCCGGCCGGTTCGCCGAAGGGCAGCGAGGCCGCCGAGATCGTCACCGATGCGGGCGAGGCCGCCGGGATCCCGGCCGCCCCGGAGCCCGAGGCACCCGTGGAGGAGACCCCGGTCGCCGCGCCGCCGCGCGCCCGCCGGCGTGTGACCCGCAAGGTCACCGCCCCGGCCGGTTCGCCGTCCGGTGCGGAGGAGGCCGCGGTCGTCGTGGTCGCCGCCGCACCGCAGGCGGAGCAGGCCGGGCAGGAGCCCGGAGCCGAGGCCCCCGCCGACGAGGCTCCGGAGGCCCCGGCCAAGAAGGCGGCCCGCAAGACCGCCAAGAAGGCCACGGCGAAGAAGGCCGCCACGAAGAAGACGGTGGCCAAGAAGACCGCGGCGAAGAAGACGACCGCCAAGAAGGCCACCAAGTCGGCGACCAAGAAGACCGCCGCGGCGGAGCAGCAGGCGCTGCCCACCGTGACGGCCTCCACGGGCGGGCCCGCCGGAAGCTGAACAATCGGTGATCGCTCGTTGAACGTTCGTGTCCCGTCCCCCACCACCGGGGGGCGGGACACGGCTTTTGTTTCGCAATTGATGCCTGGGTCCGTTAACGGCCCAGAAATTGCCTAGGAAATCCCTGATAATGTGACGGCGGTTGCTGCCGTGCCGGTGCCCCGCCCGGAGACTACGGTCGGTGACCGGCCCGGTTAGGGACAGACCGGTCCCAGCATTCCTCGGTAGGGCGTCGGCCATCACGCCGGAGGGGTTCGCGCGGCCCACAGACGCCCCGCAGACCCCGGACCTCTGCCATAAAGAGCTCTCGCGGTGTTCAAGGAGGACGTCCAATGCCGAGCAGCAACGCGCAGCCCATTCCCGCTGCCCGCCCGGTCATCGGTGAGGAAGAGATCGAAGCAGCCGTGCGCGTACTGCGCAGCGGCCGGGTAGTTCAGGGCCCTGAGGTGGCCGCGTTCGAGGAGGGCTTCTCGGAGCTCGTGGACGGCCGCCACTGCGTGGCTGTCAACTCCGGTACCTCTGCGCTGCACCTCCTTCTGATGGCTCTCGGTATCGGCCCGGGTGACGAGGTGATCGTCCCGTCGTTCTCGTTCGCCGCCTCGGCCAACGCGGTCCGCCTGGTCGGCGCCGACGTCGTCTTCGCCGACATCGAGGCCGACTCGTACTGCCTGTCGCCGGCCGCCGTCGAGGCCGCGATCACCCCGCGCACCGCCGCGATCATGCCGGTGCACCTGTACGGCCACCCGGCCGCGATGGACAAGATCATGGCCATCGCGGAGAAGCACAAGCTCGCCGTCGTCGAGGACGCCTGCCAGGCGCACGCGGCCGCGCTGAACGGCACCCCGGTCGGCGCCTTCGGCTCCGGCGGCACGTTCAGCTTCTACCCGACGAAGAACATGCACAGCCTCGAGGGCGGCATGATCTCCACGGCCGACGCGGAGATCGCCCGCACCCTGCGCCTGCTGCGCAACCAGGGCATGGAGCAGCGGTACGCCAACGAGATCGTCGGCGCCAACATGCGCATGACGGACGTCGCCGCCGCCGTCGGCCGCGTCCAGCTCGCCAAGCTGGGCGGCTGGACCGAGCAGCGCATCGCCAACGCCGCGTACCTGACGGAGCACATCACCACGGCCGGCGTCGTCACCCCGGTCGTCGCCGAGGGCGCGCGCCACATCTACCACCAGTACACGATCCGGGTCCGCGGAGACCGCGACGCCGCCATGGCGCACCTCACCGAGGCGGGCGTCGGCAACGCCGTCTACTACCCGACGCCCATCCACCGGCTGAAGCCGTACTGGGAGCCGGACCAGAAGGCCGGCCGTCACTGGGACCTGCCGGAGACCGAGCGTGCGGCCGCCGAGGTCGTCTCGCTCCCCGTCCACCCCTCGCTGAGCGAGAACGACCTTGAGCGCATCGTCACCGCCGTGAACGCGCTGGGAGAGAAGCTGTGACTGCTGCTGGACTGCGGGCCGGACTGATCGGCCTGGGCTCCATGGGACGCCACCACGCCCGCGTACTGGCCGGGCTGGACGGCGTCGAGCTGGTCGCCGTCGTCGACCCGATGGGGGACAAGAACGGCTGGGCGCAGGGCGCCCCCGTGCTGTCCACCGTCGACGAGCTGATCGCGCTCGGCATCGACTACGCCGTGGTCGCCTGCCCGACCGCGCTGCACGAGGAAGTCGGCCTGAAGCTGGCCGAGGCCGGCGTCGGCGCGCTGATCGAGAAGCCGCTCGCCGACACCGTCGCGGGCGCCCGCCGCCTCGTCGAGGCCTTCGAGTCGCGCGGCCTGGTCGCCGGCGTCGGCCACATCGAGCGCTGCAACCCGGCGCTGCGCAGCCTCCGCTCCCGGCTGGAGGCCGGCGAGCTCGGCGACGTCTTCCAGGTCGTCACCCGCCGCCAGGGCCCCTTCCCGCACCGCATCGCCGACGTCGGCGTGGTCAAGGACCTCGCCACCCACGACATCGACCTGACGGCCTGGGTCACCGGCCAGCAGTACACGTCGATCGCGGCGCACACCGTGTCCAAGTCGGGCCGCCCGCACGAGGACATGGTCTCGGCCGTCGGCAAGCTCTCCGACGGCACGATGGTCAGCCACCTCGTCAACTGGCTGAGCCCGCTCAAGGAGCGCTTCACCTCGGTCACCGGCGAGCGCGGCTGCTTCATCGCCGACACCCTCACCGCCGACCTGACGTTCTACTCGAACGCGGCCGTGACCACCGAGTGGGAGGCCCTCCAGGCCTTCCGCGGTGTCTCCGAGGGCGACATGATCCGTTACGCCATCCCGAAGCGCGAGCCGCTCCTCGTCGAGCACGAGCTGTTCCGGGACGCCGTCCTCGGCAAGTCGCGGGACATCTGCACGCTGCGCCAGGGTCTGCGGACCGTCGAGGTCGCCGCCGCCGTCATCGACTCGGCCAAGAGCGGTGCCACCGTGCAGCTGACGCCGGAGGACGTGGCCAGTTGACCACTCCCGACGTCACCGTCGTCGTCGCCGTCTACAACACGATGCCGTACCTGACCGAGTGCCTGAACTCGCTGGTGAACCAGAGCATAGGAGTGGACCGGCTTGAGGTCGTGGCCGTCGACGACGGCTCGACCGACGACAGCGGCCGGGAACTCGACCGCTTCGCGGAGCGGTACCCCGGCACCGTGAAGGTGATCCACCAGGCCAACTCCGGCGGCCCGGCTGCGCCCAGCAACCGGGCCCTGGAGGTGGCCACCGGCCGTTACGTGTACTTCATCGGCTCCGACGACTACCTCGGCAAGGACGCGCTGAAGCGCATGGTGGCCTGTGCCGACGAGCACGGCTCCGATGTCGTCGTCGGCAAGATGGTCGGCACGAACGGCCGGTACGTCCATCAGGCGCTCTACAAGAAGAGCGACCCGGACATCAGCCTGTACGACTCGGCGCTGCCGTTCACGCTGGCCAACACCAAGCTGTTCCGGCGCGAACTGGTCGAGCGGCACAAGCTGCGCTTCCCCGAGGACCTCCCCGTGGGCAGCGACCAGCCGTTCACGATCGAGGCGTGCGTCCGGGCGCGGAAGATCTCGGTCCTCGCGGACTACACGTACTACTACGCGGTGAAGCGCGGCGACGCGAGCAACATCACGTACCGCGCGAACCACCTGGCGAGGCTGCGCTGCACCGCCGAGATCATGAAGTTCACGGCCGGGCTCATCGAGGCCGGCCCCCAGCGTGACGCGGTGTTCAAGCGCCACTTCACCTGGGAACTCGCCAAGCTGGTCCAGGACGACTTCCCGGCCCTCGACCACGAGACGCAGGTCCAGGTCTGTGCCGGGATCGCCGCCCTCGCCGACGACTACTTCACCGAGCCGCTGCGCGACTCGATGGACGTCAAGCGACGGGTCCGGATCGGCCTCGCCCAGCGCGGCGCCGTCTCCGAGCTGATCCGCGCCATCAGCGACGAGGCCGCCCTGGGGGTCCCCCTACGCCCGCAGGGCGTAGGGGGAGCGCCCCCGTTGCTGCTGGAGGACGGCCGCGCGTTCGTCCGCTATCCGGGCTTCCGCGACCCGGCCCTGGACCTCCCGGACCGGCTCTTCGAGGTCATCGGCGAAGCGGTGCCCAAGCAGCTCGCCGACGGCACCGGACTCGTCTCCGCCCAGTGGGAGCAGCTGGGCCAGGACCTGACGCTGGCCCTCGCGGTCCGCGTCCCGGTCGCCGGTGAGACCGGCTCCGCCGTGATCAGGCTCGCCAACAAGGCCATGCCGAAGAGCGCCGACAAGCCGGGTGCCCGCCGGCTGCCCGTCGGCACCGAACTGCCCGCCCCGGCGGGGGAGCTGAGCCGTACCACCACCGCCGACGGCACGGGGACGGTGCTCACCGCCCGGATCCCCGTCAAGCCCGTGCGGGCCAAGCTCGGCGTCCGCGCCTACCTGGACGTGGCAGGCTCGACGTACGAGGTCCCGGTGAAGACCCTGGGCCTGCCGCTGCCCCTGGCACGGCGCTGGCGCGAGAAGGTCCCGTACCGTATCTCCGCCAACGCGAACGCCAAGGGACGGCTGGTGATCACCACGGCTCCGCTCTGGGAGTCCCCGCCGTCCGGCGAGGGCAGCCCGCTGCGCCACTTGATGTCCCGTGTGAAGAGGAAACTGACCCGATGAATATCTGTGTAGTCGCGCTCGGCAAGATCGGGCTTCCGCTCGCCGTGCAGTTCGCCGCCAAGGGCCACAAGGTCATCGGCGCCGACGTCAACGAGAAGGTCGTCGAGCTGGTCAACGCCGGCACCGAGCCCTTCCCCGGCGAGCACGACCTGGACGTCAAGCTGAAGCAGGCCGTCGACGCCGGGCTGCTGTCCGCGACCACGGACACCGCGGCGGCCGTCGCGCAGTCCGAGGCCGTCGTGGTCGTCGTCCCGCTGTTCGTGGACGCCGAGGGCACCCCGGACTTCGGCTGGATGGACTCCGCCACGAAGGCCATCGCCAAGGGCCTCAAGCCCGGCACCCTCGTCTCGTACGAGACGACCCTGCCGGTCGGCACCACCCGCACCCGCTGGGCGCCGATGCTCCAGGAGGGCTCCGGCCTGGTCGCCGGCGAGGACTTCCACCTCGTCTTCTCCCCGGAGCGGGTCCTGACCGGCCGGGTCTTCGCCGACCTGCGCCGCTACCCGAAGCTCGTCGGCGGCATCGACGAGGCCTCCGCCAAGCACGGTGTGGAGTTCTACGAGCAGGTCCTCGACTTCGACGAGCGCGCCGACCTGCCGCAGCCGAACGGCGTGTGGGACCTGGGCACCGCCGAGGCCTCCGAGCTCGCCAAGCTCGCCGAGACCACCTACCGCGACGTCAACATCGGTCTGGCCAACCAGTTCGCCCGGTTCGCCGACAAGAACGACATCGACGTCAAGAAGGTCATCGAGGCCTGCAACAGCCAGCCCTACAGCCACATCCACCAGCCCGGTATCGCCGTCGGCGGCCACTGCATCCCGATCTACCCGCGGATGTACCTGTGGAACGACCCGGAGGCGACCGTCGTGCGCTCGGCCCGTGAGGCCAACGCCGCCATGCCGGAGTACGCCGTGGATCTGCTGGCCGCCGCCTACGGCGACCTGAAGGACGTGCAGGTGCTGGTGCTTGGCGCCGCCTACCGCGGTGGCGTCAAGGAGACCGCGTTCTCCGGTGTCTTCCCGACCGTCGAGGCGCTGAAGGCGCGCGGCGCGGTGCCGTTCGTCTCGGACCCGATGTACACGGACGAGGAGCTGGCCGCGCACGGCCTCACCCCGCACCGGGGCGAGACGGTCACCGCCGCGATCCTCCAGGCCGACCACGCCGAGTACCGCGAGCTGGCCGCCTCCGACCTGCCGGACGTCACCGTCCTGGTCGACGGCCGCCGCACCACCGACCCGGCCCGCTGGGAGGGCGTCCGCCGCGTCGTCATCGGCGGCTGAGGACGGCCCGTCCCGTACGTAACGACCTGAGGCCCTGCCCCGCGCACCTGTGGGGCAGGGCCCGCTTGCAGGAGGGTTCCCCATGACCTGGTTGATCACCGGCGGCGCCGGATTCATCGGCTCCCATGTGGTGAAGGCGATGACCGACGGCGGCGAGCGCGTCGTCGTCCTCGACGATCTCAGCACGGGGCGGACCGAGCGGCTGCCCGCCGGTGTTCCGCTGGAGGTCGGCACGGTCCTCGACCGTGACACCGTGGACCGTGTCCTGCGCGAGCACGCCGTCACCGGCATCGTGCACATCGCGGGCAAGAAGCAGGTGGCCGAGTCCGTCGCGAAGCCCCTGTACTACTACCGGGAGAACGTGGAGGGACTGCGGGTCCTCCTCGACGCGGCCGTCGCCGCCGGGGTGAGCCGCTTCCTGTTCTCCTCCTCCGCCGCCGTGTACGGCATGCCCGACGTCGACCTCGTCACCGAGGAGACGCCGTGCGCGCCGATCAACCCGTACGGCGAGACCAAGCTCGCCGGGGAGTGGCTGGTCTCGGCCGTCGGCAAGGTGCACCCGATGGCCACCGCCTCGCTGCGCTACTTCAACGTCGCGGGCGCGGCGACCCCCGAGCTCGGCGACGACGGCGTCTTCAACCTCGTCCCGATGGTCTTCGAGCGCCTCACGGCCGACGAGTCGCCGCGCATCTTCGGCGACGACTACCCGACGCCCGACGGCACCTGCATCCGCGACTACATCCATGTCGAGGACATCGCCTCCGCGCACGTCGCCGCGGCCCGCCGGCTCGCCGCCGACCCGGACGCCCGGCTGATCCTCAACATCGGCCGGGGCGAAGGCGTCTCCGTCGCCGACATGGTCGGCATCATCCAGGACGTCACCGGTCACACCGACGTCAAGCCCGAGGTCACCGGACGCCGCCCCGGCGACCCGGCCCGGGTCGTGGCCTCCGCCGACCGCATCCGCGAGGAGCTGGGCTGGAGCGCGCACCACGAGGTGCGGGAGATGGTCGAGTCCGCGTGGGCGGGCTGGCAGCTGCGCCACCCCTGAGACGGCGTGCGCCACGTGGAAGGGCCCCCGGGACGATGTCCCGGGGGCCCTTCCACGTACGGCTCTCAGCTCTCGCCGAGGAACAGCTTCTCGAAGTGCTTCCGCACGACGGGCCAGTCCCACGCCGCCAGCGCGTGCTCGGCCGCGAGCTTGCCCGCGTCCCGCCACGCCTCCTCGGAGGCGGTGGCCTCCAGGATGCGCTTGGCCGCCTCCTCCGGGGAGCCGACGACCCAGCCCTCCGGGTAGAGCGTCCGGGCGCTGTTGGGCTTGCCCGCGTAGAACGGCCAGTCACGGGCGACCGGGACCGCGGCGCTCGCCGCACCCTCCATCAGACCCACGTGGCAGCCCTCACGGACCGAGGAGCTGATGATGGTGCCGATCTCCTCGAGCTTCGAGGGGACGTCGTCCGTCGGGCCGAGCCGGACGACCGCGCCGGACTCCTCCAGCGGAGCCAGCTCCTTCTCGAACTCGCGGCGGTAGTCGCGGGTCGCACGGCTCGTCTTCGGGTCCATGTCGCCGCCGACCAGGATCAGCCGGTAGCGCTCGTCGTGCCGGCGTACCCGCTCCAGGACGTCCACGGCCCACTTCGGGTCCTTGGCGACCTGGCTTATCCCGATCAGGCCCAGGTTGAAACGCGCCTCGGCGGGCTTCGGACGGGCGAAGCCCGACAGGTCCATCGCGTTGTCGATGATGTGGAAGCGGGGCGCCTGCTCACCGCGCAGCTGCGGGACGAGCGAGGCGGCCAGGTCCTTGACGTGCGGGGCGACGAAGACGAGGTCGTCGATCCGCGAGAAGTCCGTCATGTGCGGCCAGCGGGTGAACGCCTCGTAGCTGTGCAGCCGGACCACGATCCGGGTGTCGCCCGGGTCGATGGTGGTGAGCATCGCGGCGGGCCCCACCGACCAGTCCAGGAAGACCGTGTCGGCCCAGTCGAGGTGCGGGCGCATCAGTCGCTCGACCTCTTCCTGGTAGTCGCTGGTGCCGCCGGAGAGCCGGTCCTCCAGCATCCGCCGGCCCGCCCACGCGATCCGCTTCAGCGACTTCGTCGCGGCCAGGTCCAGATAGCGCAGCTCGACCCCGGGGTGGTTCCCGAAGTGATCCAGGATGTGGCGGAGGAAGTTGTCGTTGGCGCTCGTCGTCACCAGCAGCCGCAGCGGACGGTCCTCGGGGGCCGCTGCCGCCGGGACCTTGCGGCCCTGCGGACGGCTCAGCGCCTGCATCGCCTTCGAGCGGTACAGCGGCGCGACGAAGCCCTCGGCGTCCTTCGCCAGCGGCGAGGACAACTGGTCGATGTGCAGCACCCGGTGGAAGTCCAGGAACAGCGCACGGTCCAGCGCACAGGCCGCCTTCTCGACGCGGCCCGCGGTGAACTCCTTGTCCGCGTGCGCGAGCTGGGCGGCGACCGCCCGGTCGAGATGACGCGGGCTGATCCCCTTGGAGATCTCCTTCATCACGCCCTCGTCGAGCAGCTGCGCCTTGAGCCCGAGGTCCGGGATCTTCGACGCGGCGTCCGCGAGCGCTATGGCGGCGCCGCTGGTGCGGCCCGCCCACTGCATGCCCTCGGCGACGTAGCGGGACGTCACGGCGCGCACCTTGGTGGGCACACCGGGAGCGGTGACGGCGGTGCGCCACAGCCGGGCACCGACCGTGGACCGCATCACGGGCCGGGCGGTCGCGGTCCGCAGCAGCGCGGCCGGCAGCCCGTCCACGGAGCGGCGCACATCACGGGCGACGGCGTCGAGCGGCGGCAGTACCGAGCGGCGCTGGACGCTGCCGCCCTGCGGACGCAGACCCTCGACGGCCTTCAGCCCCGGCGCGAGACCGAACATGGCCTGGGCGCCGCGGTTGTACTGCGCCAGCCGCCACACGGTGTACACGGCGCCCGGGTCGAGCGCGACCAGCACATCCGCCTTACGGGCCTGGTTGCGCAGCCATGAGTCACCCTTGGACTGCATCCACACCCGCATACCGAGCGGGGACGTACGGGCCTTGCGGCGCAGCGCCTGGCTGCGGTGCGCGACGCTCCGCGGCAGCTGGTGCAGCCCGGCCACCTCCAGGGAGACGACCTCCTCGGCGGAGGACTCCAGGTGGAACGTGGCCCCCAGGTGCACCCGCGCGCCCAGGGCGTTGAACTTGCGCACCGAGTCGGCGAGCACGCCGAACTGCGGCTTGGCCGCGGCGATGAACAGGACTTCGGTCACGGGGTGGGTCCTCCGGCGACGATCGACTTCTCGGCGAGGGGCGCCACGTCCCCGGTGACCGGCGCCGTGTCGCCGCTCACGAGCTCCGCCGCGCCCTGGGCGGCGTACTTCGCCGTGAACTCCTCGACGAGGTTCTTCACGGCCACGGTCATCAGCGCCTCACGGGTGAACTGGTCCGCGTGGGCCATGGCCTCGGCGTGCACCTCGTCGCTCGTCTCCACCGCCATGTGCGCGGCCCTGACGAACGACTCGGTCAGGCCCTCCTCGTCGATGCCGACGGCGCCCGTCCACAGCGGGTGCCCGTCCAGCACGTTCGACGCGTCGTGCTCGACGACGTGCGCCGACACGATCGGGAGGCCGGTGGCCATGTACTCGTAGACCTTGCCGGAGGTGACGTAACGGCCGCCGATCAGGATCAGCACCATGGCGTCCCAGCCGGCGTAGATCGAGGCGACCTCGGCCTTGGCGGCGGGGCCGCCGAAGTGGACGCCGTCGGCCTCGGCCTGCTTGAGGATCTCCGTGTGCCGGTTCGCCTCACGGCCGGCGCCGTTGCCGATGTGGCCGCGCACCTCGAAGCGCGCGTTGGCCAGCAGCGGCTCCTTCTCCCGTGCCGCCTTCCAGGCGTTCAGCACCGTCTCCAGGTGCTGGGGGGTGAAGTTGACCGTACCGAGGTAGCCGAAGACCAGACCGGACTCGGTGTCCGGGGCGTGGGCGCGGCCGGGGGAGCTGTCGGCGTCGTAACCGTTGCGCACGACGTGCACCCGGTCGGCGAAGTCGGGGTAGCGCCTGCGGTAGTGCTCGGCGATCGGGTCGTTCACGACCCAGAGCGAGACCGCGTCGTCGAGGATCTTCTGCTCCCAGCGGCCCTCTTCGGAGTCGCGGCCGAAGGCCTCGACGCCCTCGATGACGTCGATGGACCAGCCGTCGCGGAAGTCCACCGCGTACGGCACCTGCTTCTCCTCCCACAGCTTCCAGGCCGCGGCGAGGTTCACGTACGGCACACAGCTGGCGAGCAGCAGATCGGCCGGGTGCTCCTCGTGGATCTTCAGGACGGCCTGCTCCAGATCGGTGCGCCACTCGCCGAAATTGGGCTCCGGGAACGGCTTCATCTGGCGGCGGCGCAGCTTGGCGACCCAGCCGTTGGGGTTGAGCGCACGCGCCTCGTCGTAGAGGCGGATGTCCGTCTCGAGATCCTCGCGTGCCAGCGGCAGCTCGACGATCCTGACCTTGGGGTCGACCTGCTCCAGCAGGGTGAGGTCGATACCGGAGTCCCGTTCCCAGGACTCCTGGGCGACGTTGACGACGGTGACGTCCCAGCCCACGTTGATGAACTGGTTCGCGGTCTCGCGCATGCGGTACGCCGAGCTCTTGGCGGCCGGCGGGAATCCGATGGCGAGGTAGATCACATGAGGCCGCCTGCCTTCCGCGGGCAGCCCGGACCTGGGAGACGCTGACATAACCGGTGACGCTAGCACGGTGACATGTACGGATTCGGGCCACCTGTCGCCGCGTCGCCCCTCGCTGAGGGAGTGCGGCGCCCGGGCCCGTGCTCCGTCACGCGTGCCGGCTGCCCCCCTTCCACTCTTCCATGATCCGGACAACGTTCTGGGCGGCCCTGCCGTCGCCGTAAGGGGTGCCGGGGTCGGCGGTCGGCACGGCACGGGTGACCGTCGCGGCCCACTCCTCGGGGGAGAGGGTGTGCGGGTCGGGAACAAGGACGTTCCAGCCGGTGTCCACGGTTTCCACCCACTCGGTCTCGGGCCGGACCGTGGTGCAGATGCGCTCCAGCAGGAACGCCTCCTTCTGCAGACCGCCGGAGTCCGTCACCACACCGGTGGAGGCCAGCACGGCGGCGACCAGACCCGCGTACGGCAGCGGCCGGCCGACGTGCACGTTGCCCTGCGTCAGGTCGATGCCGTGCGCGTCGGCCCGCGCGACCAGACGCGGGTGGGCCAGCAGCGCCACCGGCACCGGCAGCTTCGCCATCGACTCGATGATCGCGGAGAGCCGCTCCGGGTCGTCCGTGTTGTCCGGGCGGTGCAGCGTCGCCAGCAGGAACGGCTGCGACGGGTCGATGCCCTCGGGCAGCGCGGGCGCGGGGTGCTCCCCGGCGCGCACGGCGTCCCGGATCCGCAGGCAGATGTCGACCATGACGTCACCGGCGAGCTGCGCGCGGTCGGCGAGGCCCTCGCTCGCGAGATGGCGCATGGCCTCCTCGGTGGGGGCCAGCAGCAGGTCGGCGCAGTGGTCGGTGAGGACGCGGTTGTGCTCCTCCGGCATCCGCCGGTTGAAGGAGCGCAGGCCCGCCTCCAGGTGCGCCACGGGCAGGTGCATCTTCACCGCCGAGAGCGCACCGGCGATGGTGGAGTTGGTGTCGCCGTACACGAGCACCCAGTCCGGCTTCTCACGCTCCAGGACCGGGTCCAGGGCGGAGAGCACGGAGCCCGTCTGCACGCCGTGGCTGCCCGAACCGACGCCGAGGTGGACGTCCGGGTCGGGGATGCCCAGGCCGTCGAAGAAGACGTCGGAGAGATCGGCGTCGTAGTGCTGTCCGGTGTGCACGATGAAGTGCTCGTGCTCGGTCTCCGCGAACGCCGCCGCGATGGGGGCGAGCTTCACCAATTGAGGACGGGCACCGACGATGCTGATGACTTTCACTGAGCACTCTTCTTCTCGGTCAGGGCGATGGCAGGCGTGTCACGGTCTCACACTGCTCGCAATGGTAGGCAATCCGCGAACTGACCAGGCCCGGGCGTCGGGGCCGCACCGGGCGGCAGTCGTGTGCATGCAATGGTCAGAACGCCGCTGCGGACATACACGGCAGCCGCATAACGATTTCGTGAACCGTATGCGTACTTCGGCCGAAAACGGGTCACCGGGGACCGTACGTGCGGGCCCTACGCCCCCGACGGTGCTCCAGCGGTGCTTCTGCCGTGGTCAGCGGCCGTCGGTGACGACATCGCCGGCGAAGACCCAGAAGCCCTTGAGGGCCCCGGCCGCGATCCGGCACATCGGTCTGCCGTTGACGACCGACCGGCGGTCGAAGGGCGCGCGGGAAGGTTTGGCGAACGTCACCGTGCGCGTCGCCGCGACGGCCCGGTCCCGGCCGAAACGGCGGCAGACCACGCCGGTGCCCGCGGGGAAGACGAGCGAGCGCTGGGGCCGGTACACGCTGGGCAGGTACTCGCCGAGCAGATAGGACTTCGGGAAGGCCTCGCCCACCCACCAGCCGGCGTACGGGCCCGTGTCGATCCGGTACGCCACCCCGCGGCCCATGATCCGCCGCCGCCGGCTCGCGGTGGCCCGGGTGGCCCGGGACAGGGACACGGTCCTGCGGGCGAGTTCCGCGTCGCCCTTCGAGGCGAGGAAGTCACCGTCGGTGTTGGTGTCGTACCGGTACAGGGTGTGTGTACCGGCGGCGAGGACGACAGGGGAGTCCGCGGGCAGCTGTCCCGCGGGGAAGTCGTCCGTCAGCAGGTCGCTCATGTGGGCGAAGCGAGGGCTGCCGGTCTGCCAGTGCAGCTGCCGGTACAGATTGATGTGGTGCTGGTGGTACGAAGGCGTCGGGATCCGGTGGGTGAGGCAGTAGTGCGAGGCCCACTGCCGGTTGCGCAGGGTCGGGAAGTAGTGGTCGACCGTGGTGCAGGCACCGTCGTAGAGCTGGGCCGCCAGTGCGTTCCCTGTGGCCCGGACGTAGTCCCACAGCCCGAACATGGCGAAGATCATGCCGTTGTACGTGCAGTCGGACGTGCCGGGCGCGTCGACCGGGTACTCCTGGATCCACAGGTGGCCCTCGCTGTCACGGTTCACGACCCACGGGGCGGCGTCGTCCCCGCGCAGCAGCGAGGCGAAGGCGCCGTCGGCGGCCGTCCGGTAGAGCGTGCGCTCCGCGGCCGTCACTCCGTCGAGCTGGGACAGCTGGATGAAGAGGCTGATCGCCTCGCCCTGCGCCATGCCCGAGTACCAGGGGGCGCGGTAGGAGATCCCGCTGTGGGTGCTGTGCGTGAAGTCGAACGGGTACGGGAAGTACCACGCGCCGCGGCTCTCCACCCGGTTGTCGATCAGGCGGTGCGCCTGGGCCTTGGCGCGCTTGAGGAAGAGGGCCTTGCGGTCCGGGTCGCCGGCGGTGCGGTGGGCGGCGACGCAGCCGAGGCCGAACTGGATCTGGGTGACCGGCTGGTCGTACCCGGCGGCCGACCTGCTCGGGCGGTACTTGATGACGCCTGCCGGATCGAGATAGGTGTGCGCGGTGTCCGGGGTGACAGCGGCCCACGCCGTGGGCCGGTCGCGCCAGGGCCGCAGCTGCTCCGGCAGGTCCGCCGCCGTGTAGCCGGAGGTCCGGAACGTGAACGGCGGCGTGTCCGGGAGCGCCTCCCGGACGGCCGCCGGGGCGGGGGTGCCCTGGGCGTACGGGACACGGAGGGACGGTGCGGGGGGAGTCACCTTGCCTCCCGAGAGCTGGTCGGGCAGTGGGGGCACGGGCGGAACCTGGGGCTGGTGAGGGTGGCCGAGGGGCGGCGGCAGCGCCGGGGCGCCGATGACCGCCTGCGCGGTGCCGGCGCCGGCACCGGCCAGGGCGCTGCCGAGCACGGCGCCGCCCGCGAGCCGGACGAACCGTCTGCGGTCGAGCGTGGAACGGCTGTCCTCAGCCATGCCTGAGCCCCCCGGGGAAGATCAGCGATGGCTGCGGATCCTATGGGGAGCCCCGGGGTGGGAGCGGTGACGGACACGCGGAAGCGGGGACGGCCGACTCGATCGGATGCCTGAGCCGGCCTCCCGGCCTTCTCGGGGTGACGCGGCGCGTCACCCCGTAACGGGTCTGCGCGGCCCGTCAGCGCTCGGTCAGGACGCCGTCCTTCTCCTCGTACAGGGAGCCGGTCTGCGGGCACTCCCACACGCCCGGCTCGCCCGCGCGCTCGGTCAGGCGGACGCCGGTCCGGCCGACCCAGCCGATCCGCCGTGCCGGGACACCGACGACGAGCGCGAAGTCCGGCACGTCCTTGGTGACGACGGCGCCCGCGGCGACCATCGCCCAGCGGCCGATGGTGACGGGGGCTACGCACACCGAGCGGGCACCGATCGAGGCACCGTCGGCGATCTTCACGCCGACGGCCTCCCAGTCGCCGCCGCGCTTCTGCTTGCCCTCGGGGTCGACGGAGCGCGGGTTGTGGTCGTTGGTGAGGACCACGGCGGGGCCGATGAAGACACCGTCACCGAGCTCGGCCGGCTCGTAGACCAGCGCGTAGTTCTGCAGCTTGCAGTTGTCGCCCATGCGTACGCCCGTACCGACGTACGCACCGCGGCCGATCACACAGCCTTCGCCGAGGCGGGCGCCCTCACGGATCTGGGCGAGCTCCCACACACTGCTTCCGGCGCCGATCTCGGCGGTCTCGTCGACCTGGGCGGTGGGCTGGACCCTGTAGTTCACTTCTGTGCCTTCCGGTGTCTGGCTTCCCGGCGAGCATACGGCCGCCCGCCTCCGGCTGTGCGGCCGGAGGCGGGCGGCCCGTATCTGCTCTGGGTGGTGTGCGGAGGTGATCAGGCTCCGTCGGTCACGACCTGGTTCGCGGGGACCCAGTAGCCGGCGAGCTCACCGGCCGAGATACGGCACATCGCCCGGCCGTTCACGATGGACCTCCGGTCGAAGGTTGCCGTGGTGGCGGTCGCGTACTTGACGTTCTTGGTGGTGCCGACCACACCGTTCGTGCCGAACTGGTACACCGGGATGTCGGTGTTGGTGCGGAACGTCAGCGTGCGCTGCACCCGGTAGTCCGTCGGCAGGTACTCACCGCGCAGGAAGGCGTTGGGGAACGCCTCGCCGATCCAGTAGCCCTTGTACGCTCCGGCGCTGATCTGGTACCAGATGCCGGCGCCCTTGATCCGTCGCCGCATGCTCACCGGGGCGCCGGTGGCCTTGGCGAAGGTGACCTTCTTCGTGGACAGGATCTTGTCCGGCGCGGCCAGGTTCTTGTCGTAGGACCCGTCCGGCTTGGTGGCGATCTTGTAGAGCGTGTGCGTGCCCTTGGCGATGGCGATGCTCGCGCCGGCCGGCAGGACGTACGGCGGGAAGTCGTCGATCAGCAGGTCCATCTGGTTGGCGAAGACGACGCTGTTCGTCTACCAGTGCAGCTGCCGCCACAGGGTGATGTGGTGCGGGTGGTACGAGTCCGTCTGGATCCGGTGCGTCTGGCAGTAGTACGAGAGCCCACGGGCGTTGCGCAGCAGCGGGAAGTAGCGGGCCATGGTGGTGCAGGCGCCGTCGTACAGCTTGGCCGCGAGCGCGTTGCCGGTCGCCTGGAAGTAGTCCCAGAGGCCGAACATGGCGAAGACCATGCCGTTGTACGTGTAGTCACCCGCACCGGCCGTCTTGAACGGGTACTCCTGGATCCACAGGTAGCCCGCGCGGTCCTTGTTCACGCACCACGGAACCCCGTTGTCGCCCCGCAGCAGCGAGGAGAAGGCGCCGTGCGCGGCCGCCATGTAGAGGGTGCGCTCGGACTCGGTGATGCCTTCGAGCTGCGCGAGCTGGACGAAGAGGCTGATGGCCTCGCCCTGGGCCATGCCCGAGTACCAGGGAGCCTTGTAGTCGACGCCGCTGTGCACTTCGTGCTTGAAGCTGAACCCGTACGGGAAGTACCAGGCGCCACGTGCCTCGACGCGCTTGGCGATGAGGCGGTCGGCCTGGGCCTTGGCGCGCTGGAGGAAGACCGCCTTGCGGGTCGGGTCCTTCTCGATGCGGTAGCTGGTGTGATGCAGCCGAGCCCGAACTGGACCTGGCCCACCGGGTGATCGTAGCCCGTGGCCCCGTTGTTGGGGTGGTACAGGTAGGCGCCCTGGGCGTTCAGCCGGTAGAGACCCGTGGGGGTCCTGTTCTCCCAGAGGGTCGGGCGGTTGCGCCAGGGGCGCAGGGCCTCCGGGAGGTCCGCCACCATCGTGAAGCCGCTCGTCTTGAACTCGAACGGCAGGGTGGTCGGAACGTCCTTCTCGACCGCCCGCGGGTCCGGCGCGGAGCGCGCGGACGGAATGTGCGTGGACGGGTCGGGCGCGTAGCCCGTGCCCCCGTCGTTCGGGTCCGGCAGCGGCGGCACCGGGAAGCCACCGGGCGTCTGCGGCAGGCTCAGCGCGAGCGAACGCGGCATGTTCGCGAACGGGTCGGGCTTCCCGTCGAACACCCCGGTCGCCATGGCGGTGAACGCGCCCCCGCCTGCTACCGCGACGCCGGCCGCGGTGCCGCCTGCGATCCGGATGAACCGTCTGCGGCCGACGTCGGCACGCCTCTTTCCAGCCATGGCTGAGTACCCCCCCATGGGCATTGATCAGTCAGTGATGAAGTGGATCGTATGTGAAGGGTGTGGAGTTCTGTGATGAGAGAAGGTGGCCAACTCAACAAGGCGGAGAGGTCGTTGGTTCATACCAGCGGTTTGATATGCATTTGGGGGCATTTGCGTGGTGCTCGTGATGAAACCGTGACCAGTCGCGGCCGCTGATGCGCACCGCTGACGCGTGTCCGTCCCGGCGGCGATTCGCCGAGCTCCGAGGCTTTCTGACGAACCGTCGAGTCGGATGCGTTCAGCGGACGCGGCGGCGGCGTTCCCTGGTCGCGGAGGCGAGTTGCGCGGCGAAGACGAGGCTCAGCAGCGAGAACAAGAGGGAGCGCGGCGTGTTCACGCCGGGGGACCACCAGGCGTACGCGGCCGCTGTGGTGAAGAACACGAGCGCGACGCTCCGGAGCAGCCACCACAGCTTCGGCCGGGGAGCCGGGCTTTCGCCCGAGAGCTGGACGAGGAGGCGGTCCGGGTCGTTCGTCAGGGTGTCGCGCAGGCCCGAGAGGATGCCGCGGCGCTCCAGCAGCCGGGTGCCGGGGACGCCGGCCAGGGCGTCGGGGTGCTCGCCGAAGCCCGCCGGGAGCGGCGGCAGGCCAAGGGCGGTGACCAGGTCCGCCTGGTGGCGGGCCGGGGCGGCCGAGGAGCGCAGCAGGCCGGTGAGCGGGCGCGGGTCGGGAAGGCCGTAGACCCGGGCGAGCGCGCCGGCGGTCGCGGCCGCCGAGGCGTGGTCGGCGACCGGCGCGGCCGGGTCCCAGGCGTGGGCCGCGACCTCCTTGCCCTTGTGCAGCAGCGTGAACCCGGCCAGGCCGCCGGTCCGGCGCAGCACCAGGGCCGGCCACTTCTCGCCGGTGGTGAAGGTGTCCGCCGCGCCGGTGAGCCGGTCCTCGCCGCCGCTCAGGGCGGCCCGCCGCCCGGGCGAACCGTCCGGGGCGAGCGCCACATAGCTGGCCGAGCCGCCGGCCGGGGCGATCCGCAGCGGGATCCCGCACATCAGCGCCGCCGCGGCCACCTGTGCGGGCGGTGCGGCGGCGATCGCCATCAGGTGGACCACGGGCCCCGCCGGGACATCCGTCACCGAGCCGGTCACCGACCGCGAGGGCCTGGAGAAGAAAGGGGTCGCGCTCGCGATCTGCATCCGTACGCCGGTGCGGAAGTCCAGGAACTCCTGACGCGCGTCCCCGAAGTACGCCCACGGGTAGGAGCGGGCCTGCACCCCGATCGCCCGGAAGACGTCCAGCGCCTCCTCGAATCGCTTGGCCAGGATCAGCATCAGGGCCAGCTCGTTGCGGAAGCCGGCCGCCTCGGGGTCGCCGGGCTCGTAGAAGGAGGACAGCTCCAGCGCGCGGTCCACCGCGGCGACGATCCGGGACCGGTCGATCGGCCCCTCTTTCCCCGCGTCGGCGACGACGTCGTACTCGATCGCGGCCGCCAGCGGCAGCGCGCGGAGCTTCGAGCCCGGCAGAGCCTCGTCGGCCGCCCGTTCGGCGAAGTCGAACATCTCCTGGTGCGAGCCGTGCCACTTCTCGCACAGATACCACAGTGCGGCGGCGTGGCAGCCGTAGTGGTGCGGGGCGCGGGCGGTGGCCTCGGCCCAGTACGCGTCGAAGAGCTCGCGCGGCGCCTGGATGCCCATGGCATGGGTGAGGGCGATCCGCCACGGCACCGGGTCGTCGGGGTTGACCTCGGCAGCCGCGCCGAGCACCGGGACGGCGTCCTCGAGCAGGGCGAAGAACGCCTTGAGCCGGTCGGGCGACACCTGTCCTGCGCGGGCCCCGGTCCGTATCGCCCACGCCTGAGCTATGCACAGATCGGCCTTGACCAGCATCGCGTCCGGGTCCTTGGGCGACTCGGCGAGCCATGCGTCCAGCCAGCCGGGACTGTGCAGGGCGGAGTCGGCGAACGCGCCGACGTAGTCGCTGCGCCGTTCCCACTCGGCGCCCAGCCGCGTCGCCGCCAGCAGCTCCCGCGCGGGCCCGTGGTCCCCGGCGGTCGCCGCGGCCACCGCGTCGCGCAGTGGTTCCGGCCGCTCGTCGAGGCGAACGGCCTCGTCCGGGGGCAGGTCGGCACCGACGGAAGGACCGTGCCGGAACATACGAGGCAGGGTGAGAAGGGAGCGCAGGGACACGAGCGCACATTCAACAACCCTGGGCCGGGCGGCCACCAGCCCTGATCATCCGCAGTGGGCGGAACGGCGTCCTCGTCTTCCCCGACGACCTGGTTTGACCCCCTGCGGCCCGCCCCGTAACCTTGACCGTCGGCGTGTTTCCATACGCGTCAGCTTCTGAGCACCTCCCTTCCGGCCCTCGGCCGGGAGAGGCCGTTCATCCATTGCGGACAGTCGCGGGCCCTTGGTCCGTGCGGACGGCTGGCTTCAGGGGTTCCCGTTTCGAGCGAGAGAGAGATCCGCGTGTACGCCATCGTGCGCAGCGGTGGTCGCCAGCACAAGGTTGCTGTCGGCGACATCGTTGAGGTTGACAAGATTTCCACTGCCAAGGTTGGCGACACGGTCGAGCTCTCGACCCTGCTCGTTGTCGACGGCGACGCTGTGACCAGCGACCCGTGGGTGCTGGCCGGGATCAAGGTCGAGGCCGAGGTCGTGGACCACCACAAGGGCGCCAAGATCGACATCCTGCGCTACAAGAACAAGACCGGCTACCGCCGTCGTCAGGGCCACCGCCAGCAGTACACGGCGATCAAGGTCACGGCGATCCCCACGGCTGCGAAGTAAGGGACTGAGGAGAGATGGCACACAAGAAGGGCGCATCGTCCACCCGGAACGGTCGCGACTCCAACGCTCAGCGGCTCGGCGTGAAGCGCTTCGGCGGTCAGGTCGTCAACGCGGGTGAGATCCTGGTCCGTCAGCGTGGCACCCACTTCCACCCGGGCGCGGGCGTCGGCCGCGGCGGCGACGACACGCTGTTCGCGCTGCAGGCCGGTGCGGTGGAGTTCGGTACCCACCGCGGCCGCAAGGTCGTGAACATCGTTCCGGTCGCCTGAATCAAGGCCCCGTAGAACAGTTCTCGCGAGGGCGGACCTCATTTCCCGTGACGGGAAGTGGGTCCGCCTTTCGCGTGTTACGCAGTAGACATTTCCGTACGTACTGGAGGCACACCCCATGACCACCTTCGTGGACCGCGTCGAGCTGCACATCGCCGCGGGTAACGGAGGCCACGGCTGCGCCTCCGTTCACCGTGAGAAGTTCAAGCCGCTCGGCGGACCGGACGGCGGCAACGGCGGCCGTGGCGGAGACGTCATCCTCACCGTCGACCAGTCGGTGACGACGCTGCTGGACTACCACCACTCGCCGCACCGCAAGGCGACCAACGGCAAGCCCGGCGAGGGCGGCAACCGTTCCGGCAAGGACGGTCAGGACCTGGTCCTGCCGGTGCCGGACGGCACGGTCGTCCTCGACAACGAGGGCAACGTCCTGGCCGACCTGGTCGGACACGGCACGACGTACGTGGCGGCCGACGGCGGCCGCGGCGGCCTCGGCAACGCGGCGCTGGCGTCGGCCCGCCGCAAGGCTCCCGGCTTCGCGCTGCTCGGCGAGCCCGGACGCACCGGCGACATCGTCCTGGAACTGAAGACCGTCGCGGACGTGGCGCTGGTCGGCTACCCGAGCGCGGGCAAGTCCTCGCTGATCTCCGTGCTGTCCGCCGCCAAGCCGAAGATCGCGGACTACCCCTTCACGACGCTGGTCCCGAACCTCGGCGTCGTCACGGCCGGCTCGACCGTCTACACCATCGCGGACGTGCCGGGCCTGATTCCCGGCGCCAGCCAGGGCCGCGGCCTCGGCCTGGAGTTCCTGCGGCACGTCGAGCGCTGCTCGGTGCTCGTGCACGTCCTGGACACGGCGACGCTGGAGTCCGAGCGCGACCCGGTCTCCGACCTCGATGTCATCGAGGAGGAGCTGAAGCAGTACGGCGGACTGGACGACCGTCCCCGGATCGTCGTCCTCAACAAGATCGACATCCCGGACGGCAAGGACCTCGCGGAGATGATCCGCCCGGACCTGGAGGAGCGCGGCTACCGCGTCTTCGAGGCGTCGGCGGTCGCGCGTACCGGGCTGAAGGAGCTGTCCTTCGCGCTGGCCGACATCGTGGCGACGGCGCGCGCGGCCAAGCCGCAGGAGGAGGCGACCCGGATCGTCATCCGCCCGAAGGCGGTCGACGACGCGGGCTTCACGGTCACGCAGGAGGAGGACGGCCTCTTCCGGGTGCGCGGCGAGAAGCCGGAGCGCTGGGTGCGCCAGACCGACTTCAACAACGACGAGGCCGTCGGCTACCTGGCGGACCGCCTCAACCGCCTCGGCGTCGAGGAACAGCTGATGAAGGCGGGCGCCCGCGCGGGCGACGGCGTCGCGATCGGCCCCGAGGACAACGCGGTCGTCTTCGACTGGGAGCCCACGATGATGGCCGGCGCGGAGATGCTCGGCCGCCGCGGCGAGGACCACCGCCTCGAGGCCCCGCGCCCCGCGGCCCAGCGCCGCAAGGACCGCGACGCGGAGCGCGACGAGGCCCAGCGCGAGTTCGACGACTTCGACCCGTTCTAGCAGCACCGGGCACAGACGAGGCCCGGACCTGACGTGCCGGGGCGTCGGCCTCCGGGTGGTGGCGGCTGACCTGGGCGTCGACCTTCGGCGGTCCTGGACCTGGCCCCGGGCCGAGGCCGGTCCGGCCCTGGCCCGGGGTGGTGGCGGCTGACCTGGGCGTCGACCTTCGGCGGTCCTGGACCTGGCCCCCGGAGCCGGGGCCGGGACCGCCTCGCCTCGGCGAGGGCGGACCTTGCTTTGCCTCCGTAGTGCCCCCGGCCCGGACCGTCCCGCTTCGGGCGGGCCGGGCCGGGGCTCGGCCCGGCCCGGCTCGGCGTCGGCCTCCGAGGACGGGTAACAGCAACGTCGCGCAGCTTCTCGTGGCTCGTGCACGTACCTCCGGCCTTGTGTGAGATATCCGGTCCGTTCGGATCCGTGCGGTGGCACAACCTCTCGCCCGCTATCACCGTCTTGTACGCGGGGGGTGGGGCAGCAAGGTGCCCCAGCACGGCTGAACGGAGCGTTGATGAAGGTCTCCTTCCTCATCCACACCATCTATGGCATCGGCGGCACCATCCGCACCACGCTCAACCTCGCGGAGGAGCTCGCCGGGCGCCACGACGTGGAGATCGTCTCCGTCTTCCGGCACCGGGACGAGCCGCTCTTCGCGATCGACCCCCGCATCTCCGTCGTACCGCTCATCGACACCCGCCCCTCCTCCCCGGGCAACGAGAAGAAGCATCCGCTCGCGCTCCAGCCGGCCGAGCGCTTTCCGGCCCACGAGGCGCGCTTCGCCGAGTACAGCAGGCTCACCGACCAGCGCGTGCGTGAGCACTACACCGGCTCCGACGCCGACGTGGTGATCGGCACCAGGCCCGGACTCGTCGCGTACGTCGCCCAGTTCGCGCCCGAGCGCGCCGTGCTCATCGGCCAGGAGCACATGACGCACAATCACCACAAGCCGGAGCTGCGCGCCGAGATGCGTGAGCACCTCGCCGCGCTCGACGTGTTCGTGACCGTCTCCGAGGGCGACGCCGTGGTCTGGCGGGACCGGATGCCGCTGCCGGACACCCAGGTGCTGGCCATACCGAACAGCGTGCCCGAGCCCATGGTCGCCACCTCCGACCTGGGCGGGACCACCGTCGTCGCCGCCGGGCGGCTCGCCTCGGAGAAGCAGTACGACGTGCTGATCGAGGCGTTCGCCAAGGTCGTCGCCGTACGGCCGGACTGGACGCTGCGCATCTGCGGCTGGGGCAAGCAGAAGGAACGTCTCCGCAGACGTATCGACCAACTCGGCCTCTACAACCGCGTTCATCTCATGGGACCCCGCTCGCCGATCGAACCGGAGTGGGTGAAGGGCGCGATCGCCGTCTCCACCTCGCGCCACGAGTCCTTCGGCATGACGCTCGTCGAGGCGATGCGCTGCGGACTGCCCGTCGTCAGCACCGACTGCGACTACGGACCGCGCGAGATCATCGCGGACGGTGTGGACGGGCTGCTCGTCCCCGTCGGCGACACCGACGCCATCGCCGCCGCGCTGCTCCGGCTGATCGACGACGAGCCGCTGCGCCGCCGGATGGGCGCCGCGGCCCGCTCCCACGCCCGCCGCTTCGACCCGGGCCCGGTCGCGAAGCAGTACGAGGAACTGTTCGCGGCCCTGGGCGCGGGTTCCCGGTCGCACACCGAAGGTCCGCCCGTCCCCTCGGCGACCCCTTCGGCCGGCTCCGGCCACGAGAGCGTAAGCGCACCCGCCCCCGCCCCCGCATCCAACCCCGAGATCCCCGCCCCCGTACCTTCGCCCGCCGCGGGCGACCGCCGCGTGGACTGCGTGGCCGAGGAGAGCGGCGCGCTCACCGTGACCCTGCTCGGGGAGCAGACGGGGGAGACCGTGCTCGTCTGCGCGCACCCCGACCCCGCCGCCCCCGACCGGGTCTTTCCCTTCGACGCGAGCGGGCGCGCCACCGTCCCCGCGGACGCGGACCTCGCCGAGGGCATCTGGACCTGCCACGCCGTTCCCCAGGGCTACGACGGCGACCGCCCCCCGCTCGCCACCCGCGCCGTCGACCAGCGCGGGGCGATGCGGGCCGCCGCCCGTGTCCGCCCCGGCGTTCCCGTCCGCGCCCTCGTCCCCTATGTAAGGCAGGGCGGGCTCACGCTGCGGTCGTGGGTGCGTCCCGTCCACGCCGAGTCCGGCGACGTCAACATCACTGCTCGGCACCTCACCATTTCCGGGCGTTTGCTGGGAGAAGCGCAACTGACCGCCGACCCGGTCCTGCTGCTGCGCCGCCGTGGTAAGGACACCGGTGCACTGGAGTTCCCCGGCGCCCGCGTCGGCGCGGACGGCTTCCGCTGCACCGTCCCGCTCGCCGCCCCCGCCAAGGTCCAGGCGTCCGCCCACGACGTGTGGGACCTCTGGCTGCGCCCCGCCGCCGGCGCCGAGCCCGTCCGCATCGGCCGCTTCCTCGACGACGTGGTCGAGAAGGGCACGGTCTTCCCGTATCCCTCCGTCGACCTGCTCAAGAAGCGCCCGTTCGCGCAGGTGCGCGCGACGGTGCGGCGGCTGCGCTCCCGGCCTCGGGACGAGGTAACGGTGAAGATCTTCTTCAGCGCAGGCAACGAACTTGTACTCAATGTCGTCGACAAAGCGATGAAGTAACGCTCAGCCACACCTCTCCCCTGTGGTATCAGTCACCCCTTCGTCCTGTTCTGCCCTCGCAAACTTCCCTGGCCAGCGGGTGAACAGCCGGTTTCTGCAGGGTGTGGAGCGTTCGATGTCCGCCTTGCGGGACGGTCACGGAGAGTGCGACCATCACACCGTCCCCCAGTCATCGCAAGGTAGAGGTTCGTCTGTGTCCGTGCCGCACGAAGCCAAGCCCCGCACCACAGCAGTCGTGCTCGCCGGTGGTACCGGCCAGCGCGTGGGGCTCGCGATCCCCAAGCAGCTGCTGAAGATCGCCGGCAAGGCCGTCATCGAGCACACGCTGACGATCTTCGAGCAGGCGGAGGCCATCGACGATGTGATCGTGCTGATGGCGCCGGGTTTCGTGCCCGATGTCGAGAAGATCATCGCGAAGGCCGGACTGACGAAGGTCCGCAAGGTCATCGAGGGCGGCGCGACCCGCAACGAGACCACCGAGCGCGCGATCCGGGCCCTCGGCGAGGGCCTCGCCGAGGGGGAGGACGCCAATGTCCTCTTCCATGACGCGGTGCGTCCGCTTCTGTCACAGCGAGTGATCGCGGACTGTGTCGACGCCCTGGAGCGCTACCAGGCGGTCGACGTCGCCATCCCCTCCGCGGACACCATCATCGTGACCCGCACGCACGGCGAGGACGGCGAGTTCATCACCGACGTCCCGGACCGGTCCCGGCTGCGCCGCGGCCAGACCCCGCAGGCGTTCAAGCTCTCCACGATCCGCCGGGCCTACGAGATCGCCGCCGGCGACCCCAACTTCCAGGCCACGGACGACTGCAGCGTCGTGCTCAAGTACCTGCCCGACGTGCCGATCTACGTCGTCGCGGGCGACGAGTACAACATGAAGGTGACCCAGCCGGTCGACGTCTTCATCGCCGACAAGCTGTTCCAGCTCGCCTCCTCCACCGCCCCGCGCCAGGCCGACGAGGCCGCCTACCGTGAGCTGCTGGCCGGCAAGACCCTCGTCGTCTTCGGCGGCTCGTACGGCATCGGCGCGGACATCGCCGCCCTCGCCGAGCGGTACGGCGCGAAGGTCTACGCCCTGGGCCGCTCCACCACCGGCACCCATGTGGAGAACCCGGAGCACGTGGACGACGCGCTGTCCAAGGCCTACGCCGAGAGCGGCCGCGTCGACTACGTCATCAACACCGCGGGCGTCCTGCGTATCGGCAAGCTCGCGGAGACCGACAACGCGACCATTCAGGAAGCGCTGAACGTCAATTATCTGGCGCCCGTCCAGATTGCTCGTGCTTCATACAAGTATTTGGCCGAGACGAAGGGTCAACTGCTGCTCTACACCTCCTCCAGCTACACCCGCGGCCGCGCCGAATACAGCCTTTACTCGTCCACCAAGGCGGCCATGGTGAATCTCACCCAGGCCCTCTCCGACGAATGGGCGGCCGACGGAATCCGTGTGAATTGCGTCAATCCGGAGCGCACGGCCACGCCGATGCGCACCAAGGCGTTCGGCCAGGAGCCGTCCGGTTCGCTGCTGTCCTCCGAGGCCGTGGCCCGGACCTCGCTGGACGTGCTGCTTTCCGAGCTGACCGGCCATGTCATCGACGTACGGCAGCAGGACCCGACCCGCGAGGCCAGCGAGGCCTCCGGATTCGAGCAGGCTCTGGCGTCCGTCCTGGACCGCCAGGAAGATGTGTAATACTTCTCCATCAATGAGTGAATGATCTTACTCGGGCCTCTGAGATCGCTTCCGCGATACAGAGGCCCGAGTGCGTAAGGCCCCGCCTTCACAATTTCCTTAAACGTGAATCAACCGGCACCTTTGGAGCAGGTTCTACGTGATTTCGACCGCCATTCGCCTGGCACGTGTGGGCAGCCGGTCAGAGCTGGCCGCCGCAGTCCTGATGGGACTGGGCTACCCCTGCGTCATGATCGCCGCGCTGATCCCGAACATCTGGATGTTCGCGGCAGCCGCGGCCGTGACCTATGCCGCGGACTGGTATCTGCACCAGCGCGGCAGCTACCTGGTCAACCGCCTCAACAAGGTCCGGGCCGGTCTGCCGATCCGCTTCCTGCTCCGCCAGCTGCTGCTGATCCTGCTGCTCGCCCGCGAGAACCTCGCCGATCAGCCACTGTTCTACGCCGCGGTCGCCTGCTTCCTGCTCTTCTACGGTCTCCAGGCGCCGCACGGCGCACTGACCACCCTGATCCGGCTGCGCCGGGTCATGCCGGTCGTCACCCGTAACGTCGACCTCAACGCCGTACGCATCCCGGACGCCCCGCCGCGCGCCCTGCTGCGCCGCTCCGGCGAGAAGATGCTGCACCTCGACCTCCCCGCGATGGCGGGCGTGATCATCGCTGCCGCCTCCGGCCGCGACATCATCGGCTACGTCGGCGCCGCCGTCACCATCGGTCTCGGCCTGCTCTACACCGTCGCCCTCGTGCCGTACCTGCGCCGCAGGCGCCGTGTGCCGTCCGCGCCCGCCGTGCTGAAGGCGGTGCAGAAGTGGCTCGGCGAGTACCAGCCGACCGTCGCCCTGTACTTCTCCGGGTCCGAGGACTCCGCGTACCAGGTCAACATGTGGCTGGAGACGATGGAGCAGATCGAGGGCCGGCCGGTCATCATCATGCGTGAACGCGGTCTGGTCGCGAAGCTCAACGAGACCTCCGTGCCCGTGCTCTGCATCCCCGGCGGCCAGCACCTGATGGCGATGAAGCTCGACTCGGTCCGTGTCACGCTCTACCCGGCCAACGTCGGCAAGAACATCCACATGCTGCGTGTCCCGACCATGAAGCACGTCTTCATCGGCCACGGCGACAGCGACAAGCTCGCCAGCGTCAACCCGTTCTCCAAGGTGTACGACGAGGTGTGGACCGCGGGACGGGCCGGCCGCGACCGGTACGCCCTCGCCGACGTCGGCGTCCGCGACGACGACATCGTCGAGGTGGGCCGCCCCCAGCTGGCCCCCATCAAGACCTGGACCGGGACGCCGAAGAACCCCGTCCCGACCGTCCTGTACGCCCCCACCTGGGAGGGCTGGGACAACAACCCCGGCAACACCTCCCTGCTGCTCGCCGGTGAGAACATCGTCCGGCGGCTGCTGGAGGCCGAGCGTCCGGTGCGCGTGATCTACAAGCCACACCCCTTCACCGGCATCCGCAACAAGAAGGCCCTCGCCGTGCACGAGCGGATCACGGCGATGGTGCAGCAGGCCGCCGCCGAGCGGGCCGACGACCCCCGCTGGGCCGAGCAGGCCGCCGCCGCGCAGTCGGACCAGGCAGCGGCCCGCGCCGAGCTGACCCGCGCCGAGGCCCGGCTCGCCGAGCTCACCAAGCCCGGCCGCGCCGGCGGCGACGAGGCGGAGGAGTCGAGGGTCTCCCTCGCCGACCCCGTGCGGCTCGCCGAGATCAAGCGGCTCCGGGCCGAGTGGAGCGACGCCTACTGGCGCTCGTCCGGCTGGTGGGAGCACAGGGTCGTCACCGGCTCCGAGCCGAAGCTCTACGACTGCTTCAACGAGTCCGACGCCATGGTCTCCGACATCTCCAGCGTCGTCTCGGACTTCATCGCCAGCGGCAAGCCGTACGCGGTGACCGACTCGGCGGAGCTCGGCGTGGACGAGTTCAAGCGGCAGAACACGGCCGTACGTGCCGCGGTGATCCTCTCCAACAGCGCCGAGGAGCTCGACCGGCTCCTGGCCGCCGTGGCCGACCCGGTGGCCGACACCCTCGCGGACGCCCGCGCCGAGCTGAAGAAGTATCTGCTCGGGCCCGACGAGCCCACGTCCATCGAGCAGTTCGACACGGCGGTGCGCGCGCTCGCGGCCGAGGCGGAGGTCCGCAACGCCGGCGTGGAACAGCGCATCGGAGAGCAGGCCATCGGCGAGCTCGACCGCGAGTCGGACGCCGGCGGCGCCGGCGGCGACACGGAGGGCAACGGCGCCAAGGAAGCCGACGGCGCGGAAGCCACGGCCACCGCCGCCCGCTGAGCTCCGGCCGCCTGCCACCACCGGCGGCGGCCACTGCCGGAACGGCCCGTAAGACGCCCCGAGAAGGGCGGACTTACGGGCCGTCGTGCAGGGGGCGTCGGCACTGTCCAAGCGCCTGTCCAGCGAGTGAAATGGACGCGCGCCGATCGTCACCGCTGGCATAGATTCGCCACGTGACAGTGGCAAGGCAGTACGTAACGGAAGCACGCAGGATCGTCGTCAAGGTCGGCTCGTCCTCGCTCACCACGGCCGCCGGGGGCCTCGACGCCGACCGGGTGGACGCTCTCGTCGACGTACTCGCCAAGGTCCGCAGCGGCGGCGAGAAGGAGGTCGTGCTGGTCTCCAGCGGCGCCATCGCCGCCGGACTCGCACCGCTCGGTCTGGCCCGGCGCCCCAAGGACCTGGCCCGCCAGCAGGCCGCCGCCAGCGTCGGCCAGGGCCTGCTCGTCGCCCGCTACACCGCCTCCTTCGCCCGCTACGGCGTCCGCGTCGGACAGGTGCTCCTCACCAGCGACGACACCAGCCGCCGCGCCCACTACCGCAACGCCTACCGCACCCTGGACCAGCTGCTCGCCATGGGAGCCGTCCCGATCGTCAACGAGAACGACACGGTCGCCACGGACGAGATCCGCTTCGGCGACAACGACCGGCTCGCCGCCCTCGTCGCCCACCTCGTACGGGCCGATCTGCTGGTCCTCCTGTCCGATGTGGACGGTCTCTACGACGGCGACCCGAGCAGGCCCGGCACCTCGCGGATCGCGGAGGTCCACGGGCCCGAGGACCTGGCGGGCGTGGAGATCGGCTCGGCGGGGAAGGCGGGCGTCGGCACGGGCGGCATGGTCACCAAGGTCGAGGCGGCGCGTATCGCCGCCGCGGCCGGCGTCCCCGTGGTCCTCACCTCCGCCAGCAGGGCGGCCGACGCCCTCGCCGGACGCGACACCGGCACCTACTTCCGCAGGACCGGCCGGCGCTCCGCCGACCGGCTGCTCTGGCTCGCCCACGCCTCCACCCCGCAGGGCTCACTCACCCTCGACGACGGAGCCGTACGAGCCGTCGTGCAGGGCAAGAAGTCGCTGCTGCCGGCCGGAATCGCGGCGGTGGACGGCGAGTTCAGCGCCGGCGACCCGGTGGAGCTGCGCGACGGCGAAGGCCGCGCCGTCGCCCGGGGGCTCGTCAACTTCGACTCCAAGGAGATCCCGCTCCTCCTCGGCCGATCCACCCGCGACCTCGCCAAGGAACTCGGTCCCGCGTACGAACGAGAGGTCGTACACAGAGACGATCTCGTCGTACTCCACACCTGACGCCGCCCCTGAAACGGCTGAAAGTCCGGCTCCCCGGCAAGGACCTTTACCAAAACCGCCCCACGCCCCCTCGCGGACTGGTCAACTTTGTCAGGGGGGTAGGCGGAGTTCGGCACCACAACGCATCAACAGGAGGCCGCCGGTGAGACGAGCGCGCCCCGGGGCTGCGCCCCGTGGGACACGGGGAACCACCCACGCCCGCAGGGCCGTTGGGGAGCAGCGTTCCCTGAGCAGTGTGGAAGCAGGGGCCGACTTCCAGGATCCCGACGGTATCGGCGCACTGGACGACCTCGTCGACGCCGACGCCGGCACCGACGACCTCGGCGGCACGGATCGTGAGCCCGGACGGGACCCCGAGCCGCACGGCAGCGAGCGCGTGATGTCCAAGCTGTGGCACGTCACGCTGTGCGTCTCGGGCGCGGAAGCCCCGCTGAAGGAGGTCAGACGCGGACTGGAGCAGCTCGCCCACGACCACCCCTTCCTGCTGACCAGCCGGTACGCCAACGATCACGCCGAGATCCGCTACTGGGAAGAGGCCCGGGACCTCCACGACGCGGCGGCCGTCGCGCTGCGCCTGTGGGGCGAGCACCGCTCCAGCGCCAGACTGCCACCGTGGAAGATCGTCGGCCTGGAGGTCATCGACCGCGAGACCTATCACCAGCGCATCGCCGAGGGGTACGGTCCGCCCCCCGCGGCCCCGGTCGGCGTTCACCCTTTCTGACGAAGCCCGGCCCGGACACGTACCAGGGCCCGGTCCATGGCGTCTCGTAGTGCGGAATACGTGAGGGATGCCCGCAGAGGGCGCATTACCCTGCGGGCATGACCTCGCTCTCGCCGTACGACAACCTGACCCCGGTCACCCAGGCCGCCTACCGGTCCCGCGCGGCCGCCGCCGACATCGCGCCACTTCCGCGCTCGGTGAAGGACGACGCCCTGCTGGCGATCGCCGACGCCCTCGAGGTCCGTACGAGCGAGATCGTCGCGGCCAACGCCGAGGACATCGCCCGCGCCCGTGAGGCGGGCACCAGCGAGTCGATCATCGACCGGCTCACGCTGACCCCGGAGCGGGTCCGGGCCATCGCCGCCGACGTCCGGGACGTCGCGGCACTGCCCGACCCCGTCGGCGAGGTCGTCCGCGGCTCGACCCTCCCCAACGGGATCGACCTGCGCCAGGTCCGCGTCCCCCTCGGCGTGGTCGGGATCATCTACGAGGCCCGCCCGAACGTCACCGTGGACGCCGCCGCGCTCTGTCTGAAGTCCGGCAACGCCGTCCTGCTCCGTGGCTCCTCCTCCGCCTACTCCTCCAACACGGCCCTGGTCAGGGTCCTGCGCGACGCCGTGGGCGGCGCCGGGCTCCCCGCCGACGCCGTGCAGCTCGTCCCGGGCGAGAGCCGCGACTCCGTCCGCGAGTTGATGCGCGCCCGCGGCCTCGTCGACGTCCTCATCCCGCGCGGCGGTGCCTCACTGATCCGCACCGTCGTCGAGGAGTCCACCGTCCCGGTCATCGAGACAGGCACCGGCAACTGCCACGTCTACGTCGACGCCCAGACCGACCTCGACATGGCCGTCGACATCCTGATCAACTCCAAGGCCCAGCGGCCCAGCGTCTGCAACGCCGCGGAGACCCTCCTCGTCCACCAGGACATCGCGGCCGCCTTCCTGCCGCGCGCCCTGGACGCCCTGGCCGAGGCCGGCGTCACCGTCCACGCCGACGAGCGCACCCTGGCCCTCGCCGAGGGCTCCAAGGCCACCGTCGTGCCCGCCACGGCCGAGGACTGGGAGACCGAGTACCTCTCCTACGACATCGCCGCCGCCGTCGTGGACTCCCTCGACACGGCCGTCGAGCACATCCGTCTCTGGTCCTCCGGGCACACCGAGGCCATCGTCACCACCTCCCAGGCCGCGGCCCGCCGCTTCACCCAGCTGGTCGACTCCACGACGGTCGCGGTGAACGCCTCGACCCGTTTCACCGACGGCAGCCAGTTCGGCTTCGGCGCCGAGATCGGCATCTCCACCCAGAAGCTGCACGCCCGAGGCCCGATGGGTCTGCCGGAGCTGACCTCCACCAAGTACATCGTGACCGGAGACGGTCACACCCGGTGACGGGCGAGTGCGGGCAGTTGCCCGCACTCCCTGCCGAAAACCCCCTCCCAGGTCTACCCTGAAGGCGTGCCGGACGACGTGGGGGGCAGGCCGTTCCCGGACGGCTGGGAGCCCGACGACGACCGCGGAGGCGCGGACGAGGACTTCGCCCCCGTGGTGTTCGACGAGGACTTCGTACGGGCCGCGGCGGTCCATGAGCCCAGCGCCGTCGAGCGCCTCCTCGCCGCCGCTCAGGCCCGTGCCGAGGCCGAGGCCGCCCGCGCCCGGGCAGGTGGTGGCCCCGCCGACGACGAGCTCTACGACGACGGCTACGGCCCCGCCGGCGAGTACGGCAGAGAGCACGGCTACGGCGACGACCCCGACGGCCTCGGCCGCGACCAGGACCCCTACGGACCGCACGGCGGCTCCCTGCGCCCCTACCGGGGCGCGGCCCGCTGGCACCGCCCGGTCGCCTGGGTCCTCGCCCTGGTGATGGGCATCGGCATGGTCGCCCTGGCCTTCACCGCCGTCTACCGGGGAGCCGCGGCGAACCGCCAGGACCGTGTCCCCACACCCGCCACGACCGGCGTCGACGCCCCGTCCAAGGGCTCCGTACCGGACCGCGTGACCGGCCCCTCGGCCTCCGCCGAGTACTCCGCACCCCCCGTCTCCGCGGTTCCCCGCACTCCCTGACGGAGTGCGTGAGAGCTTGTCAGAACTTGTCGCGCAGCCGCGCGTTTACGTCTGGTTCCCCAGACCTACTCTGAAGGTATGGCAGGGCGTGGAGACCCACCTGAGGGGACACCCGAGGGGCTCCCCGGCGGAGGTGAGGACGAGTACCGGTCCGTCGTCTTCGACGAATCGTTCGTCCGCGCTGCCCGCCTTCAGGAGTACTCCGCACAGGAACGGATGGGCGACCACGCCAGGGCCGTCCGCAGCCGGCCCGGGTGGAGTGCCCGCCCCGGCTCCAGGTACGTCCTGTGGCTGGTCCTGCTGATCGCCCTGGCCTTCGGCACCGCCATCTACATGGGCGTCCGCCATCCCTACCGGCCACCGGCCTCGCAGCCGGCCCAGCCACTGCGCAGCACCGTCGTACCGCTCGCCCCCAAGGACGCCGTGCCCGGCGGGGACCCGGCCGAGCTCTACGCCCACAGCCCCGCCGCCCAGTTCCGCACCGGCGCCGCCGGCATCACCCTCCCGGGCGCCCGGCGCACCAGGAATTTCTCGGACAGCCAGGTCATGACCGCGCTGACCATTGCCAAGGACTACCTCGTCGAGTCCTCCCTCGACCCCGAAGTGCTCAACGGCGGCGTCGTCCGGCCCGTGCGGGTCCTGCTCGACCCGGACCAGTTCGACCAGTTCGACCGGTCCCTGGCCGCCTCCGCGGGCGACGGACGGCATGCGGCGACGGGCTGGCTGGTCCGCTTCGACCCGGCCAAGGTCGCCCTGGCCGATCCCGACGTACGGGTCCGGGGAACGCTCCGGGTCACCGACGTCGGACCCAACGCCCTCGAAGTGACCTCGGACCACACCTTCGTCTATGCGGTCCGCCCCGCCGACCCGGGCCCCGGGGCGGTCGCAGCCACGGGCGAGCGGGCCGGGGAACCGGCGGCGTCCCTGTTCACCGTCCGGCGTGAGCTGCACTTCCGCTTCGACCGCGACGACCTGCGCACCCACCGCACCGAACTGCTCCACAGCTATCTGCAGGCCGGTCCGATGGCGTGCTCGGCCGATGCCGCCTCGGCGCTACAGCCCCTGACGGCGGGCCGACGGGCGACCCCGGAGGGCCCGACGGGCACCGACCCCTACGAGACGGGCCGGGCCGCCGCCGCGGTCTGCGGAGCCCTCGCGCCCGGGTCTCAGCCCTCGCCCTGACCCGCGGCGCCCGAGCCACCGTCCGCCGGCCCGCTGCCGTTGCCGTTGCTACCGCCCTTGGCGCCGCCGCTGCCGGCCGCGCTGCCCGTGAACTTGTCGCGAAGCCGGCCGCCCAGGTCGCCCGCGCCGCCGGCTATGTCACCGACGAGCTTCATCAGCGGATCCTTGCTGGTACGCACCGTGTCCGCGTAGTGCGAGGCGGACTCACGGAAGGAGTCCGTGACCGACGTGTCCTTGTCCTCCGTGCGGCGCGGGTAGTGGCCGTCCATGATCCGCTGGAAGTCGCGGCTCTCGGCCCACTTCTTCAGCTCGGCGGCGCGCACCGTGGTGAAGGGGTGCGTACGCGGCAGCACATTGAGGATCTTCAGCACGGAGTCCCGCAGATCGCCTCCCGCCTCGTACTCCTCTGCCTGCTCCAGGAAGGCGTCCACATTCATCTCGTGCAGGTGATTGCCGCCGGCGATCTTCATCAGGCCACGCATCGACGCCTGCAGATCCTGCCCCACCAGCAGCCCCGCCCGGTCCGCGGACAGCTCCGACTTGCGGAACCACTCGCGCAGCGCCGTCACGATCGCCATGATCGCGACACTGCCGAGCGGGATCCAGGCGACCTTCATCGCGAGATTGGTGAGGAAGAGCAGGATCGTGCGGTACACGGAGTGGCCGGAGAGGGCATGGCCCACCTCATGTCCTACGACCGCCCGCATCTCCTCCTCGTCGAGGAGCTCCACGAGGCCCGTCGTGACCACGATGATCGGCTCGTCCAGGCCGATGCACATGGCATTGGGCTTCGGGTCCTGCGTGACGTACATCGGCGGGACCTTCTCCAGGTCCAGGATGTAACAGGCGTCGCGGAGCATCGTGTGCAGATGCGTGAACTGGGCATCGCTCACCCGCACGGAGTCGGAGAGGAAGAGCAGCCGCAGACTGCGCTCCGGCAGCAGCCCGCTCAGCGCCTTGAACACGGTGTCGAACCCGGTCAGCTTGCGCAGCGCGACCAGCGCCGAGCGGTCCGCGGGATGCTCGTACGCCCGCGAGGAGATGGCGGGGAAACGCTTGCGCTGCCTGCTCGGCACATTCTCGGAACTGCTGTCGGTCATCGGGTGCCCCCTGTTCTCCACGAGTCCTGGTTCTCCACGAGTCCTGCGTGTCCTTGCGAGTCGTGACCCGTCCCCCTGACAGACCCCAGACTAGGCGCTGTGGTTGCGAGGCCGGGGAGCCTGTGGATAACTCCGCGGTCCCGTGGACACCACCGGGTCGGCCGACCCGGCGCACCGTGCGACCGCCGTGAAATCCGCGGCGACGAAACCGACAACGACTGAGTCGGCGTGAGCGTGCCCGGAGCACCCGCATACGATGTGCCCGAAGTCTCCGCTCCGACTCCCGATCGAGGTCCTGCAGAAGATGAGTCTCGCCAGCACCGCCGCCAGCCTGGTCACTCTCGCCGAGGGCGCCGAGCACGGTGGCAACCACGAAAGCCTCAGCCCCTACCTCACCGGTTTCGGCGCGCTGGGCGCGCTGCTCCTGCTGCTGTGGATCACCACCCGCTTCAACCGCGACCGCTGAGGCAGGATCGAACCCCCGTACCAGTAGGCTCTGCACGCATGGGACAGCAGGAAGTGCCTACCGGCCGCGGCAAGCGCCGACTCGGCGTCATGGGCGGGACGTTCGACCCGATCCACCATGGACACCTGGTGGCCGCCAGCGAGGTGGCCGCCCTGTTCCACCTCGACGAGGTGGTGTTCGTGCCGACCGGGCAGCCGTGGCAGAAGAGCCACAAGGTGGTCACACCGGCGGAGGACCGCTATCTGATGACGGTCATCGCCACGGCGTCCAACCCGCAGTTCTCGGTGAGCCGCATCGACATCGACCGCGGCGGCCCGACGTACACGATCGACACCCTGCGGGACCTGCGGGCGCTCAACACCGACGCGGACCTCTTCTTCATCACCGGGGCCGACGCGCTCGCCCAGATCCTCACCTGGCGTGACGCCGAAGAGCTGTTCTCGCTCTCGCACTTCGTCGGCGTCACCCGGCCGGGCCACGACCTGACCGACGACGGGCTCCCCAAGGGCGGTGTCTCCCTCGTGGAGGTGCCGGCGCTGGCGATCTCGTCCACCGACTGCCGGGCGAGGGTCGCGCAGGGCGACCCGGTCTGGTATTTGGTGCCGGACGGTGTGGTGCGCTACATCGACAAGCGCCAGTTGTACCGCGGCGAGTGAGCCACGGAGAGGGGCACCGGTGAACGACCAGCAGAACCCGTACGACCCGTACTACCCGCAGCAGCCACAGATCATCGGCTACGACGAGTACGGGCAGCCGGTCTACCAGCAGCCCCAGCACACTCAGCAGTCACACGGTTACGACCCGTACGCGCAACAGTCCCAGCAACAGCAACAGCAACAGCAGCAGCAACAGCAGCAGCAGGGATACGGCTACGACCCGTATGCCCAACCGCAGCAACAGCCTCAGCAGCGGCCGCAGCAACAGCCCCAGCAGCAGCCGCAGGGGTACGACCCCTACGGCAGGCAGCCCCACCCGCAGGGCGGCGGCTACGGCTACGACGGCTACGGCTACGACACCGGCCAGCAGGCCGCCGTCGACACCACGCAGCAGTGGAGCGTCCCGCCCCAGCCGCCGGCGGCCCCGGCCCAGCCTCAGCCCAGGGCGCAGCAGCGCCCCGCGCCACCCGCACCCGAGCGGGGCACCGCCGTGCCCGGGCAGCGCCGGCCCGCCCCCGAGGGGCCCGACCGGGGCCCCGGCGCAGGTGGCGGCGACCGCGACTACGGCACCGAGCAGTTCTCGTTCGTCGAGGAGCCGGACGAGGACTCCGAGGACGTCATCGACTGGCTGAAGTTCACCGAGAGCCGCTCCGAGCGGCGCGAGGAGGCCAAGCGCCGAGGCCGCAACCGTGTCGTCGCGTTCGTCGTCGTCCTCGCCCTGGCCCTCGCCGGTGGCGTGGGCTACCTCTGGTACACCGGCAAGCTGCCCGGAACCTCCGAATCCGGCGGGGCGCAGAACACCGCTACGGGCCCGCAGAAGCGGGACGTGATCGTGCTGCATCTGCACAACACCAAGCAGAAGGGCACGTCGACCGCCCTGCTCGTCGACAACTCGACCACCAAGCAGGGCACCACCGTCCTGCTGCCCAACTCCCTCTCCGTGGCCAACGACGAGGGCACCGCCACCACGCTCGGCAAGTCCGTCGACGAGGACGGCACCACGGGCACCCGCGAGTCGATCAGCGCCCTGCTCGGCACCCGGATCACCGGCACTTGGCGGCTGGACACTCCGTACCTGGAGAACCTCGTCGAGCTGGTCGGCGGCATCGACATCACCACCGACACCGATGTGCCCGGCGCGAAGAAGGGCGAGGCGCCGCTGGTGAAGAAGGGCGAGAACCAGACGCTCAACGGCCGCATGGCCGTCGCCTACGCCACCTACCGCGCCCCCGGCGAGGCCGAGGCCCAGCAGCTGCAGCGCTTCGGACAGGTGATGTACGGCGTGCTGCGCAAGGTGCCGAGCGAGGCGAAGGCCGCCACGGTGACCGTCGAGACGCTGGCCCAGATCCTCGACCCGTCACTGCCCGAGAAGGACCTGGGCGCCTCGCTGGCGAAGCTCGCCGAGCACGCCAAGGGGGGCGACTACAAGACCGCGCTGCTGCCCGTCCAGCAGGACGGCAGGCTCAGCCAGGAGGCGAGCGACAGCGTCGTCAAGGACATCCTGGGCGGCAAGATCAGCGCTCCCGAGCAGGGCGCGGCGGTGCGCGTCGGTGTGCGCAACGCCAGCGGCGACGGCGACGCCACCGAGGACAGCAGGATCGTGCTGGTGAACGGCGGCTACGCGTTCGTCGACGCGGGCAAGGCGGACACGGAGTCGTCCTCGCAGGTCATCTACGGTGACGCGGCCCAGAAGCAGAACGCCGTGGAGGTCGCCAAGACCCTGGGGCTGAAGGAGAGCGCGGTCGAGAAGGGCAAGGCGGCCGCCAACGCCGACGTCCTGGTCGTCCTCGGCCAGGACTACGAGGCCCGCTGATCCGGCACCGGCGTTCCCCCGCCCCGGCACCGGGGCGGGGGTAATCCCTGCAGGGGTTGTCGGCGGTCCGTGAGACCCTTGAAGGGTCCCGACCGCCGACGAAAGCCTGCTTGTGACCGCTACGGACCGTTCCATCGAGCTCATCAACGTCGCCGCACAGGCGGCCGCGGACAAGCTCGCGCACGACATCATCGCGTACGACGTCAGCGACGTGCTGTCGATCACCGACGCCTTTCTGCTCGCCTCCGCCCCCAGCGACCGCCAGGTCAAGTCGATCGTCGACGAGATCGAGGAGAAGCTGCTGAAGGACCTCGGCGCCAAGCCCGTACGCCGGGAGGGCGACCGCGACGCACGGTGGATCCTGCTCGACTACGTCGACATCGTCGTGCACGTGCAGCACAACGAGGAGCGCGTCTTCTACGCCCTGGAGCGGCTGTGGAAGGACTGCCCCGAGCTGCCGCTGCCCGAGGACGCGCAGAAGACCCGTGGCAAGGCCGAGGAGCACGCCAAGCTCGTCGGCGACGGCAGTGGGACGGACGGTGAGCTGAGCTGAGCGGCAGCGACGCCGGCAAGGGCAGGGGACGCCGCATCGTCCTGTGGCGCCACGGCCAGACGGCCTGGAATCTGGAGCGGCGTTTCCAGGGCTCCACGGACATCGACCTCACCGAGACCGGCGTCGGTCAGGCCCGCCGGTCCGCCCGGCTGCTCGCCTCGCTGAAGCCGGACGCGATCATCGCCTCCGACCTGAAGCGGGCGGCGGCCACCGCCGGCCAGCTCGCCGCGATCACCGGTCACGAGATCACCTACGACGCCGCGCTGCGCGAGACCTACGCGGGTGCCTGGCAGGGCCTCACCCACGAGGAGATCGTCGGGCTCTACGGCGAGCAGTACGCGGCCTGGAAGCGCGGCGAGCCCGTGCGCCGCGGCGGCGGCGAGCTGGAGACCGAGGTCGCCGACCGGGCCGCTCCGGTCGTCGTCCGCCATGCCGACGACCTGCCCGACGGCGGCACGCTCGTCGTGGTCAGCCACGGCGGCACGATCCGCACCACCATCGGCCGGCTGCTCGGTCTGGAGGCCCACCACTGGGAGGGTCTGGGCGGCCTGTCCAACTGCTGCTGGTCCGTCCTCGGCGAGGGCGCCCGGGGCTGGCGTCTGCTGGAGCACAACGCGGGCACGCTCCCCGAGCCGGTCCTCGGCGACGACGACTGAGGGCCCTGCCGCCCGGGACCGGCCGGATTTCACTTTCCGGCTGGTCACAGGCTAAGGTTCTTCTTGTTCGCAGCGCGGAGCGCGAAGAACACAAGGGGCTATAGCTCAGTTGGTAGAGCGCTTGCATGGCATGCAAGAGGTCAGGAGTTCAATTCTCCTTAGCTCCACAGCATCATCATCCGGATCCCGTTCCCTTCAGGGGAGCGGGATTCTGCTTTTTCGCCGATTCCCCTGGTCATGGGCGTCAGGGCGGGCCTCCTGAGCACCGCGCCCGGGCGCCGGCGCCGTCCCGCACGCGGTGGGTGAGCGCCCTCGCGCCGGCGGTCGTGGCGATCCCGGGAGCGATGTCCGGTCTCGTTCGCCGACGTCGATGACCACCTTGCTTTGCCATGGCAGAATCGGGACGGCTGGAGGGGGATGACGGCCTGAACGGGAGGAAGCGGCGATGCCCGGAGGCAGCATCGAGGAGGATGATGACCTGCTCGTCGCTGCCGAGGTTTCTGCCCGCCTCAGCTGCCCCTCTTGTGGTTCGTCCCATGTTGCCCAAGTGCTCGGCGACAACGGAGGTATCTCGTACGTGTGCACGGCCTGCGGCCACAGCTGGAGCTGAATGATGGGTGCACACAGGAGGAAGTGCGACTGGTGCGGCGGCGGCACACCCATCGTCCGTGACATGGACCCGGTCAACCCCGAGTACCAGTACTGGTGCGAGGAGTGCGCACGGGCGCTGATCATAAAAGGCGACCCCATCGAGACCTACCGGGAACTCGAGGGGGAGCCGATCTACGGACGGCTGCTCGACGAGCACTGCACGCTCAAGCGCTTCTACTCCTTCGCGACGGCCTGACGCCCAGGACGGGCCCGCACGGCGACGACAGCGCCATCACCCCGACGTCCAGTGTGAGTTCGGGCGGGCTGAACCGTCATCACGCCCGCGATCACGAACAGGTGTGTTACCGGTCATATCGGTGCGGACCGGAAACGATTTGGTGAACCCCCGGGGGGACCGTGTAATGTTCTCTCTGTCGCCGCGGGGGAAACCCAGAGAAGCAGGAAGCGGCGGACAGCACGGGGCTATAGCTCAGTTGGTAGAGCGCTTGCATGGCATGCAAGAGGTCAGGAGTTCAATTCTCCTTAGCTCCACAGCAGCTCGTCAGAGCACAAGAAGAGGGCCATCCGATCCGGATGGCCCTCTTCCGTGTCTCCCGTCAACCCCGGCCGCTGCCAAGGGCCTTGCGGTCGCCGCCCGGAGGCAGCGCCGGCCGGCGCTCGGCGGGCGCCTGCTCGATACGGAGCGCGAGGGCCGGGCAGCGGCGTACAGCACGCTGTGCCCGCCCGCGCAGATGCATCGGAACCGAAGCCTCCGCCACCGACGGGTATCCGTCGGCGCCCATACGGATCAGCTCCGGCACGATCTCCGCGCAGATGCCGTGCCCCTGGCAGAGCGTCCAGTCCACGGCGAGCTTCTCACCGCTCGGGATGGACTCCTCCGCCTCCTGGTAGCCGGGACCGGGCAGCGGCAGCACACCGACCGTCTCGCGACCACAGCCGCCGTGCAGGACGTGCGCGGCGAGGTCGTCGGTGAACGCCGACAGGGTCGAGGCGAAGAAGCGCGCGGAGCCGTCGGGGTGCTTGCACGCGCCCCGGCCCTTGACCGCCTGCGTCACCTCGCGCAGCGCCTCCAGGGCGGCCGGTCCGCCGCCGTTGATCACGTCCGACAGCCCGCCGGCGGCCGCGGGCAGGCCCAGCTTGCAAGGGCCGCACTGGCCGGCCGTCTCGGCCGCGAGCCAGTTCGCCACGCGCTGCGCCTCGCCGAGCGGACAGGTCTCGGGACCGATCGGCAGGATCGCGCCCGCGCCGAGCGAGCCGCCCACATTGGCGAGCGACTCCCTCGAGATCACCGCGTCGTGCGTGGCCGCCGCGTCGATCCAGTTGCCGTGGTATCCGCCGGTGAGCACGCCCTGGGGGACCGGCGGCGCTCCCGCCAGCTGCAGCACGTACCGCATGGGCACACCGGTCGGCACCTCGATCACCATGGGGCGTGCGACCGCCCCGGAGACCGTCAGCATGACGGTGCCCGGCTCGTTCTCCAGGCCCGTGTGGCCGTACCTGCGGGCGCCGATCCGGGCGGCGATGGCGATCTGGGCGAACGTCTCCGCGTTCGACAGGAGCGTCGGCGCGCCGCCGACACCCGTGTCCGACGCGCGCTCACGGCGCCCGGGCGGCAGCGCGGGTCCGCCACCGATCGCCCGGATGACCGCCGACGCCTCACCGGAGACCATGCGCTCGGGATTGCGCTGCACCCGCGCACGCAGCTGCTGTCCACGCCGGTCCGACAGCCCCCGCTCGGCGAGGGCGGCACGCATCGAGATCTCGGTGGAGTTGCGGGTCACCGCGACGATCAGGGTGCGTGCGCCCAGGGCCTCGGCGGCCAGCAGCGCGCCGTCCAGGATGAGGTGCGGTGCACGGTTGAGCAGCACGGTGTCCTTGCGGCACGCCGGCTCGCCCTCGCTGCCGTTGATCACCACGACGGGACGCACACCCCGCCGGATGGCCGACTTGGCCACGGCCCGCAGTTTCTGGGCGAACGGGAAGCCCGCGCCGCCACGGCCGCGCAGGGTTATGTTCTCGGCGAGCTGCGCCAGCCGCTCCCCGCTCATGGGTTCGAGCGGGCCGTGCACCTTCAGGTGCATGGAGAGGTCGAGCCGCTCGACCAGATCGAACCCCTGGGTCAGCTGGGGGAGGCCGACGACGCGGACTTCGGGGACATCGGGGAGGGGGGCGTTCACGGTCGGTCTCCTGCGGGTGTGTTCCAGGGTTCCCCGGCCGGGGGCTGATAGAGCGGGCCGGGCGACGGCTGTGTCTCGTCCAGCGGGCCCCTGAGGGGGTCGGCGGGCGTCGTGCCGTCGTAGCCGCCTGTGGTGCCGGCGGTGCCGTACGGGGATCCGGGGTCGTACGCGGATCCGGCGGTGCCGTACGGCGAGCCCGTCGCCGTCGCGTACGGGTCGTTGTACGGGGAGGTGGCGCCGGTGTCGTACGGGGAGGACGTCGGCGGCTGGGGGAACGCCTGCGCGGGCGGCGGCGGGGAGGGGGCCGGCCAGAGACCGGAGCGGGGCGCGGAATCGTCCACCACGGGCAGCTCCTCGGTCATGGGAATGCGCTCGGCGAACGGGACGTCGCCCGAGGGCGCTCCCGGGGACGCCGGGCTCCCTGCGGCGGTACGCGCGGAGGCGTCACCGGCCAGGGAGACGGCGCGGTAGGCGGCGGAGATCCCCGTTCCGGGGCCGTCGCCGGACAGCGGCCCGCCGGGCACCGGGCCGGCTCCGGGGAAGGACCCCGCGGCCGCGGCCGGCTCGGAGGAGGGGGCCGGTGCGGCTTCGTAGAGCTGCTGCGTCGCCTCGTACAACGGTGGGGACGGGGCGGCGAGCCTGCGCTGCTCGCCGCGTGACGAGCCCAGCGGCTGCCCCATGGGTGAGCCGAGAGCCGATCCCATGGGCTGTCCGAGCGGGCGGCCCGGCGCATCGTCGCGTTCGGCGGTGGCGCGCTGGAACTCGCGCTCGTACCGCGGCTGTGCGGGAATGCCCGAGGCGCCGGGGAGGGGCGCCGTCGACGGGTCGCGCAGGCCCTGCTCCGCAGCCGCGGGGCCCTCACCGGTCGCGCCGGTCAGGGTCATGATCCGCTCGACGAGCTGCCGCTTCACCGGGCGCGGCAACAGCCGCAGGGACACGGCGGCGGCGACTCCGGCCAGCGACAGGGAGTACATGACGATCACCCAGGCGGCCGCGGGGCGACCCGCGTAGAGGCCGTGCACGAGTGCCGAGCACCAGGCCGGGTAGGCCAGCATGTGCAGTGCCCGCCAGCGGCCGGCGATCCGGCTGTTGCCGGCGAGGGCGCTGCGCGCGGCGCCGGTCGAGGCGGCGATCACCATCAGCAGACCGGCGAGGGAGCCGAAGCCGATGAGGCCGGACGTACCGGTGATGCCGAGGCCGAACGGGACCAGGGCGCCCAGTAGTTCGACGTGTCCGAGCGAGACCTTGACCGTGGCGTGCAGCAGCAGGAAGCCGAGCGAGGCGACGGCGGTGGTCCGGTGGATGGCCTGGGCGAGCAGACGGTGGCGTGTGGAGAGGAACACGCGGTCGGTGGCGATGAGGCCCCAGGCGACCGAGGCGGTCAGAGAGACCAGGGACAGAACGCCGGTGGTGAAATCGAGCGCGGCGCGGAACGTATCACTTCCAGCTATGGCGAGCAGGGGTATGAGCACGAGAGCGGCAACGACAAGTCCGCCCTGTGTCTGCCTGCTCATGCCCGGTTCTCCGGGCGACGAACGGATCTTGCGACGAGGGTTCATGGGGGCGACTCCGAATGGTGCGGGAAAGCGGTCCCGTGGGTCGCACTCTAAGTCGCGTCATACCAATGGGTACCAGGTTTCGGTGTTTAGTGGTGAGGCTGACCGACAACTGACTCTGGGGTTGCCCCGGATAGGGGCGATACGCCGAGTAACTTCGATGCCCGGAAGGGCTTCTCACTCGTACGGAGGACGTCCGCAACTCTTGTGTCGGACGTTCTGCCGGACTCCGGACATCCGCGCGGAAGCCCTCGGATGCCTGGCAGACACCTCTTCAGAGACCCGCGCCTCCGCTTCCGGGTGGCACGGGCGCCGTACGGAGTGCCCGCCGGACGGATCCTCGATGCGGCCTCGAGGGGCCCTGCGGTACCCTGGCGCCATGCGTGCCGTACGCCTTCTGCTTAGCGAGCCGCGCTGATCAGTCCCGACCGGTGATCACAACGTTGATCACACGCTCGGAATCGGCGCGGCGTCCCCTCCTGTGCGAGGGGATTTTTCGTTTCGGTATTCGCAGGCAGAGACGATCGATGGAGCTTTAAGGATCATGAGCGAGACGAATTCCTCCCCCGTGGCCTTCGGCGCGGGTGGGGCCCCCTCCGCCGAGGTGGCTGCACCGCACCGCTACACGGCGGCCATGGCCGCCGACATCGAGGCACGCTGGCAGGACTTCTGGGACCTCGACGGTACGTACGAGGCGCCCAACCCGAGCGGTGATCTGGCCGGGGACGAGGCCGTCGTCGCCCGCCCCAAGAAGTTCATCATGGACATGTTCCCGTACCCGTCCGGTGCGGGCCTGCACGTCGGTCACCCGCTGGGCTACATCGCGACCGATGTCTACGCCCGCCACCAGCGGATGACCGGCCACAACGTGCTGCACACCCTGGGCTTCGACGCCTTCGGCCTGCCCGCCGAGCAGTACGCCGTCCAGACGGGTACGCATCCGCGCGTCTCCACCGAGGCCAACATCGAGAACATGAAGGTCCAGCTGCGACGGCTGGGCCTGGGCCACGACAAGCGCCGGTCGTTCGCGACGATCGACCCGGACTACTACAAGTGGACCCAGTGGATCTTCCTGCAGATCTTCAACTCCTGGTACGACGAGGAGGCGAAGAAGGCCCGTCCGATCGCGGACCTGGTGGCGCAGTTCGAGAGCGGGCAGCGCGCGACACCGTCCGGGCGCCCCTGGGGTGAGCTGAGCGCCGTCGAGCGCGCCGATGTGCTGGGCGGCTACCGCCTGGCGTACGCGTCGGACGCCCCCGTCAACTGGTGTCCCGGACTGGGCACCGTCCTGGCCAACGAGGAAGTCACCGCCGACGGCCGCTCCGAGCGCGGCAACTTCCCGGTCTTCAAGGCGAATCTGCGCCAGTGGAACATGCGCATCACCGCCTACGCAGACCGGCTGCTGGACGACCTGGACGCGCTGGACTGGCCCGAGGCCATCAAGCTGCAGCAGCGCAACTGGATCGGCCGCAGCGAGGGCGCGCGCGTCGACTTCTCCGTGGACGGTCGCGACGGCGCGCGGATCACGGTCTTCACCACCCGCCCCGACACCCTGTTCGGCGCGACCTACATGGTCCTGGCGCCCGAACACGACCTGATCGACGCGATCCTGCCGGCCGAGTGGCCGCAGGAGGCCCAGGGCAAGGACGCCTGGACCGGCGGCGCGGCCACCCCGGCCGAGGCCGTCGCCGAGTACCGCAAGCAGGCGCAGACGAAGAGCGACGTCGAGCGGCAGACCGAGCACAAGGACAAGACCGGTGTCTTCACCGGCGCCTACGCCCTGAACCCGGTGACCGGCGCGCGCATCCCGGTGTTCGTCGCCGACTACGTCCTGATGGGCTACGGCACCGGCGCCATCATGGCCGTGCCCGGCCAGGACGAGCGCGACTGGGAGTTCGCCGAGGCCTTCGGTCTGCCCATCATCCGTACCGTGCAGCCGCCCGAGGGCTGGGAGGGCGAGGCGTTCACCGGTCAGGGGCCGGCGATCAACTCGTCGAACGACGAGATCTCCCTGGACGGCCTGGACGTGACCGAGGCCAAGGCCCGCATCACCGAGTGGCTGGTCGCCAAGGGCATCGGCGAGGCGACCATCAACTTCCGGCTGCGCGACTGGCTGTTCAGCCGGCAGCGCTACTGGGGCGAGCCCTTCCCCATCGTCTACGACGAGGACGGCGTGGCCCACGCCCTGCCGGAGTCGATGCTGCCGCTGGAGCTGCCGGAGGTCGACGACTACTCGCCGCGCACCTTCGACCCGGACGACGCCGACACCCAGCCCGAGACCCCGCTGTCGCGCAACGAAGAGTGGGTCGACGTCGAACTGGACCTGGGCGACGGTGTCAAGCGCTACCGGCGCGAGACCAACACCATGCCGAACTGGGCCGGTTCGTGCTGGTACGAGCTGCGCTACCTGGACCCGCACAACGCCGACAAGCTGGTCGACCCCGAGATCGAGCGGTACTGGATGGGCCCGCGCGAAGGGCAGCCGCACGGCGGCGTCGACCTGTACGTGGGCGGCGCCGAGCACGCCGTGCTGCACCTGCTGTACGCCCGCTTCTGGTCCAAGGTGCTGTTCGACCTGGGTCACGTCTCCTCCGTGGAGCCGTTCCACAAGCTGTACAACCAGGGCATGATCCAGGCGTACGTCTACCGCGACGGCCGCGGCTTCCCGGTGCCGGCCACCGAGGCCGAGGAGCGGGACGGGAAGTTCTTCTTCGAGGGCGAGCCGGTCAAGCGCGAGCTGGGCAAGATGGGCAAGTCCCTGAAGAACGCGGTCACGCCGGACGAGATCGCCGCCGAGTACGGTGCGGACACACTGCGTCTGTACGAGATGGCGATGGGCCCCCTGGACGTCTCCCGGCCCTGGGACACACGCGCCGTCGTGGGCCAGTACCGGCTGCTGCAGCGACTGTGGCGCAATGTCGTCGACGAGGCGACCGGCGAGGTCACCGTCGTGGACGAGGAGCCGGACGAGGCGACGCTGCGTGCCCTGCACAAGGCCATCGACGGCGTCGGCCAGGACATGGCGGCGATGCGGTTCAACACCGCCATCGCCAAGATCACCGAGCTGAACAACCACCTGACCAAGACGGGCGGCCCGGTGGCCCGCTCCGTGGCGGAGCGCCTGGTGCTGCTGATCGCGCCGCTGGCGCCGCACATCGCCGAGGAGCTGTGGCGCAGCCTGGGCCACCCGGACTCCGTGGTGCACCAGGACTTCCCGGTCGCCGACCCGGCGTACGTCGTGGACGAGACCGTGACCTGCGTCGTGCAGATCAAGGGCAAGGTCAAGGCGCGCCTGGAGGTCTCCCCGTCGATCACGGACGCGGAGCTGGAGGCGCTGGCCGTCGGTGACGCGGCGGTCGTCGCGGCGCTGGGCGGCGCGGACATCCGCAAGGTGATCGTGCGCGCCCCGAAGCTGGTGAACATCGTTCCCGCGTAGCCGTTGGAGCGGGCCGGGCCCGGACCCTGGTTCTTCCCCTACGGGCAGGTTGGGGGTTCCGATGGAACCCTCGGCCTGTCCGCTCCGTTTACGGTGGGAGGACACACTGCACACGACTCGGAGGGCGCCCCATGGAAGCCATCCTCATCCTGGCGCTGCTCTTCGTCGCCTTCGTGGCACTCGGGGTGTACGCGAGCGTCAAGGTGATCGGTGCGGCCAAGCGCGGAGTGGACCGCACGATCACCCAGGCGCGGCGCACCGTCGAGGACACGACGCTGCGGGCGAAGAGCCTCGGGCAGGTCGGTGTGTCCGGCGAGCTGGCCCAGCTGAGGCTCCATCTGCGTACGTCGATGAGGGCCACGCAGGACGCGCTGGCCGCGGGCGTGGCCGAGGACGCGTCGCTGAAGGAGTCGATCGGCCTCTTCGAGCGACTGAGCGCGCACGGACGGGAGCTCGACGGCGAGCTGAGGCGGCTGGAGCGTGAGCCGGACCGGAGCAAGGTCGAGGAGCGGCTCCCGCAGCTGCGTGAGCGGGTCGAGCGGATCACCCATTCCGCCGAGTCGCTGCGCTGGGCGGCCCGGGACCGGGCGCGGTCGTTCGCGGAGGACGACCTCGAGGCGCTGAGCACGCAGATCGACGTGGAGGCGGGAGCCCTGCGCGACTGGGCGCGGGCGGAGCCGGTGTGGCCGGAGCCGGCCGCGGAGCCTTCGCAGGCGGCGCATACCGCGCAGGATGCGCAGGGACTGCGGGAGGCGGAAGACTCCCCGGAGGGGCACGACACGGCGGAGGCGCAGCCCGGGGACGGTGCGCCTGGCCCGCAGGCGATCACGGCGCGTGATCCGCGTCGGCCGATGACGTACTCGTGGGAGAAGACGGCCCGTCCGGAGACGACCAACTGAAGCCGGGCGGCCCGGTTCGTGCCGGGTCGGTTTCTGGTGGGGCGGGTCCGTGGCGAGGCCGTTTCGGCCAACCGGAATGTGTGCCGGCACCCGGCATGAGGTGCGGGCGTGCCCGGAATCCCGCTCGGCACCGGGCGTGGGTCCGGCTTTCGCGCCGGTCGCCGGACTGCGCCACGTCCTGGGAGACGGACCGCGAAACTGTCCCGGACGGAGGCGATCCGCGGACCGGAACCGATGAGTGGGGCGGGGTCGGGCTGCCGTGCGGGGGCCCCTGAGGGTAACCTCCCGCTCATGTCCCGCCATGTCGCGATCGTCACCGATACCACGGCCTACCTGCCGCCGCAGACGATGGAGTTGCATGGCATCACAGCGGTGCCATTGACCGTGGTGCTCGGTGACCAGGCCCTTGAGGACGGCACCGAGATCTCGGCACGCTCGCTCGCCGTGGCGCTGCAGAAGCGCCGCCCCGTGACGACGTCCCGGCCGAGCCCCGAGACGTTCGCGGCGGCCTATCGGGCGACGGCGGAGGCCGGAGCGACCGGAATCGTCTCCCTGCATCTCTCCTCGGAGTTCTCCGGAACCTATGACGCGGCGGTGCTGGCCGCGCGAGAGGCACCCGTTCCGGTGCGTGTAGTGGACACCGGCATGGTCGCGATGGCACTCGGATTCTGCGCACTGGCGGCGGCCGAGGCGGTGGACGCCGGCGGCACCCTCGACGAGGCGGTGGCAGCGGCCGAGAAACGGGCCGCGGGTACGTCCGCCTACTTCTACGTCGACACCCTCGACTATCTCCGCCGTGGCGGCCGTATCGGCGCCGCCCAGGCCCTGCTCGGTTCGGCGCTCGCGGTGAAGCCGCTGCTCCAGCTGGACGGCGGCCGGATCGAGCTGAAGGAGAAGGTGCGCACGGCCTCGAAGGCGATCGCCCGGCTGGAGGAGATCGTCGCGGAGCGGGCGGGCACGGGACGGGTGGACATCGCGGTGCACCATCTCGCGGCGCCGGAGCGGGCCGCGGCCCTGGCGGAACGGCTGCGGGAGCGGGTGCCCAACCTCGCGGAACTGCATGTGAGCGAGGTCGGCGCGGTGATCGGCGCGCACACCGGACCGGGGCTGCTGGGGGCTGTGGTCTCACCGAAGTAGCTGTGGTCTCACCGAAGTAAGGGGGCTGCCGGGCACTCCCGACACTCGTAAGGGTGGCGGAGTTTTCCACAACGGGCCGGCTGTCCACCGGAATTGAGGCACCTCAGCGGGATCGGGCAGATGTGCCTACCGTCGGGTGCATGACTCTCCGATCACGCTCTGTGACCAGTGGTCCGGGCCGTGCGCCCGGCTCGGACGGCCGTGTCCGTGACCGCCGTCGGCGGTTGCGGACAGGGGTTCGTCCGGTATCCGCTTCATCATCCGCCCCGGCGTCCGCCTCACGGTCTCCTTCGGCGCCGGACCCACCGCCGTCGGCCCTGCGCCGACGGGCGGACGCGCTGTTCCAGCCCTCGCGCGCGGTGGCCACGGCGGCAGGTCCGCGGGCGGCGGCGAGGGGAGCGGCACCCGATCCGTCCGTTGAACCGGCCGTTGATCCGGCCGTGCGGGACCGGTCGTCGCCCGAACCGCCCCTTCCTGTGCTGTCACTGCGGGAGCGTTGGCGGCTCGCTCTCTGGGAGCGGGTGCCGTCATGGGGCCGGCTGCGATGGGGACTGGAGCCGAGGACGCTGGCCGCGCTCGTGGTCGTGCTCGTCGTGGCCGCGGGATTCGGCGCGCAGCACTTCTGGAGCGGGCGGCCGGAGCCGGTGCGGGCGCCGCAACTGGTCCGGGACGGCCGCCCCATGCCGATCGCACAGGAGCCGAAGCCCTCGGCCGGGCCACCACCCGCGCCACCCGCGGGGCGCGTCGTCGTCGATGTGAGCGGCAAGGTCCGGCGACCGGGCGTGCTCCGGCTGCCCGCGGGGTCGCGTGTCGCCGACGCGTTGCGAGCGGCGGGCGGTGTGCGGGCCGGGACGGACATCACGGGCCTCAACCGGGCGCGGGTGCTCATGGACGGGGAGCAGGTGGTCGTGGGTGTCGTGCCACCGCCGGGCTTTCCTGCTCCAGGGGCGGCGGGTCCCGCGGGCGGCGGCTCGGCGGGCGGGGCTCCGGTGAGCCTCAACTCCGCGACGGTGGAGCAGCTCGACACGCTGCCGGGAGTCGGCCCCGTGCTCGCCCAGCACATCGTCGACTACCGCACCGAGCACGGCGGTTTCCGCTCCGTGGACGAACTCCGCGAGGTGAACGGGATCGGTGACCGCCGGTTCGCCGACCTCCAGCCCTTGGTACGGCCATGACGCGCCCGGCAGTTCACACCGGGTCCGCACACCGGCTGGGCGCGGCCGATCCCCACCAGGAAGGCCCGCCCGACCTCCGCCTGGTGCTGCCCGCGCTGGCGGCCTGGGGCGCGGCAGCCCTCGCCCTGTCCGCTCCACCGCCCTGGGCGGGCGTGGCCGTACTGGCCTGCCTCGCCGCGGCCGTCCTGCTTCTGGTGCCCCTGCTGGTGCGGGCGGTACGGCTGGGCTCATGGCGCGGCGCCGGAAACCGGATCGCTGCCGCCGCTGTGCTGCTCTGCGCCGCCGCGGGGGCGGGGGCGGGCGGACTGCGTGGCGCGGATCTGTACCGGGGGCCGGTGCCCGAGACGGCACGCCAATACGGGCGGCTGACCGCGGAGTTGACCGTCACCTCCGATCCGCGCAGGACCAGGCCGCAGGTATGGGGTGATCGGCTGACACGGACGGCGGTCGTGCTGGAGGCGGAAGTCGTCCGGGTGACAACGACGGACGGGGAGACCGTGGCGACCCGGGCGCCGGTCCTGGTGATCGTCCGGCCCGGTGCCGCGGCCGGGCAGTGGATACGGCTGCTCCCCTCGACCCGGCTCACGCTGGCCGCTCGGTCGGAGCCGCCGCTGGAGGGGGAGAGCCGGTTCGCCGCCGTGTTGAAGGCAAGGGACAGTGGGCCGCCGCGGATCACCGGGCCGCCGACCGCGGTGCAGCGCACAGCCGGGGAACTGCGCGCGGGACTGAGACGCGCGACCGACGGGCTGGCGCCGGACGCCCGCGCGTTGCTGCCCGGGCTGGTCGTCGGAGACACCTCCCGCATCGGGCCCGAGTTGCACGACGCCTTCCGCGCGACCGACCTCACCCATCTCCTGGCGGTCTCCGGCAGCAATCTCACCATCGTCCTGTTCCTGCTCATCGGCCCACCCGGTACCGCACTCCGGGCGGAACGGGGCGGGCTGGCACCGCGGTTGGGCATCTCGCTGCGCACGACGGCACTCCTCGGAGGCGCGCTCACCCTCGCCTTCGTGGTGGTGTGCCGGCCGGATCCGAGTGTGCTGCGGGCCGCGGCATGCGGGCTGATCACACTGCTGGCCATCGGCACCGGGCGCCGCAGGTCGCTCCTTCCCGCGCTGGCGGCGGCGGTGCTGCTGCTCGTGCTGTGGGATCCCTGGCTGGCCCGCACCTACGGCTTCCTGCTGTCCGTGCTGGCCACGGCCGCTCTGCTCACCCTCGCCCCGAGGTGGAGCGCGGCGTTGCGGCGCCGCGGGATGCCGGGACGGCTCGCGGAGGCAGTGGCCGCGGCCGCCGCGGCGCAGGCGGTGTGTGCTCCTGTCGTGGTGGTGTTCGCCGCACAGGTCAGCCTCGTGGCGGTCCCGTGTAATCTCCTCGCCGAGCCGGCGGTCGCCGCGGCCACGGTGCTGGGGTTCGCCTCGCTCGCCATGGCGCCGGTGGCGATGCCGGCCGCGGAGGTGCTGGCTTGGTGCGCCGGCCTGCCCGCAGGGTGGATCGCCGCAGTCGCCCGCACCGGAGCCGGGCTGCCCGGCGCCCAGGCCGAGTGGCCGGGTGGCTGGCGGGGCGCGCTGCTGCTGGCCGTGATCACCGTTGTGGGCGTGCTCGTCGCCCGCCGGTTGGTACGAAATCCCTGGCCGGCGGCCGGGTGTGCCCTGCTGCTCGTCCTCGCGGTGCTGCGGCCGCCGCAGGTCACGCGGTTCGTGACCGGATGGCCGCCGCCGGGCTGGTCGTTCGCCATGTGCGACGTCGGTCAGGGTGATGCAACGGTGCTGGCGGCGGGCGACGGCAGTGCCGTTGTGGTGGACGCCGGGCCGGACCCGGGGCTCACCGACCGGTGTCTGCGTGAGCTGGGTGTCACGAGTGTGCCGCTCCTGGTGCTGACGCACTTCCACGCCGACCATGTCGCAGGGCTGCCCGGCGCGATACGGGGCAGATCGGTCGGCGCCGTCCAGACGACGACCCTGGACGAGCCGCGCGACCAGGCCGAGTTCGTGCACCGGACGGCCGCGGCCGCGGGAGTCCCCGTGATCCGTGCGGGGCAGGGGGAACGGCGTCGTACGGGACGGCTCACCTGGCAGGTGCTGTGGCCCGACCCCGGTCCGGGGCCCTCCCCCGGCACGGCATCGGGGGAGCCGAACGACGCGAGCGTCACCCTGCTCGTCCGCACGGCGGAAGGCCTGTCGCTGCTGCTCCTCGGAGATCTGGAACCTCCCGCGCAGCAGGGGCTGATACGGGCCCACCCCGCGCTGCCGCCGGTGGACGTCCTCAAGGTCGCCCACCACGGCTCGGCCTACCAGCATTCCGCCCTGCTGGCCGGAGTCAGGCCGAGGCTGGCGCTCATCTCCGCGGGCCGGGACAACCCGTACGGCCATCCGGCACCCCGGACCATCGCCGCGCTGCGGTCCCAGGGGGCGCTGGTGCTGCGTACGGACAGGGACGGGGCGATCGCGGTGACCGGCGCCGGTGCGGATCTCCGCGCCGTGGCGAGCGGGCCCCGGAGCCCCCGGGCACCATGAGCGTCGCGGGCCGGCGGTGGTGCGCCGCAGGCCGGCGGTGGGTGCCGGTGGCTCGGCGGTGGTCCTGCCGTGGGTCGGCGGTGGGTGTCGTGGCTCCGACGGTGGTGCGCCGTGGGCGCGGCTGGGGGGCCGAGGTGCCTCGGTCCACCGGTCCAGGACCAATGGAGCATGGCGCCGTCCTCTGCTTCCGGCCCAGACTGCCTTCATGGACGCCGCATCGCAGAACCTTCCGCCGGAGACCGTCGACGCCTACCTCCGCCGCATCGGGGCCACCCGGCACCGGGTGCCGGACTCGGCGGCGCTGCGCGAGCTGCAGCTGCGGCATCTGCACTCCGTACCGTTCGAGAACCTCTCGGTCCATCTGGGGGAGAACCTGGTCCTGGAGGACAAGCTCCTCGTCGACAAGATCGTCGAAGCCGGCCGGGGTGGTTTCTGCTACGAACTCAACGGTGCGTTCGCGGCCTTGCTGAGGAGCCTCGGCTTCGGGGTCACTCTGTTCCAGGCGCGGATCTTCGCGACGGACGGAGGGCTCGGCATTCCGTACGACCACATGACCCTGCGGGTGGAGACCGCCGACGGCACCGGACCTTGGCTCGCCGACGTCGGATTCGGTGATCACAGCCATCACCCCCTCCTCCTGGAGGAGCGGGGCGAGCAGAGCGATCCCGCCGGCACGTTCCGGATCGCCGTGGCGCCGGACGGGGACCTCGATGTGCTGCGGGACGGGAAGCCGCAGTTCCGGATGGACACGCGTCCGCGTGAGCTGGCGGACTTCGAGGCCGGAGCCTGGTACCACCGCACCTCGCCCGCCTCGCACTTCACCCGGTCACTGGTCTGCTCGCGGCTCACCGACGACGGCAGGATCACCCTGTCCGGCCGCAAGCTCGTCACCACGGCGCACGGCGAGAAGGAGGAGCGGCGGCTCGGGGACGACGCGGAGGTCCTGGCCGCGTACCGGGAGCACTTCGGGCTGGAACTGGACCGGGTACCGGAGGTCGGGCAGCCGGGCGTCCGCCAGGCGGCACAATATGGCGGTGAGTGACATGAGACATGTGCTGGTGCTGCCCGACCGCGACGCCGCGGAGGAGGTCATCGAGGCCATCGGCGACCATTTCGGCGTGGCCGACGAACCCCAGCTGGTACGCGATGCCCTGGCCGGGGAGGACGACGCCGAGGACGCGCAGTGGCTGGTCGTCGTCGAGGACCCGCAGAGCCGGCTGAGCGCGGTCGAGCTGGACGAGTTCGTGGCCGACTGGGACGGCTGGCGCGAGGAACTGTAGCGAAACCGCCGGAGCAGCCGGCGGTGTCAGTGCCCCGTGCGATGCTGGACCGCGATGGCCACCAGGAAGAACACGAACGAAGACCCCCTCGCTCCCCTCACGCTCGCCGTGGGCCAGGAGGATCTGCTGCTGGACCGTGCCGTGCAGCAGGTGGTGGCGGCCGCGCGGGCCGCCGACGCCGACACGGACGTACGCGATCTCACCCCCGACCAGCTTCAGCCCGGTACGCTCGCCGAGCTGACGAGCCCCTCGCTCTTCGCGGAGCGCAAGGTCGTCGTCGTGCGGAACGCGCAGGATCTGTCCGCCGACACGATCAAGGACGTCAAGTCCTACCTCGACGCGCCGGTCGAGGAGATCACGCTGGTCCTGCTGCACGCCGGCGGGGCGAAGGGGAAGGGCCTGCTGGACGCGGCGCGCAAGGCCGGCGCGCGTGAGGTGGCCTGTCCGAAGACGACGAAGCCCGCGGAGCGGCTGACCTTCGTCCGGTCGGAGTTCCGGGCGCTGGGGCGCTCGGCCACGCCCGAGGCGTGCCAGGCGCTCGTCGACTCCATCGGCAGCGATCTGAGGGAACTGGCGAGCGCGGTGTCGCAGCTCGTCGCGGATGTCGAGGGCACCATCGACGAGGCTGTCGTCGGCCGCTACTACACCGGACGTGCGGAGGCCTCCAGCTTCACCGTCGCCGACCGGGCGGTGGAGGGGCGCGCCGCCGAGGCACTGGAGGCCCTGCGCTGGTCCCTCTCGACGGGCGTCGCCCCGGTGCTGATCACCAGCGCGCTGGCGCAGGGTGTGCGGGCGATCGGCAAACTCTCCTCGGCCCGCGGCGGGCGCCCGGCCGACCTCGCGCGTGAGCTGGGCATGCCGCCCTGGAAGATCGACCGTGTCCGCCAGCAGATGCGGGGCTGGACACCGGACGGCGTGGCGCTCGCCCTCCGCGCGGTCGCGGAGGCGGACGCGGGCGTCAAGGGCGGCGGCGACGATCCGGAGTACGCGCTGGAGAAAGCGGTCGTCACGGTGGCCCGGGCGGCTCGCCTGCGCCGCTGACGGCGACCGCGCCGAAGCGCATGACGGCCGAAGCGCATGACGAAGGCCCCGGCCGTCACCCTGGGGAAGGGTGGTGGCCGGGGCCTCGTCTCCATCTGGTGCGCCGCACCCGCGTGGCGAACGCAGGCCGCGTGCGGCGCGGAGGTGCCGGTCAGGAGCGGAAGAGAGGGCCCGCTGGGTCCGTCCCGGCGATCAAATCGAGGGCTCAGCCCTGCAGGGAGGCAACCTTGGAGGCAATCGCCGACTTCTTGTTGGCGGCAGCGTTCTTGTGGATGACACCCTTCGAGACAGCCTTGTCGAGCTTGCGCGACGCCTCGCGAGCGGCCACGGTGGCCTTCTCGACGTCACCCGCGGCGGCAGCCTCACGGGCCTTGCGGATCGCGGTCTTGAGCGAGGACTTGACGGCCTTGTTGCGCAGGCGCGCCTTCTCGTTCGTCTTGTTCCGCTTGATCTGGGACTTGATGTTCGCCACGAAAGAGCCTTTTCAGGTTCGATGATCTATCAGAGACGTGTCCCGTAGCTGAGAGGGCACACGAGACACAGCCGCCTAGATTACCAGCCGCACTCCTACCGGCCCAAACCGAGCGCAGCCCGGCAGCCATGGGACCATGGAGGCTGCGTATCGATCCGACATCGACCCGAGACGAGCGCTCGGCGCTCAAGAATCAGGACCCTGCGTGCCCGCGACCCCTAGCCATGTGCCCGAGCCGAGCCGTACCGACCCGGCGCTGATCCGCAACTTCTGCATCATCGCGCACATCGACCACGGCAAGTCGACCCTTGCCGACCGGATGCTCCAGCTGACCGGTGTGGTCGAGCAGCGGCAGATGCGCGCTCAGTACCTCGACCGTATGGACATCGAGCGTGAACGTGGCATCACGATCAAGTCCCAGGCGGTGCGGCTGCCCTGGTCGCCCACCACGGGCGAGGGTGAGGGCAAGACCCACATCCTCAACATGATCGACACCCCGGGCCACGTCGATTTCACGTACGAGGTGTCCCGGTCGCTCGCCGCCTGCGAGGGCACGGTCCTGCTGGTGGACGCCGCCCAGGGCATCGAGGCGCAGACCCTGGCCAACCTCTACCTGGCGATGGAGAACGAGCTCACCATCGTCCCGGTCCTCAACAAGATCGACCTGCCCGCCGCGCAGCCCGAGAAGTTCTCCGAGGAGCTCGCGAACCTCATCGGCTGCGACCCGTCGGACGTGCTGAAGGTCTCGGCCAAGACCGGCCTCGGCGTGGAGGCCCTGCTCGACCGGGTCGTCCAGGACGTGCCGGCCCCGGTCGGCGTCAAGGACGCCCCCGCCCGCGCGATGATCTTCGACTCCGTCTACGACTCGTACCGCGGCGTCGTCACGTACGTACGAGTCATCGACGGCCAGCTCAACAAGCGCGAGCGCATCCGGATGATGTCCACCGGCGCCACGCACGAGCTCCTGGAGATCGGCACCAACTCCCCGGAGATGCTCGCGGCGGACGGCCTCGGCGTCGGCGAGGTGGGCTACCTCATCACCGGTGTGAAGGACGTCCGCCAGTCCAAGGTCGGTGACACCATCACGACCCTGCACAAGGGCGCCACCGAGGCCCTCGGCGGCTACAAGGACCCCAAGCCGATGGTGTTCTCCGGCCTGTATCCGCTGGACGGCTCGGACTACCCCGAGCTGCGTGACGCCCTCGACAAGCTGCAGCTCAACGACGCGGCGCTGGTCTACGAGCCGGAGACGAGCGCCGCCCTCGGCTTCGGCTTCCGTGTCGGCTTCCTCGGTCTGCTCCACCTCGACGTGATCCGTGAGCGCCTGGAGCGCGAGTTCGGCCTCGACCTCATCGCGACCGCGCCCAACGTGGTCTACCGGGTGGTCATGGAGGACGGCAGCGAGCACATCGTCACCAACCCGAGCGAGTTCCCCGAGGGCAAGATCGACGAGGTCTTCGAGCCGGTCGTCCGGGCGACGATCCTCGCGCCGAGCGAGTTCATCGGCTCGATCATGGAGCTCTGCCAGAACCGTCGCGGTGTGCTGCTCGGCATGGACTACCTCTCCGAGGACCGGGTCGAGATCCGCTACACCCTCCCCCTCGCCGAGATCGTCTTCGACTTCTTCGACCAGCTGAAGTCCAAGACCCGCGGTTACGCCTCCCTGGACTACGAGCCCACCGGCGAGCAGGGTGCCCAGCTGGTGAAGGTCGACATCCTGCTGCACGGCGACAAGGTCGACGCCTTCTCCGCCATCACGCACAAGGACGCGGCGTACGCGTACGGCGTACGGCTCGTCGCCAAGCTGCGGGAGCTCATCCCGCGGCAGGCCTTCGAGGTGCCGATCCAGGCCGCCATCGGGTCCCGGGTCATCGCCCGCGAGACCATCCGCGCCATCCGCAAGGACGTCCTCGCCAAGTGCTACGGCGGTGACATCTCCCGTAAGCGGAAGCTTCTGGAGAAGCAGAAGGAAGGCAAGAAGCGGATGAAGATGGTCGGCTCGGTGGAGGTGCCGCAGGAGGCCTTCATCGCCGTGCTTTCCAGTGACGACTCCGGCGGAGGCAAGGCGAAGAAGTAACGCGAACGCACCAGACACACCCGTTCGCCTGCTTTGTTGCACAGGCCCATGCGCCCCCGGCGCATGGGCCTGTTCGTTATCAAGCGGCAGCCCGCAGCCTCTTACGTGGGGAAGCCCGGCGCTCTACCCTGATCAGGCTCGCTGGGTTACTCGTGAGTTAAACAACTGTGACCAGTGGGGCAATCAGCCAGTCATGCAGCAATGCCGCAGCAGCAGGCCCGGAGGATGGCGTGAGCGACACACAGACCCAGATCGAGAACCGACCGCCCTCCGTGGCGACGCTCTTCGTCCAGCGCGTGGCGGCCACTCCGGATGCGGAGGCGTACCGATACCCGGTTCCCGCGGCCTCCGGAGAGGGCCCTGACGACTGGAAGTCGCTCAGCTGGGAGGAAGCCGCCGAGCGCGTCTACGCGATCGCGGCCGGGCTGATCGAGATGGGTGTGCGGTCCGAGGAGCGAGTCGCGCTCGCCTCCTCCACCCGGGTGGAGTGGATCCTCGCCGACCTCGGCATCCTTTGCGCGGGCGCGGCGACGACGACCGTCTACCCGCAGACGAACGCCGAGGAGTCCGCGTACATCCTCGCCGACTCGGAGAGCCGGGTGCTGGTCGCGGAGGACGCCGCCCAGCTCGCCAAGGCCCGCGAGAGGCGCGCGGAGCTGCCGAACCTGAAGCATGTCGTCGTGATCGACGCGGCCGCCGCGGAGCCGGCCGAGGGCGACCCCGAGGGCTGGGTGGTCTCGCTCGCCGATCTGGAGGCGCGCGGCGCCGAGTACCTCGCCAAGCACCCGAGCGCGGTCAAGGAGCGGGTCGAGGCGATCACGTCCGAGCAGCTCGCCACCCTGATCTACACCTCGGGCACCACGGGCCGCCCCAAGGGCGTCCGGCTGCCGCACGACAACTGGTCGTACATGGCCAAGGCCATCGCCGCGACCGGTCTGATCACCAAGGACGACGTCCAGTACCTGTGGCTGCCGCTCGCGCACGTCTTCGGCAAGGTGCTGACGTCGGGCCAGATCGAGGTCGGGCACGTCACCGCCGTCGACGGCCGCGTGGACAAGATCATCGAGAACCTGCCGGTGGTCCAGCCGACGTACATGGCGGCGGTGCCCCGCATCTTCGAGAAGGTCTACAACGGCGTGGCGGCCAAGGCGCGGGCCGGCGGCGGCGCGAAGTACAAGATCTTCCAGTGGGCCGCCGGCGTCGCGCGCGCGTACGCCAAGGAGTCGCAGGACAACTTCCGCCGCACCGGCACGGCGTCGGCCTCCTTCGGCCTCACCGCCCAGCACAAGGTCGCCGACGTGCTCGTCTACTCCAAGCTCCGCGAGGCCTTCGGCGGCCGGCTGCGCGCCGCCGTATCCGGCTCCGCGGCCCTCTCGCCCGAGATCGGCTTCTTCTTCGCCGGCGCCGGCATCCACATCCTGGAGGGGTACGGCCTCACCGAGTCCAGCGCCGCCTCCTTCGTCAACCCGGGCGAGGGGTACCGCACCGGCACCGTCGGCAAGCCGATGCCCGGCTGCGAGGTGCGCATCGCGGACGACGGCGAGATCCTGCTGCGCGGCCCGGGCATCATGCAGGGCTACCACGGCCTGCCGGAGAAGACCGCCGAGGTCCTGGAGGCCGACGGCTGGTTCCACACCGGAGACATCGGCGAGCTGTCGGCCGACGGCTATCTGAAGATCACCGACCGCAAGAAGGACCTGATCAAGACCTCCGGCGGCAAGTACATCGCGCCGGCCGAGGTCGAGGGCCAGTTCAAGGCGGTGTGCCCGTTCGTCTCCAACATCCTGGTCCACGGCGCCGACCGGAACTTCTGCACCGCCCTCATCGCCCTCGACGAGCCGGCCATCCTCGGCTGGGCCAAGGACAACGGCCTCGACGGCAAGTCGTACGCCGAGGTCGTCGCCGCCCCGCAGACGGAGCAGCTCATCGAGGGCTACGTGAAGCGCCTCAACGAGGGCCTGCAGCGCTGGCAGACCATCAAGAAGTTCCGCCTGCTGCCGCGCGACCTCGACGTCGAGCACGGTGAGCTGACGCCGAGCCTCAAGCTGAAGAGGCCGGTCGTCGAGCGCGAGTACAAGGACCTGATCGAGGCGATGTACGACGGGGCGCGCGAGGCGTAACCCGGCACGCACCGTCACGGCCTGTCGGGTCCCCCACGTCTCGTCACGACCCGTCACGGTCCTCCACGGCCCTTCACCACCCGGCACTCCCGGCGGCCCGTGGCCCGGCTCCGTCCCGGCCACGGGCCGCTGCCGTGCGCGGCGGGCCCTGCCGGTGGGCGGAGCGACGAGGTCCGTTTCGCTCGAACAGCCCCTACTTGGCCATCACTTCGATGACTCCGTGCTTATGGGTGCGCTCCGTCTGTCACTCTGTCCGTGTGTCATCGGTTGTCCCGGATGACATGAAAACCGGACAGAAAAGAACAGGCCGAACAAACCGGACAGGAGCCGTCGCGTGGGGTCCGTTCCGATGCAGCAGGAGACCACTCACCGCTCGGTGCACTTGCTCTCACAGCGTGGTGACGCACGCTCCACCGCCCGAACCAGCCTCCCCGGGAACCCGCTCGCCGCCTCGGCCGCACGCCGCTTCGTACGGGCGGCGCTCGCGGACTGGACCCGGCTCGGGATGGTCACCACGCGCGGTACGGACCGGCTCGCCGACGACGCCGTCCTCGTCGTCAGCGAACTCGTCACCAACGCCGTCGTGCACGCGGGCACCAACGTCGAACTGCTCGCCCGGCTGGACGGCGCCACCGAGGACGACCCCGCGGCCCTCGTCATCGAGGTCTCCGACCACCATCCGACCCGGGCGCTGCGCGGCGACGGCTCCGATCCGGGGGCCGTCCCCGGCGAGCCCGAGTACGGGCGCGGGCTGCAGCTCGTGGCCGCGCTCGCCGCCTCCTGGGGGATCACCTACCGGCCCGGACTCAAGACGGTCTGGTCGCGCCTCCCGCTCGACGGCTGCGCCGCCGTGGGCGCGGTTCCCGGCGGCGAGGCCGCGCGGCAGCGGGGACTGCGGGCCGCCGAGATCCTCGCCCCGGCGCCCCGCAGGGCCGTGCGCGACGACCGGGAGTGGACCGGCCGCGGCGCCCTGTCCTTCCTCGCCGAGGCGTCCGATCTGCTGGCCGGGCAGCTCGACGAGGACATGGTCGCCGCGCTCGCCGGGCAGCTGCTGGTGCCGAGGCTCGCCGACTGGTGCGCGGTCTGGCTGGACGGCGAGGCGGGCCCCGCGCCACGGCTGGCCCGGGTCTGGCACGCCGACGAGTCCGCCATCGAGGGCCTGCACGACGTCCTGCTCAAGGACCCGCCGCGGTTACCGGACGAGGCGCGTGGCGGAGCCGTACCGGTCCACGTCGCATGGCCGCAGGAGGGCGGGGACGGGAGCGCCGTCGCGTTCCGGCTGACCGTCGGCGCGCGGTCCCTCGGCCTGCTGCTGCTCGGCCGCGAGTCGCCGCCCGGTGTCCCCGACGAGGCGACCGCCCTGCTGGAGGACTTCGCCCGCCGCGTCGGCCTCGCGGTCGGCGCCGCACGCCAGTACACCCGGCAGGCCACCATCAGCCGTGTACTGCAGCGCGGGCTGCTGCCCGCCCAGGTCGCGCAGATCCCGGGCGTCGACAGCTCACTCGTGTACGAGCCGAGCGACGAGGGCCTCGCGGGCGGTGACTTCTACGACATCTTCCCCGCGGGCAACGGCGGCCGCTGGTGCTTCATGCTCGGCGACGTCCAGGGCAGCGGGCCGGAGGCCGCCGTCGTCACCGGTCTCGCCAGGCCCTGGCTGCGGCTGCTCGCCCGCGAGGGGTACCAGGTCGCCGAGGTCCTCGACCGGCTCAACGGGCTGCTCCTCGACGACGCGATGGAGGCGGCGGAGGCGGCGGCGCTCATGGTGGCCGGCACGGGCATCGCCACGGGAGCCGGCACCGGCAGCGGGGCGTCCCACGACGGACCGCAGTCGCGCTTCCTCTCGCTGCTGTACGGGGAGCTGACGCCGCTGCCCGGCGGCGGAGTCCGCTGCACCCTGGCGTGCGCAGGACATCCGCTGCCCCTGGTGCTGCGGCCCGACGGCACCGTGCGGCCGGCCGCCGCCTCCCAGCTGCTTCTCGGCGTCGTCGAGGACGTCGCGTACGAGAGCCAGACCTTCGAGCTGAAGCCCGGCGACACACTGCTCTGCGTCACCGACGGGGTCACGGAGCGGCGCTCCGGACAGCGGATGTTCGACGACGCGGACGGCCTCGCGCGGGCGCTCGCCGACTGCACCGGGCTGACCGCGCAGGGTGTCGCCGACTGCATAAGGCAGGCGGTGCACACCTTCGCCGAGGCCCCGCCCGACGACGACCTGGCGCTGCTGGTGCTCCAGGCCCGGTGATCGCCGTCCGGTGAACCGCGCGCGTACCGGACAATGGGCTCATGCCTTCCGCACTGCCTGATGGTGAGCCCATGCCCGTCGACGGGGCGCTGCCCGCGCACGCCCTCGCGGGCGCGGGTGACCGGCCCCTCGGGTTCTACCTGCACGTTCCGTACTGCGCCACGCGCTGCGGCTACTGCGACTTCAACACGTACACGGCGACCGAGCTGCGCGGCAGCGGCGGCGTACTCGCCTCCCGCGACAACTACGCGGACACGCTGATCGAGGAGATCCGGCTCGCCCGGAAGGTCCTCGGCGACGATCCGCGCCCGGTCAGGACCCTCTTCGTCGGAGGAGGCACGCCGACGCTGCTCGCGGCCGGCGATCTCGTACGGATGCTGGGGGCGGTCCGCGACGAGTTCGGCATCGCGGACGACGCCGAGATCACGACGGAGGCGAACCCGGAGTCCGTCGACCCCGCGTACCTGGCGGAACTGCGGGCCGGGGGCTTCAACCGGGTGTCCTTCGGCATGCAGAGCGCACGGCAGCACGTGCTGAAGGTGCTCGACCGTACGCACACGCCGGGCCGGCCCGAGGCGTGCGTCGCCGAGGCACGGGCGGCGGGCTTCGAGCACATCAACCTGGATCTCATCTACGGCACGCCGGGGGAGAGCGACGACGACTGGCGGGCTTCGCTGGACGCGGCGATCGGGGCCGCGCCGGACCACGTGAGCGCGTACGCGCTGATCGTGGAGGAGGGCACGCAGCTGGCCCGGCGGATCCGGCGCGGTGAGGTGCCGATGACGGACGACGACGTGCACGCCGACCGCTATCTGATCGCGGACGAGGTGCTGTCCGGGGCGGGCTTCGACTGGTACGAGGTCTCGAACTGGGCCACCTCGGAGGCCGGGCGCTGTCTGCACAACGAGCTGTACTGGCGCGGAGCCGACTGGTGGGGCGCGGGGCCCGGCGCCCACAGCCATGTGGGCGGCGTGCGGTGGTGGAACGTGAAGCACCCCGGCGCGTACGCGGCGGCGCTCACGGAGGGACGCTCGCCCGGGGCCGGCCGGGAGGTCCTGCCGGACGAGGACCGGCGGGTCGAGCGGGTGCTGCTGGAGCTGCGGCTGCGGGAGGGCTGCCCGCTGTCCCTCCTGCGCCCGGCGGGCCTGGAGGCGTCCCGGCGCGCGCTGGAGGACGGTCTGCTGGAGCGGGCGGCCTACGAGCAGGGGCGGGCTGTGCTGACCCTGCGCGGCCGGCTTCTGGCCGATGCGGTCGTCCGGGACCTGGTGGACTGAGCCTCCACCCCGGCCCGGAGCGGCCCGGAGCGGCCGGGACCGGGCCCGAGGCCGCGCGTGCGGCGGCCCTTGCGTCGACAGGCACGTGCGGGTCCCTCACGGAGTCGGGGCGGTCCTGGCCCTGTGGGCCCCGGCCCGCGCGTGCGGCGGCCCTTGCGTCGACAGGCGCGTGTGGGTCCCTCACGGAGTCGGGGCGGTCCTGGCCTCGCGAGCCCCGGCCCGCGCGTGCGGCGGTCCTGGCCTCGCGAGCCCCGGCCCGCGCGTGCGGTGGTCCGTGCGGCGACAGGTCAGTGCGGGTCCGTCACGAAGTCGATCAGTTCCTCCACGCGGCCCAGCAGGGCCGGCTCCAGGTCCTTGTAGCTCGTCACGCGGGACAGGATGTGCTGCCAGGCGGCGCCGGTGTTCGAGGGCCAGCGCAGGGCGCGGCAGACGCCCGTCTTCCAGTCCTGGCCGTGCGGTACGGACGGCCACGCCGGGATGCCCAGGGAGGAGGGCTTCACCGCCTCCCACACGTCGATGTACGGGTGGCCGACCACCAGGACGTGCGGGTCCGTCACCGACGCCGCGATACGGGACTCCTTGGACCCCGGCACCAGATGGTCCACCAGGACCCCCAGGCGGGCGTCGGCGGAAGGGCCGAAGTCGTCGACGATCGACGGCAGGTCGTCGATGCCCTCCAGGTACTCCACGACGACGCCCTCGATGCGCAGGTCGTCGCCCCACACCTTCTCCACCAGCTCGGCGTCGTGGCGCCCCTCCACATAGATGCGGCCCGCCCGCGCCACCCTCGCACGGGCGCCGGGCACGGCGAGCGAACCGGAGGCCGTACGGGTGGACCGGGCCGCGGGAGCGCCGGAGGGCGGCCGGACCAGGGTGACGACCTTGCCCTCCAGCAGGAAGCCCCGTGGTTCCAGCGGGAACACCCGGTGCTTGCCGAAGCGGTCCTCCAGCGTCACCGTCCCCGCCTCGCAGCGGATCACCGCACCGCAGAACCCCGTCGAGACCTCCTCGACCACCAGGTCGGGCTCGGCGGGAACCTCCGGCACGGGAGCGGAGCGCTTCCACGGGGGCGTCAGGTCGGGGCTGTAATTGCGCACCGGGCAGACGCTACGACACCCCGAACCGCCGGGCCAGCTCATCGCGTTGGGCGCGGACGAAGCCGGCGTCCACCACCGCCCCGTGCCCCGGTACGTACACCGCGTCCTCCCCGCCCAGCGCGAGCAGCCGGTCCAGCGCCGCGGGCCAGCGGGACGCGATGGCGTCCGGGCCCGCCTGCGGCTCTCCCGACTCCTCGACCAGGTCGCCGCAGAACACGACCTCGGGACTGCCCGGCACCAGAACGGCCAGGTCGTGGCCGGTGTGGCCGGGGCCGACGTTCGCGAGCAGGACCTGGCGGCCGCCGAGGTCGAGGGTCCACTCGCCGGAGACGACGTGCTGCGGGGTGACGAGGACGTCGGTGGCCTGCGCGGCGTCCGCCGGCGGCATCCCGTGCCCGATCGCGTCGTCGCGCAGCGCGTCCCGCTCCCGCCGGAGCACGTCGTCGACGCCGACCGCTCCGTACACCTCGACCGCGGAGAACGCGGCCGTGCCGAGGACATGGTCGAAGTGCGGGTGGCTGAGCGCGATATGCGTCACACGGCGGCCGCCGAGGAGGGCCTCGGCCTGGGTGCGGAGTTCGGCTCCCTCACGGAGCGTCGAGCCCGTGTCGATCATCAGCGCCGCGCTCCCGCCGACGACGAGGCCGACGGTCGCATCCCAGACGGGCAGGCGGCGCCGGCCGACGCCGTCGGCGAGGCGTTCCCATCCCGGCTCTTCCCAAGCGACGTCCATACCCTGACGCTATCCCGGGGCGACCAGCGGCGTCATGGCATGTCGTGGCGGGTGTCACGGAACGGTTGGGTGTTCGGTCGCCCTTGCTAGGGGTGTACCTCCCCGCCGTACACTGGGCCGGGGAAAGCTGGCACTCAAACAGGGTGAGTGCCAGGCAGGACCGCCGGACCGACGAGGAACACAGCTGGAGGTGTGCGGCCATGCTCAGCGAACGCAGACTCGAGGTGCTGCGCGCCATCGTCCAGGACTACGTCGGGACGGAGGAGCCGGTGGGCTCCAAGGCTCTCACCGAGCGCCACCGGCTGGGTGTCTCGCCGGCGACCGTGCGCAACGACATGGCGGTGCTGGAGGAGGAGGGGTTCATTGCCCAGCCCCACACCAGTGCCGGCCGGATCCCCACCGACAAGGGCTATCGCCTCTTCGTGGACAGGCTGGCGGGCGTCAAGCCGCTGTCGACACCCGAGCGGCGCGCGATCCAGAACTTCCTGGACGGAGCCGTCGACCTCGACGACGTCGTGGCGCGCACCGTGCGGCTGCTGGCTCAGCTGACCCGGCAGGTCGCGGTCGTCCAGTACCCGTCCCTGACCCGTTCGACCGTGCGGCACGTCGAGCTGCTGGCGCTGGCCCCGGCCCGTCTGATGCTGGTGCTGATCACGGACACGGGGCGGGTGGAGCAGCGGCACGTGGACTGCCCGGCGCCGTTCTCCGACACCTCGCTCGCGGATCTGCGGGCCCGGCTCAACAGCCGGGTCGTGGGGCGGCGCTTCACGGATGTGCCGCAGCTGGTGCAGGACCTTCCGGACTCCTTCGAGCCGGAGGACCGCGGCACCGTCACGACGGTCCTCGCGACCCTCCTCGAAACGCTCGTGGAGGAGACCGAGGAGCGGCTGATGATCGGCGGCACCGCCAATCTGACGCGCTTCGGCCATGACTTCCCGCTGACCATCCGGCCCGTGCTGGAGGCGTTGGAGGAGCAGGTCGTGCTGCTGAAGCTGCTCGGCGAGGCCAAGGATTCGGGCATGACCGTACGGATCGGGCACGAGAACGCCCATGAGGGACTCAACTCCACGTCCGTCGTCGCGGTCGGCTACGGTTCGGGCGACGAGGCAGTCGCCAAACTCGGCGTGGTCGGACCGACCCGCATGGACTACCCCGGAACGATGGGAGCGGTACGCGCAGTGGCACGTTACGTCGGACAGATCCTGGCGGAGTCGTAAGTGGCCACGGACTACTACGCCGTACTCGGCGTGCGCCGCGACGCATCTCAGGACGAGATCAAGAAGGCTTTCCGGCGGCTTGCGCGGGAGCTTCACCCGGACGTGAATCCGGACCCGAAGACGCAGGAGCGCTTCAAGGAGATCAACGCCGCGTACGAGGTGTTGTCGGACCCGCAGAAGAAGCAGGTCTACGACCTCGGTGGTGACCCGCTGTCCGCGGCCGGAGGCGCCGGCGGCGCGGGCGGCTTCGGCGCGGGCGGCTTCGGCAACTTCTCCGACATCATGGACGCGTTCTTCGGGACCGCGTCCCAGCGTGGGCCGAGGTCGCGGACGCGGCGCGGCCAGGACGCGATGATCCGGCTGGAGATCGAGCTCAGCGAGTCGGCCTTCGGCACGACGAAGGACATCCAGGTCGACACGGCCGTCGTGTGCACGACCTGCTCGGGCGAGGGCGCCGCGCCGGGTACGTCGGCGCAGACGTGTGACATGTGCCGCGGCCGCGGTGAGGTCTCCCAGGTCACCCGGTCCTTCCTGGGCCAGGTCATGACCTCGCGGCCGTGCCCCCAGTGCCAGGGCTTCGGCACCGTCGTCCCGACCCCGTGCCCGGAGTGCGCGGGCGACGGCCGGGTCCGCTCGCGCCGCACCCTGACGGTGAAGATCCCCGCAGGTGTCGACAACGGCACCCGTATCCAGCTCGCCGGTGAGGGTGAGGTCGGCCCGGGCGGCGGTCCCGCCGGTGATCTGTACGTCGAGATCCACGAGCTGCCGCACCCGGTGTTCCAGCGCCGCGGCGACGATCTGCACTGCACGGTGACGATCCCGATGACGGCGGGCGCGCTCGGCACGAAGGTGCCGCTGGAGACGCTCGACGGCATGGAGGAGGTCGACATCCGCCCGGGCACCCAGTCCGGCCAGTCCATCCCGCTCCACGGACGCGGCATCACCCATCTGCGCGGTGGCGGGCGCGGCGATCTGATCGTCCACGTCGAGGTGCAGACCCCGTCGAAGATGGACCCGGAGCAGGAAAGGCTGCTGCGGGAGCTGGCGAAGCTGCGGGGCGAGGAGCGACCGCTGGGTCAGTTCCAGCCGGGGCAGCAGGGGCTGTTCTCCCGTCTGAAGGACGCGTTCAACGGTAGGTGAGCGGCCTCGCTCACCGGGCGCCGCGGGGGTACGGGACATCGTCCCGTACCCCCGCGGCATGCCGGAGCCCTGTCCCCGCCGTGGTCGTGGTGGGCGGGATTCGGCCGCGGGGGCCGGACGTGGCACCATGCGGGGCATGTCCTCCGCGCTCACCGATCTCTGCCGTTGTCCGATCGTGCAGGCCCCCATGGCCGGTGGTGCTTCCTGCCCCGATCTCGCCGCGGCCGTCTCCGAGGCCGGCGGGCTCGGGTTCCTGGCCGCCGGGTACAAGACCGCGGACGGCATGTACCAGGAGATCAAACAGCTGCGCGGTCTCACCGGCCGTCCCTTCGGCGTGAACCTGTTCATGCCGCAGCCGCAGTACGCGGACGCCGCGGCCGTCGACGTGTACCGGCAGCAGCTCGCGGGCGAGGTGAGCTGGTACGACACACCGCTCGGCGACCCCGACTCCGGCCGGGACGACGGCTACGAGGCCAAGCTGGCCATCCTGCGGGACGACCCCGTCCCCCTGGTGTCGTTCACGTTCGGCTGCCCCGCCCCGGCCGCCGTCGCGTCGCTCAAGCGCGCCGGGACGCTCACGGTCGTCACCGTCACCACCCCCGAAGAGGCCCAGTCCGCCCAGCACGCGGGCGCCGACGCCATCTGCGTCCAGGGCATCGAGGCGGGCGGCCACCAGGGCACGCACCGCGACGACCCCGCCACCGACGGCGGCGGCATCGGGCTCCTCGCGCTGATCGCGCAGATCCGGGAGACCGTGCAGCTCCCGATCGTCGCGGCCGGCGGCATCATGCGGGGCAGCCAGATCGCCGCCGTCCTCGCCGCCGGGGCCGACGCGGCCCAGCTCGGCACCGCGTTCCTCGTCTGCCCCGAGTCGGGCGCGAACGTGCTGCACAAGCAGGCCATGACCAACCCGCTGTTCACGAGGACGGACCTGACCCGCGCGTTCTCGGGCCGCCCGGCCCGTGGCCTCGTCAACCGGTTCATGCGCGAGCACGGACCGTACGCGCCCGCCGCGTATCCCGAGGTGCACCACCTCACCTCCGGCCTGCGCAAGGCCGCCGCGAAGGCCGGCGACCCCCAGGGCATGGCCCTGTGGGCCGGTCAGGGGCACCGGATGGCCCGTGAGCTGCCCGCCGGGCAGCTCGTCGAGGTGCTCGCCGCCGAACTGACCGCCGCGAGCGCCGCCCTGTCACTGCGGGCCGCCTCATGACCGCCCCGGTCTTCGTCGTCGAGGACTTCGCCGCGGGCAGCGGCGGACGCTACGTGCTGGACGGCCCCGAGGGGCGGCACGCGGTCTCCGTGAAGCGGCTGCAGCCCGGTGAGGACGTCGTCCTCACCGACGGCGCGGGGCGCTGGGCGGACTGCGTGGTCCTGGACACCGAGGGCAAGGACCGGCTCGTCGTGCGGATGGACTCGGTGCACGAGGAACCGGAGGAGACGCCCCGGATCACCGTCGTCCAGGCACTCCCCAAGGGCGACCGCGGTGAACTCGCCGTCGAGACCATGACCGAGACCGGCGTCGACGCGATCGTGCCGTGGGCCGCCGCGCGCTGTATCACCCAGTGGAAGGGCGACCGCGGCGCCAAGTCGCTGGCGAAGTGGCGTGCCACGGCCCGTGAGGCGGGCAAGCAGTCGCGCCGTGTCCGCTTCCCGGAGGTCGCGGACGCCGCCACGACCAAGCAGGTCGCGCAGCTGCTCGCCGCGGCCGACTTCGCGGCCGTGCTGCACGAGGAGGGCGCGGAGCCGCTCGCCACCGCCCAACTGCCGCCGTCCGGGGAGATCGTGCTGGTCGTCGGGCCCGAAGGGGGCGTGTCCCCCGAGGAGTTGGCGGTCTTCGCCGAGGCCGGTGCGAAGCCGTACCGGCTGGGCAGGAGCGTCCTGCGCACCTCCACCGCGGGTACGGCCGCCTCCGCGCTGCTGCTGGGCCGCACCGGCCGCTGGTCCTGAGCCGGTCCCCGCCGGCAGGCCGCACCGATAGCATGCAGGTCCACTGATCGTCGGAGTCGTGAAGGGGCCCGGACCATGGCGGGAGAACCGCAGGCCGACTGCCTGTTCTGCAAGATCGTGGCGGGGGAGGTCCCGGCCACCGTCGTCCGTGAGTCGGAGACGACCGTCGCCTTCCGCGACATCAACCCGCAAGCACCGACGCATGTGCTCGTCATCCCGAAGGTGCACTACCCGGACGCCGGTACGCTCGCCGCCGCCGAGCCGGGCATCGCCGCCGACATACTGCGCGAGGCGGCCGAGGTCGCGGCCGGGGACAAGGTGGACGAGAGCGGCTTCCGCATCGTCTTCAACACCGGCACCGGTGCGGGCCAGACCGTCTTCCACGCGCACGCCCATGTGCTCGGTGGCCGCGGCTTCAACTGGCCGCCCGGATAGACCGACAGGCTCACAGGTCTACAGGCCCGCAGGTCTACAGGCAGAACAGGCACGGAGCGCATCTTGTCCGTACGCGAACTGGTCGTGCTCGGCACGGCCAGCCAGGTCCCCACCCGGCACCGCAACCACAACGGCTATCTGCTGCGCTGGGACGGCGAAGGCATCCTCTTCGACCCGGGTGAGGGCACCCAGCGGCAGATGCTGCGGGCCGGCGTCGCCGCGCACGACATCGACCGGATCTGTGTCACGCACTTCCACGGCGACCACTCCCTCGGCCTCGCCGGAGTGATCCAGCGCATCAACCTCGACCAGGTGCCGCACCCGGTCACCGCCCACTACCCGGCGAGCGGACAGCGCTTCTTCGAGCGGCTCCGGTACGCCACCGCCTACCGGGAGACCGTGCGGCTCGCCGAAGCTCCCGTCACCGCGGACGGCATCCTGGCCGAGACGCCCTCGTACACCCTCGAAGCGCGCCGTCTCGACCACCCCGTCGAGTCCTTCGGCTACCGGCTGACCGAACCCGACGGCCGCCGCATGCTGCCCGAGCGGCTCGCCGCGCACGGCATCAAGGGCCCCGACGTGGGGCGCATCCAGCGCGAGAGCGCGCTCGGCGGCGTCACGCTGGAGGACGTCAGTGAGGTGCGGCGCGGGCAGCGGTTCGCGTTCGTCATGGACACCCGGCTCTGCGACGGGGCGTACGAGCTGGCCGAGGGCTGCGACATGCTCGTCATCGAGTCGACCTTCCTCGAGGAGGACCGTGGGCTGGCCACCGACCACGGCCATCTCACGGCCGGACAGGCGGCTCGCGTGGCGCGCGATGCGGGCGTACGGCACCTCGTCCTGACACACTTCTCGCAGCGCTACAGCGAGCCCGAGGAGTTCGAGCGTCAGGCCCGGGCCGCGGGCTTCGAGGGTGAGCTGTCCGTGGCCCGGGACCTCGTCCGGGTCCCCGTCCCCAAACGCGAAGTCTGAACCGGCCGGTGTCCGATCCAGCCGGTGCGGACGCCGACTGCGAGCGAGCACCGATGTCACTCATCCCCAAGGCCGAACTGCATCTGCACATCGAGGGCACCCTCGAACCCGAACTCGCCTTCGCCCTCGCCGAACGCAACGGCGTCGAGCTGCCGTACGCCGGTACGGAAGACCTCCGCAAGGCGTACCTCTTCAGCGATCTGCAGTCCTTCCTCGACCTGTACTACGGGCTGATGGCGGTCCTGCACACCGCGAACGACTTCACCGACCTCGCCGAGGCGTACCTCGCGCGCGCGGCGGCCCAGGGTGTGCGGCACGCCGAGATCTTCTTCGACCCGCAGGCGCACACCGCGCGGGGCGTCCCGATCGGCACCGTCGTCGAGGGGCTCGCGCACGCGCTGGACCGCAGCGAGGAGCGGCACGGCATCTCCACGCAGCTGATCATGTGCTTCCTGCGTGACCAGTCGGCGGAGTCCGCGATGGAGACGCTCGACGCCGCGAAGCCGTATCTGCACCACATCGCCGGTGTCGGCCTCGACTCGGCGGAGGTGGGGCACCCGCCGTCGAAGTTCCGCGAGGTGTACGCGGCCGCTGAGTCCCTCGGCCTGCGGAAGGTCGCCCACGCCGGCGAGGAGGGCCCTCCCGCGTACATCCGGGAGGCGCTGGACGTCCTCGGGGTCGAGCGCATCGACCACGGGCTGCGCGCTATGGAGGATCCGGAGCTGGTCGAGCGTCTGGCCCGTGAGCAGGTGCCCCTCACCCTCTGTCCGCTCTCGAACGTGCGCCTGCGCGCCGTCGACACTCTGGAGGACCACCCGCTGCGGGCGATGATGGACGCCGGGCTACTGGTCACCGTCAACTCGGACGATCCGTCGTACTTCGGCGGCTACGTCGGCGACACCTTCCACGCGGTGCGCGAGGCGCTGGCCCTCGGCCAGGAACAGCTGCGCGAGCTGGCCCGCAACTCGTTCCGCGCGGCGTTCCTCGACCACGACGAACCACGCCGTGAGCGGTATCTCGCGGCGGTCGAGTCGTACGACTTCGACAGGGACTGAGAGCGCGCCGACGGGACCTGACCAGGACCGACGGGACGGCCGGGACGGCCGGGACGGTGCCGGACCGGACCGCCGCCCGCCCGGCCCTCAGGAAGCGAGCACCTTCGCGGTACGGGACGGCGCCGCGTCCGGCACGGGCAGGGGCACGGGCACCGGGCGCAGGCGACGTCCCGACGTGTGCACGGCCACCGCGGTCATCGGCACGGCCACCAGGAGCAGTCCCACGCACAGGACGAGACCCATGCCGGGGTAGCCGGTGTACTCGGACAGCAGGCTGCCCGCGAGCGGTCCGCACGCCACGCCCAGGGACGACGCCGAGCCCGCGAGGACCGCCCACCGCCCGTGCCGGTCGAGCGATGCGGCGAGGCCGAGCAGGTACGACAGGACCACCGGGTAGAAGGCGTTCCACAGGATCTCGCCCGTGGCGAAGCTCGTCAGGTCCCGCGCCGACGAACTGATCACGATGCAGCAGGCGATGAGCGCGGTGCCCACGCCGATCGGCATCGCCCGCCCGAGCCGTGTCCCCAGCGCCCCGGCCGCGACGACGCCCGTGAGCCCGGCGCCCAGCGCCACGGCGAACACCGCACCGACGGTGACCTCGCTCAGTCCGGCCTGGGTGACGCCGATCCGGCCGCTGACGCCCCACAGCGCGTTCTGTGCCATCGACCAGCAGAGCATCGTGACCGCGAGCACGGCACCGGATCGCCGCCGGGGCAGCGGGGCGATCGGAAGGCGAGCCTCGGGTACGCCCGGGAGGCCGGCCCGCGTCCCGGCACCGTCCAGCCGCCGCGTCGCGGGCCACATCACGAGCGCGGCCGCCGCCAGCGCCGCGAACGGCAGCGCGTGACCGCCCCCGAGGCGCGGGATCGTCAGGTAGAGCGCGCCGGCGCTCGCCGACACCGTGAGCAGGCCGAGCGCCGACACCCGGTGGGGATCGCGCTGGGCGGCGATCCCCACCGCGGCGACCGCCGCCGCCGTGCCCGAACCGAAGCCGCCCACCACGGTGCCCGCGACGACCACGGGCACCGCCGAGGTGGCCGCGGCGGCCCCGTACCCCGCCGCGGCGAGCAGCAGCCCCAGTCGGGCGAGCCGGCGGGGACCGTGGCGCTCGCCGCGCGGCGCCGGTGTTCCGTGGCCGGCCCGGGCGGTGGGGCCTACCCGGAACGGCAGCCGGACCGGCATGCTGAGGAAGGCCTGGCCGAATCCCGCCGTCGCCGAACTCAGCAGCAGTGCCGAACCGAGGAGACCGGCCTGGGCGGGCGTGAGCCCGAGTCCGGTGGAGAGACGGCCGACGACGGTCGGCAGGAGGTAGGCGGCAAGGTGGCCGACGGTGAAGACGGCGACGAGCGGCCACGCGGCGCGCAGGCGCGAGGACATGGGCGTTCCCGGGAAACAAAGGGCTGAAAACGGGGAGGAGCGCCCGGTGTTGCACGGGAACGCGCGCCAATTTGTATCAAGCGTGCCCGGCAACGGAGAAGGTGAGAACGTGTGATGCGGGACACATTTGGTTTGTGCGGGATTCTGGCGGGTAGCAGCGGGCCTTTCCTGTGGTCCGTCACCCGTGCACAAGAGGGCGGATCAGGCACACTGGCTTGATTCGTACCGCTCTTGCACCGCACTGCACGGCATTCCGGGAGCCACCGTGATCACGACCGACGGAGAGCAGCACAGGCCACGTCACACGCCGCACCACGCGCCGCAGCACGCACACCAGCAGGCGCAGCAACACTCCGCGGACGTCGACCCGTTGGGCGGGCTGCGCACCGGAGGGGACCCGCAGTGCGACGTGTTCCTCACCGGCACGGTCTTCCTCGACATCGTCTTCACCGGGCTGGACAGCGCGCCGGTGCGGGGCACCGAGTCCTGGGCGCGCGGGATGGGCCAGAGCCCCGGCGGCGTCGCCAACATGGCCACCGCACTCGCCCGGCTCGGTCTGCGCACCTCGCTCGCCGCCGCCTTCGGCGACGACTTCTACGGCGACTACTGCTGGGACGCCCTGGAACAGGGCGAGGGCATCGACCTGTCCCGGTCGCGGACCGTACCGGGCTGGCACTCCCCGGTGACGGTCTCGATGGCGTACGAGGGCGAGCGGACGATGATCTCGCACGGCCACGAGGCGCCGCCCGCCGACCGGCTCCCGGCGGGAACGCCGCGCGCCCGGGCCGCCGTCGCCTCCCTCGTGCCCGACCGCAGCGAGACCTGGATCGCGGAGGCCGCGGGCCGCGGCGCCCGGATCTTCGCCGACGTCGGCTGGGACGAAACCGGCCGCTGGGATCTTGCGGCGCTGCACGACCTGGGGCTGTGCGAGGCGTTCCTGCCCAATGCGCAGGAGGCGATGCGCTACACCCGCACCGACTGCCCGCGCGCGGCCGCCCGGGCGCTGGCGGACCGGGTGCCGGTCGTCGTCGTCACGCTCGGTGCGGAGGGCGCGTACGCCGTGGACGGCGCCACCGGCGAGACCGCGGAGGTCCCGGCGATCGAGGTGGAGGCGCTGGATCCGACGGGGGCGGGAGACGTCTTCATGGCCGGTTTCGTCATGGGCACCCTCGCCGGCTGGCCCCTCGCGGACCGGCTCGCCTTCGCCGGGCTGACCGCCGCGCTCTCCGTGCAGGAATTCGGCGGCTCCCTGTCCGCGCCCGGCTGGTCCGAGGTGGCGACCTGGTGGCAGTACGTGCGGACCTGCGCGGACCAGGACCCGGAGGCGCTGGCCCGCTACGGCTTCCTGGCCCGCCTCCTGCCCGCCCCGGACCGCCCCTGGCCGCTGCGCCGCGCCCTCCCCACCATCGGCTTCCGCCGCCCCGCCTGACCCCCGGGGGCCCCGGGCCCGAGTGCGTGAGGAAAAGCGCTTCAGGACTGTCAGTGCGGGGTCGTACGCTGGTATCCAGAGGTTGTCGAGCAGCGAGAACCCTGCAACGGGAGGTATGTGCAGGCCACAGAGCCGGCCCATGACTCAGACACCCAACGCCCAGACCCGCCCCCTACGCCCCGCGGGCGTGGAGGCCACCCCAGCGCCGGGGCAGGCACGAGCCCAGTTCACCGTCCCCGCCAAGCATCCGATGGTGACCGTTCTCGGTTCGGGCGACGCCCTGCTGCGCGTGATCGAGAAGGCCTTCCCGGCGGCCGACATCCATGTCCGGGGCAATGAGGTCAGCGCGGTCGGCGACGAGCGGGAAGTCGCCCTCATCCAGCGCCTGTTCGACGAGATGATGCTGGTGCTCCGCACCGGACAGCCGATGACGGAGGACGCAGTGGAACGCTCGATCGCCATGCTCAGGGCGAGCGAGAACGGGACCGGGCCGGACGAGACCCCGGCCGAAGTTCTCACGCAGAACATCCTCTCCAGCCGCGGCCGCACCATCCGCCCCAAGACCCTCAACCAGAAGCGCTATGTCGACGCGATCGACAAGCACACCGTCGTCTTCGGCATCGGCCCCGCCGGTACGGGCAAGACGTACCTCGCGATGGCCAAGGCCGTCCAGGCGCTCCAGTCCAAGCAGGTCAACCGGATCATCCTGACCCGGCCCGCCGTCGAGGCCGGTGAGCGCCTCGGCTTCCTGCCCGGCACGCTCTACGAGAAGATCGACCCGTATCTGCGGCCGCTCTACGACGCACTGCACGACATGATCGACCCGGACTCGATCCCCCGCCTCATGGCGGCGGGCACGATCGAGGTCGCGCCGCTGGCGTACATGCGAGGCCGCACGCTCAACGACGCGTTCATCATCCTCGACGAGGCGCAGAACACGAATCCGGAACAGATGAAGATGTTCCTGACCCGTCTCGGCTTCGAGTCGAAGATCGTCATCACCGGTGACGTCACCCAGGTCGACCTGCCCGGCGGCACCAAGAGCGGTCTGCGCCAGGTCCGGGAGATCCTGGACGGGGTCCCGGACGTGCACTTCTCCCTGCTGACGTCACAGGATGTCGTCCGGCACAGGCTCGTCGGCCGTATCGTCGACGCGTACGAGCAGTACGACAGCCGTAACGGCACCAACGGGAAGTGAACCGGTCAGCACCATGTCGATCGACGTCAACAACGAGTCCGGCACCGAGATCGACGAGCGGGCGATCCTCGACATCGCCCGCTATGCGCTCGCCAGGATGCGTATTCACCCGCTGTCCGAGCTCTCGGTGATCGTTGTGGACACCGACGCCATGGAGCAGCTCCACATCCAGTGGATGGACCTGCCGGGCCCCACGGATGTCATGTCCTTTCCCATGGACGAGCTGCGCCCGCCGGTCAAGGACGACGAGGAGCCCCCGCAGGGGCTCCTCGGCGACATCGTCCTGTGCCCCGAGGTGGCCCAGAAGCAGGGCGAGGAAGCACCCACCCAGCACTCCATGGACGAGGAGCTCCAGCTCCTCACCGTCCATGGAGTGCTGCACCTGCTCGGTTACGACCACGAGGAGACCGACGAGCGCGCCGAGATGTTCGGTCTGCAGGCCGCGATCGTCGACGGCTGGCGGGCGGAGAAGGGCCTGACGGGTCCGTCCCCGGCGCCGACCGTCTCATGAGCGCCCCACTCCTCGTCGGCGCGGTCGCGCTCGTCATCGTCGCCTGGCTGGCGGCGTGCGCCGAGGCCGGTATCGCCAGGGTCTCCAGCTTCCGCGCCGCCGAGGCGGTGCGCTCCGGACGGCGCGGCGCGGACCGGCTCGTGCAGGTCGCCTCCGACCCCACCCGCTATCTCAACGTGGCCCTGCTGGTGCGGGTCTCCTGCGAGATGGCGGCCGGCGTGCTCGTCACCTACGCCTGTCTCCAGGAGTTCCCCGAGACCTGGGAGGCGCTGGCCGTCGCCATCGGCGTGATGGTCCTCGTGTCCTTCGTCGCCGTGGGTGTCTCCCCGCGCACCATCGGCCGCCAGCACCCGCTGAACACGGCGACCGCCGCCGCGTACGTCCTGCTGCCGCTCGCCCGGATCATGGGCCCGGTCCCGCAGCTGCTGATCCTCATCGGTAACGCGCTGACGCCGGGCAAGGGCTTCGCCAAGGGCCCGTTCGCGAGCGAGGCCGAGCTGCGCGCCATGGTCGACCTCGCCGAGCAGGAGTCGCTGATCGAGGCCGAGGAGCGCAAGATGGTGCACTCCATCTTCGAACTCGGCGACACCCTCGTGCGGGAGGTCATGGTGCCGCGGACGGACCTCGTCTGCATCGAGCGCTACAAGACCATCCGCCAGGCCCTCACCCTCGCCCTGCGCTCCGGCTTCTCCCGCATCCCCGTCACCGGGGAGAACGAGGACGACATCGTCGGCATGGTGTATCTCAAGGACCTCGTCCGCAAGACGCACATCAAGCGGGACGCCGAGGCCGAGCTGGTCTCCACGGCCATGCGCCCGGCCACCTTCGTCCCCGACACCAAGAACGCGGGCGATCTCCTCCGCGAGATGCAGCAGGAACGCAACCATGTCGCGGTCGTCATCGACGAGTACGGCGGCACGGCGGGCATCGTCACCATCGAGGACATCCTGGAGGAGATCGTCGGCGAGATCACCGACGAGTACGACCGCGAACTGCCTCCCGTCGAGGAGCTCGGCGACTCCCGCTACCGCGTCACCGCCCGGCTCGACATCGGCGACCTCGGAGAGCTGTTCGGTCTCGACGCCTTCGACGACGAGGACGTCGAGACCGTCGGCGGACTGCTCGCCAAGTTCCTCGGCCGCGTCCCGATCGCCGGCGCGAGCGCGGTGGTCGACCTGCCCGACGGCCGCACCCTTCGGCTGACCGCCGAGTCACCGGCCGGCCGGCGGAACAAGATCGTCACGGTGCTGGTGGAGCCCGCGTGAGGCCCGACCGGCTCAAGGCCCTGTGTCTCGCACAGAACGCGGCGGTGGAGGAGTTCCCGTTCGGGCCCGAGTACTCGGTCTTCAAGGTCGAGGGGAAGCTGTTCGCCATCACCGACCTTCAGGCCACGCCGCTGACGGTCTCGCTCAAGTGCGATCCGGACGAGGCGGTACGGCTGCGCGCGGAGCACCCGGCGATCGTCCCCGGCTACCACCTCAACAAGCGCCACTGGAACACGGTGACGGTGGGCGAGCTCCCGGCCCGTATGGTCCGCGAGCTCATCGAGGACTCGTACGACCTGGTCGTGGCGGGCCTGACGAAGGCCCAGCGGCTCCGTCTCGACCGCCCCTGACCTGCGGCCGGTGACCGGCGCCGACCGGCCCTGACCGGCGGCGGGGCCGGTGCCCTGGCCTATGCTCGGGCCATGACGCAGAGCACCGACCCCCAGAGCGCCGGACTCGGCCCCGAGGACCGCAAGATCGTCACCCTGGCCCGTTCCGCCAGGGCCCGCAACGGCGTGCCCGAGGGCGCCGCCGTGCGCGACGAGACGGGTCGTACGTACGTCGCGGGCACCGTGGACCTCAGCTCGCTGAAGCTCAGCGCCCTGCAGACCGCGGTCGCGATGGCGGTGGCGAGCGGCGCGAAGTTCCTGGAGGCCGCGGCGGTCGTCACCGAGGCCGAGGCCGTGTCGGAGGCGGACCGAGCGGCGGTGCGCGACCTGGGCGGCGCGGACACCCCGGTCGTGCTGGCGGGCCCGGACGGCACGGTGCGGCTCTCGGTCCAGGCCGGCTGACGGGCCGCCGCCGGTGCGGTCGGGACGCGCCCGCCTACCCACCGGTCAGTAGCAAACGTCTCTCAAGTCCCTGAAGAAACCAGGGGACTTTCCCTTGCAATCGCTGCTCAGCTGCGTATCAATGAACAGCAGTTATCCGACGGACCGTCAGATATGCCGGGCGGCCGGGTGCGGGGCGCGAGCCGCAGTCCCGTACCGCCTCGGCCGTCCTCCCCTCCGTGCGGCGCACCCCCGCTCACGGACGGTCCGCGCACACCTTCCACGCAGCCCCTGCAGAGCCGTGCCCGCATGCCCGTACGACCGGTCGGCGGGTCCGGTGGGACCCCACTGCGCGGATCCGTGCGCCCTCGTGCGGCATACGACAACTCCCTGACAAGGGAAGGGGATCCGAATGAGACGCAGCAGGTTCGGTATCGGTACGGCGCTGGCCGTGGGGGCCCTGGCCGTGAGCGGCCTGGCGTTCGCCCCGGCGGCGATGGCGGTGCAGCCGGCGGACGCCACGGCGGAATACGACTGCGGTGGCTTCGGCGGCGGCGACGCCAACCTCCACGCCGTGCAGTCGGGCGGCAGCATCACCATCACCGTGGCCACGTCCGTCGTCACACCGCTGCCCATCGGGGCGGGCGACGCGACCACCACACTCGTCCTGTCCCTCAACGGCTCGGGAACCGCCACGTTCTCGGGCAGCTCCAACCCGGCGATCCCGGCGTTCAGCCCGTTCAACAGCGGGCCCCTGACGAGCACCGCGAGCTTCGCTCCCGGTGACTCCCTGGACTCGTACTTCGGCGGTCCCGGCCTCACGCTGGAGATCTTCGGTACGACGGTCCCCTGCGAGGCGGTCACCTCGCAGTCGCCCGGCCCGTTCGTCGCCGACTGATCCACAGCCGGCACGCAACGGCCGCTGCCGCCGCACCAATCGGCGGCAGCGGCCCCGCGCCGGTTTTCTGTCATCCGGTGAGTGTCATCGTCCCGCAGGCGCGGCGAAGTTAACAGTATCTGATGGGCCATCAGTTGGGACATTTCGATTCCATTGACTTCTTCCGCCCACCGGCCGTCAATGGCCGCCCGTAGGCGCGGACGTACCGAAGAGCCGCCGCGCCCACACCTTCAGGAGGGGGTAACCATGGCAACCGCAGGTCCGTCGAGCCGAAGATCTGCCGACCGAGGATCCGCCGGGCGAAGACGCCGCTGGGCCGCAGCTCTGGGGGTGACCGCGCTCGCGGTCGCCGGCGCAGGAGTGACGGCACCGTCGGCCGGCGCCCAGGCGACGGCGTCCGCGACGGCATCCGTGTCGGTGGACTTCCCCACGCACTGCGTGCCGCCGCCCATCGCCGGCATCCCGCCGATCGACGGCACCACCACCGCCCAGATCACCGTCGACAACGCCGCCCCCAAGGTGGGCGACACCGTCACGGTGACGTACAAGGTCACCAAGCCGGCGGCCGGCAACCCCGTCAACATCGCGCTGCCCGCCGACATCATGACCCCGACCGGCAAAGTGACCCTGACCGGCGCCCAGTCCGGCTCCGTCACGGTCACCGGGCCCAAGAAGAACCCGCCCGTGCCGGGCCTGGGCGAGTTCCCGCCGTTCGACATGACCGGCACCTTCACGGTCACCGCGCCCGGCGAGATCAAGCTGTCGCCCGGCGACTACAACATCCACACCAGCTACGTCCTCGAGCTGGACACCCCCTGCACGGTGACGAATCCGCCCGCGCCCGTCTCCGAGACGGTCGTCGCGACGGACGACGGCGGCCCGGTGAACGAGCGCACCATCACGCTCGGCACGGCCTCCGGGAAGCCCGGTGACCGGGTGACCGTCACCGGCGCCGGGTTCACACCGAACACCGATGTCACCGTCGCCGGCTGGAACGGCTCCGCGCCGACCGCCGACAAGCTCACCTCCAAGTCGACGGCCACGGGCGGCTTCACCTTCCGGCCGAAGATCAACGATCCGGCGACCGTCGGCATCGTGGCGTTCGAGGGCTCGGGCTGGGATCCGGCGAAGGGCGCGGGCCCGGCCGCGTACACCCTCGTCGGGGACGTGCCCCCGCTCAGCCAGCAGCTCAACACCCTCGTGGCGAGCGGCACCCTGTCCATGACCCAGGCCGGCGACAGCGTTCAGCTGACACCCGTCGACTTCGGCCAGGGCGGCTCCTCGACCGGGGACCTGAACGCGGTCACGGTCAAGGACTTCCGCGGCGGCCCCGCGGGCTGGTCCCTGACCGGCAGGGTCACCGACTTCAGCGGGCCCGGCGGGAAGATCGACGCCGGCAAGCTGAGCTGGACCCCCTCCTGCAGCACCAAGGCGGGCAGTCCCAGCACCTGCGCGGCGGGCTCCGCGGGCGTCGTCGGCAGCGCAGGAGCGACCCTGGCGGCCACGCCCAACGGGGCGATGACCGGCGGTGAGTTCACCGTCGGCGCGAAGGTGGCACTGGACGTCCCGGCGTTCACGGCCCCCGGCGCCTACACCGGTGTGTTGACCCTCACCCTCACCTGACAGCCACGGCGGGTCGGCCCGCACCCGGCCGACCCGCCCCTACCCCGGGGGTTCCGCACCGTGCGCAGACTGTCCGCACCGCTCCTGGCCGTGATCGCGCTCCTGCTCCTGTACGCCGCACCGGGCACCTCCCACGCCGCCGACAACGGCGAGTGGTCCGTCGAGCCCGCCGCCTCCGCGCTCGGCGGCCGCCCGTACTTCTATCTCTCCGCCGACCCCGGCACCAGGCTCACCGACAAGGTCACCGTCACCAACAAGACCGCCGCCCCGCTCACCTTCCTGCTCTACGCCGCCGACGCGTACAACACGGCACGGGACGGCGGCTTCGCCGTACGCACCCAGGACGAGCGCCAGCGCGGCGTCGGCGCCTGGGCGAAGCCGGAACGCGACCGGGTCACCGTCCCCGCGCGCTCCTCCGTCACCGTCCCCTACACCCTCACCGTCCCCGAGAACGCCGAGCCCGGCGACCACCCGGGCGCCCTGGTCGCCCTCGACGAGCGCGTCGCGGCGGGATCCGGATCCGTCGCGGTCGGCGTCCGGCGGGCGGTCGGCGCGCGCGTCTACCTCCGGGTGAACGGCCCGACCATGGCCGCACTGTCGGTCGAGGACGTGACCTACGCCCCGGACACACCGCTCGTGCCCGGCGCCGGCGACAGCAGCGCGCTCGTCTCGTACACGCTGCACAATCGCGGGAACGTCACCCTCAACCCGAAGGTCGCCCTCCGCGCCGAAGGCCTGTTCGGCCGCACCCTCCTGGCCCGCGAGCTGAAGCGGATCCCCGGCGAACTGCTGCCGCGCCAGAAGATCCGGCTCACCGAGAGATGGGCGGGCGCACCGCAGCTCGACTGGGGCGAGGTGACCCTGACGGCGAGCGCACGCGACGTCCGCGAATCCGGTGCGGTGTCCTTCTTCGCCCTGCCCTGGCTGGTCGCGGTCGTCCTGCTCACAGGGGGTGCGGGCGCGTTCGTGTGGCTGCGGCTACGGGCCCGGACGGCACGCGGTACGTGAGAGCCCCGCGGATCGGGGAGAATGTCCCGCATGAGCGTTCACACCCCTGGATCCGAGGCCCCGCACCGCGCCGGCTTCGCCTGCTTCGTCGGCCGTCCCAACGCGGGCAAGTCCACCCTCACGAACGCTCTGGTCGGGCAGAAGGTGGCGATCACCTCGAAGAAGCCCCAGACCACGCGCCACACCGTCCGGGGCATCGTGCACCGCCCCGATCTCAACGCCCAGCTCGTGCTCGTGGACACGCCCGGTCTGCACAAGCCGCGCACCCTGCTCGGTGAGCGGCTCAACGACGTCGTACGGACCACCTGGGCCGAGGTCGACGTGATCGGCTTCTGCCTGCCGGCCGACGAGAAGGTCGGCCCGGGGGATCGTTTCATCGCCAAGGAGCTGGCGGGGATCAAGAAGACCCCGAAGGTCGCGATCGTGACGAAGACCGACCTGGTGGACTCCAAGACCCTCGCCGAGCAGCTGATCGCCATCGACCAGCTCGGCAAGGAGGTCGGCATCGAATGGGCGGAGATCGTCCCGGTCTCGGCGGTCGGCGACAAGCAGGTCGCGCTGCTCGCTGACCTCCTCGTCCCGCTGATGCCCGAGAGCCCGCCGCTCTACCCGGAGGGCGATCTCACCGACGAGCCCGAGCAGGTCATGGTCGCCGAGCTGATCCGCGAGGCCGCGCTCGAAGGCGTACGGGACGAACTGCCGCACTCCATCGCGGTCGTCGTCGAGGAGATGCTGCCGCGCGAGGACCGCCCGGCGGACAAGCCGCTCCTCGACATCCACGCCAACGTCTACATCGAGCGCCCCAGCCAGAAGGGCATCATCATCGGCCCGAAGGGCAGCCGCCTCAAGGAGGTCGGCACCAAGTCCCGCAAGCACATCGAGGCGCTGCTCGGTACGCCCGTCTTCCTCGATCTGCACGTGAAGGTAGCGAAGGACTGGCAGCGGGACCCGAAGCAGCTGCGCAAGCTCGGTTTCTGACCCTCTCCGCGTCCCTCACGGTGCCGCCGGGCCCGCCCGGCGGCACCGCTGCGTCGCGGGTCCCGGCGGGCCGCTACGCGCCCTGCTTCAGCACCATCGAGATCAGCGTGCGCTGCTCCTCGGTGAGCCGTGGATCGGCGCAGTACACCGTCCTCCCGTCGACCGTCAGCTGGTACTGGAATCCGTCCGGCACCCCCACCGGGGGCGTGTCCCGGCCGCTCTTCACGGCCTGTTCGGCCAGGGCGTGCCACTCCTGGGCGTCGGGCCGGTCCGCGGTGTCCACCTCGGCGACCTTCTCGATGCCGGCGAATCCACCGGTGCGTCGTACGTGAATACGCATGCGTCCTGTCCAGCCCCTTCCGGGCCGATCCGCCTCAGCCGGTCGCCACGCCCACCTGGGACCAGGCCTTGACGACCGCCTCGTGCTCCGTGCCCTGACCGTAGCGGGCCGCCGCGGCCGTGACCGTCTCCTTGGCGAAGTCCGTGAACGACGCGTCGACCTGCAGGTTCCCCGAGGTCATCGTGTCGTACCAGATCTGCCCGGCCCGCTCCCACGCCTTGCCGCCGAGCTGGGTGGCGAGCAGGTGGAAGGCGTGGTTGGGGATGCCGGAGTTGATGTGGACGCCTCCGTTGTCCCGGCCGGTGCGGACGTAGTCGTCCATCGTCGCGGGCTGCGGGTCCTTGCCGAGCACATCGTCGTCGTACGCCGTGCCCGGTGCCTTCATCGACCGCAGCGCCACCCCGCTGACCCGGGGTGCGAGCAGCCCGGCGCCGATCAGCCAGTCGGCCTCGTCGGCGGTCTGGTCGAGGGTGTACTGCTTCACCAGTGAGCCGAAGACGTCGGAGACGGACTCGTTCAGGGCGCCCGGCTGGCCGAAGTAGGTGAGGTTCGCCGAGTACTGGGTGAAGCCGTGTGCCAGCTCGTGGGCGATGACGTCGACCGCCACGGTGAAGTCGAGGAAGATCTCCCCGTCCCCGTCGCCGAACACCATCTGCTCGCCGTTCCAGAAGGCGTTGCCGTAGTTCTCGTCGTAGTGGACGGTCGCGTCGAGCGGCAGCCCGCTGCCGTCGATCGAGTCGTGTCCGTACGCGGTCAGCAGGAGCTCGAACGTCGCGCCGAGGCCCGCGTACGCGCGGTTGACCGTGGCGTCCCGGACCGGCTCGCCGCCTTCGGAGCGCACCTTGGTGCCGGGCAGCACCGTCCTGTGCCGTGCGTCGTAGACGGTCCGCTGCGGCCCCTCCTCGACGGCCTGCGCGGGGGCGGGGGCGCCGACGACGGTGGTCAGCCGGCGGCCGGTGCGGTGGGCGGCGTCCGCGACCAGGGTGCGGCGGGCCGCGGCGGCGACGGCCGGATCACCGGCCCGGGCGAGCTTGTCGAGCAGGTGCGGAGGCACGATGCCGCAGAAGACGGGCATGAAGGAATCCATGTCTGGCAATGTGGCACCGAGTCATACGGCTGTCACTGGAAGCGACGATGATTAGGTAAATTGGGTGATCTGTCACATTTGACCGTTACTGATCGGTCATCCCGCATACTGAAACGGGACCGGCGCTCACGCCGAAGCTCAGCTAGGCTCGTCCGCATCATGCGTTTCGGGCTGCTTCTTCTTAGCTGCCGCGGCGAGGGCCTGTAGTCGTAGGCCGACCCCCTCCCCGCGGAGTCAGCTGCTGCTTCGACACAGAGCGACCCAGTCGGCCGTCCCCACAGAGGACCCCGAGGAGCCCTACGCAATGTCTCAGTCGCAGTGGATCGGCCGGCCCACGCCGATCACGAACACGACGCACACCCAGAAGCCGTCCGGCATGCCGGTCCACAAGTACGGCAGGTACGAGGCCGTGGACATCGCGGACCGCACCTGGCCCGAGAAGCGGATCACCAGTGCGCCGCGCTGGCTGTCCACCGACCTGCGTGACGGCAACCAGGCCCTCATCGACCCCATGTCGCCCGCCCGCAAGCGCGAGATGTTCGACCTGCTGGTCCGCATGGGCTACAAGGAGATCGAGGTCGGCTTCCCCTCCTCCGGCGACACGGACTTCGCCTTCGTCCGCTCGATCATCGAAGAGGGCGCGATCCCGGACGACGTGACCATCTCCGTGCTGACCCAGGCCCGTGAGGACCTGATCGAGCGGACCGTCGAGGCGATCGTCGGCGCCAAGCGCGCCACCGTGCACCTGTACAACGCGACGGCCCCGACATTCCGCCGCGTCGTCTTCCGCGGCTCCAAGGACGACATCAAGCAGATCGCCGTCGACGGCACCCGGCTGGTGATGGAGTACGCGGACAAACTGCTGGGCGAGGAGACGGTCTTCGGCTACCAGTACAGCCCGGAGATCTTCACCGACACCGAGCTGGACTTCGCCCTGGAGGTCTGCGAGGCCGTCTGTGACGTGTGGCAGCCCGGACCCGGCCGCGAGATCATCCTGAACCTGCCCGCCACCGTGGAGCGTTCGACGCCGTCCACCCACGCGGACCGCTTCGAGTGGATGGCCCGCAACCTGACCCGCCGCGAGTACGTCTGCCTGTCCGTGCACCCGCACAACGACCGCGGCACGGCCGTGGCCGCCGCCGAGCTGGCGATCATGGCGGGCGCCGACCGTATCGAGGGCTGCCTGTTCGGCCAGGGCGAGCGCACCGGCAACGTCGACCTGGTCACCCTGGGCATGAACCTGTTCTCCCAGGGCGTCGACCCGCAGATCGACTTCTCGCAGATCGACGAGATCCGTCGCACCAGCGAGTACTGCAACCAGATGGAGATCCACCCGCGCCACCCCTACGCGGGCGATCTGGTCTACACCTCCTTCTCCGGCTCCCACCAGGACGCCATCAAGAAGGGCTTCGACGCCATGGAGGCCGACGCGGCCGCCCAGGGCCGGACGGTCGACGACATCGAGTGGGCCGTCCCGTACCTGCCGATCGACCCCAAGGACGTCGGCCGCTCCTACGAGGCGGTCATCCGCGTCAACTCGCAGTCCGGCAAGGGCGGAATCGCCTACGTCCTGAAGAACGACCACAAGCTGGACCTGCCGCGCCGGATGCAGATCGAGTTCTCCCGCATCATTCAGGCCAAGACCGACGCCGAGGGCGGCGAGGTCACGCCGAAGGAGATCTGGTCGGTCTTCCGCGACGAGTACCTCCCCAACCCGGACAACGCGTGGGGCCGCATCCAGCTGCGTTCCGGCCAGACCACGTCCGACACCGACGGCACCGACACACTGACCGTCGAGGCGGTCGTCGACGGCAGCGACACCGTCCTGACCGGCTCCGGCAACGGACCGATCTCGGCCTTCTTCGACGCGCTGAACGCCATCGGCGTCGACGCCCGGCTGCTGGACTACCAGGAGCACACGATGAGCGAGGGCGCGTCCGCGCAGGCCGCCTCGTACATCGAGTGCGCCATCGACGGAAAGGTCCTGTGGGGCATCGGCATCGACGCCAACACCACTCGCGCCTCGCTGAAGGCGGTCATCTCGGCCGTCAACCGCGCCGCCCGCTGACGACCGCGCCGCCCGCGGCACCGAACCCCGCCCCTGCCGAGGGGCGGGGTTCGGCCATGTCCGGGTGATGTACCGCCGGGGTACTGACGTCACCTCACCGATGTGGCTAACATCACGTCAACGCGGCAATGGTGCCGAAGGCTACGGAGGTGCGAAGTGCGGCCAGTCCGAGGACAGAGCGGCCGAAAACCGCGCATCCACGGCCATCGTCGCCGTCGTGTCTTCGGTGTACGCACGTCATGGAGCACGATCGGTGACGGCGAGTTCTTCTGCCCCGACTGCGGAGGCGACCGCAACTACCGCCGCCGCACCGGCCGCCGCCGCTTCACCTTCCTCGGCGTCCCCGTCCTCCCGCGCGGCCACGCCGGCCCGGTCGTCGAATGCGCCGCCTGCCACACCCACTTCGGCACCGAGGCCCTCGACCACCCCACCACCGCCCGCTTCTCCGCGATGCTCCGCGACGCGGTGCACACGGTCGCCCTCGCCGTCCTCGCCGCCGGCGGCACCTCCTCCCGTACGGTCCGCCAGACCGCGGTCGCCACGGTCCGCGCCGCCGGGTTCAGCGACTGCACCGAGGACCAGTTGACCACGATGGTCGAGGCCCTCGCCGCCGACACCGGCCGCTTCATCACCGACGCCGGCCCGTGCGGCGCCGCCCTCGCCATCGAACTCCACGAGGCGCTGGAGCCGCTCACCCCCCATCTCGCCCCCGCAGGACGGGAGTCGATCCTGCTGCAGGGAGCGGGTATCGCGCTGGCCGACGGGCCCTACATCCCGGCGGAACGGGACGTACTGATCACGGTGGGGAACGCGCTGCGGCTGCGCGCCGACGACACGGCCCGGCTGCTGGCGGCGGCGCGTACGCCGTCGCCGTAGTACCGCCGCAGTACGCCGCTACTCCCCGGGGAGCAACGGCCCGCCACCACCCACCCCGGCAGTAGCGCACGACTCGCACCTCAGCGCGACGCTTCGCCCCTCCCGCGACGGGAGTCTGGATCCGTCCAGACCACCTCGCCGGAGGGAGGCCCGAGATGGGGGCCCCGACCACCACGCACGACGCGCCGCCGCCGCCCGCTCCCGGGACGGTGGAGCGCCGCCGCGGCCGCCCGGTGCTGCCCTGGGCCGTCCTCGCCCTGTGGATCGCGGTCCTCGCCGTCGCGGCACCCTTCGCGGGCAAGCTCGGCGACGTGCAGCGCGACAACATCGTGGACTACCTGCCGGCGGGCGCCGACTCCACCCAGGTCGCCAGGGTCCAGCAGGACCTGCCCGGCGGCGAGAGCACCCAACTCGTCCTCGTCTACCAGCGCGAGGGCGGCCTGACCGACGCCGACCGCAGGACCGCGCGGAACCAGGCCGCCAGGATCGCCGCGGCGCACGAACTGACGGCCGAACCCAGGGGCGTACCCGCGGCCGACGGCGCCACCCTGATGTTCCCCGTGTCCTCGACCGAGCCGGGCAACGACGAGAAGGCCCGGGCCGCGTTCGTCGAGGACGTACGGGCGCAGGTCTCCGGTGGTGCAGGACTGACCGTCGAGGTCGGCGGACCGAGCGCCCTGCAGACCGACATGGAGGACGTCTTCGAGACCATCGACGGCACCCTGATGATCGCGACCGTCCTCGTCGTCGCCGTCCTGCTGGTCCTCACCTACCGCAGCCCGTTCCTGTGGCTCGTCCCGCTGCTCGTCGTCGGCGCCGCCGCCGTCACCAGCCGGGCCGTCGTCCACGGACTCGTCCAGGGCTTCGGCCTCACCGTCACCAGCCAGAGCGGCGGCATCATGACCGTCCTCGTCTTCGGCGCGGGCACCGACTACGCGCTGCTGCTGGTCGCCCGCTACCGCGAGGAACTCCGGCGCGTCCCCCACCCCTACGACGCCATGCGCGCCGCGCTGCGCGGCTGCGGCCCCGCCGTCCTCGCCTCCTGCGGAACCGTCGTCGCGGGCCTGCTGTGCCTGCTCGCCGCCGACCTCAACAGCGCCCGCGGACTCGGTCCCGTCGGCGCGGTCGGTGTGGTGTGCGCGCTCGCCGCGATGCTGACGCTGCTGCCCGCCGTCCTCGTCCTCCTCGGCCGCCGGGTGTTCTGGCCGCTGATCCCTCGCCACGGGAGCGAGGCCACGCGGCGCCGCAGCCTGTTCGCCGTGATGGGCAGCTCCGCCGGCCGCCGCCCGGTCGCCGTCCTCGTCGCCGGCGCGGCGCTCCTCGGGGCACTCTCGCTCGGCGCGTTCAACCTGCCCGGCACCCTCAAGAACGAGGACGGCTTCACCGACCGTCCCGAGTCCGTCTCCGCCATGCAGAAGCTGGCCGGCGCCTTCCCCGACCGCAGCAGCCAGCCGATCAGCGTCGTCACACCCACCGGCACCGCCGACCGGGCACTCGCCGAGGCCCGCGCGACCGAGGGGGTGGCGACGGCCGAGCGCGGACGCAGCGCCGAAGGCTGGACGGAGCTGTCCGTCTTCGCCGAGGACGCGCCGGAGACCGCCGGCGAGACGGCGACGATCAAGGCCCTGCGGGCCGCACTGGACGGCGCGTACGTCGGCGGGACGAGCGCCCAGCAGCTCGATCTGGAGGACACCAACGCGCGTGACCGGATCGTCGTCGTCCCGCTGGTCCTCGCGGCCGTCCTGATCGTCCTCGTCGCCCTGCTGCGCAGCATCGTCGCCCCGCTGGTCCTCATCGTCGCGGTCGTCGCCGTCTGGGGCGCGGCCATGGGCCTCGGCGGGCTGGTCTTCGGGCCGCTCCTCGGGTTCGAGGGCTTCGACCCCAGCCTGCCGCTGCTGTCCTTCGTGTTCCTCGTCGCCCTCGGTGTCGACTACGGCATCTTCCTGATGCACCGGATGCGGGAGGAAGCCCTCGCCGGCGCGGACCCCACGGCCGCGGCCCTGACCGCGCTGCGGACGACGGGCGGCGTCATCGCCTCGGCCGGCCTCGTGCTCGCGGCCACCTTCGCCGTCCTGATGAACCTGCCCCTGGTCGCGCTCGTCGAGATGGGCTTCATCGTCGCCGTGGGCGTCCTGCTGGACACCTTCCTCGTACGGACCTATCTGGTGACGAGCGCGAGCCTGCTGCTCGGCCGCGCGGTGTGGTGGCCGGGAAGGCTGTCCCGCAAGTAGGGCCGTCCCGGAAGCAGAGCCGTCCCGGGAACGACGAACGCCTCCGGCGGGGGCCGTGCCCGCCCGCGCCGCCGCCCACCCCCGCCGGAGCCGCCCCCTGTCCCCATCCCGGAGGATGACCCCGTGGACCAGCACGAGAAGAGCACCCCACCGAGGCTCGGGTACCGCGTGCTCACCGCCGTCAGCCGTGACCCGCTCACCGCCCCGCACCGGCTCCGCAACGACGCCCTCATCGCCGCGGCCACCGGCGCCCTCGCCGTCGCGCTCGTGCCGGCCGTCCGCGACGGCCGGGCCCCCGACGCCCTCGGCTGGGCCCTCCTCGCCGGCAGCGTCGTGCCGCTGGCGTGGCGCCGCAGCCGTCCGCTGCTCGTCCTGTTCGCCGTGATCGCGTGCATCGTGCCGTACCACGCGCTCGACAACACCCATGCCGCACCCGTTCCCGGATCACTGCTGGCCCTCTACACCGTCGCCTCCACCGCCCGCCCCCGGCACACGTTCCTCGTCGGGACCGCGGTCATCGGCACCACCCTGACGGTGATGTTCGGCGTCGGCGCCCACGAGGGCCTGGAAGCGCTGCGCACCACCGGCTGGATCCTCGCCGTGCTGATCTTCGGCGTGGACGTCCGCGTCTACCGCCGCTACATCGCCTCCGTCGTCGAACGCGCCGAACGAGCGGAACGCACCCGTGAGGAGGAGGCCGCCCGCCGCGTCGCCGAGGAACGCCTCCGCATCGCACGCGACCTGCACGACCTCCTCGCCCACAGCATCACCGTCATCGGCGTGCGCATGTCCGTCGCCGCGCACATCCTCACCGTCGACCCGGAACGGCTCGACCGCGACGCCGTCGCCGCCGCGCTCGACGAGATCGCGGAGACCTGCCGTACCGCGCGCGGTGAACTGCGCGCCACACTCCAGGTGCTCCGGGCGAACGAGGACGGTGACGAGGACGAGGACCCGTCGCACGGTCCGCTGCCCGGACTGGACGCGCTGCCCGCGCTCGTACGGGCCGCCGGAGCCGAACTCGCCATGCCCGCCACGGACATCGGCGTCCCGCCCGCCACCGGCGCCGCCGTCTACCGCATCGTCCAGGAGTCCCTCACCAACGCCGTACGCCACGCGGGCCCGGGCGCGAACGTCACGGTCACCCTCGCACCGGACCCGGCCGGCGGCCGTCTCCTCGTCCGCGTCACCGACGACGGCAACGCGCCGGGCGGCACCGCCGGTTCGGGCTTCGGCGTACCCGGCATGCGGGAGCGTGCCCGCAGCGCGGGAGGCACACTGTCGGCGGGCCCGCGCGACGGAGGCGGGTTCGAGGTCGCGGCGGACCTGCCGCTCACCGCACGGGAGGCCCTGGCGTGACCGGCCCGATCCGCGTCCTGCTCGCCGACGACCAGAACCTCGTCCGCGCCTCGTTCGCCATGCTCGTCGACTCCGACCCCGGCATGGAGGTCGTCGGCCAGGCCGGGACCGGCCGCGAGGCCGTCGAACTCGCCCGCTCCGCACGGGCCGACGTCATCGTCATGGACATCCGCATGCCGGACCTCGACGGTATCGAGGCCACCCGCCTCGTCGCCGCCGACGACGACCTCGCCGGCGTCAAGGTCCTCGTCCTCACCACGTACGACACCGACGACCACATCCTGGAGGCCCTGCGCGCGGGCGCCTCCGGCTTCCTCGTGAAGGACATCAGACCGGCCGATCTGCTCGCCGCGATCCGGACCGTCGCCGCGGGCGAGGCCCTGCTCTCGCCGGGCCCCACCGCCCGTCTCATCGCCCGTGTCCTCGCCGCCCCGGCCACCCCGGCCGCCCTGGGGGCGGGCGGCCCGGACGGTCTGTCCGGACGGGAACGCCAGGTCCTCGCCCTGGTCGCCCGCGGTCTCGGCAACACGGAGATCGCCGAGTCCCTCGGCCTCAGCCCGCTCACCGCGAAGACCCACGTCAGCCGCATCATGGGCAAGCTCGGCGCCCGCGACAGGGCCCAGCTCGTCATCGTCGCCTACGAGTCCGGCCTGATCGTTCCCGGCGTGTAACCGATCGGGCCGCAGCCGCATCCTGAACAGTGACCAGGTCGTCGGAAGGAGAACGAATGGGGAAGGGGAACACACCCATGGAATCCGTACGAGCCCTCCGCGCACGGCGGACCCGTCGAGCGCTGCTGGCCGCCGGCGCCGGGGCGGCACTGGCCGTCGCGCTGCCTCCGGGCGCGACGGCGGCCCCGTCCGCGCGCGGCGACGACGCGGCTGCCCGGGCAGGCGCCTCCCGGCGGCAGGGCGAGGGGCGGACAGAGGGGCGGACCGAGGGGCTGAGCGAGCAGTTGAGCGAGCAGTTGTCCGCGCTCGAACGGGAGCACTCCGCCCGGCTCGGGGTGTTCGCGCGCAACCTGAGAACGGGCGCGACCGTGCTCCATCGCGCCGACGAACGCTTCCCGATGTGCTCGGTGTTCAAGACGCTCGCCGTCGCGGCCGTCCTGCGCGACCTCGACCGCGACGGCGAGTTCCTCGGCAAGCGCCTGCGGTACACCGCCGAGGAGACCGAGAAGTCGGGCTACGCCCCGATCACCGGCAGGAGCGAGAACCTCGCCCACGGCATGACCGTCGACGCACTGTGCGACGCCGCCATCCGCTACAGCGACAACGCCGCCGCCAACCTGCTGCTCCGCGAGCTCGGCGGCCCGAGGGCGATCACCCGCTTCTCCCGCTCGCTCGGCGACGGCGTGACCCGGCTCGACCGGTGGGAGCCCGAGCTGAACTCGGCCGAGCCGTGGCGCGTCGAGGACACCACCGACCCGCGTCATATCGCCGGTACGTACACGCGTCTCGTCCTCGGCGACGCTCTCGTACGGCGGGACCGGCAGCGGCTGACCGGATGGCTGCTGAACAACACGACCAGCGGGGCACGTTTCCGTGCCGGGCTCCCCAAGGACTGGACCCTCGCGGACAAGACCGGCGGCGGCTCGTACGGCACCAACAACGATGTGGGCATCGCCTGGACCCCGGACCGCGCGCCGATCGTGCTGGCCGTCCTGACGACCAAGCACGTCCCCGACGCTCCGGCGGACGACCCGCTCGTGGCCAGGACCGCCGAGCTGCTGGCGGCGGCACTGGCCTGACCTCCCGGCCCCCGGTCCCCGGTCCCGGCCGCTCTCCGGTCGCCCGGCCCCGGTCGTCCGGCCCCGCGCTCCGGGTCGCGGTCTTCGGGTCGCGGTCTTCGGGTCGCGGTCTTCGATCCCGGGCTGCCGATCGGGGTGCGCGGGCCCGGGGCGGGGGCAGAATGGGCGCACACGTACGGCGTGAGCGAGGACCAGGGCGCCGAGCGGGCGGGAAGGGCGAACGGGGAAGCGGGACCGGGACGGGGGAACTGTGCTGCGTACTCACGCGACTGCCGCGATGGTCACCGGATCGACGCTGCTGCCGGTGCTGCTCGCCGCCGCCGTCACCACGCTCGTCGCCGTACGGCAACGGCGCTCGAGGGCCCCGGCGGTGAGCGTGCCCGGCCCGTCGGGCCCGGAGCCCGAACCGTTCCGACTCCCCATGCCCATAGACGACTTCGCCGGCCGCCTCGCCGAGATCGACAGCCTTCTGCGTCTCGTCCACGAAGGCCGGCGCGCCATCGCCGTGACCGGCGCGCCCGGCCTCGGCAAGTCCACGCTCGCGATCCGTTTCGCGCACGAGTTGCGGCCCCTCTTCCCGGACGGCCAGGTGTACGCCGACCTCGGCGCAGGCTGCGGCGAACCGGCCGCGCCCGCCGCCGTACTGGCCCGCCTCCTCGGTGCCCTCGGCGCGCCCGCGGAGGAGCGCACCGGCGACCCCGCCGCCCTGGCCGCCCGCCTCCGCAGCCGCACCGCCGGCCGCCGCGTCCTGCTGCTCCTCGACGACGCCGCCGACGCCGCACAGGTCCGCCCGCTGCTTCCCGGCGGGGAGCACTGCCTCGCCCTGATCACCAGCCGAGACGCCCTCACCGGCCTTCCCGAAGCGATCCCGGTCCGCCTGGGCGCCCTCGCCGAGCCGGACGCGGCCGCCCTCCTCGCGAGCGTGGCCGGAGAGGACCGGACAGCCGCTCCGCAGGGCAACGCGGCTTCACCCGGGCGCAGTCGGGGCGGTGGCGGGCGGATCCCGGCCCCCGGACCGCACCGGGCCGACGCTCTCGTTCGCGCGTGTGGAGCGGTGCCCCTCGCCCTGCGCATCGCCGCCGCGGCAGGCGGCCGGCCGCACGAAGCGGCCGTCCGGATCGTCCGCGAACGCGCCCGCCTCGACGCGCTGCACATCGGTGACGTCGCCGTCCGCGCCGCCTTCGACACCGGCTTCGACGCGCTCGGCACCGCCGACCGCCATCTGCTGCGGAGCCTCGGCGCCCACCCCGGCGCCCGGTTCACCGCGCGCATCGCCGCCGCCGCCGCGGCCTGGGACCTGCCCGCCGCCCACACGGGACTCGAGCGCCTCACCGGTGCCCAACTCGTCCTCCCCGCAGGCCCGGACGGCTACCGCTTGCACGACCTGATCCGCCGGTTCGCCGCCGAACGCCTCGAACACGACACCGCTCCCGGCGACCGCCGCGCCGCCCTCGAACGCATCCTGGACGCGTACACCGACGACGCCTCCGACCCCGGCGCCCGCCCGTGGGGCTGCGCCGAACAGTCCACCGTTTCCCTCCTCGTACGGGCGGGCGTCCGCGAAGGCCTGCACCGCCCCGCCCGCCGGCTCGCCGTCGCCGCCGACCGCCGGCTGGGGGACCACCCCGGTCAGCTCCCGCGCATCGCCATGTGGGCCGCCGTCCTGGACGCCGCCCGCCGCTCCGGCGAACAGGGCTGGACGGCCGACGCCCTGCGCGGCCTGGGCGCCGCGTACGCGCACGAAGGACGGCTCGACCAGGCCGTGGACCATCTGCGGATGGCGCTCGCCGTACAGCGCCGCGCAGCCACCCGCGCGGAGCGGGCCGAACAGATCCGGACCCGCCGCCTCCTGGGCAGCGCCCTGCGCAGCGCGGGCCGATACGAGGAGGCGCTGCGGGAGTTGCGCACCGCCCTGGACGGCTGCCGCGAGGCGGGCGACACGACGGGCGAGGCGGAGGTCCTGTGCGGCCTCGGCGCGCTCCATCTCGACCGGCGCCGCCCCGACGAGGCGATCGACTGTCTGGAGCGGGCGCTGCCCCTGCTCGCCCAGCGCGGCGACGACCCCGGGTACGTCGCCGACGCCCGACGGCATCTCGGCTCGGCCTACGTCCAGGCCGGCAGTCTCGTCCCCGCCGAGCGCCATCTGCACTCCGCCCTCGCCGTCCACCGCACCCGGCCGCGCAACGACCGTGACGCGGTGGGGGAGGGGTGGACCCTGCGCGAGCTGGGCTTCCTGGAGGAGCACCGCGGCGCGTACGGAGCCGGTGCCGAACTGCACCACGCGGCCCTGGCCGCCTTCGAACGCGCGGGCCACGCCATGGGCGTGGCGGCCGCGGCGGAGGCGATCGGCGACAACCTGCTCGCACAGGGCGAGCAGGTGGGCGCCGACACGTGGTACCGGCGGGCGGCCGCGGTCCACACCGCACTCGGCGACCACGTCCGCGCGGCCGAGACACGGCGCAAGCTCACCACTTGATCAATCCCTCAACCATCCTTCTTCACAGGGGCGTTGAGGCTACGGCGATTGTGAACGGCCCGTGCGCGCGTGGCATGATGCCTCCGCTGTTACTCGCGAGTAAGGACGAGTGGCGGCAACCACCCCCCTCACCCTTCATTCGCCGGAGGACACCCCCGTGCGTCATTCCACCAGGAGACTCCTGGCCCCCGCGCTGACCGCGCTCGCGATCACGATCGCCGCGAGCGGCTGCTCGGCCGGCCCCGACACCGCCGACCACTCGGCCGCCGGACCCACCCCCGCCGCCGCCACGGCGACAGCGGGCGACGGAAGCGAACAACTCGACGTCGAAGCCGCACCCGAAGGAAAGCCCACCCCGACGGCCGTGGCCCGCCGCAGCTCCGACGGCGGCGACAGCGCGAAGAAAAGCACCCTGAAGGTCGCCTCCTACGACAAGCGCACCCGACGTGCCGTCATAGCCACCCCGCCCCGGGACGAGACCCCGTCGGCCACACCCACCGCGTCCCCGACGGCCGACGCCCCGGTCAAGACCGGCGACGTCATCGCCAGCGCCCCCGCGCCCGGCGCCCCCGACGGACTGCTGGCCCAGGTCACCGAGGTCGTCGGCACCACCGACAAGGGCACCGAGGTCCGCACCGGGCCCGCGACCCTCAACACCCTCCTCGCCGACGACAAGGCCGACGGCCGAGTCCCCGTCGACCCCTCGACCTTCGACGTCGAACCCCTCGTCAAGGGCGTCAAGGTCTCCTGGGCCAAGAACGGCGGCGCCACCTTCGGCCCCAGCGGAGCGAAGCTCCCCCTCGGCAGCCTGCGCCTCGACGTCGGCGCCGCCCTCGCCACCGCCGACGACGCACCCGTGTCCGCGGCCGCCTCCGTCTCCGGCTTCGTCCAGCTCGCGCCGCAGGTGGAGTTCTCCTACGACGGCAGCGCCAACGGCCAGTCCGGCCGCCCCGCGCCCGGCTCCGCCTTCCTCGGCATGACCGGCGACTGGAGCGCCCAGTGGGCCCTCAAGGGCCGCGCCTCCGCGAAGGCCACCCAGCGCATCCCCTTCGCCAAGCTCCACGCCGATCCGGTCATCCAGGTCGGCCCCGTGCCCGTCGTCGTCAACCTCGACCTGACCTGCTACCTCCAGGTCGAGGCCGACGGCCGCATCACCCTCGACGTCCGGCAGAACGTACGAGGCGACTTCCGCGTCGGCGGCAGCTACGCACCGGGCGACGGCTGGACGCCCGTCAGCACCTCCGACGTGAAGAGCACCCCGGTCACCACCACCGTCACCGCCGCGGGCCACGCGAAGACCACCCTCGGCGCCGAGGCGTCCGTCGGCTTGTACGGCATGGTCGGCCTCACCGCCGACTTCGCCCCCTACCTGCGGGCGGAGGCCGAAGCCCGCGCGGACGCGTCCTCGGACGGCACGGCGAAGGTGTCCGGCACCTGGGCGCTGCACGGCGGCTTCGACCTCAGCGGAAACCTCCAACTCCAGCTGGCGGTCTTCGGCACGCCGATCCTCCAGCACCGCATCCCGCTGGGCAGCCTCCACCGCGAATGGCCACTGGCCGGCGGCAAGGGCACGTTCAGCGCCTGACGACGCCGTCGACGAAGGCGGCCCAGGCTGCGGCGGGGAGCACGATGACGGGCCCGTCAGGGACTTTGCTGTCCCTGACGGGGACGACACCGGGGAGGGCGTCGAGGACCTCGACGCAGTCGCCGCCTTCGCCGTTGCTGTAGGTGCTCTTGCGCCACGGGGCGGCGCCGGGGAAGTCGTACGCTACTTCGACGCACTCGCCGCCCTCGCCGTTGCTGTAGCTGCTCGTGCGCCAGCGGGCGTTGCTCAGGTCGTACTCGGGCATCGTCTGTAGTCCTCAGCCGCCGACTCGACCATGGCGAGGGACGCCTCCGGCGACAGCGCGGCGACCCTGAGCAGATCGTAGGCGCGTTGTACCCGCTTCACCACCGCCGGATCGTCCAGCAAGGTGCCCGAAAACGACGTCTCCGTATAGGCGGTTGGCGGCGCGTCGTCGAACTCCATGAGCTGCAGCATCCCGGCCATGGAGGCGTACGCGCCCACCTCGCACGGAACCACCGTCAGAAGCACTGTGCGCTCACGGGCCAGTGCGGCTATGTGGTCGAGCTGCCAGGCCATCACGGCCGGTCCGCCCACGGGCACACGCAACACGTTCTCATGCAGGATGGCCCAATACTCGGGCCTTGTAGCGTCCTTGAGGATGCGCGCCCGTTCCATCCGGGACGTGACCTTCTCCTCGACGTAGTCCTCGGAGACGAACGGGTTGGTCGCGAGCGTGACGGCCCGCGCGTACTCGGCTGTCTGCAACAGGCCCGGCACGACCGTGGGTGCGAACTGACAGATCCTCGTCGCCGGCACTTCCAGCTCCGCCACCGCCGCGAAGTAATCCGCGTACGGCGAATCCGCGATCAGCTTCCTCCACATCCGTTCGAAAAAGCCGTCGGTTTGTAGCGCCTCGTCGATCCGTCCCGCCACGTCCTTCTGCGGCTTCCTAATCGCCTGTTCGAATTGGCCGATGTACCCGCCGGAGACGAATACCCGCCGCCCCAGTTCCCCCTGCGTCAGCCCGGCCGCCTCCCGCCTCCGCTTCAGCTCCAGGCCGAAGAACTCCCAGGCCGCCTGCCGTGCCCAGGCTCCCCGCCCCATACCTGCGTTGGCCATGGATTAACTCCTTTGTGCTGCCGTGCAGTTGTAGCGCGCGTATGTCTGCCGATTCTAGGTCCGTGTCTTCACACTCGAGATGGGAAAGACACAAGACATCCGGAAGCACGGGAAGCACGAGGAGAGGAGCGCTGTGGCGGAAAGGGAACACCTCCAGGACGCGGAAGCGGTCGTGGCGGAATTGCGGGGCGCGCTCGCACGTATCGGCGTGACGTTGCCGTCGCTCGGGATCGACCCCCTGTCGTACGACGGACGCGAGACGCGCGTCCTGGTCGAGCTGGGCCGGTGCAATGTCGAGACCGCGCGGAGGATGGCCGCTGCGCTGCCCGGGCCGGAGACGGACCGATGAAGCCGCCGGCGGTGGGGTCGTACGTGATCGACACGAGCACCGGCCGGATGGGCAGAGTCATGGGGTACGAGGGGCCGTACGTACAGCTCAGACCGATCGGCGGCGGCCGCGAATGGGACTGCGCCCCGGAGGTGGTGCGCGCCGCCACCGCCATGGAGCGCCTCCGCGCGGCCACGGCGTACGCGAACGCCCGCAGCCGCGGTGAGGTGCCGTAAGTCAGTTCCGGAGGTCGATCATTTTGGTCGGCTGGCCCGTGGTGCGGGCAATCGTTTCGAAGTCCCGGTCGTAGTGGAGGAGTGTGAGCCCGGCCTCTTCGGCGACGGCGGCCACGAGGAGGTCGACCGGTCCGGCGCTGCGGTGCTCACCCTTGGCGGTGAGCTCGTCCTGGACCACGCGTGCGCGGCGGTAGACGCCGTCGGGGAGCGGGCACCAGGCGTAGTGCGTGTTGATCTCGCGTTTCACTTCGTCCCGGTGCGCGGAGGAACGGGCCGAACACAGAACCTCCAGTTCAGTGAAGTCGCAGATCGCGACGAGACCCGCACTGATCCTCTTGTCCCACTCTTCCGTCGTCCTGCCGAGGAGTACCCGGACGAGGGCCGAGGTGTCGATGAGGTAGTCGGCGACGTTCACTTACGCGGTCCTCGGCACGTCGTCGATCTCCTCGTCCCCTGCTCCGCCCCGGTACTTGCGCTTGTCCAGGAGGATGTCCACATCCAGGGCACCCTGGGCGACGAGCCGGCGAGCGTTCTCGAGCGAGCGCAGGCGCCGGTACCGCGCTGTCACCTCGCGCAGGGCCGCGTTGACGGTGTCGCGCTTGGTGGTGGTGCCGAGCTCCTTCGCGGCCGCCTCCAGAGCCTCGTCGTCCAGGTCGATGACGGTTCTGCTCAAGAGAACCCCTCCTCGTGATATACGCATGCGTATATCAGTATACCTCGGAGTGTGTGCATCACGTCTGGGGTGTGCCTGTCGGGTCCGGGGCCGGCGGCCCCTCTCCGTACGGGACAATGACCCCATGAGTCTGTTCCGCGACGACGGCATCGTGCTGCGCACCCAGAAGCTGGGTGAGGCGGACCGGATCATCACGATCCTCACCCGCGCCCACGGGCGCGTCCGCGCCGTCGCCCGTGGGGTGCGCCGTACCAAGTCGAAGTTCGGGGCGCGGCTCGAACCGTTCTCGCACGTGGACGTGCAGTTCTTCGCACGGGGCAGCGATCTCGTCGGCCGCGGGCTCCCGCTGTGCACACAGAGCGAGACCATCGCTCCGTACGGCAGCGGGATCGTCACCGACTACGCCCGCTACACCGCCGGCACCGCCATGCTGGAGACCGCGGAGCGGTTCACCGACCACGAGGGCGAGCCGGCCGTGCAGCAGTACCTGCTGCTCGTCGGCGGGCTGCGCTCCCTCTCCCGCGGCGAGCACCCGCCGCACCTCATCCTCGACGCGTTCCTGCTGCGCTCCCTCGCCGTGAACGGCTACGCGCCGTCGTTCGAGGACTGCGCGAAGTGCGGCATCCACGGGCCGAACCGATTCTTCTCCGTCGCGGCCGGCGGAGTCATATGCGCCGACTGCCGGGTACCCGGCAGCGTCGTACCCTCTGCGGAGGCCGTCGCACTGCTCAGCGCGCTGCTGACCGGAGACTGGGACGCCGCGGAGGCGTGCGAGGAGCGCCACGTCAGGGAGGGCGGCGGACTGGTGTCCGCCTATCTGCACTGGCACCTGGAGCGCGGCCTGCGATCGCTGCGGTACGTAGAGAAGAACTAGGAGAGTGTGACCCCATGGCACGACGCGGATTCCTGGGACGTTCCCGCCGCGAGTACGAGGTCCCCGAACCGCACCCCTCCGGTGCCCGCCCGCCGAAGATCCCCGGCGAGCTCGTGCCGAAGCACGTGGCGATCGTCATGGACGGCAACGGCCGCTGGGCCAAGGAGCGCGGCCTGCCCCGCACCGAGGGGCACAAGGTCGGCGCCGAGCGCGTGCTGGACGTGCTGCAGGGCGCGATCGAGATGGGCGTCGGAAGCATCTCCCTCTACGCCTTCTCCACCGAGAACTGGAAGCGCTCGCCGGACGAGGTGCGCTTCCTGATGAACTTCAACCGCGACTTCATCCGCAAGACCCGCGACCAGCTCGACGCACTCGGCATCCGGGTCCGCTGGGTGGGCCGGATGCCCAAGCTGTGGAAGTCGGTCGCCAAGGAGCTCCAGATCGCCCAGGAGCAGACCAAGGACAACGACAGGCTCACGCTGTACTTCTGCATGAACTACGGCGGGCGCGCGGAGATCGCGGACGCGGCGCAGGCGCTGGCGGCGGATGTGAAGGCCGGGCGGCTCGACCCGTCCAAGGTCAACGAGAAGACCCTCCAGAAGTACCTGTACTACCCGGACATGCCGGACGTCGACCTCTTCCTGCGGCCGAGCGGCGAGCAGCGCACCTCCAACTACCTGATCTGGCAGAGCGCCTACGCCGAGATGGTCTTCCAGGACGTGCTCTGGCCCGACTTCGACCGCCGTGACCTGTGGCGGGCCTGCCTGGAGTTCGCCTCACGCGACCGCCGCTTCGGCGGTGCGATCCCCAACGAGGAACTCCTCGCCATGCAGGGCAAGGACCCGGCCCCCGCTCCGGCCCCGGACCCCGCCGGCTGACCCGGCGCACGGGAAAGGGCCTGCACCCGGCGCCGGGTGCAGGCCCTTTCACCTACGTCGACTCACTCGACGACGTCGATTCACTTGCGCGCGCACTCCGCGCACGTACCGAAGATCTCCACGGTGTGTGCCACGTTCACATAACCGTGCTGCGCGGCAATCGTCTCCGCCCACTGCTCCACCGCGGGGCCCTCGACCTCGACCGCCTTGCCGCACATCCGGCACACCAGGTGATGGTGGTGCTCACCGGACTCACAACGCCGGTACACCGCCTCACCGTCGCTCGTGCGCAGCACATCCACCTCACCGGCGTCGGCGAGGGACTGCAGCGTCCGGTAGACCGTCGTCAGGCCGACCGAATCGCCGCGGTGCTTGAGCATGTCGTGCAGCTCCTGCGCACTGCGGAACTCGTCCACCTCGTCCAGCGCCGCCGCCACCGCGGCCCGCTGACGGGTCGACCGGCCGCGCACGGGGGGTCCAGCCGTCGCCACAGGTGCCTCCTAACGTTGCGCCGCTCTCCGCCGGACATTCTGCCAGGCCCGGACCGGAGCGCCGATCAGCCTTTTTCGGCCACCGACCGGACAGTCGCGACATCACCGGTCACACGGCCCGCGGACGGAACGTCCACATCGCACTCCGCCCCGGCCGCCCCGGCCGCGCTCTCCGCCGATCTCGCCCGCCGCCTGGCCAGCGGCGCCGCCAGCACCGTCAGCAGCCCGAAGACCCCGATCGCCAGCAGCACGATCGTCGCACCCGGCGGCACATCCTGGTAGTACGTGGCGACCGTACCCGTCAGCGTGACCGCGACACCGATCGCCACGGCCACGACGAACGTCACCGCGAACGACCGGGTGATCTGCTGCGCCGCCGCCACCGGCACCACCATCAGCGCGCTCACCAGCAGCAGACCCACCACACGCATCGCCACCGTCACCGTCACCGCGGCCGTCACCGCCACCAGGAGGTTCATCGCCCGCACCGGAAGACCCGTGACCCGTGCGAACTCCTCGTCCTGGCTGATCGCGAACAGTTGCCGCCGCAGACCGACCGTCACCAGCAGCACGAAGGCCGCCAGCACACAGATCGCGACGACGTCCTCGTCCGAGACCGTCGACAGCGAGCCGAAGAGATACGAGGTGAGCTTGGCCGTCGAGCCGGTGTCGCTGAGGTTCATCAGCAGGACGCCGCCCGCCATGCCGCCGTAGAACAGCATCGCCAGCGCGATGTCCCCGCGCGTACGACCGTAGGCCCGGATCAGCTCCATCGCGACGGAACCGGCGACCGCGACCAGCGTCGCCACCCACACCGGGTTGGTGGACAGCAGGAAGCCGAGACCGACACCCGTCATCGCGACATGGCCGATGCCGTCGCCCATCAGCGCCTGCCGGCGCTGGACCAGATGAATGCCCACGGCGGGCGCCGTGATGCCGACCAGCACGGCGGCCAGCAGCGCCCGCTGCATGAAGGGGTCCTGGAGCAGTTCCATGATCAGGTCAGCAGTCCCGTGCGGAGCGGCTCGTCGGCCGCGTGCGGATGTACATGGTCGTGGCCCGGCAGCGCATGCTGGCCGACCGCCTCGGGCGGCGGACCGTCATGGACGACACAGCCGTCGCGCAGCACCACCGCGCGGTCGATCAGCGGCTCCAGCGGGCCCAGTTCATGGAGCACGAGCAGCACCGTCGCCCCGGCCGCCACCTGCTCGCGCAGCGTCCCGGCCAGGATCTGCTGGCTGGCGAGGTCCACGCCCGCCATCGGCTCGTCCATGATCAGCAGTTCGGGGTCGGCGGCCAGCGCACGGGCGATCAGCACCCGCTGGTGCTGGCCGCCGGACAGGGCGCTCACCGAGTCCTTCGCCCGGTCGGCCAGCCCGACCAGCTCGATCGCCCGCCGCACGGCGGCCCTGTCCTCCCCGGACGGCCACCTCAGCTTCGTACGCGACAGCCGGCCGGAAGCCACCACCTCGCGGACCGTCGCGGGCACACCACTCGTCGCGGTCGTCCGCTGCGGTACGTAACCCACCCGCGACCACTGACGGAAACGCCGCAGCTCCGTACCGAACAGCGACACCGAACCGTCCGTGAGCGGCACCTGACCGATCACCGACCGCACGGCCGTCGACTTGCCCGAGCCGTTCGCACCGAGCAGCGCGACGACCTCACCGCGGTGCACGGTGAGGTCGACGCCACGCAGCACGGGGCGCGAGCCGAGCGTGGCCCTGGCTCCGCGGACGGATATGACGGGCTCCATGGACTGCGCCTCCGATGCTGCTTCCGCTGTTGCTCCAGCTGCTGGTGTCACTTCGCGCCGAGCGCCTTCTGCAGCGCGGCGAGGTTGGACTCCATCACCTCGATGTAGTCATCGCCCTTGGACCTGTCCGTGATTCCCTCCAGCGGGTCCAGGACGTCCGTCTTCAGGCCCGTGTCCCCGGCGAGCGTCTTCGCCGTCCTGTCGCTGGCCAGGGTCTCGAAGAAGACGGTGGTGACCTTGTCCTTCTTCGCGACCGCCTGCAGCTCCTTGATCCGGGCGGGGCTGGGCTCGGACTCGGGGTCGATGCCGGCGACGCCCTCCTGCTCCAGGCCGTAGCGCTCGGCGAGATAGCCGAAGGCGGAGTGGGTGGTGATGAAGGTCCTGGTGCCGGTGTTCTTCAGGCCCTCGGCGAACCTGGTGTCGAGCGCCTTCAGCTTGGCGACCAGCGTGTCCGTGTTCTTCCTGTAGTCCGCGGCGTGGGCCGGGTCCGCCTTCGCCAGGGAGGCGCCGACGCCCTTGGCGACCTCCGCGTACTTGACCGGGTCGAGCCAGACGTGCGGATCGGCGCCGGCGCCTTCCTCGCCGTGCTCCTCGGCCGCGTGCTCCTCGCCCTCGTGCGCGCCGTGCTCCTCGGCCGCGTGCTCCTCGCCCTCGTGCGCGCCGTGCTCCTCGCCCGCGTGCTCCTCGCCCTCGTGACCGTGGCCGTGGTCGTGGCCGACGCCGGTCCCATGGCTCTCCAGCCGCGTCAGCGTGGCCGCGTCGACCGTGTTCTCCACACCGGCCTGCGCGATCGCGTCGTCGACCGCGGGCTGGATGCCCTTCAGATACAGGACGTAGTCGGCCTGGCGGAGCTCCGAGGTCTGCCTGGGCTTCAGCTCCAGGTCGTGCGGCTCCACGCCGGGCTTCGTGAGAGAGGTGACCGCCACGTGTTCACCGCCGATCTGCTCGGCGAGATACTGCATGGGGTAGAAGGACGCCACCACATCCACCTTGCCGTCGTTCTTGCCGCCGCCCGCGGCCTCGGAGCCCGAGCACGCGGAGAGGGTGACAAGGGCCAGAGCGCTCGCTCCGGCGACGGCGGTGGCGGGTATGAGGCGTCGTACGTTCATGACAGTCATTTTCAATGAAAGTGGAAACGATTGTCAACAAAGGGTCGCGTGCGCCCGTACCCGGGACCGATTTGATCCCGGGGGTGCGCCCGCCGGTAATCTGAAGCATTCGCCCCGCCCGTCATCCGATCACCCCCCTCACCAAGGCGCTTCGCGCCACCTCATCCCAATTCGTCGTCGTAGTGAAGAGAGCACCGTGGCCGCCGACAAGATCGACACGATCGTCAACCTGAGCAAGCGCCGTGGCTTTGTCTACCCGTGCAGCGAGATCTACGGCGGACAGCGCGCCGCCTGGGACTACGGGCCGCTGGGAACCGAGCTCAAGGAGAACATCAAGCGCCAGTGGTGGCGCTACATGGTCACCGCCCGCGAGGACGTCGTCGGACTCGACTCCTCGGTGATCCTCGCCACCGAGGTCTGGGAAGCCTCCGGCCACGTCGCGACCTTCACCGACCCCCTCACCGAGTGCACCTCCTGCCACAAGCGCTTCCGCGCCGACCACCTGGAGGAGGCGTACGAGGAGAAGCACGGCCACGCTCCCGCGAACGGCCTCGCCGACATCAACTGCCCCCACTGCGGCAACAAGGGCCAGTTCACCGAGCCCAAGCAGTTCTCCGGCCTGCTCTCCACCCACCTCGGCCCCACCCAGGACTCCGGCTCCGTCGCCTACCTGCGCCCGGAGACCGCCCAGGGCATCTTCACCAACTTCGGCCAGGTCCAGCAGACCTCGCGCAAGAAGCCCCCGTTCGGCATCGCCCAGGTCGGCAAGTCCTTCCGCAACGAGATCACGCCGGGCAACTTCATCTTCCGCACCCGCGAGTTCGAGCAGATGGAGATGGAGTTCTTCGTCAAGCCCGGCGAGGACGAGCAGTGGCACGAGTACTGGATGGAGCAGCGCTGGAACTGGTACACCGGCCTGGGCCTGCGTGAGGAGAACATGCGCTGGTACGAGCACCCCAAGGAGAAGCTCTCCCACTACTCCAAGCGCACCGCCGACATCGAGTACCGCTTCCAGTTCGGCGGCAGCGAATGGGGCGAGCTCGAAGGCGTCGCCAACCGCACCGACTACGACCTGAACGCCCACTCCAAGGCCTCCGGCCAGGACCTGTCGTACTTCGACCAGGAAGCCGGCGAACGCTGGACCCCGTACGTCATCGAGCCCGCCGCCGGCGTCGGCCGCACCATGCTCGCCTTCATGCTCGACGCGTACAACGAGGACGAGGCCCCCAACGCCAAGGGCGTCATGGAGAAGCGCACCGTCATGCGCCTCGACCCGCGCATCGCGCCCGTCAAGGTCGCCGTCCTGCCGCTCTCCCGCAACCCCCAGCTCTCCCCGAAGGCCAAGGGCCTCGCCGCCGACCTCCGGCAGAACTGGAACATCGAGTTCGACGACGCCGGCGCCATCGGCCGCCGCTACCGCCGCCAGGACGAGATCGGCACCCCCTTCTGCGTCACCGTCGACTTCGACACCCTCGACGACAACGCCGTCACCGTGCGCGAGCGCGACACCATGAAGCAGGAGCGCGTCTCCCTGGACCAGATCCAGGGCTACCTCGCCACCCGCCTCATCGGCTGCTGACGTCCTCACGACCTTCACCAGGACGTTCACCAGGACGACGACAAAAGGCCCCCGGTTCCGGGTACGGAACCGGGGGCTTCGTTGCACACTGGGCCCACTCGTCGACCCTCGACAGGGGAGCCCCGCCATGCCGTCCACCACCAGCAGCAAGGTCAGCAGATGGGACCAGCACGGACGAGAACACATCGTCCGGGTCCAGAAAGCAGGCGTACAAAGGTCGTTGACCTGCGACACCTGCGGCTGGCGCAAAGGCGCACAATTCCTGCCCTGGCTCAAGGCCGAGGAACACCTCGCCGACGCACACCAGGCAACCGTCGACCCCACCCGTGACCGCGCGGACTGAACGGACTGAACGGACTGAACGACTGAACCGACCGGCTGAACGGACTGAACGGACTGAACCCCGAACGCGCCGGAGCCACCCGCGCAGTTCAGGCCCGCAGACCGCGCAGCAACAACTCGCACACCGCACGGAACTCGTCGTCGATCGACGGCCTCCGCCACTCCGGCGCATGCACCGGATCATGGAAACGCGCCGTCGCGTCGAACACCGCCTGCGCCACCGACACCGGCGACGCGGCCGCGAACTCCCCGCTGCGCACACCCTCTTCGACGATCCGCGTCAACTGGCTCACCAGCACCACCAGATGCTCGTCCACGACCCCGCTCGCCTCGGTGATCAACACCATGTACGTGGCGAACAGCTCGGGATCGTCCCCCGCCTTGTGACGCTTCGTCTCGAAGAGACCCGCCAGCCACGCACGCAGCTTCTCCTCCGCCGACCGGGCCCGCCCCTCCGTGATCTCCGACAGCAGCTCCTCGGTCCGGCCGAGCCAGCGCGCCGTCACCGCCTCACGCAGCGCCGCCTTCGTACGGAAATGCCGGTACACACTGCCGTGACTGACCCCGAGAGCGCGCGCCACATCGACGACCGTCGCCTTCGACGGGCCGAACCGGCGCAGCACCTCCTCGGTCGCTTCGAGGATGCGGTCGGCGGTCAAGGCCTCGGTGGTGGACATGGCAGTGACGTTACCCTTCACGACTGACACGACCGACACGACCCGGTGCCGGCCGCCGCCCCCTCGACGACCACTCTCAGTGCTCGCTGTCGAGATGCGCCATCTGCCCCTCCGGGTAGCGCTCACCGGCCGCCGCGCCACGCGGCACGGCCCGCTCGATCGCCTCCAGATCGGCCGCGTCGAGCGTGACGTCCAGCGCACCCAGCGCCTCGGAGAGCCGGTCCCTGCGACGGGCACCGACCAGCGGCACGACGTCCTCGCCCCGGGACAGCACCCAGGCGATCGCGATCTGGGCGACCGAGACACCCTTCTGCTCGGCGATCTTGCGGAGCTGCTCGACGAGGTCGAGGTTGTGCCGCAGATTCTCACCCTGGAAACGCGGGCTCATGCCACGGAAGTCGTTCGCCGCCAGCTTCCGGTCGCCGGTGAAGTGGCCACTGATCAGGCCGCGCGACAGCACGCCGTACGCCGTGACGCCGATGCCCAGCTCACGGGCCGTGGGCAGGATGGCGTCCTCGATGCCGCGCGAGATCAGCGAGTACTCGATCTGCAGGTCGGAGATCGGCGCGACCGAGGCCGCCCGGCGCAGGGTCTCCGCACCGACCTCGGACATACCGATGTGCCGCACGTGCCCCGCCTCGACCAGCTCGGCGATGGCCCCGACCGTCTCCTCGACCGGTACGCCGGGGTCGACCCGGGCGATCCGGTAGACGTCGATGTGGTCGGTGCCGAGACGCTGCAGCGAATACGCCGCGAAGTTCTTCACCGCGGCAGGGCGGCCGTCATACCCGGACCAGCCGCCGTCCGGATCACGCAGCGCACCGAACTTCACGCTGATCAGCGCCTTCTCGCGGGCGGCCGCCGGAGCGGCGCGGAGCGCCTCGCCGATCAGCAGCTCGTTGTGGCCCATGCCGTAGAAGTCGCCCGTGTCGATCAACGTGACGCCGGCGTCGAGCGCGGCATGGACCGTCGCGATGGACTCCGAACGGTCGGCGTCGCCGTACAGCGCGGACATGCCCATGGCGCCGAGACCCAGGGCGGAGACGCGGGGGCCGGTGGTGCCGAGCGGGCGGGTGGGGATGGTCATGCGAAGAGCTCCTCGGGGGAGGGGAAAGCGGACGTTGTGATAACGACTATGGCAGGACAGCTGACAGATTTCAATATCTGTCAGTCGTCATCTGTTCTCCCGTGTCCCGCCTCCCTCGACGCACCGGGAAAATCAGGTGTCCGGCCCTGCGCCGGGCGGTACCGTCACTCGCATGTCCTCCTTCTTCCAGATCTACGAGTGAGAGTGCGGCGGCCACGTACCGCCCCCACCAGCTGACATCCGGATCACTTCTCACCACGATGGGAGAACACCGTGGCCAAGAGCCGTAACAACCTCCTCGGCGTGGGCGGACAGCGCAAGAAGCTGTCCCGCGCCGACCAGCACGACAACGGTCCGGCGCGCCAGGCCGACCGCCAGGCGACCGCCGACCAGAAGCAGGAACTCCTGCGCAAGATGCGCGAGCGCGCGCAGGGTGCCGAGCAGGGCGAGAACGGCGAGACCGCCGAGCCGTCCCAGAGCGGGACGGACGCCCAGAGCTGACGCTCACTCACCTCGGTCGGGCCCGGATCACTTCTCGTGATCCGGGCCCGATCTGCTTCCCGCTGCCGTCGGCGGATCCGGTCCATGATGGAGGGAAGTATCGATCCGGAGGTGTGAGTCATGGCCGAGCGGGACCGCGGAGTGGCACCGGAGCAGTTGGACGAAGGGCTGCTGCTGAAGGAATTGGAGGCCATCCACCGCACGCGTCACGAGACGCTGCTCTATGGATCGGACGACGCCCTGGAGACGCACACCGCCCGGATGGCTGCCCTGGAGGCGGAGTACGTCCGCCGCCACCCCCAGCGCGCCACCTCGGCCTCCCGCACCAGGGCCGGCGCCCGCGCGCGTGGGGCCGACGGCTGCTGAGGGACGGGCCTCAGCTCTCGGTGGTGGTCCTGCTGGGTACCTCGAAACCGGAGGTGTCGAGTTCACAGCCGAACGGGTCGGGAATCTCGAGCTTGCCGCCGAACGGAACCGTCGTACGCGAGAGATAGCCCTTCTCGGACGGGCTCCAGAAGACCGTGGCGGCTGCCTCTTCCATGTCGATGAGCAGGTACACGGGGACGCCTGCCCTGCCGTAGACAGGGGCCTTGTCCTGCCAGTCCACCAGGCGGGTGGCGGGTGACGTCAGCTCGCAGGCGAACGAGAGGGCCTCGCCGTCGAGGTGCCGGGCATCGGTCCGGAAGGCGGATGCCGCCGCGGCGTAGATGTCGGGACCGTAGGCTCGCTCTTCCCCCGGAAAGGTGAACAGGAACGGGGCGTGGTCGACGACGTGGTCCTTGCGTGCGTGCGGCTCCAGTTGTGCGCGGATCGAGCGCATTACGGGCAGGTAGAAACCCCTGGACCACGGCGACATGACGATGTTTCCCCCGACGATCTCTGCCCGGTAGCCGTCGGGCACCTCCATGGTCAGCAAGGTCTGGCACATCGCCTGGAAGGGCGGTGGGCCGTCCGCAGCCTCTATCGTCGTCGGTCGCTCAAGCATCAGGGTCATGATGCGCCTTCCCCACCCGTGCGGGCCAGACAGCCACGCGTGTTGTGCTGGACACTCAGAGTAGCGAAAGTCGCGGACGTGCACTCGGCGTCGGCGGGATTCAGCAGGGCTGCGGGACAGGGATCAGGACGACGCGTGGCTGTCCGCCGGAGTGCGTGGAGTGACCGCCTCCAGGCGCTGCGCCGTCCGGCGTGCCGTTTCGCGTGCCCAGCGGCCGCTCGTCGCGAGGCCCACGACCAGGACGGACAGGCCGCAGGCCATGATGATCCACCAGGCGGGGCGGCCGGCCTCGACGAAGCCGGCCGTGGGGTTCGCGGTGCTCGTGCCGGCGGCCAGGACGGAGCCGATGACGGCGACGCCGAGGGTCGCGCCGGTCTGGCGGCTGGTGGAGGCGACCGCCGCGGCGACGCCGGCCTGGGAGCGGGGCATGCCGGAGACGGCGGTGTTGGTGATGGGGGCGTTGACCATGCCGAAGCCGAGGCCGAAGAGGACGTATCCCGTGAAGAGGAGCGGGGTGGAGGTCTCGGCCTCGAAGGCGGCGAAGAGCAGTCCGCACGCGGCCATGGAGATTCCGGCGACGATCAGTGGCAGTCGTGGGCCGCGGTTGCCCACGATGCGGCCCGACAGCGGGGCGCAGATGAAGGTGAGTGCGGCCATGGGGAGCATGTAGAGGCCGGCCTGGAGGGCGGAGAGTCCGCGTACGTCCTGCAGGTAGAGGGTGTTGAGGAAGAGGAAGCCGCTGAGTGCGGCGAATGCGCTGATCGCTATGACGGTTGCGCCGCTGAACGGGGCGGAGCGGAAGAAGCGCAGGTCGATGAGGGGTTCGGGGCGTCGGGGCTCGTAGGCGAGGAGTGCGGCGAGGGCGAGGGCGGCGAGGGCGGTGAAGGGGAGGACGGCGCCGGGTCCTTCGGTGGGCGCTTCGATGATCGCGTAGGTGACCGAGCCGAGGAGGGTGATGACGAGGAGCTGGCCGACGGGGTCGGGGCGGCGTGGCTTGGGGGCGCGGGACTCGGTGACGTAGCGCCAGGTGAGGAGCAGGGCGGTGAGGCCGACCGGGACGTTGATCCAGAAGATGGAGCGCCAGCCGACGGTGTCGACGAGGAGGCCGCCGACGACCGGTCCCGCGGCCATGGATATGCCGACGACGGCGCCCCAGGCGCCGATGGCGCGGGCGCGTTCGCGGGGGTCGGTGAAGGTGTTAGTGATGATCGACATGGCGACGGGGTTGAGCATGGAGCCGCCGATGGCCTGGATCATGCGGAAGGCGACGAGGGATTCGAGGTTCGGCGCGAGGGAGCAGAGGACGGAGCCGAGGCTGAAGAGGACGAGTCCGGTCTTGAAGACCTTGCGGCGGCCGATGCGGTCGGCGGTGGATCCGGCGAGCATGAGGAGGGAGGCGAGGACGAGGGTGTAGGCGTCGATGGTCCACTGCATGCCGGCGACGGTGGCGTTCAGATCGCTGCGCATGGAGGGCAGGGCGACGTTGAGGACGGTGTTGTCCAGGCTGACGATCAGCAGGCTCATGCAGCAGATGGCCAGGATCAGCAGCCTTCGTCGGCGGCTCGGCTCGGGCGTGGGCTCTGACGCTGGCATGCATGCATAGTACGTCTAACTAACGACTTGGGGAATGCGCGACAATGGGCCAATGACCACGCTCGCCCAGCCCTCCATGCTGTCCATCGGTCCGCACACCGTGCAGCCCCCGGTGGTGCTCGCGCCCATGGCCGGCATCACGAACGCCCCGTTCCGCACCCTTTGTCGTGAGTTCTCGGGCGGCAAGGGGCTGTTCGTCAGCGAGATGATCACGACGCGGGCGCTGGTCGAGCGCAATGAGAAGACGATGCAGCTCATCCATTTCGACGAGACCGAGACGCCGCGCTCGATCCAGTTGTACGGAGTGGACCCGGTCACCGTCGGCAAGGCGGTCCGCATGATCGTGGACGAGGATCTGGCCGACCACATCGATCTGAACTTCGGCTGCCCGGTGCCCAAGGTGACCCGCAAGGGCGGTGGTTCGGCGCTCCCGTACAAGCGGAACCTGTTGCGGGCCATCCTCGACGAGGCCGTCGGCAACGCCGGGGATCTGCCGGTGACGATGAAGATGCGCAAGGGCATCGACGACGACCACATCACGTATCTCGACGCCGGCCGGATCGCGGTCCAGGCGGGCGTCACAGCGATCGCGCTGCACGGGCGTACGGCGGCGCAGCACTACGGCGGCACGGCGGACTGGGACGCGATCGCGCGGCTCAAGGAGCATGTGCCGGAGATCCCGGTGCTCGGCAACGGCGACATCTGGTCGGCGGACGACGCTCTGCGGATGATGCGGGAGACGGGCTGTGACGGGGTGGTCGTGGGGCGTGGCTGCCTGGGGCGGCCGTGGCTGTTCGGGGATCTCGTGGCGGCCTTCGAGGGCGGCGGGGGCTATGCGCGTCCGTCGCTGCGTGAGGTCGCGGACGTGATGGTGCGGCATGCCCGGTTGCTGGGGGAGTGGATCGGGGACGAGTCCCGTGGCGTGATCGACTTCCGTAAGCACGTGGCCTGGTACCTGAAGGGTTTCGCGGTCGGTTCCGAGATGCGCAAGAGGCTGGCGGTGACCTCGTCGCTGGAGGAGCTGGGTGCTCAGCTGAGCGAGCTGGACCTGGACCAGCCGTGGCCGGTGGGCGCGGACGGGCCGCGTGGGCGTACGTCGGGGAACAACCGGGTCGTTCTGCCGGACGGCTGGCTGAAGGACCCGTACGACTGTGCAGGTGTGGGCGAGGATGCGGAGCTGGACACTTCGGGGGGCTGACCGGTCGCCGGCGCTCCCGGCGGCGGTTCCGGGTCCTGCGGGGCAGGGTCCGGATCCGGGCAGGCGCGGGTCCGGATACTGGAATTCGGCCCCTGGAAGCGGCGTGATTCTCGCCACCCTTGATAAGGGTTGCGCTCAGATGAGCGGTCTCGGGGTGGCTGTGACTTCAGAAGGGGTGGCACTCAGTGCCACCCCTTCTGTGTTCAATAAGTGAACTCAGATGCCTCGTGGGGCGCTCATCTGAGCAGGGATTCCCTGTTTTGAGTCAAGCGCCCTTCGAGGGATGAAGATGCTGGGGCACATTGCTTTACGCATCGGTAACCTGCGATCTGCTGGCGGACGGGTGGTTACGGCCGAATGACGGACAAGTGGACGTACCCAGGTGCCTTCGATCTGGGTATGTTCCTCGCCGTCAGGGCAGCCACCGAGTCCTCGAGGAGTCGAGACCCGTGTCGGAAAACAAAGATCAGAAGTTCGTCTACGACTTCACCGAGGGCAACAAGGACCTCAAGGACCTCCTCGGTGGCAAGGGTGCCAACCTCGCCGAGATGACCAACCTGGGTCTGCCCGTCCCTCCGGGCTTCACCATCACCACCGAGGCCTGCAAGGTCTACCTCGACAGCGGCGAGGAGCCCGCGGCACTGCGTGACGAGGTGAGTGCGCACCTCGACGCGCTGGAGCAGGGCATGGGCAAGAAGCTCGGCCAGGCCGACAACCCGCTGCTGGTGTCCGTACGCTCCGGCGCCAAGTTCTCCATGCCGGGCATGATGGACACCGTCCTGAACATCGGCCTCTCCGACGTCTCCGTGGAGGGTCTGGCCAAGCAGGCCGGCGACGAGCGCTTCGCGTGGGACTCCTACCGCCGGCTCATCCAGATGTTCGGCAAGACGGTCCTCGGTGTGGACGGCGAGCTGTTCGAGGACGCCCTGGAGGCGGCCAAGGACGCCAAGAAGGTCAGCGTCGACACCGACCTGGACGCGGCCGACTGGAAGAAGCTGGTCAAGCAGTTCAAGAAGATCGTCAAGGGCGAGACGGGCCGGGACTTCCCGCAGGACCCGCGCGAGCAGATGGACCTCGCCGTCCGCGCCGTCTTCGACTCCTGGAACACCGACCGCGCCAAGCTCTACCGCCGCCAGGAGCGCATCCCCGGCGACCTGGGTACGGCCGTCAACGTCTGTTCCATGGTCTTCGGCAACCTCGGCCCGGACTCGGGTACCGGTGTCGCCTTCACCCGTGACCCCGCCTCGGGCCACCAGGGCGTCTACGGCGACTACCTGCAGAACGCGCAGGGCGAGGACGTCGTCGCCGGTATCCGCAACACCGTGCCGCTCGCCGAGCTGGAGTCGATCGACAAGAAGTCGTACGACCAGCTGATGCAGATCATGGAGACGCTGGAGACGCACTACAAGGACCTGTGCGACATCGAGTTCACCATCGAGCGCGGGCAGCTGTGGATGCTGCAGACCCGTGTCGGCAAGCGCACCGCCGGGGCCGCCTTCCGGATCGCGACCCAGCTCGTGGACCAGGGCCTCATCGACGAGGCCGAGGCGCTCCAGCGCGTCACCGGCGCCCAGCTCGCGCAGCTGATGTTCCCGCGCTTCGACGAGTCGGCGAAGGTCGAGAAGATCGGCCGCGGTATCGCCGCCTCCCCGGGCGCGGCGGTCGGCAAGGCCGTCTTCGACTCGTACACGGCGGTCAAGTGGTCCCGCTCCGGTGAGAAGGTCATCCTGATCCGCCGTGAGACCAACCCGGACGACCTCGACGGCATGATCGCGGCCGAGGGCATCCTGACCTCCCGCGGCGGCAAGACCTCGCACGCCGCCGTCGTCGCCCGCGGCATGGGCAAGACCTGTGTCTGTGGCGCCGAGGAGCTGGAGGTCGACACCAAGCGGCGCCGGATGACGGTGAACGGCACCGTCGTCGAGGAGGGCGACGTCGTCTCCATCGACGGCTCCACCGGCAAGGTGTACCTCGGTGAGGTCCCGGTCGTGCCGTCCCCGGTCGTCGAGTACTTCGAGGGCCGGATGCACGCGGGCGCCGACGACGCCGACGAGCTGGTCGCGGCCGTGCACCGGATCATGGCGTACGCGGACCGGGTGCGCCGGCTGCGGGTGCGGGCCAACGCCGACAACGCCGAGGACGCGCTGCGGGCGCGGCGCTTCGGTGCGCAGGGCATCGGCCTGTGCCGCACCGAGCACATGTTCCTCGGTGAGCGCCGCGAGATGGTCGAGAAGCTGATCCTCGCCGACACCGACGACGAGCGCGAGACCGCGCTCGAGGCGCTGCTGCCGCTGCAGAAGAAGGACTTCGTCGAGCTGTTCGAGGCGATGGACGGGCTGCCGGTGACGGTGCGGCTGCTCGACCCGCCGCTGCACGAGTTCCTGCCGGACATCACCGAGCTGTCGGTGCGCGTCGCCCTCGCCGAGGCCCGCAAGGACGCCAACGAGAACGATCTGCGGCTGCTGCAGGCCGTGCACCGGCTGCACGAGCAGAACCCGATGCTGGGTCTGCGCGGTGTCCGTCTCGGCCTGGTCATCCCCGGTCTGTTCACGATGCAGGTGCGGGCGATCGCCGAGGCCGCTGCCGAGCGCAAGAACGCCAAGGGCGACCCGCGTGCCGAGATCATGATCCCGCTCGTCGGCACCGTCCAGGAGCTGGAGATCGTCCGCGAGGAGGCCGAGCAGGTCATCGCCGAGGTCGAGGCGAGGACCGGCATCGAGCTGAAGCTGGCGCTCGGCACGATGATCGAGCTGCCGCGGGCCGCGCTGACCGCCGGTCAGATCGCCGAGGCCGCCGAGTTCTTCTCCTTCGGTACGAACGACCTCACCCAGACCGTGTGGGGCTTCAGCCGGGACGACGTGGAGGCCTCGTTCTTCACGGCCTACCTGGAGAAGGGCATCTTCGGCGTCAGCCCGTTCGAGACCATCGACAAGGACGGCGTCGGGTCGCTCGTACGCAATGCCGTGGCGGCCGGCCGGGCCACCCGTCCGGACCTGAAGCTCGGCGTCTGCGGCGAGCACGGCGGCGACCCGGAGTCGGTGCACTTCTTCCACGAGGTGGGCCTGGACTACGTCTCCTGCTCGCCGTTCCGGATCCCGGTGGCGCGTCTGGAGGCCGGCCGCGCGGCGGCGCAGTCCTCCGGCAGCGACAGCCGTTGAGACCCCGGGGCCGTCGGTAGGTCCCCGACCCTCACCGACCGGCCGGCGGCCCCGGCGCACCGAGAAGCGAGCGGGACGGACACCTTGTGCGGAGGTGTCTGTCCCGCTCGTTTCCTTTTGCTGAGTCCTGTTGCCGAGAGCGCGTCCGGGTTCGGTGAATCCTGTTGAACGGCGGACCAGTAGCGGGCTTTAACGGAAGCTTGATTTTCGCCATTCGTTGAGCAAAGAACAGGCGGGGCGCGGTCGACGGATCCCCACCCGCCGGCCGCGCCCCATTACCGATGCCGGACACGGAGCCGCAACCTCCGCCGACCGCCGCCAGACGGGGAAAGCCCCCCACGGTCTTTGCCTCGTCCCTCGGTACCCGAAGGTTTCGTGCCCGACGTCGTACAGCTTTTCGGTTCGCCCCACCCTTTCGCGATGCGTTTCAACTGTGGCCGAAACACCGTGGTAACGTGCTGTGATTGCATGCATACTCAATGACGGGGGCGATTGCGGATGCAACAGTGGGGGTTCCGTGCTGCGTATCCACTTCACCGGTGATGACCTCGCCAGGGTTCGGATGGCGGCCAGACCGGACGTTTTGTGGGAAACGATTCTGAGCTTTCATCGTTTACGGGACCGTCGTGGCGCCAACGTCTTCGGTGAATGGCGGACGCTAACCCGCGCCCGGTTGAACGGTGAAACGCGTCTGCTGGCCGCGCTCGTCCCCTCGCGCGGATATTTCCCCGACTTTCTGACCCCGCCCGAGGCGCTGGACGGTCTGGAGGAGGGCCTCGAAGCGGTGCGGGCGACCCCGGCGCGCAGACTGCGCGCCGAGCTGGCGCTGCTCGCCGGCGACCGCCCGCACAGCGTGCTGTCCGGACGGCTTGCCGGGCTCGCCGACGGCGCGGCGGAGTCGATGGACCGGCTCGTCGGGGCGCTGCGCAGCTACCATCGGGCGGCCGTGGAGCCGCACTGGCCGCACGTCCAGGCCGCCGTGGAGGCCGACCGGGCCGTCCGCGGCCGGGCGCTGCTCGACGGCGGCGCGGACGAGCTGCTCGCCTCGCTGCCGCCGATGCTGCGCTGGCGGGCCCCGGTGCTGGAGGCGGACTATCCGGTCGACCGGGAGGTGCGGCTGGAAGGACGCGGGCTGCTGCTGCAGCCGTCGTACTTCTGCCGGGGCGCCCCCGTGGTCCGCCGGGACCCGGAGCTGCCGCCCGCCCTGGTCTATCCCGTGACGCACACGGGCTCCCCGGTCACCTGCGAGCGGGACGGGCTGTCGCTCGGCCGGCTCGTCGGTCACACCCGCTCGGCGGTGCTGCAGTCCATCGGCAGCGGCTGCACGACGAGCGAACTGGCCCGCAGGGCCGGGGTGTCGCTGGCCTCGGCCAGTCAGCACGCCTGCGTGCTGCGGGAGGCCGGGCTGGTGGTCACCCTGCGCAACGGCAACGCGGTGCTGCACACGATGACGCCGCTGGGCACCGCCCTGCTCAGGGGCCGTGCCCAGCGGGATCCGGAACCGCCGGGGGTGCCTACGCCCGGAACGGCCCCGTCACCTCGTAGGTGATGCCGCCCGAGGAACTGCCGCTCGTGCCGCGCTGGCTGGAGAAGTACAGCCGCTTCCCGTCCGGCGAGAACGCCGGTCCGGTGATCTCCGAACCGGACTGGCCGCCGATCCGCAGGAACGGCGCGATGACGTCGTCCGGGGTGATGACGCAGATCTCCATGTTGCCGCCGTCCTCCGCGACGAACAGGTCGCCGGAGGACGAGCCGGTGACGTTGTCCACCCCGGTCAGCGGGGCCGAGCCGCCCGTCACCAGGGAGTCGTCGTACGCCAGCTCGTAGGTGCCGGCGGTGAGGTTGAGCTGCCACAGGCGGTTGTCGCCCTTGGTGGTGAACCAGACGGTGTCATTGGCGTAGTGGCAGCCCTCGCCGCCGTTGAACTTCTTCGCGCCGGACACCTGGCTGCGGGTCGCGGTCGGGGACCCGTCCGGGTCCGGGACGTTCGCCCAGGTGAAGGAGCCGGAGGTGGCGGTTCCGGCGACCAGGACCTGGAGCGTGCCCGACGAGAGGCTGCCCCAGGTGGTGGGGACGAAGCGGTAGAGACAGCCGTTGGTCTCGTCCTCGGTCAGATAGACGACCTTGCGGACGGGGTCGGCGGCCGCGGCCTCGTGCTTGAACCGGCCCATGGCGTCCCGGCGGACGGCCGCGTTCACCCCCCACGGGTCGGTCTCGTAGACGTAGCCGAGGCTGACCTCCTCACAGGACAGCCAGGTGTTCCACGGGGTCTTTCCGCCCGCGCAGTTGGTGCGGGTGCCCGACAGGATCCGGTACGCGCCGGTGATCGCGCCGGCCGAGGAGAACCTGACCGCGCTCGCCCCGCCCGACGGGTTGATCTCCGAGTTGGACACGTAGATCCAGCCCGTGCCGTCGGCGAAGCAGGCGCCGCCGTCCGGTGCGCTGTGCCAGGCGTAGCCGGTGGAGCCGACCTGCTGTCCGGACCGGGCGATCACCCTGCTGGTGAACCCGGCGGGCAGCTGGATGCCGTTCGCGTCGGCCGAGCCGAGCGCCCCGTACGGCCCGGGGCCGGGCTGTGCCGGTGCCGCGGAGGCGGCACCCTGCCACAGCGTGCCGCCGAAGGCGGCGGCCGAGGTGCCGATGACCGCTCCGCGCAGGAAGCTGCGTCGTTCCACTGTCACTCCATGGGGAGTCGTGACTTCCCCGCGCCGCCGGGCGGCGAGCGGGGTCGCGCGCCAACGGACCATAGAAGTGCGGAGTTGACATAGCGTCAACGCGTGGTGACCTGGAGACATCCTCTGCGGTACGGGGGGGTCGGCGGAAGATCTTCGCCCGCGGGCGATGAGTCCTGCGCGGCCCCCGGGTCTACCCCCACGACAAGCGACGCCACGGCGTACGACGACGAGCCACGAGACAAGGGAACCGCAATGACGCAGATCTTCGTGAACCTGCCGGTGAAGGACCTCGACACGTCGAAAGCCTTCTGGGAAGCGGTCGGCTACTCCTTCAACCCGCAGTTCACCGACGAGAACGCCGCCTGCCTCGTCATCAGCGACACCATCTTCGCCATGCTGCTCACCGAGCCCTACTTCAAGGGGTTCACGAAGAAGGAGATCGCCGACGCGGCCACCAGCACCGAGGTGATCACCGCGCTCAGCGCCGAGAGCCGGGAGAAGGTGGACGAGCTGGTCGACGCGGCGCTCGGCGCCGGTGCGTCGCCCGCGAACGAGGCACAGGACCACGGCTTCATGTACGTCCGCTCCTTCCAGGACCCGGACCACCACCTGTGGGAGATCATGTGGATGGACCCCAAGGCCGTCGAGGGCGAGTAGCGCGCAGCGTGCGGCGTGCGGCCCGCCGCGACCCGCCCGGACTGCCGGGCGGGCTCCGTCGAGCGGCCTCCGTCCCCCGCGAGCGGAGCGGCCCTCCCCGTCAGACGGCCTCCCGGACCGGGTACGCGCGCACCGACACCGCGTCGTCGTCCAGGCACCGGCCGGTCTCCAGGTCGAAGCGCTGTTTCAGCAGCGGAGAGGCGACGAACACCCGCCCCTCGGCCGTGCCCACCAGCCCCCGGGCCAGGACCTGGGCGCCGGTGAACGGATCGCGGTTGTCGATCGCGTACGCCCGGCCCGCGCGGTCGAGGAAGACGGCGGCCTGCCGGCCGTCGGGGAGCAGGGCGGCCATGCCGCGCCCCGGGGTCAGCCGGGACACCTCGCAGACCGGGAACCAGGTCTCCTGCAGCTGCAGTTGGAGCGTCATCGGGTGAGAGTCCCTTCCAGGGTTTCCAGGGTGGTCAGCACGGTCAGGTCCGGCTTGATCTGGTCCCGCTCGGGGACGAACCTCACGGACGGATCCGGCGCGTCGGGCGCGTTCACGAACGACACGAAGCGGCGCAGCCGGTCCGGGTCGTCCAGCGTCTGGGCCCACTCGTCGCGGTAGCCGGCCACATGCCCGGCCATCAGCGCCTCCAGCTCGTCGCACAGCCCCAGCGAGTCGTGCACCACGACGTCCCGCAGATGGTCGAGCCCGCCCTCCAGCCGCTCCAGCCACACCGAGGTGCGCTCCAGCCGGTCCGCGGTGCGGATGTAGAACATCAGGAACCGGTCGACGAGCCGGACGAGTTCGGCGTCGGAGAGGTCCTGGGCGAGCAGGTCCGCGTGCCGGGGAGTGGCCCCGCCGTTGCCGCCGACGTACAGGTTCCAGCCGTTCGCCGTGGCGATCACACCAAAGTCCTTCGACTGCGCCTCCGCGCACTCCCGCGCGCAGCCGGAGACCGCCGACTTCAGCTTGTGCGGGGCGCGCAGGCCCCGGTAGCGAAGCTCCAGGTCGATGGCCATGCGGACGCTGTCCTGGACGCCGTAGCGGCACCAGGTCTGCCCCACACAGGACTTGACCGTGCGCAGCGCCTTTCCGTACGCGTGCCCCGACTCGAAGCCCGCGTCCACGAGCCGTGTCCAGATCGCCGGGAGCTGCTCCACCCGGGCGCCGAACATGTCGATCCGCTGACCGCCGGTGATCTTCGTGTAGAGGCCGAAGTCCCGGGCCACCTCACCGATCACGATGAGCTTGTCGGGGGTGATCTCGCCGCCCGGGATGCGCGGCACGATCGAGTACGAGCCGTTGCGCTGCAGGTTGGCGAGGAAGTGGTCGTTGGTGTCCTGGAGTGCGCCCTGTTCGCCGTCGAGGATGTAGCCGCCGCCCAGGGACGCCAGGATCGAGCCGACGGCGGGCTTGCAGACCTCGCAGCCGTCGCCGCCGCGTGCGTCCTCGCGGCCGTGGGAGTCGAGCAGTTCCGCGTACGAGGTGAACCGCAGGGTGCGGACGATCTCGTACAGCTCGCTGCGCGTGTACGGGAAGCAGCCGCACAGGCCCTTGTCCGCGGCCTGCGGCAGCAGCTGGCCGATGACCTTGACGCAACTGCCGCAGCCCGTCCCCGCCTTGGTGCACTTCTTCACCTCGGGGAGCGTGGTGTGCTCGCAGATCTGCCCCTTGGTGACGTTGTGGCACGAGCAGACGACCGCGTCGTCGGGGAGCGCGGACGGGCCCAGCGCGACGGGCGCGCCGGCGCCGGCGGGCAGCACGAGCTGCTCGGGCGGTACGGGCGGTACGGAGCCGGTGAGCGGGCGGAGCATGCCGTACGTCTCGGCGTCGCCGACGAGGACGCCGCCGAGGAGGGTGCCGTCCGGGGCGACGACGAGCTTCTTGTAGATCCCGGAGCGCGAGTCGGAGTAGACGACGTCGAGGCAGTCGCCGGCCGTGCCGTGCGCGTCGCCGAAGGACGCCACGTCCACGCCGAGGAGCTTGAGCTTGGTGGACAGGTCGGCGCCGGTGAAGGAGCTCTCCGTGGCGCCCGCGAGGGCGTCCGCGACGGTCTTCGCCATCTCGTAGCCGGGCGCGACGAGCCCGTACACGCGGCCGTCCGCGGCGAGCGCGCACTCGCCGATCGCGTACACGTCCGGGTCGGACGTGCGGCACCGCTCGTCGACGACGATGCCGCCGCGCTCGCCGACCGCCAGGCCCGTGTCGCGGGCGAGCTGGTCACGGGGCCGCACGCCGGCCGAGAAGACGACCAGGTCGGTGGCGAGGGAGGAGCCGTCGGAGAGGTTCATGCCGGTGACGACGGAGTCGGCGCTGACGATCTCCTGGGTGCCGACGCCGGTGTGCACGGTCAGGCCCATGCGCTCGATGGTGCGCAGCAGCGCCGCGCCGCCGCCGTCGTCGACCTGCACGGGCATCAGCCGGGGCGCGAACTCCACGATGTGGGTGTCCAGCCCGAGGCCCTTGAGCGCGCCCGCCGCCTCCAGGCCGAGGAGTCCGCCGCCGACGACGACGCCGGTGCGGGAGGTCTTCGCGTACTCCTCGATCGCGAGGAGGTCCTCGATGGTGCGGTACACGAAACAGCCCTCGGCGTCCCGGCCGGGCACGGGCGGCACGAACGGGTACGAGCCGGTGGCCAGCACGAGCGTGTCGTACGTGAAGGTCCGCCCGGCGCGTGAGGTGACCGTGCGGGCGCCGCGGTCGATGTGCTCGGCCGGGTCGTCGAGATGGAGCTCGATGCCGTGCCGCGCCATGAAGCCGTCCTCGACGAGGGAGAGTTCGTCGGGGGTCCGGCCGGAGAAGTACGAGGTGAGCTGGACCCGGTCGTAGGCGGGGCGCGGCTCCTCGCACAGCACGACGACCCGGGCGCGAGCGGTGACGCCGCGCTCCGCGAGGGCCTCCAGGAAGTGCTGGCCGACCATCCCGTGGCCGACGAGCACGATCGTGGGGGTGGTCATCTCAGAGTCCTCCATCGGTGGTGAGCAGGTGGAGCAGCGGGGCGTCCGGAAGCGGGTCGTCGCCCTCCCAGGCCCGGGCGAGCGCGCCGACGGTGCCGAGGTCCCCGAGGAGCACGCCCCCGACGAGCCGGTCCCCTCGGACGACGACCTTCCGGTACGCGCCCCGGGTGGCGTCGGCGAGCCGCACGACGTCGTCGCCGGGCCGCGGTGAGGGCTCCCCGAAGGCGGCGACGTCGAAGGTGCCGCTGCCGGAGAGGGTGAGGCGGGTCAGTGCGCGGGTGCCGGTGTAGCGGGGAGCCTCGGGCTCACCGGTGGTCAGGAGGGCCGCCAGCACGTCGGCCTGTTCCAGGGCCGGCGTCGCCAGGCCGTAGACCGTGCCCGCGTGTTCGGCGCAGTCGCCGATGGCGTGGATGTACGGGTCCGACGTCAGCAGGGTGTCGTCGACGACGACGCCCTGACGGACCTCCAGGCCCGCGTCGGCGGCCAGGCCGGTGCGGGGGCGGACGCCGCAGGCGAGGACGACGCAGTCGGCGTCGAGGACGAAGCCGTCGGCCAGTTCGACGCCGGTGACCGTACCGTCGCGGTGGCGCAGCCCGCGGGCGTGGCACTCCGTGTGGACCTCCACGCCGAGATCCTCCAGATGGCGCCGGACCAGGCCGCCCGCCTCCGGATCGAGGTGACGGTCCATCGGGGTGGGGCCCTGATGGGCCAGGACCACGTCCGCGCCGCGTTCCGCCAAGGCACGCGACGCCGAGACACCGAGCAGTCCGCCGCCGACGACCACGGCACGGGTGCCGCGCCGGGCCAGAGCCGCGAGGGCCAGACAGTCGTCGAGGGTGCGGAACGGATGGACCCCGTCCGGCAGCCCCCCGTCGAGGCCGCGCAGCGGCGGCAGCACCGGGTTCGAGCCGGTCGCCAGCACCAGCCGGTCGTAGCCGACCGCCGAGCCGTCCGCGCAGTGCACCGTCCGCGCCTCGCGGTCGATCCGCACCGCCCGCACCCCGCGCCGTACCGTGTCCGCGCCGCCCGGCACCGGCGGCAGCGCGATCACCTCCGGCCCGTACCGGCCCGCCAGCACCTCGGCCAGCAGCACCCTGTTGTACGGGGCGTGCGACTCTTCGCCGAGCAGCGTGACGTCGCACGCCGGGCCCAGCCGGCGCGCCAGCCGCGCCCCCGCCATCCCGGCGCCGATCACCACGATCCTCGAGTCCATGTACGCAGCGTGCGGCGCGGGTGTTACCCGAGGGCATCCCGGTTGTTTCCCGTGCGGAACACTGCCCTCAGCGCGCACCGCGCCGCCGTGTGAGGCTTAACCCGTGGTCAGGGCTTGCTCAAGGCCGCCTTAAGGATCGCCGGTACGCCCCTGACCAGCCCCTTTCCCGCCGGCGGCGGCCCTAGGTTGTCGGCGTGACGATCGATGCCGCCCAGCACCGCACCCCTGCGCCGCTGCCACCACTGCCACCGCTGCGTGTCCCGCCCCGGGCCCTCAGGGACGGGATCGCGGCCGGTGCCGCCCTGGTCGTCCTGCTGTGGGCCGTACAGGTCGAGCCGTCGGCCCGGCTGGACGCGCTCTTCGCCACCGGCGCCCATCTCAGCGGGCTGCTCGCCGGGTACGGCGTCCTCGTCATGCTGCTGCTGATGGCGCGGGTGCCCGCGATCGAGCACGGCGTCGGCGCCGACCGGCTCGCCCGGCTGCACGCCCGCGGCGGACGGCACGTCATCGGACTGTGCCTCGGCCACGCCCTGCTCGCCCTGTGCGGATACGCCGCCCACGCCGGCACCGATCTGCTCACCGCCACCGCCGCACTCCTCGGCTACGGCGGGATCGCGGCCGCCACCGCGGGCACTGCCCTGCTCGTCTCCGTCGGGGCCGTGTCCGCCCGTGCCGTACGGCGCCGGATACGGCACGAGACCTGGCGGGCCGTGCATCTGCTCACCTACCTCGGCGCGGCCCTCGCCTTCGGGCACCAGCTGTCCGGCCCCGACATCGCGGGCAGCGTCCTCGCCGTGTGGGTGTGGGCGATGCTGCACACCACCGTCGCCGTACTGCTGCTCTGGTACCGGGCCGTCGTGCCCGTACGGCAGGCGCTGCGGCACGGCCTGCGCGTCGTGGAGGTGCGCCGGGAGAGCCCGGACGTCGTCTCCGTCGTGATGCGCGGCACCGGGCTCGACGAACTCCACGCGGAGGCCGGCCAGTTCTTCCGCTGGCGGTTCCTGCGCCGCCGGCTGTGGCACACGGCCCTGCCGTTCTCGCTGTCCGCGCCGGTACGTGACGACACCCTGCGGATCACGGTCAAGTCCCTCGGTGACCACACCCGCCGGATGCGCCGTCTGCGGCCCGGCACCCGGGTGCTGGCGACCGGGCCGTTCGGCGCGCTGACGGCGCACCGCCGGACCCGGCGCAAGGTGCTGCTGCTGGCGGGAGGGGTCGGGATCACCCCGATGCGGGCCCTGTTCGAGACGCTGCCCGGCGGCCCGGGGGACATCACCCTCCTCTACCGCGCGGGCAACGCCGCCCAACTGGTGCTGCGAACCGAGCTGGAGGAGATCGCCCGGGCGCGCGGCGCCGCGCTGCACTACCTGCTGGGCCCGTCCGGCGCCGCCTTCGACCCGCTGGCCCCGCAGGCGCTGCTGGGTCTCGTACCCGATCTCGTCGAGCACGACGTGTATCTGTGCGGGCCGCCCGGAATGACGGACGCGGCGACCGCGGCGCTGCTGCGGGCCGGGGTGCCGGAGAGCCGCGTCCACACCGAATGCTTCACGTTCGCGTGAGCCCCCGGCACAGCACCGAACAGCACTGAACAGCCCAGCACCGACCTGACAGCGCAGCACCGACAGTCCAGCCCAGCCCAGCCCCGCCCCGCCCCGCCCGAGTCCCGCCCGAGTCCCCAGGAGCCCGTACCCGTGGCACGCCATCGCAGACCCCGCCGCCCCGCCCCCGGAAGGCGTCACCCCGAAGGGGCCCGGCGCCGGCTCGCCGTCGCGCTCGTCGGCGCGAGCGCGCTCACCGCGACCCTGTTCACCGTGGCCGGCAAGCCGGCCGCCCCACCCGCCCCCGACCGGATACCCGTCGGCGGAACCTCAGACGTAGCTCAACTCTCACGAGATTGATGGACGGCGCACCTATCTGCTCCTTAGGGTCGCGATCATGCCTGACATATCGCTCACCACACTCGTCCTCCTCTGCTGCGCCGCCGCGGTGGCCGGCTGGATCGACGCGGTGGTCGGGGGCGGCGGGCTGCTGCTCCTGCCCGCGCTGCTCCTGGGCATGCCGCAGGTCCCGGCCGCGCAGATCCTCGGCACCAACAAGGCGGTGGCCATCGTCGGCACCACCGGCGCGGCGGTGACCTACGTCCGCAAGGCCCCGGTCCAGGTGGGGACCGCGGTACGGATCGGGCTCGCCGCGCTCGCCGGTTCCATGGGCGGGGCCTTCTTCGCGGCGGGCATCAGCAGCGAGGTGCTCCGCCCGGTGATCATGGTGGTGCTGCTGGGCGTCGCGGCGTTCGTGATGCTGCGCCCGTCCTTCGGCACCGCCGAGGACCGCGGGCCGGTGACGCGCGCCCGGATCGTCACCGCGATCGTCCTGGTCGGCGGCGGGATCGGCTTCTACGACGGCCTGTTCGGACCGGGCACCGGCACCTTCCTGGTGCTCGCCCTCACCGCCGTGCTGCATCTGGACCTGGTGACGGCCTCCGCCACCGCCAAGATCGTCAACGTCTGCACCAACGCCGGCGCCCTCGCGATGTTCGCCTACCAGGGCACCGTGCTCTGGCAGCTGGCCGCGGTGATGGCGGTGTTCAACCTGGCGGGCGGCATGTTCGGGGCGCGGATGGCGCTGCGCAAGGGCGCGGAGTTCGTCCGCGGGGTGCTGCTCGTGGTCGTGTTCTCGCTGGTGGCGAAGCTCGCGTTCGACCAGTGGTCGGCCTAGCGCCGGGCCGGGGTCAGGGCCGGGGTCAGGGCCGGGGCTGACGCGGGTGCCGGGGCGAGTGGGAGCTCAGGCCGCCGAGGGCCCGCGTACGCCGACGAGGTGCGCGTACGCCACCACGTTCCCCCGGTACCCGGTCCTGGGGTCGAAGCGGCCGCCGCAGGTGATCACGCGCAGCTCGGCCCGGCCCCTGTCGCCGTAGACCTTCCGGTCGGGGAAGGCGTCGTTCTCGTACACCTCGACCGCGTCGACCGTGAAGACCGCGGTGCGGCCGTCCTCGCGCAGGACCTCGACGCGGTTGCCCTTCTTCAGCGTGCCCAGCTTGTAGAAGACGGCGGGCCCCCGGGAGTTGTCGACATGGCCGGCGACGACGGCGGTGCCCCTGGCGCCCGGCGTGGTGCCGTCCTTGTACCAGCCGGCCAGGTTGGCGTTCCCGGCGGGCGGGACTTCGAGGCTGTTGTCGCGGTCCAGCCCGAGGCGGGTCACGGGAGCGTCCACGGCGATCCGCGGGATGCGCAGACGGACCGGCGCGGACGGCGGCAGGGGAGGGGCGGCGGCGTCCGTGTGCTGTCCGCTCGCGAAGGCCTCGGCGGCGGACGGCACGGGCGGGGTGAGGGGCTTCGAGCCGTTCTGTATCAGCCATATTCCGACACACGCGGCCATGACCATCAGCCAGCCCTTGGCCTTCATGAGCTCCTCCGGAAGTCTGCCGGGAGCCTTCCGGTCCGGGATCCGGGAGTGTTGCTCCCCGCCCCCGTCAGCCGTACGAAGCATGACGGGGGCGGGGACGGCGGTACGAGGGACGGTGGAGGCCGAGCGATACCGCTCTCCGTCAGCCCTGCGCGCCGCTCGCCCGACGGCGCAGGAGCCAGGTCCCGCCGGCGGCGGCCGCGGCCAGAACGGCCACCCCCGCCGCGATCTGGGTGGTGTCGGGGCCGACGCTGCCGCCGACACCCGACTTCACATGGCCGCTCGGTGACTGCCCGTGGGTCTGCACCACGAGGTCTCCGGTGGCCTCTTTTCCGTTGTCGCACAGCACGTCGACCGCGTAGTTCCCCGGCCCGGTGTCGTCCGGGACCGTGAACGTCCCGACCGCCACCTCCTTGCGGGCTCCGGGAGCCAGGTCGAACTCGTCCGCGCCGAGCGACTCGGCGTCCCCGGTGCCGTGGCCGCCCTTGCCGCAGGCGGTGGTGTTCACGGTGACGGTGGCGCCGGGAGCCGCGATCGAGGGTGACAGCTGCAGCGCCTCGGAGTCCTGGGCGTACGCCGAGGGTGCCGCAAGCACGCCGAGACAGACGGCCGCGAGGGACGCGGGGCCGGCCGGCAGGCGAGCGATGGTGCGCATGTCGTCCTCCGGGGCGATGAACTGCGCCGGCCGAACCGCGGGGCGCGGCGGCCGTTCCTACATCTCAGAGGTAAGAGGCAGTCCGCCGCCCACGCCTGCTGATGGGCGATCAGATTCGCTCGGACCGCACGGCGTGTCACCTTGTCCGGAGCGCGTCATCGCAGGTCACGCGGGTGCGATTGCGCCATTGGCCGGGCTGTGGAACCGGACGCGCCGAACGAGTGACGATCCCTCGCGCGGCCACCGGTGAATGTCCTCGTCAGCGCGCCTCAGATCGCGTCCCACGGCACCGTCGCGTACGCCTCCCGCACCCGCCGCATCAGCTTCTCGTCCACCGCGAACACGGTGGAGTCGATCCGGTGCACGGGCGCGAAGCCCTGCGAGTTCGTGAGGAACGCCGCCGCGTACGAGCCGAGATCCGCCAGCGTCACCTCGCGCCGCACCGAGGACAGCAGCGGTTCCAGCAGCGCCATCGTGATGCCGCACAGCGCGGGCGCGTCCGGCCAGACGACGGAAGTGCCGTCCCAGAACGCGACGTTGGTGATGCTCCCTTCCGAGATCACCCCGTTCGGGCCGGTCAGCAGCGCGTCGTCGAAGCCGGCGCGGACGGCGGCGCGGCCGTAGTACGGCTGGCCGATGCCGCCCGCGTGCTTGAGGTGCGCGAGCGGCCGCTGGAACGGTACGGACATCAGGCTCCGCGGCTGCTCCGGCATGGTCTGCGGCTCGCGTACGGTCACCACCTGCGTCGGTTCCGCGGCCTCGGGCACCCAGTACACGGCGATCCGCACCGACGCGTCGCGCCGGCCGGCCATGCCGAGGGCCCGGCGTACGAGCGCACGGACGTGGTCCCCGTCCAGCGGCGCGTCGAACATCTCGCGCGTCGAGGCGTCCAGCCTCTCCAGGTGCAGCGCGAGCCCACGGGCGCGGCCGTCGCGCACCTGCATCGCGGTGAAGTGCCCGTAGCCGCTCTGCAGCACCGGGATCAGCTCCGGATCGAGCTCGGTCGCCGGCCTGCCGTCGATCTCGATGTACACGTTCGGCCCAGTCGTCATCCGCCCAGCCTAGGACGTGCTCAGTCCTCGATCAGGCGGCGCGGACCCGGCCCGTGCGAGGACAGCTCGTCCCCCGGATTGGACAGCACGCACCGGTCCAGCGAGAGACAGCCGCAGCCGATGCAGTCCGTGAGATGGTCCCGCAGCCGCTGGAGCGTACGGATCCGCTTGTCCAGGTCCTCCCGCCAGCACTCCGAGATGCGCGCCCAGTCCTCCCGGGTGGGCGTACGGTCCTCCGGCAGCAGCCCGAGCACGTCACGGATCGTGGCGAGCGGGATGCCGAGCCGCTGCGAGGTCCGGATGAAGGCGACCCTCCGCAGGGTGTCCCGGCTGTACCGCCGCTGGTTGCCGGCCGTGCGGCGGCTCGTGATCAGCCCCTCGCTCTCGTAGAAGCGCAGCGCGGAGGGGGCGACACCGCTGCGTTCTGCCAGCTCACCGACGGTGGCTTCCTTGGCGTCCCAGGCGAGATGCGTCATCCGCCCAGCGTAGCGGTTGACCTCAACCATGGTTTAAGTATCAGGCTGCTCGGTATGGACCTCACCACGCACAAGACCGCCGACACGCACGAGTCCGCGCCCTCGTACGGATCCGGCGGATCCGGCAGCGCGCCCGCGCCGGATCCGCTGAAGCTCGCCGTCGTCATCGGCAGCGACCGCGAGGGCCGCTTCGCACCGGTCGTGGCCGACTGGTTCCTCGCCCGGGCGACCGTCCGCGAGGACTTCAGCGTCGACGTCGTCGACGTCGCCGAGGTGGACCTGCCCACCTCGCTCTCCTACCGCCCCGCCGCCCCCGTCCGCGCCGAACTCGCCAAGGTCTCCCCGAGGCTCGCCGACGCGGAGGCGTTCGTCGTCCTCACTCCCGAGTACAACCACTCCTTCCCTGCCTCCCTGAAGAACCTCATCGACTGGCACTACGGCGAATGGCAGGCCAAGCCCGTCGGCTTCATCTCCTACGGCGGCATCTCCGGCGGACTGCGCGCGGTCGAACAACTGCGCCAGGTCTTCGCCGAGTTGCACGCCGTCACCGTGCGCGACACCGTCGCCTTCCCGAACGCCGGCGGCCAGTTCGACTCCGACGGACAGCACAAGGACCCGGCCGCGCCCGAGGCCGCCGTCAAGACGATGCTCGACCAGCTCGCCTGGTGGGGCACCGCGCTGCGGGACGCCAGGTCCCGGCGCCCCTACGCGGGCTGACGGCGGGACGGGCCCGGCCGGGACATCGGGCCGGGCCCGGTGGGGCCACTCGCCGCACGACGACGCTCGCGCGGCACGTGGTGCGCCCCTACGGCCTCTCGTCGTGGGCGCCCGGCAGGACGACGGTGGCCATCGCGCCGCCTTCGTCCGCGTTGCGGAGCACGATCTGCGCGCCGATCACCCGGGCCTGGCCGAGCGCGATGGTGAGCCCGAGCCCGGTGCCCTGGCCGCGCTCCGCCGCTCCCGTGACGAAGCGCTGCGGACCGTCCCGCAGCACATGCTCCGGGAAGCCGGGGCCGTGGTCGCGGACCGTCAGCGAGGTCCCCGTGACCGTCACCTCCACCACCTCCACCGGATCGCCGCCGTGCCGGCGGGCGTTGGCCAGGAGGTTGACGAGAACGCGCTCCAGTCGGCGGGCGTCGGTGCGTACGAGCTCTCCCGGCGCGTTGTCGCCCGTGCCGTCGTCGACGCCGTCGTGGATGCCCTCGGCCCGCGGCCGTGTGGCGCCCGCCGCGAACCCGGCGCGTCGCAGGATGCCGTCGGTCAGCAGCCCCAGCGGATGGACGTCGAGATCGGGACGCTCGGCCTTCGCGTCGAGCCGGGCGACCTCCAGGAGGTCCTCGGTGAGACGGCACAGGGCCGCCACCCGGTCCCGTACCAGCTCGGTCGGCCGTCCCTCCGGCAGCAGCCCGGCCGCCGTGTGCAGGCCCGTCAGCGGAGTGCGCAGCTCGTGCGCCACGTCGGCGGTGAACCGCTGCTCCGCCTCGATGCGCTGCTGGAGCGAGGCGGCCATGGTGTTCACGGCCGACGCCAGCTCGGCCACCTCGCCCCCGGAGGCGCGCGGCGAGGACGGCATGGCGATCCGGGCGTCCAGCTCGCCCCGGCTGATCCGGCGGGCGGTCGCCGCCGCCGTACGCAGGTCCCGGCTCAGCCGGCTCGCGAGCCCCACCCCGCCGAGCGCGGCCAGGCCCACGACGACGGCGCCCGACGCCACCAGCTCCCGGTCGAGCGCGGCCACCTCGTCGCGTTCGGCGTCCAGCGGTTCGCGTACGGAGAGGACGTGCGAGCCGACCGGCCGGGCGGCCCACACCACGGGACGCCGCTCGTCGAGGTCGAGATACGTGTTGCGCCTGCCGACGGCGCGGAGGCGCGCAGAGCGGCCGGCAGCCGTGGAGAGTCGAGGGCCGCGCCGTTGTCGGCCGGGTCGACCCGGCCGGTGAGCTCGTAGAGCTGGCGTACCCGCACCAGTTGCGCGACGGCGCCCGCACGGGCCGAGGACGACAACTGCTCCATCCGGGCGTGATGGATCAGCAGCCCGATGGTGACGGCGACGAGGGCGCAGCCGCTCGCCAGCAGCACGGCGATCTTCCAGCGCAGGCTCACGGGCCCTTCTCCGCCGGGCCCTTCTCCGCCCGGCTCTTCTCCGCCGGGCTCTCCTGCGTGGACGGCGATCCGGGCGGCGACAAGTCCGGGGAGGAGCGAGGGGAGCGGGGGCAGGGCCGGTAGCGCTTCTCGTCGCTGATCGTCGACATCCGGGTGCCGTCCCAGGTGTAACGGACGGCCTGCTCGGCTCCGTCGCTCGCCGCGGCCCGTACCACCAGATCGCTGCCGACCGCCTCCACCGCGAGCCGCCGGCCGCCCGTGAACAGGACCTGCACCACCTTGCCGCGCTCCGCGGTGTACACGCTCACGACGGTTCGTCCGCTCTCCACGTCCGCCGCGACGATCAGCTCGGGTGCCCCGTCCCCGGTCAGATCGCGGTACACGGGCGGCCGCACTCCCGCCCTGCCCGGCAGGTCGATCCGGGCCCGCCCGCACTGCGCCTTCATCCGGGAGTCCGCGCACACGATCGCGTCCGGCTTCATCGCGGCCAGCCCGCCGCGCACCGGCACGGCGGGCAGCCCGGCCAGCGGCGTGGGCGGAGCCTGTTCCTGCGCCGCCTCCCCGGCACCGGCGTCGCCCGGCGGCGTACCGGCCCGCGCCCAGGCGGGCCAGAGCCCCTCGGGGTGCGGCTGTACCGCGACGGGCGGAGCGGGCTCGCCGGAGCCCAGCCCGGAGGGGGTACCGCAGCCGACGAGTGCGGCGGCGGCCAGGGCGGTCGCGAGGAGCGCGTAGGCGAAGAGTGAACGCTGGATCATGGGCCCGGTGAGTGGTAGACGTACCGCCGTAGCGGCCTGGGCAACCGACTCGTGCGACGTTAGGAAGGGACCGTCACAGCCACCGGGAGGTTGTGTAACAGTCGGGCGTACGGCGGGGGTGACCGGTGGGTAGGGGGCTTTGGTCCCGCCCTTTGGTCCCGTCCTGCGGCCCGGCCGCATCGATGTGCCGTTCGTCGTCTTCTCCGCCGCCGTCCGAGGAGTGTTCGTGACCCTGGCCGCCCTGACCGTACTGACCACCACCGACAGCGCCGCGAAGGCCGAGGAGCTGGCGCGCGGCGCGGTGGAGGCGCGACTGGCCGCGTGCGCGCAGATCTCCGCGCCCGTCGTCTCCGTCTACCACTGGCAGAACGCCATCGAGACGAGCGAGGAGTGGCAGATCCTGTTCAAGACCACCGAGGCCTGTTACGAGGCGCTGGAGGCGCATCTGCTGGCCCACCACGACTACGACACCCCGGAGATCATCGCGACGCCGGTGGTGCGGGGCAGCGCGGCGTACCTGGAGTGGATCGCGGCGCAGACGACGGCGACGGCGCAGTGACGGACGGAGCGACGGGCCACGTGACGGGCGGAGCGACAGGCAGAGCGACAGGCGAAGCGACAGACGCAGTGAGAGACGCAGTGAGAGACGGACGCGGGCACCGCGAGGCGCTGCCCTTCTTCGTCTACGGCACGCTCCGCCCGGGCGAGCACAACCACGACCTCTTCCTGCGCGGTCGCACCACGGCGGAGGAGCCCGCGCGGCTGCGCGGGGCGCTGCTGTACGACGGGCCGGGCTATCCGTACGCCGTCGACGGCGACGGCGTCGTCACCGGCGAACTCGTCACGGCCGCGCCGGGCCACCACGGCGAGCTGACAGCGGTGCTCGACCACCTGGAGGAGTACTTCGGCCCCGGCGACCCGCGCAATCTGTACGTACGGGTCGAGCGCGACGTCGACACGGCATCGGGCGCCGTCACGGCGTGGGTGTACGTGGCGGCCGAACACGTGGCGCGCGAACTGAGGGAGAAGGGGGCGCCGATCCCGGGAGGCGACTGGTCGGCGACGCGCTGAGCTCCCTCCACCCGTCCCGCCGGCCCCGCCGGTCCTGCCGGTCCCGCCCGGTTCACGCGGACGCGCGCTCCAGGCGCACCGCGCACACCTTGAACTCCGGCATCCGCGACACCGGGTCGAGCGCCGGGTTCGTCAGCGTGTTGGCGCGGCCCTCGCCCGGCCAGTGGAAGGGCATGAACACCGTGTCCGGGCGGATCGTCTCCGTCACCCGTGCCGGCGCCACCGCCCGCCCGCGCCGCGAGACCACCGCGACCGGCTCGCCGTCCACCACCCCGACCCGCGCGGCGAGCCGCGGGTGCATCTCGACGAAGGGCCCCGGGGCCGCCGCGTTCAGTTCGGCCACCCGGCGGGTCTGCGCCCCGGACTGGTACTGGGCCACGACCCGGCCGGTCGTCAGCACCACGGGGTACTCCGCGTCGGTCTCCTCCCCGGCCTCCCGGTGCACGACGGGCACGAACCGCGCCCGCCCGTCCGGTGTCGCGAACCCGTCCAGGAACAGCCGCGGGGTCCCGGGGTGGGCGTCCCCGGCGGGCTCCGCCGCCTCCGGGCATGGCCAGAAGACGCCCTGTTCCTCCTCCAGCCGCCGGTAGCTGATGCCCGCGTAGTCCGCGGGCCCGCCCGACGAGGCCCGCCGCAGCTCCCCGAACACCTCCTCCGGGTCCGTCGGGAAGCCCTTCTCGTGCCCCAGCAGTCCGGCCAGCGCGTGCAGGACCTCCAGGTCGCTCCGTATCCCCTCCGGTGGCGTGATCGCGCGCCGGCGCAGCAGCACCCGGCCCTCCAGGTTCGTCGTCGTCCCCGTCTCCTCCGCCCACTGCGTCACGGGGAACACGACATCCGCCAGCTCCGCCGTCTCCGACAGCACCACGTCCGCGACGACGAGGAAGTCCAGCGCCCGCAGCCGCTCCTCCACATGCGCGGCGCGCGGCGCGGACACCACCGGGTTGGAGCCCATCAGCAGCAGCGCCCGCACATCGCGGCCGAGCGCGTCGAGCAGCTCGTACGCGCTGCGCCCCGGGCCGGGCAGCGATGCGGGGTCCACGCCCCACACGCGCGCCACGTGTTCTCGTGCCGCGGGGTCGTCGAGCTTGCGGTAGCCGGGCAACTGGTCGGCCTTCTGGCCGTGTTCGCGGCCGCCCTGCCCGTTGCCCTGCCCGGTGAGACAGCCGTAGCCGGAGAGCGGACGGCCCGCGTTGCCGGTCGCGAGGGCGAGATTGATCCAGGCGCCGACCGTGTCCGTGCCCTTCGACTGCTGCTCGGGTCCGCGCGCCGTGAGCACCATCGCGGCGGGTGCGTCGCAGAACAGGTCCACGGCGGCGCGCAGTTCCGGCACGCCGACGCCCGTGATCCGCTCGACCAGTTCGGGCCAGTGCGCCATCGCCGCCGCCCTGGCCTCCTCCCACCCGGTCGTACGCGCCCGGATGAACTCCTCG